>NZ_JBIALQ010000004.1:234921-445991 GCF_042873545.1 Kitasatospora sp. NPDC004615
GCCGGGGCGGCCTGCCCGGCCGATCTTGTCGAGCGCGCGCCGCCGGATCATCCGACAGGACCGGCCGGCCAGGCCCGAGCCGGTCAGTCGGTCGAGCAGCAGTCCGCGGCCCCGCCGTGCTGCGCCGGGGCGGCCTGCCCGGCGAGGGCCCGGCGGAGGGCGGCGGCGTCCGGCAGGCCGGACATCGTGCCGTCGGCGTGCCAGTAGAGGCGGCAGGACAGGCTGGGCTCCGCGCCGGGCGGGGCGAACGGGTCGGCGCCGTCGATCAGGACGGTCGGCGAGCCGTACATGCCCAGCCGGGCGGCCTCGGCCTCGTCTGCCACCTCGACCAGGCTCACCTCGGCCTCCCGTCCGGCCAGCGCGCCGGTCACCAAGTCCAGCGCGGGGCGCGCGTTCGGGCAGTCCGCCACCGTCAGCACCGTGATGCGCATGGGCGAGTCCTCCACTCCTCCGGGTCGTCGTCCGAGGCTAAACCTTCCACCGCGCTGGAAGGTCAAGCGTTAGCGTGGAGAGCATGCGCATCGGCGACCTCGCCGCCCGGGCCGGGCTGACGACCAAGACCATCCGCTTCTACGAGGACAGCGGCCTGCTGCCCGCGCCGCCGCGCACCCCGGGCGGCTACCGGGACTACCCGGACACCGCGGTGACCCGGCTCGCCTTCGTCCGCGACGCGCGGCGGGCGGGCCTCACGCTCGCCGAGATCCGCTCGGTGCTCGAGCTGCGCGACGACGGCCACGCGCCGTGCGCCCACGTCACCGATCTCCTCCACGAGCACCTCGCCGACATCGAGCGGCGGATGGCCGACCTCGCCGCCACCCGGGAGGCGCTGCGCGGCCTCGCCGCGCGCGCCGCGAGCACCGATCCCGCCGCGTGCGGCACGGACGGTATCTGCACCATCGTCAGCCCCGGAACGTTGACCTGACGCACCGTCAGAAATGCGCCGGTGGCGGACAGTTCGCGCCAATTCCCCGCAATCCCTCCCCGGTGCGGCGGCCCTGCGGGGTTAGCCTGAGGCCATGGTTGCCAACCACAACGAAGAAGTAGCCATGCCCGACGCGGAGTTCGTCAGCGGTCCCGCGACAGTCCTCCGGTCCCTCGCCACCGACCCCCACCGGCGGGCCGTCGTCGCCGCCGACGGCACCGAGATCATCGCCGGCGAGTTCGCCGCCGCCACCTACCGCCTCGCCCACGAACTGATCGCCCGCGGCGTCACCCGCGGCACCACCGTCACCCTGCTGACCGGCAACACCCCCGAGGCGCTGAGCGCCCGGTTCGCGGCGGGCCTCGCCGGTGCCCGGGTGGTGAACCTGTACGACGGCATGAGCGCCCCGATCCTGGCCGAGATCACCACCAGCGTGGACACCGGCGTGCTGCTGATCGACGCCGAACGGTACGCCGACGCACCCGAGTTGATCCCGCTGATCGACGTCCCGACCATCCTCGCCCTCGGCCCGGGCAGCGTCGTCGCGGAGGACGTGATCGCCGCCTCCGCCCACCGCCCCGCCGAACCGCCGGACGTCCGGATCGGCCCCGAGGACGACCTCAACATCCGCCACACCGGCGGCACCACCGGCATCCCGAAGGGCATCCTCAGCCTGCACGGGCCCTACCGCAGCATCTTCGACGCCCCGGTCGGCAGCGACCCCGCCGAAGGCGCGCCCCGCCTGCTCGCCGCCACCCCGCTCGCCCACCTCTCCGGCGTCCTCGCCGACATGACCCTGTACCGCGGCGGCACCGTGGTCCTGCTGCGCTCCTTCGACCCCGGCGCCGTCCTGCGGGCCGTCGAACGCGAACGCATCACCGAGTTCTGGGTGCTGCCCGCGCTGCTCCACCAGCTGCTCGACCACCCGGCGATCGGCCGCACCGACCTGTCCAGCCTCCGGCAGATCATCTACGGCGGCAGCGCGGCCTCGCCGACCCGGCTCCGCGAGGCGCTCAAGGTCTTCGGGCCGGTCCTGGTCGGCGGCTACGGGATGTCGGAGGCCCAGCTGATCACCGTGCTCGCCCCCGAGGACCACGACCGGATCACCAACGGCGAACCCGTCCCGGTCGGCCGCCCCCTGCCGGGCGTCGAGGTGGCGATCCGCGGACTCGACGGCGCCGACCTGCCGGCCGGCGAGCAGGGCGAGATCCACGTGCACTCCGACACCCTGATGGCCGGGTACTGGAAGCGGCCCGACCTCACCGCCGAGGTGCTCCGGGACGGCTGGCTGAACACCGGCGACGTCGGCTACCTCGACGAGGACGGCTTCCTCCACCTCTCCGACCGGGTCAAGGACCTGATCATCGTGGTCGGCGGGCACGTCTACCCCTCCGAGGTCGAGGACCTCCTGCTCACCCACCCGGCGGTCGCCCGCTGCGCGGTCTTCGGCGTCCGCGACGAGCAGGAGACCGAGCACGTCCACGTCGCCGTCGTCCCCGCCCCCGGCCGGCAGCCGCACCTGGACGAACTCCGCGCCTTCGTCACCGCCCGCAAGGGGCGGATCTACGCCCCCGAGGTGCTCCACCTGGTCGACGAGATCCCGCTGACGCCCGTCGGCAAGCCGGACAAGAAGCGCCTGCGCGCGGCCGCGACGCGCTGACGATTCCCGGAGCCCCCCGGCGCTGACGAGGCGTCAGGGGGCTTGGGGAAAAAGGGAGGCGGCTCTCCGGAGGGGGCCGGTACGTTGACCCGATGCTGCTGACGAAGTATGCCCACGCGTGCGTCCGGATCGAGGACGACGAGAAGAAGTCCGTATTGATCGACCCGGGGTGCTGGACGGCGCCGGAAGCCTTCGCGGGAGTCCGCGCCGTGCTGATCACCCACGGTCACCACGACCACGTGGACCGCGAGCTGCTGGCGGCGGCCCGCAAGGCCGACCCGGCACTCGAGGTGTTCGCCCCCGAGGACGTCGCGGCCGAACTGGGCGACGGCGTCCGGGCGTTGGCGGTGGGGGAGCGCTTCGAGGCCGGCGGCTTCGCGGTGCGCGCCGTCGGCGGGCGGCACGCCCAGGTGATCGACAATTACCCGGACTGCCCGAACCTCGGCTACCTGGTCGAGGGCGTCTACCACCCGGGCGACTCGCTGCACGTCCCCGACCAGGAGGTGCACGCCCTGCTGCTGCCCACCACCGGGCCGTGGCTGACGATGCGCGGGGCGATCGAGATGGTGCGCGCCGTCCGCCCAGGGCAGGTCGTCCCGATCCACGACGCCTACCACAGCGAGGCCGGCAGGGAGAACTTCGACGGCTGGCTCGACGGCGAGGCGGACGCCCGCTACACCCGCATCGCCGTCGGTGAGTCCGTCCGGCTCGGCTGAGACCGGGCGCTTTCCCTCCCCGCCTGGCCACCCGGCAGCGCCGGGCCGGCCGGGCCCCGGGGTGGGCCGGAGGGGCGTCGGGGCGGGCCGGCGGGGCGTCGGGGGAGGCGGCTCACCCTCGTGGCCCGTCCGTGTGCCGTCTGGGAATTCACTGGGAGCCCGGTCGCGCGGCTCGAGGTTTCTCAAAGACGGTCTTGCTAGCTTCGTGACGCATGATCGACTCGTCCCACTTGGCAGCCCGGTCACGCTCGCTGATGGTCAATCTGGTGACCAGACTCCGCCCCCGGCACGTTGCCTGGCCCCTGTTCGCCCTCACCTTCTGGTGGTACCTCGCGGTCTACGGACTGCCGTACGCCAACGACGTGGTCTTCCTCTGGCTGATCGGCGCGCTGGTCGCCGCGTCCGTGCACAGCGGCGGCCGCAAGGGCTGGCTGTACGTGCTGCGCGACTGGGTGCCGGTGATGGCCGTGGTCTGGGCGTACTCGCTGCTCAGGGGCTACGGCGCGCACACGCCCTGGCAGCCGCACTACGCTCCCCAGCTCGCCTTCGACAAGGTCCTCGGCTTCGGCGAGACGTGGACGGTGCGCCTTCAGCACCTGCTCTACCACCCAGGCCGGCCGCAGTGGTACGACTATGCGATAGTCGGCGTGTACATGTCGCACTTCTTCGCGGTGTTCGTGATACTCGCCGTCCTCTGGAAGCGCGACCACGCCCGGTTCCGGCACTTCCTCGCCTGCTACCTGTCCATCACCTTCGCCGGCTTCCTCACCTACGTGCTGTACCCGGCAGTGCCGCCGTGGCTGGCCGGGATCGAGAACCACATGCCGGCCGTCGACCGGATAGTCAACGCCGTCCTGGAGAACAGCGGCCTGCACCGGGCCGGCACCATCTTCGAGAACGGCAGCCGCTTCGCCAACGACGTCGCCGCGATGCCCTCGCTGCACTCCGCGTACCCGATGATGATCGCCCTGGTGTTCTGGCCCCGGGCCGGCCGCACCCTGCGGGTGCTGCTCGCCGCGTACCCCCTGGCCATGGGCTTCACGCTGGTCTACGGCGGCGAGCACTTCATCATCGACGTGCTGGTCGGCTGGGCCTACGCCTGGGTGGCAGTCGCCCTGGTGAACCGTTTCGTCGCCCGCCGGGCCGCGGCCCGCGCCGCGAAGCAGGAGGCCGTCGCCGTCAACGCGACGCCGACCACCGTCCCGGTCGGCTGATCCTCGATTTCCCCCGGGCCCCCGGCCCCGGTTTCGGCAAAGTGGTGCCGGACCGGGCCCGGGGGCTTTTTGCGCACGACCTCCGCAGAGCCGCCGCGCACTCGTCGCGTTCTCCTCACCACCCGCGCAACCCTCGCGGAACCCCCCTACGAGCGGGCCGGGAGTTTCCTGGGCGTTCGCTGGGAATCGAACGACGCCCGTCGCCGCCGGTTGGACCGCGTGCACGAGCTGACGCACCGTCAAAAACCGGAACCCGCCCGACCGCCCGACGGTCGCGGTGAAGGCTTTGCCAATCCGT
Organism: Kitasatospora sp. NPDC004615; assembly: GCF_042873545.1. Lineage (NCBI taxonomy): Bacteria > Bacillati > Actinomycetota > Actinomycetes > Kitasatosporales > Streptomycetaceae > Kitasatospora > Kitasatospora sp. NPDC004615. Next base: position 239,732 of record NZ_JBIALQ010000004.1, read on the forward strand.
GGCGGAGTCTTGTTACGGACGGAGGTAGCGTCGTGCGGAACACCGCAGGAGGACCCACCATGGCCGCACCCCACGCCCCATCTGCGCCCGGCGGGCGCCCCCGACCGGCCGCCACCCAGCAGACGGCCCGATGATCTCCGGTTACGCTGTCGCGCCCCTGCTCTGGGTGGTCCTGACCCCGCTCGGCGTCCTGCTCTTCGGCATCGGCCTGGCCTCCACCATCCGGATCCGCCCCGGCACCGACCGCCCGCGCGACCACCTCCTCGGCCCGCTCCTGATCGCCACCGGCATCCTGGTCACCGGCTTCGGCCTCTGGCTCCTCTGACCGGTCCCGGCGCGGCTCGTGGATCAGCCGGTGGGCGCGAGCGACCAGCGGTGGACGAGGCCGGAGCGTGGTTCGAAGGTCAGCCAGGTGCCGTCGCCGAGGGGGCGGGCGTAGCCCGGGGTGTGGCCGGGCGGGTAGCTGAGTCGGTTGCGGAGGGTGAGGGTGGTGGCGTCAAGCAGCCAGTGGGCGCCGTCGTCGTCGTAGTCCAGGGTGGAGGCGAGGACGGTGCGCGGGTCGACGAAGCCGCACTGCCAGTCCCAGCCGGCCGGGCTGTCCGGGTCGGTGGACGGCGGGGGTGTGCCCTCGGCGAGCAGTGTGCCGTCCAGGTCGTGCAGCTGGACGTCCCAGCCGTCGTGCTGCACGGTCAGGTAGGCGGGACGCTCGGGGTGGACGTCGGTCAGGATGCGCTCGCCGACCTCCTCCACGCGGACGTCGCGCAGCCGTTCGCCGTCCCAGCGCGCCCAGTACAGGCCGATGCCGTCCTGCCCCATGCCGACGCACAGGCCCACGTGGCCGGTGTCCGGGTGCGACTGCTGGTGCGAGCCCTCCGCGACGGACTCCAGCGGCAGGCGGGCCAGCTCCCGGCCGTCCTCGGCGTCCAGCACCACCCACGCCTCCGCGTAGTCGTCCTCGCCCGGGCCCGACACCGGAACGTGCGCCCACACCAGCAGGCCGTCGTCCGAGACCCGGCAGGAACCGTGCTCGGAACCCTCGCACACCTGCTGCTCGTCCCCGCTGTGCGGATGCCCCACCTCCGGCCCCCAGCAGGCATGCCGGTACTCCCACCGGGTCGAGCCGTCACGGTTCACGGCCCGGACGGCGCGCTGCCCCGAGAACGCGGCGAACGCGCCGTCCGGGCTCACCGAATGCACCCCGCCCGACCAGCCCGGCCACGGCAGCGGAAAGGCGGCGGACGGCTCCGGCCGCCCGCCGAACACCGCGTCCAGCTCGAACACCGCCAGCCGCGCCCCGTCCCGCAGCGCCGCGCGGCGCGCACCCGGGCGCCCCTCCCACCCGAACCCGAGCACCAACTCCCGCCCGCCCGGCAGGGCCACCGCACCACGCAACACCGCATCGACCGCCATGCCGCCCGACCCTACCGTCCGCCCTCAGGGGCAGGCCCAGCAGTACAGCCGCGCACCGCCGGCCACCGCCCGCGACGCGAGCCCGGCCAACTCCCGCAGAAAGTCAGCGAGGTCGGCCGGCTCGTAGTGGACGCCCTCGGCCACCGCCCACCGCTCGGCGACCTCGCGCAGCGCGGCGTCCTCGTGCCGCGCCAGCGCGTCCCGGAACGCGTCCGACAGTGTCAGCACCACCACCTCGCCGTCCTCGATCATGCCGACCAGCGCCGCGCGCCGCGGGTCCGCCCAGAGTTCGGCGGGCGAGCGGCCCGTCACCAACTCCTCGGCGGGCTCGAGCATCACGACCGGATCGATGCCCTTCACCACCACCTCGTCGTACCCCGCCCCGAAGGGCTCGTCGTCGTCCCGGACGATCGCCCCCAGGGCGTCGTCATCGTCAGTGGCGGCGAAGTAGCCGATCAGCGTTCCCATATGCCGGAGCATCACACGACGCACCGACATGTCGCCGCTCCGTCTCTGGTTCGGCCTGGAGGAGTTCCGCACGATGCTGCAGCGGGCCGGCTTCACCGGGATCACCGTGCACGGCGGCTACCGGGCGGGCAGCGCGCCGACCGCCGGCGACGAGGTGTGGACCTTCGAGGCCACCCGCGGCTGGCGCCCGCCGGCGTCAACTGTCCGGCGCCGCCGCTTAATTCGGTCGAGGGCAAGATCGGCTGCTGCTACGGTGGCGCGATGCCAACGGTCAAGAAGTTCCAGGTCACCTTCGACTGCGCCGAGCCGGAGCGCGTCGGCCGCTTCTGGTGCGAGGCGCTCGGTTACGTTCCCCCGGCCGTGCCGGAGGGCTTCGACAGCTGGGACGCGTACCAGGAGGCGCAGCCGGCCGAGACGCGCGGATCCTGGTTCGTGGCCAGCGACCCGGAGGGTGTCGGCCCGCGGATGTACTTCCAGCGCGTCCCCGAGGGCAAGGTCGTCAAGAACCGCGTCCACCTCGACGTCCGGATCGGCACCGGCCTGGTCGGCGCGGAGCGCCTCGCCGCTCTCGAAGCCGAATGCGCCCGCCTCGAAGCCCTCGGTGCGACCCGCGGGCAGCTCCTGATCGCCGACGGGGTCAACGAGTCCTGCCAGAACATGCAGGACGTCGAGGGCAACGAGTTCTGCCTCGACTGACGGTCCGCTCGTCAGCAGGCGCCCGGTCCAGCTCCCCAGCCGGACCGGGCGTCGTCCTGTTACGGCATCCAGAAGCCGGTGACCCGTGCGGTGCCGGGACCGAGGTCCTGCCAGGAACCGTCGAACTCCAGGACAGCCACCGAGGCGGTCGGGAACCCGGAGTCCTCCACCAGCTGCGCGAGTGCGCCGCCAGCCGTTCCGGCGAGAACCGTTCCGACGAGAAGCCCGATCAGCTCGGGCAGGCTCGGGTTGTGCCCGACCACGACCAGCTCGCCCACGTCGTCGGACGTCCCCTGCAGCAGCGTCACCAGCTCGCCGAGACCGTTCGCCCGCCGGTGGATCTCCACGCTGAGGTCGTAAAGCCCCTGCTCGTGGACCGTCTCGGGCAGCCGCGACAGCGCCGCGGCCACGCACTCCCAGGTCTCCCTGGTCCGCCGGGCGCCGGACACCCGCGCGAGATCCGGCGCGACGCCGCGACCCGCGAGCCACCGGCCGGCCGCGAACGCCTCCGCCCGCCCCGGCCCGTCGAGACGCCGCTCCTGATCGACCGCCGTCTCCCGCTCCGCCTGCGCATGCCGAACCAGCACAAGCCTCCGACCGGTACCCGCGCTCACGTTGCCCTCCCTCGCCCGCCGGCCGGTGGTGCGGCCCGGCGGAATCGCTTGATCATTTTCCCCCCGCACGCTATCCGTCGTTCCGGAGCTCAGCTGTCGCGTACGGCGAGTTCGGCCACCACCGCGCGGTGGTCCGTCCGGGCCAGGGTGTGTTCCTCGATCGACACCGGGAGCAGCGCCGGGCCGTGCAGGACGTGGTCGATCTGGAGCATCGGCGGCAGGTACGGGAGGTCGAGATTGTGCTCCGGCCAGGTCGGGAACAGCCCGGCCCCCAACTCGTCGTGCGTGTCCGCCAGTCCGGTGGCCAGCAGGCTCCGCATCGGCGCGTGGTCGAGGGTCGCGTTGAAGTCGCCCAGCAGTACCGCGTTGTGGTTGCGGCCCGGCACGGCGTCCCGCAGCGCGTGCATTCCGGCCGCCCACTTGCGGGCGTCGCCCAGGGGGTAGTACGTGTGCACCGCCACGAGTTGGACCGGCCGGCCGTCCACGGTGATCGTCACGTTGGTGGTCGGCCAGGCCGGGTCGGCGGCCGCCGTCACGGGCAGGCGGGTGTAGATCGCGGTGTCGGTGCCGTCCGGCAGCTCGCGGTGCGGAAGCAGCTCGCGGATGCCCGCCGCGTCCAGCGCGTCCGCCGCCGAACCGCTCAACTCCTCGACCGCCAGCGCGTCCAGGCGTTGCGACCGGACCAGGTCGACCAGCGCCGTCGGTGAGATGTTGCCCATGTAGGCGTTGCTGGTGGCCACCCGCAGTCGCGGCGCACCGGCCGGCACCTCCGTCCCGTCCGGGACGAACCGCGGTACCAGCCACCACAGTTGCAGCCCGACCAGGACGGCCGCCAGGCCCGCGAGCCAGCGGCGGCGCAGCACGGCCAGCGCCGCCGTCAGCAGCAGCGTGAGCAGAGCGGCGTACTGCAGCCCGGCCATCGGCAGGGCGAGGACGGTCCCGTCGTCCAGGCCCAGGACCCGGACCGCCGCGAGGGCGGCCGGTCCGAGCAGCAGCAGGCCGCACAGGGTGGTCAGCGTCGGACGCCACCACCGTCTCCGCGCGGGTGAACCGGTTTCCGACCTGCCGTCAGCCACGATGCTCCTCCGATGGGGGCGCCGGTGGCATTCATGATCACCGGTCGCCGTTGTCGGGAGAAGACGTCCGGGGGCGGAGCTCAGTTCCGGACAGCTGTGCGCGGGCCCCGGCCGTGTGCGGGCCGCAGCCGGGACCGTCGGGTCCGGCCGGACGGCTATTCGCCGATGACCTTCTTGTAGCCGGCCGCGTCCAGCAGGTTCTTGAGGTCGGACTTGTCGGTCGGCTGGAGCTTGAAGATCCAGGCGTCGTAGGGCTCGTCGTTGAGGAGTTCCGGGCTCTCGTTCAACTCCTCGTTGACGGCGAGCACCTTGCCGCCGATCGGCGCGTAGATGTCCGATGCGGCCTTGACCGACTCGACCACTCCGGCCGGGTTGCCGGCCTTGAGGGCCCTCCCCACCTCCGGCAGTTCCACGAACACCACGTCGCCGAGCGCCTTCTGGGCGTGGTCGCTGATTCCGATCAGCACGGTGCCGTCGGCCTCCAGGCGCGCCCACTCGTGGGACTCGGCAAACCGCAGATCAGCAGGGATGGTCGACATGCTCGCTCCTCCGGAAGGTGGTCGATCACAGCAGGCTCAGCATGCCCGAGGCCGTCTCCTCGCCGGTGGATTTCCTTCGCAAAACCGACGAAACGTCAGTTTTGGTTGACAGGCGGGCGGGCGGGCCACTACTGGCAGAAAAACAAGCACGCGTGCTTGATTTGTCGGCGGGCCAGTGCCACGCTCGGTCGCGACCGGAACGCGAACGGTGGTCGGACGGCCGGGAGTTGGGAGGCTTCGTGCTGCGGATCGGCAATGCTTCGGGGTTCTACGGGGACAGGTTCGCCGCGTTCCGGGAGATGCTGACCGGCGGCCCGCTGGACGTGCTGACGGGCGACTACCTGGCCGAGTTGACGATGCTGATCCTGGCCCGCGACCGGCTGCGCGACCCGCAGCGGGGGTATGCGCGGACGTTCCTGCGGCAGGCCGAGGAGTGCCTCGCGGAGGCGATCGACCGCGGGGTGCGGATCGTCGTCAACGCGGGCGGCCTCAATCCGGCGCGGCTGGCCGAAGCGCTCGGGGAACTCGCCGACCGGCAGGGCGTGCAGGCCCGGATCGGCTACCTGACGGGCGACGAACTACTGCCCCGAGCCCCTGAGTTCGGCTGGACGGGCGAGGACCCGCGGCGCCCGCTGCTCGCCGCCAACGCGTACCTGGGGGCGTTCGGCATCGCCGAGTGCCTGCGCGGCGGCGCGGACGTGGTGGTGACGGGACGGGTGACCGATGCCGCGCTGGTGGTCGGGCCGGGGATCGCGCACTACGGGTGGACGCCCGGAGACCTGGACGCGCTGGCAGGTGCGGTGGTGGCCGGGCACGTACTGGAGTGCGGGGCGCAGGCCACCGGCGGGAACTACGCGTTCTTCGCCGAACACGGGGACGACGGGGGCCTCGACCACCCCGGCTTCCCGCTCGCCGAACTGCACGTCGACGGCAGCAGCGTCATCACCAAGCACCCGGGCACCGGCGGCGTGGTGAACATCGGCACCGTCACCGCCCAACTCCTGTACGAGACAGGCGGACCGCGCTACCTCGGCCCGGACGTCACCGCCCGCCTGGACACCGTGACGCTCACCCAGGACGGGCCGGACCGGGTGCGGATCGACGGGGTGCGCGGCGAGGCCCCGCCGGCCACCCTCAAGGTCGGGCTGAACCGGATCGGCGGCTATCGCAACGAGCTGGAGTTCGTCCTCACCGGGCTCGACATCGAGGCCAAATCGGCCTTCGTGCAGCGGCAGTTGACCCGGGCCCTGACCGACCCGCCGGCCGAACTGCGCTGGACGCTGGCCCGCACCGACCACCCGGACGCCGACACCGAGGAGCGGGCCAGCGCGCTGCTCCGGCTCACCGCCCGCGACCCGCAGGAGACGAAGGTCGGCCGCGCCCTGACCGCCGCCGCCGTCGAACTCGGCCTGGCCGGCTACCCGGGCTTCCACCTGACCGCCCCGCCCGCCCCGGCCGCGCCCTACGGCGTCTTCGAGGCAGGGGAGTTGGACGCGAAGGAGGTCGATCACCTGGCTCACCTGCCCGGCGGCGCTACCGTCGCCGTCCAGCCCGGGCGGGTGGGATCGGGACAACTCGCTCCCGATGAACCGAAGTTGCCGCCGGAGCCCGAGCAGGGCCCGACCCGCCGGGCCCCGCTCGGCCTGATCGTGGGCGCTCGCAGCGGCGACAAGGGCGGCGACGCCAACCTCGGCGTGTGGGCCCGCAGCGAGGCCGGCTGGCGCTGGCTCGCACACACCCTGACCATCGACAGGCTCCGCGAACTCCTGCCGGAGACCGCACAGTTGACCATCGAGCGGCACCTGCTGCCGAACCTCCGCGCCGTCAACTTCACCATCCGCGGCCTGCTCGGCGAGGGCGTCGCCGCCCAGGCCCGGTTCGACCCGCAGGCCAAAGCACTGGGGGAGTGGCTGCGCTCCCGGCACCTCGACATCCCGGAGGCACTGCTGTGACCGTACTGCCCACCCGGCTGGACACCAGCGGGCCCGCGTACACCGCCAACCGCGCCGCCATGCTGGAGAAGCTCACCGCGCTGGACGCCGAGCACGCCAAGGCGCTGGCCGGCGGCGGGCCCAAGTACGTGGAGCGGCACCGCAGTCGGGGCAAACTGCTGGCCCGCGAGCGGATCGAGCTGCTGATCGACCCGGACTCGCCGTTCCTCGAACTGTCGCCGCTGGCCGCCTGGGGCAGCGACTACCCGGTCGGCGCGTCGCTGGTCACCGGGATCGGCGTGATCGAGGGCACCGAGTGCGTGATCACCGCCAACGACCCCACCGTGCGCGGCGGTTCGTCCAACCCGTGGACACTGCGCAAGGCCTTGCGGGCCAACGAGATCGCGCTGCGCAACCGGCTGCCGCTGGTCAACCTGGTGGAGTCCGGCGGCGCGGACCTGCCCAGCCAGAAGGAGATCTTCATCCCGGGCGGCGCACTCTTCCGCGACCTCACCCGGCTCTCCGCGGCCGGAATCCCCACCGTGGCCGTGGTGTTCGGCAACTCCACGGCCGGCGGCGCGTACGTGCCCGGCATGTCCGACCACGTCATCATGGTCAAGGAGCGGGCCAAGGTGTTCCTCGGCGGACCGCCACTGGTCAAGATGGCCACCGGCGAGGAGTCCGACGACGAATCCCTCGGCGGCGCCGAGATGCACGCCCGCACCTCCGGCCTGGCCGACCACCTCGCCCTCGACGAACCCGACGCGCTGCGCCTCGCCCGCCGGGTGGTGTACCGGCTGCACTGGCGCAAGTCCGGCCCACAGCCGACAAGTTGGTACGAGCCGCCGAAGTACGACGAGGACGAGCTGCTGGGCATCGTCCCCGGCGACCTGAAGGCGCCGTTCGACCCGCGCGAGGTGATCGCCCGGATCGCCGACGGCTCCGACTTCGACGAGTTCAAGCCGCTCTACGGCAGCAGCCTGGCCACCGGCTGGGCCACCGTCCACGGGTACCCGGTCGGCATCCTGGCGAACGCGCAGGGCGTGCTGTTCAGCCAGGAGTCGCAGAAGGCGGCCCAGTTCATCCAGCTCGCCAACCAGCGCGACCGGCCACTGCTGTTCCTGCACAACACCACCGGCTACATGGTCGGCCGCGACTACGAGCAGGGCGGCATCATCAAACACGGCGCGATGATGATCAACGCGGTGTCGAACAGCACCGTCCCGCACATCTCGGTCCTGATGGGCGCCTCCTACGGCGCCGGGCACTACGGCATGTGCGGCCGCGCCTACGACCCGCGCTTCCTGTTCGCCTGGCCCAGCGCCAAGTCCGCCGTGATGGGACCGCAGCAACTCGCCGGTGTGCTCTCGATCGTGGCCCGCCAGTCCGCCGCCGCCAAGGGCCAGCCCTACGACGAGGACGCCGACGCCACCATCCGTGCCATGGTCGAGCAGCAGATCGAGGCCGAGTCGCTGCCCGCCTTCCTGTCCGGCCGGCTCTACGACGACGGGGTGATCGACCCGCGCGACACCCGGACGGTGCTCGGCCTCTGCCTCTCCGCGATCCACAGCGGACCGGTCGAAGGCGCCCGCGGCTACGGCGTGTTCCGGATGTAGCGCCATCAGTAAGGTCAACTTCCCTACCGAGAAAGCGAACTGACGGATGATCAGCTCTGTGCTGGTGGCCAACCGCGGTGAGATCGCGCGCCGGATCTTCCGCACCTGCCGCACCCTCGGCATCGCCACCGTCGCCGTGTACGCCGACCCGGACACCGACGCCCGGCACGTCCGGGAGGCCGACACCGCCGTCCGGCTGCCCGGCGCCGCGCCCGCCGACACCTACCTGCGCGCCGACCTGCTGATCCGCGCCGCACTGGACGCGGGCGCCGACGCCGTCCACCCCGGCTACGGCTTCCTCTCCGAGAACGCGGGCTTCGCCCGGGCCGTCCAGGACGCCGGACTGGTCTGGGTCGGCCCGCCGCCCTCCGCGATCGCCGCCATGGGCTCCAAGACCGCCGCCAAACGGCTGATGGCCGCCGCCGGCGTCCCCGTGCTGAGCGTCGGGCCCGAGCCCGCCGAGGCCGACCTGCCGCTGCTGGTCAAGGCCGCGGCCGGCGGCGGCGGACGCGGCATGCGGGTGGTGCGCACCCTTGCCGAACTGCCCGCCGCGCTGGCCGCCGCCCGGGCCGAGGCGGCGGCCGCGTTCGGCGACGACGAGGTGTTCTGCGAGCCCTACCTGCCCACCGGCCGGCACCTGGAGGTCCAACTGCTGGCCGACGCGCACGGCACCGTCTGGGCCGTCGGCGACCGCGACTGCTCGTTGCAGCGCCGGCACCAGAAAGTGATCGAGGAAGCCCCCGCCCCCGGCCTCGACCCCGAACTCCGCACCCGCCTGCACACCGCCGCCACCGCCGCCGCCCGCGCCATCGGCTACCGCGGCGCCGGCACCGCCGAGTTCCTGCTCGCCCCCGACGGACGACTCGCCTTCCTGGAGATGAACACCCGCCTCCAGGTCGAGCACCCCGTCACCGAAGCCGTCACCGGACTCGACCTGGTCGCCCTCCAACTCGCCGTCGCCGAAGGCGAGAAGCTCCCCGCCGCCCCGCCGCCCACCCAGGGCTGCGCGATCGAGGCCCGGCTGTACGCCGAGGACCCCACCCGCGACTGGCAGCCCGCCACCGGCACCGTGCACCTGCTCGAAGTCCCGGGCGTGGACGTCGAGTTCGACACCCTCCCGGCCCCCGCCGGCCTGCGCCTGGACGCCGGAATAGGCGAACGCACCGGCACCGGCAGCGCGGCCGGCACGAGCACCGGCGGCGACCGGATCACCGTCCACTACGACGCCATGCTCGCCAAGGTGATCGCCTGGGCCCCCACCCGCCGCGCCGCCGCCCGCCGTCTCGCCGACGCCCTCGCCCGCACCCGCCTGCACGGCCCGGCCACCAACCGCGACCTGCTGGTCCGCGCACTGCGCCACCCGGCCTTCCTGGACGGCGCCGTACACACCGCCTTCCTCGCCGAGCACGCCGACCAACTCCTCGGCCAGGACGGCAAATCCGCGCCACTGGCCGCCCTCGCCGCAGCCCTCGCCGACGCCGCCCGCCACCCCGGCACCGGACCGTCCGGCTGGCGCAACCTCCCCTCCCAGCCGCAACTCAAGCGCTACCGCACCGGCGACGGCACCGAACTCGACGTCCGCTACCGCCTCACCCGCGACGGCTTGCTCGCCGAGGACCACCCCGACGTCCAACTCCTCGGCAGCACCGCCGAATCCGTCGACCTCGCGGTCGGCCCGCTGCGCCGCCGCTACCGGATCGCCCGACACGGCGACCAGGTCTTCGTGGACGGCCCGACCGAACACCACACCCTGACCGTCCTCGACCGATTCCCGGACCCCGCAGCCCAGTTGGCCCCCGGAACACTGCTCGCCCCGATGCCCGGCACGGTCGTCCGGATCGCCGCCGAGGCGGGCCGGCCCGTCACCGCCGGCCAGCCGCTGCTCTGGCTGGAGGCGATGAAGATGGAACACCAGGTCGCCGCCCCGGCCGACGGCATGCTCGCCGAACTCCCCGTCACCGTCGGCCAACAGGTCGAGACCGGCGCCGTCCTCGCCGTGGTCCGCGCCGAATCCTGAACCAACTCCCCTTAACAGAAAGCCGGTTGTGCGATCCGCGCCGCCCGGCGACCCCGCCCGGAAGGACCCCGTGATGTCTGCACCGCGCACCACCTCGCTACCCGCCTCCCCGCTGATCGAGTCCGAGGACCGCCGCGCTCTGCGCGAAGCCGTCGCCGCGCTCGGCCGCCGCTACGGGCGCGACTACTTCCAGCGCAAGGCCCGCGCCAACCAGCCCGTCGAGGAACTCTGGTCGGAGGCCGCCAAGTTGGGCTACCTCGGCGTCAACCTGCCCGCCGAATACGGCGGCGGAGGCGCCGGAATCAGCGAACTCGCCATCGTGCTGGAGGAGTTGGGCGCGGCCGGCTGCCCACTGCTGATGCTGATCGTCTCGCCCGCGATCTGCGGCACCGTGATCGCCCGGTTCGGCACCGAGGAGCAGAAGCAGCGCTGGCTGCCCGGCCTCGCCGACGGCAGCAAGGTGATGGCGTTCGGCATCACCGAACCCGACGCCGGCTCCAACTCGCACCGGATCGGCACCGTCGCCCGCCGCGACGGCGAGGACTGGCTGCTCAGCGGCCGCAAGGTGTTCATCTCCGGCATCGACCAGGCCGACGCCGTCCTGTTCGTCGGCCGCACCGAGGACGCTCGCACCGGCAAGCTCAAGCCCGCCCTGTTCGTCGTCCCGCGCGACACCCCCGGCTTCGAGTACCGCCCCATACCGATGGAACTCACCGCCCCCGAACGGCAGTTCCAGGTCTTCCTGGACGACGTCCGGCTGCCCGCCGACGCCCTGGTCGGCGACGAGGACGCCGGGCTGCTGCAACTGTTCGCCGGACTCAACCCCGAGCGGATCATGACCGCCGCCTTCACCCTCGGCATCGCCCGGTACGCCCTCGACACCGCCGTCGGCTACGCCCGCACCCGCACCGTCTGGGACAAGCCGATCGGCGCCCACCAGGGCATCGCGCACCCGCTCGCCCAGTGCGCCATCGAGGTCGAACTCGCCCGCCTGATGACCCAGAAGGCCGCCCACCTCTACGACGCGGGCGACGACCTGGCCGCCGGCGAGGCCGCCAACATGGCCAAGTACGCGGCCGGCGAAGCCTCCTGCCGAGCCGTCGACCAGGCCGTCCAGACCCTCGGCGGCAACGGCCTCACCCAGGAGTACGGCCTCGCCGCCCTGATCACCGCCACCCGGGTCGGCCGGGTCGCCCCCGTCAGCCGCGAAATGATCCTCAACTACGTCGCCCAGCACACCCTGGGCCTGCCCCGCTCCTACTGACGCATCCGCAGATCCGGTCGGGCGCTCGGGCGGATCCGGAAGCCGCGACCACGGCCCGGCGAAGCCCACCGCCCGCACCGCCCGCCACCACCTCGGCCACACCCCAACTGCGCTGCGCCGCCCAGCGGTTAGTCCTGGTCGGTGTCGTCCGGGTGGAGGGCGATGTGGTCCGCGGCGAGGTCGGCGGCGACCCGGTGTTCCATGCCGAGGGCGGCGAGGAACTTGGCGGGGAGCTGGATGCGGCCGGTGCGGTCGAGCATGACGTATTCGCGTTCGCTGACGGTCTCTTGGCCGTGTTCGTCGGTGATGGTGCGGCGGAGGACTTCGCTGCTGGTGCGGCCGTCGCGGATGGCGACCGTGCGGCGGACTTCGCCGGCGACCATCGGGTCGTGGGTGACGACGACGACGGTGGTGCCGAGTTCGCGGTTGACGGTGCGGAACGCTTCGAAGATGCCGACGGCGGTCTCGGAGTCGAGTTCGCCGGTGGGTTCGTCGGCGAGCAACACGGCGGGGTCGTTGGCGAGTGCGACGGCGATGGCGACGCGCTGCTGCTGGCCGCCGGAGAGTTCGGCGGGGCGGCGGTGGCCCAGCTCGGCGATGTCCAGGGCCTCCAGGAGTTCGGTGACGCGGCCGCGCTGCCGTTTGGCGGCGCGGTGGCCGGAGCGGAGCTCCATCGGCAGGGCGACGTTCTGGGCGGCGGTGAGGAACGGCAGCAGGTTGCGCGCGGTCTGCTGCCAGATGAAGCCGACCACCTCGCGGCGGTAGCTCAGCCGGTCCTTGGGGGTCATGGTGAGGAGGTCGCGGCCGGCGACGGTGGCGTTGCCGGCGGTGGGGGTGTCGAGTCCGGCGAGCACGTTCAGCAGGGTGGATTTGCCGCTGCCGGACGCGCCGACGAGGGCTACGAGGTCGCCCTGGTCGACGGTGAGGTCGAGGCCTTGGAGGGCTTGGACCTCGATGCCGTCGGTGCTGAAGATCCGGACCAGTCGTTCGCAGTTGATCGCGACGTCGGTTCGGACGGTCCGGGGTGCGGAGGCGGCCAGGGCCTTGGTGCGGAGCTCGTCCAGGCTCGGGGGCGGAGTGCTCATTGGGTGTCTCCCGCTCGTAGCTCGGTGGTGATCTGGCGGCGGGCGGTGACGGCGGCCTCGGCCAGCACCGCGAGGGCGGCCAGCAGGGCCAGCCCGACGGCCTGTTGAAGGATCGGTGCGGTGGTGAGCCGCAGCCCGGTGGGGGTGTCGGCGCCGACGAGTGGGGCGAGGTCGACGGCGGGGCCGAGCAGCAGGACGCCGCACACGGCCGTGAGTGCCCCGCCGAGGGCGGCGACCAGGGACTGCGGCAGTGCTTCGGTGAGGATCAGCGCCAGCCCCTGCCGGGGCCGCAGGCCCATGGTGCGCAGCCGGGCCAGGGTCGCGGCCCGTTCGGGTCCGGCGCGGAACAGCGTGAGCAGGACCGAGAGCACCGCGAACAGCGCGGTGGCAGCGACTGCGACCCAGAACATCCGCTCGGCGGAGGCCTGCAGCGGGTCGTCGCCGAGTGCGGCGGCCTCGCCGGTCACGGTCCGCACCACGTGGCCCGGTCTGATGTCGGTGGCGGGCGGCCCGAGGTACTGCAGGGCCAGCGCGCGCAGTTGGGCGTCGTCGAGGTGACCGGTGGCCATCCACTTCTTCGCGGCGCCGAATCGCGGCAGCAGGTCGGTGGCCGGGCCGAGCGGCAGCAGCACGGTGGTGCCGGCCGTCCCGTTCAGGGCGGGGGTGCCGTCGGCGACGGCGACGGGGTGGACCGGGACCGCCTCGCCGCCTCCCAGCCGGAGGTTGAAGGTGCCGTTCGGCAGGTCGCTGCTGAACAGGGCGGGCATCGAGTTGTCCGGTTGGGCGGTGAAGACCGCCGGGTCGAACCGGCCCCGCCCGGCGGCTTCGGCGAGCTTCGCGTACTTGACCGGGTCGGCCAGCAGCACGTTGACCCGGGCCGAATAGCCGTTGCCGAACGACAGGGTCACGTCGTCCACGGTCCAGACCGGCAGCGAGACGTCCACGCCGGGCAGCCGGTCGGCGGCGGAGAGGAAGGCGTCCGGCAGCGCGCTGCCCAACGGGGCGTCGACCTGGGCGTCGCCGCCGATGTTGTACCGGGCGGCCGTGGCGCGCTTGCCGGCCACCGAGCTCAGCACGGTGGCGCCGATCGCGCCGCAGGTCACCGCCAGCACCAGGGCGAGCAGCGGCAGCACCGAGGGACGCGAGCGCGGGCCGCCGCTGCCGCGGGCGGCGCGGGCCAGGCCGAGGAAGCCGATGGCGCCGGGCCACCGCCCGGACCAGCGGGCCAGCAGCCCGATCACGACGGGCTGGATCCGGGCCAGCAGCAGCGCGCCGGTCAGCGCCAGCAGCAGCGGGGCGGCCACCAGCAGCAGGTCCACCCCTCCGCCGGCCGGGGCCACCCCGCGTCGGACGACCTGGGTGACGGCGGCCGCGGTGGTGGCCAGCACGGCGAGTTCGGCCATCAGGCGGCGGCGTCCGGAGAAGCCGCTGCCGGCCTTGTCGCGGAGCAGCAGCGCCGCCCGGACCGGGAAGGCCAGCAGGGCGAGCAGGGTCACCGAGCCGGCCGCGACGGCGGCGGGCAGCCAGCGCGGGGTGGGCAGCAGGGTGAAGGCGAGCAGCGCGCCGAGCGCGGCGGCCGGCAGCACGGTCAACGCGCTTTCGCCGAGCAGCCGTTGGAAGATCCCGCGGACTCCGGCACCGCGGGCCAGCAGCAGTCGCAGCTCGGCCGTGCGCCGTTCGGTGCTCAGTGCCGCGGCGAGGCAGAGCACCACGGCGGCGACCCCGGCCGCGCCGGCGGGGCCGACCTCGGCGAGCGAGTCGATGGCGCGCTGCCGCTTCAGGGCGCGGTCGATCATGGTGCGCAGCTGGGAGGTGATCCGGACGTTCTCCCGCGCGAGGGCGTTGGTCATCTTGATGGAGACCGGCCCTGCGGTGACCGCGGCGAGGTCGTAGGAGGTCTGCTGGAGCCGGTCGGCCCGCAGCGCGTCCACCCGCACCGGCAGCCGCCAGTAGTCCTCGGCCCCGTGGCCCCAGGTGGCCACCAGCGGCGCGGCCTCGGGGCCGGTCAGCGCGACGGCGTACCAGTACGGGAACGGGGGTTCCCCCGGGCCGCTGCCGGGGGTGAGGTTCAGGCACGCCTTGAGCGCGCAGCCGATCTCGGCCCAGAACGGGTCCGACGGGTCGTCGACGGTGTACAGGCCGACCACCCGGACCTGCTGGGGCGGCGGCGGGCCGGTGCGGTCCATCACCGACCGGCCGCCGTCGTACACCGAGCCGAGCCGGAGTCCGAGGGTCCTGGCGGTGGCCTCCGACACGGCGATGGGGATCGGCTCGCTCTCCGTGGCGGCGCCCGGCCACTGACCGGAGGTCAGCTTCAGGTGCTCGCGCGCCCCGTGCTGGTACTGCACGGCGATCTCGGGCGGGACGCTGTCGGGGCGGGTCAGCGGGGGCTCGCCCGGCGCGTCGGCCAGCGAACGCGGCTGGGTGCCCCGGCGCCCGTAGACCGGGCCGCTCGGGTCGAGCGGGAGCACCGGGCCGACGGATTGGGCGAGTCGGCCCGCGGCGACGTCGAGCACTTGCGCCGGGTCGATCGCCCGGGAAACGGGGGCGGCGACCTGCACGCCGGTGGCGGCCGGACCGGCCGTGCGCAGGTAGCTGCGCAGCGCGCCGTCCGCGCCGCGGTCCTTGGCCAGGGGCAGCGCGGCGGACAGGAAGACCACGGTGAACGCCAGGGCGGCGGCGAGCAGGGCCGCCACTGGCGCGGTGCGCAGCCGGGTGCGGACCCAGGGGGCCGGGGTGCTCAATTGTCCTCCACGAACCGGAGCCGGGCGCCCACGTCCCGGCGGCGACCGCCGACCAGGAAGGCGGACAGCAGGGGCAGGGCGGCGGTCCCGGCCGCCAAGGCCAGCGTCTGGCCGAGCGGCAGCCCGACCAGGACCCCGGGAACCGGCGGGCGGGCCGCCGGGGTGAGCACCACCAGTGGCACCACCAGGTGGACCAGGACCGTTCCGAGCAGCAGCCCGACGCCGGTGCCGATGCCGACCAGCACGACCTGTTCGGCGGTGGCGGTGCGCCGCAGCAGCCGTCGGGGCGTGCCGAGGGCGAGCAGTACGGCCGATTCGCCGGCCCGTTCGCTCGCCGAGGCGGCCGCGGCGGCGGCGAAGCCGATGGTGGCGAGGACGGCGGCGGCCACCGCCAGTGCGGCCAGCGCGCTCTGCGGGGCGGCGCTCAGCGGGTCGCCGGAATGGGCGGCGGCGTCCTCCTCGCGGAGGGTCAGCTGCTGGGCGGTCGGTCCGGCGCGCAGGGCGGCGGCGGCCTCGGCGGGGGTGCGGTCGCCGGTGCCGGTGGCGGGCAGCCACCACTCGGTGACGGGCGGGACCTGGGCGCCCCGCTCGGTCAGCCAGCGGTGGGTGCCGGCCAGGTCGAGCAGCAGGCCGGTGTCGCCGTACACGGGCAGCGCCTCGACCTGGCCGGTGATCCGCACCGGCATGCTGGTGCTGCCGAGCTGGACCTTGATCAGGTCGCCGACCTTGGCGCCGGAGTCCGTCAGGTACGTGCGGGTGGCCAGGGCCTTGACCTCCGGGCCGGTCCCGGTGTCGCCAGGGGGGAGCACCAGGGCGCGAATGGCGTCGTGCCGGACCGAGCTGCCGGATGCGTTCGAGGTGTAGGAGACGGTCGGCAGCCGGTTCCCGGCGGGGTCGTCGGTCACCCGGGCCGCGGAGCCGTCCGCGGCGCTCCAGGAGCCGGGGGGCGCCGGGACGGGCGTGGCCGGTCCGGCTGCGGTGTCGGAGACGGCCAGTTGTCGGATCGTCAGTTCGTTGGTGGTGAAGCCCGTGCTGGAGCCGTACGTCAGCTCGAAGCCGGTCAGGGTCAGCGGCGCGGCGATCGAGCCGAGCGGGGCGGCGGTCTGCGGGCCGAGGTCGACCGAGACGGTGGCCTCGCCCTGGTTCGGGAGCTGCGGCATCAGGATGCGGTAGGCCGCGCCGAAGCCGTCCCGCAGGTTCAGCCAGACGAAGGGCGCCGCCGGCTGCGGCATCCACTCGGGGAGCGGGAGGCCGACGCCGATCCGGACCGCCACGGTCAGGTCGATCCGGGCCGGCTTTCCGGGCAGCTTCATACCGGTCGGCTGCGGTTCGGCCAGCGGCGCGAACAGCTCGGTGGCGGGCCGGCCGCCGAACAGGTCGGGCCGGACGTGCAGTTCGGTGGCGGCGCGGGCGGTGTCGGTGAGCAGCACCCGGCCCCGCTTGTCGCCCGGGAGCCACTGGTCGAACTCGGCGACCGGCAGCAGCCGGTCGCCGCCGGGCAGCGCCGAATACCGGCCGCCCTGGCCGAGCGCGGGCAGCCCGGAGGCCTGGATCCGCAGGCCGCCCGCCGAGGCGAAGTCGGCCTGGTCGCGCTGCGAGTCGCGCCAGGCGGCGTGCTGACCGAGCGCCAGCACACCGGTGGCGACGGCCAGCACCAGCAGCAGCACCGGGCCGTTCGCCCGGCCGGGGCGGCGGGCCAGCTGCCAGCCGGCGAGCGCCGGGCCGAGCGCGCGGCCGCGGGCGGCCAGGCGGGCCCCGAGCCGGGCCGCGAACGGCAGCACCCGCAGCACCAGCAGCGTTCCCGCGCACAGTGCCAGGGTGGGTGCCGCGACCAGCACCGGGTCGATGCCCAGCTGCCCGGCGGCGTCCGCCGAGAGGCCGCCGGTGCGGGCGGCCAGCTGCTGGTAGGTGATCACGGCCAGGGCGAGCAGGGTCAGGTCGGCGCCGGAGCGGGCCACGGTGCTGACCACGGCCTGCCGGCGCGACACCACCCGGTCGGCGTCGCGCCGCAGCACGGCGGGCAGGGCGGTGAGCGCGACACAGGCCAGCGCGCAGGCCGCGGCCACCGGCCACCGGACGGTGGTGTCGGTGTGCTCCAGCGGCATCCCGGCCAGCGGGCCCCACGCGGTCAGCAGCCACAGCACCGGTCCGGTCAGCAGCGGGGCGAGTACCGCGGCGGGCAGGGCGAGCAGCAGCGCCTCGACGGCCGTCCAGGCGGCGAGTTGCCGCCGGGTCGCGCCGCGTGAGGTGAGCAGGGCGTTCTCCGGGCGCTGCCGGTCCGCCACCAGGTGCACCACCAGCAGCAGCGCGGCCGCGGCCAGCACCGCCAGTTGCAGCGCCCCGATCAGCAGGCTGGAACGGGCGACCAGCGTCGCCGAGTGTAACTCGCCGAGCAGGGCCGGCAGTTCGGTCTGCGGTTGGAGGCCGGCGCTGTAGTGCCTGACCAGGTCGGGCAGCTTGTCGGCGCGGGCCCGGACCTGGTCGACGCGCTCCGGGTCGGCGGCGGAGAAGTCGGCGGT
This sequence comes from Kitasatospora sp. NPDC004615, assembly GCF_042873545.1. Lineage (NCBI taxonomy): Bacteria > Bacillati > Actinomycetota > Actinomycetes > Kitasatosporales > Streptomycetaceae > Kitasatospora > Kitasatospora sp. NPDC004615. The sequence goes on from NZ_JBIALQ010000004.1 coordinate 257,711, forward strand.
CAGCAGCAGGCTTCGTCTGCCCTGCGGCAGCAGGCCGGAGGTGAAGAGGCCGTCGTCCACCGCCATCGGCCCGTACGTGGTGAAGCCCTTGACCTGGATCTCGCGGCCGCCGAGCGGGTCGAGCCGCCAGTACGGTGCCTCCCGGTCGGCGACCTGGTAGGCGCCGGTGACCTCGACGGTGAGCGGGCGGCCGCCGTACCGGTCGGACAGCGTGACCTTGGCGGGCAGCGCGCCGTCGGTCAGGCCCAGCCGGCTCAGGGAGCTCTCCGGCACGGCGGCCTGGACCGTCCCCGCGGTGTCGGGGCCCGCGGGGGCGCCCTTGGCGGTCGGCCACTGGCCGGCCGCCAGCTTCAGCCGGCCGCGGTCCAGCGAGGCCAGCACCGTCAGGTCCGGGTCCTGGGCGTTCGACAGTCCGGGCAGCCCGTACGCGCGGCTGAGCGCGAGCGACTGCGTGGCGACCGGCAGCCCGTTGAACAGCTGGGTGCCGAGCGCGGCGGCCTTCGCGTCGTCCGCCACCCGGGCGTCCACCGCGTCGTCGGCACTCAGCACCACACCGACCCGGTTGCCGCCGTCGAGATTCCGGCGCAGGCCGGCCTCGGCGGCGGTGCGGTTGAAGGCCACCAGGGCGGTCAGCACGGTGGTGGTGATCAGCACCGTGAACAGCACGGCGGCAGCCAGCGGCAGCCGCCCGCGCAGTCGGCGCAGCACAAAGCCAAACATTGTTCCCCGTACCCCCGTTCCGGTCAGCGTGTACCGGATGGCGGACGACTCTGTCAGATGGGATCGGGCAGTGGAAGGGGCTTGCGCGAACCGTTGTCAGAGTGAGCAGAATCGAGGACATCCGCGCCCAACTGCCAATGAGGGCAAGTGAGATGACGGAACCGGCAGCTCCGGAAAGCCGCCCTCCGAGACCGGGCTGGCCGTGCTGGAGCTGCCGCGCGCGGCGGGTGCGGCCGCCTGATCCCGCTCCGGTGCCGACGTCCAACGGGCAGGCGCCCCGGACGCCGTCGCGGGCGGCCTCTGCGCACCGGTGCGCGGTCACATTCGGCGGATCATCGGACTGCACCGGCACGGGCGGTTACGCTCCCGCCATGCCGATCACGTACAAGTCCGACGAGCGCACCGACGCGGACCTCGCCCGCCGGGCCGCCGAGGCCGGCGCCGAGGCGGTTCGCGCCCAGTCCTGGGCCACCGCCGAACGGCACCACAAGGGCGGCGGCGACTTCGCCACCGCCGCCGACCTGGCCGCCGAGGGCGCCATCCTCGACCTGCTGCGCGCCGCCCGCCCCGGCGACGCGTTCACCGGCGAGGAGAGCGGCCGCACCGGCGCGGCGGACGCCGACCGGCGTTGGCTGATCGACCCGCTCTGCGGCACGCTCAACTACGCCGTCGGCACCCACCTGGTGGCCGTCAACGTCGCCCTGCGCGCCGACGGCCGGACGGTCGCCGCCGCCACCGCCGACCCGTACACCGGCGAGACCTACTGGACCGACGGCGAGCGGGCCTACGTCCGCCACGACGGCCAGGACACCCCGCTCGTCCCGTCCGCCGAGTCCCACCTGGTCGACCTCAACCTCGACCCGCCGTACCCGAACGCCGCCGAGTTCCGCGCCGCGCACCTGCTCACCGACCCCGACTTCGAAGCCGCGTTCCGCCCCCGGGTGGTCTCCAGCACGCTCGCCGTCGCCTGGGTCGCCGCCGGCCGGCGCGCTGCCTACATCACCGACGGACACCTCGCCGACAGCGTGCACTTCGCCGCCGGCCTCGCGCTGTGCGAAGCGGCTGGCTGCACCGTCACCGACCTGCGCGGCAAGCCCCTGCACAGCGGCGACGGCGGCCTGCTGGTCGCCGCCGACCCGGACACCCACGCCCGCCTGCTCGACCTGATCGACCGCCAGTACCGCCAGGACCACCAGCACCGCTAGGACCACCAGCACCGCCGCGCGACCCCGTAAGCCCGCCACGCGCCCTGCCCGCGCCCCTCCCCGCCCCGGCAGTCTTGGCCGGCGACACACACGCGTACCACCAGCACCGATGCACCGCACCGCGCCGTCACTCCCGCCCGCCGAGCCCGCCCCGGAGGCCCGCATGGTGTTCCACAGCGACTACCCGACCGTCGCCCCGCTCGACCGGCCCATCCACGACGCCGTCCTCGGCGACTGCGCCACCGGCGAGCACGCCGAACTGCCCGCCCTGGTCGACGCGCTGACCGGACGGACCGTCAGCTACCGCGAGCTGGACGCGGGCAGCCGCCGGATCGCCGCCGGGCTGGCCGCCGCAGGCGTCGGCAAGGGCGAGGTGGTGGCGCTGTTCAGCCCGAACACCGTGGCCTACCCGATGGCGTTCTACGGCACCACCCGCACCGGCGCCACCGTCACCCCCGTCAGCTCGCTCGCCACCGCCACCGAACTCGCCGACCAGCTCCGCGACTCCGGGGCCCGCTGGATCATCACCATCGCCGCGTTCCTGCCGGTCGCCCAGGAGGCCGCCGCCACCCACCCCGTCGCCGAGATCTTCGTCTGCGACGGGGCGGACGGCCACCGCTCGCTCGCCGACCTCGCCGCCGCCGACGCCCCCGAACCGGCACCCGAACTCGACCCGGCCAACGACCTCGCCGTGCTCCCGTACTCCAGCGGCACCACCGGCCTGCCCAAGGGCGTGATGCTCACCCACCGCTCGGTCTCCACCAACCTCGCCCAGACCGACGCGCTGCTGCGCACCGCCCCCGGCGAACGCATCCTCGCCGTCCTGCCGTTCTTCCACATCTACGGCCTCACCGCGCTGCTCAACCGCCCCCTGCGAGCCCGCTCCACCATCGTCGTGCTGCCCCGCTTCGACCTGGAGCAGTTCCTGACCGCCATCCAGGACCACCGCATCGAAGGGGTGTACGTGGCCCCGCCGATCGCCCTCGCACTGGCCAAGCACCCGCTGGTGGACCGCTTCGACCTGTCCTCCGTCCGCTACGTGCTCAGCGCCGCCGCCCCGCTGGACGCCGAACTCGCCGCCGCCTGCGCCCGTCGCCTCGGCCTGCCGCACCTGCTCCAGGGCTACGGCATGACCGAACTCTCCCCGGTGACCCACGTCGTCCCGCCGCACGACCCCAACCCGCCGGCCGGCACCGTCGGCCGCCTCGTCCCCGGCACCGAACTGCGGGTGCTGTCCTGCGACGAGCCGCGCCGCGACCTCGGCCCCGGCGAGGACGGCGAACTGCTGTTCCGCGGCCCGCAGGTGATGAAGGGCTACTTCGGCCGGGACTCCGACACCGCCGCCACCGTCGACGCCGACGGCTGGCTGCACACCGGCGACGTCGGCCACGTCGACAGCGGCGGCTACCTGTACGTGGTCGACCGCGTGAAGGAGCTCATCAAGTACAAGGGCTACCAGGTCGCCCCCGCCGAACTGGAGGCCCTGCTGCTCACCCACCCCGCGATCGCCGACGCCGCGGTGATCGGCGTCACCGACGCCGAGGGCACCGAACGTCCCAAGGCGTACGTGGTGCCCGCGTTCGGCTGCGAACTCGCCGAGCAGGAGGTCATCGAGTACGTGGCCCGCCGGGTCGCCCCGTACAAGAAGGTGCGCGAGGTGGAGTTCCTGGACGCCGTCCCGAAGTCCGCCAGCGGCAAGATCCTCCGCCGCGAACTGCGGGACCGTGCCGCAGGCAAGTGACGATCTGCCAGGATCGGGACGCGCACACCCGCCCAGCCGAGCAGGAGCCGCCGATGACGACCAGCACCCCCGCCGCGCGCGCCCCCCAGCAGGACCGCAGCCGCGCCACCCGCCGCCGGCTGCTGGAGGCGGCGGTGGAGTGCCTGGCCGAGGTCGGCTGGAACGGCTCCACCGTCGCGGCGGTCGCCGAGCGGGCCGGCGTCACCCGCGGCGCCGCCCAGCACCACTTCCGCACCCGCGAGGACCTGTTCACCGCCGCCGTCGAACACGTCGCCGCCGAGCGGCTGGCCGCCGTCCTGTCGCACGTCCAGGAGCTGCCGCCGCCCGGGCCGGCGCGCACCGAGGCGGTGGTGGAGATGATCGTCCGGCTCTACACCGGCCCGCTGTTCCGGGCCGCCCTGCACCTATGGGTGGCCGCCGCCACCGAACAGCCGCTGCGCGAACGGATCCTCAGCCTGGAGAACCACGTCGGCCGCGAGGCGCACCGGGCCGCCGTCGAATGCCTGGGCGCCGACGAGAGCGCCACCGGCGTCCGGGAGACCGTCCAGGCGACGCTGGACCTCGCCCGCGGCCTCGGCCTGGCGAACCTGCTCACCGACGACGGCCCGCGCCGGGCCGGCATCGTCCGCCAGTGGTCCCGCCTGCTGGACGCCGCACTCGCCGGCTGAGCGCCCCGTCATGCCCCTGACCGGCGGCGACCACCGGCAGATCACCGTCTGCCCCTTGCCCCGAAAGGCCAGGATCGAGGAGACTCTCACCTTCGGTCACGTCGCCCGCACGATCACCAGTCGCAGGCGTGCGGCAGGCCATGCAGTCTGGTGGAAGCCGGAACTACCGGCAGAACCGGGGAAGGTACCGGGCAGGTGGCCAACTGAGCACGCACGGATTCGAACAGACGCCTGGCCGGGACGCGGCGGGCGACGCTTCCGCGCGCCTGGCCGGGCACCGCCTGGTCCCACTGGCCACCGCGCTGGTCCAGGACGACGGCCGCATCCTGCACTGGAGCGAGGAGGCCGAGGCCCTCACCGGCTGGTCCGCCCACGAGGCCCTCGGCGCGCACCCCGCCCGGCTGCTGCTCGCCGACGACGGGATCGACACCGGCGAGAAGGTGTTCCGCAAACTGCTGGCCGGCCACGGCTGGACCGGCACCCACTCGGTCCGCCGCCGGGACGGCTCCACCGTCGAGCTGGAGTTCCACACCTACCCGATCGCCGGCCCCGACGGCCGCACCCTGCTGCTGGCCACCGCCTCCGACGTGCACGCCCTGCACGAGGTGGAGTCCGACCTGGCGGTCTTCGACGGTTTCTTCAACCAGTCGCCGATCGGCCTCGCCGTCTACGACACCGACCTGCGCTTCGTCCGCCTCAACGAGGCACTCGCCCGGATCAACGGCCTCACCATCGAGCAGCACCTCGGCCGGCGGATCACCACCGTGCTGCCCGGCATCAACGCCGCCGAGGTCGAAGCCGTGATGCGGCAGGTGCTGGCCACCGGAAAGCCCGTCATAGACGCCCGCTCGCACGGCCGCGTCCCCGCCGACCCGCGCCACGACCGGGCCTGGTCGGCGTCCTACTTCCGGCTGGAGGACTCCACCGGCCGGGTGCTCGGCGTGTCCTCCTCGATCATCGACGTCACCGAGCGCTTCCGGGCCGAGGCCCGCGCCGCCCGCGCCCAGGAACGCCTCGCGCTGATCGCCTCCGCCAGCGCCCGCATCGGCACCACCCTCGACCTGAAGCGCACCGCCGAAGAACTGGTCGAGGCGGTCATCCCGCGATTCGCCGACTTCGCCACCGTCGACCTGCTCGAACCGGTGGTGCGCGGCGAGGAACCCGCCCCGATCCAGCCCGGCAAGGCCGTCCAGGTCCGCGCGCTGGCCGTCGGCGAGGCCTACGGCACCAGCCTGACGGGTGCCGCCGACCAGGTCGGCGGCACCACCGAGTACGGCGCCGAGCGCACCTACACCCAGTGCATGCGCAGCGGCCGCCCGCTGTTCAAACCGCACGTCGACGAAGAGGTGCTGCGCGGCATCGTGCCCAGCGAGGACCGGGTCGCCCCCGGCATGGCCGCCGGCATCCACTCCTACCTGCTGGTGCCGCTGATCGCCCGCGGCATGGTGCTCGGCGGCGCCGAGTTCATCCGCACCCGCAACCCCGAACCGTTCAGCGCCGCCGACGTCTCGCTCGCCGAGGAACTCGTCGCCCGCACCGCCCTCGCCATCGACAACGCCCGCCTCTACCGGCGCGAACGCGAAACCGCCCTCACCCTGCAACGCAGCCTGCTGCCGCAGGAGATCCACCGCACCCTCGGCCTGGAGATCGCCCACCGCTACCTGCCCTCCAGCGTGGTCAGCGAGGTCGGCGGCGACTGGTTCGACGTGGTCCCGCTGTCCTGCGGACGGGTCGCCCTGGTGGTCGGCGACGTGATGGGCCACGGCATCCGGGCCGCCGCCACCATGGGCCAGCTGCGCACCGTCGCCCGCACCCTGGCCACCCTCGACCTGTCGCCCGAACAGGTCCTCGGCCGGCTCGACGAGACCGCCTCCGCGATCGGCGACGGCCAGTTCGCCACCTGCGTGTGCGCCGTCTACGACCCCGTCGACCGCAGCGTGGTGATCGCCTCCGCCGGCCACCTCCCGCCGGTACGGGTCGACCCCGACGGCAGCGCCCACGTGATGCACCTGCCGCCCGGCGTCCCGCTCGGCATCGGCGGCGGCGCGTTCGAATCCACCGAGTTCACCCTGCCGCCCGGATCGACCTTCGCGCTCTACACCGACGGCCTGGTCGAACGCCGCGGCCGCGACATCGACGAGGGCATCGACCTGCTCGCCCGCACCCTCGCCGCCCCCGGCCGCACCCTGGAGGAGAGCTGCGACGCGGCCCTCGCCGCGCTGGTCACCGACGGCACCGAGGACGACATCGCGATGATCATGGCCCGGGCGCTGCCCGTGCCCGCCGACAAGATCGCCACCCTGATCCTCCCCACCGAGGGCCCGCTGCCCGCCCGCGCCCGCCGATTCACCCGCGCCACCCTGGACAGCTGGGGCCTGTCCACCCTCACCGACTACGCCGAACTCGTGGTCAGCGAACTCGTCACCAACGCCCTGCTGCACGCCGCCGCCCCCCGCCGGCTGCGCCTGTTCCGCGACCGCACCCTCACCCTGGAGGTCTCCGACGCCGGCGGCCAGCCGCCCCGGCTGCGCAGCTCCGCCGAGGAGGACGAGGGCGGCCGCGGCATCCACCTGGTCAGCGAACTCGCCCACCGCTGGGGCACCCGCCCCACCAAGAACGGCAAGGTGGTCTGGGCGGAGATCGAACTGCCCTACCGCCCCGGCTGACATCCGCCGCGCAGACACGCCGGGACAACACCCGCCTGGCGGCCACGACTCGCCCGCACGGCGGGGCTGACGGACAGTCGGAGAAATCCCTCCGTCCGGAAGGCCCCGCCGTGCAGCTCCGCCTCCCCACCGCCCTCACCGCCCTGGCCCTGGGCCTGGCCCTGGTGCCCGTCGCCCTCGCGCCCGCCGCCCTCGCAGACCAGGACCCCGACGCCGACGCCGCGACCGTCATCGGGATCACCGGGGTCAGCATCGACCCGAAGATCCCCAGCCGGGTCCGCGTCGAACTCACCTACACCTGCGCCCCCTCCGACGGCCCGCGCTCCCTCAACACCTCCGTCGAACAGACCGACCCCGAGGACCCCGCCAGCATCGCCTTCGGCTCCACCCGCACCTCACCCACCCAGGTGTTGTGCGACGGCACCGAACACATCCAGACCGTGGTCGTGCAGTCCAAGACCAGCAACTGGCTGACCGGCGTCGACGCCGTCGTCATCACCACCCTCACCGACCTCGGCGCCGAGCCGGCCGCCTTCGCCGACGCCCAGCAGCTGCTCCTCGACCTGCCGTCCGACGCCTGACCTGCCGCCCGACGCCCGACCCGGCGTCCGCCGACCGGTCGTCCACCCCGGCGCGCCGCCCGCCCGCCACCGTCCGCGCCGCCCAGACTGGACGCCGCCCGGACCGGGCGCCGGACGGAAGGACACACGTATGGCCCAGCCCACGACAGTCGGCGGCGCGACCACCGGAGTACGCCGCTGGCGGGCCCTCGCGGTGTGCCTGACCGCCGGATTCATGACCCTGCTCGACGTGTCGATCGTCAACGTCGCGCTGCCGTCCGTACGCACCGGCCTGCACATGTCGGAAGCCGGACTCCAGTGGGTGCTCTCCGGCTACTCGCTGGCGTTCGGCCTGGTCCTGGTCCCCGCCGGACGGCTCGGCGACGCGATCGGCCGCCGCCCGGTCTTCCTCACCGGACTCGCGGCGTTCACCGCCACCAGCGCGCTGGCCGGCGCCGCCCAGAACGAGGACTGGCTGGTCGTCGCCCGCCTGCTGCAAGGCATGTCCGGCGGACTGCTGGTACCGCAGGTCTCCGGCTTCATCCAGCAGCTGTTCCGCGGCGGCGAACGCGCCCGCGCGTTCGGCCTGCTCGGCACCACCATCGGCTTCTCCACCGCCGTCGGCCCGATGCTCGGCGGCCTGCTGATCGCCGCGTTCGGCACCGAGGAGGGCTGGCGCTGGGTGTTCTACGTCAACCTCCCGATCGGCTTGGCCCTCCTCCCGTTCGCCGGCCGCCTGCTGCCCGCCCCCACCCCCGACACCTGCGCCCGCCGCGACTTCGACCCCGTCGGCGTGCTGCTGCTCGGCACCGGTACCGTCCTGCTGCTGCTCCCGCTGGTCCAGGCCCAGTGGCACGACCCCCGCAAGTGGCTGCTGCTGGCTGCCTCGGTGCTGGTGCTCGCCGCGTTCGCCGGATGGGAACACCGGTACGCCCGCAGCCGCGAACCACTGGTCCACCCCGCGCTCTTCCGCACCCGCTCGTTCACCTCCGGCTCGCTGGTGTCACTGCTGTACTTCGCCGGATTCACCGCCGTGTTCTTCGTGTTCACGCTCTACCTGCAGGCCGGCCGCGGCTACAGCGCGCTCTACGCGGGCCTCGCCATCACCCCGTTCGCCCTGGCCTCCGCGGTCGCCTCCACCATCGGCGGCCGGATCGTGGTCCGCTACGGCCGACGGCTGATCGCCGTCGGCCTGGCCACCGTCGCCGTCGGCCTGGCGTTCGCCGCACTCGCCGTCCACCTCTTCAACGGCCCGTTCGTCGGCTGGGCCACCGCCCTGCCACTGCTGGTGGCCGGCCTCGGCAGCGGACTGGTGGTCTCCCCGAACCAGGCCCTCACCCTCAACGAGGTACCCGTCGCCCGGGCCGGCAGCGCCGGCGGCGTCCTGCAGACCGCCCAGCGGATCGGCTCCGCGGCCGGCATCGCCACCGTCGGCGCGACGTTTTTCGGGCACCTGCACATGCCGGCCGACTACCCCGGCGCGTTCCAGCTCAGCCTCGCCGTGGTGATCGCGTTCGTCCTGCTGGCGCTCATTGCTGCGCTGCGCCCATAAGGGGTGCGAAATGCAGGCGGGCGCGAAAACAGGGGCGCGGGGAACTGCGCGAAGCGGAAGGCACCCGTCAGCAAGATCGCGACGCACGACAATGACTTGCACTTGATCGCGACCTTGCGGACGGGCTTTGCGCTTGTCGCGCGCCAATTTCGCTTACCGTCGCGGACCCGCCGCAGCGTAGAGCGTGGTGCCAACCACCAGCAGCGCCGACGCCGTCACGGTGGCCGCCGTGGTCCCGGCCGGCTGGATCAGCCACATGCCCACCCGGCCCTGGACGCCGCCCAGTGGCGGAACCAGCATCGTGAACGCCAGCCAGCCGGTCGGCAGCGCCCACGCGTACGTGGTGCCCCAGCAGGCCGCGCCGAGTGCGGCCAGGCCCGCCAGGCCCGCACTGTCGCGGACCACCACCGAGACGGAGGCCAGCTCCGGTCCGACGGCCTGCACGGCCAGCACGGCCGCGCCGGCGGCGGCGCCGATCAGCAGGACGTGCGCGGCCCGGCGTGGCGCCCAGCGGATCGCGGCGGTGCGGTCGAGCACCGCGTCCTGCCCGCCGAGGCCGACGACGGCGGCCAGCACGTTGGCGGTCAGCACGAGCGCGGTGGTGCCCCGGTCCTCCGCGCCCGCCGGGGCGGTGTCCACCAGCGCCCACACGCTCAGCGCCACGGCCGCGACGACGGCCGCCGAGAGCGGCACCTGACGTGAACGGGCGTACAGCACCAGCCAGTTCATCGGGCCTCCGATCCGGCCAGGACGTTCAGGCGGCGGTCCGTCGAGCAGGACAGCGCGTCGTCGTGCAGCGCGGCGATCCGGGCGCGCTGTTCGGCCGGGGGAGCGGCGGCGAACGCGGTCCAGGCGGCCCGGGCGTTCTCCCAGGCCTGCTGGTCGTACGAGCTGTCGCCCGGGGTCTCCACCGGCACCAGCGCGCTCTCGCCGAGCGCCCAGCTCGCGGCGACGCTCTGCGCGGCGGCGTCGTCGACCAGTCCGCCCTCCCGGTCGGTGCGGGCGTAGCAGGTCGGGACGAGGCCCTGCGCGACCAGGGCGCGGGTGAGGTCCCGGCCGCTCGCGTGGCCGAACTCCCGCTCGTCGAAGTCGACGAGGATCGTCCCGGCGTCGATCCGTCGCAGGTCGCCGAGGGCGCGCGGCTCGGCGTCCTCGCGGATCGCCCGCGGCGCCCCGTCGCCCAGTACGTCGTGCAGGATCCGCAGCGCCTCGGCGCCGCGCTCCGACAGCTCCGGCAGCCGGTGCCGGTCGGCCGTCGTCACGCACACCGGACCGTCGCAGACGGGCCGGGCCGCCGCCGCGTCCACCACGTACGTGTGACGGGCGTCGCCGGGCAGCACCGCCAGCGCCAGCGCCGCGCCCACCAGCACCGGGGTGAGGGCCAGCAGCCGGTTCCGGCGGGTCGCGGCGACCAGCAGGGCGAGACCGGTCGCGGCCAGGCCCAGCAGCCACAGCGTCTGGCCGAGGTGGACGGAGCCGGACAGGGTGAGCAGCGCCTCACGCGGATCGACCGTCACCGGGGAGAACAGGGCGAGCCGGTTCGGCGCGACGGTGGCGCCGGGCACCGCGCCGTCGCCGGTGAACCGCAGCGTGCCCACCGTCACCAGCGAGAGCACCACCAGCGCGGGCGGGGTCAGCACCGACGGCACGGTCTTCGCCACGCCCATGCCGAACACCGCTCCCGCCGCCAGGGCGAGCGCCGCCACCAGCGAGATCGGCACCCAGCCCAGCGTCCGGTACCCGGAGTCGCCGAGCGCCACCTGCACCGCGCCCGCCGTCACCACCACGCCGTACCCGGCCACCAGGACCCCGGCCATCGCCCCGGCGGGCAGCGCGGCGCGCCGCCAGGCCGGCTTCGGCACCGTGCCGAACAGCTCCGCCGTTCCCGAGCGGGCGTCGCGCAGGCCGTACAGCGCGCCGACGCCCACCGTCAGCGGCCACCAGAAACCCAGCAGCCAGCGCGTCCACATCGCCATCGGCGTCCACTGCGCCGTCCAGCCGGCCGTGCCGCGCCACCAGATGCCGTCGATCAGGAACAGGACCGCCAGCGAGCCGCCGAGCACCAGCAGCCCGGCCCACGGGGCGGCCGAGCGACGCAGCTCGGTCCGCAGCACACGTACGTTCACCAGATACCCCCGGGCTGCTCGGTGCGGCGGAGCAGCGCCGAGTAGCCGCGCTCCAGCGGGCTGTCGCCCGGGTGTTCGGGACCGCCGGCGGCGGCCAGGTCGTCCGGGGTGCCCTGGAAGACCAGGCGGCCGTCCGCGAACAGCACCACGTCGGAGCAGGCGGCGGCGACGTCCTCGACCAGATGGGTCGAGACCACCACGCAGGTGTCCCGGCCGAGTTCCTGCAGCAGCTCGCGGAACCGCAGCCGCTGCGCCGGGTCCAGCCCGGCGGTCGGCTCGTCCAGCAGCAGCAGGTCGGGGTCGTTCACGATGGCCTGCGCGATGCCGGCCCGCCGCACCATGCCGCCGGACAGCGTTTTCATCCGGTGATCGGCGCGGTCCGCGAGGCCGACCCGCTCCACCGCCCGCTGGACGGCGCCCGGGATCTCGGCCTTCGGGACCTCCTTCAGCCAGGCCATGTACTCGACGAACTCCCGCACGGTGAATCGCCGGTAGTACCCGAAGTCCTGCGGCAGGTACCCGATCCGGCGGCGCAGCGCCCGAAGGTCGGCGTGGCCGGCGGCGGTGCCGAGCAGTTCCAGCTCGCCACCGGCGGGGCGCAGCACGGTGGCCAGCGCCCGGATCAGGGTGGTCTTACCGGCCCCGTTCGGGCCGAGCAGGCCGTGGGCGCCGGTGCCCAGGGCGAGGTCGAGGCCATTGACGGCCATTTTCTTGCGTCCGGCCCGGACGAGCAGGCCCTCGGCCCGGATCTCCCAGGCATGGGTTTTGGGCGCGACGGAGGCCGCGCTGACGGCGCGTGGCATGGAGGTGGTTCCTTCCGGAAAAGGGGTGGGTCAGGTGCGGCGCTGGTGGCCCAGACGGCGCGTGGCAGGGAGTGGTTCAGGTACGGGGTGCGGAGTAGGCGCGCCGACGGGCGAGCACCGTGGCGGCGCCGAGGACGAGCAGCAGCGCCCAGCCGGGCAGCTGCTCGGGCCGTAGCACGAACGGCAGGCGGCCGGTGGCCCAGACGGGTGCCGCGACGGCCGCGGCCCAGACGGCGACCAGCGCGGCGGCGGCCCGGCCGACGCCGACGACGCTGCCGAGAGCGAGCGCGGTGCTGGTGAAGGCCAGCGAGGGCAGCAGCCACTGCGCGGCCGTCATCGCCCCGGTCAGCCCGCCCGAGGCCAGCAGTACCGGCAGCACCACGGCCAGTGCGGCGACGGTGCGCCGCAGCAGCAGCGGGAGGCCGGAACGCGGGGTGGCGGCGGTCAGTTCGTGCGCCGGGTCGAGGACGGGCGCCCAGGCGGCGGCGGCCGCGCACAGCGGCAGCACGGGCGCCACCAGCAGCAGCGGCGACACCTGGCCGAACATGTCCGGCGGCCCCGCGGAGTCCAGCGTCAGTGCCAGCAGTGCCACCGCGACGGCGGTCAGCAGCCAGGGCGAAGCGGCCGGCGCGGCCCAGGCCGGCAGCCACCGGGTCCGGCGCCGCACGGGCACCGGGCGGGCCGCGTCCAGCTGCGGCCGCAGCGCGGCGTGCACGGAGCCGACGAGCGCCGCGACGCCGGGCGCCGCGTCGGGCACGGCCGCCGCCAGCAGCCCCCGGCAGGGCGCGCAGCCCTCCAGGTGCGCCTCCAGGGCCCAGACGGTGTCCGCGGGCAGCCCGTCGCCACCTCGCGCATACGCGTCGATCAGCCCCGCCGATGCGTGGTCCGCGCTCATGCCAGTTCCTTCCGCATCGCGATCCGGGCCCGGCGGGCACGGGTCTTGACCGTGCCTTCGGGCAGTCTGAGCAGGACGGCCGCCTCCCGCACGGAGAGCCCGTCGAGGACGGTGGCCTGCAGCACCGCGCGCAGCTCGGGGGCCAGGCGCCGCAGCGCGTCCCCCACGTCGCCGCCGACCGACGCGGCCAGCGCCTCGTCCTCGGCGGCCGGCGCGATGGCCGTCCCGGCCGCGGCGGCCGGCGGTTCGGCGTGGTGCGCGCGGCGGCGGAAGGCGTCGACCAGGCGGCGGGCCGCGATGGTCCACAACCAGCCGACGGCGCTCCCGCCCACCGCGCTGCCGGCGAAAGCGCCCGCCGCGCGCCACACCGCGAGATAGGTCTCCTGCATCACCTCGGCGACGATCTGCTCGTCCGCACAGCGACGGCGCAACCGCACCGCCAGCCACGGCGCGGTGCGCCGGTACAGCTCGTCGAACGCCGCCCGGTCGCTCCTGGCGACCAGCCGGAGCAGACGTTCCTCGTCCAGCTCGTCCAGTGCTCTCCTGCGTGCTCTCACACCTGCCAGACGCGAGCACCCGCGGCCGGGTTCTCGATGTGGCGTGATCCGTGTCACACGTTGGCAGCAGGGCGTGGCAGGGGGCGGGACAACCTCGACCGGCCCCGGACCGGCCTCCACGGCGGCCCGACGGCCACCCGGACCGACCACCCGGCCCCGGCCCGCAACGGGCACACCCAGCCGGAAACGGGTCCCAGGTTTGGGCGGCGGCTGGGCAAGGCACAGCGGCCCGGGCCGGGAACGCGGGCGCAAGTGAAGCCGGTCAGCCCCGGCGTCAGATCAGCTCGACCAAGAGACGGGCGCCGAGCTCGGCGAATCCGAGCCCGTGCGCGACCTTCCTCGCCGCCGCGCTCCGTGTCCGCCACTGCGGGAGCATGCCTTGCGCCACCCGGTCGGCCACTCGAGACAGACGGCCGCAGCAACGACCTGGCCATCTACTCGGAGGTCACGCACCAGCCCGTTCGACCGGCCATCGTCGGACATTTCGGTTCCGGTTCCCGCTCCTCGCCCAAGGCGTCCGCCGCCCTCCCGGCCCGCACGGCACCGGTCATGAACTGTCGCCCGTGACACAGGAAGTGACGATGCGACAGATGTGACTCAGCCCGGTCCTCGCACCGCGAACTTCCCCAAAGGGAAGCCGGTCGCTCGTAAGGGAATGGGTAGATAACCTTCATGGAGATTCTGATCTGGGCCGGCATCATCTGGGCTGCCGTCACGGTCATCAGCTGGCTCTCGAACCAGGACGACGCTAACAGGCGATCGCGGTACAACGGCGGCGGCGGAGACAGCGGCGGCGGGGACAGCGGCAGCGGCGGAGGTGGCTGCGGAGGCGGCGGCGGTTGTGGCGGGGGAGGTGGAGGTGGCTGCGGAGGGGGTTGCGGCGGCGGAGGCTAAGTGCCCAGCCGTACCGACGTCTCGTCGGGACCGGAGCGGTCGGCACGAACCTGCTGCCGAGGTAGTTCTTTGGCCATCCAGGACGGAGAAGCGGCGTGCTTTCAGGACGGTTCTCACGACGGCTCGACCGTGTGCAGTCGGCGGTCGACGCGCTTGAACTTCCCCCTGCCGTCTACAGGACCTGTCCCTTCCGGCCGCGGGAGCTGGTCGAGACCGGGCTGCGACAGTGGCTACGGTGCTGCGGAGCGGCCCTGCTGGACGAGCAGATCATCGGCATGCCCTCGTTCGCTGTGGACGAGGCGTGGCACGGGTTGATTCTGTGCACCGCGCGCTACGCGGCCTTCTGTCAGGCAGGCTACGGGCAGTTCCTGCATCACCATCCCCAGGGCGGTGAGCTCCCCGGGGATGCGAGACGCGCGGGATCGATGCGGGAACAGCTGCACCGGACGGCCGTGGCATGGTCGTTCGTTGCCCGGCCGGACGAGGAGTGCGTCCTCTGGGACCTCGACGTGCGAGTGGGCGTGCCCGAGCCGTGGAGCACGGGCCGGCCCGCTCCCGTTCCCGGCGATTCGGCGCCACGTTGAATCCCCGGCGTAGCTCACAGCAGGTGAACCGGCCTGCCGACTGGAGCGTGACCGCCGAGGTGCCGCTCGAGTCGGCGGTGACGGTACGACCGCTCGCGGGGCAGCGCAGCCGGCGGCACCGGCCGGACCCGTTCAATGTCGGCCAGTACCACCGAAGTGAGCTGCTCCTGGTGATCGCCGGCGGTTTCGCGATGTCCGCCAGGACATCCCCGCCGTCCGGGCGCCGCGGGGTGAGGGTGAAGGTCGGACAGGTGGTGTGCCACGGGCGAACACCTGCCCCACGTTCGTGTGTGTGACCGACGATGTTCGGGCAAGTCCCCCTGGAGGCCGATCACTTTGAGTCACTGGCAATGTCGGATGTGTGACACGCCGGGGCTGCCGGGCACGCTGGGAGCCAGTCAGTTCGCAGGCACACAGCCAGGAGTGAGACGTGCTCAGCAAAGTCCGAACCGCCAGGATCACCGCCGCCGTTGTCGCCACCGCCCTCGCCGTGAGCCTGGGTGTCGTGGCAGCGCCGTCCGCCTCGGCGGCCGACAACTGCTGGCCCGGTGAGAGCAACCGGTGGTACTGCTACAACGTGCCCGGCTCTCCGGTCTACGGCACGGTCGGCAACAACCACCTCTACCCGGACCCCTCCACCGTCGTCGGCTACATGAACTCCAACCCCAGCTGGTTCTACTGCAAGGAGGACGGCCAGGCCTGGGTCGGCGGGCCGCACCCGAACCGCTGGCTGATGACCGTTGCCGACAACGGTCAACTCGGGTTCATGAAGGACACCGACATCACCAGCGAAACCGATCCCGTTCGGGACTGCTGACCACGAGGCGGCGCCGCACCAGTAGCCCGGGCAGGCAAGCGGCGGGTACCTTGACCAGCCGTCGGCGCCTGCCCCGATGGACCCGGGCTGGAGCGGGGCGGAGAACTGCGCGAAGCGGAAGGCACCCGTCAGCAAGATCGCGATGCGGAACAGTGACCTGCACTCGATCGCGACCTTGCGGACGGGCTTTGCGCTTGTCGCGCAGTTCCGCCCCCTCGGCTTCGCCTGGGGGTACCCCAGCGCCCCTGATTTCGCGCCCTGTCAGGCCAGGCCGGCCACCCCCCGCACGCCGACCAGCAGTGCCGCGGCCGGGTCGCCCACGGCTCCGGTCGCGCGCCAGCCGACGAACCCGTCCGGACGGACGAGCGCGGCGCCGCCCGGGTGCAGCCCGTACGCCTCGGGCCAGGTGGTGGGGGAGACCGGGCCGGTGGGGCGGGCGCCGGAGGGGAGGTCGGCGGGGGGCTCGGGACGCAGGTCGCCGCCCTCGCCGATCAGGAGGCAGCGCACCGGGACTCCGGTCTGCTCGGCCACCTTGCGGGCGGCCTCCGGCCATGCCGTGCCGCCCTCGGCGGGGGCCAGCAGGAGCGGTCCGCCGCCGAACAGGTCGAGGGTGGACAGGCGCTTGCCGGCGGCGTCGCGCAGCCATACGTGCGGGGCGCGGGTGCCGGGTTCGCCGGTGGCGGCGAATCGCTCGGGGACGACGCCCGCCGTGGCGTCCGCGCCGACCAGCGCGCCTTCCGGGTAGCGGTAGCCGAGCGCCACGGCCAGGACGTTGGTGCGCGGCCCGCCGGCGGGGGCGGCGTCGAATCCGGGGTGCTGGTGCTCGACGGAGCGGGCCGCGGCCCGGGCCGCGGTCTGTACGGCGACCGGGCGGCGTTCGCTCTCGTAGGAGTCGAGGAGTCGGGGCCCGCCCCAGCCGGCCAGTACGGCGGCGAGCTTCCAGGCCAGGTTGTGGGCGTCCTGGATGCCGGTGTTGGAGCCGAACGCGCCGGTCGGCGGCATCTCGTGGGCGGCGTCCCCGACCAGGAACACCCGTCCGGCGCCGTACCGGTCGGCGACCCGTTCGGCGGCGTGCCACGGGGCCCGGCCGGTGATTTCCACCTCGAGGTCGGGGACCCCGGCGGCGGCCCGGATGTGCGCGATGCAGCGGGCGTCGGTGAAGTCCTCGACGGCCTCGCCGCGTTCGGGGTGCCACGGCAGGTGGAACACCCACTTCTCGCGGTTGTCGACCGGCAGCAGCGCGCCCGCGCCCGCGGGGTCGGTCAGGTAGCAGGCGATGAACAGCCGGTCGCCCACCACGTCCGCCAGCCGCTTGGCCCGGAAGGTGACGCTGACGTTGTGGAACAGGTCGCCGCGCCCGGACTGTCCGATGCCGAGGCGTTCCCGGACGGGGCTGCGCGGCCCGTCCGCGGCGATCAGATAGTCGGCCCGCACCTCGCGTTCCTCGCCGGTGGCCCGGTCCAGCAGCCGCCCCGTCACCCCGTCGGCGTCCTGCTCGAAGGAGACCAGTTCGGTGTTGAACCGCACGTCGCCGCGTTCGGCGGCGTGCCGCTGAAGGACCGGCTCCAGGTCGTTCTGGCTGCACAGGCACCACGAGGACGGGCTGAATCTGGCCAGGCCCCCGCCCGGGTCGATCTCCCGGAACAGCCACTCCTGCTCGCCGCCGGACAGCGTCTCGGCCTGCAGGATGCCGTGGTTGTCGGCCAGCACCGACGCGGCCGCCCGGATGTCGTCCTCCACCCCGGCGGTGCGGAACAGCTCCATGGTCCGCAGGTTGTTGCCGCGCCCGCGCGGATGCCGGGACGTCTCCGCGTGCCGTTCCACCAGCAGGTGCGGCACGCCGAGCCGGCCGAGGAAGAGGGACGCCGACAGCCCCACCAGGGAACCGCCCGCGACCAGGACCGGCACCCGGTCCGCCATCTGTGTGTTCATCAGACCTGCTCCATCCGTGCGGGGCGCTGGATGCGCCAGACCCCGCAACCATCCCCCGCCGCCGACGGCCACGCAGGGTGCTTCGCCCGGATGGCCGCGAACTCTCGCGCCACCCCCGCACCCCCGTGACGATCGAGTGCGAACCACGACCCGCCCGCCGACCCGACGACCGGCCGGCCGAGCACCCATGTGAACAAACGACAGGATCCCGCTGCCATGACCCTGCTCTCCACAACCGAGGAGACCGCCACCACCACCGGCCGGCCCGCCACGGGCCGGCTTCGCGTCGTCCTGATGCTCGACGTCCACGACGGCGCCCAGGACCACTTCCTGAACGTCTACGAACTGCTCCGCCATCAGGTGGCCGCCGTCCCCGGCCACATCAGCGACCAGCTCTGCCAGTCCATCGACGACCCGTCCCGCTGGCTGATCACCAGCGAATGGGAGAGCGCCCCGCCGTTCCTCGCCTGGGTCGACAGCCCCGCCCACCGCGACATGGTCAAGCCGCTGCACGGCTGCGTCCGCGACACCCGCTCACTGCGCTACACCGTGCTGCGCGAAACCCAGGGCACGCACACCATCGACAGCCTCGCCGCCCCGCTGGGCCCCGGCGAACACCACCCGGGCGTGCCCGCCGCACCCCGGCCCGGGCCCGACGGCGTGGTCCGGCACGCCCTCAGCTTCACCGTCCGGCCCGGCGCCGAGGCCAAGGCCGCCGAACTGCTGTCCGGCTACCGCTCCCCGCAGGCCCGGGTCGACGACACCACCCGGCTGCTGCGCACCTCGCTGTTCATGCGCGGCAACCGGGTCGTGCGCTGCGTCGAAGTCGCCGGCGACCTGGTCGCCGCGCTGCGGCACGTCGCCCAGCAGCCCGAGGTGCGGGCCGTCGAACAGGCCATCAACCCGTACCTGGAGGAGCACCGCGACCTGGACGACCCGATGGCCGCCCGCGACTTCTTCCAGCGCGCCGCCATTCCCGCCGTCCACCACCACGCCGCGCTCAAGTCCGGCCCGGTGCAGCGGCACGCCTACCTGTACCCGGTCCGCCCCGGCTGCGGCGCGGCGCTCGCCGAACTGCTGGCCGGCGAGGACGAGCACGCCGCCGCCGACCCCGGCTCGCCGCTGGTCCGCGCCACCGTCCACCGCCGCGACGACCTGGTGGTCCGGCTGGTCGACCTGCTCACCGACCCCGCGAGCGACCCCGCCACCGCCCTCGGCGTGGCCGGCCCGCGCGCCGCCGCGGTGCTCGGCAAGCTCGCCGACATCCCCACCGAACACCCCGTGCCCAGCGCCGACGGCCTGCGCCACCTGCTCGCCGAATGCACCATGACCCCGGTCACCGACCGCCGCTCCGCCGACGCCTGACCACCCGTCCCGCACATCCCACGCCCGGAAGGAAGTCCACCGTGACCACCGAGATGCCACCTGTCGTCCACGTCGACGACGCGCCCCCGAACCGCAAGCGCGGCGGCGACCTGCGGGCCATGCTCACCCCGACGGCGTGCGGCGCCACCAGCGGATTCATGGGGGTGGCGATCGTCGAACCGGGGGAGCGGATCGGCGAGCACTACCACCCCTACTCCGAGGAGTTCGTGTTCGTGATGTCCGGCGAACTCGAGGTCGACCTCGACGGCAAGACCCAGCCGCTGCGCCCCGACCAGGGCCTGATGATCCCGATCGGCATGAAGCACCGGTTCCGCAACGTCGGCACCGGCCAGGCCCGGATGGTCTTCCACCTCGGGCCGCTCGCGCCGCGCCCCGAACTCGGCCACGTCGACACCGAGGAGCAGCGCACCTCCGAAGCAGGGCCGCCGGAACCGGCAGGAGCGGCCTCGTGAACCGCCGGGTCGCGGTGACCGGGATCGGCGTGGTCGCACCCGGCGGCATCGGCGTCCAGCAGTTCTGGAAGCTGCTCACCGACGGCCGCACCGCCACCCGCGGCATCACCCTGTTCGACCCCGACGGCTTCCGCTCCCGGATCGCCGCCGAGTGCGACTTCGACCCCGCCGCGCACGGCCTGACCGCCGACCAGATCGCCCGCAACGACCGCTACGTGCAGTTCGCGCTGGTCGCCACCGCCGAAGCGATCGCCGACGCCGGACTCGAACCCGACCGCGAGGACCCCTGGCGGATCGGCGTCTCGCTCGGCACCGCGGTCGGCGGCACCACCCGGCTCGAAGCCGACTACGTGCTGGTCAGCGGCCGCGGCGAGCACTGGGACGTCGACCACCGGCCCGCCAAGCCGCACCTGGAACGGGCCTTCACCCCGGCCACGCTGGCCTCCGCGGTCGCCGAACGGATCGGCGCGCACGGCCCCGTGCAGACCGTCTCCACCGGCTGCACCTCCGGCCTCGACGCCGTCGGCTACGCCGCCCTCGCCATCGAGGAGGGCCGCGCCGACGTCATCGTCGCCGGGGCCTGCGACTCACCGATCTCACCGATCACCGTCGCCTGCTTCGACGCCATCAAGGCCACCTCGGCCCGCAACGACGACCCCGAACACGCCTCCCGCCCCTTCGACAAGAGCCGCGACGGCTTCGTGCTCGGCGAGGGCGGCGCCGTCCTCGTGCTGGAGGAATGGGAGCACGCCAAGCGGCGCGGCGCCCGGATCTACGCCGAACTCGGCGGCTTCGCCACCTTCGGCAACGCCTACCACATGACCGGACTCACCCAGGAAGGCGTGGAGATGTCCGAAGCCATCGACCGCGCCCTCGCCCACGCCCGGCTGCCCGGCGACGCCATCAACTACGTCAACGCGCACGGCTCCGGCACCAAGCAGAACGACCGGCACGAGACCGCCGCCGTCAAACGCTCCCTCGGCGCGCACGCCAGGTGCACCCCGATGAGCTCCATCAAGTCGATGGTCGGGCACTCGCTCGGCGCGATCGGCGCCATCGAACTGGTCGCCTGCACCCTCGCCCTGCACCACGGCGTGGTCCCGCCGACCGCCAACTACACCGAACGCGACCCCGAGTGCGATCTCGACTACGTCCCCCGCACCGCCCGCGAACTGCCGCTGCGCCACGTGCTGTCGGTGGGCAGCGGCTTCGGCGGCTTCCAGTCCGCGGTGGTGCTGAGCAGAGCGGAGGCGGCATGAGCCGAACTCGTAATGCGGTGATCACCGGCGTCGGCGTGGTCTCCCCGCAGGGCATCGGCGCCGACGACTACTGGAAGGCGCTCAGCCAGGGCCGCTCCGCGCTCACCCGGATCGACCGCGAAGGCTGCGAGAACCTTCCGCTGCGGATCGCCGGCCTGGTGCGCGGCTTCGACGCCGAGGAGTACGTCGAGCCGCGCTACCTGGTGCAGACCGACCGGTTCACCCACTTCGCGATGGCCGCCGCCGAACTCGCCATGGCCGACGCCGACCTGACGTCCCACCCCGACGACCCGTTCCAGGTCGCCGTGGTCACGGCGGCGGGATCCGGCGGCGGCGAGTTCGGCCAGCGCGAACTCCAGCACCTGTGGGCCGAAGGACCCCACCACGTCGGCCCCTACCAGTCCATCGCCTGGTTCTACGCCGCCTCCACCGGCCAGATCTCCATCCGCGGCGGCTTCAAGGGCCCGTGCGGCGTGGTCGCCTCCGACGAGGCGGGCGGCCTCGACGCCCTCGCGCACGCCGCCCGCGCCGTCGGCCGCGGCACCGACACCGTGCTGGCCGGCGCCGCCGAGGCACCCATCGCCCCCTACTCGATGGTCTGCCAACTCGGCTACCCCGGGCTGTCCACCACCGACGACCCCGACCGCGCCTACCGGCCGTTCGGCTCCGACGCGGCCGGCTTCGTCCCCGCCGAGGGCGGCGCCATGTTCGTGGTCGAGGACGCCGACACCGCCCTGCGGCGCGGCGCCCGCACCCGGGCCCGGATCGCCGGACACACCGCCACCTTCACCGGCGCCGCCCGCTGGGCCGAGAGCCGCGAAGGACTCGCCCACGCCATCCGCGGCGCCCTCGCCGAGGCGCACTGCGCACCCGACGAGATCGACGTGGTCTTCGCCGACGCCCTCGGCGTCCCCGAGGCCGACCGCGCCGAAGCCCTCGCCCTGACCGACGCACTCGGCGAACACGCCGAACGCGTCCCCGTCACCGCCCCCAAGGCCGGCTTCGGCCGCGCCCACTGCGGCGCCCCCGCCCTCGACGTGGCCGCCGCCGTGCTCGCCCTCGAACAGGGCCTGATCCCGCCCACCCCGCACACCGAGGACTGCCCGTACGGCCTCGACCTGGTCATCGGCCACCCGCGGCCCGCCGAACTGCGCACCGCCCTGGTGCTCAGCCGCGGCCAGATGGGCTCCAACACCGCCCTGGTACTGCGCCGGGCCTGACCCCACCCCACCGCTAGGAGCAACAGATGGCATCCGAGATCACCTACGAGGAACTCGCCACCCTGATCAAGGCCCGGGCCGGCGTCCAGGTCACCGTCGACGAACTGGCCGACCCGGGCTGCATGTTCCTCGACCTCGGCGTCGACTCGCTGGGGGTGCTCGGCGTCCTCGCCGACCTGGAGAACCGCTACGGCGTCTCCATCGACTCCTCCGAACTGCTCGGACGCCCCGTCGCCGAGTTCCTGCAGACCGTCAACTCCACTGTGAAAGCTGGTGCCTGAGATGCCCGGACACACCGACAACACCATCCTCATCGACGCCCCCGTCGACCTGGTCTGGGACATGACCAACGACCTGGAGAACTGGCCGCAGCTGTTCAGCGAGTACGCCTCCGTCGAAGTCCTCGACCGGCAGGGCCAGCTGGTGAAGTTCCGGCTCACCATGCACCCCGACGACAACGGCCAGGTGTGGAGCTGGGTCTCCGAACGCGAGACCGACCGCGACGCGCTCGCCGTCCGGGCCCGCCGCGTCGAACCCGGCCCGTTCGAATTCATGGAGATCCGCTGGGAGTACGAGGACCTCCCGCAGGGCACCCGGATGCGCTGGATCCAGGACTTCGCGATGAAGCCCACCGCCCCCGTCGACGACCTCCAGATGACCGACATCATCAACCAGAACTCCAAGGTCCAGATGGAACTGATCCGCGCCAAGGTCGAACACCGCGCCGGCGGGGCCCGATGACCGGCACCCACCGCGCCCTGATCGTCGCCAGGATGAAGCCAGGCACCGCCGACCACATCGCCGGTGTCTTCGCCGACTCCGACCGCGGCCCGCTGCCCGGGCTGATCGGCGTCCACGGCCGCAGCCTGTTCCAGTACGGCGACATCTACCTCCACCTGATCGAGTCCGAACGCCCCCCCGGACCCGAGGTCGCCAAGTACACCGACCACCCCGAATTCCGCGACATCAGCGAACGGCTCGCCGTCTACGTCGACGCCTACGACCCGTCGACCTGGCGCAGCCCCAAGGACGCCATGGCCCACGAGTTCTACCGCTGGGACCGCTGACCACCCGCCGTTGCACAGGGAAGGGAGAGCCGCCGTGGCCGAACAGAGCGAACCGGCGGACTGGGTGCGCTGCGAAGGCTGCGCCGGCCTGGTCTACGGCAGACGCTACGCACGCACCCTGCAGGTGTGCCCCGACTGCGGGCACCACGGACGGCTCACCGCCCCGCAGCGGCTCGCCCAACTCCTCGACCCGGGCACCGCCGAACCCCTCGGACCGGTGCCCGCCCTGCACGACCCGCTGGGCTTCGTCGACAGCCGCTCCTACCAGGACCGCCTCGACGAGGCCCGCGCCCACACCGGCCTGCACGAGGCCGTGCTGTGCGCCGCCGGACAGATCGAGGGCCAGCCCTGCATCGCCGCCGTCATGGACTTCCGCTTCCTCGGCGGCAGCCTCGGCTGCGCCGTCGGCGCCCTCATCACCCACGCCGCCACCGTCGCGCTGGAGCGCCGCGCCCCACTCGTCCTGGTCACCGCCAGCGGCGGTGCCCGGATGCAGGAAGGCGTGCTGTCACTGATGCAGATGGCCAAGACCGCGCAGGCCATGGCCGAACTCGACGAAGCCGGCATCCTCACCGTCTCGGTGATCACCGACCCCACCTACGGCGGCGTCGCCGCCTCCTTCGCCACCCTCGCCGACGTCATCATCGCGGAACCCGGCGCCCGGATGGGCTTCGCCGGACCCCGCGTCATCGAACAGACCACCGGCGAGAAACTCCCCGCCGGCTTCCAGACCGCCGAATTCCTGCTCGCCCACGGCATGGTCGACGACGTCGTGCCCCGGATCGGCCTGCGCCCCGTCCTCGGCCGGCTGCTCGGCCTGCGGCCCCCCGCCGAACCCCGGCCCCCCGGCGACCCCGCCGCCATCCTGCGCGCCGCCGACGAACTCGCCGACCGCGACCCCTGGCAGAACGTCCGCCTCGCCCGGCACCCCGAACGGCCCAGCACCCTCGACTACATCCGCCGCCTGGTCGACGACTTCCAGGAACTGCACGGCGACCGGCTCACCGAGGACTGCCCCGCCATCGTCGCCGGCACCGGACGCCTGGCCGGCACCCCCGTCGTCCTGATCGGCCACCACAAGGGCGGCACCGACCTCGGCGAACGCAAACGCCGCCGATTCGGCATGGCCCAGCCCTCCGGCTACCGCAAGGCCAACCGGCTGATGCGGCTCGCCGCCAAACTCGGCCTGCCCGTGGTCACCATGATCGACACCCCCGGCGCCAACCCCGGACCCGAGGCCGAATCCGGCGGACAGGCCGCCGCCATCGCCGAGAACCTGCGCCTGATGGCCCGCCTGCCCGTCCCCATCGTCGCCGTGCTGATCGGCGAGGGCGGCAGCGGCGGCGCCCTCGCACTCGCCGTCGCCGACCGCGTCCTGGTCAGCGCCAACGGCATCTACTCGGTGATCAGCCCCGAAGGCTGCGCCGCCATCCTGTGGAAGGACCCGCAGGCCGCACCCACCGCCGCCGCCTCGCTGCGCATGCACCCCGGCGACCTGCTCAGCCTCGGCGTCGTCGACGGCATCGTCCCCGAACCGCCCGAAGGAGCCCACCAGGACCACGCCGCCGCGGCCGACCTGCTCGAAGCCGCCGTCACCGAGGCCCTGCGCGAACTGATCCCCTGGGACCCGGACCGGCTGCGCGCCGCCCGCCGGGCCCGCTTCCACCGCTACGGCGCCGACACCGCCGCGGCAGATTGGAGCCAGCCATGACCGTCGAGGTGAAAAACCAGCCGTCCCATGGACGGATCACCCTCACCGGTGACGGATCCGGCGGCCCCGACCAGGTCGCGGACCTCGCCGAACTGTGCCGCAGCGTCGCCGAACTCGCCCGCACCCGTGCCCAGCCGCCCCGCCGGATCCGGCTCGAACACCTCGGCACCGCCGTCGAGATCGAATGGGACGAGTCCGGTGCGCCGGACCGGACCAGCCCCGAGGTGGAACCCGAGGCGGAACCCGAAGCAGCCGGCCACCACGTGTGCGCCCCGATGATCGGCACCTTCTACCACGCGCCCGAACCGGGCGCGCCGCCGTTCGTCGCCGTCGGCGACACCGTCACCGCGGGCCAGCCCATCGGCATCCTCGAAGTGATGAAGATGATGAGCCCCGTCGAGGCCGACCTCGCCGGCCGGGTGGTGGAGATCCTGGTCGCCGACGGCACCGCGGTGGAGTTCCAGCAGCGCCTGATCGCCGTCGAACCCGCGTAAGGGGCCCGCATGTTCACCACCGTGCTGATTGCCAACCGCGGCGAGATCGCCCTGCGGATTGCCCGCACCTGCCGGGAGATGGGGATCCGCACCGTCGCCCTGTACTCCACCGCCGACCGCGACTCGGCGGTGGTCCGCTTCGCCGACCGGGCCGTCCACCTCGGACCCGCCGCCGCCAGAGCCAGCTACCTGCACATCCCGTCCATCGTCGAAGCCGCCCGGCTCACCGGCGCCCAGGCCGTCCACCCCGGCTACGGATTCCTCTCCGAGGACCCCGACTTCGCCGAGATCTGCGAAGCCAACGGCCTCACCTTCATCGGCCCGCCCCCGCACGTGATCGAACAGCTCGGCGACAAATCCGCCGCCCGCCGGCTGATGGCCGAAGCCGGACTGCCCGTCCTGCCCGGCTCCACCGGCGCCGTCCGCAGCCCCGCCGAAGCCCGCGAGATCGCCGCCCGCACCGGCTACCCCGTCATCCTCAAAGCCGTCGCCGGCGGCGGCGGACGCGGCATGGCCGTGGTCCGCGACCCCGCCGACATGCCCACCGCCTTCCAGGAGACCCGCGCCCACGCCCGCGCCGTCTTCGGCGACGACCGGCTCTACCTCGAGCACTACGTCGACGGCGCCCGGCACATCGAGGTCCAGGTGCTCTGCGACCGCCACGGCAACGCCGTCCACCTCGCCGAACGCGACTGCTCCGTGCAGCGACGCCACCAGAAACTCATCGAGGAATCACCCGCACCCAACCTGTCCGACCCGCTGCGCCACGAGATCTGCGCCGCCGCCGTCCGCGGCGCCCTCGCCGTCGGCTACGTCGGCGCCGCCACCTTCGAATTCGTGCTCGCCACCGACGGAGCGTTCTACCTGATGGAGGTCAACTGCCGCCTCCAGGTCGAACACCCCGTCACCGAGATGGTCACCGGCATCGACCTGGTCCGCGAACAGCTCACCATCGCCGCCGGCGAACCCCTGACGCTCCGCCAGGACGCCGTCCGCCCGCGCGGCGCCGCCGTCGAGGCCCGGGTCAACGCCGAGGACCCCGAACGCGGCTTCCTGCCCACCCCCGGACTGCTCACCGAATTCGTCCCGCCCGGCGGCCCGTTCGTCCGGGTCGACACCCACGCCTACCCCGGCTGGCCGATCGGCCCCGACTACGACTCGCTGCTCGCCAAGACCATCGCCTGGGCACCCGACCGCGAACAGGCCATCGCCCGTCTCGACCGCGCCCTCGCCGAGTTCCGCATCGACGGCCCCGGCGTGCGCACCACCACCGACTACCTGCGCCGCACCCTCGCCGACCCGCGCTTCCGGGCCGGCCGGCACACCACCGCGCTGGTCGCCGAAATGGCCGCGGAGGTGTCGTAGCCCTTCTTCTCGCGATGGAAAAGCCGTCCGGACCGACGTGGTCCGGACGGCTTTCGGCTCTCCCGCTACGGCACCGTGCAGGTGAAGGCGTGCAGGTACGGGTTGACCGGGGCGACGGCCTTCAGCAGCAGGCCGGACTCCTCGATCAGCGCGGTCAGACTGCCCAGGGTGTGCTTGGCGCCGCCGACATTGAGCAGCAGCAGCAGGTCCATCGCGGTGGTGAAACGCATCGACGGGGAATCGTCGACCAGGTTCTCCACGATCACCACCCGGGCACCCGGGCGGGCCACCTGACGCAGATTGCGCAGAGTGCGGCGGGTCGACTCGTCGTCCCACTCCAGGATGTTCTTCACCAGATACAGATCGGCCTGCACCGGGATCGCCACCCGGCAGTCGCCCGGCACCAGCCGCGCCCGGTCGGCCAGCGCGCCACCGGGCAACAGCCGCGGATCGGCGTGCTCGACCACCTTCGGCAGATCCAGCAGCGTGCCGTGCAGGCCCGGCTGGCGCTCCATCAGGGCCGCCAGCGCCTGGCCCTGACCGCCACCGATGTCGGCGGCCGTGGCGACGCCCGTCAGATCCAGGAAGTCGGCCAGATCCTGCGCGGACTGGCGGCTGGACTGCGTCATCGCCCGGTTGAACAGCGCCGCGGACTCCGGCGCGTCGTCGTGCAGGTACTGGAAGAACTCCTTGCCGAACGCGTCGGCGAACACGCTGCGCCCGGTGCGCACCGCGTCGTCCAGCCGGGACCAGGACTGCCAGGTCCACGGCTCGGTGCACCACAGCGCGATGTCGCGCAGGCTGCCCGGCTCGTCGGAGCGCAGCAGACGCGACAGCGGGGTGTGGCAGAAGCGGCCGTCACCGGCGGCGGCGAACACCTCGTAGCTGGCCAGGGCCCGCAGCAGGCGCTCCAGCGGGCCGGCCTCGACGCCCAGCCGCACCGCCAACTCCTCGGCGGTGGCGGGCTGTTCATCGAGCGCGTCGGCCAGCTTCAGACTGGCGGCGGCGCGCACCGCACCGGCGCAGGCGGCGCCGAAGACCAGCTCGCGGAGCAGCATCGCGGGCGGCACACCGGTGCGGGCAGCCGGGGCGGTGACGGGTTCGGAGGGGGTGGTGGTCACCGGAGCGGTCGCCGCGGGGGAGGAGGACGGCGGGACCGGTCGGGTCGGGGCGGAGGTCATGGGCGCGGCGGCCTTTCGTCGGGGCTGGAGGGCTCGGGAGGGCCGGTCAGCAGTGGCCGGCGGGCTGGGAAGTACTGCAGATGTTGTTCGTGAAGGAGTCCCCGGTGCCCTGGTCACGATCGGCGAGATCGGTGGGCCGGTTGTCGTTCAGCGTGTTGCCGGTGACGACCGCGCGGGTGTTCGGCGCGCCCACCACGCTCGGGTACAGCACGATGCCGCCCGACATCGGGGAGTTGCCGGAGTGGTCGGCGACCAGGTTCTCGACGACCGCGACGTCCTCGGTGCCGGTCAGCAGGATGCCGGTCCCCTGGACCGAGTCCAGGCGCGGATTGGGCGCGCAGTAGCGGTTGTTGGCGCGCACCACATTGCCGGTGACGGTCAGCGCACCGGCCCGCGGCACCCCGTCGTCGCCGACCACGAAGATGCCGCCGCAGTTGCCGGACACCAGGTTGGCCATCGCCGTCAGGTCGCGCACCCGGCGCAGCTGCAGGCCGATCCGGTTGCCGGTCAGCCGGTTCGCCGCCACCTGGGTGCCGCGGGTCTCCAACGCGCCGCCCTTGCGGTCGAACCAGTTGGCGATGAAGATCCCCGCCTGGCCGTTGTTCCGGGCCTCGTTGTCGATCACCGTGGCGCGGGTCGACATCTCCACGCTGATGCCCTGCAGGCCGTTGTCGTGGGACGTCACCCGGCGGACCGTCAGCCCGTCGGTGACGGCGGCGGCGATCCCGTTCTTCGCGAACCCCGCCACCGTCAGCGCCTCCACCACCGCGCCCGACACCGGCCGCACCGGCGCCCCGTTGTCGTCCGCCACACCCGTCACGCACAGCCCGTTGCCGGCCTTGGCACAGGCGCTGCCGTCCGCCGGGTCGGGCACCAGCACGGTGCGGCTGCCCTGCCCGCGCAGCGTCACCCCGTCGGTGGCGAGGGTGACGCTGCCCGGGTAGCTGCCCGCGGCCAGCTCCACCACGTCACCCGGGTGGGCCGCGTCGACGGCGGCCTGCACCGAGGCACCGGGCGCGAGGTGAACCACGTTCGGACGCGCGGCAAGGGCAGAACCGGCGAACGCGGCGCCCGGGATCGGGACGGGGACGAGGACGTGGCCGGGGGCGGCGAAGAGAGCGGACGGCAGGACGGTGGAGACGGGCGGTGCCGGACTGACGGCCAGCAGGGCGGGCACGGTGGCGGCGGAAGCGAGCAGGACGGCGGCGAGGCGGGTGCGCGGGCGCGCCGGAGCGAAGAGAGGAGTCATCAGGGAGAGCCGGTTTCCAAGGGGTTGCGGTCGCGGACGGCCTTGGCGCGCGCCCGCCGCCTCGAAGCTATGGCCGCGACCCGCCCGCGGCCAGCCGGGTTCGGTCGCACGAGTTGCCCACACCCGCCGACCGGGTGGCCCGGGAGGACGGCACCACCCGTACACCCGATCGGGGGGCACTTCGGCCGGGCACCGGGCCCCCCTCGGCCGGTCGAACCACTATGGACCCATGACCCTGCAACGTGGACGCACCTCCGAACAGACCGACCCCGCCCCCGACGACCTGCGCCCCACCGGCGCCGGCCGGACCGACCTGTTCCCCGCCGAACCGCACTCCGCCGACCACTACCGCACCGAGCGGCAGCGCAGCGAGGAGTACCGGCTCGACGAGGAACTCGCCGCCCGGCCCACCGCCGCGGACATCGGCCCCGAGAGCGAAGTGGAGACCGCGAGCTGGCCGGACGCCGAGGACCCCTCCTGGGACTACGACGACGTCATTTTTCGGTCGGTCAACTGAGTGCCCCTCAGCACACTGTGCCCGCCACTCGACCGTGATCGAGCGGCGGGCACAGTGCGCTGAGGGGCGCTCAGCGGACACTCGCTGCGGGTCAGTAGCGCTGGGCCTTCACCACCACCGGCGTCAGCGTGGTGCCCGCGCCCTTGGTGGAGAACGCCACCGGGTTCACGGTCGCGCCCGGCGCGACGTTCTCCACCCCCACCACCGAGGAGTCCACGCTCTGCCCGTTGGGGTCCGTGAAGTCCACCTGGATCGCGTACGAGCGGGTCTCCTGCGTGCTGTTGGTGATCGTCACCTTCGCCGCCGACACATCGCCGGTGGTCTGAGTCGGAATCCCGGTCAGGGTCACATCGCCCAGCGCGTTGCCCGACCCCTGAACGGTCGACAGCACCGCCGTCGCCTTCTCCCGGCCCGCCGCCAGCTGCGCGTTGGCCGACGCCTCGAACTCCGCCGCCCGCTGCGAGGCCGACGCCTGCGCCGCCGACACCGACGCCAGCGCGGACGAGTGCAACGAACCGAGCGGGGACGGCGGCTCGCCCGAGAACCGCTCCGTCCCCACCACGAACGTCGACATCGCCGCCTGCACCGGATCCTCGCCCGACGTGCCACCGCAGGACGCCATCACCGCGATCCCGGCCGCGCCCGCGCCCAGCGCCAGCATCAGCCGCGCGCCGCGGTGGACCCGCCGCCGTCCGGGCTGCTCCGCCCGGGCCGGCGGGCCGACCCGGCCCTGGCGCACCAGCGGCTGGCGGGGCGTCGGCCCCTGGCCGGAACTGTTCTGGTCCGCGTCTCGCATCGCGCTGCACCCTTTCGCTCAGAACCGCGCCGGCCACTGCGCGCCGCGGTCGATCCGACGAGCCGTCGGCCCGCGCCCGGACGTGCGGAACCAACGCTCCGCTCTCCGTCCCCATCGTCGGAGCCGGGCAACCCCTCCGGCCAGCGGCGCTGCGCCATTCGGGGGGAGTCCGACGGGGCATCAGATCGGCAACGGCGGTGGGGAGATACGTATGCCGGGTGACTGACGGGCGAAGGAGTACGGGGAGGACGCCGATGCCGGTGGGGGAACAGCGGATCGTACGGCGGCTGCCGAGCTGGAGCGCGCTGGTCGGGGCGGTGCTGTTCTACTGCCTGTCGTTCACGCCGTCGCTGCTGCCCGGGCCCTGGCTGCTGCAGGCCGCCGCCGGGGCGATCACCGCGTTCTTCGGGTACGGACTCGGTGCGTTCTTCGGCATGGTCGCCCGCCGCTGCGGGCTGCTTCCCTCGCCGGCCGTGCGGCGTGCCGGGTGGTGGCTGCTGGCCGTCGTCGGCGGCGGCTCCGTCGTCGCGATCACCGCCTGGAGCGTGCGCCGGCAGGGCGACCTGCGGCGGGCCGTCGGCCTCGACCCGCGGATCGGCTGGTGGCAGTGGGCCCTGGTGCTGCCGGTCGCGCTGCTGCTCGGCGCGCTGCTGGTGCTCGCCGCACGGGGCGTCCGGCTCGGCACCCGGACGCTGCGGGAGGTCCTCGGCCGGGCCGTTCCCGGCTGGGCGGCCGCCGCCGGGGCAGCCGCGCTCGCCGTCGTACTCGTGACCGGCTTCGTCCAGGGCTTCCTGCTGCGCGCCCTGCTCGGCGCCGCCGAACGCGGCGCCGCGCTGACGGACCGCTCCACCAGCCCCGGCACCGTCCGGCCGGAACTTCCCACCCTCTCCGGCAGCCCCGAGTCCCACGAGAGCTGGGACAGCCTCGGCAAGAAGGGCCGCGACTTCGTCGGCCGCGCCCCCACCGCCGCCCAGATCTCCGCCTTCACCGGGCGCCCCGCGAAGGACCCCGTCCGGGCCTACGTCGGCCTGCGCTCCGGCGAAGGCGTCGGCCTGACCGACCCGGAACGCGTCCTGAAGGAACGGGCCCTGCGCGCCGTCGCCGAACTCGACCGGGCCGGCGGCTTCCAGCGGAAGGTCCTGGCACTGCTGGTCGGGCCCACCCCCGACAACCCGCTGCGGACGGTCATCACCGATGGGCGCGCCCCCGGCAGCCCCGTCTGGCGGCCCGTCTACCAGGACGGCCGCACCGTGCGCTTCGCCCAGCAGACCTCCGACTTCACGGTGCCCGACGCGCCCCGGCCGCAGCCCCGGGTGGTCTACCTGCAGAACGGCAGCGACCCCGTGGTGTGGTGGGAGCCCGCCCTGATCTGGAGCCGGCCCGCC
Source organism: Kitasatospora sp. NPDC004615 (assembly GCF_042873545.1). NCBI lineage: Bacteria > Bacillati > Actinomycetota > Actinomycetes > Kitasatosporales > Streptomycetaceae > Kitasatospora > Kitasatospora sp. NPDC004615. The sequence continues at coordinate 289,513 of NZ_JBIALQ010000004.1, forward strand.
TGGCTCAACGGGCAGCGCGCCCACGACGTCTCACCGACCATGCGCTGGTACCCCCTGGTGACCTTCTGGCAAGTCACCTTCGACCTGACGGCCTCCGAGGCGGTGCCCGACGGGCACGGGCACCGCTACCGCCGGATGCCCATCGAGGCCTGGGCCAGGATCGTCCCGCCCGACGGCTGGACCCCGCAGGACACCGAGCGGTTGGTGGCGTACCTGGGGGAGCAGCCCTGACGGGGTGTTGTTGACGCGAATTGTTGACGCTGTCCGTTGACGGGCCTGGCCGGTTTTAGTGGTGAACCGGCTCGTGGGCGGTCTCGGCGTTGGTGGGGGTTTCTGCGCGGCTCCGGGGCCGGAGGAGGTGGCGGGCGAAGGCGGCGGAGGCCAGGAGCAGGGCGGCCGAGACCCACGCGGCGATGTTGATGCCGTGGACGAACGCGTCGTTCGCGCTGGTCAGCAGCTGGTTCGCGAGGTCGCTGGGCAGCGTCGAGGCCGCCTCCACCGCGCCGCCGAGGGACTGCCCGGCCTGGTCCACCAGGGCCGGGTCCGTGTGCGCCGGGATGGTGAGGGCCCCCGCGTACAGCGCCGTCACGATCGAGCCGACCAGGGCGATGCCGAGCGCCGCGCCCAGTTCGTACGCCGTCTCCGACACCGCCGAGGCGGCACCCGCCTTGTCGGCCGGGGCGGCACCCAGCACCAGGTCCGAGGAGAGGGTGTACACCACACCCTCGGCGGTACCCAGCGCCAGGAAGGACGAGCCGAGCAGCAGGTACGTGCTGTCGACCCGGACCATGCCCAGCGCCGCGATGCCCAGCCCCATCACCAGCAGGCTGACCGTCAGCACCCGGCGCGCACCCGCACGCCGAGCCAGCCGGGCCGTGAGCAGGCCGCCCACCACCGAGCCGACGAAGGCCGGCATCTCGGCGACACCCGCCGAGAGCGGCGAGTAGCCGCGTACCAGCTGGAGGTACTGCGACATGAAGAAGATCACACCGGACAGCCCGATCAGGCTGATCAGCGAGGACACCACCGCCGCCGTGAACCGCGGGTCACGGAACAGCCGGACCTCCAGCAGCGGGGTCTCCAGGCGGAGCTGACGCCGCACGAACAGCGCCAGCGCCGCCACCCCGAGCACGAAGGTAGCCGGGGTGATCCAGGTGTCCAGGCCGTGCGCCGCGAACTCCTTGATCCCGTACACCGCGCCGATCACACCCGCCATCGACAGCAGCACACTCAGCATGTCCCAGCGGCCCGGGCGCGGATCGCGGGACTCCGGCAGCAGCCAAGCACCGAACACCAGCAGCAGCACCATCACCGGCAGGTTCAGCAGGAACACCGACCCCCACCAGAAGTGCTCCAGCAGCACCCCGCCCACCAGCGGCCCCAGCGCCGCACCCGCCGTCGCGCCCGCACCCCAGATGCCGATCGCCGTCGCCCGCTCCCGGGCGTCCGGGAACAGCGAGCGGATCAACGACAGCGTGGACGGCATGATCGTCGCGCCCGCCACACCGAGCAGCGCCCGGGCCAGGATCAGCCAGCCCGGCCCCGGCGCGTACGCCGCCAACAGCGAGGCCACGCCGAACGCGGCCGACCCCGCCAGCAGCACCCGCTTGCGGCCCAGCCGGTCACTGAGTGCGCCCATCGACACCAGCAGGCCGGCCAGCACGAACGAGTAGATGTCGCCGATCCAGAGCAGCTGGGTGCCGGACGGGCGGAGGGTTTCGGTGATCGAGGGGATGGCGAGGGACAGCACCGTCGCGTCCACCGCCACCAGGGTGACGGCGAGCACGAGGACGCCGAGACCGGTCCAGCGGTGGCCGGACCGTCCGTTCCGGACGGTCCGGGTGGACTGGTCGGCGAGGGGGGAACTCATTGGGTATCAGGTCTCCGTAGAGCGCCGCCGAGGAACAGTTCGGCGAGCGAGAATGCGCTTTCGCGAGGGGCGAGCCGGCCTTCCTGGACGGCCCAGCCGATGCCGGCCACCAGATCGAAGAACGCCTCGCTGAGCCAGCCGGCCGAGAGCTCGATCCGGAACGTTCCTTCCCGCTGCCCGCGCAGGAACAGCGCGCGGACCCGGGCGTCCTGGAGCTCCCAGAGGTCATTGATGTCGGGATCGTCGTACAGCTGGTTCTCGCCGGCCAGGAAGGCGCACAGCGCCGCATCCGGCACCACCGCATCCACCAGCCGGCGCAGCGCCGCCTCGGCGTTGCCCTCCTCCACCCGCGCGGTGTCCAGCGCGGCGGCGAACCGGCGCAGGCCGAGCGCGCCCACCTCGCGGATCAGGGCCTCCCGGCCCGGGAAGATCCGGTGCAGAGTGGCGCGGCTGATGCCGGCGGCGCGGGCGATCTCGTCGAGATGGGCCGTCGGGCGTCGGGAGAGGACGCCGACGGCTGCCTCGAGGACGGAGTCGCGGTCGGTTGCCATGAGAGCAGCATAGTGCAAGTGAGACATTGATGTCTCACATTGGAGCTGTGGGTCTCGCGCTCTGGGTCTCGCGCTCTGGGTCTCGCGCTCTGGGTCTCGGGCTCGGGGTCTCGGGCTCGGGGTCTCGGGGTCTCGGGCCTGGGTTCGGGCTCGTCGGGTTTTGGGCCCGGGCTCGGGTTTTGGGCTCGGCGTCTTGGTTTCGATGGGGTGGTGGGGTGCGGGTTGCGGGTTGCGGGGAGCTTGGGGGCGCACGCAGAAGACCCCGCGCGGGGCGCGGGGTCTTCTGCGGCGTGCTTTGGGGTTGTGCCGTCGGGCGTGGGCCCGCTGGGCTGCCCGATGAGGTCAGCTCTGGTTGTAGAAGCCGGTCTCGTCGAGCGGGCGGTCGATGACCATCACCTCGACGTCCGCCGGCGTGAGCAGGAACACCCGGCGGGCGATCCGCTCGATGCCGCCTCGGGTGCCGAAGATCAGACCGGATGCGAAGTCGACCATCCGCTTGGCCTCGGCGTCGTTCATCTCGGTGAGGTCCATGACCACCGGCGTGGCGGCGCGGATGTGCTCGCCGACGGTGCGGGCGGCCTCGAACCCGGTGGGCCGGAGCGAGATGATCTTGGACGGCCCGATCTGCCCGCTCGGCAGCGTCTCCTCGCCGTCCCACGATTCCTCGTACATCGCGGCCGGGTAGCTACCGGAGGGCATAAGCCACCCGTTGTGGTGCTCGTCGCGAAGTGCTCCCATTAACCGCGCCTCCCTGTCTCGTTCCGTACTCGTCCCCCGGGGGACGACGAGTCGTTTTGACACGTCATCCACTTGTTGGAACTGTCCGAGTATCGCACTGATCACCGCGGAAGTGCCCGCACGTGCCCACCCCACGGTTGTGGCGCGGGCGAATATCCGTGCTTACTCGGATATTCGTAACGACGCAGGCGGTCGGTGAACGGTTGCGCCCAACGACACTATCGGTGGGGACCTAAGGGCAGTTGACTGAGTGTCAACAATCCTGTAACGGCGTCACCTGATGGGGTTCATTTCGGCCGCGGGTTCTCGGTTCTGTCCCCGGCGTGTCGTGTGTGTCGTGGGTGTCGTGGTTTTGGGCGTGTGTGTCGTGGTTCCGGTGCGGCTCGGCCGGGTCGGCGGGCCTTTGGCGAGCCGGGGTTTGTGCGGTCACTCGCCGGTCGCGCCGTCGATCCGCTCGCGGATCAGGTCGGCGTGGCCGTTGTGCCGGGCGTACTCCTCGACCATGTGGAACAGAATCCACCGGAGCGTCACCTCGTTGCCGCGCCAGGGGCGCCTGGCCACCGTGTCCAACGAGACGCCCTCGACCGCGGCGCGGGCGTAGGCGACGTCCTGCTGCCAGGCGGCGGTGTCGGCCACCGGATCCGCGGAGTCGACCAGGTCGAAGTCGCCGTCCGGGAACTCCTCGGTCCAGTACCGGCCGACCGGCCCGAGATCCTCGCCGTTCAGATACAGCCGGAACCAGTGCCGTTCCACCTCCGCCATGTGCCGGACCAGCCCCAGTAGCGACATTGGCGATGGAAGGCAGGACCGTTCGCGGAGCTGGTCCGGTGTCAGACCCTCGCACTTGAGGGCCAGGGTGGCGCGGTGGAAGTCCAGCCAGGAGTTGAGCATGGTCGCTTCGTCGGAGGCGAAGGCCGGGCTGATGCGGGCGGTGGCAGGGGAGCCGCTGGTGTTCGTCATGCCGCCATGGTGGGGGCGGGTCGGCGTAGGGGGCGAGCCGATTTCCGGAGCTGGGCGGTGGTGTGCGGGCACGGAGGCGGAGCTCGGTGCGATGATCTGATGTTCATTGCTGGTTGACTCGGGTGGGGTGTCGTTGTGCGCAAGGTGATGACGGGGGTCCAGCTGACGCTACGTCTGCTGCTGGAGCTGGCCTCACTGGCCGCGTTGGCGGTGGGTGGCTACGGGCTCTGGCACGGGGGGCCCGTGGTGGTGCGGGTGCTGATCGCGCTCGCCCTGCCGGTGGCTGCGGCCGTGCTGTGGGGGCGCTATGCGGCACCGCGACGGCCCGTGCGTGATTCGGCGGTGGCCTGGTACGGCGTCCAACTGCTGATCTGGGGCGGCTCGGTCGCCCTGCTGGCCATCACAGGCCACTCGGGCTGGGCGATCTGGCTCGGTGCGCTGATGGTCGTCAACACGGTGTGGCTGCGGCTGGCGGGTGAATGGTCGCCGGAGATCGAGCGGTAGGCGGATGGTCGGCGCCGCACTCGTTCTCCGTTGCGGCGCCGGGACGTTGACGTGTGTGCGGATGTGGCGTGCGGCCGGGTGCCGGTCCGGCTCGGGAGCGGTGTTGGCATCGGTGGCGGCGCGATGCTTGGGCGGTCAGGCGGTCAGGCGGTCAGGCGGTCAGGCGGTCAGGCGGTCAGGCGGTCAGGCGGAGCGGCGGGGGCGGGCCCGCCAGAGCGAGACGGCGCTGAACACGCACATCGCGGCGATCACCGACGCCGAGATCAGGAACGCCGGGGATCCCGGCGAGCTCGCGCTGGCCCCCGCGATGACGTACGCGGCGGTGGTGGGGACCACTCCGAGCACAGTTGCCGCCAGGTACGGCCAGAACCGGACTCCCGAGAACGCACACGCGAAGTTGCCCGCCTGGAACGGTGCCCCCGGAAACAGTCGCACCAACAGCACGCTGCGGAAGCCCTGTTCGGACAGCCGGCGGTCGATCTCGGTCAGCACCTTGCCGCGCACCAGCGGCCGCAGCGCCTCCCGGCCGAGCGACCGGCCGAGGGCGAACGCCGCGATCGCGCCGATCGCCGACCCCGCGATCGCCAGCGGCACGCCCCACAGCGAACCGAACAACAAGCCCATCCCTGCGTTCAACGCCGGGCGAGGCAGAAACGCCACCGTGCCGAAGGCGTACGCCGCCAACGCGATCGGCATCCGCCACGGACCGGCCGCCGCCGCGAGCACCGCCGTCGGATCCCAGAGCAGCAGCGAGGCCGCTGCGGCGGCGAGGACGGCCGCGAGCAGACCGAGGCGCAGCAGCGCGTGGCGGTGCGGGCGCGGGCGCGGTGCGGGCGCGTTCGGTGCGGGCGCGTTCGGTGCGTTGGCTTCGGTGCGGGTGTCCGGGACGGCGCTTGCGGTGGTGCTGGCGTCGGTGCCGACGTCGGCGTCGGCGGGGAGTGGCGCGGTGGGGCCGGATGTCGGCTGCGGGGCGGGCACCCGGGGAGCTTAACCGGCGCCGGGGCCGGGGTGTTTGCGAGGGGCCTGGCGGGTGCGGGTGCGGGTGCGGGTGCGGGCTTGGGCTTGGGCGGCAGCGCGGTCAGTCGGTGGGTGCTCAGGTGGTGGGGAGGCGCAGTTGCTTCAGTAGGGCGATGTCGGCGGCGTGCCGGACGCCTTCGATGCGCTCGGGGTCGTGGCGACCGTCCGGGGTCTCGATGATCAGCGGGACGCCGGCGGTGGCCGGGTGCGCCAGCAGGGCCTGGAACGCGGGGGCGCCGATGTGACCGGCACCGATGTTCTCGTGGCGGTCCTTGCGGGCGCCGGCCACGTCCTGCGAGTCGTTGGCGTGGATCAGCCGGAGCCGGTCCGGGCCGACCGCCCGGTGCAGGGCGTCGAAGAGCTCGTCGACCCCGCCCGGGGCGGCCAGGTCATGACCGGCGGCGAAGGCGTGGCAGGTGTCCAGGCAGACGCCGACCAACGGGTGGTGGTCGAGCGCGTCCAGGTAGGCGGCGAGGTCCTCCATCCGGGCGCACAGCGAGCTGCCCTGCCCCGCTGTCGGTTCCAGCAGCAGCCAGGGCGCGTCGTCCCCGTACCGGTCGAGTCCGTCCAGGATCGGCAGGACCTGCGCGCGAACCTGGGCCAGCGCCTCCTCGCGAGTGCCGCACAGTGCCGAACCCGTGTGAACCACCGCACCGAGCGCGCCGATCGCCGCCGAGCGGTGCAGCGAGTGCGTCAGCGACTCCGCCGAACGTTCGCGGGTCGCCGCCGAATCGGAGCCGAAGTTGATCAGGTAGGGCGCGTGGACGTAGGCCGGGATGCCCTGCTCGGCGCAGGCCGTGCGGAACGCCAGGTCGTGCGCTGGATTCCCGGCCGGAGTGGCCCACCCACGCGGGTTGGCGACGAACACCTGCACTGCCTCCGCGCCGACCTTCTCGGCGTAGGCCAGCCCCGTCCCCGCCAGACCCTTTCCGGCAACTGGAACATGGGCGCCGATCGGGTTTCGCGGGGCGGAATTCATGGCCACGAGCATCCCACGGCAGGATGGACCGGCAGGTCACCGGGGTCGGCAGCGGCCATTTCGATGCGGCGGCCGGCAATTCGGGGGAGTCGGTCAGCAAGAGCCGGCCGGGCAGAGCAGGTCGGGCAGAGCCGGCCGGACGGTTGACGGGCGGCTACAGGACGGAAGGCGAGAAAGCAGATGGACAAGTCATTGGCGCGGGCGCAGCGCGAGCACTGGGAGCGCACGTACTCCGAGCACCCCGGCATGTACGGGGACCAGCCGTCGGAGTCGGCGGAGTACGCCGCCACGGTGTCCACGCCCGGGGGAACCGTGCTGGAACTGGGCGCCGGCCATGGGCGCGACGCCCTGTTCTTCGCCCGCCGGGGCTTCACGGTCACCGCAGCCGACTTCAGCCCCGTCGCCCTCGACCAACTCCGCGAGCGGGCCGCCGCCGACGGTCTGACGGTGACCACCGTGGTGCAGGACGTCCGCCAGCCGCTGGACCTGCCGGACGCGTCCGTCGACACGGTGTACGCGCACATGCTGTTCTGCATGGCGCTGTCCACGGCCGAGCTGGAGGCATTGGTCGGGGAGGTGCGGCGGGTGCTGCGGCCAGGAGGCGTGCTGGTGTACACCGTGCGGCACACCGGCGATGCGCACTACGGGGCCGGGATCGGCCACGGCGACGACATCTGGGAGAACGGCGGTTTCGCCGTCCACTTCTTCTCGCGGGAACTGGTGGACCGCCTCGCGGAGGGCTGGGACCCGGCTGAGGTCGAGCCGTTCGAGGAGGGCGATCTTCCGCGCCGGCTCTGGCGGGTGACGCAGCGCCGGACCGCCTGAGACGCGGCGCGGGGCGGGCTGAGCGCGTGGGTGCGGTGGGGCGGCTGACGTGGTGAGGGGTGCGGGGGCGGTTCCCGCACCCCTTGCGTGGCGGTTCGGTTGGCGGCTTGGCCGGTGGCGCCGGCGGTCCGGCTGCCGGCACAGTCTCAGCGTGATGGCTCCAGGGAGCCCGATGCGGCCGGCGAGTCCGCCGACCTGCGCTGGCGCATGGCAGTGGCGGACGGGATCAGGGCGGCCGCCAGCAGCGTGACGATGAGGAACGAGACCGTCAGCGAACTCGCCTGGGCGATGCCGCCCACCACGGCCGGGGCGACCAGGCCGGAGGTGTACGTGATGGTGGCGACGCCGGCGATGGACTGGCTCGGGTTGGTACCGGCCCGTCCGGCGGCGGCGAACGCGAGCGGAACCACCACGGCGATACCTATGCCGATCAGCGCGAACCCCGGAATGGCCAGGTACGGGCTGTCGGCGACGACCACCAGCAGTCCGCCGACGCCGGCGACCGCGCCGCTGACCCGTACCGTGCGCACCGGGCCGAGGCTGCGGATCACCGCGTCGCCCGCCAGGCGGGCTGCGGCCATGGTGGCGGCGAAGGCCGTGAAGCACGCGGCGGCAATCGACGGGGAGGCGCCGGTGACGTCGCGCAGGTACACGCCGCTCCAGTCCATCGACGCGCCCTCGGCGAAGACCGCGCAGAACCCGACCAGACCGATGAGCAGTGCCTCCTTAGGTGGCAGTGCGAAGCGGGGCGGTGCCTCCTCGTCGACGGCCGGCCGAACGTCCAGCACTCCGCGCGACACGATTTGTGCGAGCAGCACCAGAACCAGTGCGGTCACCGCGAACTGGATCCGGGCGTCCACCTGCTTATGCGCGGCCAGCACACCGAAGCCGGAGGCGACCAGACCGCCCAGGCTCCACATCCCGTGCAGACCCGACATGATCGACCGGCCGAGCCGTTCCTCGACCTCGACGCCCTGGGCGTTCATCGCCACGTCCGACATGCCGGACGTCGCGCCGTAGATGAACAGCGAGAGGCAGAGGACCACCAGGTGCGGGGAGAGCGCGGGCAGCGCCAGCGACAGGCACCACAGCGACAACAGGCCCTGCAGCGCGGCCCGGGCGCCGAAGCGGTGCACGATGCCTCCGGCCAGCGGCATCGCGATCGAGGCGCCGATCGCCGGGAACACCAGGGCGAGACCGAGCTGGCCGGGACTCAGATCCAGCTGGTCCTTGATCCACGGGATGCGGCTGACGAAGGTGCCGGTGACGGCTCCGTGGACGGCGAACACCAGCGCCACACTCAGCCTTGCGCGCCGGACGTCCTTGAGAGTTTCGCCCACGCCGGGCTCCCCCCTTGGGTCGGTCGGATTGGAAATAAACTATCAGGGACCCTGCCTGATAGAAACCTCTGGAAGGATGCAGGCTCATGACGACCGCTCGCACTGCCACGCCGAGCACCGCCCGGGCCATCAACGACCGGCTCGCCCTCGACCTGCTGCTCGAACGGGGCCCGCTCACCGCATCCGACCTGCGCACGCTGACCGGACTCTCCCGGCCCACCGTCGCCGACCTGCTCGAACGTCTCCAACGCAGCGGATTGGTCGCCCAGGCAGGGGAGAGCGCCGCACTCCGCCGGGGCCCCAACGCCCGGCTGTACGGGCTGGTCTCCGATCGGGCGCACCTCGCCGGGATCGACATCCGCGCCACCGGTGTCAGCCTGGTCGTTGCCGACCTGACCGGCCGCACCCTCGGCACGGCCACCATCGCGGCATCGGCGCGGAGCGAGGCCGAGGGATCGGGCAGGCCTCCGACCGCGGTCGATGGGGCGGCCGGAACCGCCGGAGCCGCTGCTGATGTCTCGGCGCCGACCAGGGCGGGAACAGCCGTGTCCGCCGAGGGCGGGCCGGGGGACGGCGATCTGCTCGTCGAGCGGACGGTCGAGGCACTACTCGCGACCGCCGCTGCGGCCGGTGCGCAGGACCTGCACACCGTCGCGGTCGGCGCGCCCGGGCTGGTGGACCCGGTGAGCGGCGCACTCAACAACTCCGGGAAACTGCCCGAGTGGCACACCAAGTTGCTCGCCGCCCTGCGCGCCCGCCGCGGGACAGAGGTGATCCTCGAGAACGAGGTGAACCTGGCCGGGATCGCCGAGCACCGGATCGGCGCAGCCCAGGACCGGAAGGACTTCGCCCTGATCTGGTTGGGCCACGGCGTGGGCGCGTCGGTCGTCCTGGATGGTCGGCTGCGACGTGGAGCCTCCGGCGGCACCGGCGAGATCGGGTTCCTGCCCGTCCCGGGAACCGGCGGCCTGCCGGACGCCACCCGGTGCGACGGCGGATTCCACTCGCTGGTCTCGAGCGCCGCGATCTGCGAACTCGGCGCCCGCCACGGCCTGGACGCCGAGCCTGACGGATCGGAACCCGGCGCCGAAGCCGTCGTACGACTCGCGGTCCGGACCGGAGCCCGCGACTTCCTGGAGGAACTGGCCGGACGGATCGCCGTCGGAGCCTCGTCGATCTGCGTGGTACTCGACCCCGGCTGTGTGGTGCTGGGCGGTGAGATCGGCCAGGCCGGGGGCCCCGAACTGGCCGCCCGGGTCGAGCGCCAACTCGCCCGGCTCTCCCCACTCGCCACCGAAGTCCGCGCCGGTACGGCCGGTGGCGGCGCCGTGCTCGCCGGTGCAGTGCTGACCGCCGGGGACGCGGTGCGGCGCGAGCTGTTCGGAGGCGAGTGAGGCTCCGGTCGTGGCCGATGCGCGGGTTGGATGTGGTCGTTTCGTGCGGCCGGCGGGTGGTCGGGTCGTGCGTGGGCAGCGCGCTTTCTGGGGTGAGCAGGGCCTTCGAGGGACTGGATCGGCGCCGCGACTGCTGACTGCCGCCTTGGCGTGGTCGTCGGGAGCTGCGGCGCGGCTGAGGTTGGGGCCGATCCGGAGACCCAGCCGCGATCGTCCGGGCGGCGGTTCGGGGGCCACTGATGGTGGGGTCGGTACGGGGCCGGTTGCCGGTAGGGCAGGATGGCGGAGTCTGTCCCACCTTCCGTGAGCTGCCCAGGAGCTGCATCCATGGTCATCCCCGACCCGCCCGTCCACCCGTACCGCATCGGCGAGGCGGCCTCGATGCTCGGGGTGAGCGCCGACACCATGCGGCGGTGGGTGGATGTGGGGCGACTGCCGGCGACCCGGGACGAGCACGGGCACCGGATCATTGCCGGGGCCGAACTCGCCGCCTTCGCACGTGAGTTGGCGCGCCCCGAGAACAGCGAGGCGGAAGGCCGGTCCTCGGCCAGAAACCGGTTCCCGGGGATTGTGACCGCGGTGGTGCTGGGCGACGTGGCCGCACAGGTGGAAATCCAGGCCGGGCCGTTCCGGGTGGTTTCGCTGATCAGCCGCGACTCCGCGGAGGAGCTCGGTCTGGTGCCCGGGGCACCCGCCACCGCCGTCATCAAGTCGACCAACGTCGTGGTCGAACGCCGTTGACCCGTTGCCCGGCCGATGAGCCGAGGCCGCGTTTGCAGTGGCCTCCCGGCCCGGCGGGGCGTGATGCCCGCCGCCAGGTATCGGAGGTACCTGCACAGCGACGAGCGGGCGCCGCCTAGGATGCGGAGTTCTGCGGCCAACCGCCGGCGAGGCGACCCGTGGTGTGAGCTGCCCGACCGTGTGAGAGGACGACCCCGTTGAAGAGCCGCGTGCGCGCCGTTGCCCACCGTGGTGACCCGTACCAGTACCGCGAGAACACCCTGCCCGCGGTCAGTGCCGCCCTCGCGGCGGGAGCGGACGCCGTCGAGGTCGACGTCCAACTCACCAGGGACGGCGTGCCGGTCCTGCTCCACGACCGGACCCTGGAACGGCTCTGGAACGACCCGCGCCCGATCAACCGCGTGACCTCCGAACAGCTCGATGAATTGGCCACGCCCGGCCTCCGGATCCCCACCCTCGCGGAGATCCTTCCGGTCGTCGCACAGGCCGACGGCCGACAGCTGCTGGTCGACCTGGACGACGCCCAGCCGGCCGCCGCGACCTGGCGCACCGTCAGCGATCTCGGCCTGGCCGACCGCGTCGCATTCTGCGGGTCCGTCGCCGCGATGCTCGCCGTGCGGGAGCTCGCACCCCAGGCGGAGATCTCGCTGACCTGGAACCGACTTCAACTGCCCAAGCAGCGGCTGCTGGACGAACTGCGCCCCAGCTACCTCAATCCCCCCTTCGGGCTGGTCGACGAGCGACTGGTGGCGACTGTGCACGACGCCGGCCTCGCCCTCGCCACCTGGACCGTCGACCTCCGCAGGACGATGCGACGAATGCTCGACCTCGGCGTCGACTCGCTCACCTCCAACCGAGTGGCCCTGCTGCGCCGGACGATCGACCAGCACGCCCGCTGAGCCGGGGCGCCCGGGCCGCGCCGCCGGTCGGGCCGGGCCCGACGCTGAAGGGCTGTGGCGCACCGACTTGATGTCCGAACCGGTGCTGCGGTCGCGGTTCTGGTCGGTGGCCGCCGTGAGGCCGACCGCAGGCTCGAACGTCGGGCCTTGGGCCCTGCTCCGGCGATGGAGCCGGTGTGCGGGCATCGGGGCTGCACTGCGTGCGACGTCTGCGGCGGGCGGTGTCTCAGGGGTCGGCGAGCCTCGTGACACCCCACTGCTGTTGGGCTCGTCGGCGAGCCGCCGGAGGAGACGCCAGTGTGTTGTCCTCCGTGCGATGCCGAAGACCCGAGCGGACGCCTTGGAGAGGAAGGCGAATGCCGTGCAGACAGTGCTGACAGGTGCGGTCACAGTATGTCCAATCTGCTTGTCGACCCGGCAGCGTGTCCGGGAGTGCGAGGGCGTAGTGGGCGGCAGGGGTTCTGGGTTGGGCTGGGAGCCAGGTAGCGCTGACGAGTTGATGGTCCGTTCGGCGGCGGCGTGGGCGGCGCGCCGCCCCACAGGCGACTACCTGCTGTGACGGCAGGTGTGTGCTGAAATGACACGATCATGGCGGCGCGTGGGCGGAGGTGGCGGTGGCAACGGAAGGCCCCCCGGGACCTCGCGAACCGAACGAGCACCCCGGGCCGCCAACGCCGTCCGGTGACGAGGACGGCTCGGAGCAGCCCAATGTGAACGACTCGGCGGGTGACCCATCAGGGGCAGAGCCGGCCGACAACTCCGGCGCATCTGGGCCTGCTGATCGCAGACCGTCCTTGGGCGGAGACTCCGGTCCGGCCGATGACGGCGCAGCTGGTGAGACCAGCGGAGAGAGGGCTGGCGGTACTGCCTCCGGCGAGAAAGCCGGGAAGGGCGGCCGGCGCCCCTCCGGTACGGTGCCGGCAACTGGCGAGCAATCGACGTCAAGTGCGTGCACCTCCATAGATGCTGAGGGCTTGTCGGAAACGGGCGCGGTGGTGGCCACCCGCAGTACGGCGCCGGACGATCGGAGGCCGGCCCTGATGCTGCCGCCATCCGTTCGAGCCGCCGCTGCCTGGTCGGCCGCGGTGATCCTCTTCGTCACCGTCGCCGTGGCCGCGGTGTTCGTGGTCGTGGCGCTCAGAGCAGCGACCATCCCGATGGTGGTTGCACTCCTGGCCACCGCGCTGCTCTACCCGGTCATGCCATGGCTGGTGAACCGGGGCGTCGGCCGTGGAGCGGCAGCTGGACTGACCTGTGCCACCCTGGTCCTCGTTGTCACCGGAGGCATCGCACTGCTCGTCAACTCTCTGGTGAACAGCGCCCCACAGATCGCTGCGGGACTCCAACAGGCGGGCGACCGGATCGCCTCGTGGCTCGGACCACTCGGCGACAGGATCCAGTACGCGCTTCGGCAGAGCGCAGGCTCGGGAAGCAACCTGGTGGATTCCCTCGCCAACGGGGTCCTGTCGGGACTTGGCCTGGTCACTCAGCTGCTTACCGGAGGAGTGCTGGCCCTCGCGCTGGTCTTCTTCTTTCTGCGCGACGGCCATCGGTTTGCCGACGCCATCCACGAACTGATGCCGGGCAAGCACTCCGACACGGTGATCGCCTGCGGTCAGCAGGCCTTCGCGGCCATGGCCGGCTTCATGCGCGGCACCACTTTAATCGCGCTGATCGACGCGACATTCATCTCCATCGGACTGCTGCTCCTCGATGTTCCGGGTGCGGCCGGACTGGGGGCTCTCGTTTTCATGGGGTCCTACATTCCGTTCGTCGGGGCCTTTCTCTCCGGGACTGTGGCGGTACTCGTGGCCCTGGCGAACGGCGGTCTCGGCACCGCCCTCTGGGCTCTTGGCGTGGTGCTGGCAGTGCAGGCGATCGAAGGCAACGTGCTACAACCGGTCATTCAGAGCCGCACCGTCGAGCTCCACCCGGCGACGATCATGATCGCCGTGGTGGCCGGCTCCGGGATCGCCGGAATCATCGGAGCGTTGCTCGCCGTGCCGGTCAGCGCGGCCGGCCTCGGCGTGGTGTCGGTGCTGCGTGGCGGCGCGGAGACACCTGGGGCGCCCACGAGCCGCCGCAGGCGAGTGCGCTCCGAGAGCTGAGGTGTTCGCTGATCAGCGGCTTGCCGTGGCGAACGTAGTTGGGTGGGGCGGACAGCTGCGGATCTGACTGCTGGTCAGCGATGGCCTCCTGGGTTGAGGTCCCGGCGGTCGACACCGGGTCGACGGTTCGGCAGCACCACCGGGTCGGGTTGGGTGGTTGCCCCGGTGGTGGTGCGGTGGTCAGGGAGCGGGGAAGTAAGCGGCGAGCCAGCGGTCGAGTTCGGCGAACACCTGGGCCCGGACCGGCTCGGCCGAGAGGACCAGGTCATGGATACCGCCTTCGATGCGGATAGTGGTGACGTGCTGGCCGAGGCGTGGTGCGAGCGCGGCGATGTCGTCGGCGCGGAGGACCGCGTCGGTGTGCGTCAGTGCGGGATCCCACCGACTGGTGACGGTGGACGCGGTGGAAGCCATCATCAGGATCGGGCAGCCGAGGGAGAGCCCGCGTCGGACCGTACGGTGTCCGCGCTGGATCGCCGCCAGCCAGCCGGCGTAGAGCGGGAAGCCCTCGGCCGGCTTCAGCGCGAGGTCGAACTCCCAGCTACCGCGGTGCTTCCGGTGAAGACTGTGGACATAGTGCGGGTTGAGCGGTGCCGGCAACTTCCGGGTGGGGGCGGCCCGGCCGAGAGCATCGAGGGCCGGCGCCCCGAGCTTGCGGACTGCGGGTGGGGCAGGCATCGACAGGAACGGGCTGTTGAGGAACAGACCGTCGACCAGTCCACGTCCACCACGACGGGACGCCCACAGTGCCGCCACCAGCCCACCCGTGGAGTGCCCGTTCACCAGCACCCGACTGTGGCCGTCGAGTTCCCGGATCACGCGGACGGCTTCGTCCAGTTCTTCGTCGTACGAGGCGAGGTCCGTGACGAAGTTGGGGGACTGGTGGGGCCGAATCGACCGGCCGTACTTGCGGAGATCCAGGGCGTAGAAGGAATAGCCGGCGGCGGTGAAATGATCGGCGAGGTGGGTCTGGAAGAAGTAGTCGGTGTAGCCGTGCAAGTACAGCACCGCCTGGCGGGATCCCGGAACCAACCGGCGGACCAGCGTGGCGCTGACCTCTCCTTCTTCGTCCGGGATCAGTGGGAGCTCCGCCGCCTCGTACGGGGCACCCAGGATGTCTTCGCGGAACTCCATGTCAACCACACCCACTTCCTGCTCTGCTCGCCGCCCCGAGGCCGTTCGAGGCGGTGCCACTTCCGCGACCATACCGGTCGGTAAGCCGCTCCGTTTGGGAAGACTGCCCTGGTCGGGCCTAAGCTGCCCGCATGGCTGCCCCTTCGTTGATCGTTCTCCTCACCGTCACCTTCCGGAGGGCTGTCCGATGACCGGCCCGGCCGCCGGCCTACCGGAGCCGCGCCCCGTCGAGCGCGAGGTGGCGCTGGGGACAGCCAAGCTGATGCCCGACATCGACGACGAGGGCGGTTGGCTGCTCACCCTCGACGGCACCCCGCAGTCGTATGTCGACCTCCAAGACCCCACGCATCTCGAGTTCGAATACGTCCAGCGAATTGCGCACCTGCTGGACGTGGTCGCGGACTCCGGAGAGCCGCTCGACGTCCTGCACCTCGGCGGTGGCGCGCTCACCCTGCCCCGCTACCTGGCACATACTCGGCCCGGCTCGCGGCAGCAAGTGGTTGAGGTCGACGGGCCGTTGACCGAGTTCATCGCGGAGCACCTTCCTTGGCCGTCCGGCATCGACGTGGTGGTCGGCGACGCGCGGTCGGCACTCGAATCTGTGGCGCCGAGAACATTCGACGTCGTGGTGGCTGACGTCTTCCGGGGCTCGCGGACGCCGGCACACCTCACCAGCGTGGAGTTCGTCCGGCTTGCCGCCGCCACGCTCAGGCCCGGCGGGTGCTACGCGGCGAACCTCGCAGATGGCCCGCCACTCGCCTTCGCCAAGGCCCAGGCGGCCACCGTCGCCGCTGTCTTCGCTCATGTCTGCCTGGTGGCCGAGCCCAGTGTGCTGCGAGGCCGGCGGTACGGGAACGTTCTGCTGATCGGCTCCGATGAGCCGCTGCCCACAGGGGAGTTGAGTCGGCGGCTCGCCTCCGACCCCTTCCCTGCCAGGCTGACGGAATCGCCGCAGCAGGCTTCCGAGCCGGTCACGGATGCGACTGCCGAGGATTCGCCGCCGCCACCGGCCGGGGCGTTCTCGCTGAGCTGAGGTGGACAGCGGGTCACGCGGGCTGCTGTGCTGGAAGTCGTACCTGATGGCGAGCTCCTTCCCTGGAGGCGAGGTCGGCTGGTCGGCTTTGGCTGGCGAGCCGGACATTGGCTGAGGCATCGGCTGGACGGAACGCTGGAGAGCGGCGGCGTGGGCGGACCGTCCAGCCGACTTCGCGCGTGGTCGGGCGGATTGGCTGTGTGGAGGGGCTGATCAGTCTGCGGAGAGAACAAGCCGGCGCGCTGTCTCGCGGTAGCCGAGCAGTTCGAAGGCGGCGATCATCGGGTGATTGGCGAGGTCCGTGTCGGCGCGGATGGCGGTTGCCATGGCCTCGGTGGCGAGGACCCGGGTGACCTCGGCGAGGATCTCCGCCACGAAACCCCGCCCGCGGAACTCGGGAAGGACTCCGAGATAGCCCACCACCGAAGCGGCGGAGTTGCGTGAGGGGATCCCGAAGCCGACCACCTGCCCCGTGGGAGTTCGAGCTATTCGCCACCAGGAGCGGTCACCGAGCATGTCATGGTGGTAGAAGGCGACGTCGTTCCGGGCTTGCTCCGCCGGCCCGAGAAGCAGCGACTCCCGTGTGGTGGCCGCGTCCAGGCTCCCCGGTAGAGCCCGGCGGAAAAGATCGACGAAGACCTCGTCGTCGGGTTCCGGTGTGAACACCAACCGCTCGGACACGGTGGGGACTGGCCGCTCCGCTTCCCACTCGAAACGGAGACGCTCGGTGGCAAGACGGAGGCCGGCCAGCTTCGCGGCCTCGCGGCGCCACTCCACTGCTGCCGCAGCCTCAGGTTGGCCGCGCCAGTTCGCAGGCAGGAACAGGTGGTACTCCGGTGGGACGGCCAGGCTGTCGGCGGCGAAGACCTGGTGGGCTGCGGTGAGCAGAGCGGCGGCGATCGCAGAGCGAGGGTCGCTGGGCAGCAGGCGCGCTCCAGGCCCCGGTGTATCGAGGTTTGTGAGAGCTGTGGCTGCCTCAGTGGTGAACAGTGCGTCCAAGCTTCGGGGAAGGATGTCGTCGGGCAGGCCCCACCAGATGGCGAGCGCCAAGGGCACTCGTTCAGGGCCGGCCTCCGCGATCCAGATCCATTCGGGTCGGTACTCGCCATCGGCGATGCGGGCGCGGACGACCTCGGCGGAGATCGTGGTGGACGGGTCGGACCGAAGGCAGGTCAGGGCCGTGTCGAGTTCTTGAAGGACGATCGGGCGGAAGATCACAGGGTCTCCGAGGCAGGGGAGTAGTGGACGCATCCCGACCGCGATGATCCGTGGCGACCGCCCAAGTGGGGGCGTGTCAGCTGGACGCGCGGGTGATCGGATGCGCTGTGGGACGGAGCTGAGTTATCGGGACCACCACAGGACCTCCTCTCGGTGCGGGGCATCGTGGGTGCGAAGCCACTCTGCGGCTGGGCGTGCACTGGACCGTCGGTAGAGTCGATCCACCGTCAGTGGCCCGAAGCTTAGAGAGGTTGGTGGGTGGTTCGCAAATTATTTTTCGGAGATTATTTCGCAGGCTTGTTGCGGCCGGGGAAATGGGTTGCTCCGGGGGCGGTGCCGAGTGGTGGCGCTTGCATATTCAGCGGGAGAGCCTGGCAGGTTCCTGTGTTGTGAAGCACTGTTGAAATAGCCTGCGTTATGAAGCTTTTTCTATAAGCATCCATTTGAGGCTGGGCTGGTTTTTGGTGCGACAGGGGGCCGGGCAGCGACGCGCATCAGGGTCGTCGGGTGCGTAGATGGTGAAGGGCTGGAGCAGGTTACGCTGAATTACTCGAAAGAGTGGATCGGGAAATATCGACCATGAGTGCGGTTGGTGCTGATCCGGCGGCGGTAGAAATGTCACTGGCGGCAGCGAACCTGGGAGGAGGTGTCGGCGAATGAGTGGGTGGAGTGGCAGGCTGGCGCACGTGGGCGCCGGCCGCTAGCACTTCGGACGGTGTTGGGGGATGTCAGGAGATCAGATACGGACGCCGAGGATGAAGCCGGATCCGGTTACGGCGGATCGGACCTGGTCGTCATCCAGTGGCTGGGCCGACTCGATGGTGACTTGGCCGGCCCGCGTGTCCACGGTGACATCAGTGATACCTGGCAATGCGGTCAACTCGGCCGTGACGGTCCGTTCGCAGTGGCCGCAGCTCATTCCTTCGACGGTGAAGACAGTGGTGGTGGACATGGGTTACCTCCGTTGAGCTGGTTGCGTGTGGCGGGTTGTCTGGCGGGGCAAGGCGCCGCCGTGTTGCTCAACGGGCGCGCCGGGATGGGGGCATCGGGGCGCACTGTCAAATGCCCCCAAGGAGTGGTTTCTCGACAGGGAGGGAGGGTGGCCGAGCCTCGAGGGCGGACTGCGTGAGGCATAAGCGGCATTCGCTGTCGCCTGACGCTCATGCCGGGCGATGGTGCTTGCCGAAGTGTTCGTGATGTGTGGATTTGATAGGAAGGTTTTGGGTCGTAGGGGCCTGGGGTGAAATTTTGTGAAATGCTCACTCTGGCCTTGAACCTGCGAAGGCTCGGGTGGTGATGGTGGCGGGAATGTGAACCGTCTTGGGTTGCTCGGCTCGGCTGGGTCAGATGGACCGTTGTGGCTGGGTCGGTGAGGCTTTGGCGTCCTTGGTCCAGCTATAGATCGGCATGCGGTTTCTGGCATGGGTGGCTGATGGGGTCGATGGGCGTGCCGGAGACTCGACTTGTCGAGATGTCAAATCAATGGAATGAAATAATGGGTGATCACATGAGTGAAGCGCCAGGGCGCATTATTTTCCTCAACGGAACGTCGAGCTCGGGAAAGTCGAGCATCGCACGTGAGTTGCTGGAAATTCTCGATGACGAGGTCTGGTTCCATCTTGGCGTCGACATGTTCAACGCCATGCGGACGATGCGCGCGATAGAGCAGGCCCAGTTCGATGAGGCGCTGAAACGGACCAGGAAGGGATTTCACCGGTCGATCGCGGCGATGGCGGATGCCGGCAACAACGTGATCGTCGACCATGTCCTGAGCGAGCCGTGGCGGCTGTCCGACTGTTTGGACGTGCTCAGTCCCTACCGAGTCATGTTCGTTGGGGTTCGCTGTGACGTGGAGGAGTTGACCCGGCGCGAGGAAGCTCGGGGTGACCGGCCCCCCGGTCTGGCAGCCCGGCAGCACGACCTGGTGCACCAGCACGGCGACTACGACTTCGAATGTGACAGCGGAGCGTACTCGCCGCGCGAGTGTGCCGAGCGGATCAAAGCGTTTCTGCCGAACCAACCGGACCAGACCGCCTTCGAGCGACTGCGGGAGGGCATACGCCGGTAGTCCCGATGCCCCAGAAAGCCGCCCGAGCAATGGGTGGGAATTTGGGAGGGGTGGACAGAGCGATCACGTTGGGACACCGCCCAATTGGCGAGCTGATGGGGTGACGTCGCCGGTCGCAACGACCGGAACGAGTCGGTGACGGAGGCTCGCAGGTCTGAGCGGCGAGGTGCGGTTCGGGGCTGACTGAAGGTCAGCCCCGGACCGCCAACGGAGAACAGAGGGCCGGTCGCGGTCAGTTCGGCAGGGCGCGTGAGCCCGGTTCCGGGTGGCGACTGGGAGTCCCGCCGGAGGCCGGGGCCGGACGCCCTACGGTGTACCTCGAACTGTCCTGATCGGGACGGGAGCAGTCGGGCGCGGGGCGGGGCGATCCACAAGTGCTGTTGCTAGTGGCGCGGTGGTGGCGGGCCCGCAACTCGGGCCCGGGAAAGGGCGGTGTGGTGATGGCCGGTCAACAAGACGGGTGATGGCGTGTCGGAGGAAGGAAGCAGCATGGGACGGGTTCGGGTGGCGGCGACTCAGTTCGAATGTGTGCCGGGAGATGTGGAGGCGAACATCGAGCGGATCACGGCGCTGGCGCAGCAGGCACGGGAGGCCGGCGCGGCTGTGGTGTTCGGGCCGGAGTTGTGCCTCACCGGATATGAGCTCGGGATGATCGCCACGGATCGGGGGCTGTGGACGGAGCCGAACGACGCGCGACTCGATCCGGTGCGCAGTGTCGGTATCGCGGTCGTGGTCAATGGCGTCGCTGCGGGGCCGGGGAATCAACCGCAGATCGTCAGCACCGTGTACGGGCCGACTGGGGACGTGGTGACGACGTACGCGAAGGAGCACTTGTACGAGAACGAGCAGGAGGTGTTCGCAGCCGGCAGCGGTGGTGGCCGGTTCTGGCTGGATGGGGTCGGCTTCTCGCTGGCCACCTGTTTTGACAACCACTTCCCAGAGGTGTCGGCGCGAAATGCGGCGCTGGGATGCCAGGTGCACCTCGCCAGTTCGCTGTACGGCACCGAAGGTGGGAGGGAAGAGCGGCGGACGGTGCATCCGGCGATAGCGAAGGCGACCGGTATGCACGTGATGCTGGCCAATCATGTGGGCGTGGCCGGGCCGTGGACGGGCTGCGGAGGCAGCGCTGTGTGGGCTCCGGACGGCGCCGTGGTGGCGGAGGCGGACGAGACGGGTCCGCAGGTGCTGGTGGCTGACCTGGAGGTGGAGATGAGCAAGTGAGACAGGCCGGGAGTCGGCGGTGGGCGTTGGTCGTCAGCGGAATTCGTCGTCGGGCACCCGGTCGGCCAGGTCGTCGAGAACGGTGAACTGGACGGCCTCGCGCAATGGCTCGTCGGGTGCTGCGTCATCGAACTGTGCCTCGGCGTCCTCGTCCGGGTAGACCAGGTGCACGGCGGCCTCCTCGGCGCTGGCCGCCCCACCGTCGGGGCCGACATCGGAGCCTGCGGTGTCGATTCCGTCCTCGACCAGGCGTCCGGCCCGTGGGGACGGCCCTTCATTCCAGCGGTCGTCGACCATCTCCGGGGTGTCGTCGGGCTCCTCCTCGGACAACAACTGGTCGAGGGACTCCCCGCGCGCGGCCTCCCCGGGTGTCGTTCCGTACGCGGTCGAGCCGTAGTACCCGTCGGGAGGGATGACTCCGGTGTCCAGCGGGTCGTCGTCGAGCCGGTCCGTGAGCAGGGAGTCGGCCGGTTCGAGAACGCCGTCGTCCTCGGCGGGTTCCGGGTCCTGAGGGTCCCAGTCGGTCATGACAGCACCTGTCCTCGTCACTCGGGGTGAGGTCCCACGCAGCTTCTTCATGCTCGCCAGGGAGCCACCCGGCTCGCAACACGGCGCGGCGGCAGCAGCCTGAGAGGGAGGGCGCGGGAAGGCCGGGCAGGTTGGCGTTGCGGGTGGGGTGGGGTCGCGTGCAGATTGCGGCGGAGGCAGGTCCCGCTGCGGTGCTTGGAGCCGTTGGTCCACGAGGTGGCGTGTCGAGTGGCCAACGGATCGACGGCGGCGACGGGAGGTGGTGAGCGGAGCTGGTCGGGGTGGTGGAGCAGCAGCGCATGATGAGCGGAGCGGAAGCGATGTGCTCCCGCCGATGGGCGAGCTCGGAACGGTCGACGGAGAAGGTGTGCGGTGTTGAGGGTGCCGGGGTTTGTCGGGCGGCGGCGTGAGCGGGCCCGGTTGGTCGCCGCCTTGCGGGCGGCACCTTCGGTGGTATTGGTGGAAGGTGAGGCGGGTGTCGGCAAGTCCGCACTGGTGCGACAGGCTTTGGCGGAGGCCGGCGTGGCGCCTGGGCGGGTGCTGACCGGGCGCTGCCATCCGGTTGCCGAGCCGACGCTGTACGGGCCGGTGCTCGATGCGCTTCGACGCAGTGGTCCGTTGCTTGCGGAGGCGGCGGAGCTGCCACCGAGTGCGGGTGCGCTTCGGCCGTGGCTGCCTGACATCGGAGCCTGGCTTCCGGGAGAGGTCGAGGGCGGCGACGAACGGTACCGGCTGATGCAGGGCATGCGGGCGCTGCTGGGTGCGCTGGGTGGCGTGGTGTTGCTGATCGAGGATGCGCAGTGGGCGGACCCGGCGAGCCGCGAGCTTTTGCTGTTGCTGGCCAGGGATCCGTTGCCGGGCCTGTCGTTGCTGGTGACCTACCGGGCGGAGGAGATGGCGGTAGGTGTGTCGGTGCTGGGTGCGGCCTATCGCTGCCCGCCAGGGGTGGCAGGTGGGGTGGTCCAGCTCGGTCCTTTGCGGGAGTCCGAGGTGCGGGAGATGGTCGGCGGGGAGTGGGGTGCTGATGCGGTGACCGGGCTGGCAGCCGTGCTTTGCGAGCGGTCCGGGGGGCTTCCGGTGGTTGTCCTGGAGGACCTGACGGCCTTGCGAGACGGCGGCCCGCATTCCGATCCGGTTGCGGCGTTGATGGCCGCGGAGCCACCGCGGGGCTTGCGGGACGCGGTCACCGAACGCCTGGCCGCGCTCGGATCGGACGCGCTTGCGGTGGCGGAGACAGCCGCAGTGCTGGGTGAGCCGGCCGGGGAGGAGATGATCGGCGAGGTGGCGCAGCTATCGGCCGAACGGGTGGCGGCGGGCCTGGTGGAGGCGCTGCGGGCGGGGGTGCTGGCCGAGCCCACCGCAGCCCGGTACGCCTTCCGGCGGGAGCCTGCCCGGCAGGTGGCGTACCGGCGTATTCCGGGGCCGTCGCGGTCGGCGCTGCACCGGCGGGCGATCGCTGTGCTGCGCGGCCTCGAGCCGCAGCCGCTCATCCGGATCGCCGCACACACCGGGGCCCTCGGTGATCGGGAGGCGTGGCAGCAGGTGGCCGAAGCGGCGGCCGAGCAGGCGATGGAGCAGGGTGATCCGGCGGATGCGGGGCTGCTGCTGCGCGAATTGCTGGCCGAAACGGATTTGGCATCCGAGCGACGGGTGCGGGTCGCCCGGGCCCTGTCGGCGATCGCCGCGAACGCCGCCGACGACACCGCGAGTACCGCGGCGCTGGTCGGCATCATCGCGGACCCGCGTCTGCCGGTCGGCGATCGGGGCGAGATCCGGCTCACGCTCGGCCTGCGGGTGGCCGTGCAGGGCGGCGACCGCGCCGGGTTCGCGCAGATCGAGCAGGCTGCCGACGAGCTTGCCGGGCGTCCCGCCCGGGCGGCGCGGGCACTGTTGGCGCTGGCGATGAACGAACGAGACGGTGCCGGTGCTGCCGCCCGGGAGCGCATGGCGAACGCTGCGGCAGCGCTGGAGGCCGAGCCGGACGAGGAGGTCACCGCCGCGTACCGGGCCACCCTGCTGACCTTCCAGGCCCGCGAGGGTGACCCCGAACTGTGGCCCGAACTGGACCGCTTGCCGCGCCACTCCACCAACCCCGAGGTGGTCCGGCAGACCACCCGCGCCCTGTACAACGTCGGCGACATCGCCCTCGACACGGGGCACGACCAGCAGGCGGGTCGGCTGCTCGCCGAGAGCCGGGCGTTGGCCCGGCAGGCCTCGATCGCCTACCTGGAGTGCTACAGCCGAATTGCCCTGCTGAGGTTGGACGGGTTGGCCGGGCGGTGGCAGGGGCTCGAGGAACGGTTCGCGGCGCTCGGAACGGAGTTCCCCGACGTGGCCATGGCGGGTGCCGAACGGGCCATGCTGTTGGGCCGGCTGGCCGCCGCCCAGGGGCGGTTGGCGGTGGCCAGGGCCGAGTTCACCAGCGCGGCCAGGTACGGTGAGCGGGAGTCACAGGTCACCGCCGCGCTGCGGGCTGCCGCCGGTCTGGGGTCGCTCGAACTGGCCGAGCGCGGAGGGGCGGCGGCTGCCGCAGTGGTGGCGCCCGCCGTGGCGATCCTGCGGCAGGCGGGGGCGTGGGCGCGCAGTGCGGAACTGCTGCCGCTGGCGGTGGAGACCGCACGGGCGGTCGGCGACATCGACGCCGCCCGGCACCTCACGGAAGAGGCGGCGGAGGCGTTGGAAGGCGTCGATGCGCCGGCCGCGCACGCCGGACTCGAACTGGCCAGGGGCTTCTTGTTGGACGGTGTCGGCGGTGCTGCCAGTGGTGGCGACGGCGCGGCCGAGGCCTTCGGGCGGGCGCGGGACGCCTGGCGGGCGATCGGGCGGCCGTACGAGGCCGCCCGCGCGGAGGAGCGGCTGGCCCGGGTGCTGGCCGAGCACGACGCGCAGAGCGCGGCCGAGCGGCTGACCGCCGCGGAGGCGACGTTCACCACGCTCGGGGCCGCGTCCGACGCGGCGCGCTGCCAGCACGTCCGGCGCGATCTCGGCCTCGGGCGGATGGCGTCGCCGGGGCGGCGGGGCTACGGCGAGGCACTGTCGCCACGCGAGCGGCAGGTCGCGGAGCTGGTTGGGCAAGGGGCCACCAACCAGGACATCGCCCAGGCGCTGTTCCTGTCGCCACGTACGGTCGAGCACCACGTGGCGAGCGTGCTGCGGAAGCTCGGGGTGGGGCGGAAGGAGGTGGCGGAGGCGTTGGCGGCGACGTGACGGCCGGTGAGCCGACGGGCGTGGGCGCCGAGTTGGCAGGTGTGGGCCGAGAGGCGGTGGATCAGCGAGTCGCGGGACTCAGGGACGAGGGCGATGGGGCAGGCGGGCGAGGCGGGAGAGGGTGGCACGGCGGGTCTGGCGTTCGACGAAGCCGCGGCGGGGGGCGGGGCGTTCGGCGAGTGCGGTGAAGTGCTCGCTGGCGTACAGGCGGAAGCGTTCGCGGCGGGTCATCCGGATCTCCTGACTGGGGGTGGGGAGAGCGAATACCAGCTTTGCGGTGGGCGGTGGGCTGATCAATGCGTAGGGGATACCCATCCGGCACGGCGAAGAGTACGTAGTGGCCGAGGTGGGTCGACAGGACAAGGAGTTCAGCGGATGACGTGCGGGAGGAAGCGGGCGCCCTGGTGGGTGATGGGGCTGTCGTCGGTTTCACGGATGCCGAGGCCGGCGGATTCGCCGTCGACGACCCAGGTGCCGAGGACGGGCCGGTTGCCGTCGAAGTCGGGGAGGGGGTGGTACTGCTGGTAGCAGTGGCCTTCGGCACCGTAGCGGTCGGGGTCGCCGGCCCAGTCGGCGAGGCGGGTCTGGGTGCCGTCCGGTTCGACGATGCGGATGCCCGCGCCTTCGCGGCCGAGCAGCGGCTTGGCGGCGTAGCCGGGGCCGTCGGGGTCGGCGAGTTCGCGCGGGCCGTCGAGGTAGGCGGGCAGCAGGTTCGGGTGGCCGGGGTTGAGTTCCCACAGGACGGCCAGCAGCGCCTTGTTGGACAGCAGCATCTTCCAGGCGGGCTCGATCCACAGGGTGGAGCCGGTGCTGCCGCCGAGGTCGATGACGTCGAGGAGCTGGTCGGCGAACTCGTCCTCGGCGAGCCACTCCCAGGGGTAGAGCTTGAACGCGGAGCGGATGAAGCGGTGTTCGAGATCGACGAAGCGGCCGGTCAGGCCGTCCCAACCGATGTCCTCCATGGCGATGCCGATGGTCTGCAGGCCGGCCTGTTCGGCGCACTCCTGGAGGTAGAGGGTGGTCAGCCAGTCCTCGCCTTCGGTGTCGCCGCGGGAGTGGGCGAAGTGCACGGGCCCGGGCGGCAGCAGGTGCTTCTGGCGCTGCCAGGAGGCGATCAGGCGTTCGTGAAGGGAGTTCCATTGGTCGGCGTCGGGGAAGCGGTCTTCCAGCCAGAACCACTGCGGCCCGGCGGCCTCGATCAGCGAGGTCGGGGTGTCGGCGTTGTACTCGAACAACTTGGCGGGTCCGGTGCCGTCGTAGGCGAGGTCGAACCGGCCGTAGACGCTGGGCTGTTCGTCGCGGCGGTGCCAGGATTCAGCGACGATCGCGGCGAGCCGGGGGTCGGTGATGCCGAAGTCGGCGAAGCGGCCGCTGCGCACCACGTGGTCGGCGGCGGCGAGGGAGAGTTCGTGGAGTTCCTCGACGACCTCCTCCAGGGCCTCGACCTCGGGCAGCGAGAACTCGTAGTAGGCGCTCTCGTCCCAGTAGGGGTGCGGGCCGCCCTGGTTGCAGGGGTCGGAGCACATCGCGTAGACGAGGCCCTGGGATTCGACGGTGGCCAGCCAGTCGGGGCGCGGGGTGATGGTGTGGCGGCGCATCAGGGGTCAGCCGCCGCCCGAGCCGCTGCTGCTGCCCTTGGGGCAACCGAAGCCACCGCGCTTGGTGGCGGCCTTGTCGAAGGTGCCGCCGTTGGCGGTGTCGGTGCCGTACCCGCAGTAGTACCAGCGGCCCGCGCCGGAGCCTCCGCCCGAGCAGGAGTGGCTGTCCAGCACCTTCAGCGTGGTCGGGTCGACGCAGCGGCTGGGCGGGGCGCTGGAGGAGGAGCAGCCGGACAGCGTGAGGGCGAGCGTGCCGACCATCCCCAGCGTGACGAAACCGGACCGGCGACGGCCTTCCGGTATCGGAAGGCCCGGGGCGGAAGTGGCGGGCGGCGGCGGTGTCATGGCGGACCATCGTACGCGGAAGATGTGATGTCAGGTCCAGTGCCGTCGGAATCTGACGGGCTGCCGGGGAGATGGGTTATGTTTTGCCGATCCTTGACCATGGCGCGGCCCGGCGCGGCTGCCCGACCCTGGGAGAGCCCCGCTGATGAACGACATAGCCCACGGCCTCGGCGCGGCCGCCGTCTACGGCCTGGTCGGCCTGGTGCTGTTGCTGCTCGGCTACCTGCTGATCGATGTGCTCACCCCGGGCAAGCTCGGCCGGCTGATTTGGGCGGAGGGCAATCGCAACGCCGCCCTGCTGCTCAGCTCGGCACTGCTCGGCGTCGGCGGCATCGTCTACACCGCGATCCGCACCACCTACGACGACTTCGGCAAGGGCCTGATCTCCACGCTGGCCTTCGGCGTTCTCGGGCTGCTGCTCATGGCGCTCGCGTTCTGGCTGCTGGACCTGCTCACCCCGGGGCGGCTGGGCGCGATCCTGGTGTCGAATCAGCCGCACCCGGCGGTGTGGGTGTCGGCCAGCTGCAACCTGGCTGCCGCGGCGATCGTCTCCGCCTCGATCGCCTGACGGCCGGTCATCCCTGGGGCCCCGGTGCGTGTTCATCGGCCGGCGCCCGGCAGGAGTTCGGCGAGCAGCGGTGCGACCTGGCCGGTCTCCAGCAGGAAGCCGTCGTGGCCGTACGGCGAGGAGATCACCCGCAGGGCGTCGGCGTGCGGCAGGTGCGCGGCGAGTTCGGCCTGCTGGGAGGGTGGGTAGAGCCGGTCCGAGTCGATGGCGGCGACCAGCGCGGGCGCGGTCACCCGCCGCAGGGCGGCGGCCGTCCCGCCGCGACCGCGGCCGAGGTCGTGGGCGTTCATCGCCTCGTTGAGGACGACATAGCTGCCCGCGTCGAAGCGGTGCGCCAGCTTCGACGCGTGATGGTCGAGGTAGGATTCGACGGCGAACCGTCCACCGCGCCAAGGGTGTTCGCCGGGCTGCGGGGCGCGGCCGAAGCGGGTGGCGAGTTCGGGTTCGCTGCGGTAGGTGATCTGGGCGAGCCGGCGGGCCAGGCCGAGGCCGCGGTGCGGCCCGGCGCCGAGCGGCAAGTGATGGTAGTCGCCGCCGTGCCAGCCCGGGTCGGTGCGGATCGCGTGCAGCTGCGCGGAGGCGTGCGCGATCTGTTCGGCGGAAGCGGCGGCCGCGGTGGCCAGCACCAGCAGCGCACCCACCCGTCGAGGGTGTGTCACCGCCCACTCCAGCGCCCGCATCCCGCCCATCGACCCGCCGGCCACCAGCGCCCAGTGCCCCACGCCGAGCGCATCGGCGAGGTGGGCTTCGGCGGTGACCTGGTCGCGCTGGGTGAGGAACGGGAAGCGTCCGCCCCAGGCCCGTCCGTCCGGCGCGGCAGCGGACGGCCCGGTGGAGCCCTGGCAGCCGCCCAGCACGTTCGGCGCCACCACGAACCAGCGGTCGGTGTCCAACGCCCGGCCGGGGCCGACCAGTTCGTCCCACCAGCCGGGCGTGGGGTGCCCGGCCGCAGCGGGCCCGGCGAGGTGGCTGTCGCCGGTCAGCGCGTGCAGCACCAGGACGGCGTTGGAGCCGTCCGGAGCGAGCGTTCCCCAGGTTTCGTATGCCAGCCGCCCGCCCGGCAGGGTGCCGCCCGCCTCCAGGGGGAGCGGCCCGGGCAGCGTGAACCAGCGCCGCCGGCCGGCCGGGTCGCCGTCCCGCCAGGCCCCGGTGGCGGGCGGGACGGCGAGGCCCAAGGTGCCGTTCAGGACGCGCCCTTCGCCGAGCGGAAACCAGCCTCCAGGTCCGCCTTCAGATCGGTGACGCTCTCCAGCCCGACCGACAGCCGCACCAGGCCGGGCGAGGTGCCGGTGGCCGCCAACTGCTCGGCGTCCAGCTGGCTGTGCGTGGTGGATGCCGGGTGGATCACCAGGCTGCGCACGTCCCCGATGTTGGCGAGGTGGCTGAATAGTTCGAGCCCGTCCACGAACCGCCGCCCGGCCTCGACGCCGTCGCGCAGTTCGAACGAGAGCACCGCGCCCGCGCCGCGCGGCAGGTAGTGCTGCGCGGCGGCGTGCCAACGGCTGGACGGCAGGCTCGGGTAGTGGACGGCCGCGACCTCGTCGCGGGCCTGGAGCCAGCGGGCCAGTTCCAGCGCGTTGGCGGTGTGCCGCTCCAGCCGCAGCGACAGCGTCTCGATGCCCTGCAGCAGCAGGAACGCCGAGTGCGGGGAGAGCGCCGGACCGAGGTCGCGCAGCAGTTGCACCCGCAGCTTGGCGGCGAACGCGCCCGGTCCGAGGGCGTCCCAGAACCGCAGGCCGTGGTAGCTCGGGTCGGGCTCGGTGAAGCCGGGGAACCGTGCGGGGTGGGCGCCGAAGTCGAAGGTGCCGCCGTCCACCACCACGCCCCCGATGGTGGTCCCGTGCCCACCGAGGAACTTGGTCGCCGAGTGCACGACCACGTCCGCGCCGTGCTCGATCGGCCGGAGCAGGAACGGCGTGGGCACGGTGTTGTCGACGATCAGTGGCACCCCGGCGGTGTGCGCGACCTCGGCGACGCCGCGTACGTCCAGCACGTTGCCGCGCGGATTGCCCAGCGACTCCGCGAACAGTGCCTTGGTGTTCGGGCGGATCGCCGCCCGCCAGGCGCCCAGGTCGTCCGGGTCGTCGACGAAGCTCACCTCGATGCCGAACCGGGGCAGGGTGTGCCGCAGCAGGTTGTAGGTGCCGCCGTACAGCGACGCCGAGGAGACCAGGTGGTCGCCGGCCCCGGCCACCGTCAGCAGTGCCAGCGTTTCCGCGGCCTGCCCGGAGGCCAGCGCGACCGCCGCCACCCCGCCCTCGAGGGAGGCCAGGCGCTGCTCCAGCACGTCGGTGGTCGGGTTGTGGATCCGGGTGTAGATGTTGCCCGGCTCGGCAAGGGCGAACAGGTCGGCGGCGTGCGCGGTGTCCCGGAACGCGAACGAGGTGGTCTGGTAGATCGGGACCGCCCGGGCCCCGGTCGCGGGGTCGGGCTGCGCGCCCGCATGGATCTGCCGGGTCTCGAACGACCAGCCGGGGGTGGCGACGGGGCTCTGCTCGGACATGCTGCTCCTGTACGCGTGCGGGGATGACGACGGCTGCGCGGGCAGGGCGAAGCCGTCGCGGGATGGGGAAGTGAGAGATGCGCGGGGCGGGGGAGGAAGGCCGCCCGGGCGGTCACGGCGTCAGGTAAGCACAGCGCGGGATCGACCCGCCAGCGGATCGCAGGAGCGGACACGCGGGGACATGTGGCGAAACGACACGGAGACCTGACGGGTCATCATCTGATCGTCGGACGAGCTGATTTCAGGTGGACGCGTCGGCCGGGATGCCCAGCAGATCGAGGAATGCCGCGGTGGCCGGCGTGCGGCCCGTGCGGCTCCACACCACCGTCTCGATCCGGGTCGGTGCGTCCGTGACCTCGACGGTGGCGACGCCCGTCAACCGGTCCACGTACGCTGCGGGCAGCATCGCCACCGCCAGGCCAGGGCCGACCAGCCGGGGAATGTAGGCGGCGTCGGTGACCTCGAACGCCACATCACGGACCAGGCCGGCCGCGCTGAACGCCAGATCGGTCTGGGCACGGCCGGCCGTGCCCGCAGGCAGGTCGACGAACGGCTCGGCGGCCAGCGTGCGCAAGCTCACCCGGCTGCGGGCGGCCAGCGGATGGTCCGGCGCGACGACCGCGACCAGGCGGCCGCGGGCCAGCTCACGGGCCGTCACCCCCTGCGGGCGCAGCGTCGGTGGCAGACCGAGGAAGGCCACGTCCAGTGCGCCCTGGCGGACCAGTTCGATCAGGTCGTCGCTGGCGCCGACCCGCAGGCTGATCCGCACCTGCGGATGGCGGCCGCGGAACGCGTGCAGCCCGGACGGGATGTCCACGGCGGTGACGGTGGGGATCAGGCCCACCGCGAGCCGCCCGCGTACCTCGCCGACTGCCGCCGCGACCTCGGCCGCCGCCCGCTCCGCCGCCTCCAGGCACTGGCGGGCGGCCGGCAGGAAGGCCTCGCCGGCCGCGGTCAGCCGCACCCGACGGCTGGTGCGCTCGAACAGCCGGGCGCCCAGCTCGTGTTCGAGTCGGGAGATCTGATGGCTGAGCGCCGACTGCACCACCAGGCAGCGCTCCGCGGCACGGGTGAAGTTGAGTGTCTCGGCCACCGCGACGACGTAGCGCACCTGCTGAAGCTCCATGCGCCCCATCCTGCATCCATCGCGAAACGAGATCAATGCACTGACAAACATGTGTTGGACTCATCGATCGGGTGAAAGTCAGGCTCTCCGCATGACAGCGACCAGCACCGCCACCCCGTCCGCCGAACCGCTCACCACCCGTGCACCGTCCGGCAGTTCGGGCGGCGGCCGCGGCGTCCTGCCGCGCACCGCGCTGACCGCGATCGCCCCCGCCGTCTGGGGTACCACCTACGTGGTCACCACCGAGCTGCTGCCGCCCGGCCACCCGATGTTCGCCGCCCTGCTGCGCGCCCTGCCCGCCGGCCTGATCGCCCTGGCCGTCACCCGGACGCTGCCGCGCGGAAGTTGGTGGGGCAAGGCCGCCGTCCTCGGGGTACTGAACATCGGACTGTTCCTGCCGCTGCTGTTCACCGCCGCCGAGCGCCTGCCCGGCGGAGTGGCCGGAACCCTCGCCGCCGCCCAGCCGATGATCGTCGCCGTACTGGCCGTGGTGGTCCTGCGCCAACGGCTCTCCGGCCGACGACTGCTGTGGGGCCTGGTCGGCGTACTCGGCGTCGGACTGGTGGTGATCGGCCCGAGCGCCGCCCTGGACGCCGCCGGCGTGGCTGCCGGGCTCGGGGGCGCCGCCACCATGGCGCTCGGCGTCACCCTCACCAAGCGCTGGGGCCGCCCCGAAGGCGTCTCCCCGCTCGCGCTCACCGGATGGCAACTCACCTCCGGTGGCCTGTTCCTACTGCCGCTGACCTTCCTGTTCGAGGGCGCCCCGCCGGCCATCGACGGGCGAGCCGCGCTCGGCTACCTGTGGCTCGGCCTGATCGGCGGACTGCTCACCTACGCCCTCTGGTTCCAGGGCATCACCAGCCTTCCGGTCACCGGCGTCGCGGTGCTCGGGCTGCTCTCTCCGCTGGTGGCTGCCGTCCTCGGTGCGGTGGTGCTCGACCAGACCCTCGGCCCGGTCCAGCTGGTGGGTTTCGCCCTCGCGCTGGCCTCGATCGTCGCCGGACAGTTGCCCGACCGCCGCCCCGCCCCCGCTCGGAGCTGATCGGCGATCGGGTGCCGGGGCCTCGGCCCCCGCGCGTCAGACCCGGCGGATGACGTTGATCGAAATCGCGTCGACCTTCATGACCTTGACCACGTCACCGGCCTTCGGCGCGTGCACCACCATGCCGTTGCCGATGTACATGGCGACGTGGCTCCGGTCGGACTTGTAGATCACCAGGTCGCCGGGCTGGGCATTGTGCCAGTCGGTGCCCACGTTGATGCCGGCGCCGGCCTGAGCCTGCGAGGTGCGCGGCAGCGAGACACCGGCCTTCGCGTAAGCCCACACCATCAGGCCGGAGCAGTCGAAGGTGTTCGGACCGGTCGCGCCCGAGACGTAGTCCAAACCCTGCCTGCTGAGCGCGGCGTCCACCGCGACCTTCGCCGCGCCGCTGGCTGCCGGCAAACTGGCCGGATCGACCCGGGAGGCACTCCGCGAGGCGGACCCGTCGTCGCCCCGTACGATCGAGGCCCGGTCGGCCGCCGATACCGTGGACAGCAGGCGCTGCGCCTCCGCCAGCTTGGACTGCGCCGTGCTCCGGGCGCCGTTGAGTTCCTGGGTCCGGCTGTCCAGTTCGGCCAGTACCGTCGCCGCCTCCCGCTTCTGCTGCTCCAAGCGGAGCTGCTGCTCCTGCAACGCCTTCAGCGTGGCGGACTGGGTGCTGGCGGCCTGGTCGAAGGACGACGCCTGGTCCAGGTACTTGTCCGGGTCGGACGAGAGCATCAGCTGCATCGACGGGTCGACGCCGGCGTGCCGGTACTGGTCGCCGGCCACCGCCGCCAGCCCCGAGGCCAGCTCGTTCAACTGCTCCTGGCCGCGGGCCACCTGGTCCTGCAACTGGTCGGCCTGCTTGCGCAGCTGGTCCGCCCGTTCCTTGGCGCCGTTGTACTTCTCGGTCGACTGCTCCTGCTCCTCGAGCAGTTTGTCGACCTGGGCCTTCACCTCGTTCTTGTTCGGCTGGGCCGGCGCGGCGTGTGCGTTCGCCTGGGCCGAGAGCACGACCGCGGTCGCGGCGGCACCGGTCAGGACGTAGGTGCGGGCGCGGCTCGGTTGTTTCGGGCGTCGATGGGAAGCCATGTGGGCTCCTTCTTTCTGCTCCGGTCGGATGCGTCTGAGTGCGTGATCATCCGACAATCGGTTTGGTGCCAGACCGTAATCAAGCCAGGGCCTCTACGTCCACTTCCGCAGGTCCGTGAACCGGCTCGCACGGCTGCCGCATGACTACCCATCAGTAGAAAATGCCTTGCCAGGAGGGCTCGCTAGCTTGCCCGCATGACCGACACCCTCCACCAACTGCGCCACCTGCGGCCCGACGCCGACCTGGCCGCCGCCGCCGCACTGCTGACCGCCGGACGGCTGGTGAAGCCGTACGACAACGACGAAGACACCGCCCCCGTGCTCTGGACGAGCGACGGGCCGGCACCCCTCGGGCTCTGGGAGAAACTGCACCGCGAGCACCCGGCCAGCGGACTGTGGCCGCTACTGCTCGCCCCGCTCTCCACCACCGACGTCGATTCCGCCCCTGGAGCTCCGGCGAACTCCAACCGCGCTATGCCACCGAACCCGACTGGTACGACCCCGCCGCGCTGCTGCGCACCAACTGGGAGCACTACGCAACCCCCGACGCCGACGCTCCCCCCGACCCGGACGAGAGCGCCGAACTCGCCGAGAGCCTCGCCCCGTTCACCGACGGCTGGCCCGGAACGGCGTCTGCCGCCGAACAGCCCGGCGACCCGGACCGGGCCGCCCGCGCACTGGCCCGCGAACTGCTGGCCAACAACGCGCACCTGCGGATCGGCCTGGTTCCGGCCGCCACCGGCGCCGAGGCACTGACCGCCTGCGGCTGGACCGGACCGGTCAACCACGAGGGCGACATCGCCAAAGTCTCCGCCGTACTGCTCGACCGGGAACGCCGCTACGGCACCCGGCTGGTCCAGGTCGGCTTCGCCGAACTCGAGTTGAGCGTCGGCGCGCCACCCCAGGACGACGAACCGGCGCTTCGGATCGCCGCCGAACACGCTGCGTTCTGCCCCGACACATCCCCAAGGAGTCGGCACGATCGCCGACTACGCCCCCGGCCTGGTCGATGCCGACCAGTGGTCCTTCTGGCGGGACTGAGCTGCCTTCGCTTCTTCCGCAATGTGCCATTCACAAGAGGAGATTGAGTGAACGTCAACTTCACTCAGGGCTGATCCACCCGTACGGGCGGAGAATTGCCCTTCGGCTCACCCCGCCGGGTGGTTTGGGGCCTGTGCCAGCGGGTCCGGCTGGGAGCCGCCCCTAGGCTTCGGAACAACCGGAACGGGCCGAAGCCGAACGGCCATTGAGTAGCCGTCGGGCCAGCCGGAGCGAAAGGGGGTACGGACCTATGACGCACACCGCACGAGCGGAATCGGACTCCATGCTGCGCCGCACCCTCGGCGAGCGGCGCATCGCCCTGGTCGCCTGGCGGCTGCTCGTCCTGCAGAACGCCCACCCCGCCGTCGGCGCCGGAGTCGACCAACTGTCGACCTACCGCAGCCACCCCTGGCGGCGGATCGAACACACCATGGACAGCGGCAGGCGCCTGTTCTTCTCCGACCAGGAGGCGCTGCGCCGCGAGATCGAGCGCCTCGAACGCAGCCACCGCCGGATCGCCGGAGTCGACGCCCAGGGCCGCCCCTACACGGCCCTCGACCCCGCCGTCCGGGTCTGGGTGCTGGTCACCCTGTACGAGGCCATGACGGCAATGCGGGCACTCTCCGGCCGCCCGCTGCGCCCCGCCGAACTGGACAAGCTCTACCGGGAGTTCCGCGAGGTCTGCACCGCCTTCCGGCTCCCCGACGAGCTGTTCCCGCCCACCGCCGCCGACGTGCCCGGCTACCTCCGGGACACCATCAGGGAGACGCTCGAACTCACCGCAGCCGCCAAGGACATGCTGTACACCGTCCTCACCCGCGCACCGGCCCCACGCCGCCTCGGCCGGCTCCGACCCGCCTGGCCGCTGCTGCGCCGATTCGTCGCCCGCTTCCTCACCACGCTCACCCTGGCTGACCTTCCGGCGGAGTTCCGCGCCAAGTGCGGCCTGCCACGCAGCCGCAGCGCCGCCCTACTCTCCTGGACGGTCCACCGGGGCGCGCGCCTGATCGCCGAGCGGCTGCCCGACCGGCTCCGCTACCGCACCCATTCCGGCGGCGAGCAGCCCCGGGCGGCCACCACCGCACCGCCCCGGCCGTCACGCACACCACGTACGCCACGGCGGGACGACCGACCGGCCCGGATCGCCGCCTTCTACCACCAGGTGATGGACCAGACCGGCGACGGACGCCTCACCGCCGCCGACTTCCGGGCCATGGCGCACAACATCTGCTGGCCGCTGGAGCGCGACGAGGAGACCGAGTCCGCCGTCTACACCGCCTTCGACACCTGGTGGCAGCACCTGCTGGCCACCATGGACGCCAACGGCGACGGGGAGATCTCCTGCGAGGAGTTCGTCACCGCGATGCTGGCCGGGACCGACCGTGACCCGGGCTACCTGGAGCAGGGCCTGCACGTCGCCGTCCGCGCCATGTTCCACGCCGCCGACGTCGACCACAGCGGCCAGCTGTGTGCCGACGAGTACCGCACCCTGTTCGGCGGCTCCCGCGTCCACCCGGCCGAACTCTCCCACGGCTTCCGCCAACTGGACACCGACGGGGACGGCCAGATCACCGAGGAGGAATTCGTCCGGGGCTTCACCGAGTCCTTCACCGCCCGCTCCAGCAGCACGGCCGGCACTCAACTCCTGGGCCGACCATGACGGACGCCCGGTGCCCGGCGCGCCCGGCGCCGGGGAACGCGGCAGGGCCGCCCCCTCGGGAGGGGCGGCCGCGGAGAGCGCGCGGGTACGCCGGTCGGGATCGCGGAGTTCGGGCGCGGTGTCAGAGCGCGGTGGTGGGACGGGTGCGCAGCAGGGCGCGTCCGGGGAGAGCAGTGGCGGCCAGGCAGAGCAGAGCGGTCGCTGCGCCGAGCGGAAGGGCGGTGGTGAGGGGAACATGTGGAGCTGCGGAAGTCAGCGCGCGGGTGATCGGGGTGAGCGTCGCCCAGGCGATCGCGGCACCGGTCACCAGGCCGATCGCGGTGATCAGCAACGCCTCCCAGCGCAGCATCGCGCGGACCTGACGGCGGGTGGTGCCGGCCAGCCGCAACAGGGCGATCTCGCGGCGGCGGTCCAGCACCGTCATCACCAGGGTGTTCGCGGCTGTCAGCGCCGCGAACCCGGCCAGCACGCCCGCCATCACGTTGTTCACCCAGCCGTTCAGCTCGCGGTCCTGGTCGGTCTGCGCCGCGTAGCCCTGGCGATCCGTCACTGTCAGGCCTGCTGGTGCGAGTTCGGAGAGTGCCTTCGCGGTGGCCGCTCCGTCCGTGCCCGGGGTCATGGCAACCAACAGCCGGGTCGCGTACGGCGAATCGGTGTGCGCGGCGACCGCGGCCTTCGGCAGCAGGGCCTGCCCGAAACCGAGTCCGCGGCGGTAGATCGCGACCACCGTGGGCTCAACCCGGGTGCCGTCGCCGAGCCAGAACGCCGTCCGCTGACCGACCTTCGCATGCAGGCTCTCGGCCAGAAGGCTGTCCAGCGCGACGGTGTCGGCGGAGCGGGACAGGTCGGCCGGCGAACCGGACGTCACACCCAGGTCCAGGAGCTTCGCCAGCGCGGCCGGATCGCCGGCCACCGCCTCGGCGGTGGCCGTGCCGAGCGCGCCGGAGCTCTGGTACGCCAGACCGGTGGGCAGCAGGTCGACCGCGGCGTCCACGCCCGGCATCTTGGCCGCGCGTTCCACCGCGTTCGCCGGCAGTCCCGGAGCGGCTTCGGCGGTGACCACCAGATCCGCCTTCAGACCCTCGCGGACCTGTTCGGAGGCGGCGTGCTGAAGGCTGGACTGCAGGAACACCAGCGTCCCGCAGAAGGCGATGACCATCACGATCGGGACGGTCGCCGAGGCCAGCCGGCGCGAGCCGGCGCGGGCGTTGTCGGCAGCCAGCGAGGCCGAGGCCCCGGCGGCGCGCAGCATCACACCGACCAGACCGACCGCGCCGCGCACCAGCCACGGGCCGAGCAGCCCCACCGCGACCATGAAGCACAGCACCACACCGAGGGCCAGGTTCGCCGCGGTCGCACCCGCCAGGTTGGCGGCGACCACCGCCAGCACGACGGCGCCCGCGCCGAACAGCGCACCGAACACCGCGCGTACCACGCCCGGCGTGCCCGGCCCGGTGCCGGCCTCGCCGAGTGCCTGGGTCGGCCGCATCCGGGCACTGCGCCGGGCCGCGAGCAGACCGGCCGCCAGCGCTGTCCCGGTGCAGACCGCCACCGAGACGAGCAGCGGCAGCGGGCCGGTGTCGAGCGGCACCCCGGAGGGCACCGCACCGCGGGCGACCAGCTCGCCGAACCACCAGCGGGCCAGCGCCAGCCCGGGCAGGATGCCGATCGCGGCGGCAACCGGGGCGATCAGCACCGCCTCGGTGGCGATCGAACGCTGGATCTGACGGGGCGTGGCCCCGACGGTCCGCAGCAGGGCGAATTCGCGGGCCCGCTGGCCGGTGGCCAACGCGATGGTGCTCGCCAGCACGAAGACGGCGACCGTGGCGGCCGTCCCGCCGAAGGAACCGCCGATACCGGCCAGCACCTCCTTCGCCTTCAGCAGCACCGGCTGCTCCACCTCGCCGCGCTGCTGGCCGGTCGCCACCTGTGCCTTGCCGTCCAGCGCCTGGCGCAGCGCGTCGGCCAGTGCGGCCGGGGTAGTGCCCGGCGCGGGGCGGACGGCGAGAGCGTCGATTCGGCCGGGGTGGCCGGAGATCCGGTCGGCGGTGCCGTCCGCGAACCAGGCGGTGGCCCGGCCGGGCTGGGCTTCGGCGAGGCCGGAGATCCGGTAGGACGCGGTGCCGACGGGCGTGTCGACGGTCAGGTCCGTACCGGGGGAGAGGTGGGCGGCGCGGGCGCTCGCGGCGTCCAGGACCAGTTCGCCGTCGGCCGGGGCGCGGCCCTCGGTGAGCCGCTCGCCGGGGGCGATGCCCAGTGCGGCCCAGCCGCGGCCGGTGAGCGCCGGCAGGCCGGATCGGCCGGCCGACACCGGGAACGCGGAGTCGGGCCGGGCCTGCTCGACGCCGGGCACGGCGGCCACGACTGCGGTCAAAGAGGCGTCCAGCCGGGCCCGTTCGGGGAGCGTCTGGGCGATCGTGTCGGGCCTCTTGCCGTGCACGACCGTCATCTTCACCTGCTGGTCGGCGGAGACCACGACCGGTGCGTCCGCGTACCGGTGGGGCGTGATGCTCGCGGTCAGCCCGGTCTGCAGCAGCACGCCACAGGCGGTCACGATCGTCGAGGCGAACAGCAACGCAAGGAAGGTGCCCGCGAACGACGCGGGCCGGAAGCGTATGGCGGCGCGGGCCAGTCCGTTGGTCATGCGGTCAACTCCGGGGCGTGGCAGGGGAAGAGGGTAATGGAAGGCCTGGAGGCGATGCCGGTGCGGGCCGGTCCGTCGGCTGCGCGGCCGACTCCGGGGCGTGGGCGGGGACGGCGCGGGTTCATGCGCGGGTACCGACGGGCTGTGCGGAGAGGGTGAGCATGTGCTCGGAGACCGTGCGGGGATCGGGCCGGTGGAGTTCGCCCGCGAGGAGACCGCCGGCCAGGAAGACCGCGCGGTCAGCGAAGGACGCGGCGACCGGATCGTGCGTGACCAGCACCACCGTGGCGCCGAGGCCGTCCACCGCGTTGCGCAGCAGGCCGAGGACCTCGTGCGCGCTGCGCGTGTCGAGCGCCCCGGTGGGCTCGTCGGCGAAGATCACGTCGGGCCGGGTGATCAGCGCCCGGGCCAGGGCGACGCGCTGCTGCTGGCCGCCCGAGAGCTGACCGGGGCGGCGGGCGGCATGTTCGCCCAGGCCGACCCGGGCGAGCAGTTCGTGGGCCCGGGCCTTGTCCGGTCGGCGCCCGGCCAGGCGCTGCGGGAGCAGCACGTTCTGCAGGACCGTCAGCGACGGAAGGAGGTTGAACGCCTGGAAGACGAAGCCGATCCTGCTGCGCCGGAGCTTGGTCAGCGCGTCCTCCCCGAGCGAGCTGATCGGGCTCCCGGCCAGCAGCACCTGCCCCGCATCGGGCCGGTCGAGGCCGGCGGCGCACTGCAGGAAGGTGCTCTTGCCGGAGCCGGACGGGCCCATCACGGCCGTGAAGCTGCTTGCGGGGAGGGCCAGGTCGATCCCGCCGAGGGCATGCACCGCCCCGGCGCCGCGACCGTAGACCCGGCGCACGCCGCGCAGTTCGACCGCCGGCGTCCCGTCGACGGGCCGTCCGCCCGTGGCCTGCCCGCTCGCCGGCTGCCCGCCGGTGGGCCGTCCGTCCATGGGCCGTCCGTTTACGGGCAGGCCGGGCGTGGACGTGGGCGCGGCATGGCCGGGCCAGGGCGACCCCGGTGCGGCGGCAGCGTCCGGCGTGGCGGAATGGGCGGGCCGGCCGGGCTGGGAACGGCGCAGGCGGGGCGACATGGTGAAGCCTTCCTCGGAGATGAGGCCCCAGTGGTTCTCTCTGCCGGGGCCTCACCAACGCTAGGAAAACCGCAGGTCACCCGCCATGGAGGGGGCACGAAGGTTCGAGGTGGGGTTATCCCCACCGCTGTCTGGTGGCCAACCCCCGGAAGGTTTGGGGAGATTGGGGCAGCCTCAGGAAGAAGGTTCGCGACAGGATCAGATCGGGCTGGTCGCGCGCGCCGGGATCTGGTTGGTGACCGCCAGGACCTCGCCCCGGGTCAGCACCCCGAGGGTGCGCCGCAGCTCGCCCACCTCCGGGTCGGCCAGCGACATCGTGACGGTGTACGGCGCCGGGCCGGTGATGGTGTTGCCGCCGTCGGTGCGCAGTGCCAGCCCGGTCGCCAGGGCCTGCGCGTCGACGCCCGGGCAGAGCGCCGCCGCTGGCAGCACGACGTGCGCGACCGCGCCGTAGTCGGAGATCAGCCAGCCCCGGCCGTCGGAGGTGTGCGGCGCGCCCTCGACTGTCGCGGGCAGTCCGTACGCGCCGGCCACCAGCCCGTTCGGTCCCTCGATCTCCACCGCCACGCCCTCCGGGCCGAGCGGTCCGGACAGCACCATCGGCGTCGCGGAGCCCGAGCTGAGCCGCAGGTCGAAGGTGAACTCGCCGGGCCGGTCGGTGCCGAGGTGTCGGTAACCGTGGGCGGCCAGCAGCAACGCCGGACCTGACGACCCGTCGACGCTGAGCGAGGCGGGCGCGGCCGGGAAATGGTGGTAGCCGCGAGTCCCGCACCGGCTGCCGACGAATATCCCACCGCCCGGCAGCGCACGGTCCTGCGAGGGCGACGGGCTGCCCGGCTCTCCTGCCAGGCGGGCCAGCTGCGGGGTGTGGGCGCGCTGCGGTTCGAACAGCACCCCGCCCACCACCAGCAGGACGATCAGCAGCCCGAGCACCACCGTCCACTGCTCACCCCGGCTGAGCGAGCGGAACCGTCGCAGCCGCCCCAATCGCCGGGTGTGGTAGGGAACTTGGGCTTGCCTTGTCCGCCGGGGCCGCCGACTGCGGCGGGACGGTCGCGACCCGCCCGGCGACCAGTGGCGGCCACCCGGGTCGACCGGCGGCTCATGACGCCAGCGTTCCGCCAGCATCCGGGCCCGCGCGGACGGCTCGGTCACGGTGGCGGAGCGGACGAACTCCTCGTCCAGGACCAGACCTTCGAACGGGTCCGGCGGTTCGATGGCATCGGACGGGCGATGGTCGGACATTGCGCCAGTATGCCTGCCGCCGGCGACATAGCGGGGCCATGTTTTTCGATCTTCTCTGCGGCAAGCCTCATGGGCTCATCGCTCATCGGTGGGGTGCCCGGTCGGCGTGAGGGGAGGTTGGGAGTCCGGGTGGTTGTGGTGGAGGCGGACATGGTTGCTGCGGTGCGCGGTTCATGCGGTTGGCCCCTGCCGGTGACCGGGCTGGCCGGCACGCAGGTTACGTGGGGTCGGCGGGTCAGCCGTGTTGTCGTGGGCCGGCGTTGGTCGGTGCGATCTGACATGTGGCGTGATGCGCGTAGCCGGTTGCAGGTTGGGACGCTGGCGGGGCTGGGACCCGAACGAACTGCCGGCCCCGGAAGCCGGATTGCGAGGGAACCTGCTCCGGCTGCGGTGAGATCCGGGAGGTTGCCGGACCGGCGTGGATGGACTGCTGTGCCGGACCTGCGCCAAGTCGGTCGGTCAGCACCTGCGGGCGCTGCGGCACGGTGGCTTCGAAGTTCTGCGCGAGTGCGTCTTGTTGGCTTGATGGCGGCTTCGTTCATGCGAAGTGGTTCTGGCTTACTTTCCTGGAGGGCTGACTCACCGTATGATCACGCGCTCGCGACGTTGGCCGGTATGACCAGCAAGGAGGGGCTGCATTGAGCCAGTACTACGACATAGGCGACGAGACCGTGTGGAACCCGTCCAACGGGGCCTCCCGGCTGTTCATGAGTCAAGTGAGCGTCTACCAGACGGAACTGGGGCTGCGGTCCGGCATCGGGCCCATGCAGGCTGACGAGTGCCAGATCGACCCCGTCGTGTTCAAGGAGTTCGTCGACGCCCTGCTCGCGTGGCACCGGAGAACGACTCACGATGTCATGGCTGCCCTCTCCGAGGGCTTCGTCGTCACGATGCTGGTCCTGGCGGAAAGGGCAGGCATCGAGGTGAACTGGCAGTCAGCAGGCTCCGCCGAGGACGGCGGCCTCAAGGATGTTCAGGTGCCGGCGGCCCCGGGTTCCGCTGAGGCGGCTTGGATGGCCGCCCTTCAGCACAAGGCGCGCGAGCTGGGCCGATTCATGGCGGCCTGAGCCTGGTCTGCCCGGCGAAGTACATGGATGCCATCAGAACGCGATGTCCTGTGAGTAGAGCAGGACGCGCTTGCGGAGGAGATGGAAGTCGGCTCGGCCGAACCGCTGGGGCTTGAGCATCTTGATCCGGTTGACGTGCCTTTCGATGACGCTGGAGTTCCAGGGAAGGGTGAGGCCTGCGATGACAGCGTCCCGGTCTCGGTCGATTCCAGCAGCGAGTGTGTGCCGGTTGGGCAGGTCGTCCCGGCGGACCGCGTCGAGCCGTTCCGGGAGACGCTCGCCCTGGTGCTCGGCGAGCATGACGGCGGAGGAGCGGACGTGCCGGGTCAGGGCGTCGAGCTGCGGGCAGTGGGCCAGGACGGTCTTGAACTGGAGCTGTTCTGCCTCGGACAGTGCCGTGGGTCGCCGGAGAATCCAGCCGGTGACGGTCCAGGACGACGGCGGCTGGGCGGTCACGGGCTGCGGCGAGGTTCGCTTCTGCCGTAGGGAGGCGTCGATGCGCTGGTGGCAGCTGCCTTTGTGGCCGAGCGGGATGATCTACTCCCAGAGCTTCCAGGATTAGGGTGCGAGAGGAGCCCTCGCCCCAGTCGCTCATCGCGGCAGAGAGCCGGTCCTACGGCGAACACTGCGGTGTGCATGCTGGTCGCGGATGCGCGCATCAGCCAAGGTCACCACGTGCCGGTTCCCCTGCGCCGGCCTTTTACAGGGCAGATGCTTCCTATTCGGGGCGGCCGTCGGCGAGCCACTGGGCGAGGCCGCGGAGCCCGACCGCCCACCGCCCGAGGTCGGTGACCTCGGCATGCCCGGTGACGACGGTGAGCAACTCGGCGACCGCCTCGTCCGGCCGCTGGGCATCGTTGAGGGTCAGAGCGCGGAAGACGCGGACGGAGTCGGAGTCGGGGAACTCCCTGCGGGCGCGGTCGAGCACCGCCAGCGACTCGTCCAACTTGCCCAACCACCTCAGGGTGCTGGCGTACTGGCACAGGCACCGGCGCAGGACGTCGCCGTCGAGGCCGAGGGCGAGCGCGCGCTCGTAGTAGCCGCGGGCGGTCTCCTCCTCGCCCGCGGTGTCGTAGGCGCCGCCCACCTCGTACACGAGGACCGGGTGGTCCGGGTGTTCGGCAAGCAGCGCCTGGAAGTAGGCGATCGTCGGCGCCATGTTCGCCCGGTCGCGTTGGTCATAGCCGCGCTGGATCGCCTCGGCCAGTTCGGGCGTCACCTCGGTCGTCACTGCTACGCCCCCCACGCGTACGAGTCCGGAGATCAACTCACCTTATCGGAGCCTCGCCCGCAGGCGCCTACTTGTGGATCGGCCCGGCATTTGCGGTTCTTTCGTCCTTATTTGACGGTTTCTTCCCGCTGCGTTGCTGGTCAGGCGCAGTGCGCACAGCATGTGCGCGCGAGGCACATGCTTCTCGGCAGATGCGGATGCCTGCCTCGTAGGGAGTGGGCCACTGCCGGCCTGATGGCTGTTGGCCGGCCGGCTGGAACGGTGGGGCGGCACGGACGGCGACGTGCGGACGGCCGTGGGCTCGAGCCCGGGGGAGGCCAGGGATGGGCTAAGGTACGACGAGGTTCCCTGGCGGCGGTTCCGGCACTTCGATGGCCCGTGCGAGGAGATCCCCGGCCTGCTCGCCACGCTCGTGTCCGGGGACGCCGAAGCTGCCGGTGGGGCCTTGTGGCGGCTCTGGACGAGTCTTCACCAGCAGGGCGGAACGATCGCGGTGGGAGCATTGGCGCCGTTCCTGCTTCGGATTGCGGCGACCGGGCGGCCCGAGCTTCGTGCCCGAACCCTTGGTTCGGTTGCCGAGATCGGTCGGTGTCAGTACATGGCGGACGGATCGGGGGAAGGTCTGCTCCGGGTTGCCGAGGAGCCGTTGATGGTTGAGCGCAGCACGGTGTGCCCGGTGGGCTGGACGGTCCAGGCTGGCGAGGGACGACGATGCGGGGGTTCGTGGGAGCCTGATGCCGGCGATCGCCCAACTTGCCTGCGAACGCCATGGTGACCGCGTTCTCGGGTGGGTTCGGGGTCTGGGGTCGGGTCCCGGACGGCCGCTTGAGGTCCGCATCGGTGCCGGCCTGGTCTGACTGTGCGTGGTCACGGCTGGTGCGAGGGTCGTGAGTGCCGTGGTGGGTGGTGGCGGGTCAGAGTTCGAATACCGGTCGGGTGGAGAAGTCCTCGTACATGTCTTCGCCGTCGGGCCCGTACACGAACTCGGCGTAGAAGGGGTTGCGGTTGGCCGTGGCCAGCGGGAGCCATCCGAGGAGGTGGCCGTAGCCGCCGCAGGCCGACTCGCCGCCGTCGCCGCCGTGTACTGCGGTGAGGTCGCTGGTCAGTTCGGTGCGGTACGTGTCGTGGGCAATGCGGAGGCCCAGGGCGTTCGGTTGGTGCTGGGGGCCGGTGTGATCGTCGTAGGGGATGCGGTCGAGGGGGCAGTCGTTGCCCCAGCGGAACAGGGTGTTGGCGCCGGCTCCGCAGGCGTGTTCCCACTCGTCGGAGTTCGGCATTCGCAGGCCGCGGGCCGCGAGGACGGCGGGCATGTCGGTGGGTGGCTCGGTCAGGTTCTCGTCCTCGACGGCCATGAGTACCGTCGCCAGGTTGACGCGCCGGCGCGGGCTGAGCAGTCGGGCAAGGTGGGCCCGGAGGTCGGGGTCGTTGCCGAAGCCCTGCTCCAGGCTCTCCTGGTAGTCGGCGGCCT
This sequence comes from Kitasatospora sp. NPDC004615, assembly GCF_042873545.1. Taxonomy (NCBI): domain Bacteria; kingdom Bacillati; phylum Actinomycetota; class Actinomycetes; order Kitasatosporales; family Streptomycetaceae; genus Kitasatospora; species Kitasatospora sp. NPDC004615. The sequence goes on from NZ_JBIALQ010000004.1 coordinate 333,535, forward strand.
GTTCGGGCGTCGGTTGCCAGGTGTCGAGGTCGAATCCGAGCGTTACCTGGCCGCCGGGTATCAGGGCGAATTCCTGTGCGTTCCGGTCGATCAGGACGCGGTGCATTCGGGAGCCGAGATGTTCGCCGGTTTCGACGGCAATCACGCGGCCGCCGGCCAGATCAGCTGCCTGCTGCGCGATTTGGCGGGCGGTCGAGAGGTCGAACGACCGCCACTGGTCGAAGGTGAGTTCGGCGAGAGACATGCGTCGCAGTCTTTCACGCAGGCCGGACAGGGCCGTTGCCGCGGGCTGACCCGCTAGCTGTTCGCGGTTGACGGCTGGCCGGGGCCGGAGGGCACGGTGACCAGGTGCAGACGCTGGGACCCTCCGCGGGTGAGCTGGATGCCCGTGCCGGCTGCGAGCGCGTGGGCTGCGTGGCCGATGCGCATGCCGGAGATCCTTCGGCCGTCCGCGGTCGCGACCACGGCCGGCCGGGTGCCTGACCGCAGAGCCTGCCAGACGGTGCGCGTCTGTTCGGTCAGGCGTTGGTGCATCTCGGGCCCAACCTCGGGTTCGAACCAGCGCACGGCGAGGCGACCGGCCTCGAACGCCTCGCCGCGGTGACTCGGCCTGCGCCGTGAGCACAGCAGTTGAACCACCGCAGCGCGCGGCAGCCCAGGACCGTTTGCGTGGCCGGTCAAGTCCTGGACAGCCGCGGGGGCGGCAGCCCCTCCTGGCAGGGCCAGAAAGGCCTGAACCCCGCCGCAGCACAGAGCCTCCTGGACCGTCGAGTGCACATGTACTTGGTGCAGGCCCAGCGGGCCCGGTTGGCTGCAAAGCCATCCAGCACCCGGCAGGAGCTCCCCGATCCGCTGCCCGACCAGGGCCTCGTCCTCCGGTAGCAGCCAGACATCTGTCGTTTTCGTACGGGAGCCGGGGAGTGCCATGGGGACAGCGTTGCAGCAGTTGCTGACAGGACGGCCCGGCGCCATGACGGCGGAGGCTCGGACGAGGGCGTTTCCTCGGGTTGTCGAGGCAGGGACGGTCGGGCAGTTGTTCGCCTGGGGGAGAGAGGTGCCTTGTTGCGGGCGGGCGGGTGGGTGTTCGGCAGGTGGTGGCGGCCTCCGATGATGTGCGAGGTCGAGCAGCGTCGAGTCGGGACCGGCCTGGATCCTGTGCCGAGTTCGATGCTCGCGTCCGGTGGGTCAGTTCGTTCGTTGCTATGGCGGCGGAACGCCGGGGATGGTTCGAGCGGTGGGTCAAGTAGCTGCCGGAGCCTGCTGTGTGGTCGCTGCTCGGGCGGTGGCCGCTTCGACCTGGCGGCGGCCGGATTCGCCTCGGCTCCAGAGGAAGGCACACCAGCGGCGCGGTGCGTCGCTGCTCCAGATCCGGAACTCCTTGACTGCGACGTTGTCGGACAGTCGCCATCGGAGGGTGCGGCCTGATGCTTCGGGGATGTCGGTGAGGCCGTCGAGATGCTGGGCGAGTGCGAAGCTGTCGACGTCGGTGGCGACGCGGTCCCAGGTCGCGAGCGTGTCGGTGAGGGCGTGGGATTCGATGAGTGCCGGGATGGACGGGGCGACTTCGAGGAACGTTCCGCCTCGGTCGGTTACTCCGACCCGGCCGTCCGTGTGTACCAGGTAGCGGACCGGGGAGGACACGTACTCCCCGAACCAGTCGAAGTACCAGCCGTTGGCAGGGCCGGCCCACATGCCTTGGCCCAAGTCGTAGTGCCAGTCGCGGAGCGACTCGTGGCGCTCGCCCTCGATGGTGCAGCTGCTTCGGACTTGGTAACGGAGTCCGCCGTACCTCTGCTCGAATCCCTCCCGGCGGATGACCAGCATCATGGGCGCGGGGGTCAACTGGCCGGAGTGGTCACGGATTTGCAGGAACTCGGTGGAGAGTCGGGGTTCCTGCGGATCGTCGCGTCGGCCGGTTCGGTCGAGCAGGTTCTTTGCACGCGAGGTGAGACCCGTGAGGTCATCCAGGATGTGCATGCTGCACTTCATTTCCCAGGACAGGGTGTGGGTTTGCAGGTCCGAAAGATACCGGGTCGGGGCAGTCAGTACTCCGGCTTCAGATCGTGATCTCGGCTGCCCCTGGACCGGTCCGCGGTGCCGTAATGCTGTCGACGGCCGTGATCGTCTACTGCTAGGTTCGCCTGCGCCAGAGCAGTGCCATGTCGACGCGTCACCGAGAGGGTGAGGTTTATGGCTGCCGGGAGCGAGTTCCGTCACGTCCCTGACCGGGTCGCCGACTGAGCCGGCTTCTGCCGCCAGCGGCCCGGACCGCTTCACAACTCCGGAGTTCGTCAACAATGCAGAGCATGACCCCCCGCCCGCTGAGCCTGCTCGTGCTGGGTGGCACGCGTTTCGTGGGTCGCACCCTTGTCGAGGCCGCACTGGCCGAGGGGCACCAGGTGACGCTGTTCAACCGCGGCCGGACCGCGCCCGAGCTCTTCCCCGAGGTCGAGACCATCATTGGCGACCGCACCACCGACCTGTCCGCGCTCGGTGACCGCCGCTGGGATGCCGTGGTCGATGTCGCAGGCTACGAGCCCGAGGTGGTCCGCCGCTCGGTCACCGCCCTGGGTGAGCGCGTGGACCGGTACGTCTTCGTCTCCTCCCTGTCGGTCCTTGCCGACCAGGCGACCGTGCAGAACGAGGACGGAAATCTGCTCGTCCTCGGCGAGGACCTGCCGCCACACCAGCTCTACGGCGCACGCAAAGCCGCCTGCGAGCGGATCGTGCTGGGCGCGTACGGCGAGCGTGCCAGCATCGTCCGCCCCGGCATGATCGTCGGGCCGCACGACCCGACCGACCGCTTCCCCTACTGGCCGCGGCGCTTCCAGCGCGGCGGCACGGTGCTGCTGCCGGGCGATCCGGCCGATGCGGCCCAGTTCATCGATGTCCGCGATGTCGCGGCGTGGATCCTGGGGTGCATCGCAGCACAGCGCGGCGGCATCTACAACGTCACCGGCCGCACCCTGCCGTTCGGCGAGTTCTTCGCCGTCTGCCGGGCACTGGTGAACCCCGGTGCGGAGCCGGTCTGGGTCAGCAGCGAGAAGCTGCTGAAAGCCGGCGTCAACCCGTGGATGGGCGTCCCGATGTGGATCGGCGCCCCCGAGTGCGTGGCGATCAACCGGGTGGACATCTCCCGCGCCCTGGCCGCCTGCCTGACATACCGTCCGCTCGCCGAGACCGTTGCCGACACACTCGCCTGGGACACCGCCCGCGGTGGACCGGCCGTAGACGAGGAGGGGCTCACCGCTGCGGAGGAGCAGCGGCTGCTGGACGAGCTGACGTGAGTCGGCTCGGTGTGGTCCGGCTCGGTGTGATCCCGCGCTGAGAACGGGTGGTCTCGGGTGAGCGAAGCTGCGGATGGTGGCCGGGGCGCCGACCTCACCGCGGGCAGCTCGCCCGGGGCCACCGTAATTTTCGGCGCCAAGGTGTCGCGGGTGCTCGGCAGGCGGCCCTCCGGCCTGGAGACGACACGGCCACCGTTGATCATCGTCAGGTGTGTCGACAAACGACGACCGGCTGGTGGCCGTGGGCCACAGCGGAGACGCTGCCCCAGTGTCTCGTGGGTGATCTGCAGCCGTTCCGTGAGCTGTTCAGCGGTGGTCGGTCGGCCGGTGAGGTAGGCCCGGCCTGCTCGGTGTCTGTCCGTGCGGCGGCAACTGTTGGGCCGAGCAGGGTTTGTGAGGTACTTGGACGGTGTGTCGATGGCCCGGCTCGGTAGGATCGTTTACTCGAGGGGCTGGGCCGGCACGCGGACGAAGCCCTCGGTCCAGTGGTCCTCATCGAGGTCGTACTCTCCGGCCTGGAAGCAGTCCGGCTCGTTGGCGAAGCCTGGTTGAAGGCGCGCGCGGCGGATTCGTGCTTCGGCTTCGGCCTCGGAGGAGTAGATGCCGAGCAGCTTGACGTCGTCGCCGTCCAGCTCGTCGAGGAACACCATCGTGTCGTTGACGTGAATCGTTTCGCCGTTCGGGCCGGCTTCGTTCTGGTGGCCGATGTGCCACAGGGGGTAGACCTTCACGGGCGCAGGCTATCGGTCCTCCGCTGAAGATCGATTCCGCAGATGTCGGATCGGCGAGGCCGATGGTGTTCCGGCCATGTCCTTCTCCGCTGTGATCTTCGACTTCTTCGGCACGCTGACCCCGAGCACGCCCAGCGGGATCTGGGACGAACATGCGGCCCGCAGTGCGGCCCCGCTCGGGATTCCGGTGGAGCAGTGGCGTCGGGCGCTGGACGAGTCCTTTCCGGAGCGGGCCGTGGGGGCGATGGGTGATCTGCCGCGGACGATCCGCACCCTGGCCCGGCGCTGCGGAGTCGACCCGGGTGACGAAGCGCTGGCAGCCGCGACGGCGGCCAGGCTTGCCTGCCAGCGTGAACTGTTCGTCTTCCGCGATGACGCGCTCGAGACCTTGGAGCGGCTTCGCCGCGACGGCCTTCGGATCGGGGTCCTGAGTGACTGCACGATCGAACTCGCCGAAACCTTGCCGACGTTGCCGCTTGCCCCGCTGGTCGACGCGGTCGTCCTGTCCTGCCAGGAAGGGCGCAGGAAGCCGGATCCGGAGTTGTTCCGCCAGGTCGCGAGGGAACTGGATACGCCGACCGGCGATTGCCTCTATGTCGGTGACGGCGGCGGCGATGAACTGAGTGGCGCAACTGCGCAAGGAATGACCGCGGTCATGCTGCGGGCCGGCGACTGGGCGATCAACGACGCGCACGCCCGTGAGGACAGCTGGCCGGGACCGTTCTTCTCGACGCTGTCCCACGTCGTTGCCGCTGCCGGCGACCCGGCCCTGATCACTGCCTGAGGGCGCCGCCCCGGAGCGCCGTGTCGGTCCGGGCGGTGCCAGGGGGCGGATGTTCGCCGGCACGGTGTTGTGGTCGGTCCGGTGGACGCCGCAGTTCGGATCCGACGTCGCGTCAGCTGGTCGTGGGCTGTGTTCGATCAGGTCCTGATGGCCGGCCAGATGGTCAGGGCCGCAGCAATGGTGAGTCGGGCGTTGAGTGCGATTCGGCGGTCTCCGGTGGTCAAGTGGGCGGTGATTGCGCCGGTTTGGAGGAGGACGAAGCCGGTGGCCGCGGCCGGGGCCAGGGAGGGGGCGATGTCGGTTAGTGGGGGACGATCAGGCCGGTTGGGCCGCCGGTTCACGCGGGACCCGTCGGTTGTGTCGCGTGCCGGAAGAGGCCGGGCCGGGGGTTCAGGCGTGGTCGGTGGCGGGCTCGGTCGCGTAGTGGCTCATTGCGTCGATGTTGGCCTGTGGCGTCAACGGGCGGCCGTCGGTGAGGACTTGCTGGAGGTCCCGGAAGTACTGCACGTACAGGTCGGGGGTGAAGGTGCTGAGCAGGACGGCGGGTTGGTCGGTCGGGTTGGCGAAGGTGTGCGGGGTGCTGGGCGGGACCATCACGAGGGTGCCCGGGGTGGCGTCGTAGTCCGTGTCCCCGACGGTGAACCGTACGGTGCCGGCCAGGATGTAGAAGCCCTCGTCGTGCAGGGCGTGGCGGTGCTGCGGCGGTCCCTGGGTGTGCGGGGCGAGGACGGACTCGGCGATTGCGAGGCGGTGGGCGGTGTGGCTGCCGTCCTCCAGGATGCGCATGCGGGTGGTGCCCAGAACGATTGTCTCGCCGTCGCCGGGGGTCACCACCGAGACGGTATGGGCGGTCTGCGGGTCGCCGGTCTTCGTTTGCTTGGTCATGTGGACGAGTGCACCGCTGGGGGTGGGTCGGTGTCCAAGACCTGTTCTGCGGGGCTGATGCCTTGTGGGTATCGCTGCTGTGTGGGACTGCGGAGCTTGCGCGGCGAAGTCGGTGGCGCCGAGGGGTGAGCGTCCTTTCGGTGGCGGGCCGTCGGCGTACCGTCGCGGTGTATGAAACTCCTTTGATATAAGGGAAGTTGTGGTGGCGGCGGGGTCGTTTCGGCCCTGGTCGTGCCTGCGGGTCTGCCGTCCGGTAGTCCTTCGTCACGTACGCGGCCACCGCCGCCGTTCGACACAGGGAGAGCATCCATGCCTCGTACCGACATCCGTGCCGCCCTCAACGACCTCGTCTTCTCCCCGGACCTCGACCTGAACGAGGCCGCCGAGCGTCACATCACCCCCGACTACGTCCAGCGCACCGACGGCAACTCCCTTGACCGGGAAGCCTTTCTCGCCCACATCGCCCACCTCCGTGCGAGCGTGGCCTCCGGGGTGATCGAGGTGCACCAGGAGCTCTTCGACGGCGACCAGTACGCCGACCGTCACACCGCCACGATCTCGATGAAGGACGGCTCCACCCTCCTCATGGAGGTCCACCTCTTCGGCGAGTTCGCCGCGGACGGCCGCTTTCGTCGTGTCAACGAGACCACCCTGGTCCTCGAAAGCCCCGGCGACGTGCGCTGACCCTCACGGAGTGGCCCGAGGCCGGGATCGGTCAGCCGATCGGTGGGGCGAGGTATTCCAGGGCGTAGCCGTCGCCGGCGGGGGTGACGCGGGCGATGCCGGGGGAGTCGAGGTGGGCGCCGGCCACGAAGTGGTGGGGGCGGGTGAGTTGTTCGAGGAGGGCCGCGCGTGCGGTGCGGGCCTGGGGCTGGTTGCCGTCGAACTCCCAGGACACGTTCGGCTGGTCGAACTGGAGCGTGGGGACGTGGACGGTGTCGCCCCAGACGAGGAGGTGGCCGGCGCTGCTCCTCACCTCGTAGACGGTGTGGCCGGGGGTGTGGCCCGGTGTCGGGATCGCGGTGGTCCAGTCGTTGATCGCGACCTTGTCCGTGACGGGGACGACCCGGTCGCGGATCGGCGCGAGGCGCCCCGTGAAGACCGAGGTGTCGCCCGCGCCGATCCAGACGCGTTCGAGTCCGGTGAACGCCTCCGAACCGTCCGGCGTGATCAGGCCGCTGACGTGGTCCTCGTGCCGGTGGGTGATGGCCACATCGGTGATCCGCGCGCGCTCGACCCCCGCCTCGTCGAGCGCGTCGTAGATCAAGCCCATGGTGGGGTCGTGCCAGACATTGGACGCGCCGGTGTCGATGAGGACCGACCGAGTGCCGTCGGTGACGAAGAAGGCGTTGACCGACAGCCGCAGGTTCTCGCCGACCAGCGGGACGGCGGCCGGCAGCACGTCGAGCGTGCGCCCGTCCTCGTCGCGGAGGCGGGTCGGCGGCATGTCGATGTACCCGTCCCGCAGCGAGACCACCTGCAGGTTGCCGAAGTCGAACGTGGCGTGGTGCCTGCCACTTGAGATCAAGTGCACGGAGCCTCCGTCGGGTTGGGGGTGGATCGCGTTCCGTGTTCGATGGAAGGGGTCGTCTCCTTCGGGAGAACATTAGGCGGTCGCGCGGCGAGGTACCTACGGTGGTCGAGCAGGCGGATGCGGGGCCGAACCGCAGCGCGGAGGCCGAGGAGGTGGAGCGCGGCCGGTGTCGGTGGCGTCTGGGAGCATGCCTTGGGCGCGCGGTCGGGTGGGGAGCGGGTGGGGAGCATGGCGACGGCCATCGCGGCGACTGCGTCTCCGTCGGCGGGATCGGGGACCTGGCTGCGGGCATCCTCGATCAAGTTCCAGAAGCGCTGAGTGTGCATGACGCCGGAGCATGTCAGCGGGGTCCGACATCGGCGCGCGGGGGGAGGGGCGGCTGCGTCGGGTCGGGTGGGTTGGCGGGTCAGTAGAGTCAGCTGACCATGGACGCCGTCGTGCCGGGAGGGTCCCGGGGCGTTGTGCGTCCGGGAGGGTGTTTGTCATGCCGCAGATCCTGATCGATCACTCGCCGGGGCTCGAGTTCGACGCCACGGCGTTTGCGAAGGAGGTTCATCAGCTGATTCCTGAGGTGATCGACACGGCGACGGGTGACTGCAAGACGCTGGTGCGGCCGGCGGTTTCGCATCTGGTCGGGGACGGGGCGTCGGGGGAGGCGGTGGTGCTGGTGGAGATCAAGATTCTGGGCGGGCGCAGTGTCGCGGCGCGTAGTGAACTGTCGGTGCGGGTGACGGATTTGCTGCGGTCGCATGTTCGGGTGCCGGCCGCGTTCTGTGTCGAGGTGAGTGAACTGGACCGGGAGACCTACGTGTTCGTGCATCACGCCGGGCACTGAGGTCGGCGGGCCGGGGTGGAAGGGGGCACCTCGGCCTTCGGCGGTGGGGGGTGGGGGTGGGGGTGGGGGAATTTCGGTTGTCGGGGTTGTTGGACGGTTCGACACTGAGGTCATGCTCGGATTCGTGAGGACCGACAACGAAGCCCTCGTCGCGTACTTGGGCGACCCGCAGCGTGCCGTGGCGGCCTACTGGGAACTGTTGCGGCGCAAGGGGGATGCGGTGGGTGCCATCAGGGCCGGCCTGTCCCATGAGAGTGCGGCTGTCCGGGAGGGCTGCTGCCGGTTGCTGGACCACCTGGTCGACACGGAGTCGATGGGGCAGCTGATCACGATGGCCGACGATCCGGACGCCCGGGTCAGGATCGCCGCGTTCCATGCCCTCGCGTGCGACCGGTGCAAGGACGACGCGTGCGCGCCGGGTGCGGACCGGGTGCTCGAACCTGCGTTGCTGCACCTGGCTTCCGATCCCGACCCGCAGGTGCGGTCGCGGGCCGCCGAGTTGGTCGGCAAGTTCGCCCGTACGGATGCCCGGGCTGTTGCCGCTCTGCAGGTGTCGCACCGGCAGGACCCGAGTCCGGCTGTGCGGAAGAAGGCGGGCTGGTACATCCCGGGCGGGGCCGTTTACGAGCGGACGGGTCCGCGGGCGTCCAGGTGACGGGGCGGGCGGTGCCCCGGTGAGGGGCGGCAGACTGCGCGCATGCTGTTGGACTGGATCGCCGAGGTGGCGGACGAACCGCTGGTGCTCAGCTCCGGGGGCCGGCGGGAGGAGTGGGACACCACCGAGTCTGCCCTGGCTCGCGTTCTCCACCGGTCGGACTGCTGCTCCTCGGCTGGCAGTTGATCGTGCGCCTACTGCTCGGAGTCGGTGCGGGCCAGCCAGAGGAACAGCGGCGGCAGGGCCAGTTCGACGATGCCCAGGGCGACCTGGAACCAGTGCGGCCAGCCGTGTACGGCGAGCGAGAGGATTCGTCCGAGGCCGCCGAGAAACAGGATGCCGGCCAGCCAGCGGACGGCGGTGGTGCGGATCGGTGACTGGCGGGCGGCCTGGAGCCAGGCGACGCCGTAGCCGGCGAAGATCGCGCCGAAGAACCGGCCGAGGCTGTCGATGGTCGGGCCAGCCGAACTCTCACCGGGGATCGCGGAGTTGCCGAGCAGGACGTGGAAGAGCCCGATCGCCACGCAGCCGTAGCCCATGGCGAGCATGAGTGCGTGCAGTGCCTTGTCCTTGGTCATGACAGCGCCGACCCCCTGTTAGTAGACACGCGTCAACCAGGAGCAGCAGGCTACGCGCCGCTAGTAGACACGTGTCAAGTAGGATGACCGGGTGCCTCCTCGCCAGCGCCTCAGCCCCGCCGACCGCCGCGCCCAACTCCTCGCTGTCGCTGCCCAGTTCTTCGCTGCGCACACGTACGACGAGGTGCTGATGGAGGACGTCGCCGAGCGCGCGGGGGTGTCCCGGGCGCTGCTCTACCGGCACTTCCCGAGCAAGCGCGACCTGTTCGCGGCCCTCTACCGGCAGGTCGCCGAGCAGTTGCTCGCCAAGACCCGGTTCGACCCCGCCGACTCCCTGGTCGAGCAGCTCGCCGAGGGCCTGGACGCGCACATCGAGTACTTCGCGGAGAACCGCAACACCGTGCTCGCGGCGAACCGGGTGCTGGCCGGTGACCGGCTGGTCCAGACGATCATCGCCGACGAGCTCGACGCGCTGCGCGAGCGCCTGCTGAGTGCGCTCCCGCCCGCCGGCGACCGGACCAGGGAGGCCGTGTCGGGCGTGCTGAAGAGCTGGCTGGTGTTCGTCCAAGTCCTGTGCGTGGACTGGCTGATCGAGCCGCACTGCACCCGCGCCGAGCTGCGCGACATCTGCATCGGCGCCGTCCTGGGCGCGATCAGGCCGCTGCTCGACGAGGATCCCGCCCCGGACTGGCCGCACTGAGCGCCCAACAGGGTCACGCGTACTTCAGGAGGAGTTCGAGCATCCGCGGGTCCTGGTGGGTGAAGCCCAACCCCGGCTGGTGGCGGTCGAGTTCGGCGATGGCGGCGAGCTCGTCGGGGGACAGCTCGAAGTCGAACACGGCGATGTTCTGGCGCAGCCGCCCGGGGTCGGTGCTCTTGGCGACCAGCGGGATGCCGCGCTGGAGCAGCCGGCGCAGGGCGATCTGCGGGACGGACCTGCCGTGGGTGGCGGCGATGCGCCGCAGGACGGGGTGCGCGCACAGGTCCGGGTTGCCCTGGGCGAGCGGGCCCCAGGCCTGGAGGACGGTGCCGTGCCGGTCCTGGAGTTCCTTCGCGGCGGTCTGCTGGAGGAACGGGTGGACCTCGCGCTGGTTGACGGCGGGGACGATCCGGCTGTGGGTGGCGCTGACGCTGCTGGCCAGTTGGGCCGTTACCAACACCGGCCGGGGGCAGCGGAGTTCGCGGTGACCCAGCTCACATCCGGGCGCTGTCAGCAATCGGTGCGCCGTCCCGTTCAGAGGGCACGCGAACCAGACAGGAGCACCCTCATGAGGCACCGCATCGTCGTCCTCGGCGCCGGCTACGCCGGAGCCTTCGCCGCCGGGAACCTGGCCCGCCGGCTGAACGCCGAGGACATCGAGATCACCGTCGTCAATGCCGCCCCCGACTTCGTCGAGCGGATGCGGCTGCACCAGCTCGCCAGCGGGCACAAGGTCGAATTCCGCCCGCTCGCCGACATGTTCGCGGGCACCGGGGTGCGGGTGCGGGTGGCCCGCGTCACCGGGCTCGACCCCGAGCGCCGGGCCGTCGCCGTCAGCGACGCGGACGGAGACGCCGAACTCGCCTACGACACGCTGCTGTTCGCGCTCGGCAGCGCGGTGGACCGGCACGACGTCCCCGGCGTGGCGGAGCATGCGTTCGACGTCACCGGCCTGCCCTCGGCGCTGCGGCTGCGCGACCGGCTGGCCGAGCTGGGTGCGGGAGGCACCGTGCTGGTGGTAGGGGAGGGGCTGACCGGCATCGAGACCGCCGCCGAGATCGCCGAGGCCCGCCCCGACCTGGCGGTCGCGCTCGCCGCCCGGGGCGAACTCGGCGCCTGGCTCTCCCCGAAGGCCCGCCGCTACCTGCGGGCGTCCTTCGCCCGGCTCGGCATCACCGTCCACGAGCACACCGGCATCGAAGCCGTCGAGCCGGGCCGGGCGCTCGCCGCCGACGGCCGCGCCGTGCCCGCCGAAGTGACGATCTGGGCCGCCGGGTTCGCCGTGAACCCGCTGACGGCCGCCAGCGGCCTGGAGCTCGCCGCGGACGGCCGGATCCTGGTCGACCGCAGCATGCGCTCCGTCTCGCACCCGGACGTCTACGTCGCCGGGGACAGCGCCCACGCGATCGGCGTCAACGGTCGTCCGCTGCCGATGTCCTGTGCCTCGGCCGGCCTCACCGCCACCCAGGCCACCGCCGCCGTCATCGCCCGCCTGACGGGCCGGGAGGCCCCGGTCTCCGCGCTGAAGTACTTCGGCAACCACATCAGCCTCGGGCAGCGGGACGCGCTCGTGCAGATGGTGGACGGCGCCGAACGCTCCAAGTCCTGGTACCTGGGCGGCCGGACCGCCGTGCGGTTCAAGACGAGCGTGCTCAAGGCCTCCGCGTGGACCATCGCGCACCCGACCTACGGCATGCCCAAGCGCAGGCGCCACCTGACGGCAGTTCCGGTGAAGAGCCCCGCACAGAGCCCCCAGCAGACCCGCACGCGGAGCGCCGCCTAAGTTGTTGTGCATGGACAGCGCCGCCATCGACCGCTTCGAGGCCAGCCGGAGCCGGCTGGCCTCGCTCGCGTACCGTCTGCTCGGTTCGGCCGGCGACGCGGAGGACGCCGTGCAGGACGCCTTCCTGCGCTGGCAGGCCGCCGACCGCGACCGGATCGAGGTGCCCGAGGCATGGCTGACCAAGGTCGTCACCAACCTCTGCCTCGACCAACTCCGTTCGGCCCACGCCCGGTACGAGCGGGCCGCCGGCGACCTGCTCCCCGAACCGCTGCTCCAGGGCGACCCGATGCTCGGCCCCGCCGACACCTTCGAGCAGCGCGAGTCGGTGTCGCTGGCCGTGCTGACCGTGATGCAGCGCCTCGCGCCCGTCGAACGCGCCGCGTACGTGCTGCGCGAGGCCTTCGCCTACCCGCACGCCGAGATCGCCGGGATCCTCGACATCAGCGAGTCCGCGAGCCAGCAGCACGTCCACCGGGCGCGCCGGCGGGTGGCCGCCGAGCGGCGCGGCGGCCCCGAGACGGATCCGGCATCCGCGAAGCGGGTGGCCGAGGAGTTCCTGATCGCCGCCACCTCCGGGCGGGTCGACCAGTTGGTGGCGATGCTCACCGCCGACGCCACCGCGGTCTCGGACGGAGCGGGCCTGGCCAAGCGGCTGCTGCGGCTCACCAGCCGCGAACAGATCGCCGCCGGCGTGCGGGCCGGCTTCCGGTCCACCCCCGCCAAACGACGGCTGGCGGGCGGCATCTCCGCGCTGCACATCGCGCAGGTCAACGGTGCCCCGGCGGTCGTCGCCGTGGTCGACGGCCGGGTCAAGGGCGCCGTGGTACTGGAACTGCGCGACGGCAAGGTCGCCGGCCTGTGCGGCGTCGCCGCCCCGGACCGGCTGGCGCGTCTCGACACCGCCTGGCAGCGGTACGAACCCGGGGAGCCGGTCGTCGCCGAGTGGTGAGCGGAAGCGGCTTGACCTTGACCCAAGGTCAAGCCCCACGCTGAAGGGCATGACGAAGAACGCGAACACGAAGACCCGCAACGCTGCCTGGTCCGGGCTGGTCCCGGTGGAGGACACGGCGCTCGCCGTCACCGACACCGGCGGCCCCGGGCAGCCCGTGCTCTACCTCAACGGCTCCTACGCCACGCAGCGGAACTGGCGGCACGTCATCGCCGAACTCGGCGACGGCCACCGTCACATCACCTTCGACGAACGGGCCCGCGGCCGCTCGAAGCAGTCGGCCGACTACTCGTTCGCCGCCTGCCTGCGCGACATCGACGCCGTCCTGGACGCCACCGGGGTGCAGCGGCCGCTGCTGGTCGGCTGGTCCTACGGTGCCGCGCTGGCCCTGCACTGGAGCACCCGCAACCCGGACCGGACCGCCGGCGTGGTGATGGTCGACGGCGGCTACCCCTGGGACTACCTTGCCACCGTCGAGGGTGGCCGGGAGGCCAGCCGCGAGCAGATCCGCACCATGTTCCGGAAGTTCGGCTGGATCATGCCGCTGGTCCGGCCGCTGGGGATGGCCGCGCGAATGTCCGCCGAACAGCACGCCGAGATCAACATCGAACTGAACGAGATCGTCGCCGACAGCGACCCGGTGTTCGACCAAGTGACCTTCCCCATGCGTTTCGTGGTCGCCACCGGCGCCAGCCTCGGCGGCACCGCGGAAGGGCTCGCCGCGATGCGCGCCACCCTCGACCCGATCCTCGTCCGCAACCCGCACGTGCAGGTCAGCGCCACCGTCCCGAGCAAGCACACCACCATCGTGCGCAAGGACTTCCGGGCCATCGCCACCGCGGTTCGGGAGGTTGGACAGGACAGCTTGCAGTGAGGTTTTCTGACGGGATGACAGGCGGATCGGTAGGCGGATCGGTAGGCGGATCGGTAGGCGGATTGGCAGGCGGATCGGCAGGCGGGATGACGGACGGGATCACCATCGGCCAGGCCGCCGCGTTCGCCGGCATCACGGTGAAGGCCGTCCGGGTCTACCACCGCACCGGTCTCGTCGCCGAACCCCGCCGCGACAGCTCCGGCTACCGGCGCTACGGCACTGCCGAACTGCTGCGCCTGGTCCAGGTCCGCACCCTGGCCGGGGCGGGCGTGCCACTGGCCGAGATCGGGCCGATCCTGGACGCCGAGGGTGAGGAATTCGCGACCGCGCTCGACCAGGTCGAGGAGAACCTCACCCGGCGGATCGAGGAGCTGACCGCCCGCCGCGCCACGCTGCGCCGCCTCGCCACCGGCGACCGGGTGCTGCTGCCCGACCGGGCCTGCGCCATTCTCGACCGGATGCCTGGATTCGGTTTCTCCGCCCAGGACATGGCCATCGCGCGGGAGGGCCTGATCCTGGTCCGGGCACTGATGCCGGAGGGCTTCGAGGACTACCTTGCGCAGATCGAGCACGGCCTGGACGACCCCCGGCACGTCGCCCTGATCAAACTCACCTGGAGCGCCGGGAGTTGGGCGGCCGACGACCCCCGGATCGAGGACCTCGCCGAGGAGATGGCCCAGCACTTCCTCGCCGACCCGTCCCTGCTGCCCACCCTGACCGGCCTTCAGCACCAGGACGACGCCGTCACCCGCCACGACCTGCTCACCCACCACGGCGAGGACGACCGGCCGGGGTGGCGCCGGCTTACCGCGCTGATCCAGCAGAAGCTGCGCGCGGCCGGCACCGAACTGCCCTGACGGCGATCTGGGACGATGAGGGACGTGAACGACTCACCGAACCCCGCCGACGCCACCGTTGACCAGGTGGTGGAGTCCCAATGGCAGTTCAAGCGCGCGGAGGCGGCCGCGATGGAGTACTCCTGGGCCGATTCGTACCGGCAGTTGATCGAGGCCGCCTACACGGAGCCGGTGCTGCGGGCCCTGTATCCCTTCACCAGCCACTGGGGACTGCGCTTCTCCACCACCACCGGGCCCCTGATGGCGGCGGTCGGCCCCGTCGTGTCGGCGAACGGCGACGGTGATTTCGGGGTGGGCACCGGGATTCTCGCGCCCGACCTCGGACGCTTCACCACCGCGGCGGAGGCGGTCGCGTGCGCCGTGCGCGAACTCCCGTCCGACATCGGGCCCGTGATTCTCGGCTCGGCGCTGCGGCCGATGGGCGCCGGGTAGGCTGCCGGGCATGTTCGAGTACCACGGCTGGGTGACCATCCGGGAACGCGCCGACGCGGAGGACGACGAGGACCGGGCGCACGCCGACGGGTTCGTGGTGCACCGGATGGTGCGGGGGCAGGTGAGCGTGCACGAGGACACCCACCTGTCGCCGTGCATCCCGGTGCTGGAGGACCCCTGGGTCTCCTGACGCGAGGTCAGGGGCGGCGGGCCAGGAAGACGAACTCGCGGCCCGGGCGGTCGGGTGCGTCGCAGACCTCGTGGAGGCCGAAGCCCGCCGCTTGCAGGTCGGCCGTCACCTCGGCGCGTTCGCGGAAGCGCAGGGTGGAGTCGGAGGTGAGGTGCCGGCCGTCCGAGGCGAAGACGTAGTGCGAACGGAACGTCACCAGCGGCCCGTTGACGTCCAGCAGGTCGATCCAGGACTCCACCTGGCCGACCTCCGGCAGGTCGTCGAGCTGGTGGGTGGCCTCCCGGGTCCAGCCCTCCCAGGCGCGGCGGGACGGGTCGCGGGTCTCGAAGACGAGGTGGCCGCCGGGGCGGAGTGCCGCGTGGGCGCCGCGCAGGGTCGCGAGCCAGTCGGCGGGGTCGGTGATCGCCTGGGCGACGTTGGCCGTCATGGTGACCAGGTCGACCCGCAGCGGCGGCAGCGTCGTCGCGTCGCCGCAGATCCAGCGGACGCCGTCGCCGCCCGGCTTGGCCCGGGCCACCTCGACGGAGGCCGCCGCCGGGTCCACGCCCGTCACCTCGATGCCGCGCTCGGCCAGCAGCAGGGCGAACACGCCGGTGCCGCAGCCGAGATCGAGGACGCTGCGGGCGCCGAGCTCGTCGGCCAGGGCGAGATAGGGGAGCAGGTCGGAGCGGTCCGGGTCCAGCGCGTCGTAGAGCGCGGCCAGTCGGGGGTCGGTGAAGCACTCGTCAGCCATGCGGGCGAGAGTACGCCCGGGCACCTGCCGATTCGGGAGGCGGTGGAAACCGGTTGTCGCCGGGACGGGATGTTGCGTACGGTGCTCGGGTGAACACCGGAACGGCCATGGGCCACGCACGGATTGGTGAACCGGTGGGCGGCTGAGGCCGCCCCGGGTGCCTTCGGGGTGCCCACCGGTCAGGGGACCGCCCGGTCCTGGGAGCACGTAACCGCCCAGACCGAGCAGGCCGGCCATGCCTGCGCCAACCCCCCGACACCGGAAAGAGGTTCACCTACCACCATGCCTGCTGCTTTCAACCACACCATCATCCCGGCCGTGGATCGCGCGGTCTCCGCGCTCTTCTACCGCGAGCTGCTGGAAGCCGAAGAGGCCCCGTCCTGGGGGCCGTTCAGCAACCTGACGATCGCCGACGGTGTGCTGCTCCAGTTCGCCGAGCCGCCGGTGGAGATCCAGATGCACCACTACGCGTTCCTGCTCGACGACGAGCACTTCGACCGCGCCTACGCGCTGCTGTGCGAGCGCGACATCCCGCACTGGGCCGACCCGCAGATGCAGCGCCTGGGCGAGACCAACACCGAGCACGGCGGGCGCGGCGTCTACCTGCTCGACCCGGCCGGTCACGGCCTGGAGCTGATCACCCGCCCCTACCTGTAGGCGCCGTAGGCGTTCCACGGTGCGGGTGCGAGGATGACCTGATGGACGATCAGGATCTGCGCGCGGCCCTCGCGGAGCTGCAACTCACCCTCGCCCCGCACCTGGACGCCGACTGGGGCGTTCCGGCCGGCGGGCTGGAGTGGTCGTGCCAGGAGACGCTGGCGCACATCGGCCACGATCTGCTCGCCTACGCCGGGCAGCTGGCGGCCCGTCCCGACGACCGGTACCTGCCGTTCGACCTGACGGTCCGGCCGGGCACCGACCCCGCCACCACCTTGCAGATCGCGCTGGCCTGCGGCGAGTTGCTGGCTCTCGCGCTGGCCGCCGCCGGGCCCGACCTGCGGGCCTGGCACTGGGGGCCGGCCGACCGGACCGGCTTCGCCGCGATGGGCGTCGCCGAAATCCTGCTGCACACCCACGACATCGCCACCGGCCTCGGCCTCGACCGCACCCCGCCGCCGGCGCTCTGCGCCGCCGTGCTGGCCCGGCTGTTCCCCGACGCGCCGGCCGGCGACCCGGTGCGGGTGCTGCTCTGGTGCACCGGACGCGGCGAACTGCCGGGCCTGGCGCGGCGTGAGTCGTGGGGGTGGCGAGCGGCGCTGTCGTCCTGAGCGGCGCTGTCGTCCTGGGCGGCGCTGTCGTCCTGGGCGGTGCTGTCGTCCTGAGCGGTGGTCAGGACGGTGCGAGTCGTGCAGCCGGTGCGTCCTGAGCGCGGTGGTCAGGACGGCGTCGGGACCATCCGGTGCAGGCCCTTGCGGTCGTAGTAGAAGGTCATCGCGAAGCCGAAGACCAGCGCCACCACGAAGCCCACCGCGATCATCACCCAGGCCCGGGTCAGCCCGGCGTCGGCCTGCGCGTCGAAGTACAGGATCGCCCGCACCCCGCCCGCGACCTGGCGCATCGGTTCGAACGCGCCGAGGAAGTGGTAGAAGGACGGCGTGGCCTCGAGCGGGATCGTCGCGCCCGAGGACGGCAGTGCGAGCGCGATGAAGACGAACATCGCGACCAGCTGGCCGAGCGTGCCGAACGCCGCGTTGATCGCCTGCACGCCCAGGCCCACCGTGACGCAGGCGGCGAACGAGAACACCCACAGCAGCGGCAGGTGCGGGGCGTCCATGCCGAGGATGCCGATCGTCGCCAGCATGATCATCGTGGTGGTGACGACGGACAGCCCCGCGGTCATCTCCATCTTCACCACCAGCGTCTGGGTCCGGTTGATCGGCACCGTCGGCCGGCGCCAGTGCCACGGCCCGATCTCGCTGTCTGCGTAACCGAGCGACGTGTCCACCCCGTTGTGCACCAGGTTGGCGCTCAGGAACCCCGCCAGCACCAGCAGCAGCGTGTAGTAGAAGGCGCTCAGGCCGAGCCCGCTGTGCCGTCCGATCGGATGCCCCGGCTGCACCCGGACGTCCACCGGGTCGGTCAGCAGCAGCCGCGCCGTCGCCGAGGCGTTCGGCACGGCCGCCGTCAGCTGCTTGCCGAGCGCCTGCGAGGAGCGGTGCGCCGACTGCTGGGTGATCTGGCTCGCCAGCGAGGACGCCAGCGAACCGGTGCCCGGATTGGTCAGTGCGAACAGCACCGGACGCGCCGAGGCCTGGTTCGTCGTCAGCGCGGCCACGGTGCGGGAGAAGTCCTCCGGCACCACCAGCGCCCCGTACACCTGCCCCGAGGCCAGCAGCTCCTGCGCCCGCTCGCGCGACACCCGCTGCCACTGCACCTGCCCCGGCGGCGTCCCCGCCGCCACCGCGTCCGTCAACTCCACTCCCAGCGGCGCGGATTGGCCCGGCAGCGGCGGTCCGGCGTCCGCGTCCACCAGCGCGATCGGCATCCGGTGCAGATGGTCCGTCGGGGTCAGGATGCCGCCCATGTACAGCAGCGACAGCACCAGCGCGACCAGCGCGCTCAGGACGCCGGGGACCAGCCACATCCGCCACCGGCGCAGCACCTGCCACGCGCGGGCCTGCCGGGCGGGTTGTTGCGGGGGAACCTCGGTCGCCATGCCACTCCACCCTGTCGACGCCGGCTGCCGTCCCGGCCTGGAAACCCCCATGACGATAGGGTCCGGGCGCCGTCCGAATGGCCGCGACACCGGCCGGGCTCACCCCAATGGGCCAGCCCGGGTTGCGCGGTGGCGTTCGCTAGGGTTGGTCCATGGACGAACAGGACTCCCTGGACGAGCAGGTGACGGCGCCGTTCGGGAACTTTCCGGACGTGCGGCGGGCGCTGGACGCCGTCGCCGAACTGGCCGGGCCGGTGGCGGCCGCGCTGAAGCACTGGGACGCCGAACTCGCCGGCGCCGTGCGGTACGTGGACACCGACCCGGAACTCGCCGGCACCGCCGTGTTCTGCGCCGCGTACGACGTCCCCGCCGAGGCGTCCGCGAACTGCGTGGTGGTCGCCGCCAAGCGCGGCGGCGAGACCACGCTGGCCGCCGGGCTCGTGCTGGCCACCACCCGACTCGACGTCAACAAGGCGGTGCGCGGTCACCTCGGCGCGCGGAAGGCCTCGTTCGCGCCCATGGACACCGCCGTCGGCGAGAGCGGTATGGAGTACGGCGGCATCACCCCTGTCGGCCTGCCCGCGCACTGGCCACTGCTGATCGACGCCGCCGTCGCCGCCACCCCGTGGGTGCTGATCGGCAGCGGACGGCGCCGCGGCAAGCTGATCCTGCCCGGCGCGGCACTGGCCGCACTGCCCGGCGCGCAGGTGCTGGACGGGCTGGCCGGCTGAACCTTTCGGCAGCGGGAACACCGGGCGGGCGGCTGAGGTTGGAGGGGATGGTCCCGCCGGGCAGCGCCCCGGCGGACGGGCCACGCACCGCACCAGGGGTGCGGACGTCCCACGCGAGGAGTGAGAACGAGATGACCACGGACCGGGCTGTCCTGGCCGGCGGCTGCTTCTGGGGAATGCAGGAGCTGATCCGCAACCTCCCCGGCGTCCAGTCGACCCGCACCGGCTACACCGGCGGCGAGAACGCGCACGCCACCTACCGCAACCACCCCGGCCACGCCGAGGCGCTGGAGATCGTCTACGACCCGGAGCGAATCAGCTACCGCACGCTGCTGGAGTACTTCTTCCAGATCCACGACCCGAGCACCGTGGACCGGCAGGGCAACGACATCGGCAGCAGCTACCGCTCCGCGATCTTCTTCGGCGACGAGCAGCAGCGCGCCACCGCGCTCGACACCATCGCCGATGTCGACGCGAGCGGCCTGTGGCCCGGAAAGGTGGTCACCGAGGTGACGCCGGTGGGCGACTTCTGGGAGGCCGAGCCGGAGCACCAGGACTACCTCCAGCACTTCCCCAACGGCTACACCTGCCACTTCCCGCGGCCGGGGTGGAAGCTGCCGGTGCGTGACGGCGCCTGACGGCGGGTCGGCGGGTGGTGTGGGGATGATCGTCGGCCGGGTGCGGTTGGTCGTGTGTCGGTCGACGGCCGGTGGTTCGGGGTGGTGTCAGCTGTGGCCGGGGTGAGAGCTGCCAGTGCGTGACGCCTGACGGCGGGTCGGCGGGTGGTGTGGGGGTGATCGTCGGCCGGGTGCGGTTGGTCGTGTGTCGGTCGACGGCCGGTGGTTCGGGGTGGTGTCAGCTGCGGCCGGGGTGGAAGCTGCCGGTACGTGACGGCGCCTGACGCGTAGTCGGGGGTTGGCCGCCGATCGGGTATGCCCGGTCGGCGGCCGCGTGTTTTCGGGTCGAGCCGGGTCGAGCCGGGGCGAGCCGGGTGGGGTCAGTGTTCGGCGCGGGCGCGCAGCCGGTTTCGGGGCGAGTGGTTCCGGGCCGGGTCAGTGTTCGGCGCGGGCGCGCAGCAGGGTGTCCAGGGAGTCGACGATCCAGTCCCAGGACGCCTGCGGGTCGACCGGTGTGTGGGCGAAGCCGCCGGCGGCCTCGAGTTCGATGTAGCCGTGGAACGCGCCGCCGAGCAGGCGGACCGCGTGGGTCTGGTCCGGCTCCGGCAGGTGGTAGCCGCGGAGGATCGCCCTGGTCAGCTGGGCGTGGCGGGGCGCCGCGCTGCTTGCCGCCGTCTCCGGGTCCAGCCGCAGGCGGGTGGCCTGGTAGCGCCCCGGGTGCTCGACGGCGTAGCCGCGGTACGCCTCGGCGAACGCGGCGAGCGCGTCGCGGCCCGCCCGTCCGGCGACCGCGTCGGCGGCCCGGTCGGCGAGTTCGGTGAGCGCCAGCAGGGCGATCCGCACCTTCAGGTCCTGCGAGCTCTTCACGTGCGAGTACAGGCTGGCCACCTTCACGTCGAAGCGCCGCGCCAGCTCCGTCACCGTGACCTGCTCGAAGCCCACCTCGTCGGCCAGCTCCGCACCCGCCCTGGTCAGGACCTCCGCCGACAGACCTGCACGCGCCAACTGGACCCGCCTCCTGCTGCTCGATCGTTCCTTCTCCAGCGATTATCCATTTGCCTAAACGACTTAGGCAAATTAGCGTGGCGTTTCGTGAGAGAGCTGACCGACCCCGAGATCCGCGCCGCGTTCCTGAACTGCTCCAAGGGCGAGGCGAAACGCCTCAACCTCCCCCGCGACCTGGCCGACCTGCCCTGGTCCGACCTCGACTTCCTCGGCTGGCGCGACCCGCAGGCCCCCGACCGCGCCTACCTGGTCACCGTCCACGACGACCGCCCCCGAGCCGTCGTCCTGCGCAGCTCCGCCGCCGCCAGTTGGCAGCCCCGGCGCAGCATCTGCTCCCTCTGCGTCACCACCCACACCGGCGGCGTCTCCCTCCTCGTCGCCCCGCTCGCCGGCCCCGCCGGCCGCCAGGGCAACTCCGTCGGCGCGTACATGTGCAGCGACCTCGCCTGCTCGCTGTACGTCCGCGGCCTGCGCGAAACCGGCACCCGGATCCACGAATCGCTGACGGTGGAACAGCGGATCGATCGGGTACGGGACAATCTGGCAGGCTTCCTCGCCAAGGTGGAGGGCGCGGAAGCGAGTTGACAGGTGTCCCCGCCTCAACGAAGGCTGCGCGTTCTCGCTGAACCCTGGTGACCGCCAGCTTGCGTAGGCAGACCAGGGCCCGCCGGGAAGGCCGGAGTTTGCGGCGGCGGCCACCAATGCTCCCCGGCGATGGACCAGTTGACCGGTAGCCAACCAGGGCCTGGGCGCTCGGGCCTCCCGGCGGTGTGCTTAACCTTTGGTGAGACTGTTCAACCTTCGCTTCGCTGAGACAGGACAGAAGCGAGTCGACATGCCGGAGGGGGCAGGAATGGGCGGGATCGCCGAGGCGGACGTGGACGCGTTCGACGCGCTGGAGCGCCGGATCTGGGCGGGCCGGGCCACCGCCTACGCCGCGAGCGTCGCCCGGCTGTGCGCCCACCCCGTGCCCGCGCTGCTCGACGCCGCCGGCGTCGGGCCCGGCAGCGCGGTGCTGGACGTCGGTACCGGGACGGGCACCGCCGCCGCGGCGGCCTGTGCGCGCGGTGCCCGCGTCACCGCCGTGGACGCCGAACCGAGCATGCTGGCCGAAGCGAGGCGCGCCGCGCCCGAGGCCGAGCTGCACACCGCCACGCTGCCCGAACTCCCCTTCGCGGACGGCACGTTCGACGCGGTGGTCGGCAACTTCGTGCTCAACCATGTCGGACGACCCGCCGAGGCGCTCGCCGAACTGCGCCGCGTGCTGCGCCCCGGCGGACGACTCGCCCTCACCACCTGGGCCGCCCCTGCACCGCCCGGACAGTCCCTGCTCGGCCGCGCCTTCGAGGCCGCCGGGGCCGTCCGCCCCACCGACCTGCCCCCGCCACCTGCCGCCCTGCGGGCCGTCACCGAGGTCGACGGCTTCCTCGCGTTGCTTGCCGCAGCCGGTTTCGGCGGGGTGGACGGCCGGGTGGTGGCGTGGAACCACCGGACGGCCGTGGAGACGTGGTGGGGCGGCCCGGCCGACGGGGTCGCGTTCCTGGGGGAGCTGTTGCGCCGCCAGTCGCCGGAGGTGCGGGCCGGGGTGCGGCGCGAGTTCGATCGGCTGGCGGCCGAATTCGTGGGCGAGGACGGCGGGTTGGAGCTGCCGCATGCGGCGGTGCTGGTGGCTGCGCGGCGTTAGGCAGTGCGGTCGGCCGCTTCGCGGGCGTCCAGCAGTTCGTCCAGGTGGGTTTCGGCCCAGGTGCGGGCGGTGGCCAGCAGGTCGAGGAGGCTGCGGCCGAGCGGCGTCAGCTCGTAGTCGACGCGGCGGGCGGGGCCGGGGTGGACGGTGCGGAGGACGAAGCCGTCGCGTTCCAGCGACCGGAGCGACGCGGTGAGCACCTTGGGCGTGATGGTGCGCAGCGGGACCCGGAGTTCGGAGAAGCGTCGGGGACCGTCCGCCAGGCACTGGACGATCATGCCCGCCCACTTGTCGCCGCCCACCCGGATCGGCACCAGCTCGGACGGGCACACCGGATCGAACATCTCCGGGTCCAGGGGCTCGCGCATTGGCCCACCGTAGCGCCGCGCCCCGGTATCCGGGCGGAAACCAGGGGGGCGGCTACCGTCCGGAGGCACTACCGGCAGTGCGACAGGTCGAGGGAGCAACTCATGCGCAGGATCATCATCTTCGGTGCGGGCGGACGCGTCGGACGTGCGGCCGTCGCGGACGCCGTCCGCCGAGGGCACCACGTCACCGCCGTGGTGCGGAACCCCGACGCCCACCCGGACCTGGCGGGCCTCCACGTGGTGGCCGGTGACGTCACCGATGCCGATGTCGTCGCCGACCGGGCGGCCGGACACGACGCCGCCGTCATGGCCGCGTACGACGCCGGTGCCCGGCCGGACGCGTTCTTCGCCGCCGCCGCGCACGCCCTGGTCGACGGACTGGAACGGGCAGGCGTCGAACGGCTGATCACCCTCGGCCTGGCCGCCACCCTCGAACTCGCCCCCGGCACACCGCTGATGGACGCCCCCGGCTTTCCGCAGGAGTACCGCCCGTTCTCGCGCGCCCACGCCGTCGGCAGCGCCGTGTACCGCGCCGCCGATACCGTGCTGGACTGGCTGATCGTCAGCCCCGCCGGCGACTTCGACCACACCGCCGCACCCACCGGCCACTACACCGTCACGACCGGCGACTTCGCCGCCCGCGTCACCCACGCCGACTTCGCCCGCGCCCTGCTCGACGAGATCGACACCCCTCGCCACCACCGCACCCACCTCGGCATCGCCGGGGCCTGAACGCTCAGCGCACCTCGGCATCGCCGGGGCCTGAACGCTCAGCGCACCTCGGCGGACACCTGGGTGCCGAGTTCGCGGAAGCCGAGCCGGGCGGCGACCCGGCGGGAGGCCGGGACGCGGGCGCGCCACTGGGGGAGAAGGCCGGCGGCGAGGGCGTGCCGGGCGGAGGCGGCGGCGGTGTGACCGGCGAGGCCGCGGCCGCGGTGGGCCGGGTCGGTGAGCACGCCGAGATGGGCCGTTTCGAACGGCCAGGCGCGGTAGCCGCAGGCGCCGATCGCCCGGTCGTCGGCGAGCACGGTGAAGACGGGGGAGGTGAGTTCTTCGAGTCCGGCCTCGTCGGCATCCTGCTCTCCGGCCCGGCGCTCCAGGTCGCGCAACCGGGAGTCGGTGGGCGGGAGTTGGACCGTCGAGAGGGTGGTGGGTGGCTGGGGCCGGAGCCCGTCCGGGGCGAGGTAGGCGAGCGTGGCCGGGCCCAGCAACTCGCCGATCGGGAGGAGTTCGCGCAGCCGCTCGGCGTCCCCGGCCACCGCCGTCGGGTCCTTCCGCAGTGCCGCGCGCACCAGCCGCGCCCGCCGCTCGTCCGGTGCCGTCGCCAGCACCGCACCCCCGAGTGCGATCAGCCCGACCCACCCGGGCGGGCACAGACCGGAGCGCGGCACGACGGCGACGGCCACCCCGCCGGGTGGCGGGAAGGTCGCCCCGGCCAGACCTTCCCAGAGACGCCAAGCGGATTGCGGCAGCGAAGAGTTCGTCATTGCCGCATCCTGCCCGGCCTGCCGCGCCCCCGGCACGTCGATTTCCGGGAGGGGCCGGGGCAGCGAGTTGAGGTGACGTCGGGTCGGTCGACCGGGGTTGGTAGCGTGAGGCCTTTCGTGGTCCGACGAGTCGGGGGTGTCGCGGTGACCACCATGGTTGTCGTCAGGTACGGGGCCAGTGGCAAGCTCATGGACGTCCACCGGCCCGCGGACGCGCCGGAGCCGATGCCCGCGGTGCTGCTCTGGCACGGCCGGGGCCCCGACGAACGGGACGTCCTCGCGCCCGTCGCCCGCGCCGCGGCGGAGCGGGGCGTCGTCGTCCTGGTGCCGGACTGGAGTCCCGACGCCCCGGACGGCGGGCGAACGCACCTGAGGGAGTCGGCCGCCTTCGCACGGCAGCACGTGGCCGAGTTCGGCGGGGATCCCGAGCGGATCGCGCTCGCCGGCTGGTCGCTGGGCGGCAAGGCCGCCGTGGGCGTCGCCGTGAACCCCGGAGCCTTCGGCGACTGGCGGCCGCAAGCCGTGGTGGGAATCGCCGGCGCGTACGGATCGGCGGCACCGACCACCGGTACCGTCCCGCTCGACGACCTGCGCGTGGGCGGCGACCAGGGGGCGCCGGTACCGGTGTGGCTGGTGCACGGCACCGCCGACGCGGTGGTGGACGTCGAGCGGTCACGCGAGTTGTTCACGGCTCTCACGGAACGGGGCCGGCCGGTGCTGCTCCACGAGGACGTGACCGACCACGCCGGCGTCATCATGACCGAGTTCGTCCCCGAACACGCCCGCTGCCTGCCCAGCACCGCCGACCACGCCGTGCGGGCGGGGACGCGGACCGCCGAGGTGCTGGCGCGCGCGGCGGGCATCGCTGCGCACAACTCCGGCCGTCGGTTGTGAGGTGACGCGCTGAAGGCGGCGGCAGTGCAGCGAAGGGTTCAGCGATCGAGCCCCAGTGCGTCGGGAATGCCCCCGATCCAAGCCGCTCGATCAGGTTCCTGTGCGGCAACGCGGTCCAGCCCCTCGATGAACCGCCGGCGCTCCTCCGGCTCCATGCTGCCCAGTTCGTGGGCGATCTCTTCCAGGGCGTTCAGCGCAATATGCGAGTCATGGCCCACCGTGACGAGGTCGTCCAAGGCCGCGATCGCCGCCAGCAGGGCCCTGACGACTTCGTCCCCCCGAGTCACAACTTCGCCTTCCTCGATGTGAGTTGTCACGGTGCGACGCCGCCACCTTCCGGATCGGTCAGTGGCCGCCGCGGGGGCGTTCGCAGCCGCCTTCGAGGTAGGCGCCGTGGACCTCGATGCGGGCGGCGGAGGAGAGGTTGCCGGTGAGGCAGCCGCCCGGGCCGGGGACGGAGAGGGTGAAGTGGATGCCGTCGCCGTAGGGGGTGAAGTTGGCGTCGGGGTAGCCGAGGCCGGTCATCAGGGTGCGGGCCTGGCTCACGTCGATGGGGGCGGACTTGACGGCGGCCGTGATGCGGGCCGCGTGGGCCTCGCCGCGGCAGCGCTGGTTGTCCGTCAGGGTGGCCATCTGCAAGTAGGCGTGGTTCTCGGCGTACTTGGAGTTCTCCGGGTCGGTCCCGGAGGTGGCGGGCGGCGGGGTGGGCGCCGTGGTGGCCTTGTCCGCGCAGAGCTTCGCCACGTCGGGGAACTTCCGGTCCACTTCGGCGAGTTGCTGCTGCCAGCGGTCCTGCGCCTCCTGCTGGGCCTGGTTGGTGCTCGCCGAGGTCTGCGGGGTCGGGGCCGCCTGACCGGAGTCGGTCACGTGCTTGCTGCCGCAGCCGGTCAGGGCCCCGGCGGCGGCGAACACGACGGCGGCGAGGACCAGGACAGGACGCTTCACGGCGAGTACTCCAAAAAGACTGTGGCGGGCCCCGGGCGGCCCGTCCCCCCAGGCAGGCGATCCTTCGGTGTGCGATGGATCGTCCGACAGAGTATCCGTGCTCAGGTTCGGGGCCCGAAATTCGGTGGAACTCCCGGGAAGGAGCCGCCATGATCGTCGAATGGGAGCATTGGACGGCGTGGCGGCAAGAGTCGCCGACGGGGTCACCGTTGAGTTCCGGCCGAGCGGTTCGTCGATGGTGCCGCTGATTCGCAGTCGGCAGTCGGTGCTCGTCGCACCGGTGGACCCGACACTGCTGAAGGTCGGCGACATCGTGCTCGCCCGGGTCGTCGGCACCGTGTACCTCCACCTGGTGTCCGCCCTCGATCCGGCCCGGCGGCGCGTGCAGATCAGCAACAACCGGGGCCGCGTGAACGGCTGGACGGGCCACGACCGGGTCTTCGGCATCTGCGTCTCGGTCGACGGCGTGGCGAGGCCCGGCGCGTCGAGCCGGACGATGCCGGTCGGGTCGGGTGATTCCGCGTGAAGGACGAACACCTGCGGCACCGCTCGTCGTTCGGCGCCGCAGCCGGAGCGTACGCCGCGCACCGTCCGGACTACGCGCCGGCCGCCGTCCGGTGGGCGCTCGAGCCGGCGCCCGGGCGGCGAGTGCTGGACCTCGGGGCCGGGACGGGCAAGCTCACCGGGTGCCTGCTCGCGGCGGGCGCCGAGGTCGTCGCCGTCGAACCCGACGCCGCGATGCTGTCCCAGCTGCGCCGGGAACTGCCGGAGGTGCGGGCGCTGACGGGGTGTGCGGAGTCGATTCCGTTGCCGGACGGGTCGGTCGACGCCGTGCTGTCCGGCAACGCGATGCACTGGTTCGACATGGACGCGGCCGGCCCCGAGATCGCCCGGGTGCTCGCCCCCGGCGGGGTGCTGGCCGGCCTGTGGAACCTGTTCGACGACGGAGTCGCCTGGGTCGCCGGGCTCGCCGAGGCCGGCGGGAGCGCGGCGATCGGGCCGCGCGACGTCCCCGCGAGCTGGCGCACCGGGACGGCCCGGATGCACCTGCCCCCGGCCGGCGGGCCCGCCCGGTTCGGGGCCGCCGAGCAGGCCGAATTCCCGCACGGCCAGCGCCGGACCGCCGATTCGCTGGTGGCGACGCTCGCCACCAAGGCGGGCCTGCTGGTCATGCCGGAGCACGAACGGGAGGCGCGGCTGGCCCGGGCCCGGGACTACCTGGCGGGCCGGCCGGAGACGGCGGACGGCGAGTTCGTCCTGCCGATGCTGACGGGGGTGCTGCGGGCCCGTCGGCTGTGAACCGCGGTCAGGGCCGGTCCTCGTGGAGAGGGATGGCGTACACCGGTTCCGGGCCGAAGGTGGTGAAGCCGGACTTGCGCAGGATCGGGCCGGACGTGGCCGGGTTGGCCTTGACCAGTGCCATCGTCGCGCCGTGCGCCGCACCGTAGTTCAGCCGGGCGCCCAGCACGGCGCGGTACACCCCGCGACCCCGCCACGGCTCGGCCGTCACGCCGCCGGTGAGCCGGGCGACGCCGTCCACCACCGAGACGCCGCCGGTGCCGACGGGCTCGCCGTCCACATAGGCGACGAGCAGGCCGCCGTGGCCGGCCGGGACGGTCTCCGCGTTCTTCGCCGCGACCGCCTCGATCCGTTCGGCGGGCGGGAGTTCGCCGCGGAACCCGGCGGCCTCGATCGTCAGCCCGTCGAGGGCCGTCGTCACGTCGGTGGCCCAGCGCAGCTCGACGTCCACCGTCGGGGGCCGGAGTTCGGGCGCACCGTCACTCAGATCGGCGGCCAGGATCTCCAGCTCGATCTTCACCTTCCCGCCGCGCGCGGACAGTTCGGCCTCCAGCCCCTCCGGGGCGCCGAGCAGCACCTGCCAGTCCAGCACCGGCGGCCCGAAGGCGCGGGCCCGCGCCATCAGGGCGTCAACGACCTGGTCCACTGGGCGAGTCGGCGTGAAGGAGACCACCGAGAGGTCGAACGGGCAGTAGTCGGGCAGGCGGAGGAAGGTGAACTCCGGGTCCTCGACGACCTCGGCGTCGTCCGGCATCCACACCCAGGCCGCACCGGCGGCGGCGACATCAGAAACTGTCAGGCTCATGCGGGGGAGCGTAGGGGGCAGGATCGGAGAGCCCGGCGGCTGTTACCTGATCATGACGTGGCGGTGACGCGGCTGGTGCCCGGGGTCGGAGCAGGCCGGGGGCTTCGGTGATCAGCGGCCGGGTGCGAGGCGCCCGGTGTGGTCGCGCATGCGGGGGCGGTCCTCGGGGAAGCAGCTCGCCCACGGGCGGTCGAGCGGCAGCCACGCTGTCGGCTGCCCGTCCTCGGGGCTGAGCGGGGTGGCGGGGTCGGCCAGTGCGACATAGGACAGGCCGAGGGTCGGCGGCAGGTCCGGGTGGTACGAGCGGACGGTGGCGGCCGCCGGCTGCGGCAGCAACTGTGCGACGAGGCCGGTCTCCTCGCGCAGTTCGCGGGCGGCGGCCTCGCGCGGAGTCTCGTCGTCCTCGACCTTGCCGCCCGGCGGCACCCAGCCCCGGTGGCGGTTGCGCACCAGCAGCACGCGGGTCAGCGCCGGGTCGAAGACCCAGACCTCGGCGCCCAGCGGTTCGACCCGCCCGGTGCCCAGCGCGGTGGCGAACCAGCGGCGGGCATCGTCGAACTCGACGGCGGCCGATGCGGCGTCGGCGGCCGCGGCGGCGAGGGAGCGGCGTCGGATCTCTGCGATGGGCATCGGCGCACTCTATGGTCCGGGTCGGACATCGGGGCCCGGGCAACTGCGCTTCCCACTGGTTGAGTTCGGCCGCCAGGTGAGCGGGGCGGGCGGCCAGGGTTGCTCTGGGCGCCCCTGCGGGAGGGGGATAACCCCACCATCTGTGGGGTCGGTGGCCCCAGGATGCTTCCACCTGCTGTCGCCATGGGCTACTGGATCTTGGAAAGGCAGGCTGAACGCATACGAATTCCCCGAACGGAAGGAATCCTCCGTGCTCAACCTGAAGCCGTCCCGCCGCGCCGCGGCCCGCGTGGCCGCCGCCGGAGCCATCGCCGCAGTCGCCTGTACCACCGTCATGGCGGGAAGCGCCGGGGCCATCGTCAACGGTGACGCGGCCAGCGAGAGCTACCCCTTCATGGCGGTGATCCCGATGGCGGCGCCGGACGCCGGTCTGCTCGACGGCAGCTGCGGCGGTTCGCTGATCGACCAGCAGTGGGTCCTGACGGCGGCCCACTGCGTGACGGGCGAGGGCATCGAACTGGACGGCACCGTGCGGGTGGGTACCGACCAGCGGAAGTCCGGGGGAACGGTCCGGAACATCGACCGGACGTTCGTGCACCCCGGCTACCTGAACGGTGAGAACCTCGGCCCCAACAAGGACGACGTCGCGCTGATCCGCCTCGACCGGCCGGTCATCCAGCAGCCCATCAAGATCGCGAAGGAGGCGGGGCAGCCCGGCACCCCGACCCGGCTGCTCGGCTTCGGCAGCACCGTGGACGGCCAGTTCGCCTTCTCCGAGGACCTCCTGCAACTGAACACCCGGCTGGGCGCCGTCTCCGAATGCGACCCCGGCTACGCGGACCCGACCAGGCTCTGCACGATCAGCCTGAAGGCCAAGGCCATGGCGTGCATGGGCGACTCCGGCGGCCCGCAGCTCCAGAAGGCCCGCAACGGCCGGTGGGAGCTGGTCGGCGTCACCTCCGGCCCGGGCGCCCGCGGCGTGCCGTGCTCGGGCGGGCCGGGCCTCTACAGCAGCGCCCCCGCCTACGCGGGGTGGATCAAGCAGACCATGAAGGACGCCACCGGCCACGGCCAGAACTCCGGCGGCAACGGGTCGAACGAGGATGCCCAGTAGGCGAGTTCGCAGTTCGGGACGCCGGCGCGCGATCGCGCTCCGGCGGTTCGTCGTGCCGAGACGGCGCACCGGCCACCGTGGGGCCCGTCGTATTGTCGTTCGTCGGTGGACGGTCGGGTGAGCGAGGAGTGGGCGAGGAGTGGGCGAGGTACAGGGCGTGGTGGCGGTGCGGTGCGCGGAGTCGGCGGGCGTCGGGGTGCGGTTGGTCGAGCGGACGGGGCCGGAGGCGGGGGCGGTGCGGTTCGCGGTGGAGGTGTCGGCGGCCGGGTTGGCCGCGCGGGTGGAGGAAGTGGTCGGCTGGGTGGGGGCGGCGGACGGGCTCGCGGGGTTCCTGGCGGGGCTGGCGGAGGAGTTCCGCGGGTGGGACGGCGAGCGGGTCTGGGCCACGTACGACCGGGACTTGACGGTCCGCGCGGTGTTCCGCTCCGGCGGGTACGTCGGGTTGACCTGGACGGTGCGGCCGTGGCGCACGGCGCAGCGCGGGTGGGAGGCGTCCGTGACGACGTGGGTGGAGGGCGGGGAGCAACTGGCCGCGCTGGCGGCGGATGTGCGGGCGTTCGTCGACAGGGGGTGAGTGCCTGGGGGAGGCCCGCCGGCCTCGGGAAACGGTCCGGTAGTGTCCGCTGCCATGTCGGCCGATCCTGGATTTACCTGCACCTGCTGCGGCGAGCGTCACGCAGAGCTTCCGATGAACTTCTCCAGCTCCGCGCCCGACTACTGGGAGCCGGGCATGGAGCAGGCGCGAGACTGCGAGCTGACGCCCGACCAGTGCGTGATCGGCGGCGAGGCGTTCTTCGTGCGCGGGCTGATCGAGCTGCCCGTCATCGGCGGGGATGAGGTGTTCTCGTGGGGCGTGTGGGTCTCGCTCAGCGAAAAGAATTTCGTGCGGGCGAGCGAGCTGTGGGAGACCCCGGGCCGTGAGTCGGAACCGGCGTACTTCGGCTGGCTGTCCACCGAGCTGTTCCCATACACGCCGTCGACGATCAACCTGAAGGCGATGCTCCACACCCGCCCCGTCGGCCGGCGCCCCATCATCGAACTGGAGCCGACCGACCACCCGTTGGCGGTCGAGCAGCGCACGGGCATCACGATGGAGCGGGTTCGGGAGCTCGCCGAGGCGGTGCTGCACCCCGAGGCCTGACGCGAGTCGGCGTGCGGGGCGCGGTGGGTTTGGGACCGGAGAGTGGACGGGGGGATGGAATCCGGATTTCCGGATTCCATCCCCCCGAAACTGTTGTTGCTATTGTCAGCCGATGGTGTAGGTGAGAACGGTCGGCGGCGTGGGGTTCGAAATTCCGTTGTGATCGAAGTAGACCCGAGTTCCGGAGGGGCACGCCTTCGGGGTGTAGGTGTACACCTGGTTGCCCGGCCACCAGATCTTGATCTGCACGCACTTGCCGTCGGCGGAGGTGTCTTCCAGCCAGCCCGAGACGTGCGTGACGGTGGCGCCGCAACCCACGGAGTACGCGGACTTCCCGCCCGGGATCGTGACGGGCTTATTCGGACCGCAGACGGCGGCTGCGCTCGCAGGCCCGATGCCGACCGTCAGTACGCCGCCGAACGCCAGCAGGCAGCTGGCCGTCGCGGTGGCGGTTCGCTTCAGTTTCATGTCTCCCCCTTGAACCGGATTTGACCGTTCCATGGGCTTTGTCGTGCGATCGTCCACGAGCAGCCCAGGTCCACATTGCCGAACTGCCCGCCGCTTCGGCGGCCATTGCGGAATACTGCAAAGGTGCCGCAGACAAAGTCGATCAATGCATTGGCATCGATGCCGGGCTTGAATTCGGACGGGGGAGAGCGGAATGTTGAGCTTCCATTTCTCGGGGGAGGACGCGTTACGGATTCGGGTGGCTCCGGTCTCCCATCCGCTGTGGGACGTCGCGTGCAGCCTGCTGGTGCTCGGCGCCAGTGATCCCCCGGCCGCGTTCCGGCCGTGGCGGCGGGTGGTTCGGCGACATGTCGAGCGGGCTGGGTTGTCCGGAGCGTTGCGGGAGTTGACGTTGCTGAACCCCGCCGGTGGCAGCGCCCCGGGCTTCGTCGGCGGCCAGGAGGTGACGGATCCGGAGGCGGGCCCGGACCGGCTGATGTCTGCCGTGCGGGCCACGCTGCGCGAGGAGATGACGCTGTTCGCGCGGCAGGCCCGGCAGCTTCCGGTGTGGGCCGGGAGACTTGCCGAGGGCTACCGTCCGGACGTCCGGCGGCTGGGCGGGCTCGTCCGCCGCTATCACGCCGTCGCCGTCGCCCCGTTCGCCTCGCAGATCACCGCCGCTGTCGCCGCCGACCGGGCGGTGCGGGCGCGGGCCGCACTGGACCGCGGGGTCGAAGGGCTGATGACCAGTTACCGCCCGGACGGCCTTGAGTGGAGCGGTGGGGTTCTTCGGGTCCCGTGCCCGGTGGATGCGGACTTTCACATCGACGGCCGCCCCATGACCCTCCTTCCGTCGTTCTTTGCGACGCGCACCATGGCGATCGCCGATCCGCGCCTTCCCCCCGTGCTCGCCTACCCGCTGTCTCCGGGGGTGTCCTGGATCGCGGCCTCGCCCCGGTCGGCCCCGGCTGGCTCGCACCTGCTGGGCCGGTTTCTCGGCCCCGGTCGGTGCGCGGTGCTGGCCGTCCTGGAGTCCCCGCTGTCGACCGGCCAGCTCGCGGACGCCCTCCACCTGTCGCCCTCCGCTGCAAGCCGGCAGGCCGCCGTTCTCCGCGAGGCCGGGCTGATCTCAACGGTCAGGGAAGGCCGGTGCGTTCGGCACGCACTGACCTCGGCGGGCCGGGAGCTCGTCGAGCGCCTGCGGGAGAGTGGTCGGAGCTGAGCGTGTCAGTGCGGTCCGCTTCACTCTCCGGGGACGGAAAGGGGGACGCCGGGATGGGGTCTCTGGGAGTGCTGTTCGCACTGACCGAGAGCGAGCGGACGCGGCTGTTGGCGTGTGAGGGCGACGAAGAGGTCATGGCGCTGGTCGGGGAGGTGGAGGAGGCCTGGGACAGGCCGCGGGTGTGCGAGTTGGACAAGGCGTGGGACGCGCTGCACCGGTGTCTGACGGACGGTCGGCTGGAGTTCGAGAACGGGGAGTTCCCGCTGTCCCACGTCGTTCTGGGCGGGCGGCTGCTGCTGGAGGACGACGACTACGTGGCCTGCTACGTGGATCCGGCGCAGGTGCGGGCGGTGGCGGCCGCGTTGGAGCAGGTGGACGAGGAGTGGTTGCGGGGGCGGTACGCGGAGCTGGAGT
The DNA here is from genome assembly GCF_042873545.1 of Kitasatospora sp. NPDC004615. NCBI lineage: Bacteria > Bacillati > Actinomycetota > Actinomycetes > Kitasatosporales > Streptomycetaceae > Kitasatospora > Kitasatospora sp. NPDC004615. The sequence goes on from NZ_JBIALQ010000004.1 coordinate 366,801, forward strand.
TCGAGGACTACGAGGGCGCGCGCGGCGAGGAGGACTTGGAGTACACGGTGTGCTTCCTGCCGGGCGTGCGGGAGTTCTACCGGCGGGCCGCGAAGGAGGGCCGGGCGGTGGTGTTCACGGTCGATCAGTGAGCGTGCCTGTCGCGGCTCTTCACGACTTTGCCATCAAATGATCATTCGTTTGCCAGGGCGATGACTACGGGCAGACCACCAGGACGGGTCGAATTCCCTTCGCACACCGACCCATTCGGCGAAAGGCGCCCGTCCGATGTCCAGCACTTCCGACCGTCCCACGCCCGACCAGCAGTTGCTCGCCGCCGCCGGACGGCTCGACCGGCGGCGGTTCCTGACCGTCACCTCGGCCGCCGCCGCGCTCGCGTTCGGCGTCAACCTGCCCGGCGCGCACGCCGAGGAGAACGAACTCGCGCCGCGCACCCTCACCGAGAACCCGTTCACCCTCGGCGTCGCCTCCGGTGACCCGCTGCCGGACGCGGTGGTGCTGTGGACCCGGCTCGCGCCGCGTCCGCTGGAGCCCGGGGTGGGGCTGCCGCCGGCGGGGAGCATCAAGGTCGGCTGGGAGATCGCCCGGGACGAGCGGTTCCGCCGTGTCGAGCGGCGCGGCAGCGCGAAGGCGCACGCCGAGTTCAACTGGTCGGTGCACGTGGACGCGACCGGCCTGGAGGCGGCACGCGAGTACTGGTACCGGTTCACCGTCGGGCAGTGGACCAGCCCCGTCGGCCGCACCCGCACCGCGCCCTCGCACGGCCGCAAGCTCGACAGCACGAAGCTCGGGCTGGTCTCCTGCCAGGCGTACGAGGACGGCTACTTCACCGCCTACCGCCACCTCGCCCAGGAGGACCTGGACGCCGTCTTCCACGTCGGCGACTACATCTACGAGTACGGCATCGACTCCGTCGGCGGCGACCGCCGCTACACCGACCGCGTCCTGCCCGCCGCCCTCAACCACGAGACCACCACGCTCGAGGACTACCGGCTGCGGTACTCGCTCTACAAGACCGACCCCGACCTGCAGGCCGCGCACGCCGCCCACCCCTGGTACGTCACCTGGGACGACCACGAGGTGGAGAACAACTACGCGGGCGGCATCCCCGAGAAGAACCAGGACCCGGCGCCGTTCGTCGCCCGCCGCGCGGCCGCCTACCGCGCCTACTGGGAGAACCAGCCGCTGCGGATGCCCAAGCCCAACGGCACCGACCTGACTCTCTACCGCCGCTTCCAGTACGGGCAGTTGGCGCAGTTCGACATCCTCGACACCCGCCAGTACCGCGACGACCAGGCCAACGGCGACGGCTGGCAGTACCCCACCCCCGAATCCCAGGACCCGAAGCGCACCCTGATGGGCGCCACCCAGGAACGCTGGTTCGCGGACGGGCTGCGCCGCTCCAAGGCGCTGTGGAACGTCGTCCCGCAGCAGGTGGTGTTCTCCCGCCGCAAGAACACCACCGCCGCCAGCTCCAAGCTGTCCATGGACGCCTGGGACGGCTACCCCGCCGCCCGCGAGCGCTTCCTGACCGCCGTCGACCAGGCCGGCGTCAAGAACCTGGTGCTGCTCACCGGCGACGTGCACGTCGCCTACGCGCTCGACGTCAAGCGCGACTTCGACGACCCGAACTCCCGCACCGTGGGCGTCGAGTTCGTCGGCACCTCGATCAGCAGCGACGGCGACGGCGAGGCCCACCCCTCCAACTGGGCCACCCTGACCGCCGCCAACCCGCACATGAAGTTCTACGACGGCCGGCGCGGCTACACCGTGGTCACCCTCGACCGCCAGCACGCCCGCGCCGACTACCGGGCCGTCACCCACATCACCCGTCCCGACGGCACCCTGCTCACCGCCGCCTCCTTCGTCACCGAGGCCGGCAACCCGGGCATCCGGCCGGCCTGACGCGGGCGGTGGCCTGCGACGGTTCGTGAGGATCCGGGCCGTCGCAGGCCGCCGGTCAGACCCGACGGCGAAGCCATCACACATCTTCACTGTCAGTCGTGGAGGAAGCCCTCCAGGGACGCCGCGAGGGCCACCGGGGTCTCGTACATCGGGTAGTGGCCGCTGCCGCCCAGCTCTTCGAGTTCGGCGTTGGGGTAGTGGGTGAGGAAGGTGCCGCGCATCACGTCGGCGGTGAGGGCGAGGTCGTGCTCGCCGACGATCACCTTGACCGGCACCGGGTTGCCGCTGATCCGGTGCTCCAGGTCGGCCGTCGCCCAGTCGCGGACGTAGCCGCCGAAGGCCTCGGGGGCGGACAGGCGGAGGGACTGGTCGACCATGCGGTCCAGCCAGACCCGGCCGGCCCGTTGGCCGGTGACCAGGTCGAGGATGGCGAGGCGCTTCTCCCGGTCCTCGGCGGCGCCGTAGAACAGCGCCTCGCCCGCCTCGTCCAGCGGGTACGCCCCGGCCGGCACCGGCGCCAGGCCGACCAGCTTGCGCACCCGCAGCGGCGCCTCGGCGAGTACCTGCTGGGCCGCCTTCCCGCCCATCGAGTGGCCGACCAGGGAGAAACGGTCCCAGCCGAGTTCGTCGGCCAGGGCGAGCGCGTCGGCGGCGATCTCGGCGAGCGTGTACGCGCCGGGAACGTCCTTGCGCTGGCCGTAGCCGCGGTAGTCGAGGAAGGCGTAGCTGAAGGCGTCGCCGTCGAGGTAGTCGAGGAACGGGCCCCAGCCGGCGCTGGTGCCGAACCAGTCGTGGAGGACCAGGACATGGTGGTCGCCGGTGCCGGTCAAGCGGTGCGGAATCGTCATGCCCTCGGTCGTTCCCCGCGATCCGCCCGCCTGAACAGGCAGTTCAACCGGAACGGGCGGCCGCCGCCCGATGAACCGGAACCCCGGAGCGCCACCGGATGCCGCACAGCGTCGGGCGCCGTGGCGGCGGGCCGCATGGGCGGAGGACGCGGAGCCCGTGTCCGGCCGGCGAGCTGGACTGCCGTCATATGACGGCGGCAAAATACCCTTTGGAGCGAGCTGGCTTCACGCGGACACCACCATTGTTGCCCTTTCCCTTCAGTGAACTCGCGGACACCGCAATTCACAATTCCACCGCCGACAGCAGCAGGCGCTGGGGAAATATTTCTCGGATTCCGGCCGGGCCGATCCGGAGTGGATTTCTCGCCACCACTGTGCCTCGCCGACATCCCAGTGGCACCACCAGTGGCTGCCGCTCCCGCCCGGTGTCGGCTGCGGGACGGGGCGGGCTCCGGTCCAGCGTGCGGGCGTTGGCCGGCGCGGGGCGGCGGTGGAACGGGGTGCTGTGCTGCGCGGTCTCTTTCGCCCGGGCCGGGCGGGCCGATTTCCGTTCGGCGCGCGATCCGGAAATCACGCCGGGCGTACGCCCCCATACGGGTCGGGGGTGTCCGACGACGACTGAAATACGGACGGTTCGGGGGAGGAGGGCGCAGGCTACAGTGAACCCCTTGCAAGCCAGATCGGTGACAGGCACCTGGTAGCGGTAGGCCCACCGGCCCCCAAGGAGACGCCGTGCGAGCTCTGGTATTTCTCGGTTCCGGTTTCCATTCCGATTCCGGTCCGCATCCCGTCGAGTTGCGGGACCATCCGCGTCCGGAGGTGTCCGGACGTGACGACGTCGTGCTGAGGGTCGTGGGGACGGGTATCTGCGGGACGGACCGCAAGATCCTGCTGGGCCGCTTCCCGGCCCGGCCCGGCGTGGTCCTCGGGCACGAGTCGGTCGGCGTGGTGGAGGCGGTCGGAGCGGATGTGACGTCGGTCCGTCCCGGCGACCGGGTCGTGGTCAATCCGACGCTGTACTGCGGCAGTTGCCCGCCCTGCCGGCGGGGCGCGACCAACCACTGCCGGAACAAGCGGGGCACCGAGGTCGGTGTCGACCGCGACGGCACGTACGCCGACCACGTGGTGCTGCCGGAACGTTTCACCGAGCGGCTGCCGGGCGTCCTGGCGTTCCGGCGCGCCGTGCTGGTGGAGCCGCTGGCCTGCGTCCTGAACAACGTGCTCGCCGCGGACGTGGGCTACGGCGACACCGTGGCCGTGCTGGGGGCGGGACCGATCGGCCTCCTCACCGCGCTGGTCGCCGCGCGCCGCGCGCGCCGGGTGGTGATCGCGGAGTCCGACCCGTACCGGCTGGCCGTCGCCGGATCGCTGGTCGACCGGACCGTCGACGCCGGCGGGCCGAACCCGCTCGAAGCGGTGGCCAAGGCCGGGGACGGACGCCGGCCCGACGTCGTGTTCGACACCACCGGGGTCACCGTCGAGCACGCGCTGCAACTGGTGGCCGACGGCGGCCGGGTCGTCGCCATGGGGTTCGACGACGGCTACCGGCCCCGGATCAGCCCGCTGTACCTGACCAACCACGGCGTCAGCCTGATCGGGGCCGGCGACTACCGGGCGGACACCTTCCCGATCGCGGTCGACCTGATCGGCGACCTGCCGCTGGAGACGCTGGTCACCCACGAGTTCCCGCTCGACCGCTACCAGGACGCCTTCGCGCTGCTCTCCGCGGGCAGCGACAGCGGCGCCGACGGGACCGGCCACGGCGCCGGTTACGGTGCGATGAAGGTCGTCATCCGGTCCGACGCCGGCCCGATGGGCCCGGACGGCTGGCCGGAGGTCGCCGGATGAGCCCGCGTCACGCGCTGTACGGCTCGGTCGAGTCCGGCGGCACCAAAGTGGTCTGCCTGGTGGGCACTTCACCCGACGACGTGGTGGACCGGGCCAGGTTTCCCACCGGAGCGCCCGGTGAGACCCTGGCACGCGTCGTCGACTTCTTCGGCCGGGCGACGCGGCAGCACGGACCGCTGGCCGCCATCGGCGTCGCCTCGTTCGGCCCGCTGGAGCTGCGCCCGAACCTCCCGAAGTACGGGTTCACCACCGACACACCGAAACCGGGCTGGGCCGACATCGACGTACTCGGCCCGCTGGCACGGGAGTTGAACGTACCGATCGGCATCGACACGGACGTCAACGGCGCCGCCCTCGGCGAGGGACGGTGGGGTGCCGCGCGGGGGCTCGACACCTACCTGTACCTCACCGTCGGGACCGGCATCGGCGGCGGCGCGATAATCGGCGGACGGACCGTCAGGGGCCTGGTCCACACCGAGATGGGGCACGTGGCGGTGAGCCGGCGGCCGGGCGACGACTTCCCGGGCAACTGCCCCTTCCACGGCGGCTGCCTGGAAGGCATGGCCGGAGGCACCGCCGTCGCGGACCGGTGGGGGCGGCCCGCGGAGCAGCTGACCGGGGACGAGCTGCACCGGGCGGTCGAGCTCGAAGCCGGCTACCTGGCCGAGGGACTACGCAGCATCGTCTACTGCACCGCTCCCGAGCGGATCGTGATCGGCGGCGGCATGTCGGTGCTCCCCGGCCTGCTTCCCGCCGTGCGGGCGGAACTGCTCAAACAGCTCGGCGGGTATCCGGGGCTGCCCGAACAGAGCGCCGACGACTTCGTCGTTCCGGCGGAGCTCGGTGCGATGGCCGGCCCGGCCGGCGGCCTCGTCCTGGCGTTCCGGGCCGAGGCGCGGCACGACCTCCACTGACCGCGGCGCGCACGGCGTCCGGGCGCCGGACGCCGCGGTGTGGCGCGTCCGACAGCAGGCGGAGGACAGGAAGGATGAACGAGTGACGACGACCGGCCCCATCGAGCTCGACGCCGGCACGCGCGCCTGGCTGCACGACGAGGCCCTGCCCGGGGAACGAGTCCAACGCGCCGGCCGGCTCCTCGGCGGCTGCAACAACGAGCTGATCCTGCTGGTGACCGAGGCGGACGAGCGCTACGTCCTGCGCCGCTTCCGGCCCGGCGGGGACAGCGGGGTCCCGCGCAACACGTGTGAGGTCGAGGCCGCGCTGCTGCGGCGACTGCACGGGCGGCTTCCCCTGCCCGAGCTGGTGGCTGCCGACCCGGACGGCGCGGCCACGGGGTGTCCGTCCCTGCTCTACCGCTACATCCGGGGTGTTCCGCTGACCGAGGCGCTGGCGGACGTCTCCGGACCGGCCGCCGCAGATCTGGGCCGGGCGGTCGGCACGGTCCTGGCCCGGGTCTCCGCATGGGAACTGTCCGGGCCCGGCCGCTTCGAGGAGGCGTCGCTCGTTCCGCAGCCGCCGGACGGCCGGAGTGACCTGCGGGACTTCGTGGAACACTGCCTGGCGGCCGCGGAGCGACGCCCCCCAGCGGCGCCCCGGCTCAGCGCGTCGGACGCCCGGACGCTGCGGCTGCTGGCCGAACGGGCGGCACCGCTCTGCGCCGCTGCCGCCGCCGACCACCGGCTCGTCCACAACGATTTCAACCCCAAGAACATGCTGGTCGGAGCGGGCCGCGACGGACGGTGGGAGGTCGCCGCCGTCCTCGACTGGGAACTCGCCTTCAGCGGCCCGCCGCTGACGGACGTCGGCAACATGCTGCGTTTCGAGGACGACTACCCGCCGGACTACTCCCGGGCGTTCCTGGACGGGTACCGGGACGGCGGCGGGCTCCTGCCCGACGGCTGGCGCCGCACCAGCGAAGCCCTGGACCTGTTCGCCCTGGCCGACATCCTGACCGATCCGCCGGACCACCGGGTGTTTGCCCGGGTCCGCGCCGTCATGCTGCGCCGCGCGGCCGCGGGGAATGTCTCTCCCCGCTCCGTTCCGCGCTGATTCCCGGCCCGTCCGAATTATTGACACGGCCATCCCCGGAAGACAGTCTGAACGACAGGAATTCGTGGTGCCGAATTTCGGCGGACTTCCCGCCGGGCTTTTCGGTCGGCTTCTTCGGCGGTCGGTGGAAAACCGGCCCGATGGAAGGCAGGAAACAGTGGCAGAGAATCCTGAGAACGATGTCCTGATCATCACTCCCGACGTCAAGTGCAACGGCATACCGCCGACCCCGGCACAGACCGAGGGCCCGTACTACAAGCCGGCCACACCGCTCAAGACGAGCTTCCGGTCCGACGTCCCGACCGGGACGCCCATGGTGCTGTCGGGCCGGGTCGTGGACCCGGACGGCAAGCCGATCGGGGGCGCCCTGCTGGACTTCTGGCAGGTCGGCGACGAGGGCGTGTACGACGAGGAGGGGTTCACCCTCCGCGGGCACCAGTTCGCCGACGACGAGGGGAACTGGCGGCTGGAGACCGTTCTGCCGGCCGAGTACCCGGGCCGGACGCGGCACCTGCACGTGAAGGTGCAGCCGCCCGGCGGCGGCGTCCTGACGACCATGCTGTACTTCCCCGGCGAGCGCCGGAACCGGCTGGACAAGTATTTCCGCCCCGAATGCCTGATGGACGTGCAGGAAACCCCGGAGGGGTGGCTGGCGAGTTTCACCTTCATTCTGCCCTCCTGATCGATTCCCAGACCTCGGGAGGAATTGTGGAAGACGCACAGAAAATCGAGGACCTGATCTACTACCAGGTCAGCGAGTACAAGATGCGGCACGGTGAGGGGATCCACCTCTACGACGCCGACGGCAGGGCGTACATCGACTGCGCCTCGGGGACGTTCAACCTCAGCCTCGGCTACGGGCACCCGGAGATCGTCAAGGCCATGCGTGAACAGGCCGACCTGCTGGTCCACGCCACCTCGACGTTCCAGACCGAGCCGGTGGACCGGCTGGTGCGCCGGCTGGTCGCGGTGTCGCCGCCGAACCTCACCCGGGTCCACCTGAAGGTCTCGGGCGGTGCGACCGCCAACGAGGGCGCGGTGAAGATGGCCCAGCTGCGCACCGGACGGCGGGACGTGATCACGCTCTTCCGCAGCCACCACGGGCAGACCGTGCTGACCACGGCGATGTCCGGGGAGGCCTTCCGCCGGGCGCCGTTCCCGACGCTGGTCGCCGGCATCACGCACGTCCCGGACCCGTACTGCCTGCGCTGCTTCTACCGGCAGAGCCCCGACAGCTGCGGCCTGCTGTGCGCGGAGCGGATCAACGACTTCATCGACCACGCCTCGTCGGGCAGTGTGGCCTGCATCGTCGTGGAGCCGGTGTCCGGCTCGGGCGGCAACATCGTGCCGCCGGACGGCTACCTCGCCGCGCTCCGCCGGATCTGCGACGAACGCGGCATCGTGCTGGTCTTCGACGAGGTGCAGACCGGCATCGGCCGCACCGGCCACATGTTCGCCGCCGACCACTTCGGCGTGCGGCCGGACATCATCACCACCGCCAAGGGCCTCGGTGGTTCCGGTGCCCAGGTCGCCGCGATCCTCACCACCGAGGAACTCGCGGGCCTGGACGGCGAATACCACTCGTTCACCTACGGCGGCAACGTGCTGGCCGCCGCAGCCGCGGACAAGACCCTGGAACTCGTCTCCCGCCCGGAGTTCCTGGCACACGTCCGGGCCGTCGGCGCCCACCTGATGGAGCGGCTGCGCGACCTGGCGTCCCGCTACCCCCGGATCGGCGACGTCCGCGGGCTCGGGCTGATGATCGGCCTGGAGATGGTCGACCGGGACGGTCGGCCGGACACCCCGCTGACCCTGCACCTCGCCCACCGCGGCATGGACCACGGCCTGATCCTGCGCACCTCCCGCTACGGGCGCGGGAACGTCCTGAAGATCCGGCCGCCGCTGATCATCACCACCGAGGAGGCGGACCTGCTCTGCGACCGGCTGGAGACCCTCTTCGCCGCGGAGGCGAGCTGATGGCCGGCATGCTGGACTACCTGCTCGGCCTCGCCCGGCTCGTCCGCGAGGAGATCACCGCCGGCTGGGCCCGGTCCGAGAACCGCGGCGTCCGCGGCCACTCGCCGGGCGGCGACGCCCAGTTCGGCATCGACGACGTCGCCGAACGGGCCGTCTGGAAGTACGTCGTCGACCACGACCTGCCGGTCGCCGTGTTCTCCGAGGACCGCGGCCTGCGCACCCACGGCCGCGACCCCGAACACCTCCTGGTGGTCGACCCCATCGACGGCACCCGGCCGGCCGTCGCCGGCCTGGAGTCCGCCACCGTGTCCATCGCGGTCGCCCGGCTCGGCGACCGCCCCCGGATCTCGGACGTCGAACACGCCCTGCTGATGGAGTGGAAGACCGGCGCCCACCTGTACGCCGAGCGCGGCACCCCAGGGGTGGTGGCGCACGGGTACGACCACCCCGTGCCCGCGCCGACCCGGACCACCGACCTCTCCCGGATGTTCTGGTCCCTGGAGTTCAACGGCCACCCCGCCCAGCTGATGACCGAGGCCTACGGGCACCTCATCGACCTCTCGGCCAACACCGGCGGTGTGTTCGTCTTCAACAGCGCCACCTACTCCATCTCGCGCCTGATCACCGGTCAGCTCGACGCGTACGTCGACATCGGCAACCGGCTGCTGCGCGACGACCCCGCGCTGCTGGGCGAGTTCCAGCGGGTGGGCAACGGGCGGGTGCTGCACCTGTTCCCGTACGACATCGCCGCCGCGGTGCTGCTGGCCGAACAGGCCGGCCTCGTCATCACCGACGCCTACGGGCAGCCGCTCGGCGACACCGCGCTCACCGAACTGGACGTCACCAACCAGCGGTCCTGCATCGCGGCGTCCACCCCCGAACTCCACCGCAAACTGCTGGACGGCGTCGCCTGGCGCACCCCCGGGGAGCGGGCATGACGGACGACACCGAATTCCGGCAGCTGCTGGAGCGGCTCTCGGCCCGGGCCAGCAGCGACTACTACAACCCGTACACCACCTTCGACTGGCCGGCCGAACTCCCCGAGGACGAGCCCTGGTTCTCGCCCGAGCTGCTGTCCGTCCACGGCACCGAGTACGCCGAACGGCTCACCCCGGACCAGCTGCGGGCACTCGGCCGCGGGGAGAGCGTCAACTTCTACAGCCTGAACGTCCACGGCATCAGGGAACTGCTCATCGAGGTGATGCGGCGGATCCACACACCCGGATTCGAGATCCCGTCCGAGTTCTTCCACCACTTCATCGGTGAGGAGAACGAACACATGTGGTTCTTCGCGACGTTCTGCCTCAAGTACGGCGGACGGATCTACCCGGAGAAGCGGCTGAAGCTGGCCGTGCCCGCCGACGACCCGGCACGGGAGAACTTCCTGGTCTTCGCCCGGATCCTGCTGTTCGAGCAGATCGTCGACCACTACAACGTGCGGCTCGCCGCGGACGAGCGGCTGCACCCGACCATCCGGCAGCTGAACCGGATCCACCACCAGGACGAGAGCAGGCACATCGCCTTCGGGGCCCGGCTGGTCCAACTGCTCTGGGAGCGGCTGCTGGAGGCCGGACTGGGCGAGGACGATCGCCGGGCCATCGGCCAGTACCTCGAGGGCTACCTGTCCGCGAGCATCGGCTCCCTCTACAACCCGGCCGTCTACCGGGACGCCGGGATTCCGGACGGACTCGCCCTCCGCAAGCGCCTGCTGGACCACCCGGCGCGCCGGACCGAGCACCAGCGGGTGCTGCGCAAGTCCAGGGACTTCCTCCGGCGGATCGGCGTCCCGGAGGCGTGAACCGGCTCCGCGCCGACCACACCCTGATCTTCGACCGCCGTCCGGAGGAGGACGATGTCCCACACCCACCGTGCCGCGGCCCCGCCCGGCACCCGCACCGCCTGGTCCGTCCGGGACGGCCTCGCGACGCTCGACGGCCCCGCCACCGCTCTGCTGTGCGCGCTCGACGACGTCTTCACGGGCTGGGCGACCGCCCGCGGCGCCGAGCCGATGACGCTGCCGCCCCTGCTGCCCGCCGCCGAACTCCGGAAACTGGACTACTTCCAGAACTTCCCGCACCTCGGCAGCACGGTCAGCCGGATCCGGCCCGACCGGCTCGACCAGGACAGCGCCAAGGTCGGGGCCGACCCGGTCCCCGCCCACGACCTCGCCGACGCCACCCACCTGCTGCCCTCGGCCGCCTGCTACGGAGCGTTCCTGCACCTCTCCGACAGCTCGCTCGACCGGGACGCCTCCCTCGTGACCACCGTCGCCCACTGCTACCGCAACGAGGACCACCACGACGGCCTGCGCCGGCTCTGGGGGTTCACCATGCGCGAAGTCGTCTGCCTGGGCAGCCAGGACGCCGTCCGCGCGCACCTGGACCAGTACCGGACGGAGGTGGCCGCCTTCGCCGACCGCCTCGGCGTCGAACTGCGCCGCGCCCCGGCCAGTGACCCCTTCTTCCGGCGCGACAGCCCACGCGCCGTGCTGCAGGTCCTCGCACCGGTCAAGGAGGAGTTCCTCGCCGCGGACGGCACCGCGGTGGCCTCGCTCAACAACCACCGCAACTTCTTCGGGGAACGCTGCGCGATCCGGCACGACGGCATGCCCGCCTTCACCGGATGCGTCGCCTTCGGACTGGAACGCTGGCTGCACGTCCTGGACCTGCGCTTCGACGGGGACCTCGCCGCCGCCCGGGACGCGGTCGCCGAAGCCGGGGCTCCCCGGTGACCGGGCCGGCGCCGCGCCGGACCCGGCTGGAGCAGCGCCTCGGGGTGACCCTGCCGCTGCTCCAGGCCGGCATGGGCGGCGTCGCCGGGCCCGAGCTGTGCGGCGCCGTCTCCCGGGCGGGCGCCGGCGGCGTCCTCGGCCTGTACAAGGAACCCCCCGAACGGATCCGCCGGCTGATCACCGACACCGCCGCCCGGACGGGGGACCGGCCGTTCGGGATCAACCTGGTGCCCGAGGTACTGGCCCCGGAGAAGTGCCGGGCCCAACTCGACGCGGCGGTCGGCGTCCTGCCGGAGCGGGCGTTCGTGACGTTCTACGGGCTGCCCGCACCGGACCTGCTGACGGCGGCCGTCCGGTCCGGGCTGCCGGTGGTGGTCCAGGTCGGCACCGCGCACGCCGCCGGCCGGGCCCTCGAACAGGGCGCCGACGTCGTCGTGCTCCAAGGCGTCGAGGCAGGCGGGCACCTCCTCGGCACCCTGCCCGCCCTGCCACTGCTGCGCGCCGCCCGCCGCGACCACCCCGACGCCGTCCTCGCCGTCGCGGGCGGAATCGCCACCGGAGCCGACCTCGCCCGGGCCGTCTCCGAGGGCGCCGACGGGGCGATGGCCGGCACCGTCTTCGCCGCGGCCCGGGAATCCGAGGCGCACCCGCTGTTCAAACGCCGGATCGTCACGGCCGGAGCCTCGGACACGGTAGTGACGACGGTCTTCGACATCGGCTGGGCGAACCGGCCCCACCGGGTCCTGCGCAACGCGCTGACCGTGCCCGGCCCCCGACTGGCCGCCCGGTTCGTCGCCACCACCATCGCACCCGACGGCCGGCGGCTGCCCGTCCCCCGGTACAGCGCCGCCGTACCGTCCATCCGCACCGAGGGCCGGATCGAGGACATGGCGATGTACTGCGGCGACTCCTGCGAACGGATCACCGCCACCGAACCCGTCACGGTCCTGGTGGAGCGCATCCGCACCGAGTACCGCCGCGCGCTGCGCCACACCCGCCCCGACCCGGCCCGCCACGAAGGAGAGTGCCAGGGTGAATGACTCCCTCAAGCCGGTGGTCGACTGGCTGCGCGCCCGCAACCCGGCGCTCGGCGAGATCCCCGCCGACCTCGACCTGATCGAGAACCGGATCGTGGACTCCCTCGCCTTCATGGAGTTCATCCTGTTCCTGGAGGACCTCGTCGGCCGTGAACTGGACGTCGCGGAGCTGAGCGCCGACCAGTTCCGCACGCTGCACGCCATCGAGGAGAACTTCCTGGCGGGAGAAGGGGGCCGCTGAATGTGGCAGGGCACGGCGGTCTCGCTCCACCTCGCACCGACCCACGGCGCACCCCTCGTCGAGGTGCGGGAAGCCGTCGCCGTCACCGGCCGCGGCCTGGAAGGCGACCGCTACTTCCAGGCCGCGGCCGGTGACGCGCCACCCCGACGGGCTCCCGGCCGAGCGTCCCGCGTCTGCGAGATCTCCCTGCTCGACATGGACGCCCTGACCGCGCTGGAACGTGAACACGGCATCCGCCTCACCCCCTCCCAGGCGCGCCGTAACGTGGTCTGCCGCGGCGTTCCACTGACCGAACTCGTCGGCCTGGAGTTCACCGTCGGAGACCACGTCCGCCTGCTCGGCCTCGCCCTCAGCGAGCCCTGCGCCCGGCTCGAACAACTCACCGCCCCCGGCGTCCTGCGCGGCCTCCTCCACCGCGGCGGCCTGCGCGCCCGGATCCTCGAAGGCGGCACCCTGCGCACCGGCGACCCGATCCGCCCGGCAGATCCGTGAATCGACGGCCCCGGGCTCAGTGCGGGCGCGGCGGGCCGGCCGGTGGCCGGTCCGGGTTCGCGGCGCTCAACCGGGCGACCAGCTCGCGTTTGAGTACCTTGCCGCTGGGGCCGAGGGGGAAGGCGTCCACGAACTCCACCCGGCGCGGGTACTTGTACGGCGCCATCCGCTCCCTGCTCCAGGCGACGATCTCGGCGCCGAGGGCGGGGCCCGGCGTGCTGCCGGGGTGGGCCCGCACCACCGCGCAGACCTCCTCGCCGTGGACGGGGTGGGGGAGCCCGACGACGGCTGCCTGGGCGATCGCCGGGTGCCGGGCCAGGACGTCCTCGACCTCGCGCGGGTAGACGTTGTAGCCGCCGCGCAGCACCACGTCCTTCTTGCGGTCGACGATGGACAGGTAGCCCTCGTCGTCCTTGACGCCGAGGTCGCCCGAGCGGAACCAGCCGTCCACGACGGCCTCGGCGGTCGCCTCCGGCCGGTTCAGGTAGCCGGCCATCACGTTGTGCCCCCGGATGACGATCTCCCCGGTCTCGCCGGCGGGCAGCAGCTCGATCCTGTCCGCGACCTCCGCCCGGGCGATCTCGACCTCGACGCCCCAGATCGGCCGGCCCACCGTGCCGGGCCTGAGCGGCCACGCCTTCTGGTTGTAGGCCACCACCGGGGACGTCTCGGTCAGCCCGTACCCTTCGAGGACCGGGCAGCCGAACGCCTCGCGGAACGCGTCCAGGACCGCCACCGGCAGCGCGGCGCCGCCGGAGAACGCGCGGTCGAGCGCCGGCCTGCGCGAGTCGGCGCGGGCCGCGTCGAGGAGCGCCGTGTACATCGTCGGGACCCCCATGAACACGGTGCAGCCCTCCCGCACCATGAGCTCCAGCGCGCCCGGTCCGTCGAACCGCGGCATCAGGACCATGGTCGCCCCCGCCCGGAAGCAGGTGTTCATGCCGCAGATCTGGCCGAAGGTGTGGAACAGCGGCAGGCAGCCGAGCAGGACGTCGTCCGGGGTGAAGTCGAACGGCGACAGCATGGTCGTGTCGACGTTCATCACCACGTTGAGGTGCGTGAGCAGGGCGCCCTTGGGCCTGCCGGTGGTGCCGGAGGTGTAGAGGACCAGCGCGATGTCCCCGGGGTCGCGCGGCACCTGGCGGTCGATCGGGGCGCTGCGCGCCGCGAGCACGTCCAGCTGCCGATCGGGGGCACCCTCCCGCTCCATGACGGTGAGCAGGGGCGTGCCGGCCGTCTCCGCCGCCTTGCCGCCCTCGGCCAGCAGCGGGGCGGCACAGATCAGTGCCACCGCCCCGGAGTCCCGCAGGACGTACGCGATCTCGTCCGCCCGGAGCAGGGCGTGGACCGGGACCGCGACCGCGCCGAGCGCGAGCACGCCGAAGTAGGCCAGCGGGAAGTGCGGGGTGCTGGGCAGCAGCAGCGCCACCTTGTCGTCGGGGCCGATGCCCCGCGCGCGCAGCACCGCCGCGTACCTGCGCGCCCCGTCCCACAGCTCGCGGTAGGTGATCTTCCGGGTGCCGGACACGATCGCCGGGTGCTCCGGCCGGCGCAGCGCGGACTCGGCGAGGATGGCCGCCACGGAGAGGGTCACGGGGGTCTCACCCGCTCGCTTCCGCGGCCAGCCGCGCCTTGTCCGGTTTGCCGACACCGGTGAGGGGCAGCTCGGAGCGGACGCGGATCCGCGCGGGGACGTGCTTGGGCGAGACGGTGGCCCGGACGTGCTCGGCCAGCTCGTCGGGGCCGGCCGTGCCCGCGTCGCGCAGCACCACGGCGGCGTGCAGGTACTCGATCCGGTCCCGGTCCCGGACGCAGAAGACGGCGGCCTGCACCACGTCGGGGTGGGCCAGCAGGGCGTTCTCCACCGTCACCGGATGGATCTTGATGCCGTTGGTCTTGATCACCTCGCCGATCCGGCCGCGCAGGTGCAGGTAGCCGTCACCGTCGACGAATCCGAGGTCGCCGGTGTGCACCCAGCCGTCCCGTACGGTCCGGGCGGTGAGCTCGGGCTCGGCCACGTACGCGCTCATCGTGAAGGGCGACCGGACGCAGACCTCGCCGATCTCGCCGGGCGGCAGGTCGTGGTGGTCGTCCGGATCGGTGATCCGGACCCAGTCGGGCATCGGGCGGCCGACCGTGGCCCGCAGCCGGGGGTCGAGGTGCTCGGCGGGCGAGAGCATGCTGACGAAACCCGCCTCGCTGGTCGCGTACACCTGGAGCAGCACGTCGCCGAAGACCTTGACCGCCTCGGCCAGTCGCTCGGGGGACGCGGGGGAGCCCAGGTAGGTGACCATCTGGAGACTGGACAGGTCGGTCGAGCCCAGCTCCGGATGGTCCATCAGCAGGTACAGCTGCGGAGGGGAGAGCAGCATCCGGGTGATCCCGTGCCGCGCGACGGAGCGCAGCACGTCGCCCGGCTCGAAGCCGTCCCGCAGGACCACCGAGCCGCCGGACGCGAGCGAGTCGTCGGCCGTGGCGCCGCTGGAGTGGCTGAGCGGGAGGCAGGCCAGGTAGACGGACCGCCAGCGCATCTGGAGCCCGGCGGAGATGAAGCCGTTGCGGGCCCGGAAGTCGAAGGCGATGCCCTTCGGCTCGCCGGTCGTCCCGCTCGTGTACGTCACCACCGCGGGCCGGTCGGGGGCGATCTCGATGCCGGCCGGGTCCAGCGCGTCCGGGTCCCCGGTCGTCAGGTCCAGGACGTCGGGGCCGAGGTCGCCGAGGGCGACCAGGGTGAGCGGCGTGCCCAGCCGCTCGCGCAGTTCGCGGGCGGACGCCAGGTTCTCCTCGTCCACGGCCAGGTGCGTCGCGCCGGTGTCCCGGAGGATCTTGAGCTTGGCGCCGGCGGCCAGGTGGTCCGCCGGGTCGACCGCGTTGGTGGTGTGCAGGTGGACCACCGTGGCCCCGACCAGGTTCGCGGCGTACCGCAGGACCAGGGTCGGGGCGGTGTTGGTGACGGTCAGGACGGCGACCACGGCGCCGGCGCCGTTCCCGCCGGTCTGCCGGTGCAGGGCCTGCGCGGCCGACCGGACCAGGGCGGTCAGCTCCGCCGCGGTCAGCGTCCGGTCGCGCCAGGACAGGACCACTTTCTCCGGTTCCGCGGAGATTACCTCAAGGATCTGGCTGACATATGTTTCGTCCGACGGCATGGGAAACTCCAGTGGTGCCGTTTCGAGGAATTTCCGCACAGCCTACAACGCGCAAAGCGGGTCCACCAGGGGGCGTGAATCGGAAAAGCGGATGCGCGGTGGGTTCTCAATTGTCGCACCCCGCGCCATCGAAGTGATATTTCGCCCTGAGACAATTCCCTCTACCGGTCCGGGCCCCGCATCGGCGTAGTCTTCGGAGAAAAGGGTCGTCATGAACCAATACCTGGAGCTCTTCTCGCGGCGCATGAAGGAAGGCGGATCACCGAAGGCGAAACGGGAGTTCCTGGAGATCGGCCGGCTCGCCGGGAAATTCCCGGCGGCCAAGAGCCTGCGGGACGGGGTCACCTCCGAGATCAGCGTGTGGTGCAGCAACGACTACCTGGGAATGGGCCAGCACCCGCTGGTCCTGGCGGCGACCCGCGAAGCCCTCGACGAGTACGGCGCGGGCTCGGGCGGCTCCCGGAACATCGGCGGGACCAACCACTGCCACGTGCTGCTGGAGAACGAACTGGCGGATCTGCACGGAAAAGAGGACGCCCTTCTCTTCACCTCCGGGTACACCGCCAATGACGGAGCCCTCACGGTCCTCGCCGGCCGGCTGGGGGACTGCGTCGTCTTCTCCGACGAGATGAACCACGCCTCGATCATCGACGGACTCCGCCACAGCGGCGCCGAGAAGCACATTTTCCGGCACAATGATACGGCGCACCTGGAAGAGCTGATATCCGCCGCCGATCCCGACCGGCCGAAGATGATCGTCATGGAATCGGTCTACTCGATGGCGGGCGACGTCGCCCCGCTCGCCGAAATCGCCCGGATCGCCCGGAAATACGGCGCGATGACCTTCCTCGACGAGGTCCACGCGGTCGGAATGTACGGGCCGCAGGGGGCCGGTATCGCCGCCGGCCTGGGCATCGCGGACGAGTTCACCGTCATCATGGGAACGCTCGCCAAGGGATTCGGCACCACCGGCGGGTACATCGCCGGTCCCGCCGAACTGGTCGACGCGGTGCGCGGCCTGTCCCGCTCCTTCATCTTCACCACCGCCCTGCCGCCGGCGGTCGTGGCGGGCGCGCTCGCCGCGGTCCGGCACCTGCGCACTTCCGACGAGGAACGCGACCGGCTCCACGCGAACGCGCGGCTGACGCACCGGCTGCTCACGGAGCACGGCATCCCCTTCGTCTCCGACGGCTCCCACATCGTCTCGATCTTCGTCGGGGACGACGCGCTCGCCCGGCGGATCTCCGCCCTGCTGCTGGAGCGCCACGGCATCTACGTGCAGGCGATCAACGCGCCCAGCGTGCGCGCGGGACAGGAGATCCTCCGGAGCGCGCCCGGCGCCGTCCACCAGCCCGCGCAGGTCGAGGCGTTCGTCGCGGCACTGGACGGGATCTGGCGCGAGCTCGGGGTGCCGCGTACGTAGGGCCTGTACGGCCGACCCGCTCCACGGGGTACGCGCGCGGCCCTCCCGCCGCTCCGCGCCCCGCCCGCTCCCGGTACCCGCGTCGTGTCGCGGCCCGCGCTATCGGGCTGCTATGCGGCAGTGGGCAAGATCGACGTCGCAGGTCCGGTGGGGGTACGCGCCGGGCCTGACGAAGGCGTCCCGGTCGGCGCGCGACCCGCGAGAGCGGGCGCCCGCCACGGTTCGGCGACCGGTGGTCCCGCTCGCCGTGAAGGAGTCCGAAGACACGATGGCGCACCCCGACGGTACGGAAGCACCGCTGCTGTGGACACTGGCCGGCAGCGGCAGGGAGTCGCTGGCGGCCGGCGCGCGCGGCCTGCACGGGTACCTGGCCGGTCGTGACGACTGGAGCCCCCAGGACATCGCGCTCGCCCTCGCGCGCACCGCCTCCGAGGGGAGCCGGCGGGCGGCACTGGTGGCCGACGGCCGGGACGGGTTCCTGCGGCGGCTGGACGCGCTCGCCGACGGCAGGAGCATGCCCGGCCTGGTCGAGGGCACCGCCGCGGCGGGCCGCCGGGTCGCCTTCGTGTTTCCCGGACAGGGCGCGCAGTGGCCCCGGATGGCCGTGGACCTGCTGGACACCTCCGCGGTGTTCCGCGACCGGATGGACGCGTGCGCGCAGGCCCTGGAACCGTTCACCGACTGGTCGCCGATCGACGTGCTCCGCGACCCGGACGCGCCGGGCGCCCCCGCCGCGGACCGGGCCGACGTGGTGCAGCCCCTGCTGTTCGCCGTGACCGTGTCGCTCGCCGAGCTGTGGCGCTCCCACGGCGTGGAACCGGCCGCCGTGCTCGGGCACAGCGTCGGCGAGGTCACCGCCGCCGCGGTCAGCGGCGCGCTGTCCCTGGACGACTCCGCACGGGTGGTCGCCCTGTGGAGCCAGGCCCAGGCGACCCTGGCCGGGCAGGGCGACATGGTCTCCGTCATGGCCCCGGCCGACGCGGTCGAGCCGCGGCTGCGCCGCTGGGACGGCCGCCTCGTCGTCGCCGCGCACAACGGTCCGCGGTCCGTGATCGTCTCCGGCGACCGCGACGCCGCGGCCGAACTCCTCGCCGACCTGGCCTCGGAGGGGGTGCACGCACGGCGGATCGCGGTCGGCCTGGCCGCCCACTCCCCCCACATCGACGCGATCGTCCCCCGGATGCACGCCGACCTCGCACCGATCCGGCCCCGCACACCGCAGCTGCCCTACTACTCCGGACTGACCGGCGGACGACTGGACGCCCCGGTCCTGGACGCCGACTACTGGTGCCGCAACCTGCGCAACCCTGTCCGGTTCCACCAGGCGGCCGGCGCCCTGCTCCGGGACGGGTACGGCGTCCTGCTGGAGGTCAGCCCGCACACCGTGCTGACCTCCGCCCTCACGGACTGCGCGGAGGAACACGGCGCGCAGGCCGCCGTCCTCGGAACGCTGCGCCGGGACCAGGGCGGTCCGGGCCGGTTCCTGACCTCGCTCGGCGACCTGTACGTGCACGGTGTCACCCCGGAACGGGAACCGGAGGCGCCGTCCGCAGGGGTACGGGAGCTGCCGGCGGCAGTCCTGGCGGCGCTCGCGGAGCCCGGCCCGGCGGACCCGGACGGTGCGGGCGGTACGGGCGGCGGCCGGGACGCCGGCGGCGCGCTGCACGCGGAGCTGGCCGGCATGGACGCCCCGGAACGGCGCGCCGCGCTGGCCCGGCTGGTGGACGAGGAGATCGCCGCGGTGACCGGGCGGTCCGAACCGGTCCCCGCCGACGTGGCCTTCCTCGACCTGGGATTCGACTCCGTCACCGCCGTGGAGCTGCGCAACCGGCTGAGCGCGGCGACCGCGCTGCGCATCCCGGCGACGGCCGTCTTCGACTGCCCGACCCCGGCGGCCCTGGTCGCGTACCTCAGCGCCCGGATCGGCGGCGACCGGCCCGACCTGCGCACGGACGCGGTCGAGCCGGTGCGGCGGCCCGCGGACGACGACCCCGTGGTGATCGTCGGCATGGGCTGCCGCTACCCCGGCGGCGTCGGCAGCCCCGACGACCTCTGGGAGCTGGTGTCGGCGGGCGCCGACGCCGTCTCCGCGCTGCCCGACGACCGCGGCTGGGACACCGCCGGACGGTACGACCCCGCACCGGGCACACCGGGCCGGTACTACCAGCGGGAGGCGGGTTCGCTCGCCGGCGCGGCCGACTTCGACGCCGAGTTCTTCGGCATCTCGCCGCGCGAGGCCCTCGCCATGGACCCGCAGCAGCGGCTGCTGCTGGAGACCACCTGGGAGGCGCTGGAGCGGGCCGGGATCGACCCGTCCACCCTGCGGCGGACCCCGACGGGCGTCTACGTCGGGGCGATGACCATGGACTACGGCCCCTCCCTCGAACAGGGCGCCGACGAGGGCGGCCACCTGCTGACCGGCAACACCGGAAGCGTCGCGTCGGGCCGCCTGGCCTACACCCTCGGCCTGGAGGGGGCGGCCGTCACCGTGGACACGGCCTGCTCGTCCTCGCTGGTGGCCCTGCACCTCGCGGTCCGGGCGCTGCGCTCCGGCGAGTGCTCGCTGGCGCTGGCCGGCGGCGCGACCGTGATGTCCACGGTCGGCATGCTCGTCGAGTTCAGCCGGCAGGGCGGCCTGGCCCCCGACGGCCGCTGCAAGGCGTTCGCGGCGGCCGCCGACGGCTTCGGCCTGGCCGAGGGCGTGGGCATGTTGCTGCTGGAGCGGTTGTCGGACGCGCGGCGTCTCGGGCATCCGGTGCTGGCGGTGGTGCGTGGTTCGGCGGTGAACCAGGACGGTGCGAGCAATGGTCTGACGGCGCCGAACGGTCCGTCGCAGCAGCGGGTGATCCGGGCGGCGCTGGCGGACGCGGGGCTGACGGCCTCGGACGTGGACGTGGTGGAGGCGCACGGTACGGGGACGCGGTTGGGTGACCCGATCGAGGCGCAGGCGCTGCTGGCCACCTACGGGCAGGGGCGGCCGGCGGACCGGCCGGTGTGGATCGGGTCGCTGAAGTCCAACATCGGCCACGCCCAAGCCGCGGCCGGTGTCGCGGGCGTCATCAAGTCGGTGTTGGCGCTCCGGCATGGTGTGATGCCCAGGACGCTGCACGTGGACGGTCCGACGCCCGAGGTGGACTGGTCGGCGGGCGCCGGCCGGCTGCTGACGGAGGCCCGTGCCTGGGACGACACGGGACGCCCGCGCCGGGCGGGCGTGTCCTCCTTCGGCATCAGCGGGACCAACGCCCACGTGATCCTGGAGTCCGTGCCGGCCGAGGCGGTGGAGGACGCCCCGCGTCCCGGGCCGGTGGTGTGGCCGGTGTCGGCGCGCAGCGCCGAGGCACTGCGCGCGCAGGCGGAGGCGCTGGCGGCGCGGGTGGCGGCGGAGCCCGGGCTCGGCGTGGCGGACGTGGGCTGTTCGCTGGCGGTGGGGCGCGCGTCCTTCGAGCACCGTGCGGTGGTGGTGGGCGGGGACCGGAGCGAACTGCTCGACGGCGTGAAGGCGCTGGCGCAGGGTGCCGCGGTGTCCGGCGGCGGGCTGGTTTCCGGTCGGGTGGCGCTGGTGTTCCCGGGCCAGGGCTCGCAGTGGGTCGGGATGGCCGCGGAACTGCTGGCCGAATCGGCCGTGTTCGCGGAACGGATGGCGGAGTGCGAGCGGGCGCTGGCGCCGTACGTCGACTGGTCGTTGGCGGAGGCGCTCGGCTCGGAGGCCCTGCTGGCGCGGGTCGATGTGGTGCAGCCGGTGCTGTGGGCCGTGATGGTGTCGCTGGCCGAGGTGTGGCGCTCGTTCGGCGTCGTTCCGGACGCGGTGGTCGGCCACTCGCAGGGCGAGGTCGCCGCGGCGTGTGTGGCGGGCGGTCTGAGTCTGGAGGACGGGGCGCGGGTGGTCGCGCTGCGTTCCCTGGCGATCCGCGCTCTGGCGGGCCGGGGCGGCATGGCTTCGTTGCCGCTGCCGGTGGACGTGGTGCGGGAGCGCATCGCTCCGGGCCGGCTTTCGGTGGCGGCGGTGAACGGGCCGTTGTCGACGGTGGTCTCGGGTGACGCGGACGCGGTCGGCGCGCTGGTGGAGGAGCTGGTGGGGGAGGGGGTGCGGGCGCGGTCGATCGAGGTGGACTACGCGTCGCACTCCGCGCATGTGGAGGAGGTCCGCGAGCAGCTGCTCGCCGACCTGGACGGCATCGTGCCGCTGTCCGCTGCGGTGCCGTTCTACTCGAGCGTCACGGGCGGCCTGTTGGACACGAAGGCCCTGGACGCCGAGTACTGGTACCGCAACCTGCGGGAGACCGTCGAGTTCGAGCAGGCGACCCGCGCGCTCCTGGCGGCCGGGCACCGCTTCTTCGTCGAGTCCAGTCCGCACGCGGTGCTGGGCGTGGCGGTGGGGGAGTCGGTGGAGGCCGCGGGTGCGGACGCCGTGGTGCTGGGGACCTTGCGTCGCGGGGAGGGCGGCCCGGCGCAGGTGCTGCGCGCGGTCGGACGCGGCTGGGAGCGCGGGCTGGGGGTGGACTGGTCGGGTGCGTTCCCGGGAGCGCGCCGCGTCGAACTGCCGACGTACGCCTTCCAACGCACCCGCTACTGGCTGACGGCCCCCGCCGCCGTCCCGGCCGCCCCCGCCGAGGACCACTGGGACGACCTGGAACTGCAGGACCCCGCCCGGCTCGCCGAAATCCTCGGGGTCGGCCGCGCCGCCCTGGACGAAGTCCTGCCCGCGCTGGCGACCTGGCGCTCCGCCAGGAGCCGTGAGCGGAAGGCGGAATCCTGGCGCTACCACGTCGCCTGGGCACCCCTGCCGGTCACGCCGGCGGACGGCCTCCCCGGTCGCTGGCTCGCCCTGCGTCCCGAAGGCGGCGACGCGGCGGCCGTCCTGGACGCCCTCCGCGAGGCCGGGGCCGACCTCCTCCCGTGCGTCGTCGCCGATCCGGGCGCGACCCGCGAACAGCTGGCCGCCCTGCTCACGGAGACCGCCGGGGAGCAGCCGATCGCCGGCGTGCTGTCCCTGCTGTCCTGGGAGGAACGCCCCCACCCCGAACACCCCGACCTGCCCGGTGGTCCGGCGCTGACCCTCGCGCTGGCCCAGGCACTCGAGGACGCGGGCATCCGGGCCAGGCTCTGGATGCTGACCAAGGGACTGGCTGTCCTGGGCGGCGCGGAGCGGCCCGGACACGTCGGTCAGGCCGCCTCCGCCGCCCTGGGCCGGACGCTGGCCCTGGAGCACCCGCACCGCCGGGGCGGTCTGGTCGACCTGCCCGAGGTGCTGGACGCACGGGCCGCCCGCCGCCTGTGCGCGGTGCTCGCGGGGGCCGCGGCCGACGAGGAACAGGTGGCGGTGCGCTCCACCGGGGTCCACGGACGCCGCCTCCGGCCCGCGCCGTCCGTGCCGCCGAAGGCCCGTGCGGGCGGCCCGGACGCCCGGTGGCGGGGCACGGTCCTCGTCACGGGCGGCACCGGCGGCGTCGGCTCGCACACGGCGCGCTGGCTCGCGGGCCAGGGCGCGGAGCGGCTGCTGCTGGTCAGCCGGCGCGGCGCCGACGCCCCCGGCACGGACGCGCTGCGGGCGGAACTGACGGCGCTGGGCACCGAGGTGGCCTTCGCGGCGTGCGACGTCGCCGACCCGGCCGCCCTGGCGGCGCTGGTCGCCGACATCCCGGCGCGGTACCCGCTGTCCGCCGTCATCCACGCGGCGGGCGTCCTCGACGACGGTGTGCTCGACGCGCTGGACCCCGCGCGGCTCGCCGTGGTGCTGCGCGCCAAGCTGACCGCCGCCCGGAACCTGCACGAGGCCACCGCGGGCCTCGACCTGTCGGCCTTCGTGGTGTTCTCGTCGGTGATGGGCGTCGTGGGCAACGCCGGGCAGGGGAACTACGCGGCCGCCAACGCGGCCGTCGACGCGCTCGTCGCCGCCCGCCGGGCCGCCGGGCTGCCCGGCACGTCCGTGGCCTGGGGCGCCTGGGCCGGACCGGGCATGCTGGCGGACGAGGTCGCCGGCCGGCTGCGTGACTTCGGCATGCCGGTGATGGAGCCCGAAACGGCCGTCACCGCGATCGGCCGGGCCCTGGAGGCGGACGACGCGCTGGTCGTGGTCGCCGACGTCGACTGGAAGCGCTTCACCGCGGCCATCGGCCTGCGGTCCACCGCCCTGCTCGACGGGATACCGGACCCGGCTGCCGCGCGGCCCACCCAGGACACCGCCGCACCGTCGGCGGCCCGGGAGGGCGACGGTGCCGCCGACACCCTGCGGCAGCGGATCGCCGCACTGCCGCGCCACGAGGACCGGGTCGGAGCCCTCACCGAACTGGTCCGCACCCAAGCGGCGACGGTCCTGCGCCACCCCGGCGTCGACACGGTTCAGCCCGGAAAGGCGTTCTCCGCGCTCGGCTTCGACTCCCTGATGGCGGTGGAGCTGCGCAACCGGCTCGCCGCCGTCACCGGGCTGGCCCTGCCGGCCACCGTCCTCTTCGACCACCCCACCCCGTCGGCACTGGCCGACCGGCTGCTCGCGGAACTGGACCTGGACCAGGCCCTCGACCCGGGTCTGCCGGACGAGGCGAGCGACACCGCCGACCCCGTCGGCAACGAGCCGATCGCGATCGTCGGCATGGGCTGCCGCTTCCCCGGCGGGGTCGCCCGGCCCGAGGACTTCTGGCACCTGCTCGCCCAGGGCACCGACGCCGTCGGCGACTGGCCGTCGAACCGGGGCTGGGACACCGAGGGGCTGTACGACCCGGACCCCGACCACCCCGGCACCACGTACACCAGGCAGGGCGGCTTCCTGCACGACGCGGCCGAGTTCGACGCCGAGTTCTTCGGCATCTCGCCGCGCGAGGCCCTGGCCATGGACCCGCAGCAGCGGCTGCTCCTGGAGACTGCCTGGGAGGCGGTCGAGGGCGCCGGGCAGGATCCGACCGCGCTGAAGGACCGGCAGGTCGGCGTCTACATCGGCACCAACGGACAGGACTACTCCGCGCTGCTGGAGGGCGCCGAGGGAGTGTCCGAGGGCCACCTGCTGACCGGGAACACGGCCAGCGTGCTGTCCGGGCGGCTGTCCTACGTCCTCGGCCTCCAGGGGCCCGCACTCACCGTCGACACCGCGTGCTCCTCGTCACTGGTGGCGCTGCACCTGGCCGTGCAGGCACTGCGGCGCGGCGACTGCGAGCAGGCCCTCGCGGGCGGGGTGTCGGTGATGAGCACCCCGCGGCTCTTCGTGGAGTTCAGCCGTCAGCGCGGGCTCGCCGCCGACGGACGGTGCAAGGCGTTCTCGGCGGACGCGGACGGCACGGGCTGGGGCGAGGGCGCCGGCGTGCTGCTGCTCGAGCGCCACAGCGACGCCCTGCGCCACGGCCACCCCGTCCTCGCGCTGATCAGCGGTACCGCCGTGAACCAGGACGGCGCCAGCAACGGGCTCACCGCCCCCAACGGCCCGTCCCAGCAGCAGGTCATCCGCGCCGCCCTGGCCGACGCCGCGCTGCGCGCCGAGCAGATCGACGCGATCGAGGCCCACGGCACCGGCACCAGGCTCGGCGACCCGATCGAGGCGCAGGCGCTCCAGGCCGTCCACGGACCGGAGCGCCCGGCGGACCGCCCGCTGTGGCTCGGCTCGGTGAAGTCGAACATCGGGCACACCCAGGCAGCCGCCGGGGTGGCCGGGGTGATGAAGATGGTGCTGGCCATCCGCCACGGAGAACTGCCCGGAACCCTGCACGCCGGGACGCCGAACCCGCACGTCGACTGGTCCGACGGCGGCATCCGCCTGCTCACCGCGCACACCCCGTGGCCGGAGACCGGGAACCCGCGCCGGGCGGGCGTGTCCTCGTTCGGCATCAGCGGCACCAACGCGCACCTGATCATCGAGCAGGCGCCCGCCATCGCGGCCGTGCCCGCCCTGGACCGGACCGACACCCCGGCCGCCCCCACCACGGACACCCCGGCCGCCACCCCCGCCGCCGCCACGATGGCCCTCGCCGCGGACACCGCCACCCCCACCGCCCGCCGTACCGGCCCGCCCGTGCCGCTGCTGCTCTCGGCCAGGACACCGGAGGCCCTGCGGGCCCAGGCCGGCCGGCTGATGGGCCGGCTCGACGCCGACCCGGACGTCGAACTGGTGGACGTCGCCTACTCGCTGGCCACCGGGCGGGCCCCGCTCGAACACCGGGCCGCCGTCCTGGGACGGGACCGGGCGTCCGTCCGGCGCTCGCTCACCGCGCTCGCGCGCGGCACGACGGCGGGCCGACTGCTCACCGGCGGCGGCGTGCGCCCCGGCCGGACCGCCTTCCTGTTCCCGGGACAGGGCAGCCAGCGGGCCGGAGCCGGCGCGGAGCTCTACGGCGAGGACCCGGTGTTCGCCGACGCCCTCGACGAGGTGCTGACCGGCCTGGACCCGCACCTCGACCTGTACCTGCGCGACCTCCTGTTCGCCGAACCCGGAACCCCCGACGCGGAGCTGCTCGACCGCACCCGGTACACCCAGCCCGCGCTGTTCGCCCTGGAGACGGCGCTGTTCCGGCTGGTACGGCACTGGGGCGTGCGGCCCGACCTGCTGATGGGGCACTCCATCGGCGAACTCGCCGCCGCCCACGCGGCGGGCGTGCTGGACCTGCCCGACGCCTGCGCGCTGGTGACGGCCCGGGGCCGGCTGATGGACGAACTGCCCGAGGGCGGGGCGATGGTGGCGGTCGAGGCCGGCGAGGAGGAAGTGCGCCAGGCCCTGTCGGCCGAGGACCGGGACGCGGTGGACATCGCCGCCGTCAACGGGCCCGCCTCCGTGGTCCTGTCCGGTGACGAGGACGCGGTACGCCGCCTGGCCGGGACGTTCCGCGACCGCGGCCGGCGCACCCGGCGCCTGAGCGTGAGCCACGCCTTCCACTCCGCCCGGATGGACGGCATGCTCGACGCGTTCCGGGACGTGGCCGAGTCGCTGACCTACCACGCGCCCGGCATCGAGATCGTCTCCAACCTGACCGGGCGCACCGCCACGGCCGCGGAACTCCGCTCCCCCGACCACTGGGTGCGGCACGCCCGGGGCACCGTGCGCTTCCTGGAAGGGGCCCGCCAACTGCGGGCCGCGGGCGCGACCACGTACCTCGAACTCGGACCGGGCGGCGTGCTGTCCGGCATGCTCCACGCCTGCCTCCCCGAAACCGGCTCCGACTCCGCCCCCGGCGGCTCCGCTCCCGCCCCCGGCGACCCCGGGGCGGTGCCGCTGCTGCGCGGTGACCGCGGCGAGTCGGACGCGGTCCGCACCGCACTCGCCTCGCTGCACCTGCGCGGCGTGGCGGTGGACTGGTCGGCGGGCTGGAGCGGCACCGACGTGCGGCGGGTCGACCTGCCCACCTACGCCTTCCAGCACCGGCGCTTCTGGCCGGTGGCCGCGCCGGACCCGGCCCCCGCCGCGTGGCGCGGCCGCCGGGGGACCGCGGCCACCGCCGGCCCGCACCGCTACCGCATCGGGTGGGAGCCGCTCACCGCGCCCGCGGAGCCCCGCCTCTCCGGCCGCTGGCTGCTCGTCGTCCCGGACGGACCCGGTGCCGAGGACACCGCGCTCGCCTGCGAACAGGCCCTCGCCGGACACGGCGCCGATGTGGTCGTGATCCGAGTCGGGGCCGCCGTCGAACGCGCCGAACTGGCCTCGCTGCTCCCGGAGTTCGGCTCCCTGGAGGGCGTCCTGTCGCTGCTCGCCCTGGCCGAGGGGCCGCACCCCGGCCTGCGGACGCTCGACGCCTGCCTGACCGGGACCCTGCTGCTGATCCAGGCCCTGGGCGAGAGCGGCATCGACGCACCCCTGTGGTGCGCCACCCGCGGCGCGGTGGCGGCCCACGGCACGGAGGAGGTCCGCCCCGAGCAGGCCCAGGTGTGGGGCCTGGGCCGGGTGGCGGCCCTCGAGCACCCGCTGCGCTGGGGCGGCCTGGTCGACCTGCCGGAGCTGCTGGACGAGCCCGCGCTGGACGGGCTGTGCGCGGTGCTGGCCGGACTGGACGGCGAGGACCAGGTGGCCGTGCGCGTGCCGGCACCGCTGGGCCGCCGGCTCGTCCCCGCGCCGGAGCCCGCGACACCCGCACCCGCACCGTGGACGCCGCGCGGCACGGTCCTGGTCACCGGCGGCACCGGCGGCCTCGGCGCCCAGGTGGCGCGCTGGCTCGCGGAGCGCGGCGCGGACCACCTGGTCCTGCTCGGCCGGCGGGGCCCCGAGGCCCCGGGAGCCGACGCGCTGGTCGACGCCCTGGCGGCGCTCGGCGCCCGGAGCACCGTGCTGGCCTGCGACGCCGCCGACCGCACCGCGCTGGAACAGGTCCTGGAGCGGCTGCACGCCGAGGGCGACACCGTACGGGCCGTGGTGCACACCGCAGGACTCACCTCGGACACCGCGCTGATGGACTGCACGCCGGAGGAACTGGCCCTGCGGACGGCGGCCAAGACGCGCGGCGCGGCCCACCTCGACGCCCTGTTCGAAGGCCGCCAACTGGACGCCTTCGTGCTGTTCTCCTCGATCTCGGGCACCTGGGGCAGCGGCGGCCAGGGCGCGTACGCGGCGGCCAACGCCTACCTGGACGGCCTCGCCGCGGCGCGGCGCGGCCGGGGCCTGCCGGCGACCTCGGTGGCCTGGGGCCCCTGGGCCGGCGCGGGCATGGCCGAGGGCGCCGTCGGCGACGGCCTGCGCCGCCACGGGCTGGTGCCGATGGACCCTGCGGCGGCGCTGTCCGCGCTCGGCCTGGCGCTGGCCCTGGACGAGGGCGAAGCGGTCGTCGCCGAGCTGGACTGGAGCCGCTTCGCGCCCACCTTCGGTTCGGTCCGGGAGAGCGCGCTGCTGCGCGGCCTGCCCGCCGCCGCGGAGTACCGGACGGCGGACGGCGGCCCCGCGGACACTTCTGTCGGGTCCGCACCCGGTACGGGCGGCGACCCCTCGTGGTCGCACCGGCTGCACCGGCTGTCCGGGCCCGAGGGCCGCAAACTGCTGACCGAGCTGGTCCGGAGCGAAGCGGCCGCCGTGCTGGGCCACGAGTCGGCCGTCGGCCTCGCCGCCGACCGCCCGTTCCGCGAGGCAGGCTTCGACTCGCTCACCGCCGTCGAACTCCGCAACCGGCTGGTCGCGGCCACCGCCCTGCCGCTCGCGCTCACCTCCGTCTTCGACCACCCGACGGCGGCCGCCCTCGCCGAGCACCTGTTCGCCGGGCTGAGCGGCACGGAACCGGGCGCCGACGACACGACCGGCACGACCAGCGCGACCGCGGCGGATCCCGCGGCGGCCGACGAACCGCTGGCGATCGTCTCGATGGCCTGCCGGTTCCCGGGCGGCGTCCGCTCGCCCGAGGAGCTGTGGCGGCTGGTGGCCGACGGAGTGGACGCGGTCGCCGAGCTGCCCGCCGACCGCGGCTGGCCGCTGGAGGACCTCTACGACCCGGACCCCCTGCACCCGGGCACCTTCTACACCACCGGCGGCGGATTCCTGGACGGGGCGGCCGAGTTCGACGCGGAGTTCTTCGGCATCTCGCCGCGCGAGGCCCTGGCCATGGACCCGCAGCAGCGGCTGCTGCTCGAAACCAGCTGGGAGGTCCTGGAGCGGGCCGGACTCGACCCCGCGTCGGTACGCGGCAGCGAGGGCGGCGTCTACGTCGGCGTCGCCTCCCAGGGCTACGGCACCGGCCCGCAGGACCCGTCCGACCAGGTCGAGGGGCACCTGCTCAGCGGCACGGTCACCAGCGTCGCCTCCGGCCGGATCGCCTATACCCTTGGCCTCGGCGGCCCCGCCGTGACCGTGGAGACGGCCTGCTCGTCCTCGTTGGTGGCACTGCACCTGGCCGGCCAGGCACTGCGCGCCGGCGACTGCTCGTTCGCCCTGGTCGGCGGCGCCGCGGTGATGGCGAGCCCGGACGTCTTCGTCGAGTTCAGCCGCCAGCAGGGCCTGTCGCCCGACGGCCGCTGCCGCTCCTTCGCCGAAGGGGCGAACGGCACGGGGTGGGGCGAAGGGGTGGGCGTCCTGCTCGTGGAACGCCTCTCCGACGCGCGCCGCCTCGGGCACCCGGTTCTCGCGCTGGTACGGAGCACCGCGGTGAACCAGGACGGTGCCAGCAACGGCCTCACCGCCCCGAGCGGCCCCGCGCAGCAGCGGGTGATCCGGGCCGCGCTGGCCACGGCCGGACTGTCCGGCGCCGAGGTCGACCTGGTCGAGGCGCACGGCACCGGCACCGTGCTCGGCGACCCCATCGAGGCGCAGGCCCTGCTGGCCACCTACGGCCAGGACCGGCCCGCCGACCGCCCGCTGTGGCTGGGTTCGCTGAAGTCCAACATCGGGCACACCCAGGCCGCCGCCGGAGTCGCCGGCGTCATCAAGACGGTGCTCGCCCTGCGCAACGGCGTGCTCCCCGGCACCCTGCACGCCCATGAGGCGTCCAGCCGGGTGGACTGGTCGGCCGGCGCGGTCCGGCTGCTCGCGGACGCCCGCCCCTGGGACGCCCCGGACGGGGGCCGGCCGCGCCGGGCCGGCGTCTCCGCGTTCGGCATGAGCGGCACCAACGCCCACGCCATCCTGGAGGAAGCACCCGCCGCCGACCACCGCCCGCCGGCCGAGGAGCCCGGGACCACCGTTCCCTGGCTGCTCTCCGCCATGACCCCCGCGGCCCTGCGCCGCCAGGCGCGCCGACTGGGCGAGCACCTGCGGGCCGACCCCGACGCGGGCGCCGCCGCGGCCGCCCGGGCGCTCGCCACCACCCGCCCCGCCCTGCCCTTCCGGGCGGCCGCCACCGGCCGCGACCGCGCCGCGCTGCTCGGCTGGCTGGACGCCCTCGCGGCGGGCGAACCCGCCCCCGACGCCGTGCAGGACCGGGCGCGCGGCGGCCGCACGGTCTTCGTCTTCCCCGGCCAGGGCTCGCAGTGGGCCGGCATGGCCGCGGCGGCGCTCGACACCTCCGCGCCGTTCGCCGCCGCCATCGCCGACTGCGAACGGGCGCTCGCCCCGCACACCGACTGGTCCCTGACCGAGGTGCTGCGCGGCGCGCCCGGCGCGCCGACGCTCGAGCGCGTGGACGTCGTCCAGCCGGTGCTCTTCGCCGTGATGGTCGCGCTGGCCGCGCACTGGCGCGACACCGGGGTCACCCCGGACGCCGTCGTCGGCCACAGCCAGGGCGAGATCGCCGCCGCCTGCGTCGCCGGAGCGCTGTCGCTCGACGACGCGGCCCTCGTGGTGGCGCTGCGCAGCCGGGCGCTGCTGAGGTTGGCGGGACGCGGCGGCATGGTGTCGGTCGCCGCCTCCGCCGAGCGGACCACCGGCCTGCTGCCCGCCGGCGGACGCGCGTGCGTGGCCGCCGTGAACGGCCCCGAAGCCGTCGTCGTCGCCGGGGAGCCCCAGGAACTGGCCGCCCTGCTCGCGGCCTGCGAGCGGGAAGGCGTCCGGGCCAAGGCGATCCCGGTGGACTACGCGGCCCACTCCGCCCAGGTCGCCGAGATCGAGGACGAACTGCGCGAAGCCCTCGCCGGGATCCGCCCCCGCGCCTCGGCCGTCCCGCTCTACTCGACGGTGACCGGCGAACCCGTCGCCGGAGAATCGCTCGACGCCGCCTACTGGTACCGCAACCTGCGCGAACCGGTCGACTTCGCCGGAGCGACCCGCACCCTGCTGGACGCCGGCCACACCCTGCTCGTCGAGGTCAGCCCGCACCCGGTGCTGCTCGCCGGGATCGAGGCGGTGGCCGCGGAGACCGGGCGGGAGGTGTCGGCGGTCGGCACGCTGCGGCGCGGCGACGGCGGCCGGGACCGGCTGCTGGCCTCGCTGACCGAGGCGTGGGCGGCCGGCGGCGGTCCGGTGGACTGGTCGCCCTGGACCGGGACCCCCGGCCCGGCACCCGTCCTGCTGCCGACGTACCCGTTCCAGCGCGACCGGTACTGGCTGGCCACCCCGGGCCGGACGGCCGCCGCCACCACGGCAGTGCCGGCCGAGGAGGCACCGGAGGCCGCGGGCGACGACGACGAGACCCCCGCCGAACGGCTGGCCGCCCGGCTGGCCCCGCTGGACCGGCGGGCCCGCCGGCAGGCGGTGCTCGACCTGGTCGTCCGGCACTCGGCCGCGGTCCTCGGCCATCCCGGAACCGGCCCGGTGCGCCCGGAACGCACCTTCGCCGAGGTCGGCTTCGACTCGATGCTCGCGGTGCGGTTCCGGAACGCACTGTGCGAGGCCACCGGGCTGGCCGTCCCGCCGACGGCCGTCTTCGACCACCCGACGCCTGAGGCACTCGCCGCCTACCTGGACGCGGAGCTGTCCGCCGCGCCCGAAGCGCCCTCGCCGCTGCTGGCCGAGCTCGACCGGCTGGCCGCGCTCCTCACGGCCGCCCCGCCCGGAACGGCCGACAGCGACGGGGTCGGCGAACGGCTGGACGAACTGCTGCGCGGCTGGCGCCGGCGCGCCGGCGCACCGGGCGGCAGGGCACCGGGCGGCGGGGCAGTACCTCCCGGGGCGGTGGACGACACCGCCACGGTGACCGAAACGGCGACAGCGGACGAGCTGTTCGCCCTGATCGACAACGACTTCGGGAACGTCTGAGAGAGAGCTGGCACTGATGTCCGACGACAAGAAGCTGCTCGACTACCTCAGGCGCGCCACCGCCGACCTCGGTGACGCCCGGAGGCAGCTGCGCGAGGCCGAGCAGGCCCGCCACGAACCGATCGCCATCGTCTCCATGGCCTGCCGCTACCCCGGCGGCGCCGACACGCCCGAACTGCTGTGGGACCTGGTCGCCCGGGGCGCCGACGCGATCTCCGCCTGGCCGGTCAACCGCGGCTGGGACCTGGAGGGCCTCTACGACCCGGACCCCGAGCGGCCCGGCACCTCCTACACCCGCAACGGCGGCTTCCTGCATGACGCCGCCGAGTTCGACGCCGAGTTCTTCGGCATCTCGCCGCGCGAGGCCCTGTCGATGGACCCGCAGCAGCGGCTGGCCCTGGAGACCGCCTGGGAGGCGGTCGAGCGGGCCGCGATCGACCCCCGCGCGCTGCGGCGCACCGGCACCGGCGTCTTCCTCGGGGCGATCGGCAACGGCTACGGCGCGGGCTCGCGCCACCTCCCCGAGGTCCAGGGCCTGCTGGACACCGGAACCGCGAGCAGCGTGGTCTCCGGCCGGATCGCCTACACCCTGGGCCTGGAAGGCCCCGCGGTGACCGTGGACACGGCCTGCTCCTCCTCGCTGGTCGCCCTGCACCTGGCGATCCGCGCCCTGCGGGCGGGCGACTGCACGCTCGCCCTGGCCGGCGGTGTGTCGGTGATGGCGACCCCCGACCCGTTCGTGGCGTTCAGCCGCCAGCGCGCGCTGTCGGCGGACGGCCGCTGCAAGGCGTTCTCGGCGGACGCGGACGGCACCGGCTGGTCCGAGGGAGCGGGCATTCTGCTGCTGGAGCGGCTGTCGGACGCCCGCCGCAACGGGCACCCGGTGCTGGCCGTGGTGCGCGGTTCGGCGGCGAACCAGGACGGCGCGAGCAACGGCCTGACGGCGCCCAGCGGCCCGTCGCAGCAGCGGGTGATCCGGGCGGCGCTGGCGGACGCGGGGCTGACGGCGTCCGAGGTGGACGTGGTGGAGGCGCACGGTACGGGGACGCGCTTGGGCGACCCGATCGAGGCGCAGGCCCTACTGGCCACCTACGGCCAGGGGCGGCCCGCCGAACGGCCGCTCCGGCTGGGCTCGTTGAAGTCCAACCTCGGCCACACCTCGGCCGCGGCCGGCGTGGGCGGCGTCATCAAGATGGTGCTGGCGATCGGGCACGGCGAACTGCCCAGGACGCTGCACGCGGACCGGCCGACCCCCATGGTCGACTGGTCGTCGGGCGCCGTGGAAGTCCTCTCCGAGGCCCGCGCCTGGGACGACACGGAACGCCCGCGCCGGGCCGGCGTGTCCGCCTTCGGCGTCAGCGGCACCAACGCCCACCTGATCCTCGAACAGGCCCCGGCGGAGGAAGCCGAACCGGCGGCCGAAACCGTGGCCGACGGCGACCCGCACCCGCTGCCCTGGGTGCTGTCGGGCCGCACCGACGAGGCGCTGCGCGCCCAGGCGGCCCGGCTGCTGGCCCACCTGGGCGCCACCCCCGGACCCCTGCGGGCCGCCGAAACCGGCCGCGCCCTCGCCCTCACGCGCACCGCCTTCGAACGGCGGGCCGTCGTGGTGGGCACCGACCCGGATCAGCTGCTCGACGGCGTGAAGGCGCTGGTGGAGGACCGCTCGGTGCCGGGCCTGGTGCGGGGCGACGGTGTGTCCTCCGGCCGTTCGGTGCTGGTGTTCCCGGGTCAGGGTTCGCAGTGGGTCGGGATGGCGGTGGAGCTGCTGGGCGAGTCGGAGGTGTTCGCCGGGCGGATGGCGGAGTGTGAGCGGGCGCTGGCGCCGTATGTCGACTGGTCGTTGGTGGAGGCGCTCGGCTCGGAGGCTCTGCTGGCGCGGGTGGATGTGGTGCAGCCGGTGCTGTGGGCGGTGATGGTGTCGCTCGCGGAGGTCTGGCGTTCGTTCGGCGTGGTTCCCGACGCCGTGGTGGGCCACTCGCAGGGCGAGATCGCCGCCGCGGTGGTGGCGGGTGGTCTGAGTCTGGAGGACGGGGCGCGGGTGGTCGCGCTGCGTTCCCTGGCGATCCGCGCGTTGGCGGGCCGGGGCGGGATGGCTTCGCTTCCGTTGCCGGTGGACGTGGTCCGGGAGCGCATCGCTCCGGGCCGGTTGTCGGTGGCGGCGGTGAACGGGCCGTTGTCGACGGTGGTGTCGGGTGACGCGGACGCGGTCGGCGCGCTGGTGGAGGAGCTGGTGGGGGAGGGGGTGCGGGCGCGTCTGATCGAGGTGGACTACGCGTCGCACTCCGCACATGTGGAGGAGATCCGCGAGCAGCTGCTGGCCGATCTGGAGGGGATCGCTCCTGCCTCGGGCGAGGTGCCGTTCTTCTCGACGGTGACGGGCAGCTGGCTGGACACGAAGTCCCTGGACACCGAGTACTGGTACCGCAACCTCCGGGAGACCGTCGAGTTCGGCAAGGCCACCGAGGTGCTGCTGGAGGAGGGCTTCCGGTTCTTCGTCGAGTCCAGCCCGCACCCCGTGCTCACCTTCGGTGTCCAGCAGACCGCCGACGCGGCCGACACCGCCGGCTCCGCGCAGGGCCCCGCCGTGGTCGTGGGCACGCTGCGGCGCGGGGAGAGCGGCCTCGACCGCTTCCTGACGTCCCTGGGAGAGGCCCACGTCGGCGGCCTGCTGCCCGACTGGGAGCGGGTGTTCGCCGGACACCGCCCCGGCCGGGTGGAACTGCCCACCTACGCCTTCCAGCGCCGCCCGTACTGGCTGGAGGACACCGCCACCGCGGCGGGCGGTCCGTCCGCGGCGGGCGACGACTTCTGGGAGGCCCTCGGCGGTGGTGACCTGGACCGGTTCACCACCGCTCTCGGGGTGGCGGCCGAGGACCCGCTGAATGTGGTGCTGCCCGCGCTCGCCACCTGGCGCACCGAGCGCACCGAACGTTCGGTGGTCGACTCCTGGCGCTACCGGGTGACCTGGCGGGCCCTGCCCGAGGGCCCGGCGGTCGCACTGGACGGCAGCTGGCTGGTGCTGTCCTCGGACGGCCAGTCCGAGGACGGGGCGCACCGGTCGGAGGCGACCGTCCACGCCATGGAGCAGGCCGGGGCCTCGGTGGTCTACGTACGGATCACCGAGGCGGCGGCCGACCGCGCCGTGCTGGCCGACCGGATACGCGAGGCCCTCGACACGCTGCCGGGACCGGTGGCGGGAGTGCTGTCGCTGCTGGGCCTCGACGAGCGCCCGCACCCGGCGCACCCCGCCGTCCCGCTGGGCACCGCGCTCAACCTGGCCCTGGTGCAGGCCCTCGGCGACGCCGGGATCGGTGCGCCCCTGTGGTGGGCGACCCGGGGCGCGGTGTCGGTCGGGGGCACGGACACCGGGAGCGGGGTCAGCGCCGCGCAGAACCTGCTGTGGGGCCTGGGCCGGGTCGCCGCGCTGGAGTTCCCGCAGCGCTGGGGCGGTCTGGTCGACCTCCCGGAGGTCCTGGACCCGGACACCGCCCAGCGGTTGTGCCGGGTACTGGCAGGCCGGGCCGGGGACGAGGACCAGGTGGCCGTCCGGGCCACCGGCTGCCACGGCCGGCGGCTGGTCCGGTCCGCCCTGGGCGACGCCGCGCCGCGGCGGAGCTGGCGGCCCGGGGGCACCGTGCTGATCACCGGCGGCACCGGCGGGATCGGCGCGCAGATCGCGCGCTGGCTGGCCCGGCGGGGAGCCGGGCACCTGGTGCTGGTCAGCCGGCGCGGCGCGGACGCGCCGGGTGCGCCGGAGCTCGCCGAGGAACTGGCCGCGCTCGGTACCCGGGTCACCCTGGCCTCGTGCGACGTCGCCGACCTGGACGCCCTGCGCACGCTGAAGGACGGCCTCGAACAGGACGGCCACCGGCTGAGCACCGTCTTCCACGCCGCTGGGGCCGGGCTGCTGGTGCCACTGCCCGACACCGACGCGGACGAGTTCGCCGACACCCTGCACGCCAAGGTCGGCGGGGCCCGGAACCTGGACCTGCTCTTCGACCGGGACACCCTCGACGCGTTCGTGCTGTTCTCCTCCATCTCCGGGGTGTGGGGCAGCGCCGTCCACGGCGCCTACGCCGCCGCCAACGCCTACCTCGACGGCCTCGCCGAGGACCGCCGGAGCCGCGGCCTCGCCGCGACCTCCGTGGTGTGGGGGATCTGGAGCCCCGAGGACGGGGCCGGCGGGATGGCGGCCGAACTGGCGGAGGAGACCCTGCGCGGCCACGGTGTGCTCTTCATGCCGCCCGCGGTCGCGATCACCGGGCTCCAGCAGGTCCTGGACCACGACGAGACGGTGGTCGTGGTCGCCGACATCGACTGGGACCGCTTCGCGACGGTCTTCACCTCGGCCCGCCCCAGCCCGCTGATCGGGGAACTCCCCGAGGTGCGCGCCGCGCTGGCCGCCGAACCCGAGACCGGCGAGGCCGGCGCCGGGGCGGCCCCCTCGGCGCTGCGCGACCGGCTGGCGCCGCTCCCGGCGGCCGAGCGGACCCGCGTGCTGGTCGACCTGGTCCGGACCCACGCGGCCGCCGTCCTCGGCCACGACTCGCCGGACGCGATCGCCCCCGGCCGCGCCTTCCGCGAGCTGGGCTTCGACTCCCTGACCGCCGTGGACATGCGCAACCGGCTGAACGCCGCCACCGGCCTGCGGCTCCCGGTCACCGTCGTCTTCGACTACTCGTCGGCGACCGCCCTCGCCGGACGCCTGGAGACCGGACTGCTGGGCGCCGCCGGGGAGCCCGACACCGTCCGGCAGCCCCCGACGGCGGCACCCGCCGCCGACGACGACCCCATCGTGATCGTCGCCATGAGCTGCCGCTACCCCGGCGGCGTCCGCACCCCCGAGGACCTGTGGCGCCTGGTCGCGGACGGACGCGACGCCGTCTCCGGGCTGCCGTCCGACCGGGGCTGGGACCTCGACGCGCTGTACGACGCGGACCCCGACCGGCCCGGACGGAGCTACGCCGCCGCGGGCGGATTCGTCAGGGACGCGGACCGCTTCGACCCCGGGTTCTTCGGGATCTCCCCGCGCGAGGCCCTCGCCATGGACCCGCAGCAGCGCCTGCTGCTCGAAGCCTCCTGGGAGGCGATCGAGCGCGCCGGCATCGACCCGTCCACCCTGCGCGGCACCCCGACCGGCGTCTTCGCCGGCGCCTCCTACCAGGGCTACGGCGGCAACCTGCGCGACGTCCCCGAGGAACTCGAGGGTCTGTTCATCGCGGGCATCTCCACCAGCGTCCTGTCCGGGCGGGTCGCCTACCAACTCGGCCTCCAGGGGCCCGCCGTGACCGTGGACACGGCCTGCTCCTCGTCACTGGTGGCGGTCCACCTCGCCGCGCAGTCGCTGCGCTCGGGCGAGTGCGCGCTGGCCCTCGCGGGCGGCGCCACGGTGATGGGCACGCCGCTGTCGTTCACCGGCTTCAGCCGGCAGCGCGGCCTCGCCGAGGACGGGCGCTGCAAGTCCTTCGCCGCCTCGGCGGACGGCTTCGGCATGGCCGAGGGCGTGGGCCTGCTGCTCCTGGAACGCCTCTCCGACGCCCGCCGCAACGGCCACCCGGTACTCGCGGTGCTGCGCGGCTCCGCGATCAACCAGGACGGCGCGAGCAACGGCCTGACCGCACCCAGTGGCCTGGCCCAGCAGCGGGTGATCCGCGACGCGCTGGCGAACGCCCGGCTGACGGCCGCCGACGTGGACGCCGTCGAGGCGCACGGCACCGGCACCCGGCTGGGCGACCCGATCGAGGCCGACGCGCTGCTCGCCACCTACGGCCAGGACCGGCCGGCCGACCGGCCGGTGTGGCTCGGGTCGCTGAAGTCGAACATCGGGCACACCCAGGCCGCCGCCGGCGTCGGCGGCATCATCAAGATGGTGCTGGCCATGGGGCACGGCGAACTGCCGCGCACCCTGCACATCGACGCGCCGACCCCGAACGTCGACTGGACGGCGGGCGCCGTCGCCCTGCTGACCGAGGCCACCCCCTGGCCGGAGACCGGCCGGCCGCGCCGCGCCGGAGTGTCCTCGTTCGGCCTGAGCGGCACCAACGCCCACGTCGTCATCGAACAGCCGCCCGCCGAGCCCGCGTCCGCCGAGCCCGCGCCCGCCGAGCCCGCGTCCGCCGAGCCCGCGTCCGCCGAGCTCGTGCCCTCGTCGTCCGCTGTCCCGTGGGTCCTGTCCGGGCGGACCGCCGAGGCGGTGAAGGACCAGGCGGAGCGGCTGCACGCGTACCTGACGGAGCGGCCGGAGCTGCCGTCCGCCGACGTCGGCTACTCCCTGGCCACCACCAGGACCGCCTTCGAGCACCGCGCGGCCGTCGTCGGCGGCGACCGGGAGACCCTGCTGGGCGGCCTGGCCGCGCTGGCCGCGGGAGAGCGCGCACCCGGCCTGGTCCGGGGCACCGTCGCCCGGTCGGCCAGGACCGTCTTCGTCTTCCCCGGCCAGGGATCCCAGTGGGCCGGCATGGCCCGGGAACTGCTCGACCACGCCCCGGCCTTCGCCGACCGCGTCGCGGCCTGCGAACGCGCCCTCGCCCCGTACCTGGACTGGTCGCTGCTCGCCGTCCTGCGCGACGAGCCGGACGCGCCCCCGCTGGACCGGGTGGACGTGGTGCAGCCGGTGCTGTGGGCGGTGATGGTGTCGCTGGCCGAGCTGTGGCGGGCGCACGGGATCGTCCCCGACGCCGTGGTCGGCCACTCCCAGGGCGAGATCGCCGCCGCCTGCGTGGCGGGTGGTCTGAGCCTCGAGGACGGGGCCCGGATCGTCGCCCTGCGCAGCCGGGCCCTGCTGGCCCTGACCGGACGCGGCGGCATGCTGTTCGTGCCGCAGCCGGTCGAAGCCGTGCGCGAGGCACTGTCCGCCCACGACGGGGCACTCGACGTCGCCGCGGTCAACGGGCCGACGTCGGTGACGGTCTCCGGCGACCCGGCGGCCCTGGAACGCCTCCGTGAGCAGTACGCCGAGGCGGGCGTCCTGGCCTGGCCGGTCCCCGGCGTGGACTTCGCCGGACACTCGCCCCAGGTGGAGGAGCTCCGCGAGGAACTGCTCGCCCTCCTCGACGGCACCGCGCCGCAGACCTCCGCCGTCCCGTTCTACTCGACGGTCACCGGCGGCCCCGTGGACACCCTCGGCCTGGACGCCGCGTACTGGTACGAGAACCTGCGCCGGCCGGTGGAGTTCGGCCGGGCGCTCGACGCGCTCGTCGCGGACGGGCACCACACCTTCGTCGAGTGCAGCACCCACCCCGCGCTGACCGTCTGGATCCAGGAGGCCGTCGAGGCCGCCGGGGTCGGCGACGGCGCCGTCGTCGGCACCCTGCGCCGCACCGAGGGCGGCCCCGGCCGCTTCCTCGCCGCGCTCGCCGAGGTCCAGGTCCGCGGACTGCCGGTGGACTGGGACGCGGTGTTCGCCGAAACCGGCGCGCGCAGGCGGCCCCTGCCCACCTACGCCTTCCAGCAGCAGCGCTACTGGCTGGACGCCATCCCCGGCCGTCCCGCCGACGCCGCGACCGGCACTGTCGCCGCGACCGGCACCGGCCCGGCCGACTCCGGCTTCTGGGCGGCCGTCGACCACGGCGACCTGGACGCCCTCGCCACCACCCTGCGGGTCGAGGACGGGGAACTGCGGGCCTCCCTCGCCTCCCTGGTGCCCACCCTCGCCGAGTGGGCGCGCGGCCGGGCCGACGACCGGACCGCCGACAGCTGGCGCTACCGGGTCACCTGGAAGC
Source organism: Kitasatospora sp. NPDC004615 (assembly GCF_042873545.1). Lineage (NCBI taxonomy): Bacteria > Bacillati > Actinomycetota > Actinomycetes > Kitasatosporales > Streptomycetaceae > Kitasatospora > Kitasatospora sp. NPDC004615. The sequence goes on from NZ_JBIALQ010000004.1 coordinate 406,701, forward strand.
CCCTGCCCGCACCCGAGCCGCCCCGGCTCACCGGCAGCTGGCTCCTCGTCGCCCCGGCCGGCGCCGCCGCCGACCCGGCCGTCGCGTTCGCCGCGGACGCCCTGCGCGGACACGGCGCCACCCCCGTCCTGGTCGAGGCGGGCCCCGACGCGACCGACCGGACCCGGTTCGCCGCACTGCTCCGCGACGCCCACGACCGCGCCGACGGGCCGCCCGCCGGAATCCTGTCGCTGCTCGCCCTGGACGAGGAACCGCACGGCGACGGATCGGCGCTCCCCCTCGGCCTCACCCTGACCGTCGCGCTCCTCCAGGCCCTCGGCGACCTCGGCACCGACGCCCCGCTCTGGAGCGCCACCCGGGGCGCGGTCTCGGTCGGCCGCTCCGACCGGATCGACAGCACCCTCCAGGCCCTCGCCTGGGGCCTCGGCGGGGTCGCCGGTGTCGAATACCCGCAGCGCTGGGCCGGCCTGATCGACCTGCCGCGACGGCTCGACGACCGGGCCGCGACCCGGCTCGCCGAAGCCCTGACCAACCCCGACGGCGAGGACCAGCTGGCGGTGCGCGCCACCGGCCTCTACGCCCGCAGGGTCGTCCACGCCGGACTCGGCGACACCGCCCCCGCACGCGACTGGACACCCGAGGGCACGGTCCTGATCACCGGCGGCACCGGCGGCCTCGGCGCCCAGATCGCCCGCTGGCTCGCCCGCACCGGCACCGCGCACCTGCTGCTCACCAGCCGGCGCGGCGCCCAGGCCCCGGGAGCCGACGCCCTGCTCGCCGAACTGCGCGGACTCGGCGCCGACGCCACCGCCGTGGCCTGCGACGTCGCCGACCACGACGCACTGGCGGAACTCCTCGCCGGCATCCCGGCCGAGCGCCCGCTGCGCGCCGTCCTGCACACCGCGGGCGTCCTCGACGACGGGGTCATCGACTCGATCACCCCCGAACGCGCCGCCGGCGTCCTGCGCCCCAAGCTCGACGGCGCACGCAACCTCGACGCGCTCACCCGCGGACTCGACCTGACCGCCTTCGTGCTGTTCTCCTCGCTGGCCGGCACCCTCGGCGGCACCGGCCAGGGCAGCTACGCCGCCGCCAACGCCTACCTCGACGCCCTGGCCCGGCAGCGCCGCGACCTCGGACTGCCCGGCACCTCGGTGGCCTGGGGCCTGTGGGGCGGCGAGAGCCTCGCCTCCGGAGCGGTCGCCGAACGGCTGATCCGCGACGGCCTGCCCGCCATGGACCCCGCCACCGCCACCACCGCGCTGCGCCAGGCCCTCGACCACGACGACACGGCCGTCCTCGTCGCCGACTTCGCCTGGGACCGCTTCACCCGGGCGTACACCGCGCTCCGGCCCAGCGCCGCCCTCGGCGACCTGCCCGAGGTTCGGGACGCGCTCGCCGCCGCGGCCGGGTCCCGGGGCACGGCCGACGGCGCCGAGCCGCCGGCCCTGCGGCTGGCCGCCCTGCCCCCGGCGGAACGCGACCGGGCCCTGCTGGACCTGGTCCGCCGCGAGGTCGCCGCCGTGCTCGGCCACCCCGGGCCCGAGGCGGTCGGACCCGACCAGGCGTTCAAGGACATCGGCTTCGACTCGCTGACCGCCGTCGAACTGCGCAACCGGCTCGCGGCGGCCACCGGCCTGCGCCTGTCGGTGACCCTGGCCTTCGACTACCCCACGGCCACCACCCTGGCCGGACACCTGCGCGCCGAACTGCCGGGAGCGCCCGCCACCGAGGCGCCCGACGCCGCCGGGCAGCCGCCCGCGGCCGCCGCGGTGCCCGAGGACGAGGCGATCGCCGTGGTCGGCATGAGCTGCCGCTACCCCGGCGGGGTCAGCACCCCCGAGGAGCTGTGGGAGCTCGTCGCGTCCGGAGGGGACGCGATCACCGGCTTCCCCACCGGACGGGGCTGGGACCTGGACGGCCTCTACGACCCGGACCCGGACCGGGTCGGCAGCACCTACGCGCGGGAGGGCGGCTTCCTGCACGACGCGGACCGCTTCGACCCGGCCTTCTTCGGGATCTCCCCGCGCGAGGCGCTGACCATCGATCCCCAGCAGCGGCTGCTGCTCGAACTCTCCTGGGAGGCGTTCGAGCGGGCCGGCATCGACCCGCTCTCCCTCAAGGGCAGCGCGAGCGGCGTCTTCGTCGGCTGCAGCCACCACGACTACGGGTCGCGCGTCACCGAGCCCTCCGAGGAGTTCGAGGGCTACCTCGGCATCGGCAGCGCGGGCAGCGTGGCGTCCGGGCGGATCTCCTACAGCCTCGGCCTCGAAGGGCCCGCGGTGACCGTCGACACGGCGTGCTCCTCCTCGCTGGTCGCGGTCCACCTCGCGGCCCAGTCGCTGCGGGCCGGCGAATGCTCGCTGGCGCTGGCCGGCGGCGTGACCGTGATGTCGACCCCGGGCGCGTTCGTGGAGTTCAGCCGGCAGCGGGTGCTCGCCGAGGACGGCCGCTGCAAGCCGTTCGCCGCCGCCGCCGACGGCACCTCCTGGGCCGAGGGCGCCGGACTGCTCGTCCTGGAACGCCTCTCGGACGCCCGGCGCAACGGCCACCCCGTGCTCGCCATCGTCCGCGGCTCCGCCGTCAACCAGGACGGCGCCAGCAACGGCCTGACCGCCCCCAACGGGCCCTCCCAGCAGCGGGTCATCCGGGCGGCCCTCGCCGACGCCGGACTGACCGCCGCCGAGGTCGACGCGGTGGAGGCGCACGGCACCGGAACCAAGCTCGGCGACCCGATCGAGGCGCAGGCGCTGCTGGCCACGTACGGCCGGGAACGCGGCGAGCGGGAGCCGCTGTGGCTCGGGTCGCTGAAGTCGAACATCGGGCACAGCCAGGCCGCCGCCGGAGTCGCCGGCATCATCAAGATGGTGCAGGCCATGCGGCACGGGACACTGCCGCGCACCCTGCACGTCGACGAGCCGACCCCGCACGTCGACTGGTCGGCCGGCGCGGTCCGGCTGCTCACCGACGACACCCCGTGGCCGGAGACCGGCCGCCCCCGGCGGGCCGCGGTGTCCTCGTTCGGGGTCAGCGGCACCAACGCCCACACCATCCTCGAACAGCCCACCGAACCGGCCCCGGCGTCCACCGCTGAGGTGGCTGCCGCCCCCGCCCTGCCCTGGCTGCTCTCCGGCCGCAGCGCGGACGCGTTGCGCGAGCAGGCGGCCCGGCTGCTCCGGCACGTCGAGCAGGACCCGGACCTCGCCGTCGCGGACCTGGGCCGCTCCCTGGCGCTGCACCGCAGCGCCTTCGAACACCGGGCGGCCCTCACCGGCACGGACCGGCAGGCCCTGCTCCAGGGGCTCGCCGCCCTCGCCGCCGGCGAGCCGTCGGCGGACCTGGTGCGCGGGATCACCGGCCCGGCCGCGAAGACCGCCTTCCTGTTCCCCGGCCAGGGCAGCCAGCGCACCGGCATGGGCGCCGGACTGTACGCGCGGTTCCCGGTCTTCGCCGACGCCTTCGACGCGGTCTGCGCGGAGCTCGACCCGCTGCTCGACCGCCCGCTGCGGGAGGTGATCGACGCGGCCCCCGGCGACCCCGGCCACGGCCTGCTGGACCGCACCGAGTACGCCCAGCCCGCCCTGTTCGCCCTCGGCGTCGCCCTGTTCCGGCTCGTCGAGCACTGGGGCGTGCGCCCCGACCGGCTGCTCGGCCACTCCGTGGGAGAGCTGGCCGCCGCCCACGTCGCCGGGGTGTTCACGCTGCCCGACGCCGCGGCGCTGGTGGTCGCGCGGGGACGGCTGATGCAGGCCCTCCCGGCGGGCGGCGCGATGGTCGCCCTCGCCGCCGCGGAGGAGGAGGTGCTGCCGCTGCTCGCCGGCCGCGAGGGCCAGGTCGGCCTCGCCGCGGTCAACGGCCCGGCCTCGACCGTGGTCTCCGGCGACGCGGCGGTGGTGGACGAGATCGCCGCCCAGCTCGCCGCGCGCGGCCGCAAGACCCGGCGGCTGCGGGTCTCCCACGCCTTCCACTCGCCCCTCATGGAGCCGATGCTCGCCGAGTTCCGCGAGGTCGTCGCCCGGATCGTCCCGGGGGAGGCCGCCATCCCGGTGATCTCCGACCTGACGGGCGGGCCGGCCACCGCCGAGCAGCTCGGCTCGCCGGACTACTGGGTGCAGCACGTGCGCGGCACCGTCCGCTTCCAGGACGGCGTGCGCCACCTGGAACGCGACGGCGTCACCGCGTTCCTCGAACTCGGACCCGACGGCGCGCTCACCGCGATGGGCCAGGACTGCCTGACCGGCGCCACCGGCAGCCCGGTGCTGGTGCCCCTGCTGCGCAAGGACCGGCCCGAAGCGCCCGCGGCGACGGCCGCCCTGGCCCGGCTGCACGTCACGGGCGTCCCCGTGGACTGGGACGTCGTCCACGCCGTCCAGTCCGGCGGCCCGGCCGGCTCCGCCGTCGACCTGCCGACCTACGCCTTCCAGCGCGGCAGCTACTGGCTGCAGGCCGGCCCGGCCGCGGCCGGACTGCCCGCCGCCGGACTGCAGGCGGTCGACCACCCGCTGCTCGGCGCCGGAACGGAGCTCGCCGACTCCGACGGCTTCCTCTTCACCGCCAGGTTCTCGGTCCGCAGCCACCCCTGGCTGGCCGACCACGGCGTCTACGAGGGCGTGCTGTTCCCCGCCACCGCGTTCCTGGAACTCGCGGTCCGCGCGGGCGACCAGGTCGGCTGCGACCAGGTCGAGGAACTGACCCTGGAGGCACCGCTGGTGCTCCCGCCGGGCGGAGCCGTCGCACTCCAGCTCACCGTCGGCAGCCCGGACGCCGCCGGCACCCGCCCGCTGAGCGTCCACGCCCGGGCCGCCGACGACGGCCCCGACGCCCCCTGGACCCGGCACGCGAGCGGCCTGCTCAGCGCCGCCGGAGCCGCGGACCCGGCCGACCCGGCGGATCCCGAGGCCTGGCCGCCGGCCGGAGCCGTCCCCCTCGACACGGAGGGCCTGTACGACCGCTTCGCGGGCGGCGGGTTCGCCTACGGCCCCGCGTTCCAGGGCCTGCGCGCGGCCTGGCGGCTCGGCGACGAGGTGTACGCCCTCGCGAGCCTGCCGCAGGAGCAGCGGCCGGACGCCGCCGCGTTCGGCCTGCACCCGGCCCTGCTGGACGCCGCCCTGCACTCACTGGTGTTCGACGTCCTGGAGGGGCCCGCGCAGGGCTGGCTGCCGTTCTCCTGGAACGGGGTGCGCCTGCACGCCTCCGGGGCCGCCGAACTCCGGCTGCGGCTGACCCCGACCGGCCGCGACGCCGTCGCCGTACGGGCGACCGACGCCACCGGCCGGCCGGTGCTCTCGGCCCGCTCCCTCGTCCTGCGGCCCGTCTCGCCCGACCGCTTCAAGGCCACCCGCGCCGGACACCACGAGGAACTGTTCCGCCCCGAGTGGCAGGCCTTGCCCGAGCGCGCCGCGGGCACCGCCCTCGACCCGGAGTCCTGGACCGTGCTCGGCACCGGGACGCCCACGCTCCCCGGCCGCCCGGTCGCCGACCTCGCCGCGCTGTCCGCACTGCTCGACGCGGGCACCCCGGCGCCCCGGCTGGTCCTGGCGGCCTGCCCGCCCGCCCCGGCCGGCGCCCTCCGCGACGCGGTCCACGACGGCCTCCGCACGGTCCTCGCGCTGCTGCGTGACTGGCTGGCCGAGGAGCGCCTGACCGGCTCCAAGCTGGTCCTGGTCACCGCGGGCGCCGTCCCGGTGACCGACGACGACGCACCGGACCCGGCCCTGGCCGCGCTCTGGGGCCTGGTCCGCTCGGCGCAGACCGAGAACCCCGACCGCTTCGTCCTGCTGGACCTGGACGACCCGGAGACCCCGCCCGCCCTGCTCGCCGAAGCCCTCGCGTCCGGGGAACCCCAGCTCGCGATCCGGGCCGGAGCCGTCCACGTCGCCCGGCTGGCCCGGGTACCGCTGGCCGCCACCGGGCGCACCCCCGGCTGGGACGGCGAAGGAACCGTCCTGATCACCGGCGGCACCGGCGCCATCGGCGCCCACGTCGCCCGCCACCTGGTTGCCGAACACGGCGTCCGGCACCTGCTGCTGACCAGCCGCAGCGGCCCCGCCGCCGACGGCGCGGCGGAACTCCTCGCCGAACTCGCCGCCCTCGGCGCGCACGCCGAGATCGCCGCCTGCGACGCCGCCGACCGCGAAGCCCTCGCGGCCCTGCTGGCCGGCCTGCCCCCCGCGCACCCGCTGACCGGGGTGGTGCACGCCGCAGGCGTCCTGGCCGACGGGGTCGTCGCCACCATGACGCCCGAACAGCTGGACCAGGTCCTGCGCCCCAAGGTGGACGCGGCGATCAACCTGCACGAACTCACCGCCGGCCTGGAGCTGACCGAGTTCGTCCTGTTCTCGTCCATCGCCGGCATCTTCGGCGGCATGGGCCAGGGCAACTACGCCGCCGCCAACGCCTTCCTCGACGCCCTGGCCCACCGGCGCCGCGCCGACGGGCTGCCCGGCCGCTCCCTCGCCTGGGGCCTGTGGGCCAACAGCACCGGGATGACCGGCGGACTCACCGAGGCCGACCTGCGACGGATCGCCCGGGGCGGGATCGTCGCCTTCGACCCGGCCCAGGGACTGGCGCTCTTCGACACGGCCGGCACCCTCGACGAGCCGGTCGTCCTCCCGCTGCGGCTCGACACCGCGGCCGTCCGCGCCCAGGCCGGCACCGGCGGCGTCCCCGCCCTGCTGCGCGGCCTGGTGCGCCCCGCCGCCCGGCGCGGCACCGCGGGCCCCGCGGCCGGCACCGGCCCCGACGGGCCCGAGGCCCTGAAGCAGCGCCTCGGCTCCCTCAACGAGACCCAGCGCGGCCGGGTCCTGCTCGACCTGGTCCGCTCGCACGCCGCCCTGGTGCTCGGCCACAGCGGCCCGGCCGCGGTCGAGCCCGGACGCGGCCTGCTGGAGGTCGGCTTCGACTCGCTGACCGCCGTGGAACTGCGCAACCGGCTGCGCGCCGCCACCGGCTACCCCCTGCCGGCCACGCTGCTCTTCGACCACCCGACCCCGGCCGCGATCGCCGCACTCCTCGCCGCCGAACTGCTCCCCGACGCCGGACCCGGCCCACTCCCCGGCCTGGCCGAACTGGACCGCCTGGCGGACGCCCTCGACGGCGTCCCCGACGACCCGGCCGACCGCGAACGGCTCGCCGACCGGCTCCGGGAGTTCCTGCGCCGCCTCGACCCGGCCGCCACCCCGGCCGACGGCGACGGCACGGCCGCCGCCTCCATCGAGGACCGGATGGACGGCGCCAGCGACGACGAACTCTTCGACCTCATCGACAACGAACTCGGCCTGTCATGACACCGACCCGACACCCGAACCAGGACGGCGGCCCCCGATGGTGAACGACGACAAGCTGAGGGACTACCTCAAGCGCGTGACGGCGGACCTGCACCACACCCGCCGACGCCTGACCGAGGCCGAGGAAGCGAGCCGCGAACCGATCGCGGTCGTCGCGATGAGCTGCCGCTACCCCGGCGGCGTACGGTCCCCCGAGGACCTGTGGCGCCTGGTCACCGACGGCACCGACGCCATCACCGGCTTCCCCGCCGACCGGGGCTGGGACCTCGACCACCTCGACGACCCGGAACAGCTGCGCGAAGGCACCAGCCACACCTCCCTGGGCGGCTTCCTCGACGAGGTCGGGCACTTCGACCCCGGCTTCTTCGGGATCTCCCCACGTGAAGCGCTCGCCATGGACCCGCAGCAGCGGCTCCTCCTGGAGACCACCTGGGAGGCGTTCGAACGGGCCGGCATCGACCCCGCGACCCTGCGGGGCAGCAGGACCGGCGTCTTCGCCGGAGTGATGTACCAGGACTACGCGGTACGGCTGCGCCACGTCCCCGACGACGTGGCCGGCTACATCGGCAACGGCAGCTCCGACAGCGTCGCCTCGGGCCGCGTCGCCTACACCTTCGGCCTGGAGGGCCCGGCGGTCAGCATCGACACCGCCTGCTCCTCCTCGCTGGTCGCCATCCACCTCGCCGCCCAGGCCCTGCGGGCCGGCGACTGCACCCTGGCCCTGGCCGGCGGCGCGATGGTCATGTCGACACCCGTCCCGTTCGTCGAGATGAGCCGCCAGGGCGGCCTGGCCCGCGACGGCCGCTGCAAGTCCTTCTCCGCCGCCGCCGACGGCACCGGCTGGGGCGAGGGCGTCGGCATGCTCCTGCTCGAGCGCCTCTCCGACGCCCGCCGGGGCGGCCACCCGGTGCTCGCCCTGATCCGCGGCACCGCCGTCAACCAGGACGGCGCCAGCAGCCGGCTCACAGCCCCCAACGGCCCCGCCCAGCAGCGCGTCATCCGGCACGCCCTCGCCAACGCCGGACTCACCCCCGCCGACGTGGACGTGGTCGAGGCGCACGGCACCGGCACCCCGCTGGGCGACCCGATCGAGGCCCAGGCCCTGCTGGCCACCTACGGGCAGGACCGCGCGGACGGGCAACCGCTGCTGCTCGGCTCGCTGAAGTCGAACATCGGGCACACCCAGGCGGCGGCCGGCGTCGGCGGCGTCATCAAGACCGTCCTCGCCATGCGGCACGGCACTGTCCCGCCCACCCTGCACGCGCAGGACCCGTCCCCGCAGATCGACTGGGCCGCGGGCGCGGTACGCCTGGTCACCGCGAACACCCCCTGGCCCGAGACCGGACGGCCGCGCCGGGCCGCGGTCTCCTCCTTCGGCGTCAGCGGCACCAACGGACACGTCGTCCTGGAACAGGCGGACGAGCCCGTCCTGGAGCAGGCCGCCGAACCGGCCGCCCCCGCCGTCCTCCCCTGGGTGCTCTCCGGACGCACCGCCCAAGCGCTGCGCGCCCAGGCCGCACGACTCCGCGACCACCTCGACGCCCACCCCGGACCCGGCCCGGCCGAGGTCGGCCACGCCCTCGCGACGACCCGCGCCGCGCACGAGCACCGGGCGGTCCTGATCGGCACCCGACCCGACGAGTTCCGGGCCGGCCTCGACGCCCTGGCAGCCGGCCTCGACGCCCCCGGCCTGGTCCTCGGCACCGCCGGAACCGGCGGCGAAGTCGCCCTGGTGTTCCCCGGACAGGGATCCCAGTGGGCCGGAATGGCCGTCGAACTCCTCGACTCCGCCCCCGCCTTCGCCGCCCGCATCGCGGACTGCGAACGCGCCCTGGCCCCCTTCGTCGACTGGTCGCTGGAAGCCGTCCTGCGCGGCGCCCCCGGCACCCCGCCGGCCGAGCGCGTCGACGTGGTGCAGCCGGCGCTGTGGGCCGTCATGGTCTCCCTCGCCGAACTCTGGCGCGCCCACGGCATCACCCCCGGCGCCGTCATCGGCCACTCCCAGGGCGAGATCGCGGCGGCCGTGGTGGCGGGAGCGCTGAGCCTGGAGGACGGGGCGAAGGTCGTCGCCCTGCGCAGCCGGGCGATCCGCGCGCTGTCCGGCCGCGGTGGCATGGCCTCGGTGGCCCTGCCCGCCGCACAGGTCGCCGGACACCTCGCCCCCTGGGACGGCCGGCTCTCCGTCGCCGCCGTCAACGGACCCGAATCCACCGTGGTCTCCGGCGACACCGACGCGCTCGACGCGTTCCTCGACCGGACGGCGGCCCTGGGCGTCCGCAGCCGGCGCATCCCCGTCGACTACGCCTCGCACAGCGTCCACGTCGAGGACCTCCGCACCGAACTGCTCGCCCGGCTCGACGGACTGACCCCCCGCCCCGCCGCCGTCCCCTTGTACTCCACCCTCACCGGCGGCCTGCTCGAGGACACCACCGTCCTGGACGCCGACTACTGGTACCGCAACCTCCGCGGGACCGTCCTGTTCGAGCAGGCGACCCGCGCCCTGCTCGCCGACGGCTACCAGGTCCTCCTGGAGAGCAGCCCGCACCCCGTCCTCACCGTCGGCGTCCTGGAGACCGCCGAGGACGCGGGCGCCGACGCCACCGCCGTGGGCACCCTGCGCCGCGATGACGGCGGCCCGCGCCGGTTCACCGAGTCGCTGGCCGAACTCCACCTGCGCGGAGTCTCCCCGGACTGGGACGCCGTCTTCGCCGGCCGCCGCCCCGGCCGGGTCGAACTGCCCACCTACGCCTTCCAGCGCGACCCGTACTGGCTCGAGGACGGCGCCGCACCCGCCGCCGACGTCGGCTCCGCCGGACTGACTCCCGCGGACCACCCGCTGCTGGGCGCCGTCGTGGTCCTCGCCGACAGCGACGGCCTGCTCCTCACCGGCCGCCTGTCGGCCCGCACCCACCCGTGGCTCGCCGACCACGCCGTCGGCGGCCGGGCCCTGCTCCCGGGCACCGCCTTCCTGGAACTCGCGCTCCAGGCCGGAGCCCGCGTCGGCTGCCCCCGGGTCGAGGAACTCACCCTTCAGGCCCCCCTGGTGCTGCCCGAACACGGCGGCACCGTGCTGCGCCTCACCGTCGGCGCCCCCGACACCCGGGGCCACCGCCCGCTCAGCCTGCACTCCCGGCCGGACGCACCCGCCGACGGCGACCTCGACGAGGAGTGGACCAAGCACGCCGAAGGCCTCCTGGCCGAGGACGGGGCGGACGACGCCGCCGGGCCGATGCCCTGGCCGCCGCCCGGCGCCGAACCCCTCGCCCTCGACGGGCTGTACGACCGCTTCGCGGCGGGCGGATTCGCCTACGGCCCCGCCTTCCAGGGCCTGCGCGCGGCCTGGCGGCGCGGCGACGAACTGTTCGCCGAAGCCGTCGTGCCCGCCGGGCCGGTCGGGACCGCACCCGACGCCGCCCGCTTCGGCCTGCACCCGGCGCTGCTGGACGCGGCCCTGCACGCCACCGGCGTCCCCGGCACCCCCGGCGCGGACGCCCACCCCGAGGGACGGCTGCCGTTCTCCTGGAACGGCGTGACCCTGCACGCCACCGGCGCCGGGGCGATCCGGGTCCGGCTCACCCCCGCCGGACCCGACGCGGTGGCGCTCGCCGTCGCCGACGCGACCGGCGCCCCCGTGGCGACCGTGGACGCGCTGGTCCTGCGACCCGCCGGCACCGCCGCCCTCGGCGCCGACCCCACCCCCCGGGGCCGCCACCACCAGGACCTCTACGCGACGGAGTGGGTCACCGCACCCCCGCGCGGCAGCGGCGCACCCGTCCACCGCACCGCGGACCTGGCCACGCTGCTGGCCGCCGTCGACGCCGGAGCCCCGGTGCCCGAAACGGTCCTGCTCGTCCGCGCCGAGCCCGAGCCCGCGGCCGACCCGGCCGCGGCGGTCCGCGCGGCCGTCCACCAGGCCCTCGCCGACGTCCGGACCTGGCTCGCCGACGACCGCTTCGCCGACTCGCGCCTGGTGTTCGCCACCCGCGGCGCGGTCGCCGCCCGCGAGGGCGAGGACGTCCGCAACCCCGCGCACAGCGCGCTCTGGGGCCTGGTCCGCTCGGCCGGCTCCGAACACCCCGGGCGCTTCGCCCTGCTCGACCTCGACGCCCACGACGAACACGGCACCGCCGCGGCCGTCGCCGCCGCCCTCGCCTCGGGAGAACCGCAGGCCGCGGTCCGCGGCGACGAGGTCCGCGTCCCCCGACTGGCCCGGGTCCCCTCGGACGGTGCGGCCGGGCCGCACCGGGCCTTCGACCCGGACGGCACGGTCCTCGTCACCGGCGGCACCGGCCTGCTCGGCTCCCACGTCGCCCGCCGCCTGGTCACCGGGCACGGCGTCCGGCACCTGCTGCTGCTCTCCCGCAGCGGCCCGGCCGCCGCCGGAGCCCAGGAACTGCGGGACGAACTCGCCGCGCTGGGCGCCGAGACCGCCATCGTCGCCTGCGACGCCGCCGACCGGGCCGCCCTGGCCGCCGTCCTCGCGGACCTGCCGCCCGCACACCCGCTGACCGCCGTGGTCCACACCGCCGGCGCCCTCGACGACGGCGTCGTCACCGCACTCACCCCCGAGCGGGTGGACGCCGTGCTGCGCCCCAAGGTCGACGGCGCCCTCCACCTGCACGAACTGACCCGCGACCTCGACCTCACGCACTTCGTGCTCTTCTCCTCGGCCGCGGGCACCTTCGGCGGTCCCGGACAGGCCAACTACGCCGCCGCCAACGCCTTCCTCGACGCCCTGGCCGTCCGGCGCCGGGCGGCGGGGCTGGCCGGCCAGTCCCTGGCCTGGACCCTGTGGGAGCAGCCCAGCGCCCTCACCGGACACCTGGGCGAGGACGAGGTACGACGCCTCGCCCGGTCCGGGATGCCGCCGCTCTCCACCGAGCGGGGACTCGCACTCTTCGACACCGCCCTCACCGTGGACCGGGCCGCCCTGGTCCCGATGCGCCTCGACGCCGCTGCTCTGCGCTCCGCGGCGGCGGACGGCACCCTGCCGCCGCTGCTGCGCGGCCTGGTGCGCACACCGCCGCGCAAGGCCGCCGCGGCCACCGCGGCGGAGGCCGACGACAACGCCCTGCGCCTGCGCCTCGCGGCCCTCGACGGCACCGGACGGACCCGGCTGCTCGTCGAACTCGTCCGCACCCACGCGGCGGCCGTCCTCGGCCACGCCACCCCGGACACCCTCGACGCCGGACGAGCGTTCCGTGAACTGGGATTCGACTCGCTCGCCTCGGTGCAACTGCGCAACCGCCTGAACGCCGCCACCGGCCTGCGGCTCCCCGCCAGCCTGGTGTTCGACCACCCCACCCCGGCCGCGCTCGCGGCCTTCCTGCGCGCCGGACTCACCGACACGGCCCCGGCCGCCACGCCCGCCGTACCTGCTGTGCCCGCCGGCCGGGACCGGGACGCGGACGACGACCTGATCGCGATCGTCTCCGCGGCCTGCCGCCTCCCCGGCGGCGTCAGCTCTCCCGAGGAGCTGTGGCGGATGCTGGCCGAGGGCCGCGACGGCATCTCCGAATTCCCCACCGACCGGGGCTGGAACCCCGACGCGCTCTACGACCCCGACCCCGACCGCGTCGGCACCTCCATCACCCGGCACGGCGGCTTCCTGCACGACGCCGCCGACTTCGATGCCGAGTTCTTCGGCATCTCGCCGCGCGAGGCCCTCGCCATGGACCCGCAGCAGCGGCTGCTGCTGGAGACCACCTGGGAGCTCTTCGAGCGCGCGGCCATCGACCCGTCCACCCTGCGCGGCGCCGCGGTCGGCACGTACGTCGGCCTGATGCAGCAGGACTACGCCGCCCGGCTGCTGCCCTACATCCCCGAGGACGTCGAGGGATTCCTCGGCACCGGAAACTCGGGAAGCATCGTCTCCGGACGCCTGGCCTACTTCTTCGGCCTGGAAGGCCCCGCGGTCACCATCGACACGGCCTGCTCGTCCTCGCTGGTGGCCCTGCACCTCGCGGTCCGGGCGCTGCGCTCCGGCGAGTGCTCGCTGGCCCTGGCCGGCGGCGTCAACGTGATGTGCAGCCCCGAACTGTTCGTCGAGTTCAGCCGGCAGGGCGGACTCGCCCCCGACGGCCGCTGCAAGTCCTTCGCGGCGGCCGCCGACGGGACCGCCTTCGGCGAAGGCACCGGCATGCTGCTGCTGGAGCGGTTGTCGGACGCGCGGCGTCTCGGGCATCCGGTGCTGGCGGTGGTGCGCGGTTCGGCGGTGAACCAGGACGGTGCGAGCAACGGTCTGACGGCGCCGAACGGTCCGTCGCAGCAGCGGGTGATCCGGGCGGCGCTGGCGGACGCGGGGCTGATGGCCTCGGACGTGGACGTGGTGGAGGCGCACGGTACGGGGACGCGCTTGGGCGACCCGATCGAGGCGCAGGCCCTGCTGGCCACCTACGGACAGGGGCGGCCGGCCGACCGGCCGGTGTGGATCGGCTCGCTGAAGTCCAACATCGGCCACGCCTCGGCAGCCGCCGGTGTCGCGGGCGTCATCAAGTCGGTGCTCGCGCTGCGGCACGGCGTGATGCCCAAGACCCTGCACGTGGACGGCCCCACACCCGAGGTGGACTGGTCGGCCGGTGCCGGACGGTTGCTGACGGAGGCCCGGGAGTGGGACGACACGGGACGCCCGCGCCGGGCGGGCGTGTCCTCCTTCGGCGTCAGTGGCACCAACGCCCACGTCATCCTCGAACAGGCCCCGGCCGACCCGACGGCTTCCGCTGACACGCTCGTCGGCGAGCCCGGGACACCGGAGACCGTCCCCCTGCTCCTCTCGGCGCGCACCCCCGAGGCGCTGCACGCCCAGGCCGCAGCGCTGGCGGCCCGGATCGCAGACGGATCGGGCGTTCGCGCCGCGGACGTGGCCTTCTCCCTCGCCACCGGCCGCAGCGCGCTGGGACACCGCGCGGTGCTGGTGGGTACCGAGGACAACCTTGCCGAGCACCTGACCGCGCTGGCGCAGGGCGCCGCGGTGTCCGGCGGCGGGCTGGTTTCCGGTCGGGTGGCGCTGGTGTTCCCGGGTCAGGGTTCGCAGTGGATCGGGATGGCGGTGGAGCTGCTGGCCGGGTCGGAGGTGTTCGCCGGGCGGATGGCGGAGTGCGAGCGGGCTCTGGCGCCGTATGTCGACTGGTCGTTGGCGGAGGCGCTCGGCTCGGAGTCCCTGCTGGCGCGCGTTGACGTGGTGCAGCCGGTGCTGTGGGCGGTGATGGTGTCGCTGGCGGAGGTCTGGCGTTCGTTCGGTGTGGTTCCGGACGCGGTGGTGGGCCACTCGCAGGGTGAGATCGCGGCCGCCGTGGTGGCGGGTGGTCTGAGTCTGGAGGACGGGGCGCGGGTGGTCGCGCTGCGTTCCCTGGCGATCCGCGCGTTGGCGGGGCGTGGCGGTATGGCGTCGGTGCCGTTGCCGGTGGACGTGGTGCGGGAGCGGATCGCGGGCCGGTTGTCGGTGGCGGCGGTGAACGGTCCGTCGTCGACGGTGGTGTCGGGCGATGCGGACGCGGTTGCGGCGGTGGTGGAGGAGCTGGTGGGGGAGGGGGTGCGGGCGCGTCTGATCGAGGTCGATTACGCGTCGCACTCCGCGCACGTGGAGGAGATCCGCGAGCGGCTGCTTGCCGACCTGGACGGGATCGTGCCGGTTTCGGGCGGTGTGCCGTTCTTCTCGACGGTGACGGGCAGTTGGCTGGACACGAAGTCCCTGGACACCGAGTACTGGTACCGCAACCTCCGGGAGACCGTCGAGTTCGGCAAGGCCACCGAGGCGTTGCTGGGGGAGGGCTTCCGGTTCTTCGTCGAGTCCAGTCCGCACGCGGTGCTGGGCGTGGCGGTGGGGGAGTCGGTGGAGGCCGCGGGCGCGGATGCCGTGGTGCTGGGGACCTTGCGTCGCGGGGAGGGCGGCCCGGCGCAGGTGCTGCGCTCGGTGGGCCGTGCGTGGGAGCGCGGGCTGGAGGTGGACTGGTCGGGGGCGTTCCCGGGAGCGCGCCGCGTCGAACTGCCGACGTACGCCTTCCAGCGCACGCGCTACTGGCTCGACGTGCCGACCACGAGCCAGGACGTCGCCTCGGCCGGTCTCGCCACGACCGGGCACCCGCTGCTCGGTGCGGCGATGCAGGTCGCGGACTCCGGTGAGCTGCTGCTCAGCGGCCGGATCTCGCTGCACACCCACCCCTGGCTCGCCGACCACGCCGTGTCGGGCGTCGTGCTCCTCCCCGGTACGGCCTTCCTCGAACTCGCGCTGCGCGCCGGGGCGGAGGCGGGCTGCCCGGTGGTCGAGGAGCTCACCCTCGGATCGGCTCTGGTGCTCCCGGACGAGGAGGCCACCCATCTGCAGCTCCGGGTCGCCGGGCCCGACGACGACGGCCGGCGGAGGCTCAGCGTGTTCGCCCGGACGGCACGGGACGCCGACGCGTCCTGGACCGAGCACGCCACCGGCACCCTGGCACCCGGGGACCCGGCCGGAACCGCGGCCGGCCTGCTGAGCTGGCCGCCGTCCGGTGCCGAACCCGTGGACACCGGCGACCTCTACGAGCGCTTCGCCGAGGCCGGCTACCACTACGGGCCCGCCTTCCGCGGCATCCGGGCCGCGTGGCTCCGCGGCGGCGAGGTGTTCGCCGAGGTGGTGCTGCCGGAGCAGCAGCACGCCGACGCCGCCGGATGCGTGCTGCACCCCGCGCTGCTGGACGCGGCCCTGCAGACCGCCGCGCTGCTGCCCGACCAGGACGGCGGGGCCCGGCTGCCCTTCAGCTGGACCGGTGTGACCAGCGGGATCACCGGGGCCACCATGCTGCGCGTGCGGCTCGCCGCCGACGCGCCGGACTCGGTGAGCCTGCACGCCCACGACCTGTCCGGGCGCCAGGTGATCGGCGTCGAGGGCCTGCTGCTGCGGCCGCCGGCCGCGGGCGGGCCGCTCGCCGGGAGTGCTCACGCCGACCTGCTGTACCGCCTCGACTGGACCCCGGCGACCGACCCGGCCGACGGCGCCGTGCCGACCTGGGCCGCCCTCGGCGGCGCCGTCCCCGGTGCCGCCGTGTCCTGGCCGGACCTCGACACCCTGGGCGCCGCCCTCGAAGCGGGCGCCGCACTCCCCGAGGTGATCGTGGCGGCCGTCGCCACCGCCGAGCTGCCCGACCCCGCCGACCGGGTCCGCGCCACCGCGCACCAGGGCCTCGCGCTCGTGCAGCAGTGGCTGGCCGACGAGCGGTTCGCCGCGGCCAGGCTGGCCCTGCTCACCAGGGACGCGGTCCGCACCGGACCGGTCGACCGTCCCGTCGATCCCGCCCAGGCCGCGCTGTGGGGCCTGGTGCGCAGCGCGCGGGCCGAACACCCCGGGCGCTTCGTCCTCGTCGACGCGGCCAAGGCCGCCGAGCCGGCGGACGCCCTGCCCGGGGCGCTCGCCGCCGGGGAACCCGAGCTGGCGTTGCGGACCGGCCCGCCGCTGCTGCCGCGGCTGGTCCGCGGCGGACGGCCGGACGGCACGCTGTCGCTGCCGGACGGCGCCGCCTGGCGGCTCACCAGCGACGGCCAGGGCTCGCCGGAGGACATCGTGGCGGAGCCCGCTCCCGCGGCCCTCGCCCCGCTGGGCCGGGGCGAGGTGCGGATCGCGGTGCGCGCCGCCGGGCTGAACTTCCACGACGTCATCGCCGCGCTCGGCCTGGACCCCGACCCCGAACACCAGGGCCTGGGCAGCGAGGGCGCCGGCACCGTCATCGAGGTGGGCCCGGGCGTGGACGACCTGGCGCCCGGGGACCGCGTGATGGGGATCTTCCCAGGCGCGTTCGGCCCGACCGCCGTAGCCGACCGCCGCACCGTCGCCCGGATACCGGCGGGCTGGTCCTTCGCCCGCGCCGCATCCGTGCCGGTGGTGTACCTCACCGCCTACTACGGCCTGTTCGACCTCGGCGGACTGGCGTCCGGGGAGTCGGTCCTGGTCCACGCCGCGGCCGGCGGGGTCGGCACGGCGGCGGTGCAACTCGCCCGGCACGCCGGTGCGCGGGTGTTCGCGACGGCCTCCCCCGCCAAGTGGGACGCCCTGCGGGCCGGCGGACTGGACGACGGGCACATCGCCTCGTCCCGCACCACCGACTTCGCCGAGACCTTCCTGACGGCCACCGGCGGGCGCGGCGTCGACCTCGTGCTCGACAGCCTGGCGCGGGAGTTCGTCGACGCCGGTCTGCGGCTGCTGCCGAACGGCGGCCGGTTCGTGGAGATGGGCAAGACCGACGTCCGCGACCCCGAGGCGGTCGCCCGGCAGCACCCTGGGGTGCGCTACCGGGCGTTCGACCTGATGGAGGCCGGTCCGCAGCGCATCGGCGAGATGCTCGCCGAGATCCTGGACCTGTTCGAGCGGGGGGTGCTGCGTCCCCTGCCCGTCACCGGCTGGGACGTCCGGCAGGCCCCGGCCGCGCTGCGCTCGCTCAGCCAGGCCCGGGGCGTCGGCAAGAACGTCCTGTTGCTGCCCGCTGCGCCGGACCCCGAGGGGACCGTTCTGGTCACCGGGGCCACCGGCACCCTGGGACGGCTGCTGGCCCGGCACGTGGTCGTCGCGCACGGCACCCGGCACCTGCTGCTGGCGGGCCGCCGGGGCGGGTCCGCCGACGGAATGCCGGAGCTGGTGCGGGAGTTGACCGGGCTCGGCGCGTCGGTGACCGTCGCGGCCTGCGACGTCGCCGACCGGGACGCGCTCGCCGCCCTGCTCGGGTCGGTGCCCGCCGCGCATCCGCTGACCGCCGTCGTCCACGCGGCCGGCGTCCTGGACGACGCCACGATCGCCGGGCTGACCCCGGACCGGCTCGACCGCGTCCTGCGGCCCAAGGCGGACGCGGCGCTGGCCCTGCACGAACTCACCCGGGACCTCGACCTCACGCACTTCGTGCTCTTCTCCTCGGGCGCCGCCCAGTTCGGCGCGGCCGGGCAGGCGAACTACGCCGCCGCCAACGCCGTCCTCGACGCCCTCGCCGCCGAACGCCGGGTCGAGGGGCTGCCCGGCCTGTCCATCGGCTGGGGCCTGTGGGAGGAACGCAGCGAGATGACCGCGGCGGTCACCTCGGGCCGGGGTGCCGGGGCGGGCGCGCTGACCTCGGCGGAGGGCCTCGCCCTGTTCGACGCGGCGCTGCACTCCCCGTACGCCTACCGGCTCGCGGCCAGGATCGCCCCGTCCGTGCTGCGGGCGGACGACCGGCTGCCCGCCGTGCTCCGCGGCCTGGTCCGCCCCGCCCGGAGCGGCGCCGCCCCGGCGCAGGCGCCGACCCGCTCGATGGCGGCGCAGCTCGCCGAGCTGCCCGAGGCCGAGCTGCACCGGACCCTGCTCGACCTGGTGCGCGGCACCGCCGCCGCGGTGCTCGGCCACAGTTCGCCGAACCTGATCCGCCCGGCCCGCCCGTTCAAGGACGTCGGCTTCGACTCCCTCACCGGCGTCGAACTGCGCAACCGGCTGGCGTCCTCGACCGGGCTGCGGCTGCCGGCCGCGCTCGTCTTCGACCACCCCACCCCGGAGGCACTCGCCCGCCACCTCGCCGAGCGGGCCGGCGCCGCCCGTCCGACCGGCGACGCGGCGGTCCGGGCCGGCCTCGACGCCCTGGAGACCCTGCTCGACGCCCTGCCGCCGGACGGCGTCAGCGAGAAACTCGCCGCCCGGATCCGGGACGTGCTGTCCCGCCCGCTGCCCGGCGGGGCACCGGCCGCCGCCCGCCCCGCGGGCGACCCGGACGACCTGGACGATCTGGCTCCCGACCTGATCGAGGCGGCCAGCGACGACGAGATGTTCGAGTACCTCGACCGGCAGCTGGGGTCCGCATGACCAGGGCACCGGCCCGCGCGCCCAGCGTCCCCCGCATCCCCCGCATCCCCCGCGTCCTTCGGGACGAGACCCGAGCAGCCCGAGACGAAAGCAGCGGTGTCCAGTGAGCGACCAGAGGATGCGCGACTACCTCAACCGGGTGACCATCGACCTGCGCGACACCCGGCAGCGGCTCCGGGAGGCCGAGGCCCGCACCAGCGAGCCGATCGCGATCGTGGCGATGAGCTGCCGCTTCCCCGGCGGGGTCCGCACCCCGGAGGAGCTGTGGGAACTGCTCGCCGAGGGCCGCGACACCAGCGCGCCCGTCCCCGGCGACCGGGGCTGGGAGCGCGCCTGGCCGTCCGGCGGCACCGTCCCCGGGCGGGGGGCGTTCCTGGACGGCGCGGCCGACTTCGACCCGGAGTTCTTCGGCATCTCGCCCCGTGAGGCGGTCGCCATGGACCCGCAGCAGCGGATGCTGCTGATGACGTCCTGGGAGGCCGTCGAGCAGGCCGGCATCGACCCGCTCACCCTGCGGGGCAGCCGCACCGGGGTGTACGCCGCGGCCATCGACCAGGGGTACGCGACGCTGGGCTCCGCCGCCGCCGAAGCCGTCCAGGGGTTCCTGATGACGGGGAACTCGATGAGCGTGATGTCAGGGCGGGTGTCCTACGCGCTCGGCCTCGAGGGCCCCGCCGTCACCGTGGACACCGCCTGCTCGTCCTCGCTGGTGGCCCTGCACCTCGCGGCGCGGGCGCTGCGGGCCGGCGAGTGCTCGCTCGCCCTCGCCGGCGGCGTCAGCGTGATGGCGCTGCCGGCGGTGTTCGTCGAGTTCAGCCGGCAGGGCGCGATGTCCCCCGACGGCCGCTGCAAGCCGTTCGCGGCGGCCGCGGACGGCACCGGCTGGGGCGAGGGCGTGGGCATGCTGCTGCTGGAGCGACTGTCGGACGCCCGCCGCAACGGCCGTACGGTGCTGGCCGTGCTGCGCGGTTCGGCGATCAACCAGGACGGCGCCAGCAACGGCCTGACGGCGCCGAACGGCCCCTCGCAGCAGCGGGTGATCCGGGCGGCGCTGGCGGACGCGGGGCTGACGGCCGCCGACGTGGACGCGGTGGAGGCGCACGGCACCGGCACCACTCTCGGCGACCCGATCGAGGCCGACGCGCTGCTGGCCACGTACGGCCAGGACCGGCCCGCCGGGCGTCCGCTGTGGCTGGGGTCGCTGAAGTCGAACATCGGGCACACCCAGGCCGCCGCCGGGGTGGCCGGGGTCATCAAGACGGTCCTCGCGCTGCGGCACGGCGTCCTGCCGCGCACCCTGCACGTGGACGCGCCCACCCCGCACGCCGACTGGTCCTCGGGCGCCGTCGAACTCCTCACCGAGGCCCGCGACTGGCCCGCCGTCGACCGGCCGCGCCGGGCCGGGGTGTCCTCGTTCGGTATGAGCGGCACCAACGCGCACGTCGTCCTCGAACAGGCACCGGAGCCGGAACCGGCCGACGCGTCGGAAGCCGTGCCCGGGGCCGTGCTGCCCTGGGTGCTGTCCGGCCGTACCGCGGCCGCGCTCGGGGAGCAGGCGGCCCGGCTGCGTGCCCGGCTCGCCGCGGACGCGCCCGCACGGCCGGCCGACATCGGGTTCTCGCTGGCGACCACCCGGTCCGCCTTCGAACACCGGGCCGTGGTGATCGGCGACGGGCAGCACGAACTGCTCGACGGCCTCGCTGCCCTGTCCGGCCCGGCTCCGGCCGCGTCCGCCGACGTCGTCGCGGGCACCGGCCGGGTCGTCGAGGGCCGGACCGCCATGGTGTTCCCCGGCCAGGGCTCCCAGTGGGACGGCATGGCCCGGGACCTGCTCGCCACCAGCCCCGCCTTCCGGGACCGCCTCGCCGCCTGCGACGCCGCCCTCTCCACCCACGTCGGGTGGTGTCTCCCCGACGTCCTGGCGGGCGCGCCCGGCGCACCCTCCCTGGAGCGGGTGGACGTGGTGCAGCCGGTGCTGTGGGCGGTGATGGTGGCACTGGCCGCGCACTGGGAGTCCTGGGGCGTCCGGCCCGACGCCGTCGTCGGACACAGCCAGGGAGAGATCGCCGCCGCCGTGGTGGCGGGAGCGCTGAGCCTGGAGGACGGGGCGAAGGTCGTCGCCCTGCGCAGCCGGGCCATCCGGGCGCTGGCCGGACTCGGCGGCATGGTCGCGGTGTCCCTGCCCGAGGACCGGGTCCGCGCCGAAATCGCCCCCTGGGCCGAGAAGCTGTCGGTGGCCGCCGTCAACGGGCCCGCCGCCGTGGTGGTCTCCGGGGAGACCGGGGCCCTGGCCGAACTGCTCGCCCACTGCGACGCACAGGGCGTACGGGCCCGGTCCGTGCCGGTGGACTACGCCTCGCACTCGGCCCAGGTCGAACGGATCAGGTCCGAGGTGCTGGCCGCGCTGGCCGGCGTTCGCCCGCTCCCGGCCCGGATCCCGCTGTTCTCCACCGTCACCGGCGACCGGCTCGACACCACGGCCATGGACGCCGACTACTGGTACCGCAACCTCCGCGGGACCGTCCGCTTCGACGCGGCCGTCCGCTCCCTGGTCGAGCAGGGCCATGAGGTCTTCGTCGAGGTGTCGCCGCACCCGGTGCTGACCATGGCCATCCAGGACACCGTCGAGGCCACCGGCGCCGCGGAGCCGCCCGTGGTCGTCGGCACCCTGCGCCGCGACGACGGCGGACCGCGCCGGGCGCTGCGCTCGGCCGCCGAACTGTGGGTGGCGGGCGCGGCCGTCGACTGGTCCGCGGTGTACGCCGGCACCGGCGCCCGCCCGACCGCCCTGCCCGGATACCCCTTCCAGCTGCGGCGCTACTGGCTGGAGCCGGAAGCGCTGCCCGACGCCGGACCGGCCGCCGACCCGCACGACACGGCCTTCTGGCACATGGTCGACCACGAGGCCCCGGCCGAGATCGCCGCCCACCTCGCCGTCGACGAGGACGCCCTCGCCCCCGTCCTGCCGGCCCTGCGCGGCTGGCGCAAACAGCGGCGCGACGAGAGCGTCATCGACTCCTGGCGCTACCGCATCGGCTGGCAGCCCCTGCCCGACCCGCCGGCCACAGGCCCCGCCGCCGGCCGCGCCGCCGGCACCTGGCTCGTCGTCCTGCCCGCCGGACACCGCGACGACGCGCCGGTACGCGGAGCGCTGCTCGCCCTCACCGAAGCGGGCGCCACCGTCGTCACGGCCGAGCTCACCGCCGACGCCGTCCGCCGCACGGACCTCGCGGACACGCTCACCACCGCCCTCGGCGACCGCGTCCCGACCGGCGTGCTGTCGCTGCTGGCCGCCGCCGACCAGCCCCACCCCGACCACCCGGCCCTGCCCACCGGGACGGCACTCACCGTCGCCCTGGTGCAGGCCCTCGGCGACCTCGCCCTCACGGCACCCCTCTGGTGCGCCACCACCGGGGCCGTGTCCACGGGCCCGGACGACCCGGTCACCCACCCCCGCCAGGCACTGGTCTGGGGCACCGGACTGGTGGCCGCGCTCGAACTGTCCGCCCGCTGGGGCGGACTCATCGACCTGCCGCCGGACCTCGACGCCCGCGCCCGGACCCGGCTCGCCGCCGTACTGATGGCCCCCGGTGCGGACGGCGCCGGGCGCGAGGACCAGCTCGCGCTGCGCCCCACCGGCCTGCTGGCCCGCCGTCTCCGGCGCGCCCCCCGCAGCGAGGGCCGCACGGAGCACTGGAAGCCCCGCGGCACCGTCCTGCTGACCGGCGGCACCGGAGCAGTCGGCCCGCACCTCGCCCGCTGGCTGGCCCGCAGCGGCGCCACCCACCTCGTCCTCCCCGGCCGCCGCGGCCCCCAGGCACCCGGCGCGGCCGAACTCGCCGCGGAACTGGCCGCCCTCGGCGTACGACTGACCCTGCCCGTCTGCGACCTGGCGGACCGTCAGGCCGTGGCGGAACTGCTCACCGGCCTGGAGACGGCGGGCGACCCCGTCACCGCGGTCGTCCACGCGGCCGCCTTCGTCGCGCTCGCCCCCCTGGACGGCACGCCGATGTCCGCGTTCGAACAGATCGTCGCCGCCAAGGCCGCCGGTGCCGAACACCTCGACGCCCTGCTCGACCGCGAACTCGACGCCTTCGTCCTGTTCTCCTCGATCGCCGGAGTCTGGGGCAGCGGCGACCACGGCGCCTACGCCGCGGCCAACGCCTACCTCGACGCCCTGGCCCAGCACCGCCGGGCCCGCGGCCTCACCGCCACCAGCGTCGACTGGGGCATCTGGCAGGCCGAGAACCCCCACCTGGACCGCGTCGCCGGAGAGGACGCCGACCTGTTCAAACTGGAGGAGCACGGCCTGCCCCGGATCGCCCCCGACCTCGCGCTGCACGCCCTGCGCCAGGCCCTGGACGACGACGAGACCGTACTCGCCGTCGCCGACGTCGACTGGGAGCGGTTCGCCGCCGTCTTCACCTCCACCCGCCCCAGCCCGCTGCTGACCGGCGTCCCCGAAGCCCGCCGCGCCCTGGAGACCGCGACCGGCGACACGGAGGCACCCGCCGCCGCACAGCTGCGCGAACGGCTCGCCGACCTCGGCGAATCCGAACAGCACCGCCTGCTGCTCGACCTGGTCCGCACCCACGCGGCGGCCGTCCTCGGCCACGCCGGAGTGGACGCCATCCGGCCCGGCACGGCCTTCCAGGACATGGGCTTCGCCTCGCTCACCGCGGTCGAACTCCGCAACCGGCTCAACACCGCCACCGGACTGCGGCTGCCGTCCACCCTGATCTTCGACCACCCGTCGTCCACCGCGCTCGCCCGGGAGATCCGCGCCGAACTGCTCGGCCGACAGGCCGCCGGCCCGGCCCCCGCGGACACCGCCGCGCACCCGGCCGCGCCCGACGACGAGCCGATCGCGATCGTGTCCATGGCCTGCCGCTTCCCCGGCGGCATCGGCACCCCCGAAGACCTGTGGCGCCTGCTCGCCGACGGCGGCGACGCCGTCTCGGACTTCCCCACCGACCGCGGCTGGGACCTCGAGGCCCTCTACGACCCCGACCCCGACCGCCCCGGCACCTCGACCACCCGGCGCGGCGGCTTCCTGCACGACGCCGCCGACTTCGACGCCGAGTTCTTCGGCATCTCGCCGCGCGAGGCCCTCGCCATGGACCCGCAGCAGCGCCTGCTGCTGGAGACCACCTGGGAGGCGATCGAACGCGCCGCCATCGACCCGGCCACCCTGCGCGGCAGCCGCACCGGAGTGTTCACCGGCGTCAACTACGCCGACTACGCGGCCGTCGTCGCCCAGTCCGAGGAAGGAGACGGCCATCTGCTCACCGGCAGCGCACCCAGCGTGGTCTCCGGCCGGGTCGCCTACACCCTGGGCCTCGAAGGCCCCGCGGTGACCGTGGACACGGCCTGCTCCTCCTCCCTGGTCGCCATGCACTACGCCGGCCGTGCGCTGCGCGGCGGCGACTGCTCGCTCGCCCTGGTCGGCGGCGTCGCCGTGATGGCCACCCCCGGCGCCCTGATCAGCTTCTCCCGTCAGCGGGGACTCGCCGAGGACGGCCGCTGCAAGGCCTTCTCGGACGACGCGGACGGCATGGGCATGGGCGAAGGGGTCGGCGTCCTGCTGCTGGAGCGGCTGTCGGACACCCGCCGCAACGGACACCCGGTACTGGCCGTGGTACGCGGCTCCGCCATCAACCAGGACGGTGCCAGCAACGGACTCTCCGCCCCCAACGGCCCCTCGCAGCAGCGGGTGATCCGGGCGGCGCTGGCGGACGCCGGGCTGACCGCGTCCGACGTGGACGTGGTGGAGGCGCACGGCACCGGCACCACCCTCGGCGACCCCATCGAAGCCCAGGCGCTGCTGGCCACCTACGGCCAGGACCGGCCCGCCGACCGACCCCTGCTGGTCGGCTCCCTCAAATCCAACCTCGGCCACGCCCAGGCGGCATCGGGTGTGTCGGGGGTCATCAAGACGGTGCTGTCCATGCAGCACGGGCAGGTGCCCCGCACCCTGCACGTCGGCAGGCCCTCCGGCCACGTCGACTGGACGCGCGGAGCGCTGGCCCTCGCGACCGAGCAGCAGTCCTGGCCCCTCCACGGCCGCCCCTTCCGGGCCGGAGTGTCCTCCTTCGGCCTGAGCGGCACCAACGTCCACACCATCCTCGAACACGCCCCGCTGGACGACGACGGCCCGCCGGCCGAGCGCACCCCCGCCTCGGCGGTGCCCTGGCTGCTGTCGGCGAAGAGCCCGCAGGCACTGCGCGCCCAGGCCGACCGGCTGCGCCGCCACCTGGACGGCAGCCCCGGCTCCGACCCGCGCGACATCGGCTTCGCCCTGTACGGGCGCACCGCCTTCGAGTACCGGAAGGCACTGGTCGGGGACCGGGACCAGCTCCACACCCTGCTGGGCCGGATGGCCGACGACGACTCGGGAGCGTGGGACGGCGGTCGCCCGGTCGACGGTCGGGTGGCGCTGGTGTTCCCGGGTCAGGGCTCGCAGTGGGTCGGGATGGCGGTGGAGCTGCTGGCCGGGTCGGAGGTGTTCGCCGGGCGGATGGCGGAGTGCGAGCGGGCGCTGGCGCCGTATGTCGAGTGGTCGTTGGTGGAGGCGTTGGGTTCGGAGTCCCTGCTGGCGCGGGTGGATGTGGTGCAGCCGGTGCTGTGGGCGGTGATGGTGTCGCTGGCTGAGGTGTGGCGTGCGTTCGGCGTGGTTCCGGACGCGGTGGTGGGCCACTCGCAGGGTGAGATCGCGGCCGCGGTGGTGGCTGGTGGTCTGAGTCTGGAGGACGGGGCGCGGGTGGTCGCGTTGCGTTCCCTGGCGATCCGCGCTCTGGCGGGTCGGGGCGGGATGGCTTCGCTGCCGTTGCCGGTGGAGGTGGTGCGGGAGCGCATCGCGGGCCGGTTGTCGGTGGCGGCGGTGAACGGTCCGTCGTCGACGGTGGTGTCGGGCGATGCGGACGCGGTCGCGGCGCTGGTGGATGAGCTGGTGGGGGAGGGGGTGCGGGCGCGTCTGATCGAGGTCGATTACGCGTCGCACTCCGCACATGTGGAGGAGATCCGCGAGCGTCTGCTGGCCGATCTGGAGGGGATCGCTCCTGCCTCGGGTGCGGTGCCGTTCTTCTCGACGGTGACGGGCAGTTGGCTGGACACGAAGTCCCTGGACGCCGAGTACTGGTACCGCAACCTCCGGGAGACCGTCGAGTTCGGCAAGGCCACCGAGGTGCTGCTGGGGGAGGGCTTCCGGTTCTTCGTCGAGTCCAGTCCGCACGCGGTGCTGGGCGTGGCGGTGGGGGAGTCGGTGGAGGCCGCAGGTGCGGATGCCGTGGTGCTGGGGACGTTGCGTCGCGGGGAGGGCGGCCCGGCGCAGGTGCTGCGCGCGGTGGGCCGTGCGTGGGAGCGCGGGCTGGGGGTGGACTGGTCGGGGGCGTTCCCGGGGGCGCGGCGCGTCGAACTGCCGACGTACGCCTTCCAGCGCACCCGCTACTGGCCCGAGCCGGCGCCCGCCACGGCGGCCGATGTGGGTTCGGCGGGGCTCGACCCGGCCGACCACCCCATTCTCGGGGCGGCCATCGAGCTGGCCGACACGGGTGAGCTGCTGCTCAGCGGCCGGATCTCGCTGCGCACCCACCCTTGGCTCGCCGACCATGCCGTGGCCGGTGCGGTCCTGCTGCCCGGCGCGGCCTTCGCGGAACTCGCCGTACGTGCCGCGGACGAGGCCGGATGCCACGCGGTGGAGGAACTGACGCTCCAGCAGCCGCTGTTGATACCCGCTGACACCGCCGTCCGCGTGCAGGTACGGGTCGGCGCCGCAGACGCGGACGGCAGCCGTTCGCTGGACCTGTTCTCCTGCCGGGAGGACGCGGCAACCCCGCACTGGACCGCGCACGCGACCGGTCGGATCACCGCCGACGCCACGACCCGCGAACCGTCGCCCGCACCCGTACCGGCCGACGCCGGTGCCTGGCCGCCGCCCGGCGCCGTCCCGATCCCCGTCGACGACCTGTACGAGCGGTTCGACGCCTCCGGTTACGGCTACGGACCCGCCTTCCGCGGGCTCACCACCGCCTGGAGCCGGGGCGACGAGATCTTCACCGAGGTGCGTCTGCCCGGGGACCGGGACCGTTCCGCCTCCGCGTTCGGCGTGCACCCCGCGCTCCTGGACGCCGCCCTCCAGGGGCTGTTCCTGAGCGCCCAGCCGGAGACCGGGCCGGGCCCGGACCGGCCCTCCGCCGGGCTGCCGTTCTCCTGGAGCGGGGTCAGGCTGCACGCCTCCGGAGCCACCGCGCTCAGGGTGCGGCTCGGCTTCCGGCCGGACGGATCGGTGTCGATCGACGCGACCGACCCGCACGGCCTCCCGGTCGTGTCGGTCGAGGCGCTCGCCGTCCGCCCGATCGACCTGGACGCCCTCCGCCCCGGCGGCGGCCCGGAGTCCCTCTACCGGCTGCAGTGGTCGGCGGCGCCCGCCACCGCACCCGCCGACCTCCTCGGAGGCTGGGCCGTCCTCGGTGGCCGGGAACTCTTCCCGGACAGCCATCCGGACCTGGCCGCGCTCGGTGCCGCGCTGGACGGGGGAGCGCCGTCGCCCGCCGCGGTCCTGGCCTGGTGCGACCACACCCCGCGCCTGCAGTCCCCGCCCGACGCCGCCTCCGTGCACACCGCGCTGGACGACGCCCTGCGGCTCGTTCAGGACTGGCTCGCCGACGACCGCTTCGCCGACTCGCGCCTGGTGCTCGTCACCCGGGGCGCGGTCTCCACGGAGGCCGGTGAGGAGGTCACCGACCTCACCGGCGCGGCGGTCCGCGGCCTCGTCCGCTCCGCCCAGTCCGAGCACCCGGACCGCTTCCTGCTGATCGACACCGACGACCCGGCCGCCGTGACCGGCCTGCTGCCCCAGGCACTGGCCGGAACGGAACCCCAGCTGGCGATCCGCGCCGAACGGCTCCTCGCCGCCCGCCTCACCAGGGCCGCCGTCGCCACGGACCCGGGCCCGGACGCACCGTCCGGCATCGGCGCGGCCGGCGGAACCGTCCTCGTCACCGGGGCCGGCGGCGCGCTCGGCGGCCTGGTGGCCCAGCACCTCGTGACCGCGCACGGCGTACGGAACCTGCTGCTCGTCGGCAGGCGCGGCGCGGACGCCCCGGGCCTGGCCGACCTCGCCGCCGAACTGCGCGGACACGGCGCCCGGGTGGACGTGGAGGCCTGTGACGTCGCCGACCGGGACGCGCTCGCCGCCCTGCTCGCCGGCATCCCCGCCGACCGTCCGCTGAGTGCGGTCGTCCACGCGGCCGGCGTCCTGGACGACGGGACGGTCGAGTCGCTGACCCCCGACCGGATGCGCCACGTCCTGCGGCCCAAGGTCGACGCGGCCCTCAACCTGCACGCCCTCACCCGTGAGCTGCCGCTGTCGGCCTTCGTCCTCTTCTCCTCCGCGTCCGCCACGGTCGGCAACGCGGGGCAGGGCAACTACGCGGCCGCCAACGCCTTCCTCGACGCGCTCGCCCAGCACCGGCGTGCCCTGCACCTGCCCGCCCAGTCGCTCGCCTGGGGCCTGTGGGCGCAGCGCAGCACCATGACCGGCACGCTCAGCGCCACCGACCTGCGGCGGATGTCCCGGGGCGGCACCGCGGCCATCGGCAGCGAAGAGGGCCTGGCCCTGTTCGACGCGGCGCTCGCCCTGGACGAACCGCTGCTCGTCCCGGTCAAGATCGATCTCGGCCGGCTCCGGACGGCGGCCCGGACCGGGCCCGTCCCCGCCCTGCTCTCCGCGCTGGTCCCCGGGGCCGCACGCCGCCCCGCCTCCGGGGCGGACGCCGCTGAAGCGGACTCGCTGCGCCGCCGGCTGACCGACCTCACCCCGGAGGAGCGCCTCGCCACCCTGCTCGACCTGGTGCGGAGCCGGGCCGCCGACGTCCTCGGCCACGGCGGAGCGGGGGCCGTCGACCCGGACCAGGCGTTCAAGGACCTCGGCTTCGACTCGCTCACCTCCGTCGAACTCCGCAACCGGCTCGGCGCCGCCACCGGCCGCCGGCTGCCCGCGACCCTGGTCTTCGACCACCCCACCCCGGCCGCCGTCGCCGCCTATCTCGCCGGGCGCCTGGTCCCCGACGGGCCGGGCGCCACCGGGAAGGCCACCGGGACGCCGGGCCGGACGGACCGCGCGGACCACGAGATCAGCTCCCTGCTCGCCGCGATCCCACCCGCCGCCCTGCGCCGGGCGGGCCTGCTCGACGCGCTGCTGGACCTCGCCGACCGACCGGACGCACCGGAGACGCCGGCTCCCGCCGCCGACGACATCAGTGGCATGGCCGTCGACGACCTCGTCCGGATGGCCCTGGGCGGCGAACGTGACTGACCGACAGCCGCAGAAGGAGAAGCCCAACCCCATGCCCACCGACACGGACCAGGTGGTCGCCGCCCTGCGCGCCTCGCTGCTGGACAACCAGCGCCTGCGGCAGGAGAACCGGCGGCTCCGCGACGACTCCGCCGAGCCCATCGCCATCGTGGCGATGAGCTGCCGCTACCCCGGTGGCGTGCGCACCCCGGAAGACCTGTGGGACCTGCTGGTCAAGGAGCGCGACGCGGTCTCGCCGTTCCCCGCCGACCGGGGCTGGGACGTCGAGGGCGGCTTCGACGCCGACCCCGACGCCCCGGGCACCTTCTACGTCCGCGAAGGCGGCTTCCTGCACGACGCGACCGGCTTCGACGCCGGCTTCTTCGGTATCTCCCCGCGCGAGGCCCTCGCCATGGACCCGCAGCAGCGGCTGCTGCTGGAAGCGTCCTGGGAGGCGATCGAGCGCGCGGGCATCGACCCGGCGACCCTGCGCGGCAGCCGCACCGGCGTTTACACCGGAGTGATCTACAGCGAGTACGGGTCCCGCCTCGGCCGGGTGCCCGACGAAGTGGAGGGCTTCCTCGGCACCGGCACCATCCCCAGCGTCGCCTCGGGCCGGATCGCCTACACGCTGGGCCTGGAAGGCCCGGCGGTCACCCTGGACACCGCCTGCTCGTCCTCCCTGGTCGCCGTGCACCTCGCCTGCCAGGGACTGCGCTCCGGCGACACCACCCTCGCCCTGGCCGGCGGGGTGACCGTGATGTCCACCCCCGGCCTGTACGTCGGATTCAGCCGCCAGCGCGGCCTGGCACCCGACGGGCGCAGCAAGTCCTTCTCGTCCGCGGCGGACGGCGCCGGGTTCGGGGAGGGCCTGGGCCTGCTCCTGCTGGAACGGCTCTCGGACGCCCGCCGCAACGGGCACCCGGTGCTGGCCGCCATCCGCGGCTCGGCCGTCAACCAGGACGGCGCCAGCAACGGGCTGACCGCCCCGAACGGGCCCGCGCAGCAGCGCGTCATCAACGGGGCGCTCGCCCACGCCGGACTCGCCCCGTCCGAGGTGGACATGGTGGAGGCGCACGGCACCGGCACCGTCCTCGGCGACCCCATCGAGGCCCAGGCGCTGATGGCCACCTACGGGCAGGACCGGCCCGCCGGGCGGCCGCTGCGGCTGGGATCGCTGAAGTCCAACCTGTCCCACACCCAGGCCGCCGCGGGCGTCGGCGGGGTGATCAAGTCGGTGCTCGCGATCCGGCACGGCGTGATGCCGCGCACCCTGCACGTCGACCGCCCCTCGCCCCGCATCGACTGGACCGAGGGAGCCGTCTCGCTGCTCACCGAGGCCACCCCCTGGCCGGAGACGGGACGGCCGCGCCGGGCGGGCGTGTCCTCCTTCGGCGCCAGCGGGACCAACGCGCACGTCATCCTCGAACAGGCCCCGGCCGACCCGACGGCTTCCACCGACACGCCGGTCGACCAGCCTGCCGCCGTCCCCTGGATCCTGTCGGCGCGCACCCCGGAGGCGCTGCGCGCCCAGGCGACGGCGCTGCACGAACGGGTGACGGCGGAACCGGGCCTGAGCGTGCTGGACGTGGGCCGTTCGCTGCTGGCGGGCCGTTCGCGGTTCGCGGAGCGTGCGGTGGTGGTGGGGGCGGACCGGGACGAGCTGCTGGCCGGTCTCGCCGCCCTGTCGCGGGGCAAGGGCTCGGCGGCCGTGCCGGTCGGTGGCGGGCCGCTCCCCGGCCGTTCGGTGCTGGTGTTCCCGGGCCAGGGCTCGCAGTGGGTCGGAATGGCGGTCGAGCTGCTGGGTGAGTCGGAGGTGTTCGCCGGGCGGATGGCCGAGTGTCAGCGGGCTCTGGCGCCTTACGTGGACTGGTCGTTGGCGGAGGCGCTGGGTTCGCAGGCGCTGCTGGCGCGGGTGGATGTGGTGCAGCCGGTGCTGTGGGCGGTGATGGTGTCGCTGGCGGAGGTGTGGCGCGCGTTCGGCGTCGTTCCGGACGCCGTGGTCGGCCACTCGCAGGGTGAGATCGCGGCCGCCGTGGTGGCGGGTGGTCTGAGTCTGGAGGACGGGGCGCGGGTGGTCGCGCTGCGTTCCCGCGCGGTGGGGACGATCGCGGGCCGGGGCGGTATGGCCTCGGTGCCCCTGCCGGTGGACGTGGTGCGGGAGCGCATCGCGGGCCGGCTGTCGGTGGCCGCGGTCAACGGCCCGTCGTCGACAGCGGTGTCGGGCGACGCGGACGCGGTCACGGCGCTGGTGGAGGAACTCCTGGAAGAAGGGGTGTGGGCGACTCGGATCGAAGCCGACTACGCGTCGCACTCCGCACACGTGGAGGAGATCCGCGAGCGCCTGCTCGCCGACCTGGACGGCATCGTGCCGCTGTCCGGCGCGGTGCCGTACTACTCCAGCGTGACCGGCGGCCTGCTGGACACCAAGGCCCTGGACGCCGAGTACTGGTACCGCAACCTCCGGCAGACCGTCGAGTTCGAGCAGGCCACCCGCGCGCTCCTCGCGGCCGGCCACCGCGTCTTCATCGAGTCCAGCCCCCAGCCGGCCCTGATGTACGGGATCGAGGACACGGCCGCCGACGAGGGCGCCCCGGAGACGGTGGTGCTCGACACCCTGCGGCGCGGAGCCGGAGGGCTCCGCCGGCTCCAGCTCGCCCTCGCCGGGGCACACGTCCGGGGCCTGCGCGTCGACTGGGAACGGCTGTTCGCGGGAACCGGCGCCCAGCGGGTGGACCTGCCCACCTACGCCTTCCAGCGCCGCCGCTACTGGCTCGACGCCCTGCCGGCCGACCGGGACCAGGCGGCCACCGGCCAATCCGCCGCGGACCACCCGCTGCTCGGCGCCGCGATCGAACTGCCCGACGACGCGGGCACCCTCTTCACCGGCCGGCTCTCTCCGGCCACCCACCCCTGGCTCGTCGACCACGCCGTGGCCGGAGCCGTCATCCTGCCCGGCGCGGCCCTCGTGGAGCTGGCCGCGTACGCGGGCCGCCACCACGGCTGCGCCCTCGTGGAGGAACTGACCCTCGCCGCCCCGCTGCTGCTGCCCGACGACCACGCCGTACAGCTGCGCGTACGAGTGGGTGCCGAAGACGGCACGGGCCGGCGCCCGGTGGAGTTCCACTCCCGGCCCGAGGCCGCCCCCGGCGCCGCCGACCGGCCCTGGACCCGGCACGCGACCGGCACGGTCGGTCCCCGGGACTCCTCGGCCGATCCGGACGACATGGCCGGACCGGCCGGCGCGTGGCCCCCGCCCGGCGCCGTCCCGCTGGACGTGGACGAGCTGTACGGGCTGCTCGAGGCCCGTGGCGTCGCCTACGGCCCGGCGTTCCGGGGCCTGCGCGCCGCCTGGCGCACCGCGGACGCGATCCACGCCGAAGTGGCCCGGCCCGACGGCCTCCCCGGCACCGGGGCGGACGGCTTCGGCGTGCACCCGGCGCTCCTGGACGCGGCCCTCCAGACGACCGGCCTGCGCGAAGGCGCCGCGACCGCGGAGCCCGCCGACGGCGTCCCCCTGCCGTTCTCCTGGCAGCGCGTCGCGATCGAAGCCTCCGACGCGCCGGTCCTGCGCGTCCGGCTGCGCCCCGACGGCCCCGACGCCGTCACCGCGCGGATCACCGATCCCTCGGGGCGCACCGTGGCGACGGTCGGCTCGCTCACCCTGCGGACGGCGTCCACCGCCGCGCTGCGGGCGTCCTCCGGCTCCGTCTTCCACGTCGGCTGGACGCCGGTCACCGCCGGGCCCGGTCCGCGCCCGGTCACCCGCTGGGGCCTCCTCGGCCCGCGGGACGAGCGGCTGCTGCCGGACGCCTTCCCCGTCGAACCCCGGTCCGCGACACCCGACGCGGTGCTGCTGACCTGCCCGCCGTCCGTCGACGCCCCCGCCTTGGACGCGGACCCCGCGGCGGTGCACGCGGTCGCGGCCGGGGTGCTGGACCGCGTGCAGGCCCACCTGGCCGACGACAGCACCGCCCGGACGCCCCTGGTGGTGCTCACCCGGGGAGCGACCGGCCCGCTCGGCGCGCGGCCGGCGGACCCCGGCGCGGCGGCCGTCTGGGGCATGCTCAGGGCCGCTCAGCTCGAACACCCCGACCGGTTCGTGCTGCTGGACACCGAAGGGCCGGACCAGGACGGTCTCGGCGACGCGCTCGCCGACCTCCTCGCCACGGGCGAACCGCAGGCGGCGCTGCGCGGCGGCGTCCTGTACGCCCCGCGACTGGTACGGCCCACGGCCTCCGCCCCCGCCTCCGCCCCCGCGATCCGGTCGGCCGGCGCGTTCGGGCCGTCCGAGGGGACGGTGCTGCTGAGCGGCGGTGGCGCCCTCGCGGCCGTCCTGGCGCGGCACCTGGTCGCCGCGCACGGGGTACGCCACCTCCTCGTGCTGAGCCGCCGCGGCGCCGACGCCCCCGGCCTGCCGGAGCTGGCGGCGGAGCTGGCCGGGGCCGGAGCCGAGGTGACCGCCCTCGCCTGCGACGTGTCCGACCGCCGGGCCCTGGCCGCCGCCCTGGCCGCCATCCCCGCGAGCCGTCCGCTGTGCGCCGTCGTGCACACCGCCGGAGTGCTCGACGACGGCCTGCTGGACGGGCTGACGGCGGAGCGGATGGCCGCCGTCCTGCGGCCCAAGTTCGATGCCGCCCGCCACCTCGACCAGCTGACGCGCGGAGCGGACCTCGCCGCGTTCGTCGTCTTCTCCTCCGCCGCCGGCGTGCTGGGCAGCCCCGGCCAGGCGTCCTACTCGGCCGCCAACGCCGCACTCGACGCCCTCGTCGCGGAACGCCGACGGCTCGGGCTCCCCGGCCTGTCCCTGGCCTGGGGGCCCTGGGAGCGGGTGAGCGGGATGACGGCGGAACTCGCCGGCCCCGACCGGCGGCGGATCGACCGGCGCGGCGCCCGCGGCCTCTCCGACGAGGAGGCCATGGCCCTGCTGGACACCGTGTGCGCCGCGGACGCCGCCCCGCCGGGAGACGGGAGCCCCGTCGTCCTGGCCCACCTCGACCTCCCCGTGAGCGGCGACGGCCCGGTCCACCCGATGCTGCGCTCCCTGGTCCGGCGCGGCCCGGCCGCGACGGCCGGGGCGAAGGCGGCGCCGAGCGCCACCGCGGCGCTGCGGCACCGGCTCGACACCGCCGCCGGCGCGCGGGAACGCGAGCTGATCCTGCGTGAACTCGTCCTCACCGAGGCCGCCGAAGTCCTCGGCCACACCGACTCGGGGGCACTGTCCGCGACGGCGCCCTTCCTCTCCGTCGGCTTCGACTCGCTGACCGCGGTCGAACTCCGCAACCGGCTGGCCGCCGCCACCGGAGTGCGGTTGCGGCCCTCCGCCGTCTTCGACAGCGGAACCCCCACCGCGCTCGCGGCACGCCTCGCCGCCGAGGCCCGGACGGAAGACACCCCCCGGCCCGAAGCGGCACCCGTGGCCGATGCCGTTGACACCGGCACCGGCACCGACCCGGCGAGCGTGCTGTTCCGCCGGGCCTGCGCACTCGGCCGGGTCGACGAGGGCATCGCGCTGCTCAAGAACGCCTCCGCCCTGCGCCCGGCCTTCCACAGCGGCAGCGACCTCGCGGCCGCCGGCGCCGGCCCGCGGCTGCTGCACCTGAACGAGCGCGCCGACGCCCCCGTACTCGTCTGCTTCGGCTCCATCGTCGCCCTCGGCGGCGCCCACCAGTACGCCCGCTTCGCCTCCCGCTTCCGGGACCGCTACGCCGTCGCCGCCCTGGACGCCCCCGGGTTCACCCCCGAGGAGGAACTGCCCGCCGACATGTCGGCCCTGCTGGACTTCCAGGCGACGACCCTGCTCCGGGAACTGCCCGGACGGACGCTCGTCCTGGCCGGCTCCTCCTCCGGCGGCACGCTCGCCCACGGAGTGGCCACCGAGCTGGAGCGGCGCGGCGCGGGCCCGGCGGCCGTGGTGCTGCTGGACACCTACCTCTCCGACAACCGGGGCATCACGCAGTTCAACGACGTCCTGCTGGGCGGCATGTTCGCCCGCGAGGAGCGGGCGGCCCCGATGGACGGGACCCGGCTGACCGCGATGGGCGGCTACTTCCGGCTGCTCGACGACTGGAAGCCCCCGGCGGTCCGCGCCCCGCTGCTGCTGGTCCGCGCCTCCACCCCGCTCGGCAGCCCGTCCGCCGACGCCGGTGAGTGGCGCGCGTCCTGGGAGGGCGCCGACGCCGTCGTCGACGTTCCCGGAGACCACTTCTCGCTCATGGAGCAGCACGTCGCGACCACCGGCGACGCCGTCGCCGACTGGCTCGACGCGACCCTGCGCACCCCCGACACCTTCCGTACCCCCGACGGCCAGTGAGAACGAAGGAGAACCCGTTGACCACCGCCCCCTATGACGATTCCCCCCCGCGGCACGCCCTCACGGTGCTGGGAGCCGGGGTGATGGGCGTCGGAATCACCGTCCTCGCCCTCGGGCACGGCCTGCCGGTCCACCTGGTCGACGTCGACCGGGAACGGCTCGACCGGGCCGCGGACCTGATCGGCGGCGAACTCCGGCTGGCCGAGCTGATGGGCGCACTGCCCGCCGGGACGCCCCTCGGCACCCTGGCCACCGACACCTCGCTCAAGGCCGCCGCCGGAGCCACCGCCGTCATCGAGGCGGTCACCGAGAACGCCGCGATCAAGGCCGCCGTTCTGTCCGAGGTCTCCGGACTGGTCCGGCCCGGAACCCTGCTGATCACCAACACCTCCTCCATCCCCGTCGACGAACTGGCCGGGGCCCTGGAGCGGCCGGAGGAACTGGTCGGCACCCACTTCATGAACCCGCCCTACCTGATCGGAACCGCCGAAGTGGTCCGCGGCGCCAGGACCGGGGACTCCGCGATGGCCGCCGTGGCGGCCCTGCTCACGGCACTGCGGCGGAAGGCGGTGGTCGTCCGGGACGCGCCCGGCTTCGTGACCAGCCGCATCCTGCACCCGATGATCAACGACGCGGCCCGGGTCGTGCAGGAGGGCACGGCGACCGCCGAGGACGTCGACGCCCTGATGCAGGGCTGCCTGGGACACCCCACCGGCCCGCTGCGCACCGCGGACCTGATCGGCATCGACAACCTCGTCGACTCCCTCACCGTGCTCCACGAACGCACCGGCGACGACGGCTGCCGCCCCACCGAACTGCTGCTCCGGCTGGTCCGCGAGGGCCGGCTGGGCCGCAAGTCCGGGCGCGGCTTCTACGACTACACCTGATCACCCCGACCGCACCTGATCACCCCGATCACCCCGGATCACCCCGAGAAGGAGACGGCCATGAGCACGACGAACACGCCCGACATCCACGCCCTGGAGAAGGAACTGCTGGAGTTCCTGGAAGGACGCACCGGAACCGCCTGGGACGCCGACACCGACCTGTTCGACGCCGGCGGGCTGTCGTCCCTCTTCGCCATGCAGGTGGTGGTGCACCTGGAGAAGACCTACGCCATAGCCGTCCGCGGCGCGGACCTGCGGCTGGACAACTTCCGCACCGTGCGGCGGATGGCCGAGCTGGTGGCCCGGCTCCAGGAGCCCGCCGTCGGGGGCCAGCATGGGTGAGGACCTGAGCGGCGCCATGACCGCCGTCACCCTGCGGGTCGGCGACCTGGCGGGGGAGTGGGACCGGACCGGCCTCATCCCGCGGGACCTGCTCCGCGAGCTGGGTGCCGAGGGCCGGCTGTGCGCCGAAGTCCCGTCGCAGTACGGCGGCTGGGGGCTCAGCAGCACGCACAGCGGCGCGTACACCGCCCACGTGGGCGGCCTGTGCAGCTCGCTGCGCAGCGTGATGACCTCCCAGGGCATGGCGGCGTGGACCATCCAGCGCCTGGGCACCGCCGAGCAGGCGGCCGTTTACCTCCCCCGGCTGACCGGCGGCGAGCTGGCGGCGGTCGGTTTCAGCGAGCCCGGCGCCGGCAGCGACCTCTCGGCGATGACGACGACCGTCCGCCGCGACGGCGACACGGTCGTCGTCGACGGACAGAAGAAATGGGTGACCGCCGCCCACTACGCCGACCTGCTGGTCATCGTCGGCCGCTACGAGGACGGCGCGGTGGCCGTCGTGGTGCCCGCCGACGCGCCCGGCGTCCGGATCGAGCGGATCGCCGACCCGCTCGGCTGCCGCGCGGCCGGACACGCCGACGTGCACCTCGACGGGGTGCGGCTGCCCGCCGACAGCGTCCTGGGCGGTCACGGACTGCCGCCGGCCCTGCTGGTGACGACGGCGCTGGCCTACGGGCGGATGTCCGTCGCCTGGGGGTGTGTGGGCATCCTGCGGGCCTGTCTGGCGGCGGCCACCTCGCACGCCGCCGGACGGGAGCAGTTCGGCAAACCGCTCGCGGAGCACCAGCTCGTCGCCGGACACCTCGCCGACCTCTACACGGCCGAGCAGGTGGCCACCCGGGTCTGCGAGCACGCCAGCCGCTGCTGGGACGAAGGGTCGCCGGACCAGGTGGTGGCGACCGTGCTGGCCAAGCACG
The DNA here is from genome assembly GCF_042873545.1 of Kitasatospora sp. NPDC004615. Lineage (NCBI taxonomy): Bacteria > Bacillati > Actinomycetota > Actinomycetes > Kitasatosporales > Streptomycetaceae > Kitasatospora > Kitasatospora sp. NPDC004615. The sequence continues at coordinate 444,528 of NZ_JBIALQ010000004.1, forward strand.
TCAGCGCGACCCAGGCCGCGCAGGCCGCGGCGACGGCTGTCCAGGTACTGGCCTCGGCCGGCTCCCGGGACGGGCACACGGTGGCCCGGGCGTACCGGGACGCCAAGATGATGGAGATCATCGAGGGCAGCAACGAGCTGTGCCGACTGATGCTGGCGCAGCACGCCCTCTCCGCTACGGGGGCACTGTGAGCGGTCCCGCGGCCGACGAGACGAGGAAGGACGACATGGCTGAGACCGTCAAGTGCCTGGTCTGGGACCTGGACGGCACCCTCTGGCAGGGCACCCTGCTGGAGGACGGCGAGGTGCACCTGCCGGACGAGGTGCGCAAGGTGGTGATCGAGCTCGACTCCCGCGGCATCCTGCAGTCCGTCGCCAGCCGCAACGACCACGAGCACGCCTGGGCCCGGCTGGAGGCGTTCGGCCTGGCCGAGTACTTCGTCCTGCCGGAGATCGGGTGGGGCGCGAAGTCCGAGTCGGTGCGCCGGATCGCCGACCGGCTGAACTTCGCGCACACGACCATCGCCTTCGTCGACGACCGGCCCGCCGAACGCGCCGAAGTGGCCTTCCACCTGCCCGACGTCCGCTGCTACCCGGCCGAGCAGGTCCTCGACCTCCCCGAACTCGCCGAGTTCACCCCCGCGACCAGCACCGTCGACTCCCGGCGGCGGCGCCAGATGTACCAGGCGGGCTTCCGCCGCGAGGCCGAGCGGGCGGCCGCCCCCGGCCCCGACGAGGAGTTCCTGCGCTCCCTGGACCTGCGGATGCGCATCGGCCGGGCCACCGGCGAGGAACTGTCCCGGGTCGAGGAACTCACCCTGCGCACCAGCCAGATGAACGCGACCGGGGTCCACTACCCGGACGCGGTGCTGCGCGGCCTGATCACCGACCCCCGGCACGAGGTCCTGGTGGTCACCCTCACCGACCGGTTCGGCCCGCACGGCGCGGTCGGCGTCCTGCTGCTGGAGCGGCACCCGGGCCTGTGGCACCTCAAGCTGCTCGCCACCTCCTGCCGGGTCGTCGCCTACGGTGCCGGCGCGACCCTGCTGAACTGGCTGGCCGACGCCGCCGCCCGGGCCGGGGTCCACCTGGTCGCGGACTTCCGGGCGACCGAACGCAACCGGATGATGGAGATCGCCTACCGGTTCGCGGGCTTCGAGGGCCTGGACGAAGCCCCGTGCCCGTGCGCCGACGTCCTCGCACCGGCCCCGGAGGACACCGGACTCCAGCGCCTGCACCTGGTCCCCGGCCCGCGCGTGGTGTCCACCGTCATCAGCGTGGACGCACCCGACCTGACCACGCCGGAAGGGGGTCCGGGAACACCGTGACGGCCGCGGGGCCCGGGGGGCCCCGGGGGGCCCGGCCCCCGCCCCCCGCTTTGAGCGCCTTCGGGCCAGGGTGATCCCCGCGGGCAACAAACTCCCCGCCCACACCCCCCCGCGGGGCCACGGCCGGGCCCGGGTTA
>NZ_JBIALQ010000004.1:446001-567147 GCF_042873545.1 Kitasatospora sp. NPDC004615
GGGGCCCGGCCCCGCGGTTGGGGCCCGCCCCCCCCCGGGGGCCCCCCCCCCCCCCCCCCCCCCGGGCGGGGGGGGGGGCACCCCGGGGCGGGCGGGGGGCCCGGGCGCCCCGGGGCCCCCGGGCCCCCGGCCCGCTGCTTTCAGCGCTTGCGGACGAGGGTGATCCCGTCGGCCATCATCAGCAGCGACAGCTCCACCCGGGGGTCCTCGTGCAGGGCCCGGTTCAGCGCCCGGACCCCGGCGGTGTCCGGGTCCACGGCGGCCGGATCGGCGACCCGGCCGAAGAAGAGGGTGTTGTCGACCACGATCAGACCGCCGGCGCGCAGCAGCGCCAGCGAAGTCTCGTAGTAGCGGACGTAGTTGGTCTTGTCCGCGTCGATGAACACCAGGTCGAAGCTCTCCGGTCCGCGCTCCGCCAGCAGCGCGTCCAGGGTCGCGGCGGCGTCGCCGATCCGCAGGTCGATCCGCGAGTCGACCCCGTCCCGCTTCCAGAACTCGGCGCCGATGGCCGGCCACCGCTCCTCGATGTCGCAGGACACCAGCACCCCGTCGGCCGGGAGGGCGCGGGCCATGCACAGGGTGCTGTAGCCGGTGAAGGTGCCTATCTCCAGCACCGCCCGGGCCCCCGTCAACCCGACCAGCAGGGCCAGCAGTTGGCCCTCCTCCGCCATCACCTGCATGGCGGTGCCGCCCGGCAGGTCCGCGGTGGTCTCCCGCAGCTCCCTGAGCAGATCGTCGTCACGGAGGGAGACCTCCCGGACGTAGGCGAGCAGGTCGCGGGTGGCTGTTGTCTGGTCGGCCATGGCGAAGGGTCCTCTCGGAGGTGATCGGGGTCGGGGGAGATCGGGTCTGGGGAGATCGGGGCGGGGGAGATCGGGTCTGGGGAGATTGGGGCGAAAGGATCGGGGCGAGGGACGAGCGGGCCGCCGGGAGGTCACCCGGCGCGCATGTACGGCTGGTCGTGCTGCCGGACGGCGACCGCCTGCGCCCGCTCGTGGGCGTAGGCCTGCAGCAGGGCGTCCAGCCGGTAGCGGCCCGCCGTCGGCGCGCCCAGCAGGTTCGCCTCGACCAGGGCGTCCAGGGCCTCCTCGGCCTGCTCCTCGGAGCAGCCGAACATCATCGCGACCCGGCTGCCGGAGACCGAACACGCTCCGGCGGCCCCCAGCGCGGTGAACACCTCGGCCGGGTCGACCCCGGCCGGAGCGGTCCGCCGGAGCCCGGCGTGGTCGGCGTCGAGGCAGGGCCGGACACCGAGGTCGCCCGCGTGCAGTTCGTCCAGCAGCTGCGGGGCCTCGGTGAGCCGTCGGGCTAAGTACCCGATGCTCCAGTGCGGGCGCTCCAGCAGCCGGGTCCCCGCGATCCGTATCGCCAGCGGCAGGCCCGCGCAGACCGTCAGCACCGTACGGGCCGCCTGCGGTTCGGCACCGACCCTGGCCGGGCCGACGATGCTGCCCAGCAGCTCCAGCGACCCGGCCTCGTCGAGCGGGCCGAGCTGGAGGGTGCGCGCCCCCTCCAGGTCGGCCAGTCGCCGCCGGCTGGTCACCAGCAGTCTGCTGCCCCCGCTGCCCGGTATCAGCGGCCGCACCTGCGCGGTGCTGGAGGCGTTGTCGAGCACCACCAGCAGGCGACGGCCCGCGGTGAGCGAGCGGTAGAGGCTCTCCCGCTCCGACGACTCCTCGGGTATCTCGTCCCGGGGCACCCCGAGGTCCGCCAGGAACCGCGGCAGGACCGCCCGGGCGGTCAGCGGCCGGGCGGCTCCGCCGAGGTCCGCGTAGAGCTGGCCGTGCACCGAGGCGCCGCGTACGGCGTGCGCCGCGTGCAGGGCCAGCGCGCTCTTGCCGACACCGCCCCGGCCGGTCACCACCGCCGTCGCCACCATGCCCGCGGGCATCGAGCCGGTCGTGAGGAAGTGCTGCAGCCGGGTCAGCGCACCGGAGCGGGCCGACAGCGGCAGCGGCACCGAGGGGAGCTGCGCCGGATTCGGCCGGAAGGGTCTGTCCCAGACGGCGGCCGGCGCCGACGCGGGGGCCGCCGCCCGGGCCGTCGCGGGCTGCTCCGGAGAGTTGGGCGTACGGGGCCGGTCGGGGACCGAGAGGATGCGCCGGTGGACCTCGCGCAGATCGGCGCTCGGTTCGGTGCCGAGCTGCTCGACGAGCAGCACCCGGGTGCGCCGGTAGAGGTCCAGGGCCTCCGACTGCCGTCCCGAGCGGAACAGCGCCAGCATCAGCTTGCCCACCAGGGCCTCCCGCAAGGGGTGCTTCCGCACCAGCCGCACCAGCTCCGGCACGACCTCGGCGTGCCGCAGCAGCGCCAGCTCCGCGTCGAACCGCAGCTCCATCGTCTGCAGGCGGAGCTCCTGGAGGTAGCGGCCCTCCACGTCGCGCAGCGTCTGCGACGGGATGTCCGCCAGCGGCTCCTCGCGCCACAGGGCGAGCGCCTCGGCCAGCGCGGCGGAGGAGCCCTCCAGGTCTCCGCGCTCGGCCAGTTCAGCCGCGCGCCGGCGGTGGGCCGTGAACTGCCCGAGGTCGCTCTCGTGCTCGCCGAGTTCGAGGAGGTAGCCGGGCGCCCGGGTGAGGATCCGGGCGGAGGCGATCTCGCCCAGCGACTGCCGCAGGCGCATCACGTAGGTGCGGATGGTCGCGGCGGCACTCGGCGGCGGGGCGCCGTCCCAGACGTACTCGGCGATCCGGTCGACCGAGATCACCCGGTTGGCGTTGAAGAGGAGCGCTGCCATGACCACGCGTTGCCTCGGCGCCGACACGTGCACCTCGCACGCGTTCAACCGGATGGAAAGCGGGCCCAGCAACAGGAAGTTCAAGGGGAGAGTCCTCTTCGTCGCACGGCCGGTGAACAACGCTGCCTCCAGCCTCTTTGGGGGACCGTGTACGCGTCAACGCGGTCCTGTCGGACCGGTGCCGCCGAGTCGGAGCCAAGTAAAGCCCACCGGATTGCTCCGTTTCGCAACGTCCTCGCCAATCACCGGAGAAGATGGCCGGAATTGACCCCGGACATGAGCGGATCGATGCGCTCCGGTGAGTACTTGCTGACATTCCGAGCGGTATGGCAGGCTGCTGTCATATGCGGTGCCCGTGAGTCGCCGATCGCCGTCGATCGAAGCTCTCCGTATAAGCGCGCACCCGACGGCCCGTCGGTGCGGAGGATGTCCTGACCGAGCACCACACCCCGCCCGCCGGCACCGCGCGGATTTCGAGAAGAGAATGAAAGGCCGACATGACCTCCCTCTCTTTGGACAGCGACCTGTGGTGCCGTCGCTTCCACCCCTCGCCGGCGGCCACCCGCCGCCTGGTCTGCTTTCCGCACGCCGGCGGCTCGGCGAGCTTCTACTTCCCGGTGTCCGCCGCACTGCAGGGCCCGGTCGACGTCCTGGCCGTGCAGTACCCCGGCAGGCAGGACCGCCGGGAGGAAGCCGGCGTCCACGACCTGCACCGCGTCGCCGACGAGGTGGCCCGAGCGCTGCGCCGCTGGGACGACCTCCCCCTGACCCTCTTCGGGCACAGCATGGGCGCGCTCGTCGCCTTCGAGGTGGCCCGGCGGATCGAGCGCGCGGGCGGCCGGATCGACCACCTCTTCCTCTCCGGCCGCAAGGGGCCGTCCGCGGACCGGCCCGACTCCTCCCACCCGGTCGACGACGAGGGCATCGTGGCCGAGCTCAGGGCCATGAGCGGCACCGACGCCCGAGTCCTGGAGGACGAGGAACTGCTGGCGATGGTGCTGCCCGCGCTGCGCGGCGACTACCGCGCGGTCGGGGCCTACCGCGCCGACCGCGACGCCGCGGTCGGCTGCCCGGTCACCGCCCTGGTGGGGGACCAGGACCGCTGGGCGCCGGTCCCCGAGGTCGGGCGCTGGCGCGAGCGCACGACGGCCGCGTTCGACCTCAAGGTCTTCCCCGGCGGGCACTTCTACCTCAGCAGCCGGGCGGACGAGGTGACCGCCGTGCTCCGCGACCACCTCACCGGCGCGCTGCGCGCCTGAACGCCCGGACGGCGGGGAAACGGACGTGCCCGGCTTTGGGGTACGGCCACCCCGTGTTCTCCCGGAATTCCCCGAGTCCCAGGAGAGGACGGGGTGCGCCGTTCCTCCGTCTCCCGCCGTGCGAGTCCGCCCGGAGTTGCTGCGGGCCGAGAAAATCCCTTTCGAAGGCGGGAAATGCAACTCCGCCACTGTGCTGCCGGAGATTTTCCCAGATCCGGATATCGTCTCGATATCGCGTCGCGAGACCGGTTACCGAGCGTCCGGTCGGACGCCGGATTCTGCGGCATTGTGCGGTCGGGTTCACTTCTGCCGCACCACGCCCGATCCGCACCACCGTTCCCTCCTTTCACACCATTCACAGGAGCTGTCATGAGTCTGGGGTACCTGTTCGGCGGCGGCGTCGGGACCGAGCCGCACGGCCTGGAGCTCTACCGGACCTACGAGGTCGTGCAGGACTGGTACGAGCAAGTCTCCACGTGGACCGGACTGACGGTCGGACAGATCCTGGAGGAGGACCTCCCGACCGCCCAGGAGGAGCGCCAGAGCGTCGGCACGGTCCGCGAAGCCGCCCTCGCGATCGGCGTGCACGACGTGCTCGCCTCGTTCAACCTGCGCCCCGCGGCCATCGGCGGCCTCAGCCTCGGCGCGATGACCGCCAGCTGCCTCGCCGGATCGCTGGGGCGACGGGAACTGTTCGAGATGCTGGCCGGATCCCGCGACACCCCCGAACCGCCCGCCGAGGACCCGCGGCAGGGCATAGCCATCGCCTTCGGCTCCCTCGACGACGGTGCCCCCTCCCACCCCGGCGAGAACGTCCCCGGCGTCTACCTGGCGGGCGACTTCGGCCCCACGGCCGACGGCACCAAGCGCATCATGATGCTCGCCGGCCACGCCGAAGCACTCGGCGCGCTCGCCGCCGAGGTCCCGCCGGGAACGGTCGTCCCGCTCCCCGGCCGCACCATCGCCGTCCACACCCCGCTGCGCCGGCCCTACCGCGACTTCATGGCCCCGCGGATCGACGCGATCCCCTTCGGCGACCCCGAGATTCCCCTGCTGTCCTGCCTGGAGCCCAAGGTCCTGCGCACCGGCGCCGAGGTCAGGGACCTCTTCCAGCGCAACTCCACCGACCCGATCAGCCTGGTCGACGTCTACACCGGGATGAAGGAGCAGGGCGTACAGCTCGGGCTGGTGATGGGACCCTCGATTCCCGAGGGCATCCTCGCGTTCCCCTTCCCGGTGGTGCACATCGAGCGGCCCGAGCACGTCGAGCAGGCCCTGACCACCGCCTACGAGCTCGGCATCGACCTCTCCGGCGCCCCGGCCCTGTCGTGACCGCCCTCACCGGCGCCGACCCGGACACCCAGATCGCGCGATGGCTGGACACCGACCTCGACGAGTGGACCCGCACCGTGGTCCGGCGGCACTTCGACCCGGTGACCGGAAGCCCCTACTGGCTCGGGCAGGCCCCCGAGCTGGACTTCGACCCACGCGACATCACCCGCTACGACCAGCTCGTGGCCTTCGGCCCGTTCCCGCTCGACCGGCTGCGCACGCAGGACCCCGCGGACCTCGTCCCGCTGTCGGTGCCCAGGCCGCTCGTCGGCCGGGTCTGGGACACCGGCGGCACCACCGGCACCCCCTGCCGGGCGTTCTACACCCCCGACATGCTGCGGCACCGGGCGCTCTGGCGCCGCTGGTCCTTCGTCCGGGAGGGCTTCGCACCGGGCCGCACCTGGCTGCAGGCCACCCCCACCGGACCGCACCTGATCGGCAACGGCGTCCACGAGGTCTCCGAACTCCACGCCGGCCAGGTGTACGCCGTGGACATGGACCCCCGATGGGTGAAGCGCCTGATCCGGGCGGGACGCATGGCCGAGGTCGGCGACTACACCACCCACCTGCTGGAGCAGATCGCCGACGTCCTCGCACCGGGCCGGGTCCACTACGTCAACACCACCCCGGCCCTCTTCCAGGCCCTCCGCCAGCACCGGCCCGAACTGGTCGCCGCCCTCGACGGCGTCCGCCTGAGCGGCACCCAGATCAGCGCCGACATGTACCGGACCTTCACCGCCGCCCTGCAGGGCGGGATCTGCGGGCTGACCTACGGCAACACCTTCGGCAACGCGGCCTTGCTGGACATCGAGCGGGACGGCGAACTGATCAGCTACGTCCCGAACTACCCGCAGGTCACCATGGCGGTGGTCGACAAGGCCGACCCCATGACCACGGTCGCCCCCGGCACGGTCGGCCAGGTACGGCTCACCGTCCTCCACGAGGACCTCTTCCTCCCCAACATCCTGGAACGCGACCAGGCCCTCCGTCACCCGACCGACCACTGGCCCACCGACGGCGTCGCCAACGTCCGCCCCCTCCAGATCGCCAGTTCGTCCCCCGAGGGCCTCTACTGAACCGTCGCCCCGCAACGACGGCAGGTTGCAGGGGGCGCCCGACCGCGGCTGTCGGCGGGTGCCCCTGGGAACCGGAGCCCCGGAGTGCTGGATGCCGTACGGCGTCAGGCGCCGTAGCGGCGTCGGCGGGCCGCGTAGGCGCGGAGGGCGCGGAGGAAGTCGAGTTCGCGGAAGGCCGGCCAGTAGGCCTCGCAGAAGTAGAGCTCGGCGTAGGCGGTCTGCCAGAGCAGGAAGTTGGACATGCGCTGTTCGCCGCTGGTGCGGATCACCAGGTCCGGGTCCGGGCGGCCCGCTGTGTAGAGGTGGCGGGCGATGTCCTCGGCGGTCAGGGTGTCGGCGATGTCCCGGGTGGGGCGTCCGGCGTCGGCCTGTTCGTGCAGCAGGTCGCGGACGGCGTCGACCAGTTCCTGGCGGCCGCCGTAGCCGACAGCCAGGGTCAGTTGGGCGCCGGTGGTGCAGTCGGCGGTCGCCTCGACCGCGTGCTTCAGGGCGCGGGCGGTGGTATCCGGGAGGGTGTCCAGGTCGCCGGCCAGGTGGACCTGCCAGCGGGGGCGGGGGACGGTCAGGTGGGCGGTCAGGACGTCCTCGATCACCCGCATCAGGTAGGTGATCTCGTCGTCGCCGCGGCGCTGGAGGTTCTCCGCCGAGCACACGAACACCGTCACGTGCCGAATCCCCAGTGTCTCGCACCACTTCAGGACCGAGCCGACGTGCTGCGCGCCGAAACGGTGGCCGAGCCGGGTGTCCGCGAGGCCGCGTTCGCGGGCCCAGCGGCGGTTGCCGTCCATGATCAGGCCGATGTGGCGGGGGAGTTCGGCGCCGGCCAGGCGGCGGCGCAGGCGGCGGGTGTACAGCGCGTACAGCGAGGCGGTGAGGCGCATATGACGGTCCTTCAGGGATCGGTCGGTTGCCAGGCGGCGGTTCACCCGGTGCATACTGGGACATGAATAGCACGCGTCGCGTGCTATCGGGAATCGGGAGGGAACCGGGTGCGCACCAACGACGCCCAGATGCTCGTGCTGTCCGCGCTCGCCGACGGCCCCCTGCACGGATACGCCGTCAACACCGCCATCGAGCGGATGACCGGCGCCCGGCTCGGCCGCGGAAGCCTCTCCGGCGCGCTCGCCCGGCTGCACGGAAAGGGCCTGATCGCCTACCTGGACGGCGACGGGCGGCGTCGCCCGATCCGGCTCACCGAGGACGGGCGGGCCACGCTGGGGCGGGAGTTGGGCGCGCTCGCCGACGTCACCGGGCGGCTGTTCGAGACCGTCGTGCCCGACCGGATCGCCTACCAGGAACGGCTCGCCGCCACCGACCAGGTCCGCGCCTACAAGCAGGTCCTGCTGGACGCCCTCGACGCCCGCCCCGGGCAGCTCGTGCTCGACTGGGGCTGCGGCCCCGGCACCGACCTGGAGGCGCTGGCCCGCGCCGTCACCGCCCGCGGCCGGGTCGTCGGCATCGACCACGATCCAGTGATGGTTCGGCAGGCGGCCATGCTTCCGGAGGCCCGCGTCCTGCATGCCGACGTGCACGCCCTCCCGCTGGCCGCCGACTGTGCGGACCGGGTGCGCACCGACCGGCTGATGCAGCATCTCACCGACGTGCCAAGGGCTTTGGCCGAGGCCCACCGAGTGCTGCGCCCCGGCGGGCGGCTGGTCGCCGCCGAGCCCGACTGGGACACACTGGCCGTCGACCACCCCGACCTGGACATCGCCCGTGCCTGGACCAGGCACCTCGCCGACCGGATCGTTCGCAACCCCGTGATCGGACGTCAACTGCCCCGGCTCGCCGCACAGTCCGGCTTCGAGGTGCGGGCCGTCGTCCCCATCACCTCGGTGTACCGCGAGGTCCGCGCCGCCGACCAGGTGCTCGGCCTGCACCGCAACACCGAACGCGCCGTCGCCGCAGGCTACTTGACCCGTGAGCAGGGGGAGGAGTTTCTCGACCACCTTGCGCACGGGCCGTTCCTGGCGTCCGTCACGCTGTACGTGGTCACGGCCGAGAAGGTCTGAAGGAGGACCGCCCCGCTCGGGTGGGGAGTGGGGCGGTCGGGCGGGTCAGGACTTCGGGCCGCAGAAGGTGAGGTCGATCAGGCTCAGGACGGCCGGGGTCAGTTCGGCGCCCTTCTGCGGGTCGTAGGGGTTCGCCGAGATGGCGATCTGGCGGGTGCCGGAGCGGTCGCCGAACAGGTAGGTGACGTAGCCGTGGATGCCGCCCGGGTGGCCCCAGACCTCGCCGCAGGAGGTCCGCAGCTGCATCAGGCCCAGGCCGTAACGGGTCGGCGGCTGCTCGTCCGCCGCCACCGTGGTGGTCATCTCGGCGAGCTGCGCGGGGGCCAGCAGCCGGCCGCCGAGCAGCGCCGCGTTGAAGCGGGCCAGGTCGTCCGTGGTGGAGATGATCTCACCGGCCGCGCCCGCCATCGACGGGTTCAGCTCGGTGATGTCGGCCGGCCCGTCGGGCAGCGCCAGGTAGCCGTGGCTGTGCGGCCCCGGGACGGTGGTCGAGGTGCCCGGCAGGAAGGTGTGGCGCAGGCCCAGCGGCTGGAGCACCCGGTGGTTGACCTCCGTCCGCCAGTCGTTGCCGGTGACCTGCCGCACCAGTTCGCCCAGCACCAGGTAGTCGGTGTTGGAGTAGTGCCAGCCCTGGCCGGGCGGGAAGTACGGCGGGTGCGAGACGCCGATCGCGATCAGGTCGCGGGGGGCGAGGGTCTTCCACCGGTCCACGGCGAGGAGTTGACGCAGCGCGTCGTCCGACTCGTACGCGAACTTCGGGTCCTCCAGGAAGTCGAACAGGCCCGCGGTGTGGTTCAGCACCTGGCGGACGGTGATGTTCGCGCCGTTCGGGATCATGCCCGGCAGGTAGCGCTCGATCGGGTCGTCCAGGCCCACCCGGCGCTCCGCCGAGAGCTGGAGCACGACGGTGGCGACGAACGTCTTGGTGACGCTGCCCGCCCGGAACTCCCCGTCCACCGGCGCGGGTTGCTGCGTGGTCAGGTCGGCGACGCCCGACGTGCCGCGCCACACCGCCCGCCCGTGGTCGCGCACCTCGGCGACCGCGCCGGTCGCACCCGCCCGCACGGTCAGCGCGTCCAGCCCCTGCTGGAGCGCGGCCCGCGGCGGGACCGGGCTGCCCACGGTGGCTGCCCCGGCCGTGGGCGCCAGGGCGAACACCGACGCACCCGCCAGCAAGGACGCGGCCAGCCGCAGCGCGGATCGGTAATTCTTCACACGAGTCTCCTTCGACAGACGCTCAGATCAGAAGGGGGTTCGTCGCCCGACAGCCTCACGGCTCCGGCGACCCCACGGCATCACTCGCCGGGAGGAGAGACCGGAATGGAAGATCATTCTCCGGACGGAAGGGCGTGCGCCGTGACCCCGTCGAACGACGGGGAGCGCGGGGTGTGTCACGGGCGCCCGCTAACGTCCCCGGCATGAACGACTCCCCGCACCACCACCCCGTCGTCACGCGCCTGGTGGACGGCCGGATATGCGCCTACCGGCCCTCCAGCAGCGCGGTGGGCGAACTGGCGCCCGTCGCCGTCTTCCGGCCGGTGGCCGGGGACGAGGTGGTGAGCCCGGCGGTGCCGGCCGACCTCGCCCGGGCGTACTACGCCACGCGGGACGGCGTGGTGTGCGTGGCGGCGGACGGACAGCAGGTGTGGCGCTTCGGGTTCGCGCCGGAGCAGGGAAGGTCGTGGAGTCACGCGCCGAACTGCGCGCTGGCGCCGGACGGGCGGAGCGTCTGGGTCTACCAGCCGGACGTGATGGCCGGGCGTGGCGAGGCCGACCTCTGGACGGTGCTGGACGCCGCGACCGGCGCGCTGCTCGGGCGGGCCGAGCTGAAGACGGTCGGTCAGGGCGGCGAGCAGTGGGTGGACCGGGCGAGCGGGGCGATGCTGCTCGACGTCGGCGAGGGTCAGGATGGCACCACCGTGTACCGGGGCACACTGACCGAGGACGGCCTCCGGGTCGAGCACCTGCCGTGGGACGACCGTTGCCCGATCGGCATGTCGCCCGACGGCCGCCACCTGCTGACGGTCGATCACGGGCAGGAGGACGCCACCGTGCTCGCGCTCCCCGGCGGCGAGGTGCAACTCACCCTCGCCCTGGGCGACTTCGGCGACGACGCCGAGCCGGAGGCCGTCGTCGAGTGGAGCGGCGGGTACCTCGACGCGGACACCCTGCTGCTCGTCCTGGCCGGCGAGACCGAGGACGAGCAGGAGTGGTTCCGGACCTACCGCGTCGATGCCCACGACGGCCGGGTCCTCGGCGAGTTGACCACCCACGGTGAGCATGCCTACGACCTGCAGCCGCTCGGCGACGGCAGCTGGCTGACCAGGGGACCGGCCGGGCACCCCGTGCGGTGGCTCGCACGCTGAGGCGGTGGGCGTCAGGTGGCGGGTTTGCGGGCCTCGATCAGGGTGCGGGAGGTGGTGGAGACGAACGCGCCCTCACGCGCGATGTGGTCGTGCAGCTCGCGCAGGCGCTCGCGGTAGCGCTCGACGGTGAAGTCCGGCACCGCCCAGACCACCTTGCGCAGGAACCAGACCACGGCGCCGACGTCGAAGAACTCCAGCCGCAGCCGCTCGTTGCGGCACTGCACGATCTCCAGCCCCGCCGCCCGGGCCTGCGCCGACTCCACCTCCGGCTCGCGCGAGTCGCCCACCTCGAACGGGCCGAGGAAGTACGCGGTCAGCTCCACGTTGGAGCGGCCGCCGACGTGCTGCGCGAAGTAGCTGCCGCCGGGGGTGAGGACGCGGGCGATCTCCGGCCACTGCACCGCGATCGGGTGGCGACTCGTCACCAGGTCGAACGCGCCGTCGCAGAACGGCAGTTGGGTGCCCTGCTGGTGCGTCACCAGGGCGGCGCCGAGCGGGTGCAGCAGGCGGGTGGCCCGGGCCGCGTTCGGCGGCCAGCCCTCGGTGGCGGCCAGGGTGGGCGGGAAGTTCTTCGGCCCGGCACCCGCCAGCACCTCGCCGCCGCCGGTCTGCAGGTCGAGCGCGGCGGTGGCGGCGGAGAGCCGCTCGCCCAGCAGCCGCTGGTAGCCCCAGGAGGGGCGCTGCTCGGTCGCCCGGCCGTCCAGCCAGGAGAAGTCCCAGCCGTCGACCGGGGCGCCAGCCGCCTCGTCGAGGAGGGCATCGAATGAAGCGTCCATGGCATGCATTCAACCCTGCCCCTCCCGGCTGCCGGTAGAGGTTTTCGCGCGGTGTCCACCAGGTCCGCCGGAAGGTCCGGCGGCTCGGGTGAACCGGCCTCCGTCGATCAACTCTCGTTCGGCAGCGCCCTGTGGAATGATCACGCCATAGCTGCAGACAGTAGCCGCACCATTACAGGAGGAGACATGGCCGAGCGCCAGAACGGCACCGTCAAGTGGTTCAACGACGAGAAGGGCTACGGGTTCATCTCGCCCGAGGACGGATCGGCGGACCTGTTCGTGCACTTCAGGGCAATCGAGAGTCAGGGCTTCAAGTCTCTGGCGGAGGGGCAGAAGGTCACCTTCGAGGCGGTCCAGGGGCAGAAGGGGCTCCAGGCCGACAGGGTCCAGGTCGTCGGTTAGTAGCCGGTCGGGGGCGCTGCACCCGGGGACGCCCGTGGCCGAACGTCCGTCGTCCGGGTGCGCGGCCGCTCCTGCCGCCGGATCTCGATCGCCGCCCCTGCTGCCGGATCTCGATCGCCGCCCCGGCCGCCGGCGTCGGGAGTTCGGCCCGAGGGGCTGTTCAGTCCAGGCGGCCGGTGAAGTGGAGGCATGACCGGCTCGGACCTGCCCAGGGCCGCAGTCAGGGCGTAGGCGGCGTGCTGCCGGACCTCCGGGTCGGGATCGCCGAGCAGCGGCACCAGCAGTTCGGCGTCTGCCGCCAGGGCTTCGCGAGCAGCCTGGACCGACCAGTTCGCCAGGTAGCCGGACGGTTCGAAGATCGGTTGGTCGTCGGCGCGGGCAGCACGCAGCAGGCCGGTGCGGCTGCCGTCGCCGAGGTGCTGGCGGCGGGCCAGGCCCGCGACGAGTGCCAGAAACGCGGCACGGTGGAAAGGGTGCCCGACGGCGATGCGGATCAGGAAGGGAACGGCCAGGGCGCCGGCCGCGCAACCGGTGTCGTGGTGCAGCGGGCTGTGCCAGGGCGCGACGAGCGCCAGGTGCGAGTTCCGTTCGTCGCGGCCGGGGAGCGGGTCGTGCTGAAACGCCTCGGGGGCGAGCGGTTTGATGCTTCGGGAAGGTTTGCCGACAGGGTGTCGGCAACGGCGCAACTTAGGTTAGGCTCACCTATGTCGTCGGGGGAATTCGATCTCTGGAGGCCCTGCCCCATGCCCAGCCCCACCCTGCTGCCCGTCCCGTTCTCCACCGAGCTCCGCACCGCCAGCGCGGAGGAGCATGAGGCGGCCGAACAGTCCTCCTTCATGAGCGACCTGCTCGGCGGACGGCTCGGCATCGAGGCCTACACCGACCTCACCGGCCAACTCCTTTACGTTTACCGGGCGTTGGAGGCGCACCTGGCCGATCTCGCCGACCACCCCGTGGCCGGGCCGCTCCTCGACCGGGCCCTGCTGCGCACCGCCGCCATCGAACGCGACCTCGACCACCTGGCCGGCCCCGACTGGCGCGAGACCCTCGCCCCGCTGCCCGCCACCACCGCCTGCGCCGAGCGGATCCACGCCCTCGCGGCCGACTGGCTGGCCGGCTACCTCGCCCACCACTACACCCGCTACCTCGGCGACCTGTCGGGCGGTCAGATCATCCGCGGCGTCGCCGAACGCACCTGGGGCTTCGCGCGCAAGGGCGACGGCGTCCGGTTCTACGTCTTCGAGGAGATCGACAACCCCGCCGCGTTCAAGCGCGACTACCGCGCCAAGCTGGACGCCGCGGGCGAGCTGATGGACGAGGCGGAGCGCGGGCGGGTCGCCGAGGAGTGCAAGCGCGCGTTCACGCTCAACGGCGAGATATTCGCGGAGCTCGGCCGGCGGCACGCGCCGGTGGTCTGACGGATCGTCAAAAGCTCGCTGTTCGATGGGCGTTCTTCCGCAGGCCGGGACGGGGTGACACCGGCGCCGTTCGTTCGGGCATCATCGACGCCATGAGCGACACGCACCCCGACCGGCTGAACCAGTTGTGGCAGGACTTCCTCGCCCTGCCGTTCCCGCGCAGCTGCTACCGGCAGGCCCCCGACGGCGAAGACCTGGTCCTGCTCGACAGTCACCTGGCCGGCTGCGTGTCCTCCGCCCTGACCGGCCCGCTCGACCACCGTCGCCGCGAGGCCCTCCGGAACGGCATCGCCGCCGTCCACCGCATCCTCCCCGCGCTCGGCGAGGACGCCGAGGCCCGCGAGTACTTCGTCCACCTGCGCGAACTCGCCGTCCTCGCCGCGGAACGCCAGGCCCCGGACGGGGCCTCGTAGGACCAAAGCACCCGCCGAGGGGCATCCGCACCAGGCCTGACGACCGGGCAGGCGAGTCGGGCCCGGTCTCACCGCCCGGAGCTTGCGGCTGCGGGGGGCGCAGGGGCGCGGTAGGCGGCGGCCTGGATGTCGAACATTTTCGCGTAGGCGCCGCCGAGTTCCATCAGCTCCCGGTGGCTGCCGCCTTCGACGATCCGGCCCTCGTCGAACACGAACACGCGGTCGCAGGCGGTGGCGGGGCCGAGGCGGTGGGAGACCAGGACGGTGATGGTGTCGGGGCCGGCGTACTCGTCGAGGACGGCGCGGAACAGCCGGTCCTCGGCGAGCGGGTCCATGCTGGCGGTGGGCTCGTCCATCAGCAGTACCGGGGCCTGCTGGTACAGGCCGCGTGCGCAGGCGACCTTCGACCAGTTGCCGTCGGAGAGTTCCGCGCCGCCCTCGAACTGCGGGCTCAGGACGGTCTGCCACCGCTGGTCGAGAGCGGCGATCACCCGGTCGGCGCCGGTTGCCGTCACGGCGCGCAGCGCGCGTTCGGGGTCGGCGGCGGTGACGCTGCCGGAGCCGATGGTGACGTTGGCGAGGGCGGACAGCGGCCAGTGCCCCGGGTCCTGGAGGACGAGGGCGACCCGGCCGGTGAGCGTGGCCGCGTCGAAGGTGCGCACGTCCACCCCGTCCCAGGCCACCGTGCCGGCCGTCGGCTCGTACAGCCCGGCGAGGATCCGCGACAGGGTGGACTTGCCGGAGCCGTTGGCGCCGACGAACGCGTACTTCTTCCCGGCCTCCAGGGTCAGACTCACGCCGTGCAGGGCCTGCTTGCCCTGCGGGTAGGCGAAGTGCACGTCGCTGACCGTGATCGTCTTCACCGTCTCGGGCGCGGGTGCCCCGGTGCGTGGCAGCCGGGCCCGGCAGCTCTCCTCGAAGCGGTTCAGGTCCTCCACCCACAGGGCGTTCTCGAACACCCGGTGTCCGGCGATCACCACCCGCAACAGGGCGCTCTGACTGGCCTGGATGGCGAGGTAGGCGGCGCCGCCGGTGGCCAGCGGCATCCACCCCGCGCCCAGCATCCAGGCGAGCGCCGCGTAGGTGGCGAACATGCCGATCCCGCCGAGCGTGCGGCCGGTGGCGGCCGCCCGGGCCTGGTGCTTGCCGAGGGCGACCTCCTCGCCGGTGATCCGCGCGGACAGCGAGTGGTACTCGGCCAGCAGCGCGTCCTGGGCGGTGGAGACGCGCAGTTCGGCAGCGGTGTCCCGCTCGTACAGCACCCACGCGAAGTGCATCATCCGGCGGCGCAGCGAACTCTGCCGCACGGCGGAGAGATAGCCGGTGCGGATGGAGTGGACGGACGCGGCACCCTTGGGGACGACGGCGGCGAGCAGCAGCACCAGCAGGACGGGGTGCAGGAGGCCGAGGACACCGGCCGCGCCCAGCAACGCCAGGACGGCGCTGGCGAGTTCGATCGTCTTGTCGATGGAGTCCTTGGCGTAGTACAGGCCGCGGTCGTGGGCGCGCCGGACCTCGTCGGCCCAGGTGGGATCGTCGACGGCGGCGAGTTCGACGCGGCCGGTCAGGGCCAGGAACTCGCCCTCCAACTGCTGGCGCACCCGCGGCCCGAGCCCCGCCTGCCAGTACGAGATACCGGTGTCGACTACCGCCCGGAGCATCAGCAGCACGGCGACCAGCGCCAGCGCGGGCAGCGCCGCACGGATGCGCTCCTGGGTCGCGCCGCCCGCGAACACCTTCTGCATCACGCCGAGGCCCGCGAGCAGTCCGGCCGAAGCCATGGCGGCGGAGGCGAGTTGCAGCACCGCGACGAGGACGGCGGCACGCCGGTCGGCCCGCCACGCGGTGCCCCACACCTGCCGGACGATCGCGGGCAGACGGCGGGCGATGGTCAGCAGCCCGGTCCGGGCGGCCTCACCCTCGAACGTCTCCCAGAAGCCCCGGGTGACGTGCCTGCCGAGGTCGCCGCCGGTCGGCGCGGCCTCCATCCGCTCCGGGGGCGGCTCGAGGGCGGCGGCGCGGGGCCCGGGCAGGTGGGCTGCGGTGTGGTCGGTCAAGTGGCACTCCTGTGGGCCGAGTTGGCTGCTTGTGGAGGTGGGCCACGTCCGATGATGGTGCTGTTCGAATTCGGGGTTCAAGTGGCTCCGGCCTCTGGGCGAGTCCGGGTCGAACGGTGACGTTTCGAGCGTGCGCCGGTGTCACCGCAACGGGTCGGGCCCGGGCGGGAGCCTCTCGACTCCCGTCCGGGCCCGGTGCCTGGATCGGTCAGCCGGTGGTGCGGCGGCGGACCAGGACGGTGGTGGCGCCGCCCAGCAGGACCAGGCCGGCGGCGGTGGCGAGCAGCGGCATGGAGCCGGTGCCGCCGCCGGTGAAGGCGAGTTCGCCGCTGGGGCTGTCGGTGCTGGTGAGGGTCGCGCCGGTGCCGCCGGTGCCGGTGGTGCCGGTGGTTGGGGCGGTGCCCGGGGTCGGGAGGGTGGCGTTGCGGTCGAAGGAGAGGGTGACGGTCAGCGCGTCAAGGGCCTCGCCCGCGCGGTAGGTGCCGAACGCCGGGACGCCGTCGGCGGTGAGCTTGGCCGGGACCTGACGGAGCGTCACCACGCCGTTGACGGGCTTGAAGTCGGCCTTGGAGAGGTCGAGTTGGGCGAGGCGCACCGCGCGGAGGGAGACCGGCGAGCCGCCCCCGCGAGTGGCGGCGGAGACGTCGGCGACCAGGTACGCGCCGCCGGCGTCCACCCGGAGGCCCAGCTTGGAGAGCCGGGTGTCCAACTCGTAGTGGCCGTCGGCCGCCTGGTGGCCGAGGAAGCGGACCGAGCCCGCGAAGTCGGCCGTCAGCGCGTGGTTGTCGGTGCGGTAACTGCCGGTGGCCGACCCGAAGCGGTAGTCGTTCGCGCCGTCGTCGAACTGCACCTTGCCGCCGGCGATCGGCCCCGTCACGTAGCTGCGGAAGCCTTCCTTGACGCCCCACTCCAAACGGCCGTCGACGACTGCCAGTTCGTTGCTCGCCGGGGTGGAGGCGGAGGCCGAGGGGGAGGGGGAGGTCGAGGGGGAGGGGCTGGCGGAGGTGGAGGGAGTGGGGGAGGTGCTGGGCTGGGCCGACGGCTCGGTGGTCGGTTCGGTCGAGGGCTGGGTGGTGGGCTGAGTGGACGGCTCGGTGGACGGCTCGGTGGTCGGGGTCGGGGACGGCGAAGTGGTGGACTGCTTCAGGACGATGGACAGCGGGTCCAGTTCGGTACCGGCCTGGTAGAAGCCGGCGAAGGCCTTGGCGCCCTCCGCCGTGAGCTTGGCGGGGGTGGCGGTGCCGTTGGTGGTGTCGCGGGCGACGGTGAAGGTGGCCAGCGGGACGTCCTGGCGGAGCGTCGGGGTGGGGGCGCCGACGGTCTCCTTGGAGGCGGTGTCGGCGGTGAGGGTGCCGGTGCTGCCGCTGGTGGTGATTCGCAGGTCGCTGATGGCGACGTCGAGCGCGCCGCCGTGGGCGAGGAAGCGGACCCCGCCGTCGAAGGCCGCGTTCAGCGAGTGGGTCGTCGTGTCGTAGCCGGCGGAGGCGAGGTTGAAGTGGTACGAGCCGTCCGTGTTGACGGTTGCGCCGCCGGTCAGTTCGACGCTGCCGCCGCCCGCCGGGCCGGTGACGTAGTTGCGGAAGCTGGCCTTGACGCCCCAGTCGAGCGAGCCGGTGTCGTAGGTGACGGCGGTGGGGGCGCCGGCGCCGAACGCGAGGCCGGGCAGGCCGAAGGCGGTCAGGCCGAGGCCGGTGGTGACGGCGGCGAGGGCGGCCAGGCGGGTGCGGTTGCGGTGGGACGTGGCGGTCCGGGACATGGGTGAAGGACTCCAGGAGGAAGGGGCAGAAGGGGGAGAGGTGGTCAGGGGCGGCGTCGGCGGACGACGAGCGCGGTGGCCGCGGCGGCGGCGAGCAGGGCGCCGAGGAGGGCGAGCGTGCTGGCGGACAAGCCGTTGTCGGTGTGGGCAGCAACCAAGTTGGGGCTGGCGCTGGGGCTCGGGGCGGGGCTGCCGAGGTCGGGGAGCGGGGGAAGGGCGGCCGCCGGGTCGAGGACGACGGCGAAGGTCAGCGGGTCGAGTTCGGTGCCCGCCGGGTAGAGCGAGCCGAAGGCCTGGGCGCCGGGGGTGGTCAGGGTGAGGGGGAGGTCGGTGGCGGTGAGCAGGCCGTTCTCGGCCTTGAGCCCGGCCGCGGGGAAGGTGGCGAGTTCGGTGGCGGGGGAGGTGCGGGTGGAGCCGTCGGGGGTGCGGCCGTTGACGTCGGCGAGCAGCCGGCCCTGACCGTCCGTCACGGTCAGGCGGGGGTTGGCGAAGGTCAGGTCGAGGCCGAGGGTGTCGCCCTGGCGCAGGCCGGTGAAGTGGACGGCGCCGGTGAAGGACGCGTCCAGGGTGTTGGTGGCGGCGTCCCAGGTGCCGTGGCCGGGCGTCCAGCGGAAGAACGCTCCGCCGTCCGCCGCGCCGTCGGTGAGCTGCCAACTCCCTTGGGCGATCGAGCCGGTGACGTAGTCGCGGAAGGTCCGGCGGACACCCCAGTCGAGTGCGCCGTTGCTGAAGGAGGTGGCGGCGGGCGGGGCGGAGCCGGAAGGAGCGGAGCCGGAAGGATCGGAGGAGGACGGCGCGGCGGGGGGTGTGGACGGCGCGGCGGACTTGAGGGTGACGGAGAGGGTGAGCGGGTCGAGTGCCGTGCCTGCCGGGTAGAAGCCGCCGAAGGCGTTGGCGCCGGCCGAGGTGAGGGTGGCGGGCACCTGGCTGAGCGTGACGGTGCCGGACGCGCCCTTGAGCGAGACCCCGGACAGTGAGAGGTCGGCGAGCCGGGCCTGTTCGGTGGACGAAGTCCGGCCGGTCTGGCGGGACTTGGAGCTGACGTCGGCGTACAGTGCGGCGCTGCCGTCCTCGGTGGATCTGACGGTGAGCCGGGAGATGCTCAGGTCGAGCGCGTTGCCGCCGTTCTCCTGGTGGCCGGTGAAGCGGACGCCGCCCTGGAAGGCGGCGGCCAGCCGGCCCGTCCCCGGGTCGTAGCTGCCGGTCGCGGAGTGGAAGCGGAACGCCGAGCCGCCGACGGTGGACGCGCCGCCGGTCAGGGCCCATTTGCCGTTCGCCACCGGGCCGGTGACGTAGGTGAGGAAGCTCGCCTTGATTCCCCAGTCCAGTCGTCCGCCGGAGACGGTCGCGTCGGCCGCGGCGGCCCGTCCGGGGAGGCAGAGGAGCGTCAGCAGCAGGGCCAGCGGCAGGGTGAGGGCGGCGTGCGGGCAGCTGCGGGGAGCGGGGGGCCGTCCGGAGACGGGCATGGCGGATCACTCCTAGGGGAGGGGGGTGTTGAAGTGAGGTAAGGCTAACCTAATATATGGGTCAAGTGTTCCGCCCTCGACCCCTCGGTCGGCTCCGTCGGGACGTCAACGCACCTGGAAAGGCCCGAGGTTGAGCACCACCCGAAGTCCACGAAGCCTGCGCGCCCGTGCGGGAGCCGCCCTCGGCGTCCTCGCCCTGCTGCTCGGCGCGAGCGCCTGCGCCACCGGCGAACCCGCCGCCGCGCCGAAGGCGGCCGGTACCGCACCGAAGACGGCCGGCGCGGCGAACCCTGACCGGATCGAGGCGCTGCCCGGCACGCCGACGCCCCGACTGCCCGTCACCGTGCCGTCCGCCGACGGCCGCCAGGTGACGGTCGGCAGCGCCGAGCGGATCATCCCGCTGAACGGGAGCCTCGCCGAACTGGTCTTCAGCCTCGGACTCGGCCCGAACACGGTGGCCCGGGACGTGTCCACCACCTTCGAACAGGCCGCCCGGCTGCCGGTGATCACCCAGGCGCACGAGGTCTCCGCCGAAGGCGTGCTCTCGCTGCGCCCCACCGTGGTGCTCGCCGACCGAAGCACCGGCCCCGCCGAGGCCGTCGAACAGATCCGCGCCGCCGGCGTCCCGGTGATCGTGCTGGACGACGCGAAGAAGCTCGACGACATCGGCCCCCGGATCGACCGGGTCGCCGCCGCGCTCGGCGTCCCCGAGGCCGGAGCGGAGCTCAAGTCCCGTACCGAACAGCAGATTTCCGAGGTGCAGGCACAGATCCCGGCGACCGGCGGGGCCCGGCCCAAGGTGGCGTTCCTGTACCTGCGCGGCAGCGCCTCGGTGTTCCTGCTGGGCGGCCCCGACTCTGGCGCGCCCTCCCTGATCGAGGCCGCCGGCGGCGAGGACGCCGGCACCGCCGCCCACCTCACCGGCGACTTCACCCCGCTCACCAGCGAAGCCCTGGTCAAGGCCGCACCCGACGCGATCCTGGTGATGAGCAAAGGGCTTGAATCGGTGGGAGGCGCAGAGGGGCTGCTGAAACTCCCCGGCGTCGCCCAGACCCCCGCCGGACTCGACCACCGGATCGTCGCCGTGGACGACGGGCGCCTGCTGTCCTACGGGCCGCGCACCCCGCAGGTGCTGCGGGAGATCGCCGCCCAGCTGCACCGGGAGGGCAAGTGACCGCGACGCTGGAAAGTCCTTCAACTGCGCTGACAGGAAAGGCAGCTCGCGACAGGAAGCCGCTGCTGCTGGCCGCCCTCGGCGTCGCCCTGCTGGCCTGCGCGCTGCTCGCCGCCGGCACCGGCGCGTACCGGATCCCGCTCGGCGACATCCTCGCCTCGCTCGCCCACCGCGCCCACCTCGGCGGCCACCCGCTGGAGCGGGTCCCCGAATCGGTGCTGTGGAACGTCCGGCTGCCCCGGGTGGTGCTCGCCCTGCTGGTCGGCGCCGCGCTCGGCTGCGCGGGCGCGCTGATGCAGGGCGTGTTCGGCAACCCGCTCGCCGAACCAGCCGTGATCGGCGTCTCCTCCGGCGGCGCGGTCGGCGCCGTCGCCTGCATCGTGCTCGGCCTGGACGCCCTCGGCAGCTGGACCGTCACCGCCGCCGCGTTCGCCGCCGGACTGCTCACCGTCGGCGCCGTCTACGCGATGTCCCGCAGCGGCGGCCGCACCGAGGTGGTCACCCTGCTGCTCACCGGCGTCGCCGTCAACGCGTTCTGCGGCGCGCTGATCGGCCTGCTGCTGTTCACCGCCGACACCGCCGCGATCAGCCAGGTGACGTTCTGGCAGCTCGGCTCGCTCTCCCAGGCGAGCTGGAGCAAGGTGCTCGCCGTTCTGCCGTTCGCCGCCCTCGGACTCGCCGTCGCCCCGCGCTACGCCCGCCGCCTCGACCTGCTCGCCCTCGGCGAACGGCCCGCCCGCCACCTCGGCGTGGACGTCGAGCGGATGCGGATCGTGCTGATCACCGTGGTCGCGCTGCTCACCGCTGCCGCCGTCGCCGTCAGCGGCATCATCGGGTTCGTCGGCCTGGTCGTCCCGCACCTGCTGCGGATGCTCGCCGGGCCGGGCCACCGCTTCCTGCTGCCGGCCTCCGCCGTGGGCGGCGCCCTCGTGCTGGTCGTTGGTGACCTGGCCGCCCGCACCCTGGCCGCGCCCGCCGAACTCCCGCTCGGCGTCCTCACCGCACTCATCGGGAGCCCGTTCTTCTTCTGGCTGCTGCGCCGCACCCGACGCCGCCAGGGAGGCTGGGCATGACGGAGCTTCTGCACGCAGAGGGAATCGGCTGCGAGGTCGGCGGCCGTCCGCTGCTGACGGACGTGCGGCTGACGGTGCGCCGGGGCGAGATCCTCGCGCTGCTCGGCCCGAACGGCGCCGGGAAGTCCACCCTGCTGTCGGTGCTGGCCGGGGACCGCGGGCCGAGCAGCGGCGAGGTGCGGCTGGACGGCCGTCCGCTCGCCGGGTACCGGCCGGCCGAACTCGCCCGCCGCCGTGCTCTGTTGCCGCAGCACCACGAGGTGTCGTTCCCGTTCGCGGCCGGGGAGGTGGTCCGGATGGGCCGCGCGCCCTGGGTGGGCACGCCCGCCGCGGGCGAGGACGAGCAGGTGGTGGCCGAGGCGATGGCCGCCACCGACTGCGCCCACCTGGCCGCCCGCCCCTTCACCGCGCTCTCCGGCGGCGAGCGGGCCAGGGTCGCGCTGGCCCGGATCCTCGCCCAGGACACCCCGCTGCTGCTGCTCGACGAACCCACCGCCGCGCTCGACCTCCGCCATCAGGAACTGGTCCTGCGGATCGCCCGGGAGCGCGCGGAAGCGGGCCGGGGCGTGATCGTGGTGCTGCACGACCTCACGCTGGCCGCCGCGCACGCCGACCGGATCGCCCTGCTGGACGCCGGACGCGCCGTCGCCGTCGGCCCGACCGGCGAGATCCTGGACGCCGCACTGCTCAGCCGGGTCTACCGGCACCCCGTCGAGGTGCTGGCGCACCCGCGCGGGGGCGCGCCCATCGTGCTGCCCGAGCGCCCCCGCGAAGCAGATTGACGGATCGTCGGCCCGGGAAGATCCACTCCTGGGCGACGACCGACCGGGGGAGATCCGGATCGCGACGCGGTCCGGGCGGGTGATCCCGCGCCGGCGGCCCAAATGTCCGGGCCCGGCACGGGAACGGCAACCAGCAGTAACCGGACCACCCGGAGGCACTGTATGCACCTGACCATGGTTCTGCTGCTCACCCCCCTCGTCCTGGCCGGCGCCGTCAGCGCCACCAGGGCCCCCGCCCGGCGCGGTCGGCACCGCGCCGGGCCGCGCCGTCCGCATCCCTGACCCCGCATCACCAGCGCTGGTGTGATCGTCGGATCTGATGCTCCGGTTGGCCGCCCTCGAGGTGACAAGGCCCGTCAGGGGTGCTGGGCCCGTCAGGGGTGCTGGGCCCGGCGGTCGATGAGGGCGGCCAGGCCGTCCAGGATCCGCTCGATGCCGAAGTCGAAGGCGTTGTCGCGGCCCTCGCCCGGCTCGGCCATGGCGGACGCGAGGGCCGGGTAGCGGTCCGCGTGGGCCGCGACCAGCCCGCCGAGCGCGCGCAGCAGCTCCGCCTCCGGCGAACCCTCCCGGGACTGCCGATGCTGGGCGGCGATCGCCCGTACGTGGCCGACCAGCAGCACGGCCGCGTCCATCCGCTCCGCGCCGCTCAGCCCGTGGCCGTCCAGCGCCGCCACCACCCGTTCCAGCCAGGCCAGTTCGCGTGGGCCGGTGAGCCGGGGGCCGGCGGACAGCGCGTCCAGCACCCACGGGTGGGCGGCGAACAGGGCCGCCATCCGGTGCGCCCAGTCGGTGAGCTGGTCCCGCCAGGGGGCCGCGCTCGGCGGCGGGGGCTCGCCGACCGTGTACTCGACCATCAGGGCGATCAGTTCGGCCTTGCCCGGCACGTACCGGTACAGCGACATCTTGGTGTACGCCAGCAGCCCCGCCACCCGCTGCATGGACACCGCCGCCAGGCCCTCGGCGTCCGCGATCTCGATCCCGGCCCGGGCGATCGACTCCAGGCTGAGGGCCGGCTTGGGCCCCCGGGTCGGCCGGGCCGGCGGGCCCCACAGCAGCCGTACCGCCGCGTCCTGCTCCGCCTGGTCGTTCACGGGCCCTCCCCGGTGCCGGGCCGGCCTTGCGTCCGGCCAGAAATTGCGTCTACCGTACACAGCAGCAAACAGTGTCCGCGAGACACACTTTTTGCTCCGGGCCCGGGGAGGGCCCGTCGGACCTGCCTTCCGAGGGGGAAACACCATGCAGATCCTGATCTCCGGCGCCGGCATCGGCGGGCCGGCGCTCGCCCACTGGCTCGGCCGGTACGGCCACCGGCCCACGGTGGTCGAACTCGCCCCCGCGTTGCGGCCCGGTGGCCAGGCCGTCGACTTCCGCGGACCCACCCACCTGGCGGTGCTGCGGCGGATGGGCGTGCTGGACGAGCTCCGCAAGCTCGACACCGGCGGCAGCCCGATGACCTTCACCGACCGGCACGGCCGCGTCCGGCTCCGGCTGCCCGCCGACTTCGCCGGCGGCGAGATCGAGATCCCGCGCGGCGAACTCGCCCAACTCCTGTACCGGCACAGCGAATCCACCACCGAGTACCTGTTCGGCGACACCGTCACCGCGCTCCAGCAGGACGGCGGCGGCGTCCGGGTCGCCTTCCGGTACGGCCCCGAACGCCGCTTCGACCTGGTGATCGGCGCCGACGGGCTGCACTCCCGGATCCGTGCCCTCGCCTTCGGACCCGAACAGGACTACGTCCGCCACCTCGGCTACTACGCCGCCACCTGGGGATTTCCCAATACCCTCGGCCTGCCCGCCGGCAGCACCGGCATCAACACCCCCGGCCGGCTCGCCGCCGCCGGAGCCGACCCCCGCGACCCGGCGCGGGCCGGTGCCTTCCTGCTGTTCGCCTCGCCGCCGCTCGACCACGACCGGCACGACACCGGTGCCCTGAAGTCCCTTCTGCAGCAACGTTTCGCCGACCTCGGCCGCCCCGTCCCGCACCTGCTCGACACCCTGCGCGAGGCCGAGGACCTGTACTTCGACTCGATCAGCCGCGCCGACGTGCCCCGTTGGTCCAACGGCCGGATCGCGCTGCTCGGCGACGCCGCCTGCGGCGCCACCATCGGCGGCATGGGCACCGGCACGGCGCTGGTCGCCGCGTACGTCCTCGCCACCGAACTCGCCCGCGCCGACGGCGACTTCCTCACCGCGTTCACCCGCTACGAGCGGGCTGTGCGCCCCTACGCCGAGCGCTGCCAGCGTGGCGGCGACCGCACCGGCCCCTTCCTCGCCCCGCGCACCGCCGCCGGACTGCGGGTGCGCAACGCCGCGCTGGGCCGCGGCTGGATCCTCGACCGGATGCTCCGACTCGGCCAGGACGTCGCCACGATGGACCTGCCGGAGCCCGGGTGAGCCCCCGTCGGGGCGGTAATGCGGTTGCCCGCGTTCCCACGGCTCGCCGAAGATCTCGTGCATGAACCACGTGATACGAGCCACCACCGCCGAGGACTGGCAGAGCGTCAAACACCTCCGGCTGGACGCGCTGCGCGACCCGGTCGCGAACATCGCCTTCCTGGATACGTACGAAGCCGCCGCCGCCAGGCCGGACGAGTTCTGGCAGGACCGCGCGGCGGGCGGCGGCGAGCTGCTCGCCCGCCAGTTCGTCGCCGAGCGGGCGGACGGCGGGCTGGACGGGGCGGTCACGGTACTGGTCGAACGCGCCGGCCGGCAGGATGTCCTCGGCGGGCAGATCGAGGCCGACCAGGCCCACCTGGTCGGCGTGTTCGTCCGCCCGGAACAGCGCGGCAGCGGCCTGGCCCGCGCCCTGTTCGACGCGGCGATCGCCTACGCCGACGGGCTCGACGATCCCAAGGTCTCCCGCGTCCGGCTGTACGTGCACCAGGACAATGAGCGTGCCGAGGCCTTCTACCGGAAGACCGGCTTCATTCGCAGCGGGCAGTCCGTTCCCGTCCCCGGTGACGAGTCGTCGGTCGAGCACGAGCTGGTCCTCGACCGGGCCGTCTGAGTCCCAACTCGCGCTCGCTGCCGGCTCAACTCGCGCTCGCTGCCGGCTCAACTCGCGCTCGCTGCGGCTCAACCCGCGCTCGCTGCGGCTCAACCCGCGCTCGCTGCGGCTCAACTCGCGCTCGCTGCCGGGCGGTGGGCGAAGGCGCTGCGATAGGCGGCCGGGGTCATGCCGAGCTGCCGGTTCAGGTGCTGGCGGAGGGACTCGCCGGAGCCGAGGCCGCTGCGGCCGGCCACCTGGTCGACGGTGAGCTCGGTGGTCTCCAGCAGCTCGCGCGCCCGCAACAGCCGCTGCTGGAGCAGCCATTGGAACGGCGTGACACCCGTCTCGGCGGTGAAGCGGCGGGTCAGCGTCCGTACGCTGACCCGGGCCCGGTCGGCGAGCTCGGGCAGCGAGATCGGCCGGTCCAGGTGTTGCAGCGCCCAGCTGCGGGCCGCGTCCAGCGGCGAGCCGGTCGCGGCCGGCAGCGGGGTCTGCACGAACTGCGCCTGCCCGCCGTGGCGCACCGGCGTGACGACGGCGGCCCGGGCCGCCGCGTTGGCCGCGCCGGCGCCGTAGTCGGAGCCGATCAGGTGCAGGCACAGGTCCAGCCCGGCGGCCGAGCCCGCGCCCGTGACGATCCGCCCGTCCTCGGCGAACAGCCGGTTCGCGTCCACCCGCACCGCGGGGAAGGCACGTTGCAGTTCCTCGGCCAGTGCCCAGTGGGTGGTGGCGCTGCGGCCGTCCAGCAGCCCCGCCTGGGCGAGGACGAAGGCGCCGCTGCAGATCGAGGCGATGCGCTTGCCCGCGGCCGCCGCCTCACGCAGGGCGTCCAGCGCGGCCGGCTCCGCGTCGTACCGACTCGCGGTCGACGGCACGATCACCGTGTCCGCCGCCGCCACCACCTCCAGCCCGCGCCCGACCACCACGTCGATGCCACCCGAGGCGGGGAGGATCCCGGGCGTGGCCGTGCACACCGTCACCTCGTAGCCGGGCCGTCCGCCGGACTCGGCGGCCCCGAGCAGCACCGACGGCATCGACAGGTCGAAGGGCTTGACCGGCGGGACGGCCAGGACGGCGACACGGTGCATGGCTGAATCCTTGGAGGTCGTGGCTATCAGGCCACTGACCCTACGCCCCCGACCCGCGGCAGAGTAGAGCCCGCGGCCGGGCCCCCGCGCACCACGCCCCCCTCAAAGGGCGTTCCACCGTTGGTTCTTGAAGAAGATCGGAGCCGGAATCATGACCGAATCTGTCGTCATCGGAGCAGGCGCGACCGGGATCGCGACCGCCCGGCAGCTCGCCGACAGCGGGCAGCACGTCCGCCTGATCACCCGCAGCGGCGGCGGCCCCGACCACCCCGGCATCGAGCGGATCGCCCTCGACGCGGGCCGCACCGGCGAACTCGCCGAGGCCCTGACCGGCGCGGGCACCGTCTTCAACGCCGCCATGACCGCCTACCACACCTGGCCGGAGACCATGCCGCCACTGTTCACGTCGATCCTCGCCGCGACCGAACGGGCCGGCGCCGACTACGTGATGCTCGGCAACCTCTACGGCTACCAGCAGACCACCGGCCCGATCACCGAACGCACCCCGCTGGCCCCGCACACCCGCAAGGGCCGGGTACGGGCCGAACTGTGGCGGCAGGCCGAACAGGCCCACCGGGAAGGGCGGCTGCGCGCCACCGAAGTCCGGGCCGGCCAGTACCTCGGCCCCGGCGCCGTCTCGGCGTTCACGCTGCTCGTCGCCCCCCGCGTCCGGGCGGGCGAGCTGGCCCTTGTCCACGGCAACCCCGACGCGGTGCACTCGTTCTCCTACACCGAGGACGTCGCCACGGCACTGGTCGCGGTCGCCCGCGACGAGCGGGCCTGGGGCCGGGCCTGGAACGCGCCGGTCATCACCACCACCCTGCGCCGGGCCGCCGGTGTCCTCGCCGAGCTGTACGGAGCACCCGAACCGCGCCTGGAGTCGCTCACCGAACGGGAGATGACCCTGATGTCGCTCGGCGAGCCGCTGTGGCGGGAGTTCATCGAGATGAGCTACATGTCCGACCGCCCGTTCCAGGTGGACGACAGTGACATCCGCGACACCTTCGGCCTCAAGGCCTCGACCCTGCGCGAAGCACTGACCGCCTGACGGGCCCCGCACGGGGCGACCGGAACGCGGTGCGGCGGAAGCGGGCCATACTGTGGGCGATCCACTTGTCGAGAGGCGTCGTCCACATGGCCAAGAAGTCCGCCGCACCGCGCGCCACCGCGCGAAAGGCGCTGCTGCAGCTGACCGGGGTGAGCCGGTCGTACGGCGACCGGGAAGTGCTCCACCCCGTCGACCTCGACCTCGCGGCCGGAGAGTGCGTCGCACTGGTCGGCCACAACGGGTCCGGAAAGTCGACGCTGCTGCGGGTGGCCGCCGGCCGTGACCTGCCCACCGCGGGAACCGTCCGGTTCGACGGCCTGGCGATGAACGAGAACGACCCCCGGATACGCGCCCGGGTCGCCGTCGTCGGCGACACCGTCGCCTGCTACCCCGACCTCACGGTGCGCGAACACCTCCTGCTGGTCGCTGTCGCCCACGGCGTTGCCGACGCCGCCGACTGGGTCGCGCAGGTCCTCGAGAACCGGTCGCTCACCGAACGGGCCGACGCGCTGCCCTCCGCCCTCTCCTCCGGCCAGATGCAGGCCCTGCTGCTGGCCTGCGCACTCGTCCGCCCCCGCGACCTGCTGCTGCTCGACGAACCCGAACAGCGCCTCGACCCCGAGGCACGACGGCGGCTCGCCGAACTCCTGAAGGCCGAACTCGCCGACGGCGTCGCGGTGTTGCTGGTCACCCACCACACCGACCTCGCACTCGAGGTCGCCGACCGGGTGGTGATGCTGGAGGACGGGCGGATCGTCCGACAGGGCGCACCCGAGACCGTCCTCGCCGCATCGGCGGACGCCCGGTGAGCGGCGCCGAGGCCGACTCCGTCACTGAGTGGACGGCGGACGACGACTGGACCGAGGAAGCACTCGCACTGCTGCGCGCCCTGCGCGCACCGCACCGGCGCAACCGGGCCAAGCAAGCCGCCTTCGCGCTCTACTGCACCGTACTCATCCTGGTGATCTGGGGCGGCATCCCCAGCTTCGGCCTCTTCCTCCACGCCTCGCTGGGCGCCGACTACACCGCGCACGGCCCCGACCTGCTCGCCGCCATGCCCAGCGGAATCGCCGCCGCCGGACTCGCGACCCTGCTGATCGCCGTCCGCGACGGACTCTGGCGCGGGCCGGTCGTACCCCCGCGCGCCACCACCGACTGGCTGCTCGCCCACCCCGTCCGACCCCGGCCGGTGCTGCGGCCCTGGTTCTGGCTCTCCTGCGGACTCGCCCTCTTCCCCGGGCTGGTGATCGCCGTCGGCGGCATGGTGGCACTCGGCCTGACCGTGCGCGTCGGACTGCCCGCCGCCCTCGGCTGGTGCCTGGCCGGCGGGGCCTGCCTGCCGCTGCTCGGTGTCTGCGCCGGCCTGCTGGTGCAGAGCAGCCCCCGGGCCGCCACCTGGGTGCGCCGGCTGACCCCCGTGGTGACCGTGCTGATCCTGGCGCTCGCGGCACAGAGCGCGCTGGCCGTCGCCGGCCACCCCGTCCACTGGCTCGAACGCGTGGAACTGTGGTCCGGCCCGTGGGGCTGGGCCGCGCTTGCCGCGCTGGCCCCGACACCCGCCGCCGTCCCCGGAGGCGCGATCGCCGCCGCCCTGCTGGTCCTGCCGACCGTCGCCTGCCTGGTGCTCGCCGACCGGGCCGCCGCCACCCTCCCGCTGCCCCTGCTGCGCGAACGCGCCCGCACCGCGGCCGGGGTGCTGGCCGCGCTGCAGACGGTCGAACTCCGCGCCGCGCGGCTCGCCGTCACCAGCGCGTCCGGCAGCGGACGACAGCTCCGGGTCCGACTGCCCGCACCCCGGCAACCCTGGCTGATCCTGTACTGGCGCGACACCCTCTCCCTGCTCCGCGCACCCGCCCGACTCGGACGCGCCGTCCTGCTCACCGTCCCCGCCGTGTTCTGCGCCGTCCTCGCCCACGACACCCGGGGCGTCCTGTCCTGGGCCGTGACCGCCGTCGCCCTCGCCTTCGACTACCTGGCCGTCGCCCAACTCCTCGAGCCCGCCCGGATCGAGACCGACGACGTCCGCCGCGCCTCCTGGTCCCCGTACCCCTTCGCCGGCCTCATGCTGCGCCACGCCGTGGTGCCCACCGCCCTCGGCCTCGCCCTCGCCGCAGCCGGCTGCGCGACCGTGCTCGCCCTCGGCGGCGGCCCGACCGCCTGGCTGACCCTCGTCGCCGTCCCGCCCCTGGTCGCCGCCGGCCTGGTCAACGCCTGCCGCGGCGCCGCCCGCCAGGACCTGCTCTACCGCTCCGCGGCCTCGGGCGGCGGAAGCAGCGGCCTCGCCTTCTTCGCCGCCTGGCACGCCGCCGGCCCGGCCGTCGCGGTCCCCGTGCTGGCCGTCCCGTTCTCGGCGGCCCTGCGCAGTGGCTCGGCGGGCTCCCTGCCCCAGTCCGTGGCGATCGCCCTGACGGTGACGATCGCCCTGTTCCACTGGGCAAAGGGCAGAGCGGCCAAACTCCCGACCCAGACCCGGCTCGGCACGGTGGGCCAGCTGTAGCGGGCGGACGGCAGGGCCGGGAGGCTGCGAGGACAGCCTTCCGGCCCTGCGGTGTGTGGGAGGACCGCCGGATCAACCGACGGACGTCTTCGGCACGTTCGCGACGTGGGCGGGCGGGCGGTGCAGTCAACTCGCCTCGGCGGGGCGGGACATGATCGGAGCAGGTCCGGCCTGGCCCACGCGGCCCTCACCCGGCACCTGCGTGATGCCTTGGCCGGGGTCGACGTCACGCAGCCGCCGTACTGGGTCCTCAAGCGGGTGAACGGCGGTGCCGCGGCGCCGAGTCGTGAGGAAGCCGTCGCATCGAGGGCGAACAGGGCCTGCGGGAGTCAGCGGCAGAGGGCCGCGTCGACCGCGTCCGTCATGTGCTTGGCGGTGGGTGCGTCCGGGACGGTGGTGACGGTGATGCTGACGGCGCGGCCGTCCTCCGTGACGCCGCCACGGTTCTTGTGGGCGGCGGAGGTGCCGCCGTGGCCCCAGGCGAGGCCGCCGCAGGTCAGTGGCCTGCTCTGGATCCCGAGGCCGTAGCGGACGCCGGGGCCCAAGAGCTCGGCGGGGACCGTGGTGCGCATCTGGGCGAGCTGGTCGGCGGGCAGCAGGCGGCCCGTCAGGAGTGCGCTGTAGAAGGTGTTGAGGTCGGTGTCGGTGGACACGACCGCCCCCGCGGACCAGGCCATCGACGAGTCCATCTCGGTGTAGTCGAACCGCGGCACGCCCGGTTCGGCGGCCAGGTAGGCGTGCGGGTGGGGCTCGCGGAGGGCGGTCTCCCCGGTGGCCGGGACGTAGGTGTGGCGCAGGCCGATCCGGTCGATGACGCGTTTGGTGACCTCCTCGCCGTAGGGGCGGCCGGTGACCTTCTGGATCAGCAGGCCGGCCACCAGGTAGTTGGTGTTGCTGTACATCCAGTCGGTCCCGGGGGCGAACAGCGCCTTCTGGGCCAGTGCCCCGTCGAGGAGTTCGCGCGGCTCGAAGTAGCGGTACTGGATGGGGACGAAGTCGGCCAGCGCGGGGGCGTCCAGGTAGTCGGGCAGGCCGCTGGTGTGCTGGAGAAGCTGGCGGACCGTGATGTTCCGGCCGTCGATGCCGTCGCCGCGCAGCAGACCCGGCAGGTAGGTGTCGACGTCCGTGTCGAGGCCGATCTTGCCCTCGGCGACCAGTTGCAGGACGACGACGGCGGTGAACGCCTTGGTGTTGCTGCCGGCCCGGATCTGCCCGTCGACCGGGACCTTGGACCCGGTGACCAGGTCGCCGACACCGGCGGTGTAGGTGCGGCTGCGGCCGTCGCGCCCCTTGACGGTGGCGAGGGCGGCGGGCATCCCGTGGTCCTTCACCAGCGCGTCGAGGCGCTGCTGCACGACGTCCGGGCGCGGTGCGGCGGTGGCCGCGGTCGGGGCGAGAGCGGTCAGCGCGAGCCCGGCGGCGGCCGTGGCCGTCGTGGCGTACCGCACCATGCGGGTGCGGCGCGCGGTGCGCTGCGGGGTGTGTTCGTTCATCGGGACTCCACGGGTGGGAAGAGGAAGGGCGGAGGGGCGGGGGGGGGCCCCCCCCCCCGCCCCGCCCCCCCCCGCGCGCGGCCCGCCCCCCCCCCCCCCCCCCCCCCCCCCCCCCCCCCGCCCCCCCCCCCCCCCCCCCCCCCGCGGGGCGGGGGGGCCCCCCCCCCCGGGGGGGGGGGGGGGGGGGGGGGGGGGGGGGTTTGGGGGTCCGGGGGGCCCGCGGGGGGGGGCTGGGGGGGGGGGGGGGGGCCGCCCCGCCCCGCCCCCGGGGGCGCCCCGCCCGGGGAAGGTCAGCGGCAGAGCGCCTCGTCCACCGCCTGCTCGGCGTGCGCACCGGCGTCGCCGTTGCCCGGGAACGCGGTCACGGTGATGCTCGCGGCGCGGCCGTCGTCGGTGATGCCGCCGAAGGTCTCGTAGCCCGGGATCGCCCCGCCGTGCCCCCAGGAGACCCCGCCGCAGGAGAGCGGGCGGCTGATCAGGCCGAGGCCGTAGCGGACTCCGGCGCCGAGCAGCTCGGCGGGGACAGTGGTGCGCATCTGGGCGAGCTGGGCCGCGGGCAGCAGACGGCCGCCGAGCAGTGCCTCGTAGAACCGGGTGAGATCGGTGTTGGTCGAGACCATCGCGCCGGCCGCCCAGCCCCAGGACGGGTCCAGCTCCGTGTAGTCGGTCAGCGACCCGTCCTCGCCGCGCAGGTAGCCCTTGGGGTGCGCCTCGTGGATCGTCATGTCCCCGGCGAGTGGGAAGTAGGTGTGACGCAGGCCGATCCGCTCGACGACGCGCTTGGTGATCTCCTCGCCGATCGGGCGTCCGGTGACCTTCTGGACGATCAGGCCCGCCAGCAGGTAGTTGGTGTTGCTGTACTCCCACTGGGTGCCGGGCGCGAAGTGGGCCTTCTGGGCCAGCGCGGCGTCGAGGAGTTCGCGCGGTTCGACGTACCGCTTGGGGTCGCTGATTATGCCCCCGGTGTTCATGTACTCGGGCAGGCCGCTGGTGTGCTGGAGCAGCTGGCGGACGGTGATGTTCCGGCCGTCGAAGCCGTCGCCGCGCACCAGGCCCGGCAGGTAGGTGTCCACGCTCGCGTCCAGGCCGATCTTGCCCTCGGCGACGAGCTGCAGGACGACGACGGCGGTGAACATCTTGGTGTTGCTGGCGATCCGGACCTGCCCGTCCACCGGGACCTTGGCCTTGGTGGCCAGGTCGCCGACACCGGCGGTGTAGGTGCGGGTGCGGCCGTCGCGGCCCTTGACGGTGGCGAGGGCGGCGGGCATCCCGTCGTCCTTCACCAGCGCGTCGAGGCGCTGCTGCACGGAGTCCGGGCGCGGCGCGGCGGTGGCCGCGGACGGTGCCAGGACGCCGGCCACCACGGCGGCGGCCACGGCGGTCACGGTCGCCGCCACCCCGTGCCGGCGGCCGCGGAGGCGGTTCGGACGGCGGTTCGGACGGTGGTGCTGCGGTGCGTGTGTGTTCATGGGAAAGCCCCTCGGTAGGCGCCGGAGCTCTTCGCGGCGCCCTTCAAGAGGACCATCTGACGAACCGTCAATCCGTCCGCGCAGAGGACGAAACCGCACCCGGGAGCGTGGTCCGGGTCGGGGCCTGGTGCAGGACCGTACTCCCGGGGCCGTGCGGCGCCCTGCCCGTGTCCACTGCGCGTCGGCCCGGGCTCGGCGGATCGAGCGGGGTGGGGAGTGTGGGGAGTACCCTTATTCCATAGAATTACCGAGAAAGGGGCCGCAGCCATGGCGGACCGGGCCGCGAAAACCGAGCTCTACGAGGCGTTCGCCGCCACCGGGAAAGCCCTCTCCAGCGGCAAACGGCTCGAACTGCTCGACCTGCTGGCCCAGGGCGAACGCACCGTCGACGCACTGGCCAAAGCCGCCGGCCTCAACCTCACCACCGCCTCCGCGCACCTCCAGACGCTCAAGCAGACCGGCCTGGTCGCCACCCGCCGCGACGGCGTCCGCATCCACTACCGCCTGGCCGGCGGGGACGTCGCCCAACTCCTCGACCTGCTGCGCCGGGTGGCCGAACGCCACCAGGCCGCCGTCGCCCCCGCCCGCACCGCGTACCTCGGCCCCGAAGACCCGGGCGAGCCGGACGCCGTCTCCCGCGAGGACCTGCTGACCCGGATCGCCGACGGCCGGGCCGTCGCCCTCGACGTCCGCCCCGTCGAGGAGTACACCGCCGGGCACATCCCCGGCGCGCTCTCCATCCCCGTCGAGGAACTCGTCGCGCGGATCGGCGAACTCCCCGAGGACGCCGAGGTCGTCGTCTACTGCCGCGGCGCGTACTGCGCCCTCGCCTACGACGCCGTCCGGCTGCTCACCGCGCGCGGGCGGCGGGCGATCCGGCTGGACGACGGGATGCTGGAGTGGCGGCTCGCCGACCTCCCCATCGACGCGGGCCGCGACGGGAGTGCGGGCGGGGCCGCGGCCTGAGTCGGCGTCATGTGACGAAGTTGTGGGGGAATTGTTGGTTGGTGGCGGGGCCTTTGTGGGCCTCTGTCATGAGGGGCGGTCGGAAATTCCGTCGGCGGAACTCCCGGGCCGGTCAAGGCCGGTGGGCCCCCGCGGGGTGATCGGGGGAGCGCGGGCCACCGGTCGGGCGGTGGAGGAGTGGTGACAAGCTTTTGCACAGTCGGCAGGCGGCATGGCTTGGCAAATGATTTGGGTCCTATGATTGCAGGCACCAAAGCGGACCCCCGGCCGCCGGAAGCCGGCCCGAGGGTCCCGAACTCACGGGGCCAGCATGACGAGCGACCCCGGCGGTGCAAGTCGGGGGCGGGCATGTCTCAGCAGATCGTGGTCGATTCGGCAAGTCTCCGGATCGAGGGCAGGAACATGTCCGCCGTCGGTCAGGACTTCCTCGCCGCCCTCCAGACCCTCTCCGGTCGGCTCGAATCGCTCGAACAGGGCGACACGCCCCCCTGGGGCGACGACGACCTCGGCGAAAAGTTCGGCATCGTCTACGAGGGCCTGCGCGACGGAATGAAGGAGTCGATGGACTCCCTCGGCACCCGGATCGGCGAGATCGGCGGCAAGCTGCAGAGCATGGCCGACAGCCACGAGGCCACCGAGAGCCAGAACGAGAGCAACATCCACACCCTGGAAGCCCGCGAGGGCGAAGTCGGCGGCCAGATCCGGGCGCTGTACCGGCCGAGGGTCTACTGACCTGGCCGCTCTCGACGCGGCGGGCCTGATGCCCGACGCCGCGTCCGTTCCGGCGCCGTCGCGCCGGTTGACGGCCCGTCCGTCTGTTGGTCCGTCCGTTCGTTCGTGTGAGGTCCAGGGGGTTTGGCGAAGTGTCGCTGATGTTGCCGAGCAGTGTCGAGTGGGTCCTGGAGATGCTCGGCTTCGACTGGCCGACCGCGGACGAGGACAAGCTCCGGGAGTCGGCGCAGGTCTGGCGGGACTTCGCGGACCAGGTGGAGGAGCTCCACTACCGGGGTGCGAGCGCGGCGAACGGTGTGCTGTCGAGCAACTCGGGTGACAGCATCGACGCGTTCGGCAAGACCTGGGAGAAGTTCTCCGGCGGCGGTTCGGACGGGTATCTGGCGGACGCGGCGTCGGCGGCGCGGCTGATCGCTGTGGCGTTCGACGCGGCGGCGGTGATCGTGGTCACGTGCAAGGTGGCCGTGATTGCGCAGTTGGTGGCGCTGGCCGTGGAGTTGATCGCCGCTCAGGCGGCTGCGCCGTTCACGCTGGGTCTGTCGGAGCTGGGCGCGGTCGGGGCGACGACGGCGACGAAGATGATCGTGCGGCGGTTGCTGAAGGAGCTTCGGCAGGCGCTGATGGAAGCGATCATGGAGACGCTGAAGGAGCCGGCGGTCTCGGCGATCCAGGGCATGATCAGCGACCTGATCGCGCAGACCGTGAACCAGAACTTCGGTGCGCAGAACGGGTACGACCTGGGGCGGACGGCCAAGCGCGGCGCCGAGGACTTCGTCGACTCCGTCAAGAACTCCGGCCAGACCTTCACCGAGGCCCTCCGCGACGGCGTCGGTTCGCGGGCCGGCGGCCACGTCCGCAGCGGCATCGACCATGCGGCCGGGCACGGGGATTCGTCTTCGGGCGGGCACGGCTCGGGGGACTCCTCTTCGGGTGGGGGCGACCGCTCCGGGAGTGACCGTTCGGGAGGGGATTCGGGTTCGGGCACCGGGGCGTCGTCTCCCGGGCACGGGGCCGGGCCGGTGCCGTCGGGTGGTCCGCACGTGAACTCGTCCTCCGGGGGCGGGAGTTCGTCCAGCGGCGGGCCTTCGCAGCACGGTGGGAACGGCAACGGTCCGACGCCTAGTTCGTCCGGCTCCGCCGATTCGGCGGGCAGCGGGTCGGACCACCACGCGCCGAACAGCGGGAACCAGCCCGCGCCGCCCCGTCCGCCACGCGCCGACCACGGCCCGGCGCTCGACCCCTTCGGCACCCGCCTCGGCACCGACCACCAGCCCCCCAGCCACGAGGCCGCCGCCGGCGCGTCCGGCGCGTCCGGCCCGTCGTCGCACGACGGCTCCACGCGGACCGGTGCGGACGGCGGGGGGCCGAGGACCGGGGCTGACGGTGGGCGTCCGGCAGGGCATGACGGTGTGCCGCATCGGTCGGAGTCGGATGCTGGGCGTCCGGTGGGGCATGACGGTTCGTCGCGTGGGGCTGGGCCGGATGTGGGTCGTCCGGCGGGGCATGATGGTTCGGGGCATCGGCCGGATGTTGATGCGGGTCGGCCGGCTGGGCATGACGGTGCGGGGCGTGGGCCTGAGCATCACGGGCCGTCGCACGCTGGTGCGTCGCCGACGGGTACGGATGGTGTGCCGCATCGGTCGGAGTCGGATGCTGGGCGTCCGGTGGGGCACGACGGTTCGTCGCGTGGGGCTGGGCCGGATGCGGGTCGGCCGGCGGGCCATGATGGTTCGGGGCATCGGCCGGATGTTGATGCGGGTCGGCCGGCTGGGCACGATGGCGCGGGGCGTGGGCCTGAGCATCACGGGCCGTCGCACGCTGGTGCGTCGCAGACCGGTACCGATGGTGGGCGTCCGGGCGGGCATGACGGTCCGACTCCCGGGCCCGACCACAAGTACAAGCTGGACTTCGACGAGCATTCGTTGAACGGCGACGTCGTCAAGGACTCCAACGGGGTCAAGATCGTCCAGGACCAGATGAGCGTCCAGTACCACGGCGGCGCCGCCACTGACTTCGGCGACGCCAGTCACAAGCCGGGCTTCACGGTGCACCCGCAGCCGGGGGTGGGCGACAGCTTCGGGCACGAGCCGGCGCGTGGGGGTGACTCGTCGTCGGGTCCGTCGCACGGAGCCGACTCGCGCCCGCCAGTCGGGGGCCCCGTTTCGGCCGCGGGTGCGCCGCCGTTCCGGGGCGGCGACCAGCGGAACGGTGACTCCGACTCCGGCGCGCACACCGGTCAGGTGCCGCCGCGTCTGGACGTGGCCGGCCTTGGTGCCACCGCCACGGCGACGCCGCCCCACGCCGGTCCCGACCAGCGGCCGGGTGTTGGCGGTATTCCGGCGACCGGCCCGGACGGCACGAGTGTCGGCCCTGCGGGTGGGGCCGGTGTGCCGGGTGGCGGCATGCCGATGGGCGGTGGCGCGATGCCGGGTGGCGGCGCTCCGTCCGGTGCGGGTGCGGGCCGAGCGACGTCCGGACCCGGTTCCGGGCCGACGGTGCCAAGTCAGGGCTCGGCCCACCAGGGGCAACAGCACAACGGCAACTCCACGTTCACGCCGCGCCCAGCCGCCGAGACGGCTCGCTCCGGCGGCGGACGCCCGGACGTGGGCCGGCTGGGCCCGGTGAGCCCCGAGGGTGGGCGCCCGGACGCGGGCCGGTTCGGCCCGGTGCGCCCCGAAGGCGGGCGCCCCGATGCCGGTCGCCCGGACACCATGCGGCCGGATGCGGCGCGTCCCGACGCGACGCGTCCCGATAGCGGGCGTCCGAACACCGGCCGTCCGGACTCAACTCGCCCTGACGCGAGCCGTCCTGACACCGGCCGTCCGGACGCTTCGCGCTCCGCCGGTGCGCGGCCGGATGCCGGGCGCCCGGATTCGGCGCGTCCCGAAGGTGGGCGTCCTGACACCGGCCGTCCGGATGCTTCGCGCCCCGACGGTGCGCGGCCGGACGCGGGTCGCCCGGATTCGGCGCGTCCTGACGCGGGCCGTCCCGACTCAACTCGCCCGGATGCCGGTCGTCCTGACGCCGGTCGTCCGGACGGTTCGCGCCCTGACACGGCGCGTCCCGACGCGGGCCACCCCGACACGGCGCGTCCAGACGGTGCTCGCCCCGATTCCGCGCGCCCGGACTCGACGCACCCCGACGCCGATCACCAGGATGCGGCCCGCCCCGACACCGACCGTCCGAGCGCCGACCGCCCCGAGGCGGGGAGTTCGCACTCGGACGCGTCCACCGCCGACCCCTCGCACTCCGCCGACCCCTCGCACTCCGCCGACGTCTCGCACCACGACGGTCCGGTCGCGGACGGCCATGCGCACCGGCCGGAGGCGCTCGCGGACAGTCGGCCGTACGACACGCCGGGTGGGCTGGACCGGCCGGATCCGCAGCATCAGGTGGATCTGGAGAGCCGGGTGCCGCGGAATCCGGACGGGACGCCGCAGCGGCATCCGGATCCGAACGGGGACTGGCCGGGGGCGGTCAACGGGGACGGGCACCGGGCGCCGGGGCGGGACAACAACTGCCTCGATGTGGCGCTGTCGACGGCCGACACGTACAGCGGGAATCCGACGGCGGCCGCGCCGCGGCGCGACGGTGGGCCGGAGGGGGAGCGGGGCGGCCGGGACCGGGCTGAGGGTCAACTCGGGGCGCCGTTCCGGGACATGGGCAACGGGGACGCGGCGTTCCGTCGGGTCGAGGACCAGTTGCGCGGGGACGGGCACGGCTCGCAGGCGGTGATCATCACGCAGGACGCCAACGGGCGGGCCCACGCGTGGAACGTCGTCAACCACGACGGGAAGATCACCTACCTGGACAACCAGACCGGCCAGCGCAGTGACAAGCCGCTTTACAACGGTGACCACGGCGTGTTCGCGATCACCCTCGACCCCGACCGCCACCCGACCGGAGACCACAGCACCCAGGACCACAACGCCAAGGACCACAGCGCCAAGGACCAAGGCACCCCCGACCGGCGTCCGGAAGACCCGGCGGGCAAGAAGAACAAGGCGGAGGACGACCCCGAGGGCGGCGCGCCCACCAAGAAGCCGAAGCACAGCGGGGACGGGAACGCCGAGGCCGGACCGTCGCACCACAACGACACGCCCAAGACCGACAAGCAGGTCATCGACGAGCGGCGGGCGAACGACCCCGACCACCCGATCCACGAAGCGGCCCGCTCCGACGAGAATCTCGGCCCGAAGCAGGACAAGAACCAGACGCACAGCAACCTCCCGCCGGACGACGCCCAGGTTCGGCTGCGGGAGACCAACGACGTCCGCCAGATCGACCGGAACGGCGTCTACAACAAGCTGAACGAGTGGGCGGCCAGCGGCGATCTCGCCAAGGTGCTGGACGAGAGCAAGGGCGACGCGCAGGCCGGCCCGAAGACGTTCACCCGGGCCGATCTGGAGGCCAAGCTGCCCGGGTTCAAGGACATGAACCCGGGCGAGCAGGGCGCGGCGGTCGCCGCCATGGGCCGTATGAGCGACGCGTTCCACCAGAACCACGGTGTGGGCGCCAGCCCCGAGTCGATGGCCCACCCGTACAACGCCGACCCGCGGGTGGCCGGCTCCCGCCCGGGCGAGGCGGACACCGCGAGCCGCGGCGGCGTCGACCACAGCACGTCCAAGGGCGAGGCGGGGCTGAAGCAGTCGCCGGACTACCAGCAGCTCCGTGCGGACATCAAGCAGGCGTTCGGGACGCGCAGCATCCAGGCCGCGGTCAACCAGGCCGTGCACCGGCCGGACCTCACCGGGCGCAACTACGCGGTGATCGAGGTGTACGACCCCAAGACGCGGCAGGTCAGTTTCGTGGTGGACAGCTCGGTTCCGCCCAGCAAGCCGCGGGCCGGGATCACGCCGCTGCACTCCGAGACGCACCTCGGCGGCTGGATGGACCACCTGAAGGCCACCCGTGACCAGAAGGACCAACCGGAGGTGCTCAGCCTCTACACCGAGCGCGAGCCGTGCGGCATCGGCCCAGGTCACGCGGACTGCTCGGGCTATCTGTCGCGTGATCAGACGGGCGTGCCGGTCTACTATGCGACCGGGTACCGGCATCAGAAGGACGCGGGTGCCGACGTGGCCGGCCCGGCCAAGCAGCAGATGGACCGGGACTTCGGCGACCACGTGGCAAAGGTGGGCCGGGCCTGGATGGGGATGGAGCAGCACCGTCAGCCCCCAGCTCCGGCCGGGCCGCAGCACTGAACGAACATGAGCGAGTGAGCAAGGGAGTGGCCGGATGACCGGGCGCGACGAGACGGCGGTGACGGCGGCGATCACCGCCGCCACCGAGCGACTGCAGGACGGCAGCCGGGGCCGGCTCCACGTGACCGGCCCGGCCGGCAGCGGGAAGAGCGCGGTGCTCGCCGGGATCGCCGAGGCGTTCCCGGCGGCGCTCCTGATCGACTTCGCCGGGCGCAGCGCCGACTCCGTGGTGCAGGAACTGATCGACCGCACCGGCGTGTTGGAGCGCACCTTCGGCAGCCTGGACGAACTGAAGCGGGCGCTGCGCCGCGACTGGACGCCCCGCACCGTGCTGCTCGCCAACACCCAGCTGGCGGGCTCGGCGGCCGGCGGCGCGGCCGACCAGGCCCGGGCGGTGGTCGCCGAGCTCGCCATCCCCGCGCAGGAGGGTCGGCTGCAACTGGTCGTCGAACAGTCGCAGCCCCCCGAACCGCCCGCCACCGAGCCCACCGGGTACTGGCTGGACGTGCTCCGACTTCCCGGCGGCACGGGCCCGGAGGAACTGGCGGCGCTGACCGCCGCCGTCCCGCCGCAGACCCTGTCCGCGTTGCGGGCGCTGGCCAACGCCCAGCTGCGCCGCGTGCCGGTGGCCGGCTGGGCCGAGCTGTGCCGGGCCGCCGACGTCCTGGTGACCGAGGCCGACCTGCTGACGCTCGCCGCCGAGCCGCTGGTGCGGGAGGCGGACGGCACGGTCGGGTTCGACCGTCCCGCCCTGGTCGAGGAACTGCGTTACGCCCCGGTCGAGGCCGCCGCGTTCCACTCCCGGATGACGGAGCAGCTGTCGGCCGCCGACCTGACCGAGCCGTGGGCGGCGCGTTCGCTGCCCGGCCACGCCGCCGCCGCCGGACGCTTCGACGAACTGCTCGACGACGCCCGCGCCCTCGCGCACGTCCCGCAGGACGCGCTGACCGAGGCCCTGCGCACCGCGTACGCCGACGGCGCGTTCCGCTACGGCACCCCCGCCGCCGCCCTGCGCTACCTCGTCGGTTACGGCCTGGCCGGCGCGCCGCACGGCGAGTGGATCGCCCGGCTCGCCCACGACGCCCACACCCGCGGGCAGTTCGACCGGGCCGAGGCGCTCGCCGCGGCCTGCCCCGAACCGCTGACCTTCCGCACCGTGTGGTCCCGGTGGAGCCCGATCGGCGCGTTCACCCCCCGCACCGAGCCCTGGCACACCGAGGAGATCGACCTGGTGCAGGCCGCCGAACTGGGCGGCAGGCCCATCGCCGTCATCGAGGACGAGGAGGAGAACCGCTTCCTCCGGGACGCGTCCACGGGGGAGTCGGTCCCGGACGACGGCGACGAACTCGAGCCGGGCGAGGCCCAGTTGACGGTACGTCAGAAGGTCGGCTACGCCGAGATCCTGGACGGTCCGGACGGTGCGCCGCTCGGACTGTTCCACCACCCCGACGCGGATGCCGTCGGCTCCGTCGGCGACCTGCTGGTGCTGGCCGGGGTGCGCGGCGCCTACGCCGTCCGGCCGGACGTCACGCTGCTGCGCGACGCGCCCGAGCACCGACTGGTGGCGCCGGTCGGCTCGTTCGGCCGCCAGCTGCCCCGCCCCTACGACCCCGCCGACACGCCCGACCTGCGGCAGCTGCTGGAACAGGCCTTCGGCGCCGGGCAGTTGCACCGGATCGACCCCGTCCCGGACGGCATCACCCACCGGCCGACCCGCGAACTGCTTGCCACCGTCGGCCTGCCCGCCGTCGACAGCCCCACCGGCTACTGGCTCACCCCCGGCGACGGGCTGCCCGCCCGCAACCGCCCGGACGGCGGCGGACCGTGCTACCTGCTCGGCGGCTGGATCGCTGCCGACCTGGTGCTCGACGGCAGCAACGGCCGGGTGCTCCGCACGATGCCCGCGCACTGGCCCGACACGACCAGCCCCAGCGAGCCGCTGATCGGCACCACCCTGGAGCACTTCCTCACCATGGTCGCCGTCCAGACCCAGTACCTGACGGCCTACTGGCCCACCGAGGCCGACAGCTACGACCTGCTCTCCGAACTCCGCACCCGCCTCGCCGGAATCGACCCCGACGCCGCCGCCACCGACAGCTGGCAGTACGTCCTCGAACCCGACACCTGGGCCTGACTCCCCGCCGCCCACTCCCCCCGACCGGAGAGACCGACGTGACCGACACCACCGTCGCCCACCAGCCCCACCCGCACCTCGGCGGCCGGGCGGCAGCGCTGCGCACCCTGGCGGCCTGGCGGTCCGGCACGGCCGACGCGCCGCGCACGGTGCTGATCACCGGCGACAGCGGCAGCGGCCGCACCCGGCTGCTCACCGCCTTCCTGATGCTCTGCGACCCCGCACACCGCGCCCTCATCGACACCGACGCCCTCGACCCGTCCACCGTCCCGCCCGCCGACCAGCCCGCACCCCCCGTCCTCGACGCCACCGGCCTGAAGGCCGTCCAACTGCGCTGGCTGCTCGCCGACCGGTTCGCCCCCGGCACCGACCGAGCGGACCAGCTGCCCGCCGTGCTCGCCGGAATCGGCACCCCCCAGCAGCCGCAGACCGTGGTCCTCGCCGACATCGACCGGGCCGGCACGCTGACCGGCACCGACGAGCCCGCCAAGGTCACCAGCGAGGTGCTGCTGCCGCTCGCCCTCAACCCCGGCGTCCGCCTGCTCGCCGACCTGCCCCGCACCGAGGCCGCCCGGCTCGCCGAGGACGTCCCCGACGGCCAGGTGCGGATCCTCGACCTCGACCAGGACCCGTGGCGCGACCCCGACGCCCTGCTCCGGCAGGCCGAACTCGCCGTCCCCGACCCCGTCGTGGCCCGCCAGCTGGCCGCCGTCGCCGACAGCCCGCTGGTGGTCCGGCTGGCCGGCTGGTCCGTCCAGGCCCACCCCACCGGCCCGCTGCCCCTGCCCCGCAGCGCCGGCGACGCCCTCGACCTGCACGCCGAACGCTGCGGCGCCGACGAACTGACCCTGCGCCGCCTGCTCGCCCCGCTCGCCCTCGCCGGACCCGGCGAACCCCTGCCGTTCGAGCTGTGGGCGCCCGTCGCGTCCGCCGTCGCCGGCAAGGACCTCGGCCCCGCCCTCGCCGCCGGCCGAGACCTGCTGCTCCCGTTCTTCGACCTCGCCACCACCGACAACGGCAGACCCGGCGCCCGCATCGTCCACCCCGCCGTCGCCGACGAAATCCGCGAACGCCTCGGCCGCACCGCCCGCGAAGTCCACCGCCGGATCGCCACCGCCCTGCTCGCCACCCTCGACGGCGACCGGCCGCAGCGCTGGGCCGACGCCCCCCGCTACGTCCGCGAACAACTCGCCGGACACGCCCTGCACGGCGGCCTGCTCGACCAACTCCTCACCGACCCCGGCTTCCTGCTGCACGCCGAACAGCACCGGCTGCGCGCCGCCGTCGACCGCCTCGACGCTGCC
Source organism: Kitasatospora sp. NPDC004615 (assembly GCF_042873545.1). Taxonomy (NCBI): domain Bacteria; kingdom Bacillati; phylum Actinomycetota; class Actinomycetes; order Kitasatosporales; family Streptomycetaceae; genus Kitasatospora; species Kitasatospora sp. NPDC004615. Next base: position 489,025 of record NZ_JBIALQ010000004.1, read on the forward strand.
GCGCTGCCACCGCTCGGCCGCACCTGGCTGCGCCTCGCCCCGCTGTTCACCCGCCAGGAACTCGACGTCGAACTGCGCGCCGCACTGCTCGACCACGCCGCCCGCCAGGACGGCCTCCCCGGCGTCGACACCACCGGCCTGGACGTGCCCTGGCACACCCTGTGGGCCCGGCCGCTCACCGGCGTCGGCGCCGTCACCGCCGCCGTCCGCCCCGACGGCAACCACCTGCTGGTCGCCCACCGACCCGGCCATCAGCCCGAGTTGACGGCCTACGACGCCCGTACCGGCGAGATCGACCACACCGACCCCGGGCAACTCGCCCGCCCCGACGACGACCAGCGCGCCGCCGGCACCCTCGCGCTCAGCATCGGGGGCGACTACGTCCGGCTCTGGCAGCGCGACCCCGCCGACGGCAGCGCCATCGGGCCGATCGCCGCGTTCCTGTCCGCCGCACCACTGGCCGGCGCCGACCTCACCCCCGACGGCCTGCTGCTGATCGCCGACGCGCACGGCATCGCCGCCCTGCGACCGGCCGGTCGGTGACCGGCACTCGTCCACTACTGTGAACACCGACCAACCGGCTCCGAAGGAGAACGACCGCGTGACGACCCGTGAGCAGGCCATCGAGGCGGCCCACCAGTGGATCAACGGTGCCCGGCCCGAGGACCAGTGGCACCGGATCGGCGTGCACGAGTTCGACCTCGGCTGGGTGCTCTGGCCGATCCCCGACGCCGAACCCGACCGGCCCGTCGGCGAACGCCGCGCCCCCGCCGAGATCGGCACCGCCTGCGCCGTCGTCGACCGGGAGACCGGCGAACTCACCCACTGGCCGTCGGTGCCCGTCGACGAGGTTGTCCAGCTCTACCGCGACAAGCTCGGCGCGGGCAGCTACGACCCGTCCCGCCCGCCGGTGGTCGGCCCCGGCACCTCCGTCGTCCTCACCTACCGGGACGCCGCCGGCGAGGAGCAGAGCCTGTTCCAGCTCTCCACCCCCGGCGCCGGCCACCCCGAGGTCCGCGCCTGGCGCACCCTCCAGCAGCAGGGCGTCCGCCCCGAGGACGTGCTGTCCGTCTACACCGACCTGCGGCCCTGCGAACTGCCCGGCGGCTACTGCGCCCCCGTGCTGCTCGCCGAACTCCCCAACGCCACCTTCGACTTCGGCCACGCCTACGGTCCGCGCTACGACCGCCGGGCCGCCGGCGTCCGCGAGCTCACCGACGCCACCGAGGACACCTTCCGCCGGGCCGGGCGCCCCGCGCCGCCGCGTCCCAACCGGATCCCCTTCCCCCGCGCCGTGCCCGCGGCGGCTGTTGAGAGCGACCGCGAACTCGGCGCCCGGCTGGACGCGCAGTTCGGCGCCGAGCGGATCCACCGCGTCGCCGGCCCCGCCCCCGCTGCCACCGCGGCCACGTTGGCCGAGGCCGGACTGCCCACCGAGGTCCCGTCGTTCTTCCGCCACCTGCCCGGGCTGCCCTCCGTCGCCGACCACCTTGCCGCGACCGGCCGGGGCGCCCGCGTCCCCGAGCGGACCCGTTCCCTGCTCGCCGACTACCTGGTCCTCGGCGACGACGGCCACGCACTGATCGCCGTCCAGTGCGGCGACGGCGGCACCGGCACCGGAGCGGGCATCGGCCGGATCTGGGCCGTTGACCCCGACACCGGCACCGGCCGCTACCTCAACACCGACCTCGCCGCGTACCTGCGCTGCCTGTCCCTGCTCGCCACCCGCCACCCCGCCCTGCGCGGCCTCGACCCGCAGGCCGCCGGCCTCGCCGTGGACGCCTTCCAGCGTGAACTGGCCGCGCTCGACGGCACGGTGTTCGGCGACCCCGAGAACTGGTGGGCCGTCATCGTCGAGCAGCTGTGGGACGGCCTGCTCTGATCTTTCGTCAGTACCCCGGCGGCAGGGTCGCCACCGCGAGCGCGACGGCCTCCTCGGCGGTGGCGGCCGGGCCCGCGTCGCGGACCAGGAAGGTACCGTCGCGCAGGGGCTCGATGGCCGTCTGCCCGACCCGCTGATGCGGGTACTCCGTGACGGAGAACCACAGCGTGAAATGACTGGTCACCGGTGTCAGCCGGCGCAGTCGCGGCTCGGCGAACGCCGCCTCGAACATCGCCCGGTAGCCCGGCGGTTGGTAGTGGGGAGGCTGGGTGTCGAACCGGCCCATCCGCTGCTGCCAGGCCAGCTCCGTCGCGTCCAGCGGCTCGCGCTCGTGCGCGAACGCCCAGTCGTGGACGACCAGGAACGGTGCGATCTCCCGCACCGCCGCCAGCTCGGCGCCCGCCAGCCAGGCCACGACCGCAGGCACCGCCGCCGCGAGGTCCGGGGCGTGTCCGTTGGCGAGCATGATGTTCGCGCGGGCCAGCGAGACGGTCGGCCCCGCGCCCGGCGTCCAGTCGCGGATCGACGCCCGGTCGCCGGTCTCCGCGTCGTGGAAGTTGGCGTAGAGGTGGCTGAACCTCTCCGGCTCGGGCAGCGACAGCCCCAGGCCGGCGGCGATCCGGTCGAGAATGGGGCCGAGGCCCGCGGTGGTGGATGCGTCGGTCATGGCGTGCAGTGTAGGGACGCGGGTGTGAACGTCCCTGGCCGGCCGGGCAGTTGTTGCCCGTGCCGGCCGGGCGCTATCCTCTGGCGCGGTTTCACACATGATCATCAGAACGAGGGGGGGCTGGCTGATGACCGGGACCATCGTGGTGCGCGCGGAGCAGCCGGGGATCGGCCGGGCGGGAAACTTCATCGTCGTCGTCGACGGGGCCAAGGTCGGCCAGGTCCGGCAGGGGGAGAGCGCGCGGTTCCCGGCGACGGTCGGCACCCACCAGGTGCGGGTCACGGCGAAGGACCGCACCAGCTCCAACACGGTGACCGTGGAGGTGGCGGAAGACCGGGACTTCCTGGTCACCGCCCGAGGGACCGGACTCCGCGTCGCACTCCTCCTGCCCGTCCTGGCCGGAACCGCCGTTCCCCCGGTCTTCGCGGCGGCGTCCCTCCTCGTGCTCGGCGCGGTGTTCTTCCTGGTCCCCGGCCTGATGTTCCGGGTGCGCGCCGAGGGCGAGCCCGAACTCCGCCCCCTGCGCGAGGCCGCGGCCGGTGCGGAGGCGAGTGACGGGAACGGCCTGTGGTGGGAGTCGGACCCGGTGCTCGCGAAGCGGTTCCGGAAAGGCGCCGACTCCTGACCGCCGGGGTGCTGAATGGAGCGATCGTCCGGGGAGGGCGGCGATGTCCGCGATCGTGACGTCGGAAGACGGCGAGGACTGGTTCACCAATTCGTACGGCTGGCACACCATTTGTGAGCTGGCCATGGAGCGCCTCGCACCTGCGGTTCGCGACGAATACCAGCGGTATGCGAGCTCGATCGGCGTCGATTTCTCCACCCTCGACCAGCCGAAGCGCGCGGAGGTCGCCGGGTGGCTCCTGGCCGTCGTGGACGAGCTGCGGGGCGCAAGAGCGGCGGAATTCGGCTGGGACACGGAGCGGGATCGCGCGCATCTGTCCAAGCTCTCCGACATGCTCCGCCCGATGAGCTGAGGCGGTCCGCGCCGCGGCCAGAGGGCGGCAGGCGCGGGTGGAGCGGGAGGGTGCGAAGGCGAGGTTGAAGACCCCGCCGAAGGTGGAGCGGGCCGGCCCGAAGCGCGCGGCTGCGCCGCAGGTGGTGCTGGAGGAGGCCGCCGGGCAGGTCGACACCTCCACCGGGGAGATCACCGCGCCGGAGGCCGCCACCCTGGCGGCGGATGCCGCGACGAAGGCGTGCAGATCGCATCGGAGCGTCTTGCCGTCAAGTATTCCGATATCGTACTATCCGAAACCGTGAAGTCCGAATCCGTATCACCGGGTCGGTCCGCGCTGCTGGCCTTGCAGCGTGCGACCCATGCCACCTTGCACCTGATCGCCACCGAACTCGTCGACCTCGACCTGACCGCCTCCGAGATCAACGCACTGGCCAACCTCGCCGACGGCCAGGGCCGTACCGTCTCCCAGTTGGGGGCCGCGGTCGGCACCCGCCCCACGACGCTCACCGGCGTGCTGGATCGGCTGGAACGCCGCGGCCACATCACCCGAGGCACGCGCGCCGGCGACCGCCGCTCGGTGCTCATCGAGCTGACCGACTCCGGGCGCGCGGCGGCCGTCGTCATCACCCGGACCCTGACCGGCATCGAGAATCGCGCGCTGGACGGCCTGCCCGCCGAAGCAGTCGCCGGCTTCCACGCCGTCCTGGACGCGCTGGCCAAGGAGGGCTCATGACCACGCACCACCACGGTCCGCACTCCGGCCCCGGCGCGAACGGCACAGAGAAGGAGTCCTCGCTGTTCGCCGAGCTGATGGGGGAGGTGATGGCGACCGCCGAGCGGTTCGGGCACCGCCAGCACGTCCAACTGACCTGGCTGGCCGTCCGACGCCACGGCACCAGTGCGGCGGTCGACCTGGTCAGCGACGGCATCCGGCGCACCGCCCGTTACGCGGGGGCCCCGCAGAAGTACAACGCCACCGTCAGTCGGGCCTGGGTGGAACTGGTGGGCCACCACGCCGGGCAGGCGGACACGGCCGACTTCGACGCCTTCGCCGGCCAGTACCCCGCGCTGCTCGACAAGAAGCTGCTCACCCGCTTCTACCGGTCCTCGACGCTGGCAAGCGACCCGGCCAGGACCGGCTGGGTCGAGCCGGACCTCGCTCCGTTCCCCTGGCGGCAAGCCGGTGGGTGAGTGGGCACTCCTCAGCGAGCCCGAGGTGCCATAGCCCACGGCGTACACGTATTCGCCCACCCGGGGCACCGGCTCGCTGTCGAACGCCAACGGCACATGGGCCGCCTGGCTGCCGAGGATCCCCGGGGCCAGGGCCGATCAAGGCCCCACCGCAAGTGGCATCGGGCTGCCGGGAGTGTCAACCGCGGGCGGGGGAGCGGCGTTTGCGGGTGCGTTCCACTGCCCAGGCGGTGAGGGGGGCGACCATCAGGACGGCCGTCGCGGTGTCGATCCGGGCCGTCCAGCGTTCGTCGCCGGTGCTGGGGGTGGCGCCGAGTTGCGGGCCGACGTGGCCGGTCGGGTCGGTGGTGACGGTGACGGTGTCGCCGACGTCGTAGTAGTCGCCGTAGCCGCCGTCGATCGTGGCGGTGATCGGCGGGCCGTCCAGCGCCTCCAGGGTGTAGCGCTGGTGGGAGTTGTTGTTGGCGTCCCACTCCGTGGTGAGGCGGGTGACCCGGGCGTGCTGTTCGATGCCGTGGTCACGCAGTGCCCGGACGTCGAGCAGGTGCATGTGGCCGATCAGCATGATGGTGCCGAGGACGGCGACGATGACCAGCCAGCCGGTGGGGTCGTCGCGGGACCCCACCCAGGCGATGAAGGCGATCCACATGGCGATGATCACCAGTGTCGGAACGATTGCCTGAAGGTGTTGTTGGTAGGAGTATTCCGCCAGTCCGCGGAGTCCGAAGAACACCGCTGCCCATATCAGCGCCGCCAGTGCCGAGTTCCAGGCCGCCCGCCCCACCATGCGCATCGTCGCCCTCCCCAGGTCTTCGTGCGTCGCGGACCAACGGTACGCGACGTCCGGGCCGGGAAACTTACACGCGGACGGGGCTCTCCACGGCGGCCCCGAACGGTCGGCGCGGGTGCAGGTGGGTGCAGGTGGGAGCAGGTGCGGAGGCGTCAACAGGCGCTTCTGGAAAAGGAGTTCGGTAGGTGCCTGGCCTGCTTGGAGGGGCTACCATCGGCCGGACGCGTTGCGGGAGCGCTCCCACGCTCCTGCCCCGGCAAGCACCCCGGAGGACATCGTGCACATCCCCGACCGCACCGTCCCTCGCCCCACCCGCCGCACCGTCCGTCGCCCCACCCGCCGTGCCGCCGCGCTCGCGCTGGCCGCCACGGCCACCGCGTTCGGGCTGGTGGCCGGCGTGCAGAGCGGCGCCGACGCTGCCGCGCAGGGCAGTCTGCCCGCCGGTACCCAGTTCTATCGGGATCCGGCGTCCCAAGCCGTCAAGTGGGTGGCCGCCAACCCCGGCGACTCCCGTACGCCGGTGATCTCCAAGCGGGTCGCCAGCCAGCCGCAGGGCATCTGGTTCAGCAACTACCGCCCCACGACTGTCACTTCCGATGTCCGCGCCGTCACCGCCGCCGCCGAACAGGCCGGCCAGACCCCCGTACTGGTCGCCTACGCCATCCCCAACCGGGACTGCGGCGGCGCGTCCGCCGGCGGCGCGCCCGACCTCGCCTCGTACGACGCCTGGGTCGGCAAGTTCGCGGCGGGCCTGGGCAGTTCGCGCTCCGTGGTGATCCTCGAACCGGACTCGATCGCGCTCACCACCTGCCTCACCGCCCAGCAGCAGAACGACCGCTTCGCCTCGCTGGCACGCGCTGTCTCCACCATCCACGCCGCCAGCCCCGCCGCCAAGGTGTACCTGGACGGCGGGCACTCCACCTGGAACTCCGCCGCCGAACAGGCCAACCGGCTGCGCGGCGCGGGCGTGCTCAACGCCGGCGGGTTCTTCACCAACGTCTCGAACTTCAACACCACGGCCGGGGAGAGCGCCTTCGCCCACAACGTGCTCGCCGCGCTCGGCAACCCCGGCAACCTGCACGCCGTCATCGACACCAGCCGCAACGGCAACGGCCCGGCCGGCAGCACCTGGTGCGATCCGTCCGGGCGCGCCATCGGCAACTACCCGACGGCCAGCACGGGAGACGGCGCGGTCGACGCCTTCCTGTGGGTCAAGCCCCCGGGCGAGGCGGACGGCTGCGCAGCCGCCGCCGGTACCTTCGTGCCCGGCATCGCCTACCAGTTGGCGGTGAACGCGGCAGACCCGAGCGGTCCGTCGCCCAGCTCCCAGCCGCCGACGTCGCAGCCGCCGAGTGGTGGGGCGTCGTGCTCGGTCGCGTACCGGGCCAACTCGTGGAGCGGGGGCTTCACCGCCGACATCACCGTGAAGAACACCGGCACCGCCACCATCTCCGGCTGGAAGCTCGGTTGGACGTTCCCGGGCGACCAGAAGGTCACCAGCGCCTGGAACGCCACCGTCACCCAGAGCGGAGCCGCCGTGACCGCCACCGACCTGGGCTACAACGGCACCCTGGCGGCCGGCGCGTCCACCGCCTTCGGGCTCCAGGCCACCTACGGCAGCGGCAACACCGCTCCGAGCGCCTTCACCCTGAACGGCGCCGCCTGCACCACCGCGTGAGCCCGTTCCGCCCCGCCGGCCCTCCCGCCCCCTGGGCCCGGCGGGGCGGGATTCCCCGGCTCAGGGCCGGAGTTGGACGGCCGTCACCATCACGTAGCCGACCAGCAGGCCGAACAGGCACACCGCCGTCACGTACCGGGGCGTGAACGGCAGACCCGCCAGCGACGGGTACAGCAGCACCGCGCCGCCCGCCGCCAGGTCCGCCAGGTACAGACCGTCCGGCGGGACGATGCCGGTGCTGTGAGCAGCCCACCCGGTGGCGATCAGGAACCCCGTCAGCAGGGTGAACCCGGAGAGCAGTCCGGAGCCGATCGCGCCCAGCGCCGGGTGCGGGTCCGGAGGCGTCTCGCCCTCCGGCGTCCGCGGGCGGAGCCGGTGCGCGATCACGAGGGAGCCGACGGCCAGCGTCATCGCGGCCAGCGCGCCGAGCAGCGGAGAGGGATTCATCGGTTCCTCCTGGAGAACGCGAGATGCTGCCCGGCCAACGCGGCGAGCGCCGCCGGCAGCAGGACGGTGAGCATCAGCACCGTCGCCCACACCGACGGCTCGATCGCCGCCGGGGCGGCCGGCGCGGCCGCCGGGGGTGGCGCGGCGACCGTGGTCGACGGCATGAGGGTCGGACGCGGCTGGACGGCGGCCGGCGGGGGAGCGTCGACAGCGGCCGGGGCCGGGGTCGGTGCGTGCGAGGCCGGCTTCGGTTTGGCGTGCGGGGACTGACGGGGCGTCGGCGCGTGCGGTGCCGGGGCGGCCGTCGTCTCCGTGGGGGTGGGAGGTGGTGTTGGCGTTGGTGTCGGTGAGGGTGTGGGGCTGGGCGTGGGGCTTGGGCTCGGGGTCGGGCAGTGCCAGGGGGGCGGGTGCGGATATGGGTGTGGTGGTGGCCACGGCAGGTAGGGGAGCGGCGGGGCGGGCGGCGGGAACGTGCCCGGGGCAGGGTCCATGGCCAGATCCTCCGGCTGTCGAGACCCTGGCACTGCCCGACCCCGCCCAAACCCCACGGGGCGGTGAACCACTCCCCGTTCCGGGCGGAATGCCCGAGCGATGACGGTCCGTCAGTTCGACTCTGGATTAATGGAGTTGAGGAGTTCGAGTTGGTCGGCCGAGAGTTGCAGGGCGCCGGACGCCATGTTCTCCGTGAGGTGGTCCGGGTCGCCGGTTCCGGGGATCGCCAGCACGTGCGGCCCCTGCTGCAAGGTCCAGGCGAGCCGGACCTGGGCGACGGACACGCCGTGCGCGCGGGCGACGGCGCGTACCTCCTCGTGCTCCTCGGCGGCTGGGCCCGACTCGTGCCTCGCACCGGCGATCGTGAAGAACGGCACGAAGGCGATGCCGAGTTGGCCGCAGCGCCGCAGCAGTGCCCGGTCCTCGTCGGGCGCGCCGATCCCGAACGGGTTCTGCACGCAGACCACCGGCGCGATGGCCCGCGCCTCGGCCAGTTGCTCAGCGGTGACGTGGGAGACGCCGAGGTGACGAACCAGCCCGGCGTCGCGCAGCTCGGCCAGGGCACCGAAATGCTCGCCGATCGAACCGGTCCGGCGGCTCGGCGGCACCCGCAGGTTCACCACATCCAGGTGGTCGCGGCCGAGTTGACGCAGGTTCTCCTCGACCTGGCCGCGCAGCTGCTCCGGGGAGGCCCACCACCACGCGCCGGACGGGTCGCGGCCCGGCCACACCTTTGTGCTGATGACCAACTCGTCCGGGTAGGGCGCCAGCGCCCGGTTGATCAACTCGTTGGCGGAGCGCGTCGCCGAGAAGTAGAACGCGGCGGTGTCGATGTGATTCACCCCCAGCTCGACCGCCCGCCGGAGCACACCGATCGACCGCTCACGGTCGCGCGGCACGCCGTGGTGGAACGGCGCGGTGCCGGTCAGACGCATCGCGCCGAAACCGAGGCGGTTGACGGTTCGGTCGCCGAGTCGCCAGGTGCTGGAGGTGGTGGAGATGGCGGGTGCGGTGGTCGGTCGTGGGTTCATGGCAGGGGTCTCCCTTGGCAGTTGGGAAGGGGTGAACGCGGCAGCCGGGGCGGCGTGGGCCGGCTCCGGGCATGAAAAAAGCCTCCCCGGCGGATCGGAATCCGCGCCGAGAAGGCTCAGTTGACGTTCGGAATTATAGCAGCCGGAGAGGCGCGGGGGTTGGGCGGCGGCCGCACATCTTTGGGCCGGTGGACCATTCGCCTGTCCGTCAGAAGGGAGGTTCGAGATCGCCGCATCCGTCGCTGTGTGGCCCGCAGTCCCAGGGCTCCTCCCGAAGAGGTTCAATGTCGGTGACGTCGTGGCCCCATGCTTCGAGCGCCTTCCAGGCAACGCGCCGGTCAGGGGCGCTGCTGCCGGTGTCCAGGATGCGGCGCGCGTGCACGGCGAGGTGATCGCGGTGCTGGGCGAGCGCGGGGTGTTCGGCGAGTACGAGCGCGGCGAGGCCGGCGGCTTCGCGCACGTCCTCGTGACTGTCCTGCAGGAAGGGCGCGACGGCTCGATAGAGCATCGGGCGCAGGTCCCGGAAGGCCGCCAGCGTGGGGCCGGGGGTGAGGAAGCCAGGGGAGTACTGCTCGATGCGGTCGACAATCTCGTCGGAGGCGTCGTAGGCCGTGGAGGCCAACCAGTTCAACAAGGTCGCGCGGACGGGGACCTTGCGATACGGCCGGAGGGTCATGGCCGCCGGGTGGGCGAGGATGCCGGCGACATACATGGCGACGGGGGCGGTGGCCTCGTAGATGGTGTTCTGATGGCCGACCAGCTCACTCAGTTCCGACAGCGCGGTGACCTGCACCTTGGGATCAGGCTCCAGCAGCCGCGCCAGGACTTCGGGAAGGCACTCGCCGTTCCCGAAAGCCGTCTCGAGCGAACCCCAATCAGTCTCCGCCAGGACTGCTTGGTAGGGCGGCAAGCCAGGCTCGCGGGGCGCCCCGGCCTTGGAGGTGCTGTGATTCACGGGCCAAACCTAGACCGGACTTCTGACACGAATCCCGTCCGGGCCGGTGGGAAGCCGCGGTGCTCAAGGTTTCGACGGCATCGCGGGAGCGGGGTCCATTGTGCGGCCGCTTCTTCGCTGACCTGGGCCGACGGGCCCTGGTCCGCAATGAAGCCGAGGTGCTCGTTCGCCGTCTTTGCGAGGCAAACCGCATGGCGCTGGAGGGGCGTCTCGGCCCCGGGGTGTTGTGAGCAACGCGCACGGGGCTGCCACCGAGTCTGTGGCGGCCCCGCGCCGTTCCCGGGGGTCCTGGGCCCCTCGCCGATCCCGGAAGGAGGGGCCGCACGCCGCGGCGGGGTTATGCGGACATGCTGCTGGAGGCGCATCGGGCTCCGGCACTACCGGGGAATGCGGTGCCGAGGCAGACATACAGCCTCAGCGAAGAGCCCGAACCGGTCGAATCCCAGGCGTCCAGCTGTGTGCCCCCTGAGGTGGAGGTGCTGTCCGTGCCGAGCGGGCCATTGGTGAACCCGCCATGTGAAACGTAGGCGCGTGCGGCCACCCCGTCCGCCTGGTAGTCCTCCACGTAGTTGTAGTAGCCGGAGTGCAGATACGCGCTGTACGTGCTGGTGTTGATGCAGAAGGTCCCCTGGACGTGTCCGCCGGCCTGCCCGGCCGAGTTGTTGACCGTCGCGCTCAGCGTCCGACAGGTCTCGGCTGATGCTGCCTGAGCGGGCTGGGTCATGGCCAGCCCACCGAGCACCGCGCCGGTACACAGCACAGTCAGTGCTTTGCCGCGACCGCGGAGAGTGAACGAATTCCGCATAAGAGCCCCATTTGTCGTAGGTGATATCACTGATGACACTGGGTCTGCCCGGCAAGCTCCCGAGGGCCTCCGGACACCTGCCACTGTCGGCAGTTTGGGGCAACCTGTCACCCCCGCAGCAACCTGAATGGCCGGAACGAAGGCCGAAGCGGCCGACGGCGCGGGCTTGAAGCTGCATGTGCGATCAGATAAGCCCCTTTGGTCTGCTGGAACGGCGTGCTCGCCCTCGGCAGCCCCGGCCTGGACCGGCCCGGCAGTTCGCGCGGGCCGCCGCCTCGTACAGGCGCCGCTCGGCCGCCGTACGCGCTTCGGACACCTGCCGTACCGAGACGCCCGGCAGCAGTACCCGGTTCTTCCGCAGCCACGTCACCGCGCGCTTGGACGGTGCCATCGCGCCGCAGACCTCTGGGACATTTCAGGGCGTGAATCCGAGAAGCCGTACTTCCCATCTATGCGCCCAGCACCGTCAACCTGAAGACCAACCTCCACACCAAGCCCATCGGTCAGCGTCCCCTCATCGAGCTCGAACCGACTGACCATCCCCTCACCGTCGAACAGAGGGCCGGCATCACCCGGGATCGCGTGCGCGAGATCGCTGAGGCCGTTCTCCACTCCACCAACGACGGTTCCTGACCGCGACCGGCCAGGGAAGGGACATGTCGGAGATGATGCCGCGCGGCGGTCCGGGTGATCCTTTCACCGACTGCGCGTCGATGATCCCGGCGACCGGCTCCGGATCACGGCCCGCCGGTCGTGGAACTCGGCGACCAGGCCCTTGTCCCGCCAGCGCCGGAAGAACGCGTAGACGCGGTCCCATACGGGGAAGTCCGCGGGCACCGCCCTCCAGGCGATGCCGCCCGCGACCAGGTAGCGCACCGCGCCGACCAGTTGCCGGTGGCAGTCGCCCTCCGGCTGCCCGCCCCGGCCCTCCAGCCAGGCGGGCACGGGCATCGCGTCGCGCACGACGGCCCACTCCGCGTCGGTCATGTCCTAGGGGTACCTCGGACGCCTGTGCCGCCGGTCCCCGGCGTTCCCGAACCGGTGAGCGAGGCAATCGCACGACAGAGGTGCGGAGTTGGACGGCAACGGCGCGGACACGGAAGACTGCGACACCAGGGGCCTCCTGTTGCTCGGCTGGATTCGACACCCACGAGCTGTGCGGGAGGCCCCACTTTCACGCCCTGCCGACCAGAGGATCACCCGACCGAGTCGGCAGACTCGAACGCACGATCACCAAGCTCGATAGAGCAACGGCTAAGGGCCGTCCCGTAATTGATCTCGGACGGGTCCGGATGGTGTGATCCGCCCGTCGGCGGGATCTGTCTACGTGGCCTGGATGAGGTTGTGAAGGCGGGCGATGCCGAGCATGGCGTAGTGGACGCCATCGCCCTTGAGACGGCAGTCGCGAAGGATCTTCCATGCCTTCATCCGGGCGAAGACGTGCTCGACGCGGGCCCGGACCCGCTTGTGGTCGTGGTTGTGCTCGATCTGCCATTCGGTGAGCTCGCCGTCCTTGGGCCGGCGGTGCGGGATCACGAGACCGGTCCCGGGATAGCCGCCGTCGGCGATGGTGATGGTCCGGCCGACAGCAGCCTTGGCGCCGGATTCGACCCAGGCCTTGCAGTCGTTGCGGTTGCCCGGGACGGGGGTGCCCACCGCGACGACCAGGCGGGTGTGGGCGTCGACGACGACCTGATGGTTGGTGGAGTAGCTGTAGTTCTTCGACTTCTCCGCGATGGTGTGGTCGCGGGTGGGGACGAGGGTGCCATCGACGATCAGCACGGTGTCCTTGTGGAACCGCCGCCGGGGCCTGAGCGCGAGGAAGGGGCCGACGTGGTCGATGATGTGGTCGGCCGCCGACTTGGACACGCCGAACAGTGGCGCGAGCTGCCGCAGCGTCAGGTTGGTCCGCCAGTAGGCCGCGACCAGAAGGACCCGGTCCTCCAGCGGAAGACTCCAAGGCCGGCCCGGCCGCACGGTGTCAGCGCCCTCTCGGCGGAGCACTGCCATGAGCTTGCGGAAGTCGCGCGGGCTCAGCCCCGTGAAGGGGGCTATCCATGACGGTTCCGACGCCGTGATCACACCAGCCATGGCGAGATCATCCCAGCCGTGATCACTGCTCCTGGAGCCAGCTCGCGGCACTCAAGACGCTGGCCCCGGCCGAGACCTACTTCCCAGGGCGTCGGCGAGAGCATCGCTCTGGGATCGAGTCAGGTTGAGTGTCCACAACACGGCCGACTCATCCGAGTCCGGCTCAGTGTGCCGGTGGCTGCCGCCGCTCAGAGGGGAGCCGGCACCACCACGGCGACTGGCTGCAGGCCGCCTGTTCCGAAGGAGATGGTCAGCCGTGTCCTGGGCAGAGTCCTCGGGTGCTCCGACGGCTGTGAGAGCGGCGTTCACCCGAGCGGGCGCTGCCGGCGGCAGATAGTCGTCGGCGAGCAGCGGCAGCAGAAGCAGGAGCCTGGCCGCGGTGTCATGGACGCCGGGTGCAGTCAGGTCCGGCGTCTCGGCGATGTTCACGATGTCGCGCCAGGACAGGCCCGGGCCGTACCAGTCGCCGTCAAAGCTGGACAGATCCTCCGTCCGAGGCCAATCCGCTTGGGTCAGTACGTAGTCGATCCCGGAGTCACCAATGAGGTTCCGATAGACGACGACAGCGCTGTGACCGCCTTGGAACGGGATGCGAAACGCCGGCCAGGCTTGGTCGTCCAGGAGGACCTCGGCCAGGGCGTCCGTGTCCGCGCCGTCGTCCCCGAACCACTCGGGTTCCGGCCGGGTCCCACCCGAGGTGAATCGGCACATGGCCAGCAGGTGATTGGACCAGAACCCGGCGCGCTCAAGCAGCCGCTCACCCGCAACCAGCGGCCCGTAGTCGTATCCCTTGATCAGCACGGACCAGAGTGTCTCAGGCTCCACCGACACCTCTCGGCTGCCGGTCCGTGGGAGTAGCGGGACAGCCCTTAGTAAGTGGGTGAGCAGGCAGGCGAAGTGTGGATGTGGGTGCGGCGCGGAGAGGGTGGGACGGCCGCGCGGTGTGTGCGTGGCCGTCCCCGCTGGTTCAGTGGCTGTTGTGCGACGCCAGGACCACGTTCCCTTCCGTGAGTTCGGGCTTGCCCCGGTGGCCGTCCTGCGCAGCGGAGGCGGAACCGCGCCCCGGGAGGGTTGCTGCCAGGAGGGCGACCGCGGCGACGGCGAGGACCGGCCAGCCGGTGCCGAGGACCAGGGCGAGGACGGCGGGGCAGCAGACCATGGCGGCAAGTCGGGGGAGTCCGTTGAGGATTCGGATCGCGGAGGCCGTGCAGGTCAGGTAGACGGAGAGGAAGAGCGCGGTCGGTACGGCCACCAGTTGGTCGGTCGACAGGACGCCCGAGCCGACCAGGGCGATCAGCGGGCCGCCGGTCAGGGCGGTGGTCGCGACCACGGCGTAGGGGCCGCGGCGGCTGGGGGTGGGGGTGGGCGGGAGGAGGGCGTCGGTGAGTTCGGCGGCGCCGGTCAGGTAGGTGTTGGTGGCGGCGAGGGTGAGGACAAGTGCCGCGCCGACGGCGAGGATTCGGCCGCTGTCGCCGATCGCGGCGCGCATCAGGTCGGCAAGCGGGACGGCGCCGCCCGCGTCCGGGCCGAGTACCCCGACGGTGGCCGCGCCCAGGCCGAGGCAGAGCAGGGACGTCACCACGAAGGCGATCAGTACCACCAGGCGGAGCTGTCGGCGCGGGTCGCGCAGGCGGGTGGTGAGCGAGGCGGCGGCCTCCCAGCCGACGAAGGCGAACATCAGCGGCGGTGCGGCGCGGGCCACGCCCGCCCAGCCGTGCGGCAGGAACGGCGTCCAGTTGGCGGCCCGGGCGTGCGGTGCGGAGCCGAGCATGGCGAAGAGCACCAGGGCCACCAGGGCGGCCACCAGCACCAGTTGGAGCTTCGCGCCGGTGCGCACCCCGACCAGTCGGACCGTCAGCACCAGTCCGAGCAGTACGAGCGCCGCCGGTACCGCCGCCGACTCGCCCATGCCGAGCGCCGCCGCCGCGTAGCTGCCGCCGATCAGGGAGACCACCGGCGCGCCCGCCACCACGCCGGCGAGGAAGCACCAGGCGGCCGCCCGGCCCGCTCGTTCGCCGAGGCCGGCGGCGGTGTACCCGGCGACGCCGCCGGTCGAACCGACCTGCGTGCCGAGGGCGCAGAACACGACGGCTATCAACCCGGACAGCACCAGCAGGGACAGCCAGACGAGGAGTGAGGCGGGGCCGGCGGCGCGGGCGGCCAGCCCCGGGAGGAGCAGCAGGCTAGGGCCCAGCAGGGCCCCGATGTACAGCGCGGACGCGGCGGCGGTGGACAGGTGGGAGTGACGGCTTTCGGTGGTCTTCTCGGACATGCGGCGATTGTGGCCCCGATCGCGCGGCACGCGCTGGCGAATTTCGCCGTGCGGAGTGCTCGAAACGGCAGGATCTGCCGCGTGAAGACGATTAGGGTGCACGGCATGCCGAGCCAGCAGTACGACCGCATCGACCGTGCCATCCTGGAGCACCTCCAGCGCCACGGCCGCACCGCCAACGTCGATCTCGCCGAGGCCGTCCGGCTCTCCCCGTCCTCCGCGCTGCGCCGCACGAAGGCGCTGGAGGCGGACGGGGTGATCGCCGGGTACCGGGCCGAACTCGACCGGGAGCGCGTCGGGTTGGGGCTGACGGTGTTCGTCTCGCTGCGGGTCGATCAGCACTCGCGGGAGACCTCGCGGCAGATCGAGCAGGCGCTGACCGAGATTCCGGCCGTGGTGGCGTGCCATGTGGTCTCCGGGGAGGCGGACTTCCTGGTGGAGATCGCCGTGCCGGACCTGGCCACCTACGAACTGGTGCTGCTGGACGAGATCCTGGCGATCGGTCCGATCCGGGACGCCCGTTCCACCTTCGCGATCCGCACCATCCGCTCCCGGGGCCCGCTCCCGCTCGACCGCTGGCCGGCCGCGCGCGGGCGGTGAGCGGGCGGTGAGCGGTCGGGCCGTGCGCGGACGGTGAGTTGGCCCGGCCGTGCGCGGGCGGTGAGCGGTCGGGCCGTGCGCGGGCGGTGAACCGGTCCGGCCGTGCGCGGGCGGTGAGTTGGCCCGGCAGGGGTGCGGCGGGTTGGCCCGGCAGGGGTGCGTCCGGCCGTTGATGATGAACCTTCACATCAGCCGCCGATATGGCCATCAGACGGTAATGCAATCTTCACGACGGAGCATCTACCCGCATAGACCGCGGGCTGCCACGCTGACTCGGCACCACACCCCGCCGAATTCAGGAGCTCCCCGCCGTGACGAATCGTTTCCTCAGCCGCTTCGCCACCCTCGCCGCCACCGCGGCCCTCGCCACCGGTGTCCTCACGGTCAACGCCGGCACCGCCCAAGCCGCGCTGCCCACCCCGGTCTCCGCCGCCACCGCTCGCGGCTACCTGGCCCAACTCACCGTCAAGGCCGAGGACCGCACCGGCTACAGCCGCGACCTCTTCCCCACCTGGATCACCATCTCCGGCACCTGCAACACCCGCGAGACGGTCCTCAAGCGCGACGGCTCCAACGTGGTCACCGACGCGAGCTGCGCCGCCACCTCCGGCACCTGGGTCTCCCCGTACGACGGCGTCACCATAACCTCGGCCTCCGGCCTGGACATCGACCACGTCGTCCCGCTCGCCGAGGCCTGGGACTCCGGCGCCTCCGCCTGGACCACCGCCCAGCGCCAGGCCTTCGCCAACGACGTCACCCGCCCCCAGCTCGTCGCCGTCAGCGCCAGCACCAACCGCTCCAAGGGCGACAAGGACCCGGCCGAGTGGCTGCCGCCCGTCACCTCCTACCGCTGCACCTATGTCCGCGCCTGGGTGCAGGTGAAGTACTACTACGGCCTGTCCGTCGACACCGCCGAGAAGACGGCCCTGACCGACGTCCTGGCGGGCTGCTGACAGCTCGAGCCGCCGCCGTAGGGTTTCCGGTGTGACAGCTCACCGCATGCCCGCCGCCGAGGTCTCCGTCTCCGTCGGGCTGGTGCGCCGGCTGCTCGACGCGCAGTACCCCGAGCTGGCGGGGCTGCCGGTCGAGGTGCTGGCCAACGGGTGGGACAACCTGGTGTGCCGGCTCGGCGAGGACCTCCTCGTTCGGCTGCCGCGGCGCGCGGCGGCGGCCGGGCTGGTCGCGCACGAGCAGCGCTGGCTGCCGGAGTTGGCCGGACGGCTGCCGCTGCCCGTGCCCGCGCCGGTGCGGGTCGGGCGGCCGACGGACGAGTACCCGTGGTCCTGGAGCGTGGTGCCGTTCCTGCCCGGGCGGATCGCGGCGCCGGCGGAGTTCGATGCCCCTTGGGAGGCCGCGACCGCGCTCGGCGGTTTTCTCGCCGCGCTGCACACCCCGGCGCCGCCGGAGGCGCCAGTCAACGCGTTCCGCGGGATCCCGCTGGCCGGGCGCGCCGAGGGCGTCCGGGCCGCGCTGGCGCACCTCGAACCGGCCGACCGCGCCGCCGCGTTGGCGATCTGGGAGGCCGCCGCGGCCGTGCCCGTGTGGGACGGGCCGCCGCTGTGGCTGCACGGGGACCTGCACCCGGCCAACATCCTGGTCCACCAGGGCCGGATCAGCGCCGTGATCGACTTCGGCGACCTCACCGGCGGCGATCCCGCGACCGACCTGTCGGTGGCGTGGATGCTGTTCACCGAGGAACAGCGAGACGGTTTCCGACCGGCGTATGGCCGGGCCGACGACGCCACCTGGGAGCGGGCCCGCGGGTGGGCGCTCGCGCTGGCGCTGGTGTTCCTCTCCCACTCGGCGGACAACCCGCTGATGCGCGGCGTCGGCGAGCGCACCCTCCGCGAGGTGCTGGCGTAGGGCTCGCGCAGTGGACCGGGTGGATCAACCGGCCGGTACTGCGGGAGCGGTCCGGAGGCCGGCGATCTACGGTGCGAGACATGGTGGTGAAGCAAGAGGTCAGGCTGGCCCTGGTGATGAACGGCGGCGTCAGCCTCGCGGTTTGGATGGGCGGCGTCACGCACGAGCTCGACCTGCTGCGCCGCGCCTCCGCCGACGCACCCGATGAATCGGTCTCCCCGGCCGATCAAGAGGTGGCGGAGATCTGGCGGCAGATCACCGGCGCGGCGGGGGCGAATGCCCGGGTGGTGATCGACATCGTCTCGGGCACCTCGGCCGGCGGCCTCAACGGGCTCCTGCTGGCCACCGCGATCGGCCGTGGTTCGGACCTGGGCTCGCTGCGCAAGGTGTGGAAGGAGGCCGCCTCGCTGCCGGAGCTGGTGAAATCGCCCTCCCAGCAGAGCCTGCTCAACGGCACCTTCTTCGAGAAGGAGATCAAAGCGCAGCTGGAGGACATGCCCGAGGGCGAGACGCCCGAGCAGCCGATCACCCTCTTCATGACGGCCACCTCGCTGGACGGCCGGGCGCGTGAGTTCAAGGACGGCTTCGGCAGCCGGTTCGACGTCCGTGACCACCGGCGCGTGTACCGGTTCCGGAACGACAAGCAGGCGGTGGTCTTCCGGACGGCGGACGACGGCACGATGGGCTTCGAGCTCGACAGCCGTGACGACTTCTGTTCGGCGAACAACGACGCGCTGGTTCAGGCGGCGCGGGCGAGCGCCGGCTATCCGGTGGCCTTCCCGCCGGTCGACGAGCGGCCGATGTCCCACTTCCGCGAGCTTCCCGCTCCCATCTCCGAGGCTCCGGCGAGCTGCGTGATCGACGGCGGTGTGCTCAACAACGCCCCGTTCGGCCCGGTTCTCGAGGCGATCACCGAGCGTCAAGTGGACGAGCGGGTGGTGCGCCGGGTGGTGGTCTACGTGACCCCTTCGGTCGGTCTGGAGACGGTGAACACGGCGGGACAGTCGCCCTGCGGTGACGTCTCGTTCGTCACCTCGGCCTTCAACGCGCTGCAGTACCCGCGGGAGGCGGATTTCCGGTCCGGGACGCAGGAGCTGTCGACCCGGCTCGGGACGAGCGTTCGCGGCACGCAGCTGAACCTGTTCCACCGGATGAGCAAGAACAGGGACCTCCGCGACTACGTGCGGGAAGCGGCCGAGACGATGCTCGGCGAGTACCGGCTGTGCCGGGCCAGCGCGGCGCTCTGGGAGACCCGTCACCGGCTTGCCGAGCTGGGCACGGTGACCTCGCTCGTCACCGTACCGGAGGCGGACTCCGAGGAGCTCGGCCGGATCCTCGGGGAGAACCCCAACTGGAGCCCGCGGTGGCCGAGCCAGGACATCAACAATCCCGACATGTCCAATTGGCCCTGGGGAATCATCACCGCCGAACGACTCTTCGAGACCCTCGGCGGTTACCTCCAGCAGTACCTCGGCTCCATGGACCTGCGCGCGGATCCCGACGAACAGCGCGTACTGCTTGCCGGCGCGACCGACATCAGCCGGCAGCAGCGCTGCGCGCTCGCCGTCACCAAGGCCGTCAGAAACCGGATCCGGGACCACTACCGGCCGGGGGTGGAGCTGTCGAACCAGGAACTGGGCGAGCTCCTCGGCCGTGTCTTCGACGATCTGGACGTCCCGGCCACGATCGGCGGACTCGTCTCGCAGGCGTGCGGCCGTTTCGCCGAGGTGACCCGGCAGGCCGGCCTCGGCCACTGGGAAGGTCCCGAGGACGTCGTGCACGACTGCCTGGCGGTCGAAGTGGTCACCAGGATGTACGCACCCCCGTCGAAGGCCGCCGGGCCGCTCACGCCGGCGTTCGAATTCCTGCGGCTCGGGCCGGACAGCATGAGTCCGGTGTTCAACGTCGACCGGTTCGCCGATCTCGGCGACCGGAAGCTCTACGGCATCCGCTTCCAGCACTTCGGCGCCTTCATCCACCGCGAATGGCGCCGCTCCGACTTCATCTGGGGCCGGCTCGACGCCGCCCACCACCTGCTCTTCCTGCTCGTCCCGTCCCGCGAGGAACGCCTGGCCTGGGAGGAGAGGCTCCACCTGGCCATCCTCGAAGCGGAGACCGAAGCGGAGACCCAGGAGCGAAAGCAAGAAGCGGCGCCCCAGGGCCAAGAGGCGGAGGCTCAGGACCACGCGGCCCGGCTCTCCGCCAAGGACCAGCTGGAGCAGAACCTCGAGGAGCTCCGGACCACAAGGGACAGGCAACTGCTGGGGCGGATCCTCAAGACCCAGCAGGGCCAGGCCGGTCTGCGGGCCGTCATCTGTTCGGCGATCACGCTGCTGGGCAACACCGACAAGGACGAAGCAGACGCGGTATCGAAGTCCGCCAGCCCGCTCTGGAACAGGGTGCTCGCCTTCACCCGCCCCCTTGTCGCCACCGATGCGAAGGCCCTGCAGAAAGCCGACAAGCGGTGGCTCCGCTGGGTGACCTGGTACGTCCGGTTCAGGGCCCGGAACGCGCTCAAGAAGAAGGACCCGCGCACCATTCCGGGTGTGGTGAAGTGGGCGCTGAGGGTGACCCTCGGCGCGGGCATGCTGATCCTGGTCGGCATCGGCATTGCGATCGGGCTTGCGGTCGGCTGACCCGAAGACAGGCCTAACCGGCCGCGGACGCGCGGACCTCGGACAGCGACCGCCGCTGGCGGCCCGCCGGGTCGAAGTTGTCGGGCGAGAGCCACTCCCGCAGCGCCTTGCCGACCTGCGGCCACTCGGCGTCGAGGATCGAGAACCAGGCGGTGTCGCGGTTGCGGCCCTTGTAGACCACGGCCTGGCGGAAGACCCCCTCGAAGGTGAAGCCCAGCCGTTGGGCCGCCCTCCGCGAGGGCTCGTTGAGGCTGTCGCACTTCCACTCGTAGCGCCGGTAGCCGAGTTCGTCGAAGGCGTAGGACATCAGCAGGAACTGAGCCTCCGTGGACACCGGAGTCTGCTTCAGCCGCGGAGAGAACGAAACGCTGCCGACCTCGACGACGCCGTTGGACGGGTCCTGCCGCATCAGCGCGAGCGTGCCCACCGCCTTTCCGCTGCGCCCGTCGACGACCGCGTAGTGCAACGGGTCGTCCGCCCGGGCCGCCGTCGTCGCCCAGGCCCGGTAGGCGGCAAGGTCGTTGAAGGGGCCGACCGTCATGTACGTCCAGTCCCGGCCGTCCGCCGCGAGGGCGAAGGCGGCGTGCAGGTCGTCGGCGTGGCGGTCCGCGTCCAGGGGCTCCAGGCGGCAGAAGCGGCCGTCGAGGGTGACCCGGGCGGGCCCGGGGCGCGGCGTCCAGTCGGGCAGCGGGCTGCCGATGGGCTGGCCGTGGGCGTTGAGGCGTGCGGGCATGCGGTTCTCCTGGGGTGTGCCGGTCCTGCCAGGCTAGGCAGCGCGTGGATCCTCGAAAAGGTCCACGCTAGGGTCGCTCCATGGAGCCACGCGAGGAGGGCCGAGGGCCGCAGTTCGATTTTCTGCTCCAGGAACCGCTGTCCCGGGAGAGGGCTGGGGACTCCCTGCAGAAGCAACTGCTGCACCGCCTCCGGGCCGCCGTCCTCGACGGCCGGCTTCCGGCGGGCAGCCGGCTGCCGGGGTCGCGGGCGCTGGCCGAGAGCCTCGGGGTGTCGCGCAACACCGTCACGCTGGTGTACGAGGTGCTGAGCACGGAGGGCTACATCGAGCCCAGCCGGCAGGGCACCCGGGTCGCCGCGCTGGCCCGCCCGGAGCCGGCCGGCCACCCGCGCCCCGCCCCGGCCGGGCTGGCCCGGCGGGCCGGGCGGATCCGCAGGTCGGGCCCGGGCGGCGAGGCCGCGCCCGCCTTCGCGCCGGGGGTGCCCGCGCTGGCCCAGTTCCCGCTGGCCGCCTGGCGGCGTTCGCTCGACCGGGTGCTCCGGCACGGGGGGACGGAGCTGCTGAGTTACGGCCCGCCGCGCGGTGAACTCGCGCTGCGGACGGCCGTCCTGCACCACCTCGCGCTCGCCCGCGGCATGCGCTGCACCCCCGAACAGATCGTCATCACCGAAGGCGCGCAGGAGGCACTCGCCCTGTGCGTCCGGCTGGTCACCGACCCCGGGGACACCGCCTGGGTCGAGGACCCGGGCTACCGGGGCGCGCAGACCGCGCTGACCTGTGGAGACCTGACAGTCGTGCCCGTCCCCGTCGACGACGAGGGCCTGCGGACCACCGCCTCCGACTGGGCGGACCGACCGCCCCGCCTGGTGTGCACCAGCCCCGCGCACCAGTACCCGACAGGCGCCGTCCTCACCGCGTCCAGGCGCCTCGACCTGATCGAGAAGTGCCTGCTGCACGGCGCCTGGATCGTCGAGGACGACTACGACGGCGAGTTCCAGCACAGCGGCGAACCCCTCGCCTGCATGCAGGGGCTGACGCCCGGCGCGCCCGTGTTCTACGTCGGCACCTTCAGCAAGACCATGTTCCCGTCCTTGCGGCTGGGTTTTCTGGTGCTGCCCGAACCGCTGGCCGGGCCGGCCGCGCCGGTGGCGGACGAGCTGCTGCGCGGCGGACACCGCCACGAACAGCTCGCGCTCGCCCACTTCATGGAGAGCGGCCAGTACAGCCGGCACCTCGCCCGGATGCGCCGCCTCTACCGCCGTCGCCGCGACGCACTGCGACCGGCACTGGCCGAACACTTCGACGTGCCGCACACGGTGACCGGCGGCGACAGCGGCATGCACCTGACGGTGCGACTGCCGCCGACCGCTCCCGACCAGCCCCTGGCCCGGGCCGCCCGCCGGCACGGGATGGCACCCCGGCCGCTGTCCCAGCACTCCCTGCTCCCCGACGCCGGCCACAACGGGCTCGTCCTCGGGTACGGAAATACGCCCGAGTCGGCGTTCGCGCCCAAGCTTCGCCAACTCGCCAAGCTGGTCAGGGAGTTGTCGTGATCTCCGCCAGTAGTGGCAGCTCGCCCAGCTCGTGGACCTGCGGCGGCGGTGGTGGCGGCGGCCGCAGCGGCAGCTCGAACAGGCTCCCGCTGCGGCTGCCGGCGACGGTGCGCACCAACTGCCAGCCGCGGGCGCGGTAGTAGGCGTGCAGGGACGTGTTGTCGCTCCACACGTTCGCCCGCAGCACCAGCGCGCCCGCGCGGGCCGCCCGCCACCTCGTCCAGTCGATCAGCCGGGTTCCGACGCTGCGCCCGGCGTACCGGCGATCGATCACGAATCCGCTCAAGTAGCCTGCGGGGCAGGCCCGTTCCTCCTCCGCCCAGAGTCCGGAGCCGGCGGACGGCCGGATGGTGAGCGCGGCGAGCACCTCGCCGTCGGGCTCCGGCATCGCCACCACCGTCGCGCCCCGGCCGATCCGGGCCAGGCCGCGCCGGGCGTCGTACGGGTCCGACCACTGGCGGGAGCCGTGCACGCGGGCGATCCAGTCGGCGGCGGCGCCGCGCAGGGCGGCCAGCCGCTCCAGGTCGGATGCGAGTGCCGCGCGGACGTACAGCGGGAAGGGTGCGGTCAGCACGGTGCGCCGGCCCGGGCCGGTTCGAGGACGAAACCCGCGTGCAGGGCCTCGACCAGTTGCCGCCCCTGCGCGGTGAGACCGGACCCGTCGGGGCCGGTCAGCGGGTAGCGGGTGACCAGCCGGGCGATCGGCACATCGGTGTGCAACACCGTACCGGCGGCCGGGAGTTGGAGCAGCACGCAGTCGTCGGGGCCGCACTCCAGCAGACCGAACCCGTCGCCGCAGCGCTGCAGTTGCCCGTCCTTGAGCCGGTGCAGCCCGCCGGTCGGCGCGGCCGCCACCCGCACCGGGCCGCCGGTGTGCCGGACCACCAGCTGGCAGCCGTCCGCCGGGTCCAGCGAGGGTTCGCCGCCGGTGGCGTGGCCGTAGCGCTCCAGGGCGTGGCGCAGCGCGGCGGGCAGCGTGTGCTGGGCGAGTTCGATCTCGCTCAGCAGCCAGGTCGAGCCCTGCATACGGGAGTTGACCTCCAGCAGCAGTGCGTCGTCCGGTCCGTCCAGCACGAAGTCGGCGCCGAACAGTCCCCGGTAGCCGAGACCCGCGAGCGCCGTGCCGACCCGCCGGGTCTGCTCGACGGCCCGGTCGAGGGCGCGGGACGGCAGCAGGGCGGGCGCCGCGAAGTCGCAGCCCGAGTAGGCGCCGAAGGCCGCGCCGACCCCCTCGACCCGGGTCAACTGGACGGACGGGCGCAGGATTTGAACCGTGCCGTCCACCGAGACCAGGCCGTGGACGTTGACCGGGGCGCCCTCGACGTATCCGCTCACCAGCCAGGGCCCGGCGCCGCTGTTGATGCCGAGCAGGTCCGCCTCGTCGGTGACCAGGTACGTTCCCTTTCCGCCGGAGCCGCGCGGTGCCTGAACGACGTAGGTGCTGCCGAAGCGGCGGCGCAGCTCCCGGTGGTCGAGGGTGCCGACCACCGCGTCCGGCGGCGTGTTCGCCCCCACCGAGCGGAGCCACGCCCGCTGCGCGGTCTTGTCCTGCAGGCCCGCCAGCGAGACCGACTGCGTCGGCTCCACCAGCCGGGTGCCGAGCTCCGCGAGTGCGCTGCGCCAGTGCGGCTGGAACGCCTGGTACGGCAGCAGCGCCAACTCCCGGCCCAGCCGCGGCCGTTCACCGCTCCGTGCGAGCGCACGCAGTAACTCGTGGATCCCGACGCCCATCGCGGTGTGGTCCCGCCGCCCGGTGGTCGCCTCCAGCGCGTGGAACTCGGCGTCGAACTCGCCCTCCCAGCCCGCGTCCGGGGACTCGACACTGAGCACGGCGGACAGGCAACCGGTGCGCAGCAGCGGAAGCGCGAGCAGGGGGCGGGGGCAGACCGAGAGCCCGGGGATTTCCCGTAGCCGGTCGATCGCTTCGTCACAGGATGTGATCACCAGGTGAATTATGGGAGCCCCCGCGAGCCCCCAGCGCCGCCCCACCGCAGACCCGCTGGTGCGGGGCGCGTGCCGCCCCCGACCTCACCCGTACGAGGGGGAGTGCGGAGTTGACGGCCCGCTGGGGCGGGTCTACAGCCAGCGGGCGAACCAGGCGCGGATGCGGCGGAGGGCGTCGAGCTGGTGGGCGCGTTCGGTGAGGCCGTGGCCCTCGCGGGGGTAGACGACGAACTCGTGCTCGACGCCGAAGTGGCGGAGGGCGCGGTGGAAGTGGATGGCCTGGCTCAGCGGGACGTTGGTGTCCTCCTCGCCGTGCAGGATCAGGATCGGGGTGCGGATCCGGGAGGCGTAGGAGATGGGGCTGTTGCGGTCGTGGACGTGTGGCCCCGGGCCGTCCCAGCCGGTGCTGCCGCCGAGCGCCGCGTCGACGCTCGCCCAGTCGCCCGTCCCGGCCTGCATGCCCCAGTCGCTGATGCCCGCACCCATGACGGCGGCCTTGAACCTGTCCGAACGGCCCGCCGCCCAGGCCGCGATGAAGCCCCCGTGGCTCCAGCCGGAGATTCCCAGCCGCCCGGGGTCGGCGACGCCCTCGGTCACCAGCAGGTCGATTCCGCCGAGAATGTCGGTCCATTCGTCGCCGCCGACCGCGCCCGCGACCGTCGCGGCGAACTCGTGGCCGCGCCCCGAACCACCGCGGGGGTTGGGCAGGAAGACCGCGTACCCGGCGGTCGCCAGCCACTGGCCGCAGTCGACCGCGTTGAGGGTGAACTCGTCCGCGTGACGGAAGTACGGGCCGCCGTGGACCAGGGTGACGAGCGGGAACGGTCCGTCGTCCCGGGTCCGGCCGGCCGGCAGGATCAGCAGGCCGTCCAACTGGAGTCCGTCGGAAGCCCGGTAGCCGAGGCGCTCCTGAACTCCCCAGCGGATCCCGCGCAGTTCCGGCGCGGTGTCGCCGAGTCGCAGCAGTGGTCCGCCAGTTGGCCCGGCGTGGACGTTCTTGGGCTCGTGCGCCGTGCTCGCCAGCAGGGCCACGGTCTCCCCCGAGCGGCTCGCGGTGAGCCCGGCGAGCAGGCCGGGGGCATCCGACAAGCGGTGGAACCGCAGGGACTCCGGATGGAGCCGGTACAGCGCGGTGTCCAGCCCGTCGGCGAACAGCGCGAGCGGCGGCCCGTCCGCGACCTGCACCAGTTCGGTCGGGCAGACGGTCATACCGGCGGTGAGGTTGCGGTGCTCGACGGCCGGGCCGGCCGCCGGCGGGACGGTGTCGAGCACGGCGAGCCCGCCGACCAGGTGCGGAGGGGTGGTGGCCAGGTGGGCCAGATGCCAGACGCCGTCGTGCTGCCACCAGGCCGGGGACTGCGCCTCGCTCCCGACCGGGCCCAGCTCGTGGACGTCGGCCGATTCCGGGTCCACCACGTGCAGTTGAGCCGTCATGACGCCGGGATCGAGTTCGGCGGTGGACCAGCTCAGCACCGCCAGCGGGCCGCCGTCCGGACGCTGCGCCAGCTCGACCACATGCCGGTCGCCGAGGCCGTCCACGGTGCGAAGCCCGCCGGTCTCCAGGTCGAGCAGGCGCAGCCGGGTGGGGGGAAGGTGCCGGCCCCAGACCTTGGCGTCGTCGCGCTCGGCCTTCCGGCGTTGGTCCTCGGCGGTGGGCTCGTCCGCGGCGAGCACGGCGACGGTGCGGCCGTCGAGGAGCGGGTGGTGGCCGGTGACGCCGCCGCGCCAGGCGGTCAGGGCCTCGGCCGTGTCCTGGTTGCCGTCCAGGCGGATTCGGTGGAGTTGGGCGGTGCCCTGCTCCTCGCGGTCGGAGGTGAAGAACAGCGTGGCCGAGTCCGGCGCCCACTTCGGGGCGCGGTCACGGGCCGTGCCGTCGGTCAGCCGGCGCGGGGGAGTGCTGCCGTCGGCGGCGGCGACCCGGATGGACCCGCTTCCGTCGCTCGCGACCACCGCGTGGGCGACCAGACGGCCGTCCGGCGAGACGGCCGGTGCCACGGCGGCGGCGATGTCCACCACCAGTTCGGCGGTGAGGAGTTCGGACGGTTCGGGTGTCGGCCGGGGTGCGGGGTGCGGCATGCGGGCTGCCTTTCGCTCGTCAGGACGGCAGTCGGACATCCTGCCGCACCGCCGGGCCCGCGTCAGCCGAAATTCGCCCGGATGCCCCGCCGCCGGTCCGTGGCCCGGAGCGGACTCGGACCGACGGCAGGGAAGTGACCTGCATGCGGGATCAACTATCCGTCCAGAAGCGACAGTTGAACTCGCGCGAGGCCGGACAGAACCTAGTTGCAGGTGGTCCCGACGGGCTGGCTGGTCCCGGTGTAGATCCAGGCGTCGGTGGTGACCGAGTGGTCGTACGACGCGAACCACTCCACCGGCCCGCCCGGCCGCTGGTAGTAACCCACCGCGTCCCAGACCGTGGTGGGGCCGTAGTTGCCGGTCACCGCCGGGCCCGGCAGCGTGCAGTAGATCCAGACCTTGGTGCGGTAGGGCAGGGCGATCGTCAGCGGGTCGTTCCAGCTGACCGTGCCGCCGGCGGTGTGCCAGCGGAAGTACAGGCCGTCGGTCGCGTAGACGCAGCCGTTCCAGGTGAGTCCGGGCCGGCCGTCGATCGGCTCCCCGATCCCGCCGCACGGCGCGGTCGCCGCCTGCGCCTGTCCCGTCCCGCCGATGATGCCGCCGGCCACCAGGGCGACCGTCGCCGCCAGCGCGGCCGCCGCTTTCCTCACTCGCATGTCAACTCCTCGGGTCCGTCGCGACGTTCGCCGCGTCCGATGTGAGGAGTGCAGCAGCAGCCGACCGCGCAGGCCAGAGGGTTGAAGCGCGGGTTCACCAGGACCGACCAGGCCCTCCACCGCGCCCGTGTGGGGCTTGACGCCGCCGAACAACGCTGAACAATCAAACAGCGTTGGCAGGCCAAGACCCCCAGGGGGAACGGATGGCACGCAGACAGGCTCCACTGGAGGGGAACGGCGCTGCCGCGAGGTTCGCCGAACGGTTGCGCGAGGTGCGGCGGGAGTCCGGACTGACGCTCCGTCAACTCGCCGCGATCTCCGGGTACTCGCACAGCACGCTCTCGCTGGCGGAGAACGGAAGACGCCTGCCGTCCTGGGACGTCGTCGCGGCGTTCGTCCAGGCGTGCGGGCGCAAGGACATCGACCGCTGGCGGGGGTGGTGGGACGCGGCCGAGGAGCAGTCCTTCCCCGCAGGGGAAGGGCCGGAGCCCGAGGCGCCGACGATCGACCCGCAGCCCATGCGCGTGCCGGAGCCCGAGCCGGTCGTGGTGGTGCGCACGCGATGGTGGGCGCTGCTGCTCGCCGTGCTGCTCTCCTCCGCGCTCACCGCGACCGTGACTCTGCTGCTCGTGCCGGCCCGGTCCGACGGCTCCAAGGGGCACGCGGCGCTCGCGGGCAACTTCCCGCCGGGCAGCGACCCGATCCCGTCCGAGGACTGCGGCGGGGGAGCGCCGGGCTACGGATGCCAGCACAAGGACCCCAACGCGACGCCGTGCTGGGGCGAGGGCGTGCAGCAGGGGCACGTCACGGACATCGAGTACGAGGGCCAGGTGATCGGCAAGGTGGTGAACTGGTACTCCCCGAGGTGCGGCACCAACTGGGCGGCCCTGCACCTTCCGGCCGGCTGGCGGGGCCGGACCGAGATCGTCAGCCAGACCGACAAGATGTGCTTCCCGGCCGACTGTCAGTCGCTGGAGGGCAAGACGCCGCCGTTCTGGACGCCGATGGTGTTCGGCATGAATCAGCCGGTGGTCGCGCGCGGGTATGTCGAATATCCGGACGGCCAGATCAGGATGGTGACGGCCGGGACCACCTGACCGCCGCCGGCAGGGCGTCAGCCCCTTGCGTGCGGCCCCCGGAGGGTTCGTGGGCGACCTGATCGTCTTGGCGATATCGTGGTGAAGCCTTGAGGAATAGTCAACTCGGGCTCTGGACAAGGCATTACCCGTCGGTAAATCTCAGGTGGTGTGACCGAACCCACCGCCACCGCGCCCACCGCCCGCCCCGCGCGCCGCCAGGTCATCCAGGCGGCCGCCCTCACCGCCGGGGCTCTCGCCCTGCCCCTCGCCGCCTCCGCCGGCAGCGCAGTCGCCGCCGGCGGGGCACAGTTCCTGCACGGCATCGCCTCCGGCGACCCGCTGCCCGACGGCATCCTGCTGTGGACCCGGGTCACCCCCGGCGCCACCGCCGTGCCCGGCTCCGGACTCGGGCCCGACACCGCCGTCCAGTGGCAGCTCGCCACCGACCGCGCCTTCACCGCCGTCGTCGCCCAAGGCACCGTCACCACCACCGCCGCCACCGACCACACCGTCAAGGCCGACGTCCGCGGCCTGCGCCCCGACACCGCCTACTGGTACCGCTTCCTGGCCGGCGACGCCGTCTCGCCCACCGGCCGCACCCGCACCGCACCCGCCGCCGACGCCGCCGTGGACCGGCTCCGCCTGGGCGTCGCGTCCTGCGCCAACTGGGAGGCCGGCTACTTCTCCGCCTACCGCCACCTGGCCGCCCGCGGCGACCTCGACGTGTTCCTGTTCCTCGGCGACTACATCTACGAGTACGCGTCCGGCGCCTACGGCACCCGTGGCACCGTGGTGCGTCCGCACGCCCCCGCGAACGAGATCATCACGCTCGCCGACTACCGCACCCGGCACGGCCGTTACAAGACCGATCCGGACCTCCAGGCGCTGCACGCCGCCGTCCCCACCGTCGCGATCTGGGACGACCACGAGTTCGCCAACGACGCCTGGTCCGGCGGCGCCGAGAACCACACCCCCGGCACCGAGGGCGACTGGAGCGCCCGGGTGACTGCCGCGAAGCAGGCGTACTTCGAGTGGATGCCGGTCCGCCCGTCCATCGCCGGCACCACCTACCGGCGGCTGCGCTACGGCAAACTCGCCGACCTGCACCTGCTCGACCTGCGCTCGTTCCGCTCGCAGCAGGCCGGCGTCGGCAACGGCGACGTCGACTCCGCCGACCGGACCATCACCGGCCGGGCCCAACTCGACTGGCTGAAGGCCGGATTGGCCGCCTCCGACACCACCTGGCGGCTGGTCGGCAACGAGGTGATGATCTCGCCCGTCGCGTTCCTGGCGCTGCCGGACTACCTGCTGCGCCCGCTCGCCCAGTTGCTCGGCCTGCCCGGCGAGGGGCTGGCCGTCAACACCGACCAGTGGGACGGCTACACCCACGACCGGCGCGAGCTGCTCGGCCACCTGAAGGACCGGCACATCACCAACACGGTGTTCCTCACCGGCGACATCCACTCCGCCTGGGCCTGCGACGTGCCCTTCGAGGCCGCCACCTACCCGGCCTCCGGCAGCGCCGCCACCGAGTTCGTGGTCACCTCGGTCAGCTCCGACAACATCGACGACATCCTCAAGGTCGCCCCGCACACGCTGTCCCTGGTGGCCTCCGCCGCGATCCAGTCCGCCAACGGCCACATCAAGTGGACCGACCTGGACTCGCACGGCTACGGCGTCCTCGACATCACCGCCGAGCGGGCGCAGATGGACTACTACGTGCTCTCCGATCGCACCAAGCCCGACGCCACCACCAAGTGGAGCCGCTCCTACCGCACCCGGAGCGGCACTCAGCAGATCGAGCGGGTGTACGCGCCGGTCAACTGACGCATGCAGCAAGCGGCCTGACGATGCATCAGGCCGCTCGCCGCTCAGCGGGTGGCCTGACGGTGCGCCAGGCCGCCCGCTCGCTGCTCAGCGGGTGGTGCTGCGGTTGAACAGCGCACGCGACCAGGCGTAGCCGACCGCGCCGATGCCCGCGCACCACGCCAGCGACACCCAGCCGCTGGAGCCGACCGCCGTCCCGGACAGCAGCCCGCGCAGCGCCTCCGTCATCGGGGTGAACGGCTGGTACTCGGCGAACAGGCGCAGCCCGGGCGCCATCGAGCCGGCCGGCACGAACGCCGAGCCCAGGAACGGCAGGAACTGGATCACCATCGGCTTGTTGCTGGCCGACTCCACGGTCTTCGAGATCAGCCCGAGTGCCACCGACAGCCACGTCACGGCCACCGCGATCGCCACGATCAGCCCGAGTGCCGCCAGCCACGCCAGCATGCCCGCGTGCGACCGGTAGCCGAGCCCCAGCGCCACCGCGACCACCAGCAGCACGCTGAGCATGGTCTGGATCACGCTGCCGATCACATGGCCGGTCATGAACGAGGACCGGGTGATGTTCATGGTGCGGAAGCGGTTGATGATGCCGCCCGTCATGTCGGAGCAGATCGCGACCGAGGTGGTCATCGAGCCCGCCGCCAGACCCATCACCACGATGCCGGGCGTCAGGTAGGCGAGGTAGGCGTCGCGCCCGCCGGCCAGTCCGCTGCCGAGACCGGCGCCCATCGAGTCGCCGAAGGCGTAGACGAACAGCAGCAGCATCAGGATCGGCGTCATCGCCGAGCTGAACGAGAGCGCCGGGTAGCGGGCCGCGTGCTTGAGGTTGCGGCGCAGCATGGTCATCGAGTCGTGCGCGGCCAGGGCGAGGGTGCTGCTCATCGGGGGCTCTCCTGGGCGGTGAACGTGCTTGTGGTGGCCGTGCCGGTCAGGGCGAGGAAGACGTCGTCCAGGTCCGGGGTGTGCACGGAGAAGTCGGCGGCGGGCACACCGGCCGCGTCCAGCCGGTCGATCACGCCGCGCAGGGCGTCCAGTCCGGCGTCGCCGGGGATGCGCAGCGCGAGGTTCTCCTCGTCACGGCTCGCGCCAGGGAAAGCGGCGCAGGCGCGGGCGTAGCCGGCCGGGTCGGCGAGGCGCAGGCGGACGTGGCTGCCGGGGATGCGGGACTTCAGCTCGTCGGGGCTGCCCTCGGCGACGATCCGGCCGCCGTCCAGGACGGCGATCCGGTCGGCGAGTTGGTCGGCCTCCTCCAGGTACTGGGTGGTCAGGAAGACGGTGGTGCCTCGGGCGACGAGGCCGCGTACGGTCTCCCACATGGTGCGGCGGCTGCGCGGGTCGAGGCCGGTGCTGGGCTCGTCCAGGAAGATCACCTGCGGGTCGCCGACCAGCGTCATGGCCAGGTCGAGCCGGCGGCGCATCCCGCCGGAGAAGGTCGCGGCGCGCCGGCCGGCCGCCTCCGCGATGTCGAAGAGCCGGAGCAACTCCCTTGCGCGGGCTCGCCCTTGAGCCCGGGGGAGACGCAGCAGGTCGGCCATCAGGAGCAGGTTCTCCTCGGCGGTGAGCAGGTCGTCCAGCGCGGCGAACTGCCCCGTGACGCCGATCGCCGAGCGCACCCCGTCCGGGTCGGTGGCCAGGTCGTGGCCGGCGATCTGCGCCTGGCCGCCGCCGGCACCGACCAGGGTGGAGAGGATCTCCACCGTGGTGGTCTTGCCGGCGCCGTTCGGCCCGAGCAGGGCGAACACCGTGCCGGCGGGGATGGTGAGGTCGATGCCGTCGAGGACGGTCTTGTCCCCGTACGACTTGCGCAGGCCGATCACGGTGACGGCGGGGCCGTGCGGCGCCTTCCTGGACGCGGGCATGGCTAACGTGGGCATGTGTCCTCCCGGTGGGAAACGGGTGTGCGTGGAAAGGAAGTTGAGGAGGTGTCCGTCAGGCGCGGGCGCGGCGGATGTCGATGTTGCCGAAGCGGGTGCGGGCGCGGACCTCGACGGTCTCCTCGCCCTGCTCCGGTCCGTCCGCGCCGGTGAGCGCGTTGCGGATCTGCCCGCGCTGCGCGCCGACGTCCAGCCAGGCGGCCGTGCCGGTCCGGACGCCGATCTCGATCGTGCCGAAGCCGGTCTCCAACTGCACGCTGCCGCGCACCACTTCGCCCACCAGCAGGGTGCCCCGGGCGGTGCTGGCGCGCAGCGAGGCCTCGGCCCGTTCGACGGTGATGTCGCCGTTGGCGCCGCTCACCTGGAGGTCGGCGGTGGCGAGCGCGACGGTGGTGCTGCCGTGCGAGTTCTTCACCACCGCCGGGCCGTCCAGCAGTTCTACCCGGACGCTGCCCGAACTGGTGCTGATCTCGGCCCGGCCCCGGACCTCCTCGACGGTCACCGACCCGTGTGCGGCCGACAGTTGGAGCGGCCCGGTGCTGTCCAGCCGGACGTCGCCGGAGGCGGTCTTCACCCGCACCTCGCCGAGCGGGCCCTCGCCGAGCACCTGCGTCCACGCGCCGCCGGCCTCCAGGTGCGAGCCGGCCGGCAGCTCGACGGACACGTCCACCATGCCGGTCCGGCCCAGCGGGTAGCGCTGCTTGGGGGTGCGGACGGTCAGCACGCCGCCCGCGAAGCCGACCTCGGTCTGCTCGGCGGCGCGCACGTCCACCTCCCGGTCCGGGTCGCGCGGCCGGGCCTCGACCACGGTGTCGGCGCGGTCGGTCGCGATGACGTGCACCGAGCCCGCGTACACCTGGACGTTCAGCGAGATCGGCTCGGGAGTGTCGAAAGAAGGCATGGCAGTACCGTCCTCATGGGTCGTCAGAGGCGTCGGGGCTCGGTCGTCGGGTGTCGGGGCGATGCGGGGTGGTGCGGGCGCTCGGTCAGCGGACCCAGCCGGTGTAGCCCTGGCCGAACGTCTGCGAACGCTCCGCCTGCGCGCGCGGACGGGCCCCGCCCTCGACGGCGGACGCCACCGCCCGCACCAGCCAGGCGTTGACCGACAGCCCCTCGCGGGCGGCGGCCTCCTCGGCGCGCGCCTTCAACTGGGCCGGCAGGCGCAGGTTGATCCTGGCCTGGCCGCCGTCGTCCTCGGCGGCGGGCAGTTCGGCGGGGGCGGGTGCTTCGGGTGCGAGCGCGGGCGCGACGGGGGCGGGCTCGGCGGGCGGTGCGGTGACCACGAAGTCCGGGTCCAGGCCGCGCAGTCGGACGTCGACCGAGTCCGGGGCGATCTCGCGGGTGACCTCGGCCATCGCGGCCGAGAGCACGTGGAGCATGGTCAGCCGGGTCGCCGACTCCAGCGGGGCCGTCAGTCGGTCGGCCAGTTCGCGGGCCTCGGGCCCGCCGGCCTCGGCGGCCACCGCCAACTCGCGCCGGAGGTTGTCGACATACGGGGTGAGGTCCATGGCTTCATAGTGGCACCACTCTGATGCCACGACAAGTTCCTTGCGGCGCCGGGTGGTTGGTATTTCGTGCCTGGCTGCTCTGACCAGCGGAGATGGATGGGTGCCAGGTGGTGCCACTGATGGCGCGCCATGGTGCCGACCGGTCCGGCGGGTAGCATCCCCGGGAGATGTCGCCGACGGGGGAGGACCGCCACCATGACCGAGGAGCACCGCACGCGCTGGTGGCAGCGCCGAACCGCCCCCACCGAAGTCCCGGATCCCGCCGCCCCGTTCGACGTGGTGCGGCGCGGCTACGACCGGCAGCAGGTGGAGGCCCACCTCGCCCTGCCGCCCGAACAGCGGCCGCGCCCTGCCGCGTTCGACATCGTCCGGTTCGGCTACGAACGCGGCCAGGTCGACCGGGCGCTGCGCGAACAGGGCTGAACGCGCGGCTGCCGGGCTTGACGCACTGTCGAAATCCTTTTGCGCCCAAACCTGTTGGTGTGCGATCTTGAGTCGATCGTCGAAGGAGGGTGCCCGTTGGAGTTCTTCGCGTGCGCGCACTGTGCGAGCGCACTCACCCGGCCGCTCGGCCGGGTCCGGCTTCCGCCCTACGCCCATCACCCAGTGGGCAATGGCGTGCGCCTGCCCGCCCTGATGGACGCCGGAAGTTACGCGATCGACCCGGAACCGTCCGGCCCGCCCTGGCGGCGCTGGGAGGAACTCGCCGACGGCGAGGCGGAGGCCCGCGGCTACCACGACCCCGTGTACAGCCTGTCGGACGGCGCGCCCGGACGGATCCTGCTGGCACCCGGCGACGACACCGGCACCACGCTGATCGTCGACGGCGCCGACGGATACTGCTGCGGCATCACCGGCGGGTACGGCCCCAACCTGGCCTGCGCCCACTGCGGGCACCCCGTCGGCGTACGTGAGGACGACTGCTCGGTCTGGCAGACCGTCTGGCTGGAACCCGACGCGGTCCACGTGGTCCCCGCCGGCCCCGACCTGCCCGTCGCCGACTGGGACGAGCTGATTCACGTGCCCTGCGCAGTCCCCCCGGTCGACGCGGGCGGCCGCTGGAACCACCGCTGCGAGCAGGAGATGAGCGTGACCCTCGTCGACCTGGCCGTCGCCGCCGACGGCGCGCCCGTCCTGTTCGACGACCTCGGGGTCGCCGGCCTGTTCGGCCGCGCCATGCTCCACTTCCCGACCGGCGACGACCGGCCCACGAAGCGCTGCGCCCTGTACGGCCCCGGCCGCCCCCCGGCGGACCACCACCCCGAGCTGGCGCTCGTCCCGCGCCACCCGCAGACCGGCCGGCCCTGGCCGACCCCGCCCGGCGTCACCGGCGTCCCGCTCGACCTCGCGGTCTGGCGGCACCTCGCCTTCCCGCGCATGCGCGCCGCCGTCCGCGTCCACAGCGTGCTGCGCGCCGAACTCGACCGCGACGACCCGCCGTTGCCGACGTGGCGCAGCGGCGTCTACTTCGACGGCTGGCTGATCCACGACCTGCTGGCCCGTGTGCCCGCCGACCGACGCCCGGCGGTGCGCGCCGTCCACCCGGGCTGGATGCCGTTCGGGTGGTGCTGACGGGGCGCCCATGCGGGTCTGAGCAGGCCGCGGTGTTGCGGCGCGGGTTCCGGCCAAGTTGGGGGTGTGGGTGTCGGCGGTCCTGCGGCTCCGCTTCGGGGGTGCCCGGGGGCGCGTCTTTGGCCATGTTCCTGACAGGAGTGGGCGGAGGTGGCGGACGGCCCGTGGGGCGGGTGTTCCGTTTGGCGTTCGGTGGGTCGGTGATTCCGGCCAAGGTGGACGGAGCCTGTTCCCCGGGGCCCGGTGGGCGCGGAGGATGTCCTCCGTTGTTGCCCAGGCCCGCGGGTTCCGGCGGACACCGACGACGTTGGAGGGGCCTTGTCCAGAGGGGGCGGCAGGGCGCGGTTGTCCGTGCGGTCGTGGTCGCGGTTGATCGTGTTCGCGGTGGCGATGGTGCTGATGGTCTCGCTGGCGCAGGCGCAGGTGGTGCCGGCGGCGTCCGCGTCGGCGGCGTCGAAGCCGGTGCCGAGGGATCTGCCGATCCTGTCGGTGCCGTCGGCGGGCAAGCAGCAGCCGCAGGCCGAACCCGGGCAGCCGAAGGCCGACTTCAAGCCGCTGGCGACCGGCGAGCACACCCGGTTCGACGCGCGGCGGTCGGTGTCCGGCGCCGACCCGGCACCGCAGACCAGTCCGGTCGCTCCGGTCGACGGCGCGGTGGTGGGCACGGAGACGCCGGTGTTGCAGGTGGCCGCGGTCGGCGACGGCGTCCTGTACTGCTTCAAGGTCTCCACCGGCTTCGACGGCCGCTCGGGCAGCGTGGTGGACTCCGGGTGCCTCGACCAGCCGCAGTGGACGGTCCCCAAGCACGTGCTGCACGACGGCGGCCGCTACACCTGGACGGCGGCCACCTCGACGCCCGGCGCGACGACGGCGACGGCGCCGCAGTGGGTCGGACACTTCACGGTCAACCAGCGGGTGGGGGATCCGGGGCCGGCACCGACCGACCACCTGGGGCCGGTGACGGTGAACCTGTTCAACGGCAACGCGCACGTCGAGGCCGCCGGGCCCGCGTTCCAGACCGTCGGCGGATCGGCCGGGGTGAACCTCGCCTACAACTCCCGGCAGGGCGCACCGCACGGTGTGCGCGCCTCGTACTTCAACGACTCGCGGCACGCGGGCGCCCCGGACGCGACCCCGGTGATGGTGCGCGGCGAGTCCCAGGTCAACCTGGACTGGGGCGTCACGTGGACCGGCAACCCGGACAACCTGCCGTGGCGGGACAACCCGATGCCGCCCGCGCTGGACAAGAACTGGTTCGTGGTGCGCTGGGAGGGCCAGTTCAAGGCCCCGGTGACCGGGGAGTTCCGGTTCGCGGGCGCGCACACCGACGGCGCGCGGGTCTGGCTGGGCGACACGCTGGTCTACGACAGCCCCGGGGCCGCCGATCCCGGCGACGACTTCCTGCTGCCCGGCCCGCACCAGGCCCAGGACATCGCGCTGACCGCCGGTCAGCTGGTGCCGATCCGCGTCGAGCTGTACCACCACTCCGACCAGCGTCCCCGCATGGTGCTGTGGGCCAAGAGCAGCACCGGCCCCGACGACCAGCGCGTTCACAACCTGGAACCGCGGATCGTGCCGACGGAGTGGCTGTTCTCCTCGGACTCGGAGTCGCTGCCGCCGGGATGGACGCTGTCGGCCCAGTCCAGCGGCTACAGCCACGCCGAGATGCTGGACGGCTCGGTCGTGCTCACCGATGCCGCCGGCGGCAAGCACACCTGGGCCAAGGCCTCCGCGGGCGGCTACGCACCCCCGGTCGGGGAGGACGGCGTGCTCGCGTTCGACAGCGCGGGGCGGATCACGGTCACCGAGGGCGACGCGGTGTCGGTGTTCAACCCCGACGGCACGCTCGCCGCGGTGGAGTCGGTGCTGGACGGCAAGAAGCCCGCGGCCCTGCAGTACCTCTACAGCGGGACGCCGCCCCGGCTGACCGAGATCAAGGACCCGGTCTCCGGCCGGTCGCACCGGCTGTTCTACAACACCGATGGCAGCGACGGCTGTTACGGCGGGGTGTCCCGCCCGCCGGGCTCCGACCAGGCCCCGGCGCGGATGCTGTGCCGGATCCGCTACTGGGACGGCAGTGAGACCCGGCTGTGGTACCAGCTGGGCACCCTGGCCAGGATCGAGAATCCCGGCGCGGCCATGCAGGACTTCGACTACGTCGGCCGGGCCTCGGCCAAGCAGCGCTACGACCAGGCCGGCGACAACGAGGAGGAGAAGCAGAGGGCCCTGGACAGCATCGGGCCGCTGGCCACCCTCCGCGGCAGCCTGGCCTACGACTGGGTGGCCCACCAGGCCCCGTCCGCGGAGAACGGGTGCACCAACACCGGTGACATCGCCGCCGCCTGCACGGTGATCGGCTACGACTCCGTGGTCGAGCACCCGCAGGAACCGCCCGCCCTGCGCGCGGTCCAGGTCCTGGCGGCGGCGCCGGACGGCCGCTCCGGCGACAAGCGCGCCGAGCACTTCTACCAGTACTACCTCGAACGCAACCAGGCGACCGTGGCCCTGGCCGGGGTGTACGACTCGACCCGCTCGCGCACCGTGACCTACGACGACGCCGGACGCACCCTGGTCACCACCGACTTCACCGGCGCGAGCATCTCCGCCGAGTGGAACGCCAAGGACCAGGCCACCGCCGCGGTCGACAGCGCGGGCCGGCGCTCCACCACGGTGTACGACCACGCCGACCGCCCGGTCGACAAGTACGGGCCCGCACCGGCGTCCTGCTTCACGGGGCTGATCCCGACACCCGCCTGCGCGGCCACGATGCCGCACAGTCACACCAGCTACGACGAGGGCCTGGTGGGGCTGTCGGCCGCCTTCTACGACAACCCGGAACTGGCGGGGGTGCCGCGGGAGTTCGCCACCGGGGTCGGCGCCGGTGACGGGGCGCTGGCACGGTCGTGGGGGTCGGGCCCGCCGGTGGCGAACACCGCCGGCTGGTCGGGGCGGTTCACCGGCGAGATCGAGTTCCCCGCCGCCGGGGACTACGGCCTCGGGTTCACCGCGGTCGACGGCGTCCGGCTGTGGGTGGACGACGTGCTGACCGTCGACAGCTGGACCGACAAGCCCAGCACGGCAGTTGCGGGCACGTACAGCAACACCGCGGCCGTCAGCCGGCACCGCGTCCGCGTCGACTACTACAACCGCTCCGGTACGACCGGGGCACTGGCCTTCACCTGGACCCCGCCCGGCACCGGCACGCCGGTGCCGGTGCCGGGGACGAAGCTCGCGCCCCGGTACGGCTGGGCGACCGGCTCCACCACTGAGGACACCTCCGGCGGCGACACGGAACGGGCACCGTCCAGGCACATCGCCAGCAGCTACGCGGATCCGGCGGCGGGCATCGACCCGGTGTACGGGCTCACCGTGTCCACCACGGCCGATCCCGGCGGACTGGGCCTGACCACCCGCACCGGCTACGAGCGGCCGGGCGACAAGTACCTGCGCCAACTGGCCACCGCGAAGCCCGGCGGCGACCTCGCCGACCCCGACAAGCACGCCACCACGGTCTACTACGGCGACTCCGAGACCCGGACCAACCCGTGCGATCCGAAAGCTCCGGCCGCCAACCAGGGCGGCATGGCCAAGACCGCCACGGAAGCCAGACCGGCCGACGGGACGCCGCTCACCGGTGAGACCGTGTACGACGAGACCGGCCGTGCCGTCGCCGAGCGCGCGGGCGAGGAGGGCTGGACCTGCACCACGTACGACGCGCGCGGACGGGTGGTCAAGAAGACCTTTCCCGCGTACGGGGCCAAGCCGGCCCGCACCGTCGTCACCGACCACGCCGTCGGCGGT
Source organism: Kitasatospora sp. NPDC004615 (assembly GCF_042873545.1). NCBI lineage: Bacteria > Bacillati > Actinomycetota > Actinomycetes > Kitasatosporales > Streptomycetaceae > Kitasatospora > Kitasatospora sp. NPDC004615. Next base: position 528,009 of record NZ_JBIALQ010000004.1, read on the forward strand.
GACCCGCTGACCTCGCAGGTGAGCGACGAGAACGGGTCGATCACCACCGTGATCGACCTGCTCGGCCAGGAGGTCCGCTACACCGATGCCAACGGCGTCACCTCGCTCTCCACGTACGACCAGGTCGGGCGCCTGACCACGGACACGACCACGGTCAAGGGCGTGTCCAGCACCGTGATCTACACCTGGAGCGATGCCAATCAATTGACGAACGTCAAGCTGGACGGAACCATCGTCGCCACCCCCGGCTACGACGCGGCCACCGAACTGGCCCGCGTCGCCTACGGCAACGGATCCCGCCTCGACGCGCTGGCCCGCAACGCCTCGGGCAAACCGACGGCGCTGACGTGGAAGACCTCCGCGTCCACGGTCGTCGACACGGTCACCCGCTCCCGCAACAACCGGGTCACCGACGACGTGGTGACCGCGGACGGCAAGACCGCCGCGACCTCCTCCTACACCTACGACACGGTGGGCCGGCTCGTCGCGGCGACCGTCCCGCACCACCAACTCACCTACCGGTTCGACCCGGCCGGCGGCTGCGGGCCGGCGGCAGCGGCCGGGTCGAACACCAACCGCACCGCGTCCACCGACAGTCTCAACGGCGCCCCGGCGGTCACCACCGGCTACTGCTACGACGGCGCCGACCGGCTGACCTCGACCAGCGGCGGCACCGCACTCTCCTTCGGCTACGACAGCCACGGCGACACGGTCAGGATCGGCGGCGACACCCTGGGCTACGACTCCGCCAGGCGGCACATCGCCACCACCACCGCCGACGGGAAGACGATCTCCTACCTGCGCGACCCGGCCGACCGGCTGACGGCCCGCACCGTCACCGGCGCCGCCGACGGCTCGAAGAACGGGACCACCCGCTACTCGTACAGCTCCAAGCACGACGACGCGGACCTCGTCCTGGACAAGGACGGCGGCCTGCTCCAGCGGATCGTGGCGCTGCCCGGCGGCGTGCTGCTGACCAAGAACTACGACCGGGCCGCCAGCACCAACTGGTCCTACCCGAACATTCACGGCGACGTGCTGTTCACCGCGGACGGGACCGCCGCCCGCACCGGCGACCTCCACCTCTACGACCCCTTCGGCCAGAACATCGACCCCGCCACCGGTGCCTTCGCCGACATTCCCATCCCCGCCACCGCCGCCGGCGGGATGGACTTCGGTTGGCTGGGCCAGCACGAGCGGCCGGTCGAGCACCTGGCCGGCCAGCAGGCCATCGAGATGGGCGCCCGGGTCTACCTGCCCGCACTCGGCCGCTTCCTGCAGATCGACCCGGTACCCGGCGGGTCGGCCAACGACTACGACTACGTCGACGCGGACCCGGTCAACGGCCTGGACCTGGCAGGGACGTTCTCCTGGAAGTCGGTGGTCAGCGTCGGGACCACCGCGGCGGAAGTGGTGGCCTACGTGCCGGGCCCGGTGGGGACGGTCGCCTCCGGGGTGGCGGTGGCCGGCCAGCTCGCCCAGGGCAACAAGAAGGCCGCCGCCATGGACGCACTCGGCATGATCCCCGGCGGCAAGCTCGCCAGTACCGTCGCCAAGACCGCGGCCAGAGAAGCCTCGACCGTCGGCAAGGCCGCCGAGGCGGTCGAGAAGACGTGCAACTCCTTCGCCCCCGACACCCCGGTGGTGATGGCCGACGGCACCGTCAAACCGATCGGTGAGGTGCGCGAAGGCGACCAGGTCCAGGCCACCGATCCCGCCACCGGCCGGACCGTCGCGGAACCCGTCACGGACGTCATCACCGGCCACGGCACCAAGCACCTGATCGACATCGGCCTCGAAGGGCCGCGGCCGGCGACGATCACCGCGACCGCCGGACACCCCATCTGGGTCGAGGACCGCGGCTGGGTCGATGCCGGCGACGTCCGGGCCGGTGACACCGTCCGTGGTGCGCCCGGTTCCGCGGCGCTGACGGTCGCCTCCGTCCACGACCGCGGCGAGGTGGCCGACGCGACCGTCCACAACCTCAGCGTCAGCACCATCCACACCTACTACGTCCAGGCCGGGGCGAGCCGGTTCCTGGTGCACAACGCGGCGTGCCGGGCGTACATGGACTTCACCCGGGCCGGCAAGCGGGACGTCGTCGCGATCAACGCGGACAAGTACAACGGCTACAACCTCTGCGAATGGTGCGGCCGGGAAGTCGTCCAGCCGCAGAAGTCGCAGCGAGGGGTGACGCCGTCCAACGACGAGTGGCAGGTCGACCACATGGAGCCCAAGACCCACGGTGGTGCCGGATCCCCGGAGAACGGCCAGCTGCTCTGTCGCTGGTGCAACCGCTGGAAGTCGGACAAGTGACTGCGCATCACGAAAGGATCGTGCCGGTGACAACCGAACCATCAAGGCAGCGAAGGACGTTCTGGAGGAAGGCCACCGTCGTCGCGGCGGCGCTGTGCGCGGCCGTGGGGATCACGGCGTCCCCCGCCGCCGCGCACGAGGAGAGCGCCGCGTCGCCCACGGCGCTGATCCAGCTGACGATCACCAACGTCAGCAACGGAAAACTGCTGGACGTCCAGGGCGGCAGCTACGACGACAACGCGGCCATCTCGGTCAACCCGGCGCCCGGATCCGCCACGGCGTGGCGCATCAACACGGGCACCAGCCTCGGTTCGGGCTTCGCGATCGTCAACACCACCACCGGCAAGTGCATGGACCTCACCACCGCCCGCTACCAACTGCGGCAACAGCCCTGTGACGGGCGCGCGTCCGAACAGTGGTACTTCCAACCGGTCGCCGGATCGGCACAGAAGGCGTTCAGGATCCGCCAGGTCGGCGACAACTCCTGCCTGACCGTCCAGATACCGCCCGCCACCGACAACTGGGTGTACACCTACCGCTGCGACAACACGCCCTACCAGCAGTGGGTGCTGCCCGCCGAGGTCTACCAGACGGCGTGGAACACCGCCGTGGACTACGCGGCCGCCCGGTGCAACAAGGACACCTCGACCTGCTCGTGGTCCACGGCCAGCCAGACACCGCCGTTCACGCTGCCGGAGTCGTGCGTCTCCCCGATCTGGTTCAACGACACCTCGACCACGATCCCGTGGGAGTTCACGCTCAACACCACCACAGGGTGGACCAACACCATCGGCTTCAAACTTGGCGGAAGCCTGTCCGTCGGAGGCGACGTCGGCCTGGCCAAGCTCCAACTCGAGGTCACCGCCGAGGTCAACGGCGCCACCACGGTGGACCTCAAGCAGGAGATGGGCAACAAGCTGACCGTGAGCGTGCCCCCGCGCCAGTACGGGTGGGTCGCGCTGTCCGAACTCGCCACCAAGGCCACCGGAACCTGGACCTTCGACACCCAGGGCTTCCCGTGGACCGCCGACGACACCATCACCGTGCCGCTCAAGTACGACGCCAACGGCGGCGCGAGCATCTACAGCGCACGGACCCGGGCCACGTTCACCAACTGCGCCGGAACCTGACGGCGGCGCCCGGCGCGCCGGGTCAGCTGCTGGCCCAGCCGGTGAGGTCGGCGGGGCCGCGGCCGAGCGCACGGGCCGCGGCGGCCTGGATCCGGGCCGGGCGGGGGGAGTTGGCGTCGAAGTCCTGCGCGATGCGGAGCTGAGCCTGCTCGCAGGAGTCGGCCGCGTGGGCCGGGGAGACGCCGGTGAAGGTACCGACGGCGAGGACCACCGCGGCGGCGATCGACTGGGCCCGGCGGGCGAGGTGGTGGAACTTCATCGTGCGCATTCCCTTTCGAATGGCCGTGCGGGAGGAGTGGCACCACGCAGGCGTCGTGCTGCGGCCGGCCGGGAGCCGGTCGCAGCCACGGTGGTTCGGGTACCGGCACGATGATGGCGGCCCGACGCGAGCCCGATCGATGCCGGAGCGTTCCTGCTCGGCCGATCGGGTGGTACGTAGTACCGCGTCCAGGCGTGCGCCAGCCCGAAGTGCGCCCCGTGCGCGCCGGTGTGGGAAGGTGAACCACCGTGACGGGCAAGGGGGATGACGAATGAACCGATGGTCGGACGAGGTGACCAGGGTGCTGACGGCGTCCGGGTGGACGCCCGGGCGGGCGGTGGAGACCGGGCGGTGGCGGGAGCTGTTCGAGCCCGGAGGTGTGGAGCTGCACGCGGCGGCGGAAGCGTTCCTGCGCGAGTTCGGCGGGCTGACCGTCGACATCGACGGGCCCGGAATCACCTGCGCGCGCACGCCGTTCGAACTCGACCCCGAGCTGGCCGTGGGGGAGGAGGACCGGTACCTGGAGCTCGGGGAGGACGTCGGGCGGCGGATCTTCCCGCTCGGCGAACTCGACCACGGCCGGTTCTTCCTGGGCATCGACGAGACCGGCGAGGTCTACCTGGTCGAGGGCGCACTGGCCAGCTTCGGGCCGATGCCGCAGGCGATGGAGCACCTGATCCTCGGGGTCATGCCCCGCTGGATCCGTAACGAACCGCCAGTGGACGGGGGCTGATCGGCGTAGGTTCGGGAGCGGTGATCCACAACTGACGGGTGGTAGAAGGATGGTCGAGTCGCATCCGCTGCTGGGGTACTTCCTGGACGCGGCCAAAGGCGTGTTCCCGCCGGTGGACGGCGAGGTGACGGTGCTCGGGCCGCTGGCGGCCGGGCTGGAGTGCTCGGTGGCGTTCACCGGACACGCGGTGGTCGCCACGGCGCGGCCCGCCGACGAGGTGCGGGCACACGGGGCGGACGGGTTCGGCGAGTCGATGGCGCCCGACTTCCTGCGCCACCTGGCCGGCCCCGGCGGCTGGATCGGCTGCCTCGACGCGACACTGGTCGCCCCCGGCAGCGGCGGCCCCGCCCAACTCGGCCCGCTGGACGGCGCGGACGCACACCCCCGGGTCCAGCACGCCCGCGAGATACGGGCCGGCGTCGAGGTGTACGGCGACGCGCGCGGGCTGGTCACACTCGCCCAAGGACTCGCCGGACGGCGGGAGTTGAGCATCGAACTGCACGACCCCGACGAACCCCTCCCCGGCCGCGGACGCACGCTGATCGCCGACGCACTCACCCTCGTCCCGGAAGGCGAACCGGTCTTCGCCGCCGTCTCGCCCGGCAACGCCCGCTCGCTGCGCGCCTTCCTCGCCTGCGGATTCACCCCCGTCGGCAGCGAGGTGCTGCTGCGCCCACGACGCCCCGTTCACCCGGAGTAGCGGCACGGCCCGCGCCGGAGCGCGGGCCGGTAGCGGTCGTCGAAGAGCCGGCCGGGCGGGGGGAGTTGAGCATCGAGCTGTGCGAGCCGGAGCAACCCTTGTCCCGGAGGCCGAAGCGCGCTTGCCGCAGGCCATTCTGGCGTGCGGGTTCACCCCCGTCGGCAGCGAGGTGCCGCGTTCCGTACCCGGTCGCCCGGAGTAGCGGCACGGCCGCACCGGAGCGCGGGCCGGTAGCGGTCGTCGAAGAGTCGGCCGGGCGGCGGGAGTTGGGCATCGAGCTGTGCGAGCCGGACCAGCCCTTGTCCCGGAGGCCGGCGGGCGCTTGCCGCAGGCCATTCTCGCGTGCGGGTTCACCCCCGTCGGCAGCGAGGTGCCGCGTTCCGCACCCGGTCGCCCGGAGTAGCGGCACGGCCGCACCGGAGCGCGGGCCGGTAGCGGTCGGTGAAGAGCCGGCCGGGTGGCGGGAGTTGAGCATCGAGCTGTGCGAGCCTGACCAACCCTTGTCCCGGAGGCCGACGTGCGCTTGCCGCAGGCCATTCTCGCGTGCGGGTTCACCCCCGTGGGCAGCGAGGTGCCGCGTTCCGTACCCGGTCGCCCGGTGTAGCGGCGCGGCCGCACCGGAGCGCGGGGAACCGGGGTGCGGGCTAGCGTGGGACCGGGCCGGTACGCGGCGAACGCCGCCGGCCCGGTCCCGGTCGGCATGCCCGGCCGGCCTTCCATCCCGGGAGCCGCTGTGAGGGAGCCGCCGTGAGCAAGCAACTCCAAGACCCGGACGAACTGGGCCCGATCGACTACCTGGTGATCTCCTTCCCGGGCAGCCGGCTGACCGGCGAGGGCATGCCACTGCTGGTCGACCTGGTCGACCGCGGCATCATCCGGATCCTCGACCTGATCTTCCTCCGCAAGGGCACCGACGGCACGGTCGCGGCCGTCGAAGTGGCCGACCTCGACGGAGACGGAAAGCTCGACCTCGCCGTGTTCGAGGGCGCCTCCTCCGGCCTGCTCGGCGACGCCGACCTGGCCGAGGCCGGCGGCCTGCTCGACCCCGGCGACTCCGCCGTCGTCCTGCTCTACGAGAACCGGTGGGCCGCCCCGCTCGCCGCCGCGCTGCGCCGGGCCGACGCCCGGATGGTCGCCGGCGGGCGCGTTCCGCTGCAGGACCTGGTCGAGGTGCTCGACGCGATCGAGGAGCTCGGAACCGGGCCCGCGGCCTGACCGCAGAGACACCCCCAGAGACACCCCCAGAGAAACCGCCAGAGAAACCGCCAGAGAAACCGCCAGAGAACCGCCAGAGAAAAGAGAACGCCATGCCCGGACTGCTCCGTGGCGTCGCCCGTACCGCGGTCATCTCCGGTACCGCCACCGCCGTCTCCAACCGGGTCTCCCGCCGCCAGGCCGGACGCTGGGCGCAGCAGGACCCCCAGCAGGTCGGCTACGCCGAACCCGCCGCCCCGCCCCCGCCCCCGCAGCAGGCTCCGGCGGGCGCGCCGGACATGGAGCAGAAGCTCGACCAGCTCCAGCAGCTCGCCGCGCTCAAGGAGCAGGGCGTGCTCACCGAGCAGGAGTTCGCCGCGCAGAAGGCGCGGATCCTCGGCGGCTGAACCAGGGGAACCGGGGGAACCGGGGGAACCGGCATCGGGACGCCCGGGAGGCGCAGTGAACAGGTGGAAGCCGCTGATCGTCCTCGGGACGGCCCAGTTCCTGATGGTGCTGGACGCCTCGGTGATGAACGTGTCGATCAGCCAGCTGGTCGCCGACTTCCACACCGACGTGACCACCATCCAGGCCGTCATCACCCTCTACACCCTGGTGATGGCGGCCTTCATGCTGACCGGCGGCAAGGTCGGCGACATGCTCGGCCGCCGGCAGGTCTTCGTGATCGGCCTGGTGGTGTACGGGTGCGGCTCCGGGCTGACCGCGCTGGCGCCGACCGTCGGCGTGCTCGCGCTCGGCTGGTCGGTGATCGAGGGGCTGGGCGCGGCGCTGGTGCTGCCCGCGCTGGCCGCGCTGGTGGCCGGGTCCTACCAGGGGCGCGAGCGGGCGATCGCCTACGGGGTGGTCGGCGGGCTGGCCGGTGCGGGCATCGCCGTCGGGCCGCTGCTCGGAGGCTGGGTCACCACCTACCTGACCTGGCGGCTGGTGTTCGCGGGCGAGGTGGTCCTGGTGGTGGCGATCCTGGCGGTGATGCGCTGGGTGCCGGCGCAGCCCGCGCCGGAGGACCGGCCCGCGCTGGACGTGCTCGGCGCCGTGCTGTCCGCTGCCGGTCTCGCCCTGGTGGTGCTGGCCGTCCTGCAGAGCGGTACCTGGGGCTGGGTGCAGCCCCGTAACCCCCCGTTCACCGTCCTCGGCTTCGCCCCGACGCTGTTCACCATCGGGCTGGGCGCCGTGCTGCTGTACGCCTTCTGCGTGCACGAACGGCACTACGAGCGGCGGGGCGGGACACCACTGGTCGACTTGGAGCTGTTCGGCAACCGGCCGCTGCGCGCGGGACTGGTGACGCTGTTCAACCAGAACACCGTGCTGCTGGGCCTGTTCTTCGTCATCCCGCTCTACCTCCAGGTCGTGCAGGGGCTGGACGCCTTCCAGACCGGGCTGCGGCTGCTGCCGGTGTCCGTGACGATGCTCGCCACCTCGATGTGCGGCTCGCTGCTGCTGCGGTTCGCCTCGTCCCGGGCGATCGTCCGGATCGGCCTGCTGGTGCTGCTCGCCGCCACCCTGTGGCTGATCACGGCCATCGGGCCGCAGCTGAAGGGCGCCTCGTTCGCCGGTGCGATGGCGCTGCTCGGCATCGGCCTGGGCATGCTCGCCTCGCAGCTGGGCAACACGGTGCAGTCCAGCGTGCGGGCGTCGGAGCGCAGCGAGGCCGGCGGCCTGCAGTACACCGCGCAGAACCTCGGCTCCTCGCTGGGCACGGCGCTGATCGGCGCGCTCCTCATCGGCGCCCTCGCCGCCTCCGTCACCACCCGGATCGAGAGCGACCCCCGGGTGAGCCAGGCCGTCGCCCAGGAGGCCGGGACGCACGTGGAGGCGGGGGTGTCCTTCGTCCCCGCCGACCAGGTCGCCGCCGCGCTGGCCACCCGGTCCGATGTGACGCCGCAGGAGGCCGAGGTGATCGTCGGCCACTACCAGGACGCGCAGATCCAGGGCCTCAAGTCCGCGGTCCTCGCCTGCGCGCTGATCACCGGCGGCGCACTGCTGTTCACCCGCCACCTCCCGACCACCCGCGCGGCGCCCCGGCCGCCCGGCTGAGGGTGCTCAGCGCGGTCCGCGGCGCGCGAAGCGCCAGGCGCCCTGCTGGGCGAGCAGGGTGAGCACGCCGGCGAGGACGATTCCCGACAGGTTGAGCGCCAGCTGCACGGCGGAGCCCCAGCCCTGCGCGTACTCGCCGTACGCCACGGCCACCGCGGCGTTGGCCGCCGCCGGCACGGTGGTGACCGAGATCGCCACCCCGACCAGCGCGGACGCCTTGGCGGAGGTCAGCGACAGCAGGCCCGCGACACCGGCCAGGAAGGCGACCACGAAGGACATCGCGTCCGGCTGCCAGATGAACGAGGTGTTGGGGCGGGCCGCCGCGAACTTGGCATCGCTGAACAGGCCGAGAGCGTCCATCGCCAGCGCGAACCCCACCGTGAGGGCCATCGCGACGGTGAATCCGACCAGCAGGGCCAGCAGGGAGCGGGCCGCCGGGCGGGCCCGGCGCTGCACCACGGCGACGCACAACCCGGCGAGCGGGCCGAACTCCGGGCCCACGGCCATCGCGCCGACCACCAGGATCGCGCTGTCCAGGACGGCGCCGCAGGCGGCCAGCATGGTGGCGACGGTCAGCAGCGCGAGGAAGACCCAGCTGAGGGTGGATTCCTCGTGGACGATCCCGGACACCTCCTCCCACACCAGCGCGTCCACACCCTCACCAGGGGCCCGCTCCTCCGCCTCCTCGGCGGCCCGCGAGATCGTCAGCCCCGACTCGTCCACGGTGATGGCCCCGCGCTCGGCCAGGCCCAGCGCGCGCAGTTCGCCGAGCAGTTCGTCGACCGCCTCGCGGGCCACGTCGCACAGCACCAGGTCCCCGGGCGGCCGAACCGCCCCACCGGGCAGCACGGCGACGTGGGCGACACCGACGCAGGCGTCGATCCGGTCGAGCACCTGTGCGCGCAGGTCGGCGGGAACGATGAGTCGCAGCTGAAGCAAAGGGTCCTCCGGGCGGTCGCGCTGTCGGCCAAACCTTAGGCCCTGCCCCCGGGACCGGTTCACCCGGCGTAACGGGCCGCCAGAGCCTGGGCGGTGGCGGCGAGGCACGCCGTCAACGACTTCCCGCGACTCCCCGTCCGTACCGGCCTCGACGTCCGCGTCTGGTTCGGCCCGGCCGACCCGCCCCCGTCGCCGCCGCTCCAGCGCCTGCGGCTGGAACCCGTGACGGCCTGACGGTTCACCGCTCCCGGAGGTCGTCCAGGTGCGCGCCGAACTCCCGCACGCGCACCTCGGCGATGCGCTCGTAGCGGGCCAGGCGGTCGGTCAGCGCGGCGTCGATGCCGAACGCCACGCCCGCGAAGCCGAGTTCGGCGATGGCCTGCGGCACGGCCGGGTCACCGGGCGCGAAGATCCGCACCGGGTCGCCGACGGCGAGGCAGTGCGGAGGAACGAAGAACTCGTCCGGAAGCACCGTGCGGGCATGGACGAGCGCGGAGACGGCGACCACCGTCCCCGCGCCGACCCGGGCCTCCTGCAGCACACTCGCCGAGGTGGCCAGATACGCGCAGCGCCGCACGGTGCACCCCAGCAGCGTGGCGTGCGGGCCGACGCACACGTGGTCGGCGAGAGTGACGGGCTGCTCGGCGGCGACGGCGGAGGCCCGCAGGACGGCGTTCTCGCACACCACCGTCGCCTCCCCGACCTCGACGAACGCGCCCTCGGCATCCAGCACCGCGCCGTACATCACCCGCGCGCGGGGCCCGATCCGCACATCGCCGACCAGCGTGGCCGTCGGCGCGACATAGGCGCTGGGGTGCACCTGCGGAAGAGCGCCGCGGTGCCTGATCCGGATTCCCTGCGGGTGTGTGGTCACCGGCGGGATTCTCGAGCAGCGCGGACCGCCGCACCGGCGGAAACCGGACACGGCGCTATGGTCGAACGGTGACGGACCCTCAACTTCCGGGCGGCGTACGGCCCGACGACACCGAGATCGCCGCCGGCTGGGCGCAGCCGTGGCGGCCCGGCTGCCGAACCTGCGGATGGGCCGGCCGTCAGCCGAGGTGGTGGAAGGTGTCGGGGACGGGCAGCGAGGCCCAGCGGGGGAGGGGCCAGAGCAGAACGCGGGCGCGGCCGATGACGTGGTCGACCGGGACGAAGCCGCCGCCGGGGTTGTAGAGCTGCTGGTAGCGGGAGTCGGCGGAGTCGTTGCGGTGGTCGCCCATCACCCACAGGTGGCCCGGCGGGACGGTGACGGTGCCCACGGGGTAGTCGTCGCAGGGCGTGGCGCCGGGGTAGAGGTACGGCTCGTCGAGGGCGGTGCCGTTCACCGTCAGGGGGTGGCCGGCGCGGCAGTCGACGGTGTCGCCCGCGACCGCGACGACCCGCTTGATCAGGTCCTTCTCGTCCGCGGACGGCGCCAGCCCGACCCAGCTCAGCACGTTGCGGACACCGCCGGCGACGCCCCCGGTGTCCGACTTGCCGGGGAGCCAGCCGCCCGGATCGCGGAACACCACCACCTCGCCGCGCTGCGGAGTGTCCCCGAGCCACGGGCTGAACTTGTCGACCGCGACCCGGTCGCCCTTCTGCAGGGTGCCCATCATCGACCCGGACGGGATCACGAACACCTGGAACACGAAGGTCTTCAGCACGAACGCCAGCACCAGCGCCACCACCGCCGGCACCACCAGCCCGCGCAGCGCCGAACGCCGGCCGGCGGGCCGCTTCGAAGAGCTGATCGCCCGCAATCGGGTGAGCACAGCGGCACGGTGCGACAACGGACGACCCTTCCCCGGCGGCCGGACAGCCCTTTCCGGGTCCGCCCGGGCGCCATCGTACGGACACGGCCCGTCTGGGGAACGTAAAACGCCTGTCGCCGGCAGTCGGTACCGTTCCTCAACTCCCGTGACACGACAGGTAGGAGAGGTTCACCCGTGACGACCGATACGGAACCCGGCGGATGGGACGCCGCGCTGGCCGACGCCTTCGCGATATTCCTCGGCAACGGCGTGGCGGCGGAACCCGCCGGCGCCCGGTACGGGGCGTACTACGCCTCGGACACCCTCGACGAGTTCCTGTTCCCCAACACCTGGGCCACCCCCGACGCCCTGTCGGCGGCCGAGCCGGGCTACCTGCCGGACCCGGACGGCCCGCACCCCTTCTCCCCGTGGAACTGGCAGTTCGACCTGGGCGCCTCGCTGTTCCGCTTCGACCCCGACCTGCTCGCCGGAACGGGCGCGTGGGGCGCGGACGGGCACAAGGGCCCGAGGCCGTTCGACGAGGCCTTCGTCGCCGACCTGCGCGCCGTCGCCGCCGTGGACGACACGGACGGCGCGGTGGTGCGGGGCGTGGAGCTGGCACCGCTGCTGCGCCGCCACGGGGTCGACCTGACCGACGAGGCGTGCGTGCGGCTGAACCACTGGCTGACCGTCGTTCTGCGCGTCGCCACCGGCGGCACCCTGGACGAGGCGATGCGGGCCGCGACCTTCACCGAGCGCGGCCCCGAACACCTGGTGACCGGGCACGACGTGAGCATCGACCGTCCCGGGGACGAGACCTGGGAGGCGCCGCTGCGCGCGGTCGCCCACCCCGGGCTCCGCGACCACCTGCGCGCGCTCTGCCGCACCGAGGCCGATGCGCGCAGCGAGGGCGGCTTCTGCAGCGGCTCCGAGCACTGGCCATGGAGCGACGTGCTGGACGCGGCCGGCTGCTCGCTCGTCATGGGCTGGGGGTTCGGCGAGCACCAGGCCGGAGTGGCCGCCGTGCGCCTGCCCGGCTGACCGCACGCCGGAAAGCGAGCGATGCCGCGACCGGTCCCCCAACCGGCCGCGGCACCGCCCACGTCGCGACTGCTAGACGCGCTGCCAGAGGGCGGGAACCACGTCCGGCGTCCAGGTGCTCTGCGAGGTGTGGGCCTGCAGGCAGCGGTAGCTGACGCCGTTGTAGGTGACCACGTCACCCGCGTTGTAGTTGACGCCCGCCGCCCAGGTGGTGCCGCCGCTGCCGCCGCCGTTCACCACCAGGGTGAAGGTGGTGGCGTGGGTGGCCGAGGCGCCGGTGCCGGTCAGCGTGATGGTGTACGTGCCGGCCGGGGTGGACGCCGAGGTGGCGACCGTCAGGGACGAGCTGCCACCGCTGGAGACGGTGGACGGGCTGAACGAGACGGTGGCACCGGACGGCGCGCCGCTCGCGGTCAGCGACACGCTCTGCGCCGAACCGGAGGTGGTCGCCGTGGAGAGCGTCGCGGTGGCGGACGAACCGGCCTGGACGGTACCGGTGGCCGGGTTCACCGACACGCTGAAGTCGTTGACCGGCGTGGTGGTGCCGCCCACCGAGGTCTTCCAGATCGCGTACGCCACACCGTCGGCGTTGCGGTTCAGCACCGTCGCGTCGACGTTCGAGGTGGTGTCGCAGGACTGGTGGTAGCAGGAGTCGTACGAACGGCCAGCCGTACCACCCCACTTGGCGGCCTGCCCGGACGTCTTCACGGCGTCCGCACCCGCCGCGTAGCCCGAGGTCGGGATGCCGGCCTGCTGGAACGAGTAGTCGTCGGAACGGCCCTGGCCCTCGACGTTCTCCTCCGGCTGGAGGTTCAACGAGTCCCAGTACGCCTTCAGCGGCGCCGCGGTGGCCGAGTTGACGTTGTTGACGAAGTAGCCGGCGTTCGGCGAGCCGACCATGTCGAAGTTGTAGTAGCCCTTGATCGCCGAGCGCTGGGCCGAGGACAGCTGGCCGACGTAGTACGCCGAGCCCTGCAGGCCCTGCTCCTCACCGGCCCACCAGGCGAACCGGACGTGCTTGCTCATCGTCGGGTTCTGCTGCGCCAGCACGAGCGCGTTTTCCAGCAGCACCGCCGAACCCGAGCCGTTGTCGTTGATTCCCGGGCCGGCCGAGACCGAGTCCAGGTGCGCGCCGAACATGGTGACCTGGTCCGACGGGCCGCCCGGCCAGTCCGCGATCAGGTTGTTCGAGATGTAGCTGCACGAGGTGCAGGTCTGCTCGGTGACGGTGTAGCCCGCCGCCTGAAGCTTGCCCTTCACGTACGCCAGCGATTGCGCGTAACCCGCGCTGCCCGCCCGGCGGTTGCCGCCGTTCTGCTGCGCCACGGTGTACAGCTGGCTCAGGTGCGCCTGCACCTTGGCCACGTCGACGTCCGGGGCCGAGCCGCCGGGGTTGCCGCCACCGCCGCTCACCGTCAGCTGGTACTGCGCGGTGTGGGTGGCCGGACCGGAGCCGGTCACGGTCAGCGGGTAGGTGCCCGCCGGGGTGTTCGCCCCGACGCTGATATTCAGCGTCGCCGAACCGCCGGTCTGCACGCTCGACGGGGAGACCGCCGCGGTGGTGCCGGTCGGCGCGCCGCTCACGGACAGCGAGACGTTCGCCGCCGAACCCGAGGTCACGGCCGTGGAGACCGTCGCGGTGGTCGAGGCGCCCTGCTGCACGGTGCCCGCGGACGGGCTCAGCGCCAGTGAGTAGTCACTGGTCGGGGTGCCGGTGCAGCTCGGGTCGCCGGGCTGGGCCGGCACGCTGACGGCGTCCCAGGCGGCCTTGGTGCGGGCGTGCAGGTTGCAGGTGGGGTCCAGGTTCTTCGCGGCCGTCAGGGTCGCGGTGCGGTACTTCTTGTACGTCATGCCGCTGGTCTTCAGCAGCATGCCACCGTAGAAGATCTTGCCCGCGTTCTGGATGCCGACGCCGGTCAGGTTGGAGGAGGAGTTGCAGGTCGGGCTGGACGGCTTGCCGCCGCCCGGGTTCGAACCCTCCGCCAGCAGGTAGAACCAGTGGTTCAGCGGGCCGGCCGCCGCGTGCTCCTCGGTGTTCGGGATGGACGCCGAGTAGCAGTTCGGGTTCCCGGATATCTGCGAGGGGTTGTACATCACCCGGATCGGGCCCTGCCCGACCAGGTTGATCATCTCGCCGACCGTGTAGTCCGGGGAGTCGTACGGCGCCGGCTCGTTGGCGTACGCCTCGGTCAGCGCACCCATGATGTCGCCGGTCGCCTCGCCCAGGCCCGCCTCGTTGCTGGACGCGCCACCCGGCGTGTACTGGTCGAGGCCGTGGCCGAACTCGTGGCCCACCACGTCCATCGCGGCGATCCACTCGTTGGCCTGGCTGTGGCCGATCGAAATGGTCGAGCCGTCCCAGTACGCGTTGATGTCGTTCAGACCGACCTTCACCGGCCAGCTGCCGCCGTTGCCGTTGTGGCCGTTGCGGCCCAGCCAGTCGCGGAGCATGTCCCACTCCTTCTGCGCCGCGAACATCGCGTCGGCGCAGCCGGTCTCCTTCGAGGTCGGGTTGCCCGTGCCCCAGGAGTCGGAGGACTTGCTGAACACCGAACCCGTCGAGTAGTCCGAACACTGCAGGCCCGGACGGTTCGGGTCGCGCAGCGAGAACGAACTGCCGGAGCCGGTGGTGGAGATGGTCAGCGGCGACGGGCCGTTCCACTTGCTGTTGATGGTGCCGGCCTTCACGTCGTCGTAGCTGTCGGCGACCTCGCCGGTGATCGCGTCGACGAACACGTGCAGGTGGCTCGGCCGGTTCCCGTCCGAACCCGACAGCACCGACTCCCAGGCCAGGCGCGAGGTGCCGTCCTTGACCCGGACCACCAGCCGCGGGGCCTCGGCGGAGTCGACCTTCGCCAGCTTCGCCCGGGCCGCCTTCTCCGCGGCCGCGGCGTCGATCTTCGCCTTCGTCGGGACCCCGACCGGGCCGGACTTCGCGTTCTGCACCGCCCGGACCTTGCCCTGGCCGTCGGCGAGCACCACCGCGTCGCCGCCGACCACCGGCAGGCCCTTGTAGGTGCGCTCGTAGGACACCGAGTACAGGCCGCCCAGGAACGGGGTGACGGACTGTCGCTCGTACGACTCGTCAGGACCCTTGGCCAGCGCGTCCAGGCCGGCCGACGCGGCCAGGTCCGCCGCCGAGACCGCTGCGGCCAGTGGGGTGGGCGCGAGCGGAGCGGGCGCGGGCGAGGCAGCTGCCTGCCCGGCGAAACCGCCGAGCATGCCGCCCAGCACGGCCAGGGTGGTGCCGGCGGTCAGCAATCTGCGTTTCATTCAGAGCTCCTATGATGTGGGGGTGCCACAGGTGTGGGGGTGCCCGGAACCCTCACACCGTCGCCATGCCACGGTCAACGGAGCTGACAGGGCCTGCCAAGAGCTGGCAAGTTCCGTCAAATTCCCCGACCCTGGCGGCAGTTGGAAAACAACAGGTACAGACCACGCCATGTACGCGGCCGGGGTCGGTTCGGTACCGTCTCGATACCGCCCCCCGCACGGGCGGGGGCGGCGAAGCCTTCGGGGAGGTGGCGGCGAATGCTGGGCGCAACCGACCCGGACACCATGCCGGACGGCAGCGGTGCCATCGGCAGCGGCATCGACAGCGGCATCGACCTGGGCAGCGGCAGCGGCAGCGACCTGGGCAGTGGCGGTGGCGGCGGCAGCGGCAGCGGCAGCGACCTGGGCAGTGGCAGTGGCGGCTGGCAGGAATTCGGCGCGCTGCTGCGCCACTGGCGCCGCCACGCCGGCTGGACCCAGGCCCAACTCGGCGCCGCCGTCGGCTACGACCACACCGCCGTCAGCCGCCTCGAACACGGCGCCCGCCGCGCCACCCCCCGACTCGTCCGCCGCCTCGACGAACTCCTCTCCACCAGCGGCGAACTGACCCGCTGCTACGGACGCGCCGAAACCGCCGAGGCCGACCGCCCCGCGCTGCCCGCCCACCTGCTGCGGCCACCGCTGCCCCCCGGCTCCAGTGCGACCGCTTGTTCCGCAGCACACGAGCACCTCCCCGAGCGGCTGCCCCACCACGACCTGCAGTGCCCGCTGCACGGCGCCACCGGCTGCCAACTCCCGCCCCCCGACGCCGTGTTGGCGCTGCACTCGGCGTTCTGCGACAACCCCGCCGCGCCGCTCGACACCGACACCGTGCACGCCCTCGCCGCCGTCCTCGGCGCCCAACTCCACAGCGCTGAGCGAGCGATGGGCGAACGCGGACCCGGCGCCGTGATCGAGGCCACGCTGCGCGCCGTGGTCGCCCGGCTCGCCGACGCGCCCGCCCGGCACCGCCGCGTCCTCGCCCGACTCGCCGCCGAACACGCCCACGCCGCGGGCAGCCTGCGCCTGCACGGCGGACGCCCCGCCACCGCGATGGCCTGCTTCGACCGCGCCGTCGGCTGGGCCCAACTCGCCGGCGACCCCGCCACCCAGGTCGCCGCCCTCAGCGACATGGCCGTGCTCGGGCTGCTCGACGACGACCCGTTCTCCTCCCGCGGCTACGCCCGCGAGATCCGCCGCGCCGCACCCGGCCACCACTGGTCCGGCGCGCTCTCCCAGATCGGCGAGGCCCGCGCCACCGCGCTGGACGGCGACGTCCCCGCCACCGTCCACCACCTCGGCCGGGCCCGGCTCCACCTCGACCAGCCCGAGCCCATCGAGACCCACATCGCCTGGCTCGCCCCGCCGGCCCTGCGGATGCGGATCGAATCCGGCTCCGCCGCCGCCCTGCGCGACCTCGCCGCCGCGAGCGGCGACCCCCGCCTCGCCCGCCTCGCCCTCGACGCCGCCCACACCGCGCTCGGCCTGCTCGGCACCGGCGAACTCCCCGCCGCCCGCGCCATGCTGACAGCCCGCATCGCCGACTGCCACCTCTGCCAGGACGACCCGCACACCGCCGTCGCCACCCTCACCCCCCTCCTCGACACCCCGCCCGCCACCCTCCCCGCCCTGGTCCGCCACGAACTGCGCGGCCTGCGCACCCGCCTCACCGCCGGAGCACCCCGCTGGGGCCGCACCGCGACCGAGACCGCCGCCAGGCTGGCCGCCGCGATCTAGCTAGGCGTGGGTCAGGTCGGCAGCGTTGCTCTCTCCCCGCTGCTGGGCGCCCCGCTCGGGCCGGGGGATGAGGAACGTTGCCAGCATGCCGAGGACGAGCAGCGCGGCGCAGGTCCAGCCGTTGACCCGGACCGCGTGGGACATGGCGTCGCGTGCGGCGTCGGCGGCGGGCGCCGTCTGCGGGTTGTCGGCGAGCCGGGCGATCATCGCGCCGGCGCTGTCGGAGACCGCCGAGGACAGCCGGGCGGCGTCGGCCCCGGGTGTTCCCTGCCGGAGGAGGCGGTGCGACAGGTCGGAGGCCAGTGCGGTGAAGAACGTCGAGGTCAGGACGGCGATGCCGAGTGCGGAGCCGAGTTGGCGCGCGGCGCTCTGGATTCCGGAGCCCTGGCCGGCGTGTTGCGGTGGCACGTCCGCGAGGACCACGTTGGTGACCTGGGCGGTGGCGAAGCCGACCCCGGTGCCGTACAGGAACAGGGCGGTGGCGATGACCCACCACGGGGAGTCGCTGCCGGCCAGCAGGCCGAACGTCAGCAGGCCGGCGGCCTCCAGGAGCAGGCCGATCCGGACCAGGCCGACCGGGCCGGTCCGCTCGGCCAGGCCGAAGCTCGCGCCGCTCGCGAAGAAGCTGCCGACCGCGACGACGAAGACCAGCAGCCCGGTCCGGACCGGTGAGTAGTCCAGGGCGTACTGGAGCCAGAGCGGCAGCACGGCGAGCATGCCGAACTCGGCCAGGGCGATGACGAATGTCGCGATGTTGCCCGTGCTGAAGGACTTGATGCCGAACAGGGAGGTGTCCATCAGCGGCGCCGTTCCGCTGCCCCGGGTACACCGAGCCTGGCGGAGCAGGAAGAGGACGAGACACGCCACCGCGGCGACCAGGGCGACCGGGACGACCGAGAGGCCCGTGCCCTGCCCGAACGGACCGAAGTCCTTGCGCGGTTCCCACCACCCGTAGTTGCGTCCCTCGATCAGCGCGAACGCGAGAAGTCCGAGGCTCAGCACCGACAGCGCCGCGCCGACGGCGTCGAGTCGTCCCGGCCGGCGGGGGGAGAGCGGGAGAAACCTCATGACGCCGGAGAGGATCAGGGCGACGACCGCGAGGTTGATGCCGAACGCCCACCGCCAGGAGTAGTCGGCGAGCCAACCGCCCAGCAGCGGTCCGACCGCGGCCGCCGCCCCGATCGTCGATCCCCAGACGGCGAACGCCTTGCCGCGGTCCGGCCCCCGGAAGTTCAGGTTGAGCAGCGCCAGCGACGTCGGCATGATGATCGCGCCACCGACACCCTGCACGAACCGGCCGGCGATCAGCAGCCCGCCGGTGGGCGACACCGCCGCTGCGATGCTGGCCAGCCCGAAGAGCACCGTCCCGGCGACGAACAGCCTGCGCGCTCCCAGGACGTCCGAGAGGCGGCCCGCCACCAGCAGCAGGGCGGCCAGCACGATCGCGTAGGACTCCTGGATCCACTGGGCGCCGAAGGCCGAGATCCCCAGGTCGTCGATGATCGGTGGCATCACCACATTGACGATGGTGAAGTCCACGACCACCAGCGCGACACCGAGGGAGACGGCGATCAGGCCCCACCAGGCGCGCCGGTCGGCGGGTGAGGGCCGAGCCGGATTCTCGGACATGACGTTCTTCCGTTCTGTCGGAGGTTCGATGGGGGGCGGGGGAGGCGTCCGGCCTCCGAGCCAGTGGCACCCTGCCAGCAGAAGAGGACGTAACCTGACCGCTACTCACACCAATCCGGGGGCAATCCGTGATCGCCAACCGAACGCTGGAGCTGCTCAGCCTGCTGCAGGCCCAGAAGGAGTGGACCGGCGACGGCCTGGCCGAGCGGCTGGGGGTGTCCCCGCGGACGGTCCGGCGCGACATCAACCGACTGCGCGAACTGGGCTATCCCGTCACGGCGCGCAAAGGCCCCTCCGGCTTCTACCGGCTGTCCCGCGGGGCTCGGCTGCCCCCGCTGGTCGTCGACGACGAGCAGGCCATCGCCATCGCGCTGGCCCTGCAGACCGCCCCGGCCTCGGTCACCGGCGTGGGGGACGCCACGAAGCGCGCGCTGAACTCCATCAAGGAGCTGCTGCCTCCCCACCTGGCCCGCAGGCTGGCCACCTTCTCGGTCGAACAGCTCGAGAACGCCTGGGAGTTGGCCCCGCCCCAGGTCGATCCCGCACTGCTGGCGCAGCTGAGTGCCGCCGCGCAGCAGCGCGAGCTGGTGCGGTTTGCCTACCGGTCCGTCGACCGCGAGCCGGTGGAGGGCGAGGAGGTGCTGGCCGAGCCCCACCGGCTCGTCGTCTGGTCCGGGCGCTGGTACCTGGTGGCGTACGACCAGCGGCGGAACTCGTGGCACACCTACCGGCTCGACCGGATCGGTCAACTGGCCTCCACCGCATGGCGGTTCGGCCCCCGCGAGGTGCCGGAGACGGACCTCGCCAGTTTCGTCCAGAGCCAGCCCGACCGGGGGGACACCGCGGACACCTGGCCGTGCTGGGGCACTGTCCTGATGGAGTGCCCCGCGACGCTGGTGGCGAAGTGGGCTCCGGGCGCGGCGAGTTTCGAAGCGGTCGACGAGCGGACCACCCGGATCCGGATGGGGGCGTGGTCCTGGTCGGGGATCCTCGGCTTCCTCGTCACCTTCGACTGTCCGTTCACCGTCGAAGGCCCGCCCGAACTCGCCGAAGCGGCCCGCCGGTTGATCGGCCGACTCGCCGCCGGCGCGCCCCTGCCCGATGAACACGCCTCCGTGCCGCCGAGGGCCAGGACGGGCAGTTCCTAGCCGGTCCGGCCCGGAGGCGACGGTTCGGGGGCGGTGGGTGGCGTCAGCATCGCGGCGAGCCGGTCGACGCCGAATCCGCCGATCAGGAGGCGTTCCTTGCGGCTTCCGACGAGGCGCTGGGTCCAGTCGACGAACCCGCCGTCCGCGACCTCCAGTTGCCGGCCGTGGACGGTGGCGTGGATCTTGTAACAGAGGTCGGTGTAGTAGCCGCGTCCGGTCGCCCGGTCGGGATCGTCGACGATGTCGACGCCCGGTGTCCCGGCCAGCTGCGTCCGGGTGCGGGCCAGGACCGGCGCGGCGCGCTCGTCGAGGCAGGTAAGGCGGATCTCGGTGCGGCGCGCGCCCGCGCGTGTCATCGCCCGGACGGCGAACCGCAGGTGCTCGACCAGGTGTTGGTGCTCGAACGCCCGGCTGCCGGTGTCCCGGCCGGCGGTCACCAGGGCGAACAGCTGGAAGTGGGCGAGCATGCCGGGCGCGTCGAAGTGCTGGGCACGCACGACTCGTTGGCCGGCGGCCAGCCGGACGGGCACGGTGGAGCGGGGGTCGGCGGCCAGGGCCCGGGATCTCCGCTCGGCCGCCTCCAGGGCCAGGGCATTGGTCGGGTCGGCGGCGACCTCGCTGCCACGGATGGTGGCGACGACCTTGCGCGGATCCACGGTCGCCACCGCCGTGTGCGCGGCCAGCGGTACCAGCGGAGCCAGGGTGACCAGCTGGAAGTCGCCCGGCAGAGCGGACAGCAGGAGGTCCTCGGCCTGCCGCAGTTGCGCGAACCCGGTCGGCGCCGGGGTCACGAACCGGTCGGTGCGATAGCGCCGCATCACCTCGGCCGGAGTGAGCCGGTCGGCGCGGCGCCGGAAGACCTCCAGGAGCAGCGTGGTCAGCTCCGAACCCGTCAACTCCTCGGAGAGCACGTCCAACAGTTCCGGCCCACCCGCCTTGGCCAGCACGCGGCGCAGCGCCGGGTCGGCAGAGTGTTCATCGCTCGTCATGGCGGGTCAGTATCGCCGGACCGGAAGCGGGGAGACCATCGAATTACCCCGCTCCGTCCGTCCGGGCTCTGCAAGACTCGCGGCATGAAGTCGTTCCCCGCGAACCCCGACAGCCTGGCCGACCCCGTCACGCTCGTTGACGGGCAAGGCACTTGCTGGGTTCTCCACCGCAAGCGCCTGGACCTCCGCCTCGTCCGTCGGCTGGTGAAGGACGCGGCGACGCCCGTGGTGTGGGGGGACATGGGCGGCATCAGCCCGCGACCCGTGGCCGAGGCGGAGCGTTCCACGCTCTGGGCCCTGATCAAGGACGAGTACAAGGGCCCTGGCGGGACGTGGTCCGGGCGGTACCTGGCCCACGAGTTCCGGGCCGGGCCGGGCGGCGGATGCTCTACGTCGAGGACCACTGCTGAGTGAACCCGCCTCGAGGCCGGGGCACATGACGCCTCCTCTGGGCGGGGGACTATGATCTCTTGATTCACCGATCCCGAGGAGGCAGCCATGGGCGCAGCAGACGATCGCGAGCCGGAGATCTCGGACGCGGACCTGCTCGACGTCGCCGACAACCCGTCGCAGGCCGCGGAGTTGCACCGGGCGCTGCGGACGATCGCGAAGGCGGACGGCGTCGGGCCGGAGCTCCAGCAGATGGCCCGGGAGGTGCTGAGCGGGCGGATCGGCATGAAGGACGTGGTCGAGTCCGACCGGTACCTGTCGGCGATCGGGGCGCGGCTCGGCGAGATGCGGGAGGCGGCGGCGAACATGTCGCCGGAGGAGCGCGCCGCGTCCGAGAAGCGGGCGGTGAAGCTGCGCGAGCAGTCCGAGGCCGAGTACGGGCCGGACGAGCCCGACGAGTGGGACCGCCCGCGCGACGACCGCTGACGTCCGGTCAGGTGGCTGATGTCCGGTCAGGTGCTCCGCAGAGCGGAGCCGACGGTCGCCTCCAGGGCGGCCAGCGCCTCGGCGGAGCCGAAGCGGCCGGACTCGACCTGGTCGCCCGCGGCGAGGATCAGCGTGTAGACGCTGGTGACCAGCCAGTGGGCGGGCAGGTCGGTGCGGAAGACGCCCTCGTCCTGCCCGCGGGTGATCAACTGCTCGACGGTGGCGAGGACATCGGCGTGCCGGTCCTCGACGGTCTCCGCGGGCAGGGCGCGACGGGCGGCGTGCAGCATCCGCAGGTTGCGGTCGAGCAGGTGCCAGGACGAACGCAGCAGGGTGCGCAGGGCCTGGTCGGCCGGTGCGCGCTCCAGGTGGTGGGCCGCGACGGTGGCCGTGACTTCGCGCAGCGCGCGGTCCATCAACTCGCCGAGCAGCGCCTCGCGGGACGGAAAGTGCGCGTACAGGGTGACCCGGCCGACGCCCGCCGCGGCGGCGATCTCGGTCATGCTGGCCTGCGGGTCGCGGGCGAAGCAGTCGGCGGCGGCGGCCAGGATCGCGGCGATGTTGCGTTCGGCATCGGCCCGCCGGGGCTGCCCGGAGCCGCCGCGCCGGGTGGACGCGGCGGCGCCGCGCTGGTCGGATTCCATGGTCGGAGTCTAGGCCCGTCTCTTTCGGGTCCTGCGGGGTGCCGGCAGGCCACCCGCCCGCGCATGCGCGGGAGGTGTGCGATTTCTACGCAGGCTCCCTGCAGGCCACCCGCCCGCCCGTGCATGCGCGCGTCGCCTCAGTGCGCGTGCATGCCCGCAGGCCGTTCGGCGCGGCCCGGCGGGATCAGCACCGGGGCGAGGGCGGCCATCAGCAGGGCGGCCGCGGCAAGGACCAGGTGGGCGGTGGGGAAGCCGGCCGAGATGTGGGCGACGATGCCGGGGGCGGCGGCGGTGGAGACGACCGCGATGCCGATCGCGCCGCCGACCTCGTGGAAGGTGTTGACCACGCCGGACGCCACGCCCGCCTCCTCGTGCGGGACGAAACCGAGCGCGGTGGTGGTCGCGCAGACCAGCACCGGCACCACCCCGAACCCGGCGATCGTCAGCCCGGCGACCGTCCACCAAGGCCCGTCCGTGACGGCGAGCAGCACGCTCCCGGCCGCGGCCAGCAGCAGGCCCCCGGCGGCGACGGTGCGGACGCCCGCGTGGGCGAGCAGGTGGCCCGTCAAGTGGGCGGCGACGGCGGTGCCCGCCGCCATCGGCAGGACCAGTGCTCCGGTGGCGAGCGCGGACAGGTGGCGGACGTCCTGCAGGTAGAGCGAGGCGAGGAAGACCAGGCCGAGCAGCAGCGCGGTGGCGGCCAGCATCAGCAGTGAGCCGGCGGCGACCGGGCGGCGGGCCAGGATGCGGACGTCCATCAGCGGGGCGGCCGTCCGGCGTTCCAGCAGGACGAACAGGCCGTAGAGCACCACCGAGCCGAGGAGGGGCAGCAGGACGGAGGCCGAACTCCAGTCGTGGTCACCGGCGTTGACCAGCCCGAGGATCAGCGCGCCGGTCGCAGCGGTGACCAGCAGTGCGCCCGGCAGGTCGATCCGCCGGTCGCCGACAGCCGGGGCGGACGGGAGCAGCGCGGGCAGCGCGACGAGGACGCCGAGGCCGACGGGCAGGTTGACGAAGAACACCCAGTGCCAGCCCGGTCCGGCGGTGAGCAGCCCGCCGAGCATCGCGCCGGCGGCGAAGCCGATGCCGCCGAGCATCGCCCACACACCGAGCGCCTTGGTGCGCTCCGGCCCGTCGAACGCCCGGGTCAGCGCGGCCAGCGCGGCGGGGGAGACCAGGGCCGCGCCCACGCCCTGGGCGGCGCGTCCGGCGAGCAGGACGGCGGGCCCGTCGGCCAGGCCGCCGGCCAGCGAGGCGGCGGTGAACAGGAGCAGACCGGCCGTCAGGACCCGGCGCGCCCCGAACGCGTCGGCCAGCCGTCCGCCGAGCAGCATCAGCCCGCCGAAGCAGAGCGTGTACGCGGTGACGGCCCAGGTCAGCGCGGAGCGGCCGAGGTGCAGGTCGGCGCCGATCGCGGGCAGCGCGACGTTGATGACCGTGACGTCCACGATCAGCACGAACTGGGCCAGGCAGAGCACCCCGAGCAGCAGCCGGCGGCGCGGATGCCCGGCGGCCGGGGCGTGGGTGGACGGTGGGTGGTGCGCGGTGCCGTGCATGGGTGGACCCCCCGTAACTCGAACAGTGGTGTACGGGTTAATGGATACCGGAAAACCTCCAACTTGAACAGTGCTGTTCGAGTTGGAGGCTGGAGGGCGGGAAAGCCGAGGCCGGTCAGGCGAGTTGGGTCAGCGCCCGCGCGGCATCCGCGAAGAACTGCTCGTCGGCCGTCTCGTGCAGACCCAGCAGCACACCCTGGGTGAGCCCGACGAACAGCGCCCGCAGCGCGGTGACCAGGCGCTGCGCCCGATCCGCCGTCACCGTGCCACCGGCGAGCGCGCGTCCGGCGAACAGCTCCACCAGCTGCGCCTCCTGGGCCCGCACCGACTCGGCCAGCCGGGTGCGCAGGTCGGTGTCGTGCACCGCCATGTCCAGCAGCGTCACCTGCAGGGACAGCGCGGCCATCGCGTCGGGGCGGTCGCAGCTGCGGCGGTAGTGGCGGGCGAAGGCGTCGACCGCCGCCGGCAGGTCGAGTTCGCGCGGCAGGGCCTGTTCGAGTTCGGCGTAGTGCGGGCCCAGGTGGTCCGCGACCACGGCCACCACCAGGCCGTTCTTGCTGCCGAACAGCGAGTACACCGCCCCGGTGGTCACCCCGGCCAGCGCGGCGATCTCGTCCAGCTTCGCGCGGTAGCCGTCCCGGGATACCAGCTGGAGAGCGGCGTCCAGCAGTGCCCGGCGGTTGCGTTCCTTGGCCTCGGCCCTCGTCATTCGCATAGTCTGATTATTACCGTAATCTCGTTATGAGAAACGGGAAACGCTCAGGGGAGGGGAACTCGCATGGCGAGGAACAGGACGGTGGGGATCGTGGCCGACGGCGCCTTCAAGGTGCTGCTGGCGGCGGTGTTCGGCCTCGGGGCCGTGCAGGTCGGCGGCCAACTCGGCGTCGCGCCATGGCTGATGATCGTCTGCGCGGTGGCCCTGCTGATCTGCGGCGCGGCCGAGATCCGCTTCGTGCGGCGGCGGCCGGCCCGCACCTGCACCCGGCTGATGATCGGCTACGACGCCGGCTGGGTGCTGACCGCCGCCGCCGGGCTGCTGCTGGCGCACGGCGGCAGCAGCGCGGGTGGCGAGGTGTGGATCGGCTACCAGGCCCTCGCGCCACTGGTGTTCGCGGCGGTGCTGGCCCGCGCCGAGGAGGGTCGTGCCGAGGAGGGCCGAGTCGAGGAGGGCCGAGCCGAAGAGAGCCGAGGCGAAGAGAGCTGAGGCATCCTCAAAGCGGCCGTCAGGACTGGTCGAGAACGCCCGTGACCACCGTGTGCAGGTGGTGCCGGAAGCGGTCGAGGACCGGCAGGTCGAGCGGGCCGAGGCGGCGGCCGGCCGGGTCGATGACGCCGGCCTGGCCGAAGGAGTGGGACGTCCAGACGATGGTGAAGACCAGCATCTCGACGTCCACCCCGGCGCCGAGGCCGGCCCGGGCGAGCACCTCGCGGACGGCGGCGGCGACCTCGGCGACCAGCGGGCCGGCGAACTCGGTCTCGATGTCGGCCAGGTCGGAGCCCTCGGCCAGCCAGCGGCGCATCCACAGCGCCGGCACCTCGGGGTGGTTCAGGCAGAACGACAGGTAGGCGTCGACGAAGGCGAGCAGCGCCGCCCTGGTCTCCTCGGCGGACGGGCCGCAGGTGTGCAGCTGGCGGACGGCGGCGGTCACCACCTCGCGCTGGGCGAGATGGGCCCGGCGCATCACCTCGCGGTACAACTCCGGCTTCGCGCCCACGTGGTAGGCGACGGTGGCGATGTTCAGCCCGACGGCGTCGCCGATCGCCCGGGTACTGGTGGCGTCGTAGCCGCGCTCGGCGAACAGTCGGGTGGCGGTCGCCAGGATGCGTTCGCGGGGACCGTCGTCGGACCGGGTGCTCATGGGCCGAGGCTACCCGAGGCGGAGTGCCGGTTTCAATCACATGACGGAGCGAAAAATCGCAGGTCATGGAGCATTGCCCATTCCTCCATCATTCGATTGAATGAGCGCCTTCCACGGAGAGGAGGGCCCGGCCATGGGCTCCACGAAGGTGGCGGTGATCGGTGCCGGCGCG
Source organism: Kitasatospora sp. NPDC004615 (assembly GCF_042873545.1). NCBI lineage: Bacteria > Bacillati > Actinomycetota > Actinomycetes > Kitasatosporales > Streptomycetaceae > Kitasatospora > Kitasatospora sp. NPDC004615. The sequence goes on from NZ_JBIALQ010000004.1 coordinate 554,034, forward strand.
GCCGGGCTCGCTACGGCCAAGGCGCTGCTCGACCACGACCTGGACGTCACCGTGCTGGAACGCGGCGACCGGGTCGGCGGCCTGTGGGCGGGCGACGGCAGCGCCGGGACGTCACCGTCGTACGACAGCCTGCACCTGAACACCAGCAAGGGCCGTACCCAGTTCGTCGACCACCCGATGCCCGAGCACTGGCCCGACTACCCGTCGGCCGCCCGGGTGGCCGGCTACCTCGCCGAGTATGCCCACCGGTTCGGCGTCACCGAGCGGGTCCGGTTCCACACCGACGTCACCGCCGTCCGCCGCGCCGACACCCACTGGGAGGTCGAGACGGCGGTCGGCACCGAACAGGCAGCCGGGATTGAGGAGTTCGGCGCCGTGGTGGTCGCCAACGGCCACAACCGCGAACCGAAATGGCCCAGCCCCGGCTACCCCGGCCACTTCGACGGCACCCAGATGCACGCCCACGACCACCACAGCGCCGACACGTACAAGGGCCGCCGGGTGCTGGTCGTCGGCATGGGCAACAGCGCGATGGACATCGCCGTCGACGCCTCGCACGTCTCGCACGGGCCGGTGCTGCTCTCCGCCCGGCACGGCAGCCACATCGTGCCCAAGTACCTGTTCGGCCGCCCGTCCGACGCCACCGGCGGCGCGCTGTCCGTGCTGCCCTGGCGGATCCGGCAGGCCGTCGCGCAGACCGTGCTGCGGCTCGCCGTCGGCACGCCCGAGCGGTACGGCCTGCCCAAGCCGGCAGGCGGGCTGTTCCAGAACCACCCCACGATCAGCGACACCATCCTGCACCGGCTCACCCACGGCGAGGTCGAGGCACGTCCCGGCATCGAACGGCTCGACGGCAACCGGGTGCTGTTCACCGACGGCACCGCCGACCGGGTCGACGTGATCGTCTGGGCCACCGGCTACCACGTCACCATCCCGTTCCTGGACGAGCGCTGGACCGGCGACGACCCCGAGGAACTGCCGCTCTACCAGCGGGTCTTCCACCTCGACGACCCCACGCTGAGCTTCGTCGGCCTGATGCAGTCCACCGGTGCCGCGCTCCCCGTCGTCGAGGCCCAGGGCAAGCTGGTCGCTGCCCACCTGGCCGGCCGCTACGCGCTGCCCACGCCCGAGCAGCAGCGCGCGCACGTCCAGCGCATGCACGCCGCCGCCGTCCGCCGCTGGGGCGCCAAGCGGCCGATGATGCGGATCGACTTCGACCAGTACACCGCCGCCGTGCCCCGCGAACTGCGGGCCGGTGCCCGCCGAGCCGTCGCCCGCCGCAACCCCATCACGAAGGCAGCGATATGACGATCCGACTGTTCGATCGCCGTCAGGACCCGCGCGGCCGCCGCGTACTGATCACCGGCGCCTCCGGCACCATCGGCCGCTCCCTCGGCGAACGCCTCACCCGGGCCGGCGCCCACGTCATCGGCCTCGACCTGCGCCCCACCGGCGACGAACCGTTCACCGTGCTGCGCTGCGACATCACCGACGGCGCCAATGTCACCACCGCCGTCGCCGAAGCCCTCGACACCCTCGGCGGCCTCGACATCCTGGTCAACAACGCCGGCATCGGCGGCCCCGCCCCCGCCGAACTCGCCCCCGGCGACGAAGTCCGCCGCCAGTTGGAGATCAACCTGCTCGGCACCTGGCGCACCACCGCCGCCTGCGTGGACGCCCTCGTCGCCGCCCGCGGCCGGGTCGTCATGGTCACCTCCCGGATGGCCGTCATGCAGCTCCCGCTCGCCGCCGCCTACGGCGCCTCCAAGCGCGCCATGGTCGCCTACGCCGACGCGCTGCGCCTCGAACTCGGCACCCACGTCACCGTCACCTGCGTCTACCCGTCCGCCGTGCGCAGCCCCATCCACGACTCCACCAAGGCCGCCGGACTCTCCCTCGACGGCATGAGCGTCTACGAGCCGCTGGACGGCGTCCTCGACACTATCGAACGCGCCGCGCTCGCCGTCCGGGCCCGCCGCGACCTGCCCACCACCCGCAAGGGCGCCGTCGAGTTCTTCCTCGCCCGGCACCTGCCCGCGCTCACCGACCGGATCGTCACCGGCACCCTTGCCAAGCGCGCCGCCGCCGGCGCCTTCGACGACGCCCCGCTCGCCGCCGGCGTCGCCGCCCGCCACCGGAGCACCCCGTGACGGACCCCCACGCCCGACCGGAGCAGGCCCCGCCGTCGCCGGCCCGACCGGAGCAGGCCCCGCCGTCGCCGGCCCGACCGGAGCAGGCCCTGCCGTCGCCGGCCCGACCGGAGCAGGCCCTGCCGTCGCCCAGAGCCGGCCGCCGCACCCTCACCCTGTACGCCACCGGCTCCGTCGGCATGGGCGTCTGGGTCACCGTGCCCGGCCTGCTGCTGCTCTACTTCCTCACCGACGTGCTCGGCGTCCCCGCCGCCGTGGCCGGCCTCGCCCTGCTGCTGCCCAAGATCGTCGACATCGTCGTCCACCCGCTGCTCGGCTCCCGCTCCGACCGGCAGGCCCGCGCCCACGGCCACCGCCGCCGGATGATGCGCACCGGACTGCTGCTCGGCCTCGCGATGGCCGCCATGTTCACCGTCCCGGGCCAACTCACCGGCGCACCAGCCGCGTTGTGGGTCGGTGGCTGGCTGATCACCGGCAACCTGCTGTTCGCCGCCTTCCAGGTGCCCTACCTCACCACCCCCTCCGACCTGCTCGTCGGCTACCACGAGCGCACCCGGGTCTTCATGTTCCGGATGGCCCTGCTGACGATCGGCCTGCTCGGCGCAGGCGTCGCCGCCCCCGCCCTCGCGGCCGGCGGCGGCCGCGGCGACTACACCCGGATGGCCCTGCTGCTGGCCGTCGCGATGACCGCCTCCGCCGCCGTCGCACTGCGCGGCGTCCGCGGCCTCACCGACGCCTGCGGCTTCCGCCCGCCCGACCCACGGGCCGGCCACTCCACCCTCGCCGACCTGCGGATCGCCCGCCAGGACCGCAACTTCCGCGCCCTGGTGGCCTCCTACCTGTTCACCGGCACAACAACCCATCTGTTCCTGGCCGCGCTGCCCTACGTCACCCAGTACCTGTTCCACAACGCCAAGTTGACGGCGCTGTTCATGGGCCTGTTCCTCGGCCCCGCGATGTTCGCCGGACCCGCCTGGACCGCCTGGTCGCGACGGATCGGCAAACAGCGCGGACTGCTGCTCTCCCAGGCCGTGTTCGCCACCGGCTCGCTCGCCCTGCTGCCCGGCGCCCTGCTGGCCGGCGGGGTCGGCACCGCGCTCACCGCCGTCGTCGTGATGGCCATGGGCATCGCCTTCTCCGGCCTGCAACTCTTCGCGTTCTCCATGCTGTCCGACGCCGTCAATGCCGCCGGCTCGTCCGACGCCGTCAATGCCGTCAATGCCGCCGGCTCGTCCGACGCCGTGAACGCCGCCGGCTCGTCCAAGGCCGGCGCCTACACCGGCGTGTGGACCGCCACCGAGGCCACCGGCACCGCCGTCGGCCCCTACCTGTACTCCGCCGCGCTCGCCCTCGGCGGCTTCGTCTCCAGCACCGGCGGCCACACCACCGCACAGAGCGGCACCGCCCTGAACGCGCTGCTGCTCGGCTTCACCGTCCTGCCCGCCGCGCTGATGGCCGTCGCCCTGTGGTTCCAGCGCAGCTGCACCCTGGACCGCACCCCGTGACCGGACCCGACACTCTCGCCGTGGCGGCCGTCGCGCTCGGCGCGTTCGCCCAGGCCGCCACCGGCATGGGGTTCTCGCTGATCTCCGCGCCCGCCCTGATCGCCGCGCTCGGCCCGCACCGCGGCGTCGCCACCGTGCTGGCGCTCGCCCTGCTCGCCTCGCTGCTGCCGCTGTCCCGGGACTGGCGGCACATCCGCCCCCGGGACACCGGCCGCCTGCTGGTGCCCACCCTGCTCGGCACCCCCGTCGCCGCCTGGCTGCTCGGCGCCGTCGACACCCGGCTGCTCGCCATCGCCGCCGGCGCCGGCGTGCTGGCCGGCGTCACACTGCTCGCCTGCGGGCTGCGTTCGGCGTTCCTGCAACGCCCGGCCGGCGCCTGGATCAGCGGCCTCGCCAGCGCCGGACTGAACGTCATCGGCGGCGTCGGCGGCCCCCCGATCGGCCTGTACGCCGCCAACGCGGGCTGGCCCCCGAGGCAGGCCAGAGCAACCCTGCACGCCTTCTTCCTGGTGCAGAACGTGGCCACCGTCGCCGTCGTCGGCTTCGTCCTGCCGTCCTGGCCCGCCGTGGCCGCCCTCGCCGTCGGCGCGGCCACCGGCATGGCACTCTCCCCGCGCCTGTCCCTCACCGCCACCCGCAACGGGGTGCTCGCCGTGTCCTGCGTCGGCGCGATCGCCCTGATCGCCACCGCGCTGTGAGGGCCGCCCCGTGACGCGGTGACGGCCCGATCTCAGCCCTGCTGCGGCAGGTGCTCCGCGACCAGGGCGGCGAACTCGTCCGGGGAGACGATCCGGATGCCCAGCTCCTCCGCCTTCGCCCGCTTCGATCCCGCCTTCTCGCCCGCCACCAGCAGCGTGGTGCGCTTGGAGACCGAGGACGAGGACTTGCCGCCGGCCCGCTCGATCAGCTCGTTCATCTCGTTGCGCGACAGCTCCGCCAGCGGGCCCGTCATGCTGCCGGTGACCACCACCGCCTGGCCCGCCAGCGCACCCCCATCGGCGGATTCGGTGGCCGCCGGGGCCTGCGGCTCGGTGACGGCCGTGCCCACGCCCTCGGCGGCCAGCCGGTCCAACAGGCCGGACAGCTCGGCGAGTTCGGTCACCAGCAGGCGGGCCTTCTCCGGGCCGATGCCGTCCACCGCCGCCAGCGTGTCCGCGTCCGCCGCGCGGATCGCCGCCATCGAACCGAAGTGCGCGGCGATCCGGCGCGACATGCTGCGGCCGGTGCCGCGAATGCCGAGCGCGCAGAACACCCGGTGCAGCGGCTGGCTGCGGGCGGTCCCGATCGCCGCCAGCAGATTGTCCGTGGACGTCTCGCCCATCCGCTCCAGCGCCAGCAGCTGCTCCCGCGTCAGCGTGAACACGTCCGCCAGATCCGCCACCAGGCCCGCCTCCACCAGCTGCACCGCGCGGGTCGAACCCAGGCCCTCGATGTCCAACTGGTCCCGGCCCGCCGCGTAGATGATCGACGCCACCGCCTGACAGTTGCGGCCCCGGACGCACCGCCAGCGCTGCTCGCCGGTGTCGATCGCCTCGCCGCAGCGCGGGCACGCCTCCGGGAAGACGATCGGCTGCTCCGCGCCGGTGCGCTGGTCCACCAGCGGCGCCTCCACCCGCGGAATGACATCCCCCGCGCGGTGCACGAAGACCCGGTCGCCCAGCATCAGCCCGCGCCGCTCGATGTCGGCCGGGTTGTGCAGCGTCGCGTACGTCACCGTCACGCCGTCGATCACCACCGGCTCCAGCACCGCCCGCGGCGCGATGATGCCGGTACGGCCCACGTTCCACTCCACGCCGAGCAGCGTGGTCACCTTGTGCTCGGCCGCCAGCTTGCGGGCCACGGCCCAGCGCGGCGCCCGCGAACCGCTGCCCGCCTCGCGCTGGTCCGCCGCCTCGTCCGCCTTGATCACCACGCCGTCGATGCCGAACGGCAGCGCCGCCCGCAGCGCCGCGATCTGCGCCACCCGCTCCTGCACCTGATCGACCGTCACGCAGCGCACCGGCGCCGCGTCCGTGCTCGCCGCCGTGTTCGCCCCCAGCTCGGCCAGTCGGGCCAGCAGCGCGCTGTGCGCCAGGCCGTCGTCGAAGCCGACCGCGCCGTACGCGAAGAACGTCAACTCCACCCGGTACGGGCGGTCCTTGGCACGCAGGGTGCCGGCCGCGCCGTTGCGCGGGTTGGCGAACGGGGGCGCGCCGTGCGCGGTGCGGACCTCGTTGGCGCGGTCGAACTGCTCGCGGGTGAACAGCACTTCACCGCGCAGCTCGACGTCCACCGGCTCGGTCAGGACGGCCGGCAGGCCCAGCACGTCGCCCGCCGCGTGGCTGATCTCCTCGCCCGCCAGGCCGTCGCCGCGCGTGATCAGCCGGTGCAGCCGGCCCGCCCGGTAGCGGGCCGCGACGGCCAGCCCGTCCAGCTTCGGCTCCACGCACCAGGCCGCCACCGGGCGGCCCAGCCGGCGCTCCAACCCGGCCGCCCAGTCGGCGAGTTCCTCCTCCGAGAAGACGTTGTCCAGCGACAGCATCGGCACACTGTGCGGCACATCGCCCTGCGCCGCGCCACCGGCCACCTTGCCGGTCGGCGACTGCGGCAGCACCTCGTCCGGGTGCGCCTCCTCGTACCCGGCGATCGCCCGCAGCAGGGCGTCGTACTCGTCGTCGCCCAGCGAGGTGGACCCGTCGCCGTAGTAGGCGGCCGCGGCCTCGACGGCGGAGGCGACGGCATCGGCGTAGTCGCCGGCGGAGAGCAGAGCGGTGTCGTTCATGCCCGTATCGTCTCGTCTCGCACTGACATTCGGGCCGGACGCGTGTCCGGCCCGGCACTTCCGCCGGTCGCCCCGCATTCCCTAAGGTGACGGCCATGACCAACACGGGGAACGACACCACCGACGTCCACATCAGCCTGGTCGGCGGCACCCGCCTCGAAGGCGCCGAGATCCACGCCCGCACCCTGACCGCCTCCCTGGTCGGCGGCGCCGACATCGACCTCACCGAGGTCGACATCCCCGACGGCGCCGAACTCCGCATCACCAAGCTCAGCCTGGTCGGCGGCGTCCACCTTCGGGTCCGCCCCGAAGTCCGCGTCAAGGTCACCGGCATCCGCCTCGGCGGCGTCAGCGACGACGGCCCGACCGTCGCCGGCGGCCCGACAGTGCACGTCGCGGCCTGGGGGCTGGTGGGCGGCGTGCGGGTGAGCCGGGACTGAACACCCTCCGGTTGCCGGACCTCAACGGCGGTCGGGCGAAGGCGAATTGACGCGACGAGCGGGCCGGGCGGGCATCGTCCTCCGCGCCGAACGCGCCCGCCGCCGCGACGCCGGCCCCGCCCGACGGCCCGTGGCAGCCGGTGTGGACCGTCATGCGCGCCCTCGCGCGAGTTCACGGTGACCGGAACGTTCGGCTGGTCGTCCGGTTCGAGGAGTAGGCCTCCGCGTCACCCGACCGGTGCAAGCCGGGGCGAGCAGATCGCGGCAGCGGTCGGCGGGCCCGCCGAAGCCCGTGGAAACGCCTGAATCAGGCGAAGAACCGTGCGAGTTGGTTCAGACGGTTGGCCCAGCATGGCCAGCCGCGAAGCTCGTTTGTGTGCGCATCATGGGTCTCGGCCCTCGGTTCGGCCGAATTCCCCTTCCGTTCCCCGAAAGGAACGCCCATGCTCCGCACTTCCCGTTCCCGTGCCCGTAAGGCCGCCGTTGCCGCCGCGTGCGCCGTGCTGCCCCTCGGCGTGGCCTTCGTCGCTCCGGCGGCGGCCAGCGCCGCGCCGACGGCCGTGAAGGTCTCGTGCCAGGCCGCCGGCCAGGTCCACTTCAACCCAGGCGTGGAGCTGTTCCCGCGTGCGCAGCACGTCTCCTACCAGGGCCAGGAAGGCGCGTGCGACGACTTCAGCGAGTTCGACATCATGACCGCGAAGCTCACCATGAGCTTCGATGACGTCTCCCTCTCCTGTCTGGCCAGCGGCAGCTCGGGCAGCGGCAAGGGCAGCGCCAAGATTGAATGGACCGAAGAGGATGGCGAAACGGCGGAGAGCATTCTCGACGTCCAGATCGACAACTCCGCCCTCAACGTCGGGCATGTGTCGGGCCACGTGCGCAGCGGCCAGTTCGAGGGGCACGGATTCACCGGCACGTTCAAGACCAGCCTGGTCGCCGGTGGGATCGAATGCACCATCGGCGCCCCGGCCGGTGGCGTGAAGGACGCCGACTTCACGGGCGACTTCAGCATCGACTGACAGCGGTTCGACGTCCGCGGTGGCGCTGCCGGTGGGCCTCGGCCCGTCGGTGGCGTCGCCGCTTGGACGTGTTCCGTGAAGTCCGTGTCACGCCATTCGAGTTGGGTGGTGGCGTGCGCATATCGCCGTCGTGCCAACGGAGTTGCCGACACCTGCGGCCTGGCACCGGTGCGTGGTTCAGGCCGGGCCGTGGGCGCGGAGTTGGGCCGGGCGGTCGGACGGGCGGTGCCAGCTGAGGTCGAGGCCGGTGGCGCGCAGGGCGATGCCGAGGGCGTGGCGCATGGCGTCCTGGACAGCGGTGGTCAAGTCCGGTGCGGCGAGGCGCGGCGACGGGTTCCAACCGAGGTCGGCCAGGCCGGCCGCATCGCAGTCGTTCAGGGTGATGCCCGCGCCGCCCGGGCGGGTGGCCACCGGGAGGCCTGCCAGGGTCGCGCTGCGGCGGACGGCCGTGACGATCTCGGCCCGGACGCCGGGGTGAACCGGCGGCGGTGCGGCCGGGTCGGACGGCGGGGGAGTGGGGCCGGTGTCCGGCCGGGCGGCAGAGCCGCGCACCGTGGTTCGGGCCGGGGCGTCGGTGCGTTCCGCGTCGAGGCCGAAGGCGGGGAGCAGTTCGGCGAGTGCGTTCCCGAGGGCGTCGGCGACCAGTTGACGGGCGGTGGCCGCCGGGTTCTGCCCGCCGCCCGCCGTCGCCGCGTCCTCCAGCCGGGGCGAGGCCAGCCAGCGCAGCGCGATTGCCCCGCCGTCCGGCACCAGGTGCACGCCCGGCCCGTGGCCGCCGTGCGCGACCGGCAGGCCGGCCAGCAGCAGGGCCTCCGTCACCCGGTCCGCCAGCACCGGATCGAGCCTCGGCGCGACGACCTGACCTGACGTCAACTCGCGGATCTCAGCGGCGATCCTGTCCACCCCGACCCCTCCTCCGCGGTGCGGACCGTTCGCGCCGCCCGCGGAGAGGGTATCCATGAACATGCAAAATTCAACAGCGCTCGGAACGGTCAGTATGGGGGTGCGGGGAGCGGCCCGCAGAGCAGGTTGCCCGGGTCGGTGGGGTTGTCGCTGATCCAGAACTGTGCCCAGAGCAGGGCGAATTCGGAACGGCCGAGGTGGCCGTCGCCGTCCCGGTCGAGCTGGTCGAAGACGTCGCCGGTGTCGATGGCGCGGCCGTGCCAGGTGTCGACCAGGTGGCGGTGCTCGGCGCGGGAGATCCGGCCGTCGCCGTTCTCGTCGACGGCGTCGAAGACCGCGTCGGAGGTGGCGTTGACGTATTCGAGCATCGCGGGCAGGCGGTCGACCATGGCGAGGATCTCGTCCAGGCCGACTCTGCCGTCGCCGTCGCGGTCGGCCGCCGCGGACAGATGGTCCCACCAGCCGAGCGTCACTTCCGTTACCCGCGCGGCGAGTTCGGGATCGTCGGCGACCCGGGGCAGCCGGTGCCAGCGGTCGGCGAGGTCCTGGAAGTCGTCCTGATCCAGGTAGCCGTTCCGGTCGGTGTCGAAGGCCTGGAACATGGTGGTGAGCTTGCTGCGCTGGAACTCGCTGGCCAAGGTAAACAGCCTCTCTCGGGGGTGCACTTGCCTTGATCCTTTTCCGTTCGGCCGGATCCCGCACCGGCGCACCGTGGCGCGGCCCCTGGCCTGCCCCGCTCCGGGGGCGCACGAGAGGCCCTGCGCGCGGTCACCCTTTCGGTGTGGGCCCGGTGCGGCGGGCGGGCCGATGAATGTGGCCGTTATGTGTCTGTCAATTGGAGGTTTATTGCGGCGGCCCACAGTAGTGACATGGCCGCCGGAGAGACCGGCGGACCACTCCGGGGGGAGAACCCATGGGAACCTACGCCCGCATCGCCGGCGCCTTCGCGGCCGCCGCCGCGCTCACCGTCGCGCTGACCGGCACCGCGTCCGCCGCCACCACCACCGAGGCGGCCACCGCCAAGTCGCCCGCCGCCGCGCCGGCCCTCACAACTGCCGCCCGCAGCACGGCGGTCAAGCTGAACAACTGGACCGGCTGCACCCTCACCCGCGAGAACTGGTGGCTCTCGCACGGCATCTGGACCAGCCAGCCGCCGGTGCACATCTACAACGGGCAGCAGGGCAGCTGGGCGTCCGAGTCGAACGGCTTCGCCACCGGCACCGAGGGCTACGCCCGGTTCTACGCCGAGAGCTGCGCCAACCCGGTGCTGAACGGCCGGATCATCCAGGTCCACTGGGACAACCCGTACGTGGGCTCGAACAGCTACGACTCGAACGGCACCGACCTGATGTTCTACGTCCCGCAGCCGGCCGGTGGCGGCGGCAACAACGCCGTCGCCGAGTTCTCCGCCTGGGGGCACTGACCCTCCCCGGAGGGGACGCAAGGGAACACCGGCGAGCGGCAAGGGTGCGACTGTTGCGGTGCGGGGTGTGGGTGGGGCCTGAGTGGGCAGGTATGGCAGGTCCCTGATCACGTCCGACGGGCGACAACCGTCAACTCCCTTGGGGGAACCGCACAATGAAGCGCAAGTCCTGGGCGCTGCTCACCGCCCTGTCCCTGCCGCTCGCCCTCTCCACCACCGCGGTGGCCGCCGAACCCGCGGCCGCCGCGACCACCGCCGGCGCCGGGTGCGTGTACTCGCCCGCGGTGCCGGCGGACAACTTCAAGGGCATCCCGGTCTTCGACGCGAAGAAGGCGGCCAAGCCGTACAGCGCCACCCTGCGCACCACCCAGGGCGCGATCACCTTCAAGGCACTGACCGACAAGGCCCCCTGCACCACCTTCTCGTTCCGCTTCCTCGCCGAACGCAGCTACTACGACCGCACCCACTGCCACCGCCTCACCACCCAGCGCCTGTACGTGCTGCAGTGCGGCGACCCGACCGGCACCGGCAGCGGCGGCCCGGGCTACTCCTTCCCCGACGAGAACCTCGAAGGGGCGACCTACCCGGCCGGCACCGTCGCAATGGCCAACGCGGGCCCGGACACCAACGGCAGCCAGTTCTTCATCGTCTGGAAGGACACCAAGCTGCGGCCCAACTACACCCCGTTCGGCCAGATCACCGGCGGGCTCGACGTGCTGCAGAAGATCGCGGCCGGCGGCGAGGACGACCAGAACGCCCCGGGCGACGGCTTCCCGAACCTGCGGGTGGACTTCCGCAAGGTCAGCATCTCCAGCCACTGACCCGGCCCTGGGCGGCCCACCACTCGCGGTGGGCCGCCCCGCGTCCCGGCCGCCCGGATCAGTGCCCTCGCCGACCATCTGCTCGGCCGGCAAAGGGAATTCGCCGCCACCGGCGAAAGCCTGTTGGCGGTGATCGACTCCACCAACGGCATGCTCGACGGCGGCCTGATGAGCGCCGGCCTGACGCTGCGCCGACGCGCGGGTGCTGCCCGCGTGCCCCGGCTTCGGCGCGCCCCGGCCGCCACGCTGACCCGTGGGTGCTGCCCGCGTGCCCCGGCTTCGGCGCGCCCCGGCCGCGACGCCGACCCGTGGGTGCTGCCCGCGTGCCCCGGCTACGGCCCGCCCCGGCCGCGACGCCGACCCGTGGGTGCTGCCCGCGTGCCCCGGCTACGGCCCGCCCCGGCCGCCACGCCGCGCAGATTTTCGCCGGCATCGACGCCGGCATCCCCGCACCGGAAGGCACACGCCGCGCCGGCCGCCGCCTGTTCTCCGGCGACCGCCGACGCCCCGTCGTCGAGCCCACCTTCGACGACGGCCCCAACCCGCCGTACACCGGCCGGATCCTGGACGTCCTCGACCGGTGCGCCGTTCCCGCGACGTTCTTCTGCGGCGGCCCGCACGCCCTGGCGCACCGACGAGGCGATCGCCAGATCCGTCGGCGAGGCGGGCCCGCGAATGCTCCGCCCGCCGTACGGCTCCCGCACCCCCGACGTGCTGCGCCGGCTCGCCGAGAGCGAGGCCACCGTGGTGCTGTGGGACGTCGAGCCGTCCGACCGGGCCCGGCCCGGCGCCGACGCGATCACCCGGGCCGTCCTCGACCGGACCCGGCCCAGCTCACTGATCCCGATGCCCGATGCCCATGGCAGCGGCGACCGCTCACAGACCGCCGACGCCCTGCCCGGCGTGATCAGGGCCTGCCTGCCCGCGGATACACCTCTGCCCGGGTGGACGGCCCGACCTGACCCCGGTCTCTCGCGGCGCGGGGGTGCGGTTTTCCGAACCCCGAGAACGGGTGCTGGCACGGGCGAAACAGCAGTTCCCCGCGACGCACGATGAACACATGAACAGCGCAACGAGTACCGAAGTGGAGCTCGCCGTCCGCGCCGAAAGCGTGCACCGCGGCTATCGGCGCGGCGGCAGCGACGTCCCCGTCCTGCGCGGCGTGACGGTCGGATTCCGGCCGGGGACGTTCACCGCCGTGATGGGCCCGTCCGGATCCGGCAAGACCACCCTGCTGCACTGCCTGGCCGGCCTCGACCGCCCCGACCGCGGGCAGATCTGGTGGGGCCCCACCGCGATCCACACCCTGCCCGAACGCCGCCTCGCCCGACTGCGCCGCGAGCAAGTCGGCTTCGTCTTCCAGGCGTTCAACCTGATGCCCGGCATGACCGCCGCCCAGAACGTCGAACTCCCCGGCCGCATGGCCGGACACCGCCCCGCCCGCCCCACCGTCCACGACGCCCTCGCCCGGGTCGGCCTGGCCGGCCGCGAACGCCAACGCCCCGCCCAACTCTCCGGCGGCCAACAACAACGCGTCGCAATCGCCCGCGCCCTGGTCTCCCGCCCACGCGTCCTGTTCGCCGACGAACCCACCGGCGCCCTCGACCGCACCACCGGCACCCAAATCCTGCACCTGCTCCGCACCGCCGTCGACAACGACGGCACCACCTGCGTCATGGTCACCCACGACCCCACCGCCGCCGCACACGCCGACCGGGTCCTGCTCCTCACCGACGGCCAACTCGTCGACGAACTCCACCACCCGACGGCCCGCCAGGTCGCCGACGCGCTTGCTGCGGCGGGGGGTGAGGTGTGATGAGTGCGGTACTTGCTCGGCGCCAACTGCCGGTCCGCCGGGCCGGGTTGGTCGTCGCGTTGCTGCTCGCTGTCGCCACCGCGTTCGGCGTGCTCGTCGGGCAGGCTGCTGCCGATGGGCGCGCTGCGAGGCGAGGCGTGATGGGCGCGGTGCTCGTCCGGCGCCAACTGCGGTGTCGCTCGGCCGGGTTGGTCGTCGCGTTGCTGCTCGCTGTCGCCACCGCGTTCGGCGTGCTCGTCGGGCAGGCTGCTGCCGATGGGCGCGCTGCGAGGCGAG
>NZ_JBIALQ010000004.1:567246-595801 GCF_042873545.1 Kitasatospora sp. NPDC004615
GGCGTGATGGGCGCGGTGCTCGTCCGGCGCCAACTGCGGTGTCGCTCGGCCGGGTTGGCCATCGCGTCGCTGCTCGCTGTCGCCACTGCACTGGCTGCGCCTGCCCGGCGCTTCGCCGTGTGCTACCAGCGCCGCGACCTCGCCCTGCTGTGCACCGCTGCCGCCACACCCCAACGGATCCGCCAACTGCTGTACCGGCAGGCCGCGTTGAAGCTCGCGCTGCTCGGTGCCACCGCCGCCCGCGCCTTCCTCGCCGCACTCCAGCGCCCCACGATGGCGTCCCCGCACGCCCGGATCGGTGCCACCCTCCTCGCCCCAGCCGCCGCTACCGCGCTCGCCACGACGGGAGGCGAGGCGCGATGACCACAGTGCTCGCCTGGAGCCAACTGCGCCGCCGCCCCGCAGGGTTCGCCGGTCTCGCCGCCGCGTTGCTGCTCGCCGTCGCCACACCCCGACGGATCCGCCAACTGCTGTACCGGCACGCCGCGTTGAAGCTCGCGCCGCTCGGCACCGCCGCCGCCCGCGCCTTCCTCGCCGCATTCCAGCACCGCACGATGGCGTCCCCGCACGCCCGGATCGGTGCCACCCTCCCCGCCCCAGTCGCCGCCACCGCGCTCGCCACGACGGGAGGCGAGGCGCGATGACCACAGTGCTCGCCTGGAGCCAACTGCGCCGCCGCCCCGCCGGGTTCGCCGGTCTCGCCGCCGCGTTGCTGCTCGCCGTCTCAACCCTCACCGCACTCGGCGCGCTGCTGTTCGCCGAGCACGGCGTACCGGCCGCCGACCGGCGCGAGGTGCGCGGGCCCGGACTCGGGCTGATCGCCGGGGCGTTCGGCGAAATCACCGTACTGGTGGCGTTCTTCGTCGCCCTGAACACGCTCGGCTTCGCTCTGCGCCACCAGTACCGCGACCTCGCCCTGCTGCGCACCGTCGCCGCCACACCCCGACAGATCCGCCAACTACTTCGCCGACAGGCCGCGTTGACGCTCGTCCTGACAGCCACCCCCGGCGCCCTGCTCGGCACCGCCGCCGCCCGCGCCTTCCTCGCCGCACTCCAGCACCGCATGATGGCTGCCCCACACGCCCGGCTCGGCGCCGTCCTCCCCGCCGCAGCCGCCGCCACCGTGCTCACCCTGCTGGTCGTCACCCTCGCCGCCACCCTGACCGCCCGCCAGGTCACCGCGCCCGCGCCCGCCGCGGCCCTCGCCGACAGCTCCGGCCCGGACCGGCGGCCCGGCCCCGTTCGCCTGCTCGCCGCGGCCGCCGCCCTCACCGGCGGAGCACTGCTGGTGCGCCTCGCCGCGACCCGGCCGCCCGCCGACGTCGACAAAGCCGCGCAGGCGACGCTGCTCGCCACCCTCGTCCTGCTCGCCGGCGTCGCCCTCGCCGGCCCGCTGCTCGCCCCGCTCGCCACCGCCCCGCTCGGCCTCGCGCTGCGCACATTGCTGCCCGCCACCGGCTGGCAGGCCGACGCCAACCTGCGCGGCTACGCCCGCCGCCTCGCCTCCGCGGTCGTCCCGATCGCCCTGCTCACCGGCCTCTCCGCCACCATGGCGACCATGACCGCCACCGCTCTGCACGCTGCCGCCGGCCCGCCCACCGGCGCCACCTCCGCCACCGACACCTGGCTGCGCCAGGCCGAACTCGGCCTGCTCAGCTCCTTCGGCGCGATCGCCACCGTCACCACCCTGGCCGCACTCACCGGCGAACGCCGCCGTGAGTTCGCTCTGCTGCGGCTGCTCGGCGCGACCCGCGCGGACGTCCTGCGCGTCCTCACCCTGGAAGCCGCCGTCACTGCCGCCCTCGGCCTGCTCCTCGGCGGCGCCGTCACCGCCACCACCACGGCCGCGTTCAGCGTCGCCGCCACCGGACGCGCCGTGCCGACCGTCCCCGTCACCAGCTGCGCCTGGATCGCTGCCGCGGCCGCCCTGCTCACCGTACCCGCCGTGCTGGCGGCCGCAGTTGCCGCGATGCGGCGGGCCCCGGCGGGCAGCGCGCACGAATGAGCCCGTCGCCGGGAGATCATGATCGCCGGGTCCGGGAGACGGAGGTTGGGCCGATGAGGATGCGACGCTGGTGGGCGGTGCGACCCGGAGACGTGGCGTTCCTGGTGCTCGGACTGCCGGTGGCGCTGCTCGGCGCGGCCTACGCGCTGGCCGCGCTGTACGCGGGGGTGCTGCTCTCGCTGACGGTCGTCGGACTGCCGGTCACCGCGCTCGCACTCACCGGCGCCCGCCAACTCGGCCTGCCGAGCCGGTGGTTGACGGGCAGGCTGCTCGACGAGACCGTCCCCGCGCCCGGCCCGGCCGCCCGTCCGCACGGGGCCACCGCCCGGATCAGGGCCGCGCTCACCGACACCGTCGCCTGGCGCACCCTCGGCTACCTGCTGCTGCGCCTGCCCCTCGGCGTACTCGGCCTCGCCGCCGTCCTGCTGCCACTGGGCAGCGGCTGGCTGCTCGGCTTCCCGCTCTGGCTGCGCCTGCTCGAGGACGGCCCGCACCCCGCGACCCCGCTCGACCTCGCCGCCCCACTGCTCGGCCTCGCCCTGCTCGCCCTCACCCCACCACTCGTCCGCCTGACCGCCGACGCCAACCGCCGGCTGGCCCGCCACCTGCTCGGACCGGCCCGCACCCAACAACGCGTCCAACACCTCGAAGCGGCCCGCCACACCCTGCTCACCACCGGCACCGAGAGGCTGCGCCGCCTCGAACGCGACCTCCACGACGGCACCCAGGCCCGGCTGGTCGCCCTCGCCATCACCCTCTCGCTCGCCGACGACACCCTCACCCAGCACGCCCCCGCCGACCCCCGCCTGCGCACCCTGCTCGACCGCGCCCGCACCCAGACCGACGACACCATCGCCGAACTCCGCGCCCTCACCCGAGGCCTCCGCCCCACCGGCCTCGACGGCGGCCTCCCCGAAGCCCTCCCCGCCCTCGCCGCCGGCTGCGCCGTCCCCGTCACCCTCCGCCTCGACCTGCCCCGCCGCCCGGACGAAGCCGTCGAACAGGCTCTCTGGTACTGCGCCGCCGAACTCCTCACCAACATCACCAAACACAGCACCGCCACCGCCGCCACCCTCACCCTCACCACCACCCCCACCAGGGCCCGCCTCACCCTCCACGACAACGGCCCCGGCGGCGCCACCCCCACCCCCGGCCACGGCCTCCACGGCCTCACCACCCGCCTCGCCGCCGTCGACGGCACCCTCCGCATCACCAGCCCACCGGGCGGCCCGACCGTCATCACGGCCGAACTGCCGCTCACCCTCTGACCGTTGACGGCCACTCGGTGCCGCCGCGTGCCGGCCAGGCCCGGTCATCGGCGGCCAGCCACGGTTCGTGCGCGGCACCGGCGGGAGTTGTCCCGCTGAACGCGCGGACGTCATGGTGGAGATGGGACTGGTCGGCATAGCCGCTGTCGACGGCCACCTGCGCGGGAGCGTCCCCGCGGACCAGTCGGTGGACGGCGCGATCGAAGCGGACCAGCATCGCGGCGCGTTTGGGCGTCAGGCCGGTCTGCGAGCCGAAGCGCGACCACGTGCGCTGGCGGCTCCAACCGAGCAGGCCCGCGAGTTCGCTCACCCGGGTCTGTCCGTGGCCGGCGACGATCCGGCGCCAGGCCCAGGCCACTTCGGGATCGACCCCCGGGCCCGCACGGAACCGGGTCATCAGCTCGGTGTCGATCAGCGCGAATCGCTCCGGCCAGGTTCGCGCCCGGTGAAGCCGTTCCCGCAGGCGCGGCACGGCCCGGCCCCACAGGTCGTCGAGCGCGACGACGCTCCCGCGCAACTCGGCGAGCGGGAGCCCGAGTACGGGGTGCGCGACAAGCGGAGACAGGCGTATCTGCACGCAGTCGGCGCCCTCGACGCACACCTGGAAGGCACGGAAGCCGAGCCCGGCGGCCAGGCTCTCCGACCGCATCCGGCCGGCCGCGCCGCGGATGTCGAACGGGCGGTCACCGAAATCGAGAGCCACGGTGACGGCCGGGTGAGGAATGACTCGTAGGTCGATCGGGCGGTCACCGCGAATGCGGAACCCGGCCATCTCGACACCGGGCAGCACGGTCACTCGTGACGGTCGCGCGATCTCCCAGGCAGCGGTGGGGTCTGCCGTCCGGACAACAGGGTGCACGCCTCGACGGTACGAGCGGCTTGGCAGCGGAATCAACCACCGTGCGAGACGCGACATTTCTCCAAGACTCCCCGCGCCCGCCACCGCAAGAGTGGTGGCACCGCGCACGTCGCACCGACACCGCGCGCCGCGCACTGCGCACGTCGCACCGACACCGCGCGCCGCGCACCTCGCACCGCGCGCCGCGCACGTCGCACCGACACCGCACGCCGCGCACCTCGCACCTCGCACCGCGCACCTCGCACCGAAGCCAACCGACGGAGGAGTCATGAACGAGCCGAACGCCCCGCAGAACGAACACCCCCACAGCCGGCCGGACGCGGCCCCGAACGTCCCGCGCCGACGGCGGGCGCGGACCCGCCGGTGGCGGATCGCCCTGCTCGCCGCCGGCGTGCTGGCCCTCCTCCTCACGGGGAACACGGTGTCCGTGCGCGGCCAGACGGCGGGGGCCTCCGGCGACCAGATCGTGCACATCCCCGGTGGGGACCTCCATGTCGTCCAGGACGGGCCGCCCGGCGCGCCCACGGTGGTGCTCCTGCACGGCCTCGGCGGCTCGACGGCGTGGTGGGACCCGGTCCTGCCGGCGCTGCGGGACCTGCACGTGGTGCGGGTGGACCTGCTCGGGCACGGCAGATCGGCCAAACCGGCCGGTGGTTACGGCATGGAGGAGCAGGCGCGCCGGGTCGGTGTCGCGCTCGACCAACTCGGGGTGCACCGCGCGACCGTCGTCGGGCACTCCACCGGCGGTGCCGTCGCCACCGCGCTGGCCGAGCAGCGCCGCGACCTGGTGGGGGCGATCGCACTGCTCGACACCGGCCCGCGCCTCGACGCGTACATCGGCGACAGCTTCGCCTCGCACCTGCTGTCCACGCCGGTGGTGGCGGAACTCCTCTGGCGGTTCCGTACCGACGGCACCATCCGCGCCGCGCTGAGTTCCGCGTTCACCCGCGAGGTGAAGATCCCCGACCGGATCGTCGCCGACGTCCGGGGCATGACCTACCGCAGCCTCACCGCGACCGACGAGGCGTCCAGCGCGTACGTGAAGGAACGGCCCATCCCCGACCGGCTTTCCGGCCTCGGCCTGCCGACCCTGGTGGTCTTCGGCTCGCAGGACCACCGCTGGCGTCCCTCCGCCGCCCAGGACTACCGCCAAGTCCCCGGCGCCCGCATCGAGATCCTCGACGGCGTCGGCCACAGTCCCATGATCGAGGACCCCGACAGCACCGGAACGCTCCTCCACGGCTTCGTCATCGAAACCGCGCCACACTGATCACCCCCGGATAGGCAGCCCACCGGGCGGCGGACCCGCCGTCGTCGCCGTCGAACCGCGCGCGCAAATCCGACCGGTGACACTCCGTCGGGTGCTACGTTGGTCTGCTTTGCTCCGGCCGGAAGGACAGCAGATGGACATCCCCGCCCTGCACAGCAAGTTCCTCGACGACACGCTCCCGCGCATCCGGCAGGACGCACGCGTCGCCGGTGCGGCGATCGGCGGGTCGATCATGACGGGCGACTCCGACGTCTACTCGGACGTGGACCTGATCGTGGTGATCGACGACGCGGCGTACGACGCGGTCATGGGGGAACGGCTGCCGCTGATCGGCTCCTGGGCACCGCTGGTGGCGGGGTTCACCGGGGAGCACGTCGGCGAGCCCCGCCTGATCGTCTCCCTGGTCGGGCCGCCGCTGCTGCACGTGGACTTCAAGTTCGTCCGGGTCTCCGACTTCGCCTCGCGGATCGAGGACCCGGAAATCCTCTGGGACCGCGACGGCCTGCTGGCCGGAGCCCTCGCCCAACAGCCGCCCACAGCCGAGGAGTTCGATCCCCAGTGGGTCGAGGACCGGTTCTGGGTCTGGGTGCACTACGGCGCGACGAAGCTCGGCCGCGGCGAACTGTTCGAGACCGTCGGCGTCCTCGCCCAGCTGCGCGGCATCGTCCTCGGGCCGCTCGCCGCCCGCCGGGCCGGCGCGGACCCGCGCGGCGTGCGCCGCCTGGAGACCGTCGCCCCCGAGGAGGCCCGCGCCCTCCGCGCCACGCTGTGCGGCTACGATCGCCACGAGGCCGGGCAGGCGCTCCTCGCCACTGTCGACCTCTACCGCCGCTGGTCCGAACAGGACGGCGACGCGACGGTCGAACGACGCCACCACGCGGAGAAACTCGCCGTGCAGTACCTCCAGGACGTCATCGAGCAGGCCCACTGAACAACGCGTGGGGAACGACAGGAGCAGTGATGACGGGGGAGTACTGGGACCGGGAACCGGACGAACACATCCGGTGGGCCCGCTACCTCGCGGAGTTCGCCGAGGCGTCCCCGCAGGACGTGGCCGCACTGATCGCCCGGGTGCTCACCGACCCCGACACGGCGATGGCCAACAGCGCGGTCCGCGAGTACCTCGACGGTCGGGCCGCCGCACTGCTCACCGACCCCGGCTACCCGGCCTGGCGCGACGAGATGACCGGGCCCGTGGCAGCGGGCGAGTTCGTCTCCAGGCGCCTGCGCGAGTGGACGCTGCTGCGGGCGGTGACACTGGACGAACCGTGGGACGCCGAGGAGCTGCTCGCGGCGTCCAACTGGTGCCAGCTCCACGCCGCCCAGACCGCGACGGTCGGGACGGTCGTGGCGGCACTGGCCGAGGGCGGGCGGACCCGACGCATCCGCAACGCTGCCAAGCTCCGCCTCCCGCGCTGACCTTCAGGCGCCCGTCTCGGCGAGGTAGGCCAGTACCGCCAGCACCCGACGGTTGTCCGCAGGCGAGGCATGCAGGTCGAACTTGGTGAACACCGAGGCGACGTGCTTCTCCACCGCCCGCTCCGACACCGAGAGCTGCTGCGCGACCGCCCGGTTGGAACGGCCCTCGGCCATCAGCGCCAGCACCTCGCGCTCACGGGCCGTCAACTCGTCCACCGCACTGCGCCGGCGGGCGCGCATCAGGTGAGTGACGACCTCCGGGTCGAGGGCGGTGCCGCCCGCCGCCACCCGGTGCAGCGCGTCAACGAACTCCGAGGTCCGGGCCACCCGTTCCTTCAGCAGGTAGCCGATGCCGGCCGCACCGTCCGCCAGCAACCGGGTCACCCAGCCGGTCTCCAGGTGCTGCGAGAACACCAGCACCCCGACCTCCGGCCAGCGCCGCCGGATCCGCAACGCCGCCCGCACCCCCTCGTCGGTGTGCGTCGGCGGCATCCGCACATCCACCACCGCCACCCGCGGCCGGTGCTCCGCCACGGCCGCCAGCAACTCCTCGCCGCCACCGACCGCCGCCGCCACCTCCAGCCCCCGCACGGTCAGCAACTCCGCCAGGCCGTCCCGCAGCACCGCCGAGTCCTCCGCCAGCACCACCCGCAGCCGATCGTCCGTCATCCGCTCATTGTGACGCACCACCCCGGCGTGCCGACCGACAGGCCGCCACCCCCCGACCCGCCGAACCCGCCCGCGTGGACGGTTCAGTTGCCGGCCGGCCAGAACGGCATCGGTGCGCTGCCGTCGTACACCGAGGCCAGGGCCGTCAGCACCCCGGCGGTGCCGGTCGCCAGGTCCATCGACAGGCGCAGCAACTGCTCGCCGGGGAACGCAGGTTGGCCCTGCCGAGGCAGTACGTGCCAGGCCAGGCGACGAACATGACGGTCGATCACATCATCGTCCGGCGCAGGCCCGGAAGGGTCCAGGGCGAGCAGCGCGAGCAGCCCGGCCCGCCCGTTGAACAGGCCCGGCTGCGCGACGAACTCCGGCTCTGCGGCGGCCCGGAGCCGCCCCACCTGCTCGGCCAGCACGGAATCGGGGCGGTGCCGCAGCAGGGCGTGCGCGACGGCGGCGATGCCCGCGCTGCCGGACTCCAAGCACGCCGGTGTCCGGCCGTCCACCCGCGGCGTGCCGTCCTCGGCGACGACGCAGCGCGCGAGGTCCTGGTCGAGAGCGGCCCGGGCGAGGTCCAGCAGGGCCGGGTCCGCGCACTCCTCGAACAGCCGGACCAGCAGCAACGCGGTCCCGCTCGCGCCGTGCAGCAGCCCGGGCCGCGCCGTGGGCGCCGGCGCGGGTTCGCCCAGCCGGAGGGCGGCAACGGCCCGGTCGGCACTGTCGACGGCCGCGGCGAGCAGCGCGCGGTCGCCGGTGGCGCGGGCGAAGTGCAACCGTGCCAGCCCGATACCCGCCAGGCCCGCCGACAGCCCGGGCCCAACAGCTCTCGCGTCGTCCCGCTCGAGGCGCCGCAACAGCCCCAGCGCGCTCCCGCGCCGGCCCAGCCGGTCCAGCGCCCACGCGACGCCGTGCGCGCCGACGAACAGTCCGGGCCGGCAGGGCCGCCGCTCCACCGCGTCGACCAGCCACCGCACATGCCGCGGATCGACGCCCGCGCCCACCGAGTGCAGCGCCCACAGGACGCCCGCCGCGCCGTACGACAGACCCAGGGCGTCGTGGGTGAACTGCGCGGGGTCGCCCGGGAACAGCCGGTCGGCACGCTCGGGCGTCGCACTCCCGGCGATCGCCGCCACCAGCCCGTTCCGCAGCCGCGGCCAACCCTCCCGCCCGTCCCCGAACAGGCTTTCCACAGCGGCCAGTTGAGCCTCCCCGCGCGACCCGCCCTCGGGCAGGTAGCCGATCGGCAGCTCGAAACGCTTCCGGGCGGAACGGGCCAGCGCCGCACCCTTCGCCGGATGCAGCGCAGTCAGTGGCACCAGCGGCAGGAACGCCCACATCCGCAGCGCCCCTAGCGCACACTCGTCCACCTCGAACCCGGTCACCCCGGCCGGCGCCGTGAACCCGGCCTCACCCACCCCGGGGTGCACGAACTCTCCCGCCGGGGAGGCGAGTTCGAAGTCGACGAAGACCACCGACCCGTCCTCGCGGACGACCACATCGCGCGGATGCAGACCCCCGAGGACGATGCCCCGACCGTGGACGGCACGCAGCGCACGCTCCACCGCATCCAGCACCGCCAGCGCCTCCTCCCGGTACGCGGCCACCGCCACCTCGTCCGCCTCCGCGCGCACCAGCGGAAAGCGCCGGCCGAACCAGCGGTGCAATCCCTCGCCCGCCACGTACTCCCGGACCAGGAAACGGTGCCCCCGCGCCGTCAGTTCACCCAGCACGGCCGGCACCGCGCCCAGACCCGCCAGCGCCTCCAACGCCCGCTGCTCGCGCGCCAGCCGCCGCACCGCGTCCTCACCACGCCGATCGAGGCCCGCAAACGGGCGGCCCTCCTTCAGGACGACCCGCGCGCCACCGCCGACCGGCCGCGCCAGGTAGCTCCCGCCACCGTTCGAGACGTGCAGCGCCCGCTCCACCGTGAACGGGAAACCGTCGACACTCCCGAGCCCCGCGCCCGCCACCGCCCCGGCCAGCACCGCCGGCACCGGCGCCCACCCCGGCAGGTCGAACGCCGCCCGCCGCACCTCCGGACGCAGCACGCCCGACGGCTCGCGCAGCGCCGCCACCGCCTCGCCCCCCCCGGTACGGCACCACTGCTCGGCGAACGCCCCGTAGCGCAGGTACAACGGACCGCGCCGCCACCGCAGACCGCCCGGGATGCCCGGGCCGGGCGCCCCCGCCAGGGCCTCGTCCAGCCCGCCGAGACATCGCTCCAACTGTGCGTCGTCCGCCGGGTACAGCGTTATGAACGTCCCACTGGCGTCGCGCGGGGCGTACTCGGCGTTCTGCAGCCGCACCAACGCCGGGCTGCGCAGGAATTCGAACGCCACCCCGTGCCCGAAGCAGTACGCCCGCACCACGTCCAGGATCCGCGGCGCGTTCTCCGGGCAGGCCGACACGTGGATCCTCCACCCCTGCTCCGGCAACGGCACCGCGCCCGGCCGGTAGCCCACCCACGCCTCGCGCAGGCCGCGCACCCAGCCGTCCGGCGCGGCCCCGGCAGCCGCCGGGAACTCGTCGCGGGCCGCCCACTGGACCGGGGAGTCGTAGAAGACCGGATCGGCGTAGGTGTACGCCTCGTAGCGCATGTCCATCGGATCGCTCCATGGTGCCTCGCGGGGGAGTGTGACGCGGCTTCCGACGACGCGGGGGACGTCCGGCCGACCGTCACCGAGAGTCTGCAAGGACGGGTGCGAGCGTCGAAAGAGCCCCGGCGAGGGTTGGCCGGATCCCGCGGGCGCATGCCACCGGCCCGCCCACCTGCCCCCGAACCCTCCCTTTACCTGCGCTTTCCCATGCCGGACGCCGCCGCAACCGCGAGCCCGCTCCCGCCCGCGGCACCGTCCCGCCAGCGGCGATACCGGGCCGGGGCCCGTCCCCCCGTCGCACGCGCCAGTGCGACCGCGCCCCGGTCGCACCTCGGCACAACGTCGGAGCGCACACGCCCGCCGAACGGGCCCCGACCCGGCACCCGCTGTCCGGTACCCGACCGGCGCGCCGCAACCGTCGAAGGCGTGCCCGCACCGCCGCGCACGCCCGGCGTGGGAGCGTCACCGCGCGCCCCACCTCGGACAACACGCCCAGGAAAGGCCCCAGTTGGCCGGTTGCCGGTCTTCCAGGACACCCCGCCCGGGTAGCACCGACGGGTAGCACCGACCACCCCCACGACGCCACCGTCAGCGACCTGACCCTCCGCCCCCGCCGAACGCCTGGTCGCGGGCGGCCGGTTCGGCGCAGCCCACCACGCCTGCCCGTCGTCCGCACCCGCACCCGACAGGCCCCGGCGCGGCGGGATCGCGGGCGCCACCTCCACTCGGCGCCGCCCGCGTCCTCACCCGCCGAACCCTCAGGCCCGCGCCGCTCCCGCCAGGTCGATCCCGAGGACACCCGCCGCAGTGGCCACGCACACGCGGCCCCCGTCGGTGATCACCAGCCCGACCGCAGCCGCGCCGATCGCCAGATCATGCGTGACCCGCTCGGCGCCCGCCAGCACCACGCGGACCTGGCCGTCCGCCCACCCGGCCGCGCACATCAGGCCGCCCGGCGTGGTGGCGACGGCGACCGCGGTGACGGGGACGTCCCGGGCCGGGAGCGGCGGGGAGAGCGGGCCGCGGCCCGGCATCCACGCCTGCACCCGGCCGTCGGCGCCGCCGGTGATCAGCAGGTGGTGCCCGCCGTGGTGGGCGAGATCGAGCGCGGTCACCGGCCCGTCGTGGAGCGGAGCGTCACTGCGCACCGCCTCCGTCCCGTCCCGGTCCTCCAGCAGGTGCACGCCTCCCGCCGCGTCCCCGGCCGCCACGGCGCGCTGCTCGCCGCCCCGCGCGGCGATCGCGGTCGCCCCGGCGTCCACCGAGGCCAGCAGCCGCCGCATCCCGCCGCCGGACGGGCCGGACAGCTCGGAGGGACGGATCTCCTCGACGGCGCCACTGTGCCGCAGTGCGTACGTGCTGCCGTCGTGGCCGGTGGCCAGGGCGACGGTGGAACGGTCCGTCAGCCGGAGCGGCGAGCCGCCCGAGGGCCGACCGGTGGCAGGGTCGATCGCCCCGATGTCCCAGCCGACGGCGACCGCGAGCTGCCCCTCGTGCGACGGGGCGTTGTGCCGCGCGATCAGGTACACCGGGTCGGTCCGGCGCGCGAACGCCCAGCCGGCCCGCCAGCCCTGCCCGGCGAGCTGCGCGAACCGCTCCGACAGGTCGCCGCCCTCACCGGCCGTCCAGCAGTGCAGCGCGGACGCGCGCTCGCCCGGGTCCGCGGCGGCGATGACCCGCGGCCCGGCCGGCCACCACGCCCGGTGCACGGCGCCGCCGTCCCCCGACTCCGCACCGTTCGCGGCCCGCAGCGCCACCCCGTGCTCCACCGCGAGGCCGACCGCCAGCGGATCGGCGTGCACCAGGAACGCCGGGTCCGCCAGCAGGTCGTCGACCGGGGCCGACGTCCGGACGGCGTGCCGCAGCACCAGATCCAGCCGGTCGGCGTCCTTCGGGCCGGGCTGCTCCTCCGGCAGGAGGTTCTGGCGGATCGACAGGTGGTCGAGTCCGGTCCGGGCGAGGCGCTCGGCGAAGGAGACCGGCCAGACCCGGTAGCGCCCCTCGTGGTCGGCGGGCAACAGCAGCTCGACGGCCTGCTCCACCGCGAACGGGCCGAGGCTGCCGGGCAGTTCGCCCCACAGCTCCTCGTCGAGAGCGCCCCGGACCGAGGCCAGCGCCACCACCGGAGCCCGGACGAGTTCGGGCAGCGACTCCCACCACGTCTCGGCCAGCGTCTCGGCCCGCCGCGCGAGCGGGGCGCCCGCGTCGAGCAGTACCCCGTCCCCGGTGCGGGCGGCCAGCAGCGCCAGCGCGGGCGACGGGTAGACCTCCGCCGGGAGTTGGCGTCCGGTCAGGGATGTCGCCCACCGGGTGAACGCCTCCAGGTCCGTCCACTGCGGCTGGTCCAGGTCGAGCACGGCGGCCGGCACGTCCAGCGCGGCCGCCGCCGGCGTGTCGGAGGCGCACTCCACCACGATCCGCAGCCACGGCACCCGCAGCAAGGGCCGCAACACCTCGGCCGCGATGCGCCGCGCGGCATCCGGCAGCAGACCGGAGCCCGCCCGGTCGAGGTCGGTCACCACCAGGACGCGCGGCACCCCGTCGATCAACGCCGCGACCAGCTCCTCCGGTCCGGCCGCCGACACACCCAGCAGCCCGGCGAGCCGCCACACGAACAGGTCCACGGTCAACTCGGCGGCGGACAGCGCCACTTCGACCCGCCGACCGGAGTGCGCATGGTCCGGCGGGCACGCGGCGACCAGCCAGTGCAGCAGGTGACTGCGGCCACTGCCGCCCGACCCGGCGACCCGGCACAGCCGCGGCGCCTGCGGGTCCTCCAGCCATCCCAGCAGCGCCCGCCCGGCCGGGCGCCGCCCGGCGTGCAACGGCGGCAGCGGCGCCGCGCCGTCCACGACGGGCTGCTCCGGCTCCGGCGCGCCGTACCGCGGGTTCGGCCAGAACCGCAACGGGAAACCGTCGCCGTCCACCTGCCAGGCCCCCTCCACGACCCCCACCGGCACCCGCCCGTCCGGGTCGTGGCCCTCGTCGGCCTTGAACAGCCAGCCCCCGCGCCGCACCGCCTCCGCGCACTGCTCCCGGGACATCCGCGGATACGGCCGGTACCCCGGCGGCCGCGGCGGCACAAACCCCTCGACGACCGACTCGCCCGGCCCGTCCGGCACGATCAGCTCGCTGGCCCGGTCCTCACCCATACAAGTCCTCCCCGTTTCGCCCCGTTCGCCCCCGAACGCAGCGGGGACACCCTAGCGCGCGGCAGTGCCGGCCGGACCGCGATCCGCCGCCACCGCCCCACCCGAACCTTCCGAACCTTCCGAACGAGGATCCCGCTCTCCGGCGGTGCGCGGAAGTACGTGAGTGACGATCCGTCAAAAGCTGGAACCAGGCGGTCTGATGTGATCGTCTGCCCACGCATGAATGACAACACGGTAGTAGGACGACGGGGTCTGCTGCGCACGGCGGTCGCGGGAGCGGCCCTCCTGCCGGTGGCCGGAGTCGGAGCAGGCGCCGCGGTCGGCGCGAGCGCCGGAGTCGCGGCCGCGGCCGAGACGGACGAACCGGCACCGACCGGCGGCGAGACCGTCTACCGGTGGCTCGGCAACAGCGGATGGCGGATCGAGGGCAACGGGAAGACCGTCCTGTTCGACCCGTACATCACGCGGTACCCGACGAACGACTTCGACCCGAAGACGAAACTGACCGTCGCCCCCGACCTGATCGACCAGCACATCGGCAAGCCGGACCTGGTCCTGGTCAGCCACTGCCACTGGGACCACTTCAACGACGTCCCGTACATCGCCAAGCACCACGGCGTGCAGGTGGTCGGGACGGCCACCACCTGCCACCTGCTCCGCGCGATGGGGGTGAAACCGGAGCAGCTGATCGTGGTGAAGGGCGGCGAGTACCTCGACTTCGGCGGGTTCACCGTCCAGGTGGTCGCCAGCCTGCACAGCCGCAACGCCAAGCACCAGTACTGGGTGCCCGGCACCCTCACCGGCCCGCCCGCCACCGCCCCGCGGACCATCGGCGACCTCCCGGAGGGCGACACCCTCGCCTTCCAGGTCCGCCTCGGTGACGGCCCGTCCGCCCTGCTGACCGGCGCCGCCGACTTCTCCGAACAGCACTACGCCGGGCTGAAGCCGGACATCGCCATGCTGTCGGCGGAGACCAACGCCCACAGCGTCCACCGCTACGTACCGCGGCTCCTCAAGGCCCTCGACCACCCCCGCACGGTGATCCCCGTGCACTGGGACTCCTTCGAGACCCCGCTCACCGAGCCGGCCGTCCACGACACCGGGATGGACCTGGACGGCCTCATCAACCAGACCCGCGAACTCTCCCCCCAGACCCGCCTGATCCGCCCCGAACACCTGACCCCGCTCCGCCTCCGCGCCTGACCACCCGGCCCCGCCGGCGAGGCCGCCCCGGCCTTCGAAATCTGCCGCCCAACCGTCAACTATGGTGTGCGGACGCCACGGTGGCACCACCTGCCACCGTGCGCCGAACCGCACGACACCACCAGGGGGACCCATGACCGAGGCCGCACAGCACCTCCAGGCCGCCATCCCGGCCACCATCACCACCGAGCGGCTGATCCTGCGCCCGTTCACCGCCGCCGACGCCGACGACCGCTACGCGTACCAGTGCCTGCCCGAGGTCGTCCGCTACCTCTACCGCCCGGCACTCACCCGCGAGGGCAACGAGGCCTCCATCGCCACCCGCGGCGTCCACGCCGGCTGGAGCGCCGACAACGACGGCCTCCTGTGGGCCGTCTGCCGGGCCGACCAGCCGGGCGTCGTCGGCGAGGTCGTCGTCACCCTCACCAACGCCCGCGCCCGCCAGGCCGAGATCGGCTGGGTCTTCAACCCGCAGTACGCCGGCCAGGGCTACGCCACCGAAGCAGCCCGCGCCCTCACCACAACAGCCTTCGAATCCCTGGGAGTTCACCGCCTCTTCGCCCGGCTCGACGCCCTCAACACCCCCTCCGTCCGAGTCTGCGAACGCCTCGGCATGCGCCGCGAGGCCCACCTGATCGACAGCGACCTCGACGGCGACCGCTGGGGCACCGAATACGTCTACGCCATCCTCGCCCGCGAGTGGAACGCCTGACCCGCCACCTGCCCCGCCCGGCTGTCCGACGGCCGGGCGGGCGTGCGGCGGCACCGGCCGACTGATTCATGACGGATTCGCCCCGCCCCGCCGCTGCGTAGCGTCACCGAGGTCAGCCGCCCCGACTGCATGGGAGCACCACGATGCCCGCCTACGCCCTGGCCCAGGTCCACTCCGTCGAGGTCTGCCCCGATACCGTCGAATACCTGCGGCGCATCGACGCCACCCTCGACGCGTTCGGCGGACGCTTCCTCGTCCACCGCGGCAAGTTCGAGACCATCGAGGGCAGTTGGGGCCGGCAGGGCCTGATCATGATCGAGTTCCCCGACCACCAGCAGGCCCACGCCTGGTACACCTCACCCGCCTACCAGGACATCCTGCCCCTGCGCACCCGCCACATGACGGCCGACGTGATCATCGCCGACGGCGTCCCCGCCGGCTACCGGGCCGGGCACCGCTTCGACGAGCACTGAGCCCGCCCTCCCGACCGGCGTGCCGTCGGGCGTGCCGTCGGGCCCGCCGCCCCGGACACGCCGGTGCCCGGCGGGTGGGATTCCCGCCGGGCACCTGAATGCGAATGCTGAGGTCAGCCCTCAGAAGTGGGCACCAGACTCGGTGTGCGAGCCCTCGACGCCTTCGTCACCGGCGAAGACCCAGCCCTTGGAGTGCTCGACGCCGCACGGGTCGACCTCGGAGTGGACGTTGGCCTCGCCGGCCCCCTCCTCGTTGGCGATGAACTGACCCTGGTTGAACTCCGCGCCCTCGTGGCCTTCGTGGCCGTGGGCAGAGGCGAGTCCGGCGCAGCCGAGGACGAGGGGGGCGGCGAGGGCGCTGACGGCCAGAACACGCTTGAGAGCACGCATGAGAATCTCCTCCGAGAAGTTGATCGGTGGCGGGGCACGGTGTCGGCCCTGCCGATTCCAGAACGCCACGGGATCCGGAGGCCCGCAAAAGGGCCGTGCGTCCGTCTGGTCCTGACGGATCCTCAGAACCCCTTGCGCCTGCGGGGGAGGGGCGGTTCGAAGGTTCACCCCTGGGTGGTCGCCCGGGAAGCGCAGGGCGCGATTCATCTGACTGATCGTCAGATCACTTTCATTGCACGACAGATGGCGCAGCGCGGCGCTCACGGGTGCCAGGGTGCCGCAGTGGTCGAACCCTGCGGGCGTCCTCCGCGCGCGGAACGGTGTTCGGCGCGAGTGGCGGGCCGATTCCGGGAGCGGTACTGCTCGCGCGGCGGGACCATCGAGGCGCCCGTCCGGCGATCCCGATCCCGGGCGTCGTCGGCGGCATGCGTACCTCGCCGCCTGGCCCGTTCGAGAGTGTCCGGTCGTCGCGCTCCTGAGTTCTCATCAGGCCCCCATGATCGCGGCAGTGCTGATGCCGGGTTGGCATTCCGCGTTCGGGCATCCGAGCGATTCGGCAGGTCCACTGATAGTAATAATTGATAACACTTGGTATTAGCTGCACATAGTCAAGGGCATGACGAGATATTTCCGCGGACCGTGGCGGCTCAAATCCCGAACGGCCCGCTTCATCAGCGCCGCAGCCACCCTCGGCCTGGTCGGTACCGGCCTGGTCGCCTCGTGGGGCGCCGAGGCCGCCGCCCCTGAACACCCCCGAGCGGTGGCCATGCCGGAGCGTGTCCGAGCCACCGGTTCGCCCCTCCTGCAGGAGGACTTCACCGGCGCGACCGCGGACCCGAGGTTCGTCGCCGTCGGCTCGGCGTGTCTGACGGGTGCTCCGACCTCGCCCCTCGGGCCGGACGACCGCCCGCTGGGCGGCTGCCCGCTCCCGCAGGTCGGCCCGGTGCCGCCGCTGGACGGCTCCCCGTTCGGCTACCTGCGGATCACCGACTCCAGCAACGACCAGAACGGCGCGGTGCTCTTCGAGCAGGCGCTGCCGGCCAACGCCGGTCTGGACGTGAGCTTCGACCAGTGGCAGTACGGCAGCACCACACCCGCCACCCCGGCCGACGGCATCTCGTTCTTCCTGGTCAACGGCGATGTCTCGCTCGATCACCCCGGCGCGTTCGGCGGCAGCCTCGGCTACGCGCAGAAGCTGCCCGACGACAACCCGAACCTGACCTTCCTGCCCGGCGTCAACGGCGGCTACCTGGGCGTCGGACTCGACGTCCTTGGCAACTACTTCGGCGACTGGGAACACCGCGGCAACGGTTGCCCGCCCGGCCAGCGTTCCCCGGCCGGAACGGGCTTCCACGTCCCGGCGCCCGGACCCAACATGGTCACCGTCCGCGGGCCCGGCGACGGCGTCGAGGGCTACTGCTTCCTGACCGCGACGACCAGCAACTTCACCACCAGCGGCCCGTGGCCGTCCACCCTGCCGGGCACCCTGCAGGGCCCGCTGACCGCCCTGCCGCCGGGCGTGACGCCGGCCCAGGCCCAGGCACTGCTGGAGCCGTCCCGCCGCCGGGTCAACGTCCACATGACCCCGGCGCCGAACCCGGTCCTGACCATCAGCGTCGACTTCAACGACGGCACAGGCCCGCACCAGGTGCTGAGCACCCCCGCGCCGCAACCCGTCCCCCCGACCTACAAGTTCGGCTTCGCCGGCTCCACGGGCCTGTTCACGGACGTGCACCTCATCCGCAACGTGGTGATCGGCACCGACCAGCCACTGCCCGAACTCAACCTCGTCAAGCAGGCCCACCAGCCCCTGCCCGCCGACCTCACGATCGGCAGCACGATCCCGTACGACTTCGTCGTCACCAACTCCGGGACCATCCCGATCAACAACCTGGCCGTCAACGACCCGAAGGTCGGCCCGATCAACTGCCCCGTGACCGTGCTGGAACCGGGCGAGACAGTCACCTGCAAAGCGACCTACCTGGTCACCGCGGAAGACGTCGCCGCAGGCCACGTCGTCAACACCGCCCAAGCCACCGGCACCGCAGACGGCGACCCCGTGACATCGCCACCATCCACCGAGGACATCCCCGTGGTGGCCCCGCCGGGCATCGAGATCGTCAAGCACGTGGACGCCCCCGAGCCCTTCAACGTGGGCGACACCGTCCCCTATACCTACGTGGTGAGCAACACCGGCGGCACCGAGGTGACGAACCTCTCGGTGACCGACGACAAGATCACCAACATCACCTGCGACACCACCACCCTGGCCCCCCGCGGCAGCCCCGGTGACAGCACAGAATGCCACGGCACCTACGTGATCACCGCAGCCGACGCCGCAGCCGGCCACTCCACCAACCACGCGACAGCACACGGCACATCCAACGGCGAGCCAATCACCTCCCCCGAGACAGAAGCCACCGTCACAGTCATCGGCCCGTCCTCCCTCGCCCTGAGCAAGCAGGCAGACACCGCAGGCCCCGTCCACGTCGGTGACACCGTCGGCTACACGTACACCGTGACGAACACCGGCCAGACAGTGCTCGACGACCTCCTGGTCGCCGACGACCACGCCACCTCGGTGACGTGCGACGCGACGACACTGAACCCGGGCCAGAGCACGCTGTGCCACGCCACCTACGTGGTTACCGCCGCAGACCTCGCCCTCGGCCACCTCACCAACAGAGCCGAAGCCGCGGCTACGAACCCGCAGGGCGAGACGGTGCTGAGTCCGCCGGATCAGGTGGTGCTGCCGGTGGTGGGTGAGGCCCGGCTGTCGATCGAGAAGACGGCGGACAGTGCGGGTCCGTTCCATGTTGGTGACACCGTCAACTACACGTACACCGTCACCAACACCGGCACGGCCGTCATCCACAACGTGACCGTGTCGGATGACCACGTCGCCTCGGTCACGTGCAACGCGACGACGCTGAACCCCGGGCAGAGCACGCTCTGCCACGGCAGTTACGTCATCACCGCTGCGGATGTCCAGGCCGGTCACGTGACCAACACGGCGCACGCGAACGGCACCGACCCCGAGGGTGAGCCGGTGCAGAGTGCGCCTGACGAGGCCACTGTCCCGGTCGTGGGCGAGGCCCGGCTGTCGATCGAGAAGGTGGCGGACGGTGCGGGTCCGTTCCATGTTGGTGACACCGTCCACTACACGTACACCGTGACGAACACCGGCACGGCCGTCATCCACAACATCACCGTCGCGGATGACCACGTCGCCTCGGTCACCTGCAACGCGACGACGCTGAACCCCGGGCAGAGCACGTTGTGTCACGGCAGTTACGTCATCACCGCTGCGGATGTGCAGGCCGGTCACGTGACGAACACGGCTCACGCGAACGGTACGGATCCGGAGGGTGAGCCGGTGCAGAGCCCGCCTGACGAGGCGACTGTTCCGGTGGTGGGTGTGGCGTCGCTGTCCATTGAGAAGACGGCGGATTCCGCTGGTCCGTTCCATGTGGGTGACACGGTGCACTACACGTACACCGTCACGAACACCGGTACGGCCGTCGTCCACAACATCACCGTCGCGGATGACCACATCGCGTCGGTGACCTGCAACACCACCACCCTGAACCCCGGGCAGAGCACGTTGTGTCACGGCAGTTACGTGATCACCGCGGCGGATGCGGCGGCGGGTCATGTGATGAATGTGGCGCATGCGAGTGGCATCGACCCCAGTGGTGACTCGGTGAAGTCTCCGCCGGGTGAGGCGACGGTTCCGGTGGTGGGCGAGGCCCGGTTGTCCCTCGTGAAGAAGGCCGACGCGGCGGGTCCGTTCCGCGTGGGTGACACCGTCACCTACACGTACACCGTGACCAACACGGGTGCTGTGCCCGTGCACGGTGTCACTGTCTCGGACGACCGTGTCGCCGCGGTGACGTGTGAGGCGACCACGCTGAACCCGGGTCAGGGCACGGTGTGTCACGGCTCGTACACGATTACCGAGGAGGATGTTCAGGCCGGTCGTGTGACGAACACGGCGACCGCGAACGGTACGGATCCGGAGGGGCATCCGGTGGTGAGTCCGCCGGGTGAGGCGACGGTGGAGACCGTCCCGGGCGCGTCGTCGCTGTCGGTCGTGAAGGAGTCCGACGTGTCGGGGTCCGCGAAGGTGGGTGACACCATCACCTACGCGTACACGGTGACGAACACCGGGTCGACGGTGCTGACGGACGTCTCGGTCAGTGACGACCGGGTGTCCCCGGTGGTGTGCGAGTCGGCCACGCTGGAGCCGGGTGCGAGCACGACCTGCCACGGCACGTATGTGGTGACCGGCGAGGACGCGAAGGCCGGTCACGTCACGAACGTCGCGACGGCTTCGGCCCGCGACCCGCAGGGACACCTGGTGGAGAGCCGGCCGGTGTCGCTGTGCGTGACGGTGTCGGAGTGCCCGGAGAAGGAGAAGGGCGAGGGCTGCGTGAAGCCGCCCCGTGGTCCTTCGAAGCCGCCGCACGCCGGTGGCGGGGGTCATCTGCCGGACACGGGTTCGCCCGCGGGTCTCGCGGCTGCGGGTCTGGCCGGTGGCGGGCTGCTCACGCTGGGCGGTGTGCTGCTGTACCGGGCGCGTCGTCGTTCGGACGCGGACCGGTTCGTGGGGTAGTAACACCCACCACCTCGCCGCTCGTTCGGTGAAGGCGCGGGGGACCGCCTCCGGGGCTTTCGGGCTCCGGGGGCGGTCCCGCGTCGTGTGGGGGCGGAGGGCGGGTGTGCGTCCAGCGGTTCCTGGATCCGTTTCTCCAGGAGTTCTCGCCGGCCGGGGACGGCCCGCGGCGGGACGGTCGGGCTCGGGACGGTCGGCGTGGGCGCTTCGGTGTCCGGGGCGGGGGTGGTCTGTTCGTCGGGTGGGGTGGGGATGTTCTCGACGGGGCGTTCGGACATGTGCGGGGCCAGGGGCCAGGTGGCGCCGGCAAGGCGGCGGTGTCCGGCTTTGCGTGGGGCGGCCGGTGAGCCGGACTGTTCCGGCGGAGCCGGCACTGCGGGGTGGTCGGGCCGTGGTCCTGGCGTTGAGGCGGCGTATCTCTGGGATGGTCAGGTCGATTGGGTCACTGCTGCGGGCAGGAAGGTTCGGGTGGGTACTTCGGTTGGGCTTCGTTCTGACAGCGACGGGGGCGAGGAAGGCCAGCGCGAGCATGGCCGGGGTGATGTGGCGGTGCCGGGATGTCCAGTGACGGACCTGGTAGTGGTCCAGGTCGACCTGACCTTTCGCGGCTTGGAAGCACTCCTCGATGCACCACCTGATCCGAGCGACGCGCGCCAGCGTGGACAGGGCCGCCTCGCCCGGTGACCAGCACAGGAAGGCGAGTTCGCTGGTTGCGGGGTTGCGGCGGATCAGCAGGCACCGGTTCCTGTCGGCGCCGATCTGCACCCACGCCCAGCCGTAGTGGCGCGGGCCCTTCGTTCCGGCGCCGGCGCTCTGCCGGTGCCAGGCATCCTGGGGCAGGGTGGCGGCCACGGCGTCGGCCCGCGCCATCGTGCGGTCCTGGTTGATCCGCACCCTGGTGGTGCAGGCGGCCGCCAGGATGTAGCCGATCCCGCGTGCCTCCAAGGCGGAGCGGAGCTGGGGGTCCTGGCCGTAGACCTCGTCCCCGGTCACCCCGGAGGAGGCGCACCCGGCGTCGAGGGCCGCTTCGATCATCTGCAGGGCCGGGCAGGGCTTGGTGGCGAACTCGACCTGCTCGGGAACGCCGGAGCCCGACCGGCGCTCGGGATCCCGGTACCAGGTGTGTTCGGGGAGGTAGAGCCGGCGGTCGATCAGGGCCCTTCCCCGCGACGGCGTGTACGCAAGAAACACCCCGACCTGGGCATTTTCGATCCGCCCGGCAGTGCCGGTGTACTGCCGCTGCACGCCCGCCGAACGGAGGCCCTTTTTCAGGAACCCCGTCTCGTCCACGACCAACACCCCGTCACCGCCGAGGTGGTCCAGCACGTAGGAACGGACCCTCGTCGCGCACCTCGTCAGCGTCCCAGCGTGCGCTTCGCAGCAGCCGCTGCATCGCGCCGGGGCGGGCATGGCCGGCTTCCTCGGCCAGCTGCCAGCAGTTCTTGCGTTCGACACCGGGCAGCGGTCCGAGGACGGATGCCCGTGCCGTCGCCCTCGGTTCCACTCGTCGGAAACGGCCCGCGATGCGGGCCATGGCCTGGTCGAACATCGCCCGTCAGCGGGCAGGGTCTACGCTATGGCCCGCGGCCATCGCACCATCTTCAGAAGTCCACACAACCTCCGATGATCACGTGGTGGCCGCTTCCGTATCCGCCCCTGCCGCCAATTGGTGCCAGGCATGGGTGCATCCGTCGGCGCAGAACCGCTCCCGGCGGCGCTTGTCAGCGACCCCCAGCAGGGCGACCAGCAGCCGAAACGCCTTCACCCGCTCGTGCTGCGGCAGATTGATGATCTTTGTCAGCTGCCCGGCCAACTGCCCACGTGTGATCAGCACCGCCGGGGTGTGCGTCGGCCGGATACCGGCGAGTCGCACGCTCTCGGGCCCGTCCTCCACCGTCGCGCGCGCCTGAACGCAGTGTCCGCCCAGATCCCGCAGGACCTCGAACTGGTCCTCGGAGGGAAGGGCTTTGAACCACTCGACACCCTGCTCGAGCGGGCGCAGCCCCTGCGCGAGTTCGTTCAACATGACCGTGCGCTCGTCCATCCGCGCACCTCCGCGACTCGGCTGAGGCCAGTAGACCCCGTGGGCCATCGAACCAGATCAAGAAGTATGACTGGAGTACTAGCCCGAAAACTCTGGCTAACTAGTCTGAAAAGTGGCCAACTGCCATGCAAAGTCACTATTCGACGCCGAGGTCGATGCCGTTGATGTGGGTGGTGCCCATCCCGGTCACCTGTCGCGGTCGCGGTCGCCGTTGCGGTCGTGGTCACCTGTCGTGGTCATCTGTCGTGGTCGTGGTCGTGGTCGTGGTCACCTGTCGTGGTCGTGGTCGTGGTTGTGGTGGTGGTTGTGGTGGTGGGGTGTGTTCATGTCGCCGGTGGTGGGTGTGCCGGTGGCGGTTTTGTAGCGGAGGAACACGGTGCCGGTGGGGCCAGCTACCGGTGGCTTCAGGAGGGTGAGGTTGGTCGGTACGGTGCCGTGGTCGAAGATTTTTTTGCCGGTGCCGAGGGTGATGGGGTAGAGCCACAGGTCGAGGCGGTCGTAGAGCCGTTCCCGTAGCAGGCTTTGTACCAGGTCGAGACTTCCCACGACTTTCACGTGTTCGTGGCGTTCCCGGATTTCGTGTACGGCGTTGGCCAGGTCCGGTCCGAGCAGTGTGGAGCCTTTCCAGGGGAGGTCGGGTGTGTGGCGTGAGGCGACGTACTTCGGGACGCTGTTGAACAGTTCCGCGATCCGTCCGTCCTTCTGACGCGGCCAGTACGCGGCGAAGAGGTCGTAGGTGCGCCGGCCGAGCAGTAGCGCGTCCGTGTCCTCGTACGCGGTGCCGATCTGCGTGCCGGTGTACTCGTCCAGCAGCGGTACCTGCCATCCGCCGAAGGGGAATCCGGCCGGGTCCTCGTCGGGTCCGCCGGGCGCTTGCCCGACGAGGTCGAGGGTCGCGAACAGTTCGATGTGGATCAGGCCCATGTCTGTGCTCCCGGGAAGAGGGGGGTGGTGGTCGTTCCGGTCGAGATGTAGACCGGGCGGGGCCGCGGAACTCGTCGCCACGCCGGGACCCGGTCTTTTCCGCGCCCGCTCGCCGCCCGCCGCTCGCCGCCCCGCCCGCCGGGCAGGGTTTCCGCCGTGCCGCGTGGTGGCTCGGCGTCCCGGCGGGTGCTGCTTGCTTCCCTGCGGACAGGCCGCCGCCGACGCGTTCTACCGTGTGATCGACGCGGCCTACGAGCGTCGCCCGGTGGTGGTGACCGGCAACCTTCATCCGTCGGGATTCGATTCGATCACGCCCAGGACGCCGGCGACAGCAGCCGTCGACCGGCTCCTGCACCACGCGCACATCGTGCTGACCGAGGGCACCAGCCTTCGCCTCGCTCAGGCCACCGCCGGCAAGGGCGTCGTCCCACTCGCACGGGAGCGCGGGCCCCGAGAGCCCGGCCAGTGCCCTGGAGGCGGGCTACTTCTGGAGGGGAGGCATTCCGTCGACGAGCTCACCCAGCACCCAGCCCCCGAGCGTCCACAGCAGGGCGAAGAGTGCCACACACGCGGTCGCCGCGGTGGTGAATTGCCCTGTCAGGCTTCTCGTGAACCGCTTCATCCATTGTCCTTGCTGTCCGTCCTGCGCCAGTCATGGTGACGCTGTCCGCGTTCGGGGGGTTCCTCGTCGGCCCGGTGTCGCGTGCTTCGTCGGCAGAGGGTTCCTCCGATGTTCTTGGCCGGTCAGGTTCCTCCGCGTCGATGCCGGAGGGCATGGCCGGACCCGAGGGGGTGACGGTAGGTCATACCGCCCGGGGGAGATCGGCTGTCCGTCGGGAAGGACACGAGATATCTACTGAGAGGGATTCGGGGGCGAACGTGGGGAGCGGCGGGCCCCCTGCCCCCTGCCCCCTGCCTTCTGCCGTCGGTGGGGCCGTCAGCCGTGCAGCATGCGGCGGATCGAGGCCGCCATCGCGGTTGCCGTCTGCCGTTGGTGGGGTCGTCAGCCGTGTAGCATGCGGCGGATCGAGGCGGCCATCGCGGTGACGAACGCGTCGCGCCGCCGTGGCGGGACGGTGTCCAGTGACAGGTACGGGTTGAGGTCTTCCAGTTCGACCAGGAGCAGGTCCCCGTCGGTGGTGCGGCAGGCGTCGACCCGCTGGATGCCGTGGTCGAGGGTGTTCCAGTCGATGAACCGGCGGGCGAAGGCCAGGTCGGCCGGTGTGGGCGGGTAGGGCGTCAACTCCCAGCGGCGGGACGGGTCGGGGGCGTGGAGGGCGTACTGGAAGGCGTTGTCGACGAAGTAGAACGACACCTCGTAGCGGAAGTCGACGAGCGGCTGGACGAGCAGGCCGTCCCCGTCCAGGCCGGCCAGGTCCGCGCGGTCCACGACGGACAGGCCGATCGAGTCCGCGCCGGTGGCGGGCTTGACCACGTACCGGCCGGAGCGGGGCAGCAGGCCGGCGTCGCGGGGGTGGCCGACGGTGGGGATGACCGGATACCCGGCCGCCGTCAGGTCGAGGAGGTAGTTCTTGCCGGCCATGTCGCCGCGGCCCGTCAGCGGGTTGTAGACGCGGGTGCCGCGCGCGCCCGCCTGCCGCCGGAACTCGTCGAACTGTTCCCGGTAGTGCAGCACCGGCCCGCTGTTGCGGATCACGACCGCGTCGAAGGCGTCCATCAGCGCCACCGCGTCGCGCGGGTGACACAGCGCCAGGTCGAACTCCTCACGCAGCCGCGACGTCAGGAAGACGTCCTCGTCGCCGTACCGGCGCCCCCGCGCCGGATACGCGAGGTCGGTGACGAACAGAATGCCGGAACGCTCACGCACGACGAGCTCCCCTTCTCCCACGGGCGAGCGGCCACTCTACGCGCCGCCCCGAGGGCCGCGCCCGCCCCCGCCCCGCCCCGCCCCCGCCCACGGCGCTCCGCGGTCCTGTGCCACAGTGGCACGGCCGCCGCCCGTCACCGCGGCACGGACCGGGGAACACGGGGGAGCGCGGAGATGCGAGGGGAGCGGGGATATGCGGGGGAGCGCGGAGATGCGAGGGGAGCGGGGGAGTGACGACTGGGAGCGCCTGTTCGACGGCCTCGAGGAAGCGGCCGCGAACGCCGGAATCCCCTGGGCATGGCTGTCCGGCCTGACCGCGCACCCCTCGACCGACGTGCGGCTGCGCCTGGCCCGCCACGTACCGTCCATGGCGCTGGACCCGCAGCCGCCCGAGATCGTCGACGCCGCCGTCGCCCGAACCGACTGGTACCTCCGCCGCGCGTGGGCCCAGTACCAGCGGGGGATGAGTCTCGCGCAGTGGGAGCGCCTGCTCGACGCCGACTGCACCGGCTGGCAGGGCACCGCCCTGCGCTGCTGGTCCCATCAGAACGGGCCACTTCCCCCGGCGGAGCGGTTCGCGGCCTGGGCCGCCGACCCCGACCCCCGCGTCCGCCTGCGCGCCCTGTCCTTCCGCGGCCTGCCCGGCCACGTCGCCGCCACCCTGGCCGCCGACCCCGACCCGCACGTGCGCCACGCGCTGTGCGCCCACGCCTGGGACCACCTCGACACCCACCACCACGCGGCGCTGCGCACCGACCCCGACCCCACCGTCCGGGACGCCGCCGCGGCCTGGCACGACGACGAACGCCCCCTGTCCCCGGCCGAGTTCGACACCCTCGACGACGACGAGGACCGGCGCGACGCCGTCCGGGAACGGCCCCTTTACCCCGACCTCGCCCGCCGCCTCACCCACCACCCCGACACCGAACTGCGCCGCCGCCTCGCCGAGAAACCACACCTGGGCCCGGACCTCCTCGCCACCCTGGCCGGCGACCTCGACCCGGACGTCCGCGCCGAGATCGCCGCCCGCCCCGACACCCCCGAACACCTGCGCGCCCAAGCCTCCGCCGACCAGCCACCCGACCAGAAGTACGGGGACCTGCGCTGGGTCGAGGACCTGCACGACGACCCCACCGCCATGCGGCGCCTCGCCCGCTCCGCGAGCACCGCCATCCGGCGCTCCGTCGCCCGCGCCCGCACCCTCCCGCCCGACACCCTCGACCTCCTCGCCCACGACCCCGACAGCGGCGTCCGGTCCACCCTCGCCGTCCACAACGACACCCCACCCGCCGACCTGCTGCTCGAGGCCGCCACCACCTGGGCCCACCCCGACAAGGCGCTGCGCCGCCCCGGCTTCCCCTTCCACGCCCTGACCGGCGACCTCGCCGACCACACCGACCCGAAGATCCGCCGCCTCGCCCTGCACGCCCCCGACTGCACCCCCGCCACCGTCGAGCGACTCGCCACCGACCCCGACCCGCTGGTCCACACCCCCGCCGCCGCCGACCCCCGCCTGTCACCCGCCACCGCGCTGCGCCTGCTCGCCGCCACCGAACCGGACCCCGTTGCTACCGAACCGGACCCCGCCGCCGCCGACGAGCGGACGGCGCCGCCCGCCGCGTACGGGCTGCGCCGGGCGGTGATCCGCAACCCCCGGCTGCCGGTGGCCACCCTCGTGGCCCTGCTCCGCGACCGCGCCACGGCCGAGGCCGCCGCCGGCAACCCGGCCATCCCGGCGCCGGTGGCACACCGCCTGATCGACCTCGCCGCCGCCCACCGCTGAACCCGCCGCCCGGCCGCCCCTGCCCCGCCCGCCTCCTGCCCCGCCCGCCTTCTGTCCGGCCCGCCCCCTGTCCCGGCCCGCTTCCTGCCCCGCCCGCCCCCTGCCCCGGCCGCTTCCTGTCCGGCCCCCGGCTGTCGTCCCGGTTCCCCGCGTCCCCTACCGTGACCGGATGCGCACCGACCACCACCCCTGGGACATCCTGCTGATCGGCGGCGCCTCCGGCGTCGGCAAGAGCACCGCCGCCGCTCACCTCGCCGCCGCCCGCGGCGCGTTCACGGTCGAGTTCGACGACGTGGTCGCCGCCCTCCAGAGCGCCACCACACCGGCCACCCACCCCGCACTGCACCACTTCGCGGCCCACCCGGACCCGGAAGAACTGGGCGCCGACCGCCTCCTGGAACTGCAGATCGCCACCGCCCACGCCCTGGACGACGCCGCACTCGGCGTCGTACGCAACCGGCTGAGCGTGGACGTGCCCGCCATCGTCGAGGGCGACTACCTCACCCCCCGCGCCGCCCAACGCGCCGCCACCGAGGCCACCGCCCACCACCGACGCCTGCGCACCGTCTTCCTCCACGAGGGCGACCCCGCACGCATCGGCGCCAACTACGCCCGCCGCGAACCGGACCACGGCCCCCAGCCCCTCCGCGCCCAGGTCAGCGCCGACTACTCCCACTGGCTCGCCACCCAGGCCCGCGCCCACCACCTGCCCGTGGTCGACTGCCACCCCTACGACACCCTCCCGCACCGCCTGGCGGCCGCCCTGACCTGAACGGCCCCACGGCCCCGCGTCCCCGCGTCCCCGCGCCCGGGACCGGCTCGCGCACCGGGCACGTCCGGCGTCCGGCCTGGCCGCAGGGGAGCCCTACGGCCGGGCCGGGTACCGCACCCGAACGCGCGCCCGGCCGGGGCCGCCTGACCCGACCTCACCACCCCGCCGACCCGCAGGCCGCGCGCCAGACGGGCCCACTGCTCGGCACCCGCTCGCCGTCCCGTCCGCCCCGCCAAGGCCGATGACCGGACAACCGCCGCTACCACCGACGACCCCGCGCTCCGTCCCGGCACCCGGCCGCGCGCCAGACGGGTCCACTGCTCGGCACTCGTTCGCCCCGCCAAGGCCGACGACCGGACAACCGCCGCTACCACCACACCCGCCCCGCCCCGCCCCGCCGCTGCGCCGGCCGAGCAGCCCGCCCCTGCCGTCCGAGGCACCCTCACCGGGCCCGGCGACGACCCCGCGCTCCGTCCCGGCATCCGGCCGCGCGCCAGACGGGTCCACTGCTCGGCACTCGTTCGCCCCGCCAAGGCCGACGACCGGACAACCGCCGCTACCACCACACCCGCCCCGCC
>NZ_JBIALQ010000004.1:595898-694970 GCF_042873545.1 Kitasatospora sp. NPDC004615
GCCCCGCCCCGCCGCTGCGCCGGCCGAGCAGCCCGCCCCTGCCGTCCGAGGCACCCTCACCGGACCCGGCGACGACCCCGCCCTCCGTCCCGGCACTCGGCCGCGCGAACAGCGAAAGGCCCGCGCCGCGCGTCCACCGCCCGACGGCGGGCCGGGCGCACAAATGCCGCCGCCCGCCGCCTACGTCCACGCCACACCCACGCCATATCCGAGTCGTGCGCGGCCAACTACCCCAGGCCGGAGCGCTGTTGACGGCGCGGAACGCCACGCGGATCACGGAGCCGCCCGCCGGCCGGGGCCCGCGCGTCACCAAAATGCCCCCCGTCCGGCCGGGGTTGGACAGGCGGAACCGACCCGCCGCACCCCCGGAGGCACGCCATGGACCGCTCGTTCCTCTTCCTGCTCGGCAGCTCCCGCACGGGCGGCAACACCGAACTGCTCGCCCGGGCGGCCGCGGACCAGCTCCCGGCCGGCGTGGAACAGCGCTGGCTCGACCTCGCCGCGCTCCGCCTGCCCGACTTCCGGGACGAACGCCACGACACGGACACCCCACCGGCGGGGGACAGCGACGAGACGCTGCTCTACGAGGCGACGACCGCCGCCACCGACATCGTGATCGCCTCCCCGCTGTACTGGTACTCCGTCTCCGCCCCCACCAAGCGCTACCTCGACTACTGGAGCAAGTGGCTGCGCACCCCCGACCCCGGCTTCCGGGCGAAGATGGCCGGCCGCACCCTGTGGGGCGTCACCGCCATGGCACACGCCGAGGAGGAACTGGCCGATCCGCTGGTCCTCACCCTCCACCACACCGCGGCCTACATGGGCATGCGTTTCGGCGGCGTCCTGCTCGGCAACGCCACACGCCCCGGCCAGATCCTCACCGACGAGCCCGCCCTCCTGCGCGCCAAGACCTTCTTCACCCCGACCCCGCCCCTCGC
Organism: Kitasatospora sp. NPDC004615; assembly: GCF_042873545.1. NCBI lineage: Bacteria > Bacillati > Actinomycetota > Actinomycetes > Kitasatosporales > Streptomycetaceae > Kitasatospora > Kitasatospora sp. NPDC004615. Next base: position 596,837 of record NZ_JBIALQ010000004.1, read on the forward strand.
CCACTTCCCCCGCACCCCCTGACCCCACCGGCCGCCCCCGGCGCCCCGCGCGCACCACCACCGGGCGCGGCCGGGAGCGCGGTGACGTCCGGGATCCGCGGCTCGGACGCGGTCCGGGCCCGCGACACCCACCCCGACCCCACCGGCGAGCGGGCCGCCGCCCCGGACCCCGCCGGGGACGACAGCGAGGCGCGCCCGGTGATCGGCCGGGCCCTCGCGGACTGCTTCACCCTCGCGGACTGCTTCAACGGCGGCCCCTGCGGCGGGTTCCCGGCCGGCGACTCCGCGAGATCGCCGGGTTCCGGGTACACCACCTGGTCAGGCGCGATGGTGACTGGGCGTCAAGGCGAAACCCGCCGCTCCGACAACCCTCTCCTCCTCCTTCCCCTTCCCTGTCCTGCTCCGCGGCCGGCCGGTGGGGCGGGACGGGCGGCGTCCGGCCGGCGCCGGCTGCACGATCACCAGTCTCGGCCGCGAGCAGGCCGAGCAGGGGAGATGTTCGCCCCGCCGGTGACCCTTCGCCCCCGTAGCACCTCGCGCCGCGGCACGTCCTGCCCCGACCGGCGCGATGCCCCGCCCCCGCGTGGCGCGGATCCGGACCTCCCGGTGCCGCCCGGCCCGCGCACCACCGGCACCGGGTCCGCACCACCCGCCGTGCCGGCACGGCCGCGGCCCGCGGGGAACCCTCCTCCGCTGTCGTTCACGGCGCCGACCGCCCGGGTTCCTCGACGGCCGCCCGTGTGATCCGCGGGCCTCAACAACCCGTCACCGAGGCCCTCTTGACGGTGGTTCGGGACACCGTGCGGCTACGCACCCCCGGACGGAACCTGCCGGGCGGCACGACGGTAGCCTGCCCTGCCACTTTGTTCGAATGAGAGAACCCCCGTGACCACTCCGCCCATGTCCGACGCCACCACCGACCCCCTCGAACCCGCCGGGCCGGGGGACAGGACCAGAACCCGGCCCGCGCCCGGAGCCGGGTCCGAGCCCGCGTCTGAGTCCGTGTCCGAGCCCGGAGCCGGGTCTGAGTCCGTGTCCGTGTCTGAGTCCGCGTTTGAGCCCGAGCCCGGAGCCGGGTCCGAGCCCGCGTCCGGGGCAGAGCCGGGATCCGGGACGCGAACCGCGCCGGAGTCCTGGGCGGCGGCCGGAGCCGTGTCCGAGCCCGGAGCCGGGTCTGAGTCCGTGTCCGTGTCCGAGCCCGCGTTCGGGTCCGCGCCCGTGTCCGGGTCCGCGTTCGGGGCAGAGCCGGGATTCGGGACACGAACTGCGCCGGAGTCCTGGGCGGCGGCCGGAGCCGAGCCCGAGCCCGGAGCCGAGTCCAGGCAGGGCGTCGGGCCGGAGCCGGTCGAACCGGCCGCCGCGCCCAGGGGCCGCCGCTGGATGTCCGGCGTCCTGAAGTACGGGGGCATGCTCGTGCTGATCGTGGCGGCGCTCCTGGGCGCCGCCTACTTCGCGCGTGACACCCCGGCCGCCGCCAAGGCGGGCGACTGCGCACACAACGCGGGGACCGAGAGCAAGCCCGACGTGAGCCTGGTCGACTGCGGCTCGGCCGATGCCGAGTTCACCGTCCTCAAGGTGGTCCACGGCGCCGACGAGCACGAGTGCGAGACGGAACCGGCGCTCGTGGCCACGTACGTGGAGACACGCCGCAGTTCCGTCCTCGTCCTGTGCCTGGGCATGCGCGAGCGACCCACCGTCACACCGGGCCCCGGAAACGCCCGCCACCGCAGCCCCACGCTGGAACCGGCCCCGCCCGGCACCGGCCGGACCACGACCCCGGCGGACGGGGCCGCCACCCCCGGCGACGACGACCGCGCCGACGCGTAACCGCCCGGGCGGGCGGGCGGGCGTCACCGGCGCCCGCGAACACGGCCCGCAACCGGCATGAGACGTGACCGCCGCGGCCGACACCCCACAGACCCGCCCCGCCCTCCCGTCGCAGACCCCGCCCGCCTGCCCGTCACACGCCGCGCCGCGGTCCGTCCCGGCCGGACCCGAGTACCTGCGCTCAGGCCGGCCGGGACACCCGTCCGTAGCCTCGCGACCGACGCCGGAACGAAGACCGGCCACGAGGCCACGGACGGCACAGATACAGACCGGCGACCGCCCCACGGCCCGCGGGACACCGGCCGCGGCCGGCGCCCCTCCTGCCGCCGGCCGGCACGGCCGTGACCGGAGCGTGGCTCCACCACAGCCACAGCCACAGCCACGGCCACAGCCACGGCCACAGCCACGGCCACGGCCCGCTCGCCGGGCACGACCGGCCCAGAACGGGACGCGGGGAAGGCCCGGGACAGCATCCGGAGCGCCCTCGCCGGGCGCCGCCGGCGCCATCACCCCGCAGGCCGCGCACTTCGACGACCGGCACTACGTGGTCCACCGTCCACCGCACATGGCCGCTCCGGGCCCGGACCGACCCGTCGAAGTACCGGCTCCCCACCGACCGGCCCGCCCAGTACGGGAAGGCGCACGGCTGCAGCGCGGGGCCGTTCCAGAACTTCGCCGGCGCCGACACCCACACCTCCGTGACCGACGAACGCCGGATCTCCGCCACCCCACCCGACGGCGTCCTCCCCACCCCGGAGCCGGACACCCCGGAGCCGGACACCCCGGGCGTGAGCCTGCGGGCCACCCTCGACGGCGTCCGGTACGCGGGCACCGAGGCGTCCGGCAAGGACCCCGCCCGGCCCGGCCGCCGGCCGGGCCGGGCACCCACCCGTACCACCCGGGCCCGCCCTCCCCGCCCGCGGAAGACCCGTACCACCCGGGCCCGCCCTCCCCGCCCGCGGAAGACCCGTACCGGCCGCACCGCCCGTGGCCGCACCGCCCGTGGCCGTCCCGCCCGTGACGGTCCCGCCCACACCCCCCACAGCAACACCGCCGCGACACACCGGACCTGACGACCGCGAGCCACGGCCCGCCCGGAAAAACACGGCGCCCGCACGGCCGGCGCTGCGGCACAATCCCGGGATGACCGGCAACCGGATCACCCATCGCACAGCGGACGGCGTCCGCATACCCGGAACCTGGCGGCACGCCTTCATCCGCAACGGCGGCCACTACTTCCTCACCGACCTCTTCATCTACGCCGACGGACTCGTCGACTGCTGGGGCCTGGCCACCCTCGAGGAGTTCGAGGAGAAGCTCCGCACCGGCTGGGTCGCCACCAGCTTCCCGGAAGGCGGCGAGGCGTCCGCGCACGATCTGGCGGACTGGAAGTTCAACGAGCCGGAGAGCTGGATCACCCCCGAGCTGCTGGTCGCCGAAGTCCGCGACAGCATCGACCAGTTGAACGGCCGGCCCGACTCCACCGGCCGCTGCCTGGCCGCCGTCGACACCTTCCTCGCCGACCGCACCGAAACCAACCGGGCCGCCGCCCGCGCCGCCTTCCTCGCCGTCCCCGAGTCGCAGCGCCGCTACGCGCTGGGCGACATGGACCGCAAGGACTGGCCGCTGCGCGTCCTGGTGGCAGGACCCGGCGGCCGGACCTACCTGCCGTTCGACCAGGCAGTCACGCAGAAGGACTACGACGGCGCCCTCGCGTACTTCGAGGAGAGGGCCCGCTGGATGGCCGAACGGGCCACCAGCGTCCCCGCCGACGGACCGGCGACACCGCACGCACCGGCCCTCCAGCTCTACCACTCCTACCCGAGCAAGCCGGTGGCCGACCCGGGCAAGACCGCCCTGCGCCACGACTACCCCGCCCCGATCACCGTCGCCGACACCGACTACCCCTCCGCCGCCCACGCCTACTGGGCCCTGTCGGCCGCCGAACCCGAGACCCGGCACGCCATCGCGGCCGCGAAGAACGGCGCCGCCGCACGCGCACTCGCCACCCGGGCCCCGCGCCGCGAAGGCTGGGAGGACGCCCGGACCGCCGTCATGACACACCTGCTCCGCGCCAAGTACGACCAGCACCCCGACCTCGCCGAGATCCTGCTGGCCACACACGACGCCACCCTGATCTACGACGACGCGAACTCCGCCTTCTGGGGCGACAACGCCGGCCGCGGCCGCAACTGGGCAGGGCGCCTCCTCGAACTCGTCCGCTCCGAACTCCGGATGCGGCACGCCGGAATCCTCGACACCTGAGCGGACCGGACGCACGACCCCCCAGGCCGCGCGCCGGGCCCCGCCGCCGCGCCCTGCCCGCCGCCGCGCCCTGCCCGCCGCCGCGCCCTGCCCGCCGCCGCGCCCTGCCCGGTGCCCGCCCGCCGGGCCTGGTCCCGCCCGAGCCTCCTGGACGGCCGTCAGGCCACCGCTCCGTCCCGGCCGTCCAGGCCCGCACCCCCGCCGCGGGGGGCCGCCGGGCGCCCGCCGGACCTGCGCCCGCGCGCCTTCCCGCCCCTGCGCCGCGACGACCGCCGCCGGGCGTCCGCCGGACCGTCCGCTGCGCCCGCCGGACCGTCCGCTGCGCCCGCGCGCCTTCCCGCCCCCGCGCCGCGACGACCGCCGCCGGGCGTCCGCCGGACCGTCCGCTGCGCCCGCCGCGGGGGGCCGCCGGGCGTTCGCCGGACCGTCCGCTGCGCCCGCGCGCCTTCCCGCCCCTGCGCCGCGACGACCGCCGTCGGGCCCGGAAACGGGCGCCCGCGGCCCTACTGGCCCTGGCCGGCGCTTCCCATCGGTCCGATCTTCACCGGGGACCCGCCGCCGTCCGTGACGGGCAGTGAGGCGGCGCCGGGCCAGGGCAGGGTGACGGACTGGGTCTCGTCCGGCGGGGTCACCACCAGGCCGGTGATCCGGACACCGGAGCCGCCCGAGGTGTTGGCCGGGTAGCTGATGCCGAAGTAGGTCGACTTGCCGGCCGCCACGACACCCGCGACGACCGGCTCGCCGGAACGCTTCGCGGACAGCGTGCCCGCGGAGGTCTTCAGATCGACGCCCGCGTATCCGGACAGCGTGCAGTCCTTGCCACCGCGGTTCTTCAACTCGACCACGACGGTGTTGTCGGCGTCACCGGTGATGGTGCGGTCCGCGGCGGTGATGGCCAGGTCCGCGGTCCGGCACTTGCCGGCCTTCCCGGCCTCGGCGGCCCCGGCCGGCGCGGTGGCGGGCGGCGTACTGCGGCCGCCCGGCCCGCCGGAGACCGGCCCGCCGCTGGGGGAGGCACCGGTGGACGCGGCCGGAGCGGCGGTCGGGGCGCCTTGCGCGCCGCCCGCCTCCTCGCCGCTCCGGCAGGCGGTGAGCGAGAAGGCGGCAGCAACAGCCAGGGCGGCGACGGCGAACTTGCGGACACGCACGGTGATTTCCTCCGGATCGGACGGCGGTGCCCGGGCCCTCGGCACGAGCGGGTTTCCGAAGACCACCACCGCCCTCCCGGACGAACCGTTCCACCCGCACCACCCCCAGGACAGTGCTGTGACACACACACCCGGACACCCCCGCGCCACACCGCGCCGCACCCCGCCGCCGACCTGCCCGGACACCGCCCCACACCACCACGCCCCCCGCCCACACCACCACCGGCCGCCGGTACGGACCCGTGACCCGGACGGCCTTGACCACACACCGCGACAACCCCGGCCGCCAGGCCCGGGACCGCGCCCCGGCCGGCCCGGCCGGGGGAGCCGGCCGGCCGCCAGGCCTCGCGCGGGCGGGTCGGGTCGCTGCCGGGCGGCCCGGAGCGAGTGCTCATGGCGCTGCCGGGGAATGAACCGTCCCCGAGACGACGAACGGAGGCAGGACGATGCCCGAGTGGCAGGGAGGGGGCGCCGACCCCGGCACGGGCGAACTCCACACCGCAACAGCGGAGAACGAGCCCGCACAGGCCGAGGAGCGCCTCGCCGCCGATCCCGCGACGGACACCGCCGAGCAGACCGACAACGGCACAAGCACACCGACCAGTTGACGCGCCGCCAACCTGCGCAGAACCGGCCGCCCTCCGCAGGCCGGCCGCCACCCCACCCGCCAGGCACCGCAACCGCTGCCCGGACAGCAGCCGCCAACCCAGGCACCGGCCACGCAGCGCCCTCGGAACTGCCGGATCCGCCGGTGCCGCGCCCCCCGGACGGCGGCCGTCCCCGGCCGCGGTGCCGGGCCACCCCCGCCGCGCCAGGAGCCGCCGGCCGCACCCGTTCCCGGCCCCCGCGCTGCCGCGGGTGGGGACAGCCACAGGACGGATACGCCCGCTGGCCGTACTGCGGCACCAGGATGACCGTACGTAGCGTCGGCGACATGAAACCCACCCGCCGGGCAGGCACATCACGGCCCGCGCTCCGCCGCCGCCCGAACCCCGGCACAGCCCCACCCGCCCCACCCGCCCTGGCCGTCCTGGCCGTCCTGGCTGTCCTGGCCGCCGCGACCGCGACCGCGACCGTGACCGTGGCCACGGGGACCCCGAAGGCCGGCCGGCCACCGCCGGCGGGCTGCTGGTACTGCCCCGCGGCGGCGGACACGAACTGCGGACGGTGTCGTTCGCCCACGGCACGACCAGCTACCGCGCCGACGCCCCCTCCGTCATGACCACAGCGGGCTTCGTGTCCTCACCCGCCCTCGCCTACGCGTCCGCCGGGTTCGCCACCGTCGCCCCGGACTACCTCGGCCCGGGCCCCGGCCCGGGACCGCACCCCTGGATGGACGTACCGTCCGAGACGACCGCCTTCCTGGACATGCTTCGCGCGGCCCGCGCCTTCGTCCCGGGCACGGGCCGCACGCTGCGTCACGACGTACTGGTCACCGGGTTCTCCCAGGGCGCGTCGGCGGCGATGGGACTCGCCCGGACACTCCAGGCCGGCGACGACCGCTGGTTCCGGCTCCGGGCCGTCGCACCGGTCAGCGGCGCCTACGGCTTCCGGCACGCCGAACTGCCGGCACTGCTCGACGGCTCCCTCGATGCGAAATCGAGCGTGCTGTACTCCGCGTACCTCCTGGTCGCGTGGAACCGGCTGCACGACCTGTACGACGTGCCGGACGAGGTCTTCCGGGCGCCGTACGACACCACGATCGAGGCACTGTCCGACGGCTCGCACACCGGCCCGCAACTCTTCGCCGGCACCCCCGACACCATCGACGCCCTGCTCACCCCCCACGGCTTCGACCTGCTGCGCCACCCGACCGGCCGCCTGGCCAGGGCCCTGCGGGTGGCCGACAGCACGTGCGAGTGGACACAGGCCGTCCCGGTCCGCCTGTACGCGGCCGACGCGGACGAACAGGCGGCCACCGCCGACACCGGCCACTGCGAGGCCGCCCTGCGCTCGCACGGGGCGAACGCCGAGGTCGTCGGCCTCGGCACCCCCGACTTCGCCGGCTTTAGGCACCTCGGCTCCAACGTCGCCGCGACGGCGGCCGTCGTCCGCTGGTTCGGCCGACTGCCCTGAGCACCGCCGGCCTTGACCACTGCCCGCGCTCTTTTGATCCGGCCCCGGCGGGGGCGGGGTCCGGCCGGGTGCCTAGGGTGCGGTCATGGCTGTTCCCGAGATCATTCCCATCGCCTACGAGCCGGACTTCCGGACGAGTACCGTGGGCCGTTTCCGTGGCGGCCAGTTCCTGGCGTCGATCACCTACGCGTTGCCGGAGGGGTTCGCGAGGGGGGACGGCTGGCAGGAGCGCAAGAGGCTCTTCGTCGTGGTCCACACGTTCGACGATGACGGGTACCACCGGGAGTCCGACATCTGGTGCGCCGGTAGCTGGGCGGAGCAGATGGAACGCCCGTACGGCGAGTGTTCCGTGGTGGCCCGGGCGGAAGCGCGGCTGGCCGCCGCCCTTGCCGGCCTCGCGGAGCGCGAGTACGGCGACATCGCGATCCGCCCGTTCCGCGTCACCGTCGACGGTGTGCTCTTCGGCCTTGTCACGGAATGCCACGCCGATGACGCGGACGGCGAGGAGGACTGGGCCGAGCTGTATCCCGACGGGCTGGGGTTCTCGGCCCCGTGGAACGGCGGGTACGACACCTGACGGACCGGACGCGCGCGGCCCTCAGGCGTCCGGCAGCGGGGTGCGCGGCAGGGCGTGGGGTGTCGGCGGTGTTCGTTCTCGCCGCGGCGGGCATCGTCTGCGGCGACGTCCGGGTGACCGAGACGTGGTACTGGTGTCTGACCCGGAGCCACGAACGCGATCCCGCGCCGGCGGCGGCCACCCGCTCCGTGTGGGCGGTCATGGTGGTTGCGTTGCTGGTGTTCGGCGCGGTGTTCTCTTTCCTGCCGCGCGGCCGGTGGTGCCTGTTGCCGGTGCTGTTCGCTGTTGCCGCGGTGCTGACCTGGTTGTACGTGGTCGGGATGGGATCGCCCGCCCCGTTGCGGCCGGGTGATCCCGGGGAGGGCGCGTGCTGGACCGTGCCGGTTTTTCCTTTCCTCGGTTGAGCCGTTCTCGAAGTCGCCCGGCGCGACCCGGTCCGGCCCGGCGCGACCCGGTTCGGTGGCATGCCGAAGCCCCGTCGGGTGGAGGTGACTTGGAGGGGTCACCTGCCTGACGGGGCTTCGGCGCGTACCGCTGCGGTGCGGGCGGTCGGTGTCATACCGCTGTGGCCCGTGCACTCATGGGATCGCCCTGTGGCCCGGGGTGTGCCGGTGTCGTGCCGGGGGTTGCTCAGAAGTGGATCATCCACTGGAACTCGGACGACGAGCCGACGTGGACGTGGCTGCGGGTGCCGTAGCCGAGGGGGTTGTTCCAGTTGTATTCCTCGACGTCGAAGGAGCCGTCGGAGTAGACGGCGTTGACGTAGGCGACGTGGCCGTAGGAGCCGTGGATGTCGTTGACGGCGATGGAGCCGACGGTGGGGGTGGTGTCGACGGAGATGCCGAGGCGGCGGGCGGCGTCGTCCCAGGTGTTGGCGTTGCCCCAAGTGGTGCCGCCGTAGGAGTTGGTGAAGTTCGGGACGCCGAGACGGCTGGCGATGCGGTACGCCGCGAAGGCGGTGCAGTTGTTGGCGGCGAAGCCGCGGGTGCCGTGGTCGAAGTCGTCGGTGGGGGACTGGTTGGAGCCGCCGCCGCTGCTGAGGAACTGGTGGGAGGCGTTGTTGTTCTTCAGGGTGGTGTTGAGGTTGCCCTTGGCGCCGGGGGCGAAGTCCTGGCTGGCGCCGCCGAAGTTGCTGTTGTAGTAGACGCGGACGGTCTGTCCGGTGCGGTTCCACACCGATGCGGCGTTGTTCTTGACGCAGACGCCCTGGCCGTTGCCGGCGCCCTTGAACTCGTAGCAGGACGGCTGGGTGGCGCCGTAGTCGCCGAGGGAGCCGCTGAAGTCGGAGATCGAGCCCGCGTTGTCGCTGTTGTAGTAGTAGCAGAACTCCCCGGCGTCGCAGACTCCGTCGCGGGACGCGGCGAACGCGGTGCCGGAGGTGGCGCCGACGAGGGGAAGGGCCATGGCCAGTGCGGTGCCGGCGACGGCGAGCGTGGTGCGTATGTTCTTCAAGGCTCTCTCTTTTCGTGGCGTGTCATCGACGGGCGCCCCGGTCGTGCTGGGGCGCCCGTCGTGCTGGGGTGGTGCTTCGCGTGCTGGGGTGGTGCTTCGGCGGTGCTTCGGTCGTGCTGGGGTCGTGCTTCGCGTGCTGGGGTGGTGCTTCGGCGGTGCTGGGGTGGTGCTGGGGTGGTGCCGTGCGCGTCAGTGGGTGCGCTGGTACTGCTCCCAGGTCTGGATGGGGATGCGGGGGCCGTCGTCGGCGCCGTGGTTGGCCAGGCCGTTGAGGCCGAGGTAGTAGTCACCGGTCTGGTTCTGGGCCTGGGTGGCCAGGTCGGTGTCGCTGATCGCCGCGGCGTGGATGTGCCACGGCCAGTTGCCCTGGGTGGGGTTGCGGACCCAGGCGGCGAATCCGACCTGGCGCAGTGCCTGGGCGACGGCGGTGCGGGTGCTGGCGGACATGCCGTCGACGTTGATGTCCACGACGCCGCCGCCGTCGTGGGTGCCGGCGGAGGTGGGATCGCCGCCGGGGTTGTAGGAGCCCTGGTCGAGGGTCAGGTGGGTGCCGCCCAGGAGGCGTTCGGCCTCGGTGAGCATGTTCTGGGTGCGGGTGTTGACGGTGTATCCGTCGCGCTGCAGCTTCGCGCCGGGCCCGATCTGGTGGGTGAGGGTGAAGCGGCCCTGCCCGAGCGCGGTGAGGGAGGTGGTGCCGGGCAGCCCGTTGGCGTCCAGGCCGCTGAAGCCGAGGGAGCGCTGGAAGGCGGCGTAGGCGGAGACGGTGGTGGTGCCGAAGTAGCCGTCCACCCAGCGGGCGTCGAGGAGGCCGCGGGCCTGCAGTGCCTGCTCGACGGCCAGGACCGAGTCGTGGGCGCCCGGGGTCTGCGTGCTGTCGGCGCGTCGGGGGTCGATCTGGGCGGCCAGCACGGTGGCTTCCATGTCCACCACGGGCAGGACGGCGGCGGTGGCCGCGGGTGCCTCGGCGGGGGGCGGGGTCGCGGCGTGGGCCTGTGCGGCGCTCAGCACCAGGCCGCTCAGGACGGCGATGGCCGTGAGCAGTCGGGTGGCGGCGTTCCGGGTCTTGATGACGGATGCCATGCGGTGCTTCCTTCTGGTTCGGTGGAGGGTCGGGCCCGGCCCCGTCCCGTTGCCGGGCAGCGGGCGGGTGGGGCTCCGGCGGAGGGCTCCCGGCCGGGGCGGCGCCTGGCCGTGGCGGCGCCCGGTCGCGCCGCCGGCCGGTGCGGCCGTCGCCGTCGCCGTCGCCGTCGCCGTCGCCGTTGCCGGCGTGGTGGCCGATGCGGTCGCTGACGCGGTCGCCGCGCGGAAGGGCGGCGCCGGGGCGGGTGCGCTTCTGCGCTGCCCCGGCGCGGCCGGGCGACCGGTACGGGTGCCGGTGCCGGTGCCGGTGCCGGTTCGGCGGTCAGTACGGCCCGGGGGGCGTGACCGGCTCCGGGGAAGGGGCCGGAGGGCCGGCGACAGCCGTTTCGGGACCGGGCCCGCGGTGGTGGCCGCGGGCCGGACGGTCAGCAGCGGACGTCGGTCTTGGCGACGACCTCGTTGCCGTAGGGGAGGGGGCCGGTGCCGTTCCAGCCCATGCCCTGGGTGCACTCCGACAGGGTGTCGGCGCCGGACGACCAGATCTCCACCATGTTGGAGTTGCACTGGACGTCGCGGACGGTGGTGCCGGTGAGGATGGACGTGCACGCGTCCCAGCTGCTGTGGGTGTCGCGGTAGCCCTGCCACACGTACAGGTAGGAGTAGTTCTTGCCGCAGCCCTTGTACTGCTTCACCGACGCCATCGTCTGCCCGCCGACGTTGAGGTAGGCGGTGGTGCCGATCTGGGTGACGCTGCCACAGCTGGCCGCGAGGGCGCTGGGGGCGGCGGAGGCGTTGGGGGCGGTGGTGGCGTTGGCGGCCCCGGGAATGGCGACGAGCATCGGCACGGCGAGGGCCGCGACGGCAGCGATCTTGGCGAAAACGCGCATGGTGAACAACCTGCTTTCAGGGAAAGGGAATTGGGGGGGGTGCCCTTGGCCGCGGCCAGGGCGCTGGAATGGGCTTGGGGGCGCGGCAGGCCGCACCGCCCGGTCCCCGGCACCGCGCCGACGGGACGCTCCGGTGCCGGGACGGGTCACGTGACACCGCCTTGCCCCGCCGGCGCGGACCGGCCGGGGACCTCGGGGCGCGCGGACACGGCGGGGCGGGCCGGGGCGCGGGTGACCACCGCGCCGGCCACCGGGGGCCCCGCGGTCGGGTGCGTGTCGTGTCCGGGCGGACGTCAGGTGCGTGTCGTGTCCGGGCGGACGTCAGGTGTCCGGCCGGTCCGGGGTGTCCGGTCCGAGGCGGGCAGGCGGTCGCCGGTCTCCCGGCGCGAGTGCGCTCACGCGGACAGGAGAGCCGTGGGCCCGGCCGGGGGAGGTCTTACGTGAGGACGAGGAACCAGCCGCGCAGGGCCGGCGCGTGCCGCAGAGCGCGTTCGCAGACGCGGCGCAGGTTCGCGGTCGCCGCTTTCGGAGTGTCCGCGATGATCGCGGCGGCGATGCCGTAGCGATTGAGGTCGACACGGGCGCGGACGTGCTCCACCCGGTCCTCGGGCCGGCTGTGGACCCAGATCAGATCGGTGACCGCCTCAGCCGTCAACTGAGAGGGCGCCGGGCCGAGACAGATGAGCGTCACCGAGACCAGGTGCACGGGACCCGGTCATCTCTGCGCGGGCGGCGCGGGGGTGACGACGTCCCAGTCGAAACCCGTGGAGGCGGCAGTGCGCTGGGCCGGGCGATCGGCGACGACGCCGCCCGCGACGACGCCGCCCGCGGCGGCGGAGCCCAGGCCGACGGTGAATGCGACGATCAATCCAGTGCAAACGATACGTATTGAGTGGGCCACGACTGCTCTCTCCTCATTCATAACCATGCTGTGCCCGTGCGCGGTTCGCGGAACTCGTCCCGGTTTCTGTGCGATTTCCGCTCTTGGGGAAGATCCTGCCGTCCGGCCAAGGCGATGTCACGGCCGCAGAGGTGGCACGAAGTAGCTCGGCACCTAAGTGCCAGATCATTTCGTCCACGAAAAGCGTTGCGCCCCCCGCCGCCGGACGCCGATGATGATCATCGACACGGGGAGGGCGGCGCGGTGTTGCAGGCACTCGGACTGAACGCATTGACGGAGAGCGTCTACAGAGCCCTGCTGGCAGACCCGGACGGGGGAGTCGAGCAGCTCGCCACCACCCTGTACCTGTCCGAGGCCGAGGTACGCGAAGCACTCGACGAACTGCTGGAACTGACGCTACTGCGGCCCGCGGCCGACTCCCGCACCCTGCGGGCCGTCAGCCCGGAAGTCGGACTGACCAGGCTGCTCGCCCGCAACCAGAACCAACTGCTCTTCCGCCAGCAGCAATTGGAGAACGCCCGGACCGCGATCGAAGCCCTTTCCGCCGAGTACACCGACCGCCGCACCGACGACGAGATGGTCGTGCGACTGGACTCCCTCGAAGCCGTCCGCGACCGCCTCGAGGAACTCGCGGCCACCGCCACCGAGGAATGCCTGTCCCTGATGCGCGGAGGAGCCGTCCGCCCCGATTCCATCCAGGCCGGCAAACACCCCAACCGACTGGCACTGGAACGCGGAGTGGCCATCCGCAGCATCTTCCAGGACAGCTTCCGCAACGACCCCGACACCCTGCGCTACGCCCGATGGCTGGCCGATCTCGGCGGCCAGACACGAACCGTGCCCGTACTGCCGATACGACTGGTGATCGTCGACCGCAGCATCGCCCTGATCCCGAGCGACCCCGGCGACGGCCGCCGCGGCGCACTGGAACTGCACGGTCCGGCCCTCGTCCAGCCCCTGCGCGCACTGTTCGACGAACTCTGGCGCAACGGAGCCGACTTCGGCCAGCCCGCCCCCCGCGACGACCAGGACCTCACCGGCTCCGAACGCGCCCTGCTGCAACTCCTCGGCGACGGCCACACCGACGAGTCCGCCGCCCGCAGACTGGGCCTGTCCCTGCGGACCGTACGCCGCATGATGCAAGACCTGATGAACCGCCTGGGCGCCGAAAGCCGCTTCCAGGCAGGCGCCCAGGCCGCCCGCAACGACTGGCTGTGACCCCCGCACCACCCGCACCCACCCGGCCAGGCCCCCGCACCACCCCACCCCACCCGAGCCCCGGGGCCGGTGGCCACCCCCACCCCCACCGCGGCCGCGCCCCCCAGGGCCACCACCGGGCCGGCCCCGCCCGCCCCTGCCGCCGAGCCCGGACCGTCACCCCGGCCGTTCCCACCGCCCGGAGAGTCTCGGCCGGGCGGCGCGCCCATGTCTCACCTGAGTGCCGCGCGAGGTTCTGTGATCGTGCGGTTCGGATGGGGTTGCCGAGTGGCGGGCCGTGGCGTTCGGCGAGGCGCGTGTGTGACGTGTCGTGAGAAAAGCCGGCGCGCCGGAGCGAGCCTCCCAAGAGCGCGAAACGCGGTCAGTTCGGCGGCCTTTTTCCATGACGTGCCGGCCCTGCGGGCACCCGTACGTGACGACGGACCTTCCGCCACCTCGGCGCCTGCTCGCACTTCCCGCCCGGTGCCCGGACGCGTGTTCGTCCGGCCGCCGACCGCACCGACCGCCGACGTCCCCCGCGCCCGCGCCCGCGCCCGCGCCCGCGCCCGTATCGGCCGGGTGCCGGACACCTGCCGCGCCCACGGCCCCCGCACGGCGGCCGACCGGGACGGAGCCCCGCTTCCGACCGGCTTCGAGAGCCGGCGCGACGTCAGTACACCTGCCGCTCCCTCGCCCTGTCCGCCGGGGTACCCGCTACAGGCCGTCATGGCGCGCCGGACTCCGCTCGCGGCCGCACCCCACACGGCCGCCGGGCCCCGGCGCCGATCCGTGATCCGCCGCGAGGCACGGGGGGAACCCGGTTGTGCCGGCAGGCGCGTGGCATGCGGTGCGGCACCTCGGGGGCAGATACCGGGCGGGGTACACAGGGAGACGCGGGCACGGGAGCAACGGCGGCCCTGTCGGGGCCGTTCGGCCCTTGGGGCGGCGGCGTTCCGGGCCCGTCAATGGGAGACACAGCCGTACCACCCCCCCGATCCCTTGAACATCCTGGAGCCCGCCATGTCCGCGACCGAGCCCCCCGTCCAGCGCCTCGGGGCGAACGAGCCCCTGCCTTCGGGACGGATCCGGGTGGATCACGCCTCGGGTGACGCCTACGCGGTCGCGATCCGCGGTCACCGGCTGGTGGTGGACCAGCCGGTGGACGCCGGGGGTGACGACAGCGGGCCGACGCCCACGGAGTTGTTCGCGGCGTCCCTGGCCTCCTGCGTGGCGTTCTACGCCGGCCGCTACCTGGCCCGTCACGGAGTGGGGGCCGAGGGCCTGCGGGTGGACGCCGAATTCACGATGGCCACCGACCGCCCGGCCCGGGTCACCGATGTCACCGTCACCGTCGACGTGCCCCCCGGCCTCGACCCGGCGCGCCGCGACGCGCTGCTCGCGGTGGCGTCGAACTGCACCGTCCACCACACCCTGCAGCAGCCGCCGACCGTACACGTCGCGCTGAGCCCCGCTCCCGGCAGGCGGTGAAACCGTTCACCCGCAGCACGGCCGACGTCCGGCGAAGTGTCGGGGCGAGGGAGGGTGCCGGTGCAGTGGCACCGGCGGCCGGGCGACGGTCGGCCCGGGCGGTTGCCGCAAGCAGCAGCGCGCCGACGGCCGCCGGCGCGCGGTTCGCGGCGGCCACCCAACTGTCCGCCCCTTCACCGGTCATCAGCGTGATCACGTCCATCAGCAGACCGAACGCGGTGACCACCGCCACCCCGCAGAGCGCCCGGAGCAGCACCCGTAACGCCGAACGCAGCCCCCAAACGTGCCGCCATCCCGCAGGTCGGGGCCGCGAACGCGCCCACCGCCACGACGACCCCCTCGAGCGCGGCGGTGTGAGGTTCCCCCGAGGTGCGGAAGGTTGCCGGACCTCGGGGGAACCTCACCGCGGCCGGCCCCACCACCGTGACAGCGGCCACCGCCGCGCCGAACGGCGACCACGTCGCACGCGCCTCCGCGGCCGCCGCATCCCACTGCTCCGGTGTCGACCCGTTCGCCCGCAGCACCGCAGCACCGCAGCCACACGCCGCCAGGCCGCTCCCGGCGCCGGCACGGCCCGGAGCGGGGCCGGCACGGCCCGGCGGTTCCCGAAAGCGGCCTCAGGCGGCCGACGGCGTCACTGGGTGCGGTAGGCGTCGGTGATGGTCTGGTCGAGGGTGTTGCCGTCGGCGTCGGTCAGCTCGGCGCGCAGGGAGACACCGGTGCCGGCCGACGGGTTTTGGACCGTCACCGCGCCCGCTTCGAGCGCGAGGCGGGTCCACGAGGCACCGCCGTCGGTGGACGCCGAGACGGTCAGCGAGCGGGTACGCCCGTCCGCGGCGGCTCCCTGCACGGTGACCGGAATCCGGAGCGCACTGCCGCCCGCCGCGGTGCCGGCCGGGCTGAGCTCGGGGGAGAACCGCACGACGCTCACCGGGAGCGCGGTCGGCCCGGCGGTGGTGGCCGAGGCGAAGGTCCACGACGCGTTCACACGGGTGGTCGCGCCGGCCGCGGCCTTGCGGGTCACCGTCGTGGCCAGACGGTAGGAGGCCCTGCCCGAAGGCACGGTGAACTCACCGCGTCCGGGCGCGTCGGACACGGCGCCGACCAGCACGCCGTCGCGGTACAGCGACGTGTGCGCGGTGTCGAACGACGGGCTCCACGGCGCGTGGCCGTCACCGTCGGCGAGCAGCGCGACGTTCGCGGCGATCCGGTCGCCCTCGCGCGAGATGGCGGGACGGTCGGTGAGCGCGGGGCCGAAGACCGGGCCGTCGAAGGTCTGGGTGACCGTGGCCCCGGCCCGTACGGCGATGCGGTCGGCGGCGTAGGAGTTCGGCGCGGTGCCGTCGGCGCGGGGGACGGTGAAGCCGATGTCCCAGGTGCCGCGCTCGGGCGCGACGAGGAAGGTGGCGGTGCCGGGCGTCGGCATGGACCGGGAGACGCCGAGGGCCGCTCCGTCGGTCGGCAGGAGGCTGAAGTGCGCGGTCCCCGTGCTGCCCGGCCCGGCGGCGCTACGGATGTTCAAGGTGGCCAGCTCCTGCGCGGAGTAGTGCCGGGTGAGCCCGGTCAGCGCACGGGTGCCGGTGAAGGTCCGGCCGAGCGCGTAGTTGACGGAGTCGGTCTTCCAGTTGACGTCGATCCACTGCTTCAGCGCCCCGGCTTCGGTCTCGGGCCCAAGGTGGGCCACGCGCAGGTTCGGCGACCCGTTGACGACGTTGCCGCTCCTGGTGACACCCTGGTGCGTGACCTCGACGACCGTCGAACCGTGCACGAAGCTCGCGGAGCCGTCCGGGGGGCGGACGTCGACGGGGACGGTGGTCCGCGCGTCGACGGTGACGGTGGTGTCCCGGTCGAGGTCGAGGCGCGGCTGGACGATCCAGTCCGTCCCGATCGTGCCGTTCGCCCCCTGGGTCGAGCTCATGGTGCTGTCCAGCAGGTACCGGCCCCTGGGCAGCCGCACGGTGGTGACGCCGGAGGCGTCCTGCTGCTCGAGGAACTCCTCACCGCCGTCCTTGAAGACCCCGACGACATGGGTGCGGTACTTCGCGGCCGGCTGGCCGGCCCGGTCCACGTGCTTGATGGTGAGGGTGAACGTCTGCGGCCCCGCGGCGAAGGCCGCGCCACCGAAGGCGGGGGTCGAGGTGCCGACCAGGACGACGGCGACAGCCAGGGCCTGCAGGGCGCTGCGCCGGGGAACCGAACGAGGAGCGGAGCGGGGAGCGGAAGTAGTGATCATGCTCTGTACTGCTCGGACCGGCCCCGGAGTTCCTGTGATCCGGACCACAATCCGCAGCGCCACCACCCCCCGGGGGCGCGGCCGGCACCTGTGACACAAGTCACCGGAACCCGGGCAGCGGACCGGGCAGGGCAGAGCGTGGAAGCACTCATGAGAACGCGTCTTCGCCGCGGCGACCCCGACGCCCTGGGCGAGCTGTACGACGAGCACGCCCAGGTGCTGTACCGCTACGCCCTGCGCGTGACGGGCGACTGGGCGGAGGCCGAGGACGTCGTCTCGACGACCTTCCTGGAAGCGTGGCGGGGCCGGGAGAAACTGCACCCCGACGGTGACGGGCTGCGCCCGTGGCTGCTGGGGATCGCGACCAACATCATGCGCCGCACCGCCCGGGCCCGCCGGCGCCGGGACATCGCGCTCGCCCGGCTCCCGGAACGCGGCTCGGTCCCGGACTTCACCGACGACCTGGTCGCGCACCTCGCGGACGCCGAGCACCTGCGTGCCGCGCACCGCGCGCTCGCCCGGCTCCGGCGCCGCGACCGGGAGGTCTTCACCCTCGTGGTGTGGGCCGGGCTGGACTACGCGAGCGCGGCCGAGGCGCTCGGCACACCGGTCGGCACCGTCCGCTCGCGGCTCTCCCGGGCCCGGGCCCGACTGCGTGAACTCACCGAGGCGGAAGCCAGGGCCCAGGCCAGGGCCGACGCCAAGGCCAGGGCCAGGGCCAGGGCCGAGACCCGCGTCCCGCCGGCGCGGCACCGGCCCACCGGAACCGGAAAGCCCCCCGCGGCGGAAGGACGGACCCCACGGACCCCCTCCGCCGTCACCGCCCTGCCCGTACCGGGCCGCATCCCCGCGCTCCGGCCGTCGATCCGCTCGATCCAGTCGATCCAGGAGAGCCACGGATGAACGCCACCCCACAGCGCGATACGCAGCGTCCGCCCTCCGCGCGGGACGAGCGCCGCGAACTCGCCGAGCTGCTGCCCCCGCCGGCCGTGCCCGGCCTGGACCCGGATCGTCAACTACTGCTGAGACGGGAGGTGTTGCACAGGGCCGCCGCGTCCGCCGCGTCCGCCGGACCGCAGGGCGGCACCACCCGGCGTCCGGCCCGGTACCGGCATCCGGTCCGGATCGCGGTGCCGGCGCTCGCCTGCGCCCTCGCGGTCGTCGGCGTCGTGACAGCCGGCCCCGGGGGTCCGGCCGGGCACGACCGCGCGGCGGTGACCGGGGACGGCACCACCGGTACCTCCCACGCGGTACGGCTGCTCGACCGCGTCGCGCTCGCCGCCGGAGCGGAGCAGTCGACGGTCCGCGCCGACCAGTTCGTCTACGTCGAGAGCAGGGTCGCCTACGCGGCTCAGAGCACGGCGGGCGGTCCCGTGAGCATGGCTCCCGTACACACCCGGCAGGTCTGGCTGTCCGCCGACGGCACCCGCCCCGGCCTGCTGCGCGAGGAAGGCGGGCCCGACACCCGGCTCGGCGAGAACGGACCGGTCCTCCACCTCGACCGGCCGGGGGAGACCGCCCGGCCCGACACCCCGCGCCGGAACGGTCCGTCGGTCGGTGAACCGACCAACGCCTACGTCGCCTCGCTGCCCACCGACCCGGACGCCCTGCTGAAGCTCATCAGGGAACAGACCCGCGGCAAGGGCCAGGACCCGGACCAGCGGGCGTTCACGGCGATCGGCGACCTGCTGGCCGAGACCTGGGCACCGCCACAGGTCAGCGCCGCGCTCTACCGGGCCGCCGGGCGGATCCCGGGAGTCACGGAGGTTGCTTCGGCCGTCGACGCCGCCGGACGCGAAGGCATCGCCGTGGCGCGTACGGCACACGGGCAGCAGACCCAGTGGATCTTCGACCGGACCACGTACGCGTTCCTCGGCGAGCGCACCGTCCTCACCGAGGCCGGCGAGACAGGGCCCACCGGGACGGTGGTCGGCACCTCGGCGGTCCTCACGAAGGCCGCCGTCGACCGGGCCGGCCAACTCCCCTCAACAGACCGGTGACGCGGGCGGCAGCCGACCGACCGGCCCCGCGCCGCCCCCAACTCACCCAACCCCCGAGCCGGCGGACGGGCCGAACGACCGGATCAGCGGACGGTGACCTGGACGCGGTGGCGTTCCAGGCCTGCCGGCGGCGGGAAGCGCGACCTCCAGCTCCGGCCGGCCGGCGCGCACCCTCGCCATCCCCCGCGGCCACAGGAACTGACGCACCCACTGGCCGGCCTGACCAGCACCGGCGGGCGCCCGCACTGCCCGATCAAGAGATCGCCGAGCGGCCCGCGTTTGATCCGCCGTCCGTGGCCCTCGTTTCACCCGCTGCCGACACGTGTGGTCCTGCCTGCCGTGGTTGCCGGACCGGTGAGGTGTGTGGCTGCTCGGACAGTTCGGCCCGTCCGCCGTGCAGGCGGCCCGTCCGCTGTGCAGGCGGCCCGTCCGCTGTGCAGGCGGCCTGGCCGCCTGTTCAGGCCGGGGACGCGCTGGGGTGGCGGAGCGCGGCCGGACGGGAGAGTCGGCGCGGCTGAGTGTGGGGCGGGATGCCTCGGCCGGGCCGGAGGAGGCCGGGGCCCTGGCTCGCGGCGGCCCACGGTCCGGGGCCAGGAGCAGGGGCGTACTGGCGTTCGGGCTGAAGGGGGTGCCCGTGGGCGTGGGCCGGGGCTATTCGGTGATCGGATGGAAGAAGACAACGGCGCCCGCGAAGGTGCCTCCTGCGGTCAGCGCGCCGGTGGCCAGTGCGGCTCCGGCGACTACGGCCAGGATGCCGGCGGCGGTGGCGCACAGGGCCCCGAGCGGGAAGATCATGGCGGCGCGCTGGTTGAGCGGCGGGCGCTGCTGCTTCTTGGTCATGGCAGGCTCCCGGATCGGGGCGAGGGGGCGGCTGCGCCTGGTGCGCGGTGCCCGTGCACCAGCGGTGCAGGCGTCTGACGGGCCGTCACCCCTCGTGTGAAACGCGTCACTTGAGGAAATGTGTGTCGGTGCGGGGGGTGGCTGCCGGGCCGGACCTGTAACCGCCTGTGTCGGGCCGTCAGGGGGCGGGGGGAGACCCGCGGAACGTGATCGTCCCCGGAGCCGCCCACTTGGTGCGGAACCGGGCCGAGAACCCCGCCGGACGCCGGGCCGTCCACGACTTCCCGCTGCGGTAGGGCACGCCCGCGGCCGGGCCTGCCCGGTCGACGGCCGACCCGCCGCCGTCGACCGGCCCGCACAGAACCGCCCCTGACGCCCCTGGCGGACAAGGACACCGTCCCGGCGGGGCCGGCCCCGGGTCAGTCCGGCAGGCCCCGGAACCCGGCGAGCAGTTCCTTCAGTGCCCGCTGCGCGGCCGGGTACGCCTCCTCCACGGCCGGGACGTCGGACGCCGAGCCCGCCGAGGAATGGTTCTGGCCGACCACGGCCACCTCGACCAGGATCCGGCCGTTGGTGCCGTAGAACACGGCCTCGCCGTAGTCCAGGAACCCCGGGCCGGCCGTGCGGAAGGCCGTCAGGTCGCCGTCCGGCGCGAGTTTTCCGTCCGGGCCGACGGTCCAGTTCGGCCCCTTCGGCGCAGCCGTCGCGCCGGCCCCGGGCGCCGACGCGCTGATCACCGCCACCCCCGGACCGTCCGTGCCCATGGTGGTCCACGAGGTGCTCACCACCCGCGCGGAGGCCCGCGACGAGGGGTCCGCGGCCGCCACCGTGCGCGACCCGCACGCCTGACCCGCCGCCAGCAGGTCCACGAGCAGCTTCGAGGTGTCCGCGCCCGGCGCGAGCACGTACACGCTCGCCCACATCCCGTCCGACTCCGCCGGAACCCGCAACTCGTAGAGCGCCGCCGGCACGGGCACCGTCGCAGGCCCGACCCGGATCTTGTCGTCGACCCGCACCCCGGACGCCGGCTGCTCCACCCGGCAGGGCGACAGGGCCAGCGGCTTGCCCTGCCCGGGGCGGAACACCTCTCCGCCGTGCAGCCCCGCCGTGCCGGGCACGTACACCGACTCGACGATCTGCCGAATGTGATCGGACCCGAACTCCGTGCCCTCGGCACCGACCACCGCTCCGGCCCCGGCCGTACCGGTGCCGGAGCCCGCGTCCGCCGCCGGCGAACCTCCCCCCGAACACCCGCTCGCCGCGAAGCAGAAAATCCCCAAGACCGTTGCCAGGCAAAGGCGTTCAGCGATCCGCATGCCCGCACGCTACCGCCGCCGCCCACCCGCCGTCCGCCCAACGGCCAACCCGACCGGCCAACGGGCCCCGCGCCACCCCCGCCCGGTCCAGCGCAAGGGACAGGGTGCTGCGACGGCACTCGGCACGTCACGTCGGAAACGTCGCGGCGCACCGCGGCCGCGCCGCCACAGCGCACCGGCCGGAGCCGGGCACAGCCCGCCGCCCGCACCGGCCCGACGCGGGACGAGGTCTCCCGCCGTCAGCCCGGCGCGCAGCCCCGGACCCCGGACGAGGTCGACGCCCCCGCCCGGCCCTCGACGCCGGCGGGGACGAACTCGCGCCGTTCCACCGCCGGAGGCCGTCCTCCTTGAACGGAACGTCAGGGGCCCGGGCGCCGTCGCTGCGCATCTCGCCGTGGACGAACAGGCCGGTGCGCGCGACCGGCTTCCGGCCCCGCGGCCCTCGGCCTTGCGGACGCCGCCGGCGGCCGTCCCTCGCCGCCGGCGCACTCGTCGGCGGATCCCTTTCCGGATCCGGTCCGGCCCGGTAGCTCTTGAGGGCCTTGCCGCCGTGGACGAGGGACGGCTTCGACCGCACGGGGTTCTTCGAATGCTTGTCGAACCGCAGGCAGCACCACAGGTCTTGCCGGTGGGGGGGGTTCGCGGCGGAGCCGGTGGTGCCCGCCCCGCGAGCCCGACGGCCCTCGACCCCGGCCGGCATCGGCAGGTGCATGACGTCCCGTCCGGTGTCGGACAGTCCGATTGGCGACACCCGGAACGCCTTCCGGCCGGCCGCGCGGCAGACGAAGCTGGTGGACGTCGCCAGGGGGAACCGACCGGGCGGCGCACCGGAGCGAGCGTCGACCGCGGGATGCCGAGCCGGAACCCGCCCGTCTGCCCTTGCCGTTGAGGAGAACCACCGACATGCGCACCCACCCGACCAGGGCCGCCGCGGTCGCCGCCCCCGCCCCACCGCCGCCCCGCACCGTGACCGCCGCCGACGGCAGCCCCGGCCAGGGCCGGCCCTCCGCGGCCGTCGCCCCGCCGACCGCCCCGCCGACCGCGCCGCCGACCGCGCCGCCGACCGCGCCGCCGACCGCGCCGCCGACCGCGCCGTCACGAGGCCGACGCGGTACCGCCGCGGCAAGCAGGCGAAGCCGCCCGCATGCCGCGGGCCCCCGCCCGACCCGCTGACGCCCGCCGGCACACCACCCACCGCGGCCAGGACGACCGGGCGGACCTCCCGCCCCACCTCCTGACCCGCCACCCGCCGACGGCCCGTCAACCGCCGTGCGTCCCACGCACGACCGGCCCGCCCACGCTCACCCACCACCGCCCGTCGCGCCCGCACCCACCACCGCCCGTCGCGCCCGCACCCGGCCGACCGGACGCCCGCCACCGGCCCGAGAAGCCCGAACCCCGCGCCGCGCCGCCGGCCGCCGTCCCCGCGAGGACAGCCGCCGTCCGACGGCCCGCACCGCGCCGGGCACGCCGCACCACTCCACCACCCGAACCCGCCACGAGGGGATCTCGCCATGCCTTCTTCCCGCAGCTCCAAGCTCGTCCGCGTCGCCCTGGCCGCCGCCATTGCCGCCTCCGGCGCGATCGCCACCACCGCCCTCACGGTCGCCACCGCCGCCACCGCCCACGCCGCCTCCGCCGTCGACGGCCAGATCACCCGCAGCGAGGTGATATCCCGGGCCCAGTACTGGCTGGACAAGGGGCTGACGTACAACCAGGGCGGGAGCTACCCGGACTCCTCGGGCCGCAACTACCGCACCGACTGCTCGGGGTACGTCTCGATGGCCTGGCACCTCGGCAGCAGCCTCACCACCCAGACCCTGCCCGGCTACTCGACCGAGATCTCCCGCGCCGACCTGAAGCCCGGCGACATCCTGAACAGCTTCTACGACCACGTCATCCTGTTCGAGAAGTGGGACGACGCCGCCCACACCAAGTTCTCGTACTACTCCTTCGGCTCGACCCCGGTGAAGCACTACTCCAACATCTCCATCAACGCCGCCACCTTCGACTCGCACCCCAACGGCGACTACAAGGCGTTCCGCTACAAGAAGATCGTCGACGACGCGGTGACCCCGCCCAACGGCGGCGCCGCCGCCAAGGTCGACTTCAACGGCGACGGCAAGGTGGACATCGCCGGCAAGCTCTCCGACGGCCAGCTGCTGATGTGGGCGGGCAACGGCAACGGCACCGTGAGCACCAGCGGCTACTCCATGCTCGCCAGCGGCAGCTTCGCCCCCGTCAGCGACCTGGTCGCCGCCGACTTCAACGGCGACGGCAAGACCGACGTGGCCGGCAAGCTCTCCGACGGCCAGCTGCTGATGTGGGCGGGCAACGGCAACGGCACCGTCAGCACCAGCGGCTACGCGATGTGGCCCGGCACCGGCTTCGGCGCGGTCAGCGGCCTGCTCGCGGCCGACTTCAACGGCGACGGCAAGGTGGACATCGCCGGCAAGACCTCCGACGGCCAGCTGCTGATGTGGCCCGGCAACGGCAACGGCACCGTCAACGGCGCCGCCGGGAACACCATGCTCGCCAGCGGCAACTTCGGCCCGGTCACCGACATGGTGGCCGCCGACTTCAACGGCGACGGCAAGGCGGACGTGGCCGGCAAGCTCTCCGACGGCCAGCTGCTGATGTGGGCCGGCAACGGCGACGGCACCGTCAGCGCCAGCGGCTACTCCATGCTCGCGGCCGGCAACTTCGCCCCCGTCAGCGACCTGGTCGCCGGGGACTACAACGGCGACGGCAAGGCGGACATCGCCGGCAAGCTCTCCGACGGCCAGCTGCTGATGTGGGCCGGCAACGGCAACGGCACCGTCAACACCAGCGGCTACACCATGCTCACGAGCGGCAACTTCGCCCCCGTCAGCGACCTGATCTGAGCGACACCCCCCCCACGCACCGCCGCGGCGCAGGACGGAACCCCCGCCCTGCGCCACGGCGCGTCCCGCCCCCCGACCGTCCGACACCGAATCCGGTTCGCGGGGGCGGGAGTTCAGCAAGGCCGGGTCCGCGGGACGAACGCCTCCACCACCCCGCGCCCCGCCTCGTGCACGCGGCCCGGGCACTGCCCCTCCGCCACGGAGCGCTCCCCGCGCACCTGCGCACCCCCGACCAGGTCCCGACACCGGACGGCGACGACCACCGGACCCCTCAGACCCTCCGTCAACGGCGGGCCGACCGGCACGCCGGAGCAGGACGCCGCCGAACCGCCGGGGAGGCCGACCCGACAACCGACCTCCGCGGCCGTCTCCTCCGGCTCACCGAACGACGCCAACCCCGTCGGACGAAGAACCACCACCCCTGAACACCCCTGAACACCCCATGACGCCCCGCCCCGGCGGCCCGCGCGCACTCGACGGACTCCCGCCCGGCCGACGTGACCAAGCGGATCGAGGCGGGCCCCGGCCTGCCAGGCCCCGAGCGAGGAGAGCGCCCGGGAGGACGGCCCGGACGGCAACGGCGCAACGGACCCGCCCCCCTGGCGGCCACTGCCGGACCCGCCACCAGGGAACCCACCCGGCACCTGGAACAGGACACCCAGGAGCGACTGGAGGCCACCCGCACCGCGAACGCCGCGCTGCGCCCGCGCCGAACGTGCCGGGGCTCGATCGGCGGGAAGGCCGGCCCGAAGCCGGAGCCGGAGCCGGAGCCGGAGCCGGAGTCGGGAGCCGGAGCCGGAGCCGGCCGAGAAGGCAGACCCGGCCGGCCGGAGCGCCCGCAGTGCGCCACCGATCGGGAGGCCGAGCGGCTGGGCCCGTCGATGCTGCCCACGCCGACCGAACGGGAGCCGGCGGCCCCGCCTGCGAATCCGCGGTTTGTCGTCGCCGGGGGATCAGCCAGTGCCGCCGGCCCGTGCCTGCGGTGGCGCGTGGAGGCGGGGGAGTGGCGGATGTCACCGGGGGCACGGATGCGCGGAGACATCGGAAGACGCCGCCCGGCGACACCACCGCCCAGATCCCCACGCCGGCCGCCGGCACGCAGCGCCCCGGCTCCGGACGTCGGGCGTCCGGTGTTCAATACCGGGGTGGGGGACCGGGCACGCATGTACGACAGCGGATTCGACGTCGACCGCGTCCCGGCGCTCCTGACCCGGCTGGAACACCGCGACGACGCGGACGCCCGGCAGGAACTGGACTGGCGGCTCGTCCTCGAAGGCGACCTGGTCTTCCCGGCCGGCGTCGCCGCCCTGCCGCAGCTGACACGCCTCGCGCCGCACAGCGCGCCCGCCCGCGCCATGGCAGGGCGGATCCTCGAACGTGCGGCCGGACACCACGACCGCGACGACCTGCCGGCCGACTGCACAGACACCATCACGCAGTTCGGCGAGACGCTGGACCGGCACCTGCGGTCACGGCCGGCCGACTACCTCGTCTCCTTCCGCGCCCTGCTCGCCGTCGCGCAGGAATACCACTGGGCGAACGCCGTCGAAGGCTTCACGGACGACATCTACGAGCGGCAATGCCCGCACTGCGCCGCGGAGACGAAGATCGTCGTCGGCCGGTACGGACGCTACGCACAGGTGTGGGACGGCGCCGAGGAACTGCGAAGCGAACTACGGCCGGCCGTCGCCGAGGAACTCACCGGAACCGGCCGGTGGATGCGCCGGACGGCGGTCCGCGACGGGCAGACGGCGCTCGCCGACGGGATCGCCCACCTCTTCGGCCGCGCGCAATGCCCGGCATGCGCCAGCGTCTTCAACATCGCCCACGAGTACACCCACGCCAACCGCCCGCCCGCATCCACCGACCACGCCCCCTCCCCAACCCGGAACACCGGAGCGGGCGCGGCACCATGATGACGACGAAGAAGACCGCAGCGCCCTGCCACGCCCGCGCCGCCGGCCGCCGGGCACTGCCCGGCGGCAGAGCCGCGCGCCGTCCGACCCGGCTCCTGGCGCTGCTGGAGCGGGTGCGCCGACGGGCCGCTGGGCATGGCCTGCCGGTTCGGCCCGGACGAGGCCGTCCGGCGGGCGATCCGCCTGCTCTCCGTACCGGCACGAACCGGTCAAGGTCGAGAACGGCCGCGGGTATGCGGAGTGCGAACTGTCACTCAAGGGAACCGACGAAGTGGTCGTCCAGGTCGACGTGAAGAAGACCGCGTGGCCCGGCAACAGCGTCGCGAACGGATCCGTCCGCCTGCACTGGACCGACGCCTCGCAGACCACGATCGCGACCAGCCAGACCGACGGCTCCCTCTACGACTGCAAGATCACGGAAGACGGCGGCGCCAAGGTCACCATCACCCTGGTGTGAGACACGCCCCCGCGAGCCGCGCCGGCTTTGCGCACGAGAACCATGGCCGCGAGGGCAGACCGGGCGGTCCTGCGGGGCCGCCTACGGCCGGCTGCGCCGCCGTCCCGGGTCTGCTGTGACTACTCCCGGCCGGGCCTCGCCTGCCTGCCCGCGTCGGCGGTTCCACCTGCCGCGACCAGGGGGCGGCAGGCGGATGAGACGGGCCGGCCGGGGCGGGGCCGCAGGCGAGATGGGCGGCATGGGCGGCGGTGGCCTCCGGCCGGGAGCCGGGCATGATCCGTTCGCCCGTGGGCCCCCGGACGTTCCCCCGCCCGGCGCCCGGAGGAAAACGGAAGCTCAGCCGGCGCGCGCAGCCCACTTCGGCGGCGTCCACAACCGCGCATCGGCGCCGCCGACCTGGATCAGCGTTCCGGTGTGCCGATCCTGACGCGTCGGGCGGAACCCGTCGATCGCGAACACCTGCCGCCCGCCGGTGATGTCGACGCCCCGCAGACCGGCCTCGTCGGCGATCAGCAGATGCTCACCGTCGGTGAAGAAACCGAAATCGCCGACCGGCCAGGGGAACGTCGCGACCGCCTTGATCCATCGGATGCCCGGCGAGCGCAGTTCGACCGAGGCGGGGTCGAGGACGTGGACGGCACCGTTCCGGTCGAACACCGCGATCCGCCGGTCGTCGATCCACACCATGGGCCCGTCCCACTCCGAGACCTCGGGATACACCGCATGGCTGGGCCCGTCCTCGGACTCACGCGGGTTGTCGTGCAGCCAGGCGGTCAGGCTCCACACCGCCGGCATCCCCCACGGGTGCCACACCCAGCCGCCGTCGTAGAGACGACTCCCGTCAGGACTCAGCGACAGCGCGCCGTGGAAGTAGTCGAAGTCGAGCTCCGCACCCTCCCCGTCGCCGTCCGGGCCGTGCCGCGCCGTCAGCACCTCGCCGGACGCGAGATCGGTGACGTCCAACCGGTTCCAGTCCGTGCGATGGACGACGACCGGCCGGCCGCCGTACTCGGCGAACGCCAACGCGAACGGAACCGTTTCACAGCAGTAGTCCCCGCCGTCCAACCCCAACGCCGGCGAACCGGTGGCGAGATCGACCACGACGCCGTACCGACCGCGGTCCTGAACCACCGCCGCCCAACGGCCGCACCGGGACACATGAAGCCGCAGCCGGACGCCGTCACCGCACTCGGACGCCGGCCTCTCCTCCCGATACCGGGCCACGTCCCGCACCTCACCGGTCGCCGGCCACCACCGCGCCAGCCGCCCGCCCCCCGACAGCACCAGCCACGCCGCCCCCGCACCACCGGGGCCCGCCGGCAACGCCGCCACATCCACCACCGGCCGCAACACGTCGGGAACCGCCACATCCACCATGACCGCCGCCACATCAACCCCCTCGCTGCGCCCGTGCGACCCCCCGCGGCAACGCCGGTGAGCGCCGCGACGCCGGTCACGGCGGTGAGGCCGGCACGGATCCGGTCCATGTCGGGCTCATTCTCGCGCAGGCCCGCCCCGGCGCCGTCCGGCGAGAGGCCCCTCCGGCCGTCATGACCGGATCCCAAGGCCCGTGCGTTCGGTGCGGACGGCGGTACGAGTCGCGGGGCGGCGCCAGGCTTCGACGGTGACGCCGTCCGGGGCGGCGCCGTTCGCCAACTCGGCGGTGCGGCCGCGCACTTCTCACGTGAGGACGCGGTGGTCCTGGACGTCCCTCCCGGCGCACGCCGTCCGACCTCGACCTCGAACCCCCGTAGGCGTCCTGGGCGGTGCTGACGCGGACCGTCACGGCGACGGCCCGGTCGAAGAGCGCGCAGCCCATGCCCTCAACCCCGGGGCGCCGCGCAAGGCCACGCCCAGCCGAACGCCGGTGAGCCCCCAAAACGCGGTCGGGGCCGGGCCGCGGCGGACGGCGACGGGGGCGGGCTCCGAGCAAGAATCCTCAACGCGCCGACCGCCGCCGTCGAAAGAATCGCCACGAGCCGGCCGGGCCGGGCCGGGCCGGGCGTCAGCACCAGGAAGCCGACGGGAGAGTCCCCACGTCACGCAACCCGATCACGTCCGCCGCGAAGCGCGCGGCCACCACGGCGGCCGCGGCCGCGCTCGTCCTGACCGCGACGGCGGGGGTCAGCACGGCCGCGCCGTCCGAGAACGCCGCGAAGACCACCACGGCATCCTCGGCCGTCCGCCTCGACACGATCCTCAACCAGTGGAGCCACCGGACACCGGACGCCAACACCTCCAGCCGCGCCGGCCGGCTCCGTCCACCCGCAAGCCCGCCCGCTGCTGCTGAGCGGGTGCCAGATGGGTGCGGACGGGCCGCGCTGGATGAGGTCCCCGATCCGGGCAGCGCCGGCCGGGACGGTGGCGAGCATCTCGGCGACGGTCGGGTTCTCCTCGGCGGCCAGCCGCAGGTCCGTCACCGCGCCGCGCACCCCGGCGGCCGCCGTGCCGACCAGGACCACCAGCAGCCGCGGGAAGGAGCGCCGGCGCCGCTCCCGTGCCCGGCGCCGTGAACCGCCTGTTCGCGCTGGCCGCCAGGGTGCTGCCGCGCCGCCGGGTGCTCACCGCCATGGCCGACGGCTGACCCGGCCGCTCACCGGGCACCGACGGACCGTCAGACGGTCTTGGCCGACGGGCCTCCCGAGGGGGGGGTGGGACGGCGCGGACTGCTGGGTGGTCAGTCCCAGCGACCGGCGGGTGGCGTCCACCTGGTCGTCCCCGAGGTGCTTCATCGCGGCGTCCAGCTCCAGGCGCTCGGTGGCCACGTCCTTGGCGCGCGCGGCGACCCGGAAGTGGTCGGCGGCCTGGCGGCTCTCCGCGATCAGCTTGTCGACCGCCGCCTTGTCCGCCTTCTGCCACGTGGCGCTCTGGAGGCGGTTGCCTTGGAACGAGGCGGCCTCTTGCGCTGGCTCCGTCGGCGACCCGACGGCACCGACCTGACCTATCAGCAGCTCGCAGACAGGCTCGGCGGCGTGCGCCCGGCGGCGGACGTAGCGCAGCTCGCGGGCGGCGGACTCGACGCGGGCGGTGATCGGCGCCGAGACCGGCGCGGACCGGCTCAGCACCCGGGACGCGGTGGCGCTGGACACCCCCGCGTGCGCGGCGAGCTGGGCGAGCGTCGGCCCGTCGGGGTCGGCCCGTCGGGGTCGGGCCGGTCAGGGGCGGCGGGCGGCGTCGCCCGGCAGGGGGCTGACGCCGCTCGGGTGGGGGAGCGGGTGAACGGGCAACGCGGCCGCCCTTCCTGGCGCGGAACGGGGATGCCGTGGCCACCCGCCCGGGGCCACCGGTGTCCGCACCGTAGGTGTTGGTCGGTGCACCGTCAAGGGTGCGCACAGCATCGGAGCCGGCGCACCCTGGCGGAGCGGACG
The DNA here is from genome assembly GCF_042873545.1 of Kitasatospora sp. NPDC004615. Taxonomy (NCBI): domain Bacteria; kingdom Bacillati; phylum Actinomycetota; class Actinomycetes; order Kitasatosporales; family Streptomycetaceae; genus Kitasatospora; species Kitasatospora sp. NPDC004615. The sequence goes on from NZ_JBIALQ010000004.1 coordinate 626,750, forward strand.
GCTACCAGTTGCCCCAGGTGCCGGTGGACCAGCGGGCGGCGCCGTCGCTGCCGTAGATCACGAAGTTGCCGTCGTCCTGGACCTTCGCCCAGTCGCCGGGCCGGCCCTTGGTGGAGAGCGACCAGGTGGCTCCGGCGCCCTCGGCGTGGACCCACAGGGCGCCGAAGGTCGGCGCGCCCGACACGGTCACGAAGCTGTTCGGGTGGCCGTAGGTGCCGGTGGACCACAGCGCCGCGCCGTCGCGCTTGCGGTAGAGGACCAGGTTCCCGTCGGGCTGCATGAGCAGCCAGACCGAGTTCGACTCGATCCAGCGGCCGTGCGCCATGGTGTTGGGGTTCGGGCCGATCTTGTCGTTGGTGGCGCCGACGGCCGGGGTGACGCCGGTGTCGGTCTGCCAGTACAGCTGCTGGCCGCTGACGGCGAACCAGCCGTTCAGCAGCGAGGCCACCGTGCCCGGGTGGCCCCAGCTCCCGGTGCTCCACAGCGCGCCGCCGGAGTCCGGGCCGCCGCCCTGGCGGTAGACGACGAAGTTGCCGTCGGGCTGCATGTAGGCGTACGCGCCCTGGTTGCCGTAGGTGCCGCTGGACCACAGCACCGGGCCGCGGTGGCCGGTGTCGCCCACCAGGTAGAGCACCAGGTTGCCGTCGTACTGCATCACCAGCTCGGTCTCGCCGCTGACCATGCTCTGTCCTGACAGGAGCTTCTCGCCGCTGCGCAGGCTGGTGGCCTCGTTGGCCGGCGGCTTCGCCGCGGCAGTGCCGGCCGGAGCCGCGACGGCGATGACCGCGGCGCCGAGCAGGGCCGCGGCGGCGCGCTTGAAGACGTTCTTCCGCATCGAGCGGGAAACCCCCTTGTTCCAGGGCCCACGATTGGCGTGGGCCCTGGATTCATACACCCTCACATGGGCTTTTGGGCAAGCGGGTTACCGAGGGGCGGGGTCCGGGGCCGCGCGGATCAGTCCTCGTAGTGGTTGTTGACGACCACGTCCGGGGTGTCGTCGTCGCTGTGCCTGCCCGGCGAGGCGGCCGCCGGCGGCGGCGACCAGGTGCATGCCATCGAGGACCGGTCCCAGCCGGCTGTCATCGTCCTGCCTCTCCGACGACACCGGAAGGACACACAAGAGCGCTTGACGAGCGGGCCCCGTTGACCCAAGCCGCCCCAGACGCTTCTGCCACCGTTGGGCGCGGTGAGCGTTCCGACTCGGCCTCGGTGAGTGCTCGGCCAGCCCGTCGATCGCGGCCTGCCAGTCGGCCAGTTCCGAGCGGGCCGCGCACCAGCTCGTCGACGGCGCGGGCCGGATCGGTGCCGAAGACGCGGGCCTCGGCGGCGGTCTCGGCGAGGGCGTCCTCGTCCAGGTCCTCGGAGCCTCCCGCCACGGGGCTCGGCGGTCCGGTCGAACTCCTCCAGCACGGTGTGCAGGGCGGCCTCGACGGCGGCCGGCGACCACGGCGGCGGAGTGCGGGGCACCCGGACGGCTGCGGCCCGCACAGTGTCCTCGATCGCCTCGGCGACGGCCGCCAGGCCGAGCAGCCGGTACGCGGTCGAGCGGGCGGGCCCGAATTCGGCGAGCGCGTACGCCGACGGTCTCCTGTCAGGTTGTGCGTGTTGAAGTTCGGGGGTGTCAGGCATTCCGTCACCCGCCCCTGCCGGCCTTCTTCCCCTGACTTCCGCGCTTGTTCTTCGCCGGCTGCTTCGGAACTAGTCCCAGAGGCTTCTCCTGAGGCGGAAGCGCCCCCAGGGGGTGGTTCTTCTCAGCCGACTTCGACGCCTTCTCCGGAGGCTTGTCCCAATCGAGGGGCTTCCCCGTGACCGTTCCCCGCATCGGGACCCATGACGACTGACGCCGCAGCATCACCCGCATGATCATGAATGACGGGATGAGTGCCAGGAGGAGCATGCCGAAGGCGACTCCTTGGCAGGCCGGCCGTGGCAGTCCGGCCCATTCCATGGCCCGGTCGAACCCGGCGAAGGTTCCGATGTTGCTGACCGTGAGCAGGGTCAGCAACACGGCAGCACTGGTCGGAGAGTCATCGTGGGCTTTATGGGCCAACTCGATGAGCCGGTTGAAGAGGCTGATCTTGGTCGTCTGTCTACCGTGCTTCAGACTGGCGCCGAGCGCATTGTTGTCGTTGCCGGACATGGTCGCCTCCTTTAAGGGGGCTTGTCCCAGACGGTTGGCGTGGGTCGCGCTGGCCGCGTCCGGCCGCGCCTTTGTCGCATCACCTCACTCTGCGAATGTCACGACCTGGGACAAGCCACGGTCCGTCCCAATGTCCCGATTGTCCAGGAAGGGCAGCCAGCCCTAACCTCGATCTTTCGTGACGGTCCGTCGGTTCATCTGACGGGCCGTTCCGGCTTTGGGGCTGGTGGCAGGCATGCCGGTGGCCCGGCTGTCGCGTCGGGTGGGCGCCGGGTTCCACTGCTCCGGGGGGTGTGGCTGTTGCTCGAGAATGGACGTTCTCGCTGGTCGGCCGGGTGCAGGTAGAGCTTGGAGAGACTCGAATCCAGACGGCGGCCAGGGCCGTTCGACCGTGCCGCCCTGGGAAGACCATGGTGGCGGGGCCCGCCAGCGCAGGGAACCCCCGTGGCGGTCTGCTGACACCGTGATGCGCTGAGGCAGCCTCTTGGGGAAGCCATGTCTGTCCGTCAACGCAGGCGGTCAAAATTGCCTGTCAATCGGCCAGGATCGCTTGTCAGAGGACAGCCGGCGACCGGCTTGATGACCCGTCTCACCGAAGTTTGACGAGTCTCACGGAAGTTTGACCGGCGAGAGTTTGTCTCATTGGAGTTTGACCGCCGCTGGTTCTGGCGGTGTGGTCACGCTGATTCCTGGGTTTTCACCGCCGCCTCGCGTTCGGCGAGGAAAGCGTCGAGGAGCTCGAACAAGACCTCGATGGCCCGCTGCTCGTCCTCGGACGGCAGGTCCCAGATGTTCTCCCATCCGTGGGGGAGAGCGATGTGCAGGACCTGGCCCGGCCAGCCGTGGTTGCAGTCGCGGCCTCGGCGGGTGACCAGCCACTCGTGAAAGCCAGCGAGAGGGTCCGGGCCTCCGTGGCGGTCGGCGTGCGTTGCATAGCCGGCAAGAAATACGGTCACCCTGTCGAACGAGGCCTTGCCCACGACCATGCTTGGACGCTGACCCATGAAGGCGAAGAACTCGCGCTCGCTCATCTCCGACTGTTGCTTCATGCGCGTGAGCCTATTGATCATCGCGTTCCACCGGCGGGGCGGGGTAACCGTCCAGTGCCGTCAAACTTCGTTGAGACGGGTCACTTGATCTGTCTCACCGAGGTCTGATCAGTCTCAGCGAAGTTCGACAGGGCGGATTCGTCTCATCGAACGTTGACTGCGAGCGGATCCGGGGTGTGTCGGGGGTGGTGGCTAGAGTGCGGGGCCGTGGACGCTGCTGATCTCGACTACCGGGCCCGGACCTTGTCGGGCTGTATTCCTTCATCGCTGGTGACCCGGCTTGTGGAGCTTGGCCACGAGCGGGAAGTGGAGTTCCAGGCCGGGCATGGGGAGTGGTTCTGCGCGCTGGAGTGGGCGCGGCTGCTCGGCGGCCGGCAGCAGTACGAGCAGGCGCTGGACGTGCTCGGTCCGTATATCGCGACGGGCTGGTGGCCGGCCGCCCGGGCTCGGGCCGAGCTGCTGGAGGACTGGGGTAGGGCGCACGAGGCGATTGAGCTGTCCCGCCCCTACGCGCAGGCCGGCGACCGACTGGTCCTGGACTTCTTCGCGCGTCTGATGGCCCGCCACGGCCGGGCCGCCGAGGCGCTCGCGCTGCTGTGGCCCGGCGTTGAGGACTGGTTCCTCGCCCTTGCCCTGGTCGACGTCGCCGAAGCCGCAGGCCAGGACGAGGAAGCTGCGGCGCTGCTGGAAGCCCGGATCGAGGCCGCGGTCCCGGCCTGCGACGACCCCGACTGCCATCGGCTCCGCCTGGAGCCGTCCAACGCCTTCGACCTGCTCGCCGTCGTCCGGGAACGGCAAGGCCACATCGACGAGGCGATCGCCCTGCTGCGCCGCCGGGAGGTTACGTCGGTCAACGGCCGGGACGCGCTGGCCGACCTGCTGGCCAGGCATGGACGGATTGAGGAACTGCGTGCGTACGCCGACTCCGAGTACCACGGGCACGCCGCGCAGAGCCTGGCCGAGGTGCTGGAGGAACGCGGCGATGAGGAGGGAGCGACCGCCGTCTACCGGACCTTCGCCGAGAAGCCCCACGGCATGTGGCGCGTAGGCCATCTCCTGTCCCAGCTCTTGGTCCGGCACGGCCGCATCGACGAGGCGATCACGGAGATGCGCGCGCTGGCGGACTCCCCGGGCGGCGCGGACGGCTGCGTGGTTGACGCGCTGTGCACCCTGTATGCCGAGCACGGCCGTGCCCAGGAGGCTCTGGTCTACCTCGACGCCCTCAAGGAGCGGCGTGACGGTGAGGAGGAGTGGGACTTCTTCCAGATACGGCTGCCGCTCATGGCCGACTGCGGCCTACGCGACGAAGCGATCGAGCAGGCCCGGGCGCACCCCGAAGGCGGCACCTGGTACGCGGCCTGGTCCCTCTCACACCTGCTTGCCAAGGCCGGCCGCACCGAGGAGGCCGTCGCTGTCCTCGAACAGCACCCCGGTTCCAACAACACTGTCCTGGCCCACCATCTCATCGACCTCGGCCGCATTAACGAAGCCGTCTCTCTCCTCCAGGTCCGGCCAAGCGCCGCCCCGGTCCCCGCCCCCTGGGACGGCACCTACTCCAACGAACCACCGTTCTGACACCGATCCGGACCGGCCGACTCCAGGACGCCGCGGCCGCTGTCCCGGCCGGCACCGCCGCAGCACCGTTCGTCGCGGCCCTCCCGGAACTCGTCCAGGCCCAGGCCGATGACACCGGCCCGCTTCGTCACCCTGCCTGCCCGGACCGGGATCACCGACCGGAACTTCCCGCCGCGATACCCAACCCAAGTGGTACCGCCACACCCGGCCGGCGACGACACGCCGAAGGCGCCGACCCCCCAAGCGGTCGGCGTGCGCCTTCGGCATGCCGCACGGGGGTTGGAGCGGCTCTGACGGCGGCCTCGGTGGCGAGCGCCCGATGCCACCCGCCCCGCCGCCCGGATGCAGCCGGCCGTACGGAGTGGTCGACTCGAGACGACGGGAAGTCCCGGCCGTCACGGAGAGGAGCCGAGCGATGCCGAAGGTGTCCAAGCAGTCCGCGACGAAGGTCCAGGAGTTCGGTCCGGTGACCGACCGCCGCGAGGAGATGAACGGCTACACCGTCGAATTCGTCTCCTTCGCGGCGGACGCCGACCTGGACGGGCCGCTGCAGTCGCTGCCCGACGGGATGTGCCAGTGCCCGCACTGGGGTTACGTCATCGCCGGGCGCATGCGCTTCGTCTTCGCCGACCACGAGGAGGTGTACGAGGCCGGCGACGCGTACTACCAGCCGCCGGGCCACCGGCCCTACGTCGACGCCGGGACGGAACTGCTGCAGTTCAGCCCCACCGACGCGCTCGCCCGCACCGAGCAGGCCATCACCGACTGGATGGGCCGCCAACAGGGCGGTACGCCCTAACTGCCCGGCCCGGCCCGGCGCGGCCGCCGCATTCCGCCGGTCCGCCCCAAATCCACGGGAGCGGGCCGGCCGGTGGACGCGCACGCCGGCCCGGCCCGCAGCAGAGCCACCGATCGGCGGTGGCGGGCATGAGCCCGACCTCCGGCCCGAGCTGCCCCCGGCACACCCCTGCGCCGCTTCCTGGACCGGGAGACGCCCGCCGGTCCCGAGCCGCCGCGCAGCGGGGTTCGCTCTCCAGCACCCGATGGCGAGACCTGGCGGCCGGGCCGGCTCGCGGCGCTGCCGCGGTCGGGTTCGTTCACCCCGGTTGTGCGGGGCGGTCGGCCAACGTGATGCCGCAGGTGCGGGCGGGCGCCGGGACGCCGTCGACGCTCTCCCCGGCGCGCGGCCGCCGGGCGTACCGGTGGTGCGCCGGGCCGCGGAGCAGGGTCTGGCCGACGCCGGCGCCGCCCCGCGCGCCGACCTCGACCCGACACTGAACGCGTGAAGGCGGCGTGTCCGCGATCGACGGCGGGCAGTGCGCGGATCAAGCGGCTCCGACCGCCCAGCCGCAGCGGGTGCGGTGCCCGATCACTCGGCGCGCTCCCGATGACACTCCCGATGCGGCTCTCCCGTCCCGGCCTGCGCCCGCCGCGTTCGCCGCCATCCTTCCTCACCATGCCGTCTCCGCGTCCGTCCTCGTCACCGACGAGGACCGGCGGATCCTGATGCTCCACCAGGCCCGCCCCTACCCCGGACACCCCGCCTGGTGGCAACCGCCCGCCGGCCTCGCCGACCCCGGCGAGACCCCATTGGCCACCGCCCTGCGCGAACTCGCCGAGGAGACCGGCATCCAGCCCGCCACACCGCTGCGCCCGCTGGCCGTCGACTACCGTTTTGCGGCCGGTGGGTGGCCGCCGGTCATCGACTTCGCGTTCGCGGCCGACCCGGTCCCGGCCGGGACGCCGGTGTACTTGAGTCGGGAGCACGACGCGTTCGCCTGGCGGCCCACGAGGAGTGGCTGCCGTTCCCGCAGCCCGATCCGTCCCGATGTTTCCCGAACTCTCCACCGTGGTCGCTTTCCTGACGGCCAGTCCGACGGCTGCCCGACCGGGCCGCCGACGGCTGAGGCCCTCGAAGTGGAGGCGGCGGACGGGGCCGCTCCCTGCCGGCCGAACGCGCCGCCGCGGCGGCCACCGACCTGTCGGTCGGTCAACTCGTCGAGCGGCGGAAGCGGTTCGCGGATCACGGCCGCCTGCACGAGGGCCTATGGGCCGCGCCCGCCGCGCCGCGGTGCGCGAACTCGCGTCCGGCCGGGAATTCGCGCCTTTTCGGAACGGGCAAGGTGATGGCCTTCCCGGCTCGGAACTGACAGGGTGCCAATCGCCCGACCGATCCAACTCCACTGCTGCTGAAGATCCTTGACAGGTACTCGGCACCACGACGATGATCACACCGCCAACCATCGACGACGAACGGGGTTGACGGGGGAATCGGACCATCGCCGCATTGCCTCGGATTCGCCGGGGGAAGGTGTGCGCCCATGCTGATCCGTCCGATGACCGAGCACGAACTGACCGACGCGTACGGCATCCGCTACCAGCAGCTCTACCCGCACGGCGGGGAGGACCTGGCCCCCTGGGGCTTCGGGAAGGCGGTGGTGGAGCCCGGCGGGGCGACCGAGCCGCACCAGCACGAGGAGAACGAGGTCTTCGTCTTCCTCGACGGCCGCGGCGAGATCACCATCGGCGAGGAGCGCGCGCCCGTCCACCCCGAGCTGTCCGTGTTCATCCCCGGCGGCAGCCGCCACTTCGTGACGAACACCGGCGACACCCGGATGGTGTTCCTCTCCATCTACTGGCCGGACAGCCACGGACCCGTCAGCCTCTGAGGAGCTCATCAGCGATGCCCGTGTTCAGCATTGTCACCGCCGCACCGCCGACACCGAACGGCGATCTCCACCTGGGTCACCTCGCGGGCCCGTACTCCGGGGCCGACGTCTACACCCGCGCCTGCCACCTGCGCGCCGAGGACGCCCTGTACGCCACCGGTTCGGACGTCCACCAGAGCTACGTCCCGGCGAAGGCCCGCACCCTGGGCACCGACTCCCTGGAGATGGCCCAGGGCTTCGCCGACGAGATCGCCGCGATCTTCGACTCGATCGGCTTCGCCGTCGACTCCTACGTCCGCCCCCAGCGCTCGACGGGCCATCAGGAGGCCGTCCGGGACTTCGTGCTGGCCCTGGAGCGGCAGGGCCGCCTGGAGCGCCGCACCGAGGACTGCCTGTACTGCGAGGGCTGCGAGCGCTACCTGTTCGAGGCGTACGTCCGGGGTGGCTGCCCGCACTGCGGCGTGCTCACCGACGGCAGCTCCTGCGAGGTGTGCGCCTGGCCGAACGTCTGCACCGACCTGGCCGACCCGCGCTGCACCACCTGCGACCGGCCGCCGGTACTGCGCTCCTACCAGCGCCTGGTCTTCCCGCTCGGCCGCTACACCGAGCGGCTCGCCGCGTACCACCGCACGGTCGTGATGAGCCCCCGGCTCCGCGCCTTCTGCCTGGAGCTGACCGCGGCCGGGCTGCCGGACATCCCGCTCAGCCACCCCACCGGGTGGGGTCTGCCCGTGCCGGTGGCGGGCTTCGAGGACCAGCGGGTCTACGTCTGGGCTGAGATGGCGCCGGGCTACCTCAACGCGGTGGCCGAGGCCCTCGAGCGGCGGGGCGACGGCACCGACCCCCGGGAGGCGTGGGACGGCGCGGGGATCGTGCAGTTCTTCGGCTTCGACAACAGCTACTTCCACGCCGCGCTGATACCCGCCCTGCTGATGGCCTACGACGAGGGGCTGCGGCTGCCGGACGTGCTGCTGACCAACGAGTTCTACGAGCTCGATGCGGCGAAGTTCTCCACCAGCCGCCGGCACGCGATCTGGGCCACCGACCTGCTGGCCCACGTACCGGCCGACACGGTGCGCTTCGTGCTGGCCCTGGACCGGCCCGAGGACGAGCGGACCAACTTCACCTGGCAGCGCTTCCACGAGCTGGCGGACGGCGAGTTGGCCGGGCGCTGGCAGCCCTGGCTCGCCTCGGTGCTCGACCGCCTGGCGGCCGGCGCCCCGACCGCGCTCACCGGCCTGACCGACGCGCACCGCGCGCAGCTGGCCGAACTGGCCCGCCTCGCCGCCCGCAGCCACGGCGCGTACCTGGCCGGGAGCTTCTCGCCCCGCACCGCCGCCCAAGCCCTGTGCGACCTGGTCCGCGGCACGGCCGAGTTCGCCGCCGCCCACCCGGACGACGCCGCGACGCTCGCGGTGGAGGCCACGGCCGCGCAGCTGCTGGCCCGGCTCGCGTACCCCGTCATGCCGGACTTCGCCGAGCGGCTGTGGCGGGCACTGGGCCGCACCGGGCCGGTGCGCGGGACGGACCCGGGCCCGCTGGCGGCCGAGGGCGCGGCGCAGGCCGGGATCGTCTTCTTCGACCCGCAGCCCGCCGACCTGGAGTCGAAGGTGATGGACCGGTGAGCGGCCGGCCGCAGTGACGTCCGCGCTGGTGGCCGGGGCGGGGGTGGTCGGCCTCTCGATCGCCCGTGAACTCGCCCGCCGCGGGCACCGGGTGACGGTCGTCGACCCCGGCGAGCCCGGCGAGCACGGCCCTTCGGCGGCCGAGTCCCGGATCCTGCGCTGCTCCTACGGCGCGCGCAGCCGGTACACCGAGCTGACCTGGCAATCGGTGCGCCGCTGGCGGGAGCTGGAACGCGAGAGCGGTCAGCAGCTGCTGATCCCGTCCGGGGTGCTCGCCTTCGCGTCGCGGGGGACATCCACGGGCTGGGAGGAACGGTCGCTGGCCGTGCTGCGCGGCCTGGGCGTCCCGGTCGAGCGGCTGTCGCCCCGCGAGGTGGCCCGGCGCTTCCCCGCGGTGGGCACCGAGGACCTGGTGTTCGCGCTGTACGAGCCCGAGGCGGGCGTGCTGCGCGCCCGCCGCGCCGTCCGGGCACTGGCCGCCTCCTGCCGGGCGCTCGGCTGCGAGCTGGTGCGCGGCGAGGCCCGGCCGGCCGGTGCGGGGGTGCTGGTCGACGGCGCCGAGCACCGGGCCCCACTGGTGGTCTGGGCGGTCGGCGCGGCGCTGCCCGGGCTCTTCCCGGAGCTGGCCTGCGGGCGGCCGGCGGGCCAGGTCAGCTACTACCTGGACTCGCCCGCGCTGCCCTGCGGGCCGGCCGGACCGGCCTGGCTCGACCTGGGCCGGGCCATGTACGGCATCGGGGCGCTGAGCGGCGCCGGCGTCAAGGTCGTCCCCGACGTCGAGGCGCCCCCCGGCGCCCGGCCCGCGGCACCGTTCGAACTGCCGGAGCCCGCCCGGGCCTACCTGCGCCTGCGCTTTCCCGCGCTGGCGGGGGCCCCGGTGCTCTCCGCCGAGACCTGCACCTACACGACCACCGAGGACGAGGAGTTCGTCCTCGGGCGGCATCCGGCCGCCCCATCCGTCTGGCTGGTGGGGGGCGACTCCGGCCACGGCTTCAAGAACGCACCCACATGGGGGAGTTACGTATGCGACGTACTGGAGGGAAAAGCCTCGCCGCACCCGCGCTGGCGGCTGCGGCCGAGGACGGCGACCCGCTGACGGCGGCCCTGGACCGGCTCGTCCCGGGCGGGCCCGAGCACGGCTTCGGGGCCGACATCGACGAGGCGCACGCGGTGCTGCTGTCCGCGGCGGCCTCCCCGGAGGACAAGGAGGCGGCGCTGCGCCGCTGGTTCGGCAGGCACCAGCCGTGCGTCTTCGCCAAGGTGGCCTCCCGACCGGGCGCGGACCCGGCCCTCGACATCTGCTGGGTGACCGAGGAAGATCTGGCCCTCGGATCCGAGCACGTCGAGAAGCTGCTCCAACAGGCCCGGGAACGCTGGAAGTTGCGTGCACTGGAAGGCCGGACCAGCAGTCTGCAGGTGATGTTCGGCAGCGCCCGGCTGGCCCACGCCCGGCCGGGGCCGGAACTGGTGGAGGTGTTCCGGCTGCTGGTCGGGCTGTACCTGCCGCAGTGGGCGCCGATCGAGGCCGACACCATCTGCCTGGACGGCGTGCCGCTGCGCCGCCCCGACGGGAGCATCGAGCTGTTCGCGGCCAGCATGACGGTGTTCTTCACCGGCGCCCACCTCACCCGCGCGCACGACCACCGGGTGCCGGGCGGCATGCTGCTCAACATCAACGCCGTGGGCCACCACACCCAGGCCGCGCACGACGCCGGACGGTTCCGCACCCATGCCGAGGCCGTCCGCAACTCCCATGGCACGGCGCTGCGTTCGGTCGGCAACGGCGGCATCGGGCACCCGGCCGGCCACGGCAGCACCTGGCACCTCGGCGGCTCCCGCCCCACGGGTTACGGTGTGCGCCGACCGCCCCGGCCGGGCCACCTGCCGGCCGACGCCGACCCCGAGCGGTACCGCGCGCTGTACCACATCGACGTCACCGTCTCCTCGTACTACGCCGACCCGACGCCCTACCCGCCGCCCGCCGGCGAGCCCGCCCCGGACGAGTGGACCATGATGCTCGACTACTTCACCGCCGACGAGAGCCCGGCGTACCACAACGCCGCGCTGATGGCCGGGCTGCCCATCGGGCCCGGGCAGCTGCACGACGCGCCGTGGCGGCCGGAGTCCCGGCCGAACAGCCGGCGGGAGTTCTGATGGCCGCTCTGCTGCACCTGCTCCCGGGTGACACCCTGCCGGGCGGGCCGACCGTCCTCGGCGCCGTCCAGGTCCGCAGCGCGACCCAGCGCTGGGCCGAGTACCTGCTGACCGGCGGGCCCGGCGGCGCGACGCTCTGGCTGGCGGTCGAGGCCCTGCCGGACGGCACCGAGCGCAGCTCGTACTGGCACCGCACCACCGCCGAGGCGGCCGGCTTCGACCCGGACCGCCCCGCCCTGGAGGGCCGGGCGCTCACCGTGGTCGAGCGCGGCCACGGCGAGTACCGGGCCGCCGGCGAGTTCGGCGGCCTGCCGGGCCTGCGCGCGGGCACCGGCCGCCTGCACTACGTCGACTACACCGGCCCCGGGCTCCGGGCCAGCCTGGAGCACTTCGGACCGGCGGGCCTCGACGCCCCCGGCTCCCCAGGCCTCCTCGGCGTCGAGGCCCGCCCGCCCGCCTGACCCTCCCCCCGCACGACAGAACGGACCGACACCCGTGACCGACCGTCCCACCGACTGGTGGAGCACCTTCTTCACCGACGTCTACACCGGCTCCGACCTGGAGCTGCGCGACACGGCCACCGCCGAGGCGATGGTGCGCTGCGTCACCGGCGCACTCGATCCCAAGCCCGGCGCCACCCTGCTCGACCTGGCCTGCGGCACCGGCCGCCACAGCGTGCCGCTCGGCGCGGCGGGCTTCGAGGTCACCGGCGTGGACCTGATGGAGCCGTACCTGGCACAGGCCCGCGAGCGGGCCGCACGGGCCGGACAGCGGGTCTCCTTCGTACAGGCCGACATGCGCGACCTGAGCGCCCTCCCGGAGGGCTCCTTCGACGCCGTGGTGAGCCTGCACACCAGCTTCGGCTTCTTCGACACCGACGAGGAGAACCTCGCCGTCCTGCGCGAGATCCGCGGCCGCCTGGCCCCGGACGGGCGGCTGCTGATCGACGTGATGAACCGGGACTGGTTCCTCACCCAGAGCGGCGAGTCCTTCGGCACCGCGCCGCAGGAGTTCGTGGTCCGCAACTTCGACTCCAGCACCGGCACCACGTACCTGTACGAGGAGCGGTTCGACGCGCAGACCAGCCGGATCACCTGGAACATCCAGGCCTTCGACCCCGCGTCGGGCACGGCCGGACGCAGCGTCACCGCCGACTACCGTGTCTACAGCGCCCACGAGCTGACCGCCCTGCTCACCCGCGCGGGCCTGGTCCCGGAGGGGCTGTACGGCGACTACGACCTCAGCCCGTTCCACGTCCACTCGCCGCACCTGATCTGTACGGCCGCCCGCCCGGCCGGAGAGGAGTGACCCCCGTGTCCCGCACCTTCCAGCAGACCGCCCTGCACCGCATGGTCCACGCCCAGGCGGAGGCCGTCGACCGGCTGGCCGAGGCCGACCTCGGGCAGGCCGCCGAGCGCCTGGCCGACGCCCGCCGGGTGCTGCTGCTCGGCACCGGCACCAGCCAGCACGCCGCCGAACTCGGCGCCATGATGCTCCATCACGCCGGGGTGGACGCTCGCTGGTCGTCCGCCGCCCAGTTCGCCCGCTGGGGCGCCCCGCTGCGCTCCGACGACGCCGTGGTGGTGATCACCCACACGGCGGAGACGGCCTTCGCGCTGCGCTGCCGGGAGCAGGCTCTCGCGGCGGGCGTGCCGACGGTCTCGATCACCGGCGTCGGCACCGCCGACTGGGCCGAGTCGGTCGAGACGGTGGCCAAGGAGCAGTCCGAGACCTACACCGTCAGCTACACCGCCGCCCTGACCGTGCTGGCCGGGCTCGCCCACCGCCTCGGCGCCGAGCAGTACGGCCCCGAGCAGCTGCACCGCACCGCCGAGGCCGTCCGCGAGGCCTGCCGGGAGCCAGGCCTGGACGCCGTCGCCCTGCCCGCCCGGGCGCTCGCGGTGATCGGCGCCGGGCCCTGGGGGGTGACCGCCCGGGAGGGCGCGCTGAAGGTCCGCGAGGCCGCCCGCATCCTCGCCGAGGGCTACGAGTCGGAGCTGTACCTGCACGGGTCGGCCGTGCCGTTCGGCGCCGCCGACGGCCTGCTGCTGCTCGAACCCGACGCCGACCCGGACGGCCTGACCGCCGCCCTCGGCGCGGCCGCCGCCGCGGAGGGCATCACCGTCAACACCCTCGCCGCGACTCCCGCGGCCGCCGGGCTGCCTCCGGTGCTGGCGCAGCTCCCGCTGACCGTCCGGCTCCAGCTGCTGGCGGGCCGCTGGGCCGAGCTGCGCCACCAGAACCCGGACGTGGCGATCGTCGGCGCCTGGGCCAAGACCGAACTGTGGGCCGCGGGCGCGCCGTAACCTGCCGGGGCGGCCGGCCCGGCGGGTCCACGCCGGCCGGTCGCCCCGGCACCACGCACCACGACGCCCCGGGGTCCGGCGCCTGACGTGTTGCCAGTGGCGCGCAGCCGGACACCGGCGGGGTGCGCACCGTCCGGGCCTGGTGGCGTCGCGTCAGGCCGCCAACGACGCCGTCGCGCTGTACGTCGGCGCCACCGCCGCCGGCACCGCGCCGGGCGCGGCCCGGACGCCTCGGGAGCGGCGAGCCGCTTCGCGGCGCGGTGACCGGCCGGCACGCCCTCGGCGATGATGACGTCGGCCGTCATGTGCCGGGTCCGCAAATTCGACGATGTCCCGGTAGGCGGGCGAGTCGTACCAGGCGAGGGCCCGCTCGTAGTCGGGAACTCGATCAGGATCAGCCCGTACCGGCCCCAACTGCCCTCCATCGTCCGGAACTTGCCGCCGTGGACGACGAAGCGACCGCCGAACGGGTCCAGGGTGGCGTCGATGCGCTGGAGGTACTCGAGGATGTCGGGGCCGAGTTCGACGGAGTGGACCTGGGCGAGGGCGTAGGCGGTCATCGTGCTGCTCGTGGGAGGGCCGAGGCGGGCCTCGACCGTGCCTCGCCCCGGTCGATCACCTCGAACCCCAGAACCGCACACCGACCGCCGAACTCACCTGCCCGGTACCGGAGTTAACCTGCCGTCAGATCGTTCCGCCCGCCCGTGTCCTGCCCTGCTCTCGACGCACACGGGGGCGATTCGGGGGAGGGCCGACGGAGCAGCTCAGTGCTGAACTTCTCATGACGCCGGCGGCCGGAGCGGCCGCCCGGCCGGGGCCGGTACGGCCGAGCCGCCGGGCTCGCCGGCCGCGTACTTCCGCCGTACGCCCGGTCGGCGGCTGGTTCTGCTCGGTCCGGCCGACGCGGGGAAGTCGGTCCTCGCCGCGCGGCGCGCCCGCGACCTTCTGACGGAGCGGCAGGCCGCCGCCACGGGTGCGCAGGGCGGGGCCGAGCCGGTGCCGCTGGTGCTGCACCTCGCCTCCTGGAACCCGGGGCAGGGCCTCGACACCTGGGCGGCCGACCGGCTGGCCACCGAGTACCCGGAGGTGTGCCCGGCGCCGCCCCGGAGGTGGTCGCCGGCCGGGTCATCGGCGGCGGGCGGGTGCTGTCGGTCCTCGACGGCTTCGACGAACTGCCCGCGGCGAGCCGCGGTTCCGCGTTCGACGAACTGGCGGCGCTGCACAGCACCCGGCCCTTCGTGCTCACCAGCCGCCCGGGCCAGTACCGTCAACAGGTCCTCGTGGACAGCGACTTCCTGCGCTCCGAGATCGTCCTGCCGCCGCTGTCCTCCGCCGCCGTCGGACAGTATCTGAGCGCGGGCGGCCGCCGGACGCGGTGGCTCGACGTGGTCGACCGGCCCGTCGACCACGACGACCGGACCCGCGAGGTCGTCCTGCTGCGGCGGGCCCTGGACGTGCCCCTGATGGCCGGCCTCGCCCGGGTCGCGTACGCGGACGGCAGCCACCCGGACGACTGGTCCGGCCGGGCCGGTTCCGCACCGTGGAGGAGGCCCAGGGCCACCTATACACGGCGTACCTGGACGCGGTGTACAGCTCCTCGCGTTCCGAGCAGGCGCTGCGCGGCGGGCGCTCGCCGGAGGAGGCCCGCAGGTGGGCCGAGTTCCTCGCGGGCCGGATGAAGGCGGCGGGCCGCACCGACCCGAGCACCGTCACCGGAGGCCTGTCCAGGATCACCGTGCCCCGTCGGCCCCACTCCCGCAGTCACCACAAACCGTCAGTGGCATCCGCCGGCGCGGCAGACCCCTCCTCGCCGCGTGATCCGGCAACCCGCGAACACATGCGGCCAGGGCTCCGGGGTGTCTTCACAGAGTCTCCTGGCGCCCGGAACTCTGAGCCCCGGCGACCTCGCGCGCAAATTTGATCCACGCGTCGGCAGCCGCCGCATACGCCTGCAGCAGGTTCCCCAACTCGGGAGACATGAATGTCGGGGTCTTGCCTTTCTCCACCTTGGAAGTGTGGTCGAGAACCCGGAGATGGGCAGCTGCTTGCCCCATGGCGTAGTTCCAGTCCGGCAGTTGGGAATAACTGGACATGTAGACCTCCAGACCGCAGGCGAGCACGCGCGCCCCGCCAGTCTCGGGCGCCCGTGATCGCGCCGCCCGCCCGCGTGGGCAGGCCGGGTGAAGCGTCGCGCGAGCCTCCGGGAAGCCGGCGTCCCACGTCGGTGATCAACGGTTCACCTCCAGCCGGGTCGACCCGGTCGATCCGGCAATCCGACCGCAGGACCCCTCCGGGAAGCGCCACGACCGCACAGAGGAACCCACCGGCATTCGACGGCACAGCGCCGCCCGCGGAAAGCGGCCGAGGAAGGCGCTGCACCGGTTGTGCGGCGACTCCGTCACCCGGACAACGCGCGACGCTGCAGAGTCTCCCTCCACATCGGGCTGCGCCCCGAGGGGAGACCGTCATGGTTGAGCCCGACCCAGCTCTTGCGCCGCCTACGACCCCGTCGAGCCGGACCCGCTGGACGCGAAGACCGCGTCTGCCGGCCGGGCGGCTTCGCGGCGAGGTGTACAGACGGTCTCGTCGGGGGCAGACCACGACCGCACCGCCGCTCTGGTGCCGGAGGGGGCGGCCGGGCCGCGCCGGATGAGGTCCTCGATGCGGGCGGCGCCGGCCGGGACGGCGGTGAGCACCCCGGCGGTGACCGGGTTCTCCCCGGCGGCCAGGTACAGGTCCGCCACCGCCGAGCGGATCCCGGAGGCCCGCCGTACCGACCAGGACCACCAGCAGCCGCGGGAAGGACCGCCGGCGCCGCTCCCACGCCCGCCCGGACCCGTCCTCGCCAGGCCTGCTCCCACATCCGCGCACACGCCGCTGGCTGCGCCGCGGTCTGCTCGGCTCCGGCACCGGGGCGGTGGTGCTCGACGAACGCCGGCCGGCACCGCGCTGGACGACCTGGTGGTCGTCGCCTCCGAATTGCTCGCCAACGCAGCCCGCCACGCAGGCCCCGCCCAGTTGTCTGCGCGGCTGTGTTTGGACGAGTCCGGTGCCCGCGTGCGTTTCGAGGTCAAGGACCAGGGCGTCGCTTTGCCCCGGATCGTGGCCGGCCTCGGCGACGACCAGGTCGTCACTGGCCGCGGCCTGCTGATGGTCGAAGCCTCGCTGAACGGTGGGGGACCGATCCGACCAGCACGGCAAGGTCGTTTGGGCCGAGCTCGCCTTACCGGTTCCGATCCCGCCCTGACGGATCGCCACCTGCTCAGAAGTCGTTCACGCCGGTTCCGCCGTTCATCGGCACGTTCAGTGTTGGGTCGATTAGGGGTTGATTGTCAGGATTGGGTTCAAATTTCTGGATATATCGGCGCGTAGTTCCGAGTCGTCGATCGTTTGAAGTCGGGCCGGGGTGATCCGGAGTTGGCATCCGGCGCCCGCCGGGATCAGACAGGCGGGCGCCGGATGCCTTGATTATGGTCGGGTATGGGTGATTTAGGTGCTTGGCGAAATGCGTGATGATTTGAATGCATATTTATGGGATCAGATGTCTATGACCCCTGGGCCGAAGTCGGAAACCCAGGTGCGCGTCAGGTCGACCACCTGGTCCCAGGCTCCAGTGAGCAGCATGATGCCGACGGCGATCAGCATTCCCCCGCCGATATTCATGACGGACCGGTAGTGGCGCTTTACCCGGCCGAAAGCGCCCAGCGTCTTCCGGAAGGCCAACGCCGCGGCAATGAGCGGAAGGCCCAGCCCCATGCAGTAGAAAAATGCAAGGATCGCTCCTCGGCCTGCATCGCTCTGGCTGAGCGCCAGGGACTGAACGGATGACAGCGTCGGTCCCATGCAGGGCGTCCATCCTATGCCGAACACCAGTCCGAGGACAGGAGCCCCCATGAGTCCTACTGCCGGCCGGTGGTGGCTGCGGAATTCGCGCTGCGCGAAACCGGGGAGAACTCCAGCGAATGAGAGTCCCATGAGGATGGTGAATATGCCGGAGATTTGTTCAATGATTCGCTGGTGATCCTGAAGGTTCCGCCCGAAGTATCCGAAAAGCGCGCCTTCCGACACGAATACGGCAGTAAAGCCCAGGATGAAGAGCGCCGCCCCGATAAGCAGGCGGCCGCGCCTTCGGCCTTCCGCATCAGCCAAATCTCCTGCCGAGAGCCCGGTGACGTAGGAAAGGTATCCGGGAACGAGAGGCAGGACGCACGGCGAAAAGAAGGAGACCAGGCCGGCGAGCAGAGCTACAGGGACCGCCAGAACGAGCGCGCCGCTGAGAACCGTCTGCCCGCCATCAACAGCAAGCGTGGTTGACATGGGCCCGGTCACGGATTCACCTGCCCTGCATACGCTTCGGCTGTCCGCTTCAGGCAATCTCCGACCTTGCCCTCGTGCTGGAGGCCGAAGACGCCGTTATGGCGGCTGGCAGGCCTTCCCGTCCAGGAGCAAGTCACCGAGGCGTTCGTGTTGCTCTTGATGTACTTGCGCGCCGTCAACTTCCTTGCAGGTTGCGCGAGGCTGCCGAGATATCGCGGGCCCAGCATCCTGCTGAAGGCCTGAGAGAAGCACATGCGAAGAGCTTCGCACAGCAGATGTGCGTCGTTGCACGGGCCCCTCGTTGTATGACGATGCCTCAGCCACCGCGGCAGGAGCCTGGCTGGTGCTGGCCGCTCCGACTTCCCAGATGCTGCGGCTCCTGGAGGACACCGGTGCCGACGAGGTGTTCGACATCGAGGACAGCGTGGAGGCCGCCGGCTGACAGGGGTGGGCGACCCGCGACTGTCCGTGTGCCGCAACTGCAGCACCATCCTCCCGCCCCGCCCGGTCGGTAGGCCAGGGCTCTACCCGTGCCGCTCGCGCTCTGCTGCCACGGGCACCCAGTGTCGGCCCGGCAGCCGCCTTCGTCTGCGGGGCGCGTCGGCTGGGCGGGTTGGTCCGGCACCGACTGCTTTCGGGGTCGGCCCTGTGGGGTCAGGTCTTCCGTCGGGCCGGGAGCGGGCGGATCCCGCTCCCACTGCACCAGGGCGATCCACCAGCGCCCGCCGAGTGTCCGGCGCCACGCGAGCAGCACACCCGGCCGCCACCGCCGCCGAGTCGGATCCACACGAGCTGCCACCGGTCGAGCTGCTCCGGCTGGTAAGGCTCGTCGACCACCTTGCTCGGGACCGTCTGGGCGTCGTCGGGTCGCACCGGCCCTAAAGTCACCTTGAACACGAATGGACATATGTAGAAATTCGAACGCAACCTTGATTAAGTGGGGCGAATGGGCATATGTAGAAATTCGAGCGCAACCTTGATTAAGTGGGGCGAATGGGCATATGTAGAAATTCGAGCGCAACCTTGATTGAATAGGGCGCTGCAGGATGCATCTCTGCGCGATCTAGTGGTAGAGTCGCAGCCACTCGGGGGAAGGGGTGACTCCCCGGGTTGACTTGGAAACCTTCATTGGGGGGATTTGCCATGAATAAGGCCGGAATGCTCAAGGCCTTGGCGGCGACTGCGATGGTCTCCGCCCTGACGCTCGGACTTGCCGGACCCGCCTCGGCAGATGGAAGCGTCACCTGGAAGAACGGGAAAACCCAATGGTACCTCGCCTCGTCGCCAAATGGCGGCGGCGTGACAACCACGAACTACTACTGGCACTGGCAAGACATCCAGAACAGTGACGGCACGTGGAATGAAGTCGACCAGTTTGGGAACTGCCTGACAGGATACGGCAGTCAGGCCTACACGGAGAAATGTAACTCCGGCCGTGACGGTACGAACCCGTATCAGCGGTGGCGCGAGATCAACACTGGTTCCGGTTGGAAGCTCCAGAACGTCCAGAGCGGCGGCTTCCTGGACGAAAGTGGTAGCGGTTCTGGCTACGGTTCCGTTTATGTGAACGGGACTGACTGGAACAACCAAAACCAGCGCTGGTACTAACCTCGATCTTCGTGACGGCCTGCCAGTTCATCTGGCGGGCCGTTTCGGCTTTCTGGCTGGCGGCGGGGCGTGTCTGCGGCCGGCTGTTGCGTCGGGTGGGCGCCGGGTTCCACTGTCCGGTGCAAGGGTGGTTCGTTGGGACAGGGTGTTTTTGCTGGTCAGTCGGGGTTCGGGAGCGCTTGGAGCCATTCGAACGCGGCGGTGATCACGTCGGTCCAGGGCCAGCGGCGGGTTATTGAGCCTTTCAGCGGTGAAGCTCCAGGGTGAGGACTGCCTTGGCTGCTGACGTCAGCCAGTTCGGACTGCAACGTGCGTGGCGGAAGATTCGCCAGCGCTTGACGGTGGCGACGCCGCGTTCGACAGGGTGACGGAGCCGGGCGTGGGCCCGGTTCAGCGACCGCTGCCCAGTGGTCGGCTCCTTGCGGGCGGGGCGTCTGGTCGGCACGGCGAACGCTCCGCCGGCGCCTGTGTACGCCATGTCGGCCAGGGCCGGGATACGTAGCCGGACGCAGGTCCTGACGATGCGGTGGGTGCGGGCGGCGGTCAGGTCGTGGGTACGGCCGGGCAGGGCGCGGGAGATCCGCACGAGCTTGCCTGTCGGGCCGGTGATGACCTGGTGGTTGACGCCGTGGCGGCGGTGTTTGCCGGAGTAGTCGGCGCGGCCGTCGCTGGCGCGGTCGCACTCGGCGAGGGTACCGTCGACCAGGACGTATTCCGGGTCGGCCTCGCGCAGGGCCCGGGTCAGGCCGGGCGCCTTCCGGGCGAGCAGGTCGGTGACCTGGTGGACGTAGGCATGGGCGGTGCCGACGCTGATCCGGAAGCCGGCGGCGATCTGGGCGAGGGTGTCGTGCTTGCGCAGGTAGACCAGCGCGACCAGAGCCCGTTGAGAGGGCCGGAGTTTGCGGCGGCGGTCACCCTCGCGGGTGACGATGAGCATGGTGACCCACTCGACGAGCGCGTGCGGCAGGTTCAGTGCGGCAGGATAGGTGACCAACGAGGCTCGCTGGTTGGCTGCTTGAGACGTGAGACATCTCGCTCAACCGCCTGGGGAGCCTCGTTCGTTCTGCTCTCATCCCGAGTACCCTGCCGTCACCCGAACGGTGCCCGCCTTGAAAAGGCTCATTGATCCGAAACGGTAAGGTTCCGGGCTCGTTGATCCGGGCGTGACGGATCTGGTGGGGGACACGCGACGGCTGTCGCCGAAGGCTCAGGAAGCTCTGCGGATGCGGGCGGTTGCGGCACTTCGGGCGGGCCGGGATCGGCGCGAGGTCGCCGAACTCCTTGGCGTGACCGTGGAGTCGGTCGACAGCTGGTGGGCCGCCTGGCAGGCCGGCGGCCGGGAGGCGCTGGTGTTCAGGATCCGCAGCGGCGGGTAGGCGAGCACCAGGTGCTCGATCCGGACCGGCAGCAGTGTGTTCGGCGGGCCCTGATCGACCACCGCCCCGAAGACCTCGGCCTGGGTGGGCAGTTCGCCGCCTCCACCTGGTAGCCGGACTGCCGCAGCGGCAACCCAACTACGGCACCCAGGACGATCGGAACTACCAAGTGATGCCCGGCGCCAACGGCGAAACCGTGTGGGCCGACGGCTTCCGCACCACGGACGGCGCGATCATCGACGCCAAAAACGTCCGCCGGCCCGGCTGCAGCCCCCGCTCCCTCGAAGGACTGCAAGAGAACAAGTTCAACACCAACCTGCTGCTCAGCGGGGACGAGTCCGAGCTCGACCGGTACAAGGCCGCCATCGACAACCCCGCCAACCACGCCCAGTACCTCGAGGTGGACACCCCCGACCCGGCCACCGTCGGATACTGGCAGTTCCTACTTGCCGCGCACCATGTGAAGAGCAACGTCCGCGTCGTCCCCTGACGGAGGCACCCATGAATGCGATCTACATCGCCGCCCCCGAGGGCATCACCTGGCCACTCAGCGGCCAGGACGTCGAACGGCACCTGGAGACGCGCTTCCCCGACGTGCAGATCTGGCACAAGTACGCCCCGGTGAGTCGCAGCGCCTATCTCGACTTCGAGATCGACATCGACGGCGAGCCGCGGCACGGCAGCTACTTCGACCACCGACACCTGATCCTCCGCGACGCCGAGCCCGGCTTTTGGGCCGACACCATCGCATGGTTCCTCGGCCTGCTCCCCCCGGGCACGAACGCGGTTGCCATGGTCGAGTCCAATCCGGACGAGATCCGCCCTGTCCCGGCAGTGGCGACAATCCGGCAGATCACGGACCTCCTCGACGGCCTGGCCAGCGACTCCTGACGCCCACCCGCCGTCCTGTCCAGAGCGGAACGACAGCTCTGGCCGGTGCACACCAAGTCGCGGTATCAGGAAGAACCACCTGTCGACGAGGACTTTGCTGCCCACCTTCACTTTCCCCTCACACCGACCTCCGGCTCACGCCAGAATCGCTGCACAGTCGGAACAGCGAGGACGGGCACGGCATGGACGAGTTGAGGTTCGACGGGGGCATCGGGACGTTCACCGTGAACGTCCCGGAGAACACCCTGATGATCGACCGGGCGATGGGCACCCACAGCCTGCAGATGCAGCTGGAAGTCGGCGTCCCGAAGGGCGAGGACGCGGGCCGGGTGCTGCAACTCGACACGGACCTGTTCGCCCCCCGCGATGCCGGCCCGAGGGCCTGGCTCGGCTCGGCATCCCAGGCCCTGGCCTTCGTGCCCGGAGCAGGGCTGCAGCGGCCGACCCTGCGCTTCCTGCTGACCGGCGCTCAGATCCTGGCACTGGAGCAGCACCGCAGTGGTGACCTCCGCCTCGAACTGGAGGCCCGAGCCGTCCTGCCCCAGGCCACCGGGCACCCGGGCAGCACCCAGGCAACCGTGCACATCCACGTCGCGGAGAGCCGCTGGCGCCAGCAGCTGGCCGCGCTCGGCCGCAACCTCGGCGTGGAGATGACCATCCCCTTCCCCGAGGACGACGGACCGGGCCGCGGCGGCGCCGACTTCCTGCGCGAAGCCCAGCGCCTGCTCGGCGCCGGCGAGATCGACCCCGCGATGCTCATGGTGCGCAAAGCCCTGGAGACCATCAAGGAGATCGCCGGCTGGAGCTGGCCGGGCAGCAAGAAGGACAAGGGCCAGATCACCGCGGAAGAGCGGTGGGCACTGATCCGTAGCGCGCTGGAAGACCAGGCCAGCGGCGCCATGCACGTCGACCCCGGCACCAAGGACTACCGCTACAGCCGCACCGAGGTGGAGTCACTGATCGCCATGGCCGCCGCCCTGCTGCGCCTGCTCCCGTGACTCCCGCACCCTCCTACCGCCCCCTTCCAGCGAACGAGAGGCACAGCTGATGTCCCACGCCGACAGCGACTTCGACAAGGCCCGCACCGCCGTTGACGACCTGTACGCCTACTTCATCGACGACGGCCTGGTCCACGGGCTGCTCACCGACCGGCGGGCCGCGCAGGCCGAGATCGCCGACAAGACACTGGCGATCAGCATCAGGGAGCAGGACCCCGAAGCCGACGTGGACGACACCGCCGTTCAGTGCCAGCTGCGCCAGCACGCCCTCGACCGCGCCGCCCGGATCGACATCGCGCTCGACTACGCCGATGCCAGCCGGCTGTGGGCCAGGCTGCTCGTCACCGAGTACGAAACCGGCATCGACGACGACCCGAAGGAGACGGCGGTCAGGGCCACGCGCCTCAAGGACTGGAGCACCCGGTTGATCGACGCCCTGAGGGACGCCTCCAGCACGGAGACGCCGCGAACGGCCCAGGCCGCCCTCGCCCCGCTGCTGGACCGCGACGCCATCTTGCGTCGTGCCCGCGAGAACGCAGCCGATTTCGCGCGGGGCCTGGGCGTGGAGGCGCAGCGGCTCGATTGGCTCGTCGCGCTGCGGGAGGAGTACGCGGACCTGGCGGCCACCGCGCTGGGCATCAAGACGCTCGACACCCAGCGCGAGGGCGGCATCTGAGCTGATCTCCGGCACCGCGGCCGCCAGGCACTGGCCAGGCTGCCGCGGTGCCCGCACTACACGCGATGGCCGGCGCGGGCGAGCTCGCCGCGCACGTCCTGGTCCATGGCCTGGCGGACCTGGGCCACCACCTTCTTGGTCTGCTGGTACATCGTCTGGACGGGGACCGCGCCTGCCGGGCCCTTGACCTGAAGACCGTTGACGGCAGCGGCCAGGCGCAGCAGCCCGGAGACGATGTGGGCCGCGCCTTCGGCGGTGTGGCCGATGTCCGAGTCGAGGACGTGGCCGATCTCGGCAGCCGTCCGGGCCTGGCGCAGGTGCAGGACGGTGGCCCAGTCCTCTCCGCCGTTGACCATCTTGTTGGCGGCGCCGTAGCCGCGCAGGACCGCCGGCACGCTCTTCGGGCCCTTGGCGGCCAGCTGCGCTTCGACAGCACCGAGAAGGGCGCCGAGCACCTCGTTGGACCGCCGCCTGGGACTGACGGCCAGGACGGTTGCCACGAGGTGGTTGGCGTCCTCCGGGTTCGTCAGGTCCAGCGCGGGGCTGGAGGCCGGCGCGGGGTCTTCCTCCAGGAGGCGGTCGGCCCAGTCCTTCGCGCGCTGCTCCCTCTGGTCGCTGTCGGCGCCGGTGACGACGGCGTGTTCGGGGTGCTCGTTCGCATCGACCAGCGAGATTTGCGGCGGCCAGTAGACGTTGGGCGCATGCAGGATGACGGGGCCCAGGTGGCCGTCGCAGACGACCAGTTGCGAGTCGAGGTGCCGGTGGATCACGAACCGCGCCGGTTCGGGGCAGCGCTCACGGTCAGTGGGGCCGCTGCGCTGCGCCTGGCAGGGCTCGGCCTGGGGGTGCGGTGATTCGACCATGTCCGCAGGGTGGCAGGCCTGTGCCCGGGCGGCTGCGGCCGTTGCCGGTGGCGCCTGCGGATCGGCCCGCTCGCCGCTGGACAGCGGGGAGGCCAGGGTGGCGCGGAGATCCCCCGAAGGGCCGGTGGTGAACGAAGGCGCGGGTGTTGACGACACCACCGCACATGCTTGTACGACTTACTAAAAAGGCGTGGACAGTGTCGGAGGGGAGGCGTAGAGTCGCCCTAGCGTTTCAAGTTAGGTGAATAGACGTGGAGTTGTGGGTGTGTTCGTGACGACCGGTCAGGCCGGGACGGCACTGGGGTGCTCGATCCCGACGGTGAAGAAGCTGATGGCCACCGGTGTGGTCCCCGGCGTGCGCGAGAGCGGTCGGCAGGTGTTCCCGCTGGCCGCGCTCCAGGTGCTCCAGGCTCGGCCCGCCGCGGACCTGAGCGTGCTCGGCACGGCCGAGGTCGCGGTCCTGCGCTCGGACGCCCCGGTGAAGGTGGACGAGCCGGGCCGCGACTGGATCGGCTTCGGCACCGCACTGAACGAGGCGCAGCTGCTGGCGGCGCTGTCCGGCTGGTGGCGGTGCGACCCGGCCCGGGTCGCGGCCGGCGGCGTGCTGCCGGTGACGGTGGCCGGGTTCGTCGTCGCGGTGCTGACCGGCCTGACCGAGTGGGAGTCGGACGGCACCGCCGGCACCACGGGCCGGTACCGCTTCCCGAAGGCGCGCCTGGTCGGCTACCTGACCGACCTCACCGCCCCCGCCAACGCCGCCACCCCCACCGGCCCGGAGGACGCCCGCCTGGCGGGCCTGCTGCTCGGCACCCGCCTGGCCTCCGTGTCCGGCGGCCCGATCGCCTACGTCACCACCAACCCGACCACCGACACCGCCGACGAGGGGGAGTAAGCCTGATGGACCGCAAGTCGTACACCGCCGAGCTCGCCTCTCTGCGCGAGCTGCGCACCGAGATCACGGCCGCCGAGAAGACGGTCGCGGCCGCGCAGAAGGAGCTGGACAAGCTCACCGCCCAGCGTGCGCGCCGGGTTGCCGGGCTCGCGGGGTACGAGGCCGCCAAGGCCGACGCGGTGGCCAAGGCCTCCGGGCTGTCGGTCGGCGACGTCGTGCGGATCGCGCCGCTGCTGGACCCGACCCCGGCTGCCGTCCGCGCCGCCAAGGCCGACGACCAGGCCCCCGCCGCTGTGCCCGCCCCGGCGCCCGTGGCCGCGCCGGTCGCCGAGCCCGCCGTCGCGGTCGCCCCGGCGCTGACCCGCCCGGACCCCGTCGTCGAGCAGCCGGCCCCGGCCGCCCCGGTGACCGAGGCGCCGACCGAGGTCGAGGACCAGGCCGTCGTCGAACAGCCCGGCCCGGCCGCGCCCGCCGCCGCTCCGGTCGTTCCGACGGCTCCGGTCGCTCCGGTCGCTTCCGGGCCGCGCGAGCTGCCCACCCTCCCGGAGGGCCCGGCCAGTGCCCGGTTCGAGGCCGTCACCACGGGCCTGGTCTCCAAGCGCCCCAACTTCACGCAGCAGGCCCGCGCCACGGTGTTCCTGGACGCAGCGGCCGGGATGCTCGCGGTCCGCGACCAGATCGTCCGAGTCGACCTCGGTGCCCGCACCCCGGGCGAGATCCTGGACGCCGTCCTGGCGACCGCGCCGGGTACGGAGCGGATCTACATCACGGCCGGTGCTCCGTGGCACGACGGCGCCGAGCGGTACTCCACGCTCAAGGACGCGGTCGCGGCCTGGCTCAACACCCCGTCCGAGCGGTGGACCACCGCCGTGGGTTCGGGCCGGGACAAGCTGGCGGGGCACTTCGTCCACCAGCGCCAGCCGGTGGGCCGCTACGCCCCCGCTAGCGCGCCGGACAGCGGCAGCACGGAGATCCGGAGCATGGGGGAGTGGTTCGATGCGGACGGCGCCGATGTCGTGACCTGCCGTCAGGCGTTCACGCTGCTGTGGCAGGCACTGCGCCGGCACTGGGACGACGCGGTGCTGATGGGCTCCCCCAGCCAGACGGGCCGGGACCTGTGGTCGCGCACCATCCCCACCACCGGGAAGTGGGCGGGCGGCTACCCGGTGCTGTCCGAGGAGCTGCGAGGTCTGCTGCACGCGACCGGCGGGCAGGGCCGCACCGAGCTGTTCCTGCCGCCGCGGGTGCCGGAGCAGCTGCCCGCGCTGGTGGAGTACGACCGCACCTTCGCCTACGCCAAGCACCTGTGGAAGAGCCCGGTCGGTGTGCCGCGCCGGATCACCGCCGCCGCGTTCGCCGCGATGACCGAGGCCGAGCAGGTCAAGGCCCTGATGTCCTGCTCGCACTGGAACGTGCGCGTGACCGTCCCGCAGGGGTGGAACCACGTCGGCCTGCTGCCCGCCCCGGTCACCGGTGACCGCGCCTGGGTCTACCCGGCCACACCCGGCACCACGTTCACCACCTGGGCGGGCGGCGCCGAGGTCCACCTGGCGCTGTCCAACCACCTGATGCCCTGGAAGGTCGAGATCCTCGGCGGCCTGCTGTGGGAGGACGGAAAGCCGCTCGACGAGTGGGGCAAGCGCCTCAAGGCGGCCTGGGCGGACCTGACCAACCTCTCGAAGCTGCACGGCGACGAGCGCCAGCGCACCGCCGCGTACCTCGCCTCCCGTGCGGTCCGCTCGGTGCTGCTGTTCGGCCTCGGCGGCTTCGCGCAGCGCCCGCGCCTGGTCTCCGGCACCACCCCGATCGGCGAGGCGCTCCCGGCCGGTGTGGAGATCCTCGGCCAGGACGACCAGGTCATCACGTGGCAGCGGCAGGCCGGCTTCTCCCGCGACCCCTACGCCCACCCCGAGTGGGCCGCCTACGTGTGGTCGGGGGCCCGGGCGGCGCTGCTGGACATGAAGTACCGCCAGGGCAAGGAGGTCATCGGCTACGCCGGTGCCCTGCACGCCAAGCCCGGCACGGTCGTGTACTTCGGCACGGACGGCATCGCCCTGACCGAGCGCCAGCCCTGGCCCTACCGGGGCGAGCCCGGCGACTACCTCCTCAAGGGCCACCTGACCGGCCCGGTCGAGCACCCGACCAGCCAAGAGCAGTACCTCAAGCTGCGCGGCCTGGGCCGCGCCGAACTCGCGCAGAAGGGGACTGACCAGTGAGCCCGGCCGACCCGAACAACCCGAACGAGGCCGCCCGCCTGACCCAAGAACTGCTGGACGCGGGCTACAGCAAGCGGAAGGTCGCCAGGATGCTCGGTCGCGACACCTCGCTGGTGTCGCAGTTCTTCACCAAGGGCAAGGGCGCGAGCATGGTCGGCGCGCTGCGCCAGCTGGTCCGCGCGGTCCGGGGCGGCGAGCGCGACGAGGAGGCGCTGTCCGGGATCGCCGAGGCGAACACCAAGCGGCGCACCACCAAGACGGGGCAGAAGGCCCGTACGCGGCAGAAGGACACAGTCGGTGAGGCGGGCGGGTCGATGGCCGGCCGGGCCGGGAAGCAGGCCATCAAGTCCGGTGCCTCCCACCTCGCGCCCGTGGTGCACGAGACCGGCCAGGCCGGAGGCCGCCTCGCCTTCACGGTCCGGATGAAGGCCAACCAGTACGTCTACAGCGCGGGCTCGGAGAAGGACTCCGGCGGTGTCCGGCGCGGCTTCATCCCCCGCGCGGACGGCACCGAGGAGCGCACCTACGGCTCCGCCAGCACCGGCGGCTTCGATGCCGCCGAGTGGTCCCAGCGGGTCGCGGACCACCACGGCGACGTGACCGAGGCGATGCGGGAGTGGCTGGTGGAGACCGGCCGAGCGGTCGAGGACGCCGACATCGCCTACCTCGAGGTACGAGGTTGGATCCCCGAGGACCAGCAGTAGTCCGGTCGGCTGTGACTGAGCGCTTCAGTTGGCGGATGAGCGGTTGAGCTGGCGGGTTGAGTGTTGGCGTTGTGCCTGGTCAGCGGGCCGTGATGCTCGAATGTCCGTTCTGCGGGAAAACGGCTCTGGGTATCGCCGCTGGTCAGTGGCTTTGCTCAACCCGCCAACTGAAGCGCTCAGTCGCTGGCGCCCGGTGAGTGGTTGAGCGGAGAGATTCCGGTGTCGATGTCTCTGGTGAGCTGGGCGGCGTAGTCGTCAAGGAGTGGCTTGAGCCGGCGGTAGTGGGGGTGTTGGTCGGTGTGTTGGAGTTTGCGCATGGTGGCGCGGCGGTCTCGCGTCCACTTCTCGTGGGCTTCGGGGGCGGCGGCGATGTGTGGTGGGCAGGGCGAGAAGTAGTACTCGCCTTGGGTGGCCTGGGCCCAGATGTAGGCGGAGACGGCGAGGCGTTTGCGGTCGTCGGTGATGGCCCGGCTTCCGGGTTGTTTCTGTAGTTGGCTCATCATGCGGTGCCAGTCTGAAGGCGGGAGGGTCCACTGGGCGAGGTGTCGGCGGCGGCGCTCGTAGTCGATCTTCGGTGCGGTTTCGAGTTCGGCGGCGATGGCGTCGATGGCGAACTCGAAGGCGTGCAGGTTGTCCTGGGACCGGATCCATCTGCCGATGACCCCGCCGAAGCCGATGGCTCCTTGTGGGCCGATCCTGATGCCGAGGTACCGGGCCGCTTCGACGAGGGAGCCGCCGCGGGCGCGTCGGACGAGGTAGGTGGCCGCGGTGCGCCGCAGGAGGCGTTGGCTGGCGCCGGTGAAGTGGCCCAGGTGCCGGTCGGCCCATTCGTGGGGGATGAACGCCGGGACGTGCTTGGGACGGTAGGCGACCTGGCTGAGAGGAATCCGGTGACCGCTCGGACTGCGGCGGAAGGTGTGGACCAGGGTTTCTGCTGCGAGTTGGAACCGTTCGGAGCATCCGTCGCGGTAGATCTTGAACGCGCGGTCCCAGGTGTGGTGGCGCACAGGGGCGATGCCCGTGCGGGTCTGGTTTTCCTTCGGAGCGAGTCGGGACAGGGCGGCCCGCAGGGAGTCGGAGGTCACGATGGCGTCGGCGGCGTGGAGGAAGGCCGCGCAGGCCCGGGCGTCGGCGGGCGGGGCGTTGGAGCGCTGGGGGGGGGAGTCGGGGGAGTGATGCCGGGTGACGTGCTGGTCGGCCGCGGCCGTCGCCGGGCCGGGCAGGTGGGGCCGGGACCGGGGCCAGGTGATGATGACCAGCGCGGTGACCAACTGGAGTTCGGTGAAGTAGTAGCCTGCCTGTTCGGCGGGATGCTCGGGAGTGAGCATCCCGGCGATCCTTGTTTGAAGGGCGAGGAGTTCGGGGCCGGGGTGGTCTGCGGGGTGGAGGCGGGCGTGGTCGAGGCGGCCTTGGCAGAGGCCGTCGCGTGTGCGTGACGGCTTGTCCAGCTCGGGGTGTCGCTGCCGGCACTGGGCGGGATGCAGGCCAAGGATGCTTGGCCGGGTGATCAGGTTGCCGTGGGCCGAGGCGGCGACGGGCTGTTTGCATGTGGGGCAGAGGTGTTCGAGGAAGCGCTGGTGCCGTAGGCAGGCGAAGAACACCGGCAGTCGCCAGGCGCGCTGCCAGGGGCCGCCGTGCTGGTCCTGGGCGGGGGAGCCGTCGCCGGCCAGGCAGTCCGGGCAGTAGCGGGCGGTGGTGGAGAACAGCCAGTCCATTTGGGGTGTGTGGCGCCCGGGGCTCAGGCCGTTGAGGACGAGGCCGATGGGCGGGTAGCGGCAGGCCCAGTTGGCCAGGGTGAGTTGGGCGGTCTCGGCTGTGGTGAGCCGGGTGGCGGTGGCGAAGTCGGCGGCCATCGTCGGGGGCAGCACGGTTGACCGGACGGCCATGGCCAGGGTCTGGCCGTTATCCTTGAGTTCTCCCAGTCCGGTGCGGCGTGCGATGTGGTCGGGCGAGACGCCCAATCGGTGGGCCAGCCGGAGGACGTAGCCGTTGAGGCACTCGTCCGGCAGGGGGTCCAGACTGCGGGGGAGCGGAGTCCGTCGAATGTCCGGGTCGTCCCGGGTCATGAGGCGCTTTCTGCCGCTGGGCCGTGGTCGTCGAAGACGGTGTTGCGGCCGCGGCGAGTGCCGCGGGCTGTGCGGTTGGTGGGGACGTCCGGGATCTCGCCGGCTGCCGGGTCGCGGTGCGGTGCGTGGCTCAGGTCGATGGACAGGTCTTCGAGGAGGCCTTCGGTCAGCCGCTCCTGGCCGGTGTCGATGGCCTCGCGGCAGCCGTCCTCGATCAGTCGCTCCAGCAGGCCGACGACGCCGTTGGTGCGCTGGAACAGGTACTTGGGCATGGTGCCTGCGGTGAGCATGTCCTCGGGTGCGTCGAGCAGCCGCAGGCCGGCCTGGACGCCGCGCAGGTGCTGGAGCCACGCTGCGATCTGCGGCGCGGTGTCGTAGCGGAAGCGGTCGAGCTCGACGAGGTCGAAGCGCCGTTCGGTCTGGGTGGCCTCCAAGGCGTGGATCTTGGCGTGCCGGGAGGCGGGCAGGTGCCACTGGCCGGTGGCGGGGTCGTGGCGGCCCTCGCGCAGCAGTCCGGAGCCGGGGATGTCGACGCCGATCAGGACCAGGGTGACGTGCATGCTCATGAAGGCCCGGATAGGTCGAGGGTGTCCTGGTCGTCGGCGCGGTGCATGCGCAGTCGGGTGATGTCGTCCAGGATCAGGACCTTCGTGCCGTGGTCGCGCAGGGACGCGGCGACCTGGTGGATCAGTTCGGGCAGGTCCATGCGTGCGCTGACGGGGGTGTTGTAGAAGTTCAGGATGGCCTTGCAGGTGCTCTTGGGTTTCGCGGTCACCGGGGTCTGGACGTAGGCGACCGGGGCGTGCAGGTCCCGGCAGCCGGGGGCGGCGTCGGGGTTGAGGTGTTGGTGCAGGGCGAGCCAGCGGTCCTCGAACGCGGCGGCGACTTCGCAGACGCTTTCGGTCTTTCCCTGGTAGCCGCCGCCGGAGACCATCACGCCGGCGCGGGTGGCGGGCTTGAGCTTGAGGGCGTTGCTCTCGATGCGGCCGTTGAGGAGACGCTCGACCGAGCGGCTCATCGGGGTGGTCAGCAGGGGAAGGTTCGCGTGGGTCGCGGCGCGGTGCAGGTCGTGGAGTGTCTTCTTCTTCGGGCTCAGCAGCCGCCAGGCGGCCAGGTCCATGGCGGGTGCCGGGACGAAGGACCGGCGGGTCAGGCGCCAGTGCTGCCAGCCGGCGAGGGTTTCGCGGGCCGGAGAGGGGCCGGGCAGTACGAACGGTGCCGTGTCGCCGGAGGTCATCGCGGCGCTTCCTCTGCCGACTCGTGGTCGTCCGTGTCGTCGGCGGGAGGCAGTGCGAACAGGCTGTGCCGGCGGAGATTTTCGCCGAGCAGGCCCGGCGGAGCGGGGAGCTCGGGGACCGCGGCTTCCCGACGGCGGCGGCGCTCGCCGTCGATCGCCCGCCGGTTCTGTTGGACGAGTTCGACAGGGCTGGGCGCGATCGGTGTGGACCGGAAGGTGGCCGGGCCCGCGCGATCGCGGTCGGCGGCCCGGGCCCGGAACGCCTCCCGGGCCCGCTTGGTCCGTTCGGCCTTCGTCAGTCGGCTCGGCCACGCGCTCACCGGGGTGTGGGCGGAGATCAGGTCGAGCAGCACCGGGAGGAGTTCGCTGTCCTCGCGCGGTTTGAGGCCGGCGCGGGCCGCCTCGCGCAGGACCTGCTGGACCCGCGCGTCGCCGAAGGCGGGGACGTCCCCGCCGCAGGGCAGTCCGTTCCATGGCAGGGCGTGCCAGTGCCCGGCGCGTTCGAGATACACCTGGCGGCAGTCGCGCGGGTCCCGGTTGACCGCCCACTTGCCGCGGTGGCGGCCGCTTCGCGGGGACGGTGAGGTGCCGAGATCGGCGAGAGCCGGGTGGCCTGCGCCATACCAAAGTCCGCCGACCTTGACCCCGCGTCGGACGTGGACCTTCATGTAGTGGGCCGGGAGGAGGTGGTGGTAGAGGTCCGGGTCGGGGATCTGCAGGGCGATGCCGTCCCGGGCGGCCGCGGTGGCGAACAGCGTGTTCGGGCTGTGCCGCCCGCCCGGATCCCAGGCGGGCGCGTACTGGTCGAGGCGCCGGTTCTGCCAGACCTTCACGATCCAGGTAGCCAACAGGTGCTCCATCTCGTCCACGGTCCAGACGGCGTCGCCTTCCGGGTCGGCGCCACGGTCCGCGACATCGCGCCCGCGGTAGCCCAGCAGCAGTTCCAGCAGCAGCGACTGGATCCCGCAGAAGGCCCGCTCGCAGGAGGCCTTGTCCTGCGGCCGCATTGTGCGGGCGGGCAGGACCACCACTCCGAGGGTGCGGGCGACCTGGACCAGGTGGTGGTTCTTGTAGACGCTTCCGTGGTCGCTGGTCACCGTCTCCGGCGCGAAGAACGGGCGCCCGGCGACCGGGTGGCCGGCGAACTCGGCGACCAGGGCTGCGGGAACCCCCGGGTAGTGCCAGGCCATGTCGGGTGTCCAGTCCGGGCGCATCGGCAGCGGGAGCATCACGTCCCGCAGCAGCATCGCCACCTCGATCGAGGAGTCCGAGCCCGGGGTGAGCCGGAACGCGACCAGGGAGTGCGTGAAGGCGTCCAGCCCGGGGGTGAGGTCCGCGGTGATCGGCTCACCGAAGACGCCGTCGAGCAGCTTCACCGGGAACGGGGTGGTGTCCAGCACCACCACCTGTCCGGGCCGCGTGATCGTCACCGTGGACGCGCCGGTCTCCACCGCGGCCGCCGACCGCAGATAGCGCTGGCGGCCCCCCTCGGGGCCGAACCACTCTTTCCAGACCTTCGCCAGCGTCGTGTAGTGCGGGATCGACTTTTCCGCCGCCTCGCCGTGCTGCTCCCGGACGAACTGGTGGATCATCCGCTCCTTGGTCTTCATCCCGACCCGGGATCGGTGCAGGCACTCCGCGTGGACCGCGTGGATCGCCTCCGCGATCTGCGGGCTGATCGACCGGTGCCCGCGCAGCACCGGAGTTAGACGCCCGTCCGCCAAGCCCATGATCCCGTGCTCGCGCCAGCCAGCTGACCAACGCTCCATCGTCCGCTCACTGACATGGCCGAGTCCCAACTGGCCTGCGTCATCAGGATGCAGAGCCACCAGCTCGGCCACCTTCGCCGACCGGCGCTGAGTCAGCGTCGTTAGCTCCGGATCGAACTCCGGCCGAGGCTCTCCTTCCTGTGCCCAGTGCTGGCTGCCACTGCGAAAGCCAGTCTCGGTCTCCAGCAGGTGGGCCACCCGCAAGAGCAGCCGCTGCTGGTCCTCGTGGGTCAGGTCCTCGAACCGTCTCTGCTGTGGTGGGCTGCCCATCACACCGTCCCAGCCGGATAGATCCAGGTCCTGTCCCCGAGTGGCTGGGCCAGGTCGACCGCCAGCCGCCGCTGCCAGAGCAGCCGAACCGCGTGCGTTCGCGCGACCGCCGGAACCTTCGTCTGGTCCACGAGCTCACCAAACTGCCAGGGTCGCCGATGCACGGCGGAGAGCAACTGCTGTTCCAGCCCGAGCGGATCGGTCATCGGCCGTCGTCGTACCGAGAGAGCGTCGAGCCCGGCGAGGACCCCACGCCGCCAGCCGGTCACCACGGCATAGCGCCAGCCCGCCGCGGCCGCCGCCTGGTGGGCCGCGGCGAAGCGAACCTCGTCCTCCTCCCCGATCAGCCCCGCCGGACGCACATCCAGCAGCCACCATGACCCTGCGGCCAGCACGAGGAAGTCCGGGATGTGCGCGCCCTTTCCTTCGGACCAGGCGAACCGCAATCGGAACGGCTGGGCCAGTACCTCGTCGAACCCGCCCACGAAGTCCAGGGCAAGCAGCCAGCCACCGTTCGGCCAGGCTCTCGAAGCCGTGCTGCCGGCCGGTGGAGACCAGGAACTCCAACCCTGGGCGGTGTCGCTGGCCGGTCCGCCACGTGAAGCGTCGTACCGGCACCGAGGCCATCGCCGGGACCTCAGCCAGGGATTTCACCGGGCTGACGACCTCACCGGCCCCCACCTTCCACGTCGTGGTCCACGCTCTCGACCACCCGGGTCCGAGGGTCAGGCGCTCGATCGCGCGTGCGGGGATCTCGTACGGAACCAGAAGATCATCCAGCGAGCAGCTGTGCGACCAGACCGGCCCTGTCTCAGCGCTCCCGCTATGTACGCCGTCCACGGCACTCAGGACACAACACGTCATGGAGTGCGGGGGAGAAATTACTCAAACCAGGTTCATCGGTCCAACTCCGGCGATACCCTGCCCAGCCGATCAACTCGCCGAGTGAAGCGCTCAGCTGCAACTTTCATGAAATCCTGCATATCTCACCAAATGTGCCTACCCTGAGGAAAGTCAATCGAAAGGGGCCATCATGACGGAGCCCACCGGCACACCCCGTGCCCTTCGAATCAGCTTCGAGTTCGAGGTGCCGCAGGGTCTGAAGAAGAACATCCACGGCGCCAAGATTCAGAAGGCACTCGACACCATCTCGGACCGAGTCATCGGACTCGCCGAAGGCCTGTTCCCGTGGGCCAGCACCGTCACGGTCCGCAAGCAGTGGGTCTACAACTGGACAGACGAGACCGAGACCCACGAACTGCCGGCCAGCGACGCCAACACGCCTGAGTAG
Organism: Kitasatospora sp. NPDC004615; assembly: GCF_042873545.1. NCBI lineage: Bacteria > Bacillati > Actinomycetota > Actinomycetes > Kitasatosporales > Streptomycetaceae > Kitasatospora > Kitasatospora sp. NPDC004615. The sequence continues at coordinate 661,442 of NZ_JBIALQ010000004.1, forward strand.
CCGCGCGGGTGGGCACCCCTCAGCGGGGCGCCCACTTCGTACTGATTCCCGATCAGGCCTAGCCGCGGAGCCGCCCACCTGGGCGACTGCCCCGCGCCACCGGTAGAAACAGGAGACGTACCGCTGTGGAGACCACCACCGCCGCCGAGCAGGACGTGCCGGCCGCTCTGCGCGCCCGGGCCGTGCCGCCGCTTCCGGCGCAGCCGTCAGGCACCACAGTGAATCCGTTGCCGTTGCACTGGTTCCAGAAGGACGCGGTGGCGGCCGCGGTGCGCGAGGTGAAGGACGGCGGCCGCGCCACCGTCGTGGCCGCGACCGGCTCCGGCAAGACCCTCATCGCGGCCGGCTGCGCCCGGCGCCTGGCGGCGCGCGGCACCGTTCTGGTTCTGGTGCCGACGATCGAGCTGCTGGAGCAGACGGCCGAGGCATGGTCGCTGCGGGGCGGGCGCCGCGGGCTGGCCGTGGCGGCGTGCTCGCGTGACGAGGCGCTGGAGAGCGCGGAAGCTGGCGGCCGGATCCACGCCGAGGTGACCACCCAGGCGGCCCGGCTCACCGACCTGGTCAACGGCGCCCCCGACAACCAGCCGGTCACCGTCTATGCCACGTACGCGAGCCTGGAGCGGATCGTCCAGGCTCACCAGCTGTACGGCCTGCCGGCCTGGGACCTGGTGGTCATCGACGAGGCGCACCGCACCGCTGGTGCGGAGGGGAAGGCGTGGGCGGCGGTCCACGACGACGCACAGGTTCAGGCGAAGCGCCGGTTGTACTTCACCGCGACGCCGAGGATTGCCGACGACCGGCGCGCGAAGGACGGCCTGGCCGACCTCACCGACACCGACGGCCAGGCGCTGCCCGCGTTGTGCTCGATGGACGACGAGACGATCTACGGCAAGACCTGCTTCACCTGGACCCTCGGACAGGGCATCGAACACGGCTACCTCGCCGACTACCGCGTCCTCGTGCCCGTCGTCACCGACGAAGACCTGCGCGAGCTCCTCAACCTCCCCGCCGTCGCCGACCTGCGCTCCCAGCGCAGCAACGAGGAGCTCCTGCGCCTCGCGTTGCAGATCGCGGTGCTGCGCGCGGTCGCCGACCTCGAACTCAGGAGGGTCATCACGTTCCACTCCCGGGTGTCGGCGGCCCGGGAGTTCGCGAACTCCCTGCTGGAGGCCTCGGAGCTGCTGGAGGACGCGGAGCGCCCGGAGCGGATCTGGGCGAAGGCCGTGGCCGGTACCGACCGGCTCAAGGACCGCCGGGCCGCGTTCGCCGAGTTCAAGGCCCACACCGGCGAGGACGGCGAGGAGTGCGGCATCCTCTGCAACAGCCGGCTCCTGACAGAAGGAATCGACGTCGCCGCCGTGGACGCGATCGTCTTCGCCGACCCCAAGAGCTCAGTCATCGACATCGTCCAGGCCGTCGGCCGCGCGCTGCGCCAGTCCTACCGGCAGGGCAAGGTCAGCTGGGTCGTCATCCCGGTCTACCTCCCGACGCCGGAGGTCGGCGACGACACCGCCACCGCGGACCCGGCCGAGGTCCACGACGCCGGCGAGGCGGTGAAGGCGGAGGCCGACGCCGAGATCGAGGCCAGCTCGTTCCGCACCATCTGGCGGGTCCTGCGCGCCCTCGCCGCGCACGACGCCCGGGTAGTCGGCCGCATCACCGAACTGCGCGCCCACCGCTCCCAGGGCACCGCGCACACCTCCACCACCACGGCCGCCGAGGCCGGGGCCACCGAGGCCGGGGCGGCCGAGCAGCAGCCGGCGGTGCCGGTGGAGTCGCCGATTGAGTGGCTGCGGATCAACGCGAAGCAGCACGCCGCCCGGATCCTGCAGACGGTGAAGCTGCGGGCGTTCAACCCGCGCGCGGTCGAGTGGCAGCGGATGCACGCCGTCGCCACCGCGTTCCACATCGAGCACGGCCACCTCGACCCCACCGACCGCGAGAAGCACACCGAGCTGGTCTCCTGGCTCGCCCGCCAGCGCCACCTGGGCGGCCAGCAGCTCCTGGACCCGGCCCGCGTCAGCGAGTTGGACGCGCTCGGCATGATCTGGTCGAAGAACGCCAACGCCTGGGAACGCGGCGCCGCGTACGCCGCCGCCTTCCACCGCCGGCACGGCCACCTCGCCATCCCCGCCACCACGAAGCTGGACGACTACGCGGTGGGCGCGTGGATGCGCCGCCAGCGCAAGGCCGAGAACCTCACCGCCGACCAGCTGGCGAAGCTCGACGGCCTGGACGAGCTGTGGCGGCTGGAGCCGGACTGGAACCGCTCCTACCGCCGCCTGCTCGCCTACCTCGCCGCCGGCGGCAGCTTGGCCGGCCCCGCCAACCGCACCGGCCTCGGCGACGACCCCGCCTTCCGCCCCGGCACCTGGCTGCGCAAGCAGGACAAGGCCCGCACCGACGGCAAGCTGACCGACCAGCAGACCGCGCTCCTGGACGCGCTCACCCGGCACGCCGAGATCGTCACCGGCTGACCCGCGCCCCGCAAGACTTCAGTAGCACCACCGCCCCGGGCCGCCCCGCGCTCGCCCTGGAGTCCGCGCTGCACGGCAATGGCCGCACCCTGCTGACCAGCTCGCCACGGCCGCCGGCCACACCCCGAGCAGGCGTCAGCCGCCATCTCCCGGTTGGAGTACGACGTCCTCGACTGGGCCTTGGCCGTCGCCGAAAGCACGACCTGGCGCTGTCCCGACGAGCACAGCGACGACCTCGACAGCGGACGGATGGCCGGCTGCGACGTCGCGCAGGCCCGCCTTGCCGAGCGGGCCGAGCGGGCCCGTACCGAGGCCCGCGACGCCGGTCTCGCCGCTCCGCCGGAACCGCCGCCGCGGTCGACCACCTGTTTCTCGCACCCGACACCGGAAGGCACCGCGCGATGGCCGACACCACCAAGCCCGCCGCGCCCGAGACGAATTTCTTCGATTGCCCTACAGCTCCGTCCACCGCTGGATGAGGTCCTCGATCGGGGCGGTGCCGGCCGGCAGCTCCGATTCATCCATGTGGTTGCCCGCCGTGCGGGTGACGCGACGTCAGTGTCGTCACTTACCGTCATGGCGATAAAGCATTGAGTGATGGAGGTGTCGAGATGAAGGACGACGTTGTTCTCGTCGAGCTGCGCGATCGTTTGCCCGTCTTGGCGGGTGAGTACGGCCTGCACGTGATTCCAGCTCTACCGGAGGACCACCCAGGTCGTGCGGATGTGGACGGCGAAGCGGTGACAGCAGACGAATTCTGCGGCCTCGCACGTGCGGCCGGTGCCCGGGTTCTGTTCCATCGCACGACCACCTTCGACGCCGACGACTTCCTGGCCGATGTCTTCGAGGAGTACGACGACCCCGATTCCCCACTGGGGCGCGAGACCGGTGGGGAGGTGATCGAACGCTTGCGGCGCCGAGCCAGGCGTCGCGATGGACAGGTGGAGGAAGTGCAGCTCTGCGCCGTCCTGGACGGCATCGCCGTGTTCTGGTCCCGCCAGGCCTCCTGGGCCAAAGACCTGGCGGCCGACGCCGAAAAGGCGCAGGAGGAGCAGGACAACGCCGTCGAGCGGATTCGTACAGACCACGCGAAGGGCGAACAGGCAGAGGTTGCGCGGCTTTCGCGCCTGCTGCAGGACGAGCCGTCCTTCCGCGAGGCCAAGGACTCCCAGGCCCGACGCAGGGCAGCCGAGCGGCTGCTGCCACGCTCGGACGAACGCGACTACGAGGCGCACCGGATTCGGATGCGTGCGGTGCACGAGGCCATCAGCGCAATCGACGAGGCCGCGGAGGCCGTCTTCAGCGAGTACATGACCCAGCTGCCGGCACTTGCCGAGGAACTTGTCGCCAGTGGCGTCCTCGACGGAGCCCGCACGATCCCGGCCCGAAAGATCCACCTCAGGGAATTCCTCCGGAAGCGGTCCGGAGGCCACAACCCGCCGGTCGACCTGATGACCCTGATGATGGAGCTGCCGCAGCTGCGCAACGCCTCGGGTGCCGTGGTTCCCCATCCTGCCGCACAACAGCGTGACGAAACGCTCTTCGGCATGGAACAGGGCTGAGCCGGTCCTCTTCCCGCAGGCGGTTCGGGCAGCAGCCCGATCGGCTTGCGCCGGCCCGGCTGCCTTTGTTGAACCTGCCCGGGAAGGCCGGCCCCGGCGCCCGGTCGGGTGTTCGGCCGGCTCGGCGTGCGGTTGGTCCACTGTCCATGGGCGCCGACTACTTCTCCGGGTACTTCCTGGCACCGGGCGAAGTACCCGAACGGCAGGGCAGGGTCGCGGCACCAGGTGGAGCGGAAAGGATGACCACCTGGTGCCTCGTGCGGGCCGGGGGAGCGGCTCCCCGCCGCCGCGGGCCACCCGGCGGCCGGGCCGTCGCACTCCGCGTACTGCATGTACTTCCCGCACCTGCCCCACCCGGACTCGCCGCCGGCCGCGGTCGGCCGCCCCTGCGCCGCTTCTTGCCCGACGATTCCCGCAAGAACCTGCCCCAGGACAGCTTTGGGGAGCCGAAGTCCGCCGTCGTGCCGTCCCGGGAAGCGGTCGTCGCACAGGAGGAGGCCGATCGGGACGCTCCCGCGCGGCGCGCACAGATCGACGAATGGGCGAGGCAAGGCGTGCTGCGCCGGGGCCTGGTACTTGGTTGCGGCCGCTGTCCGATCTTCGAGTTCCATCCGCTCGCCGAAATCAGGTGGGCTGCGGCTGCCGGCCACTCAGCACCCGCGAACCCGGCCTCGGGCCCGGTCCGCACCGGTCGGGGAGGAGCTCGAACTCCTCCGAGACGGCAACCCCTTCGTCGAGATCGACTTCGCACTCGCGACCAACGCCGGACCGTGGCCCGGCGAGGCCGAGAAGGAAGACAAGCTCGACGGCACTCGCAAGGAGCGGAAGCGGGAGATCTGCGGGCTCCTCGAAGGCTGTTCGGCAGTCGGGGCCACTGGACTCGTCCCGCCAACCGCTCGACCGGCCCGGAATGCCGAACCGACCGGGATCGTCCGGGACGGACTGCGCGGACGTCGGCAGGCACACAAGGGCGTTCCCGAGATCCGGCTTCCGGCGGGTCTTCGGAATGACCCGCGACTGACACCGCCGGCGCAGGACGGTCGGGATCCGGTGGGTCGGGGCGCTGTTGCGGTGGCCGGCTCCCGTGCTCGGGCTGTGCGGCACCGGCCGGTTCGCCCTGGCGGGATGCGGGTGCCGGTGGACCTGCGCCGGTGGATCTGCTGCCGCTGGAAGGCCCTTGCGGAGGGTGGTGGCGGGGTGTGCCCCGGGGGGCCGGGGCACACCCGCGGGAGTCCGGCGTCAGCAGGCCACCACGGTGGAGACGGTGGCGGTCGAGGTGGGCCAGCCGGGCTGGGCCACCGAGAAGGTGGTGCTGACGGTGGCGCCGCACGGGGCGCTGGAGAAGACGCTGCCGACCTGGTTCGCGCCGGCCTGGACGATGAGGCCCGGGTGGACGGGGGCGAGGGGGGCGCTGCCGACGACCGTGCCGGAGACGGTGAAGCCGAGGAGCCGGGGCTGCCAGGACGGGTCGCCGGGCGTGGCCACCCCGTAGAAGCGGACCTGGTTGCCGGTCACCTCGACGCAGGCCTGGGTCAGCAGCGGGCCGGGTGCGCCAGGGGTGCCGCAGGTCACGACCGGGCCGACCGGGCCGCTCGGCGCGGCGGCGGCCCCCTGGGCGGTGGCCAGGGTGGTCAGGGCCGCCGCGGCGGCGACGGCGATGACGGTGGTCTTCATGGGTGTCTCTCCTCGGGGGCGGGGATGGGACGATGGGCGGAATGTGAAATGTCACATTCCTCTGATGAGCATGGCAGCCCCCCGCACCCCGGGGTGCGGCATCCGGGAAAGAAGGCGATCCTCCGCGGATATCGGCCACCGAATGACCGAAACGGCCTGTCGGCGATCGCACAAACCCCCGGCCCGGCTTCGCCGCGACCTACGGCTTCGACCCCGACCGCCCGGCGCAGTGGGCGGTCGAGGCCGTCGGTCCGGCCGAGCTGCGCCGGTTGCTGGAGGCCGTCGTCGACCGGCGGGTCCCGGCCGCAGTGCTCGCCGAAGAACGCGCCGGTGCGAGTGGCTCGCCCGGTTCGTCGCCGACCTGCTCACGGCCCTCGCACCGGCCGATTCCGCCACGCGCTCCGCTCCGGTGCGCCCGCCCCGGCACCGCGCACCGAATCCCCCTGGGGAGAAACCGCGCGCCCCGGGACCGGTCCGGGCGGTCCCAGGGAGCCCCGGCCGCACACCGTTCCGCCCCGGGGAGAAACTGCGACATTGTCGGCGGACCGCGCTCTTCCGCCTCCAGCACCCCGGGGAGAAACACCGGCCACGTCTGCCGCGCCCGCGTCGTCGGCACCCGGGGCCGAGCGCCGGCTGCGCGGGGACGGTGGCGGTGCCGAGGGGCCCGATGCTGCGCGGCCTGCCCCGAGGGATGGACGTCCACGTTCCGCTCGACGAGCGCGTCTTCGGCTGCAACTGGGCGCTTGTGGGGTGGACGGTGCAGCCGGACGTCCAGGTCGTTCTCGGCGAGGGCCGCCAGGTCGGCTGGGTCGAACGCGGCCTGGACGGCGGCGACGGATGGGTCGCCGTCCACGACGGCTACTTCCTCGCCGACCCCACGACCGTGCAGAACGGCCTGCTGGTGTTCCTGGTGGCGCATCGGCCTCGAACCCCTGAGCCGAGGTTCGGCCATTGCGTGATCATTCGGTTTAGTGAAATTCGATGGTCAACAGCCCGCCCTGTAATGCGAGGCATGGACCCGCCGGCTACATGTCCTCTGACAGGTGACATTGACCGATTGACACGTGATCTGACCGGTGGGTGGGGAGGCAGTGCTGGCCGGCTTGTGCCCGCCTGCTGTTGCGGCCGGTCCGTCGGGCCCGGGGGTCAGGGAGTGGTGCTGGGGGTGCTGTCGGCACCGAAGGTGATGGTCTCCGGCTGGGAATCGCCGTAGCAGCCCGCGTCGAAGCCGGCCCGGTCCAGACTCGCCTGCTTCGACGGCGACAGTTCGTTCCACTGTGCGGCGCAGGTCTCCGCCGACGGCCGGCCGCCGCGGTGGGTGATGTTCACGAAAGCGGCGGCGCCGGCGTTGACGGACTGGAACCGGTCCGCCACCACCGGCGCGGCTGACACGGAGGGTGACGACGAAGCCAGCGCGGGCATCGACGGAGCAGGCCGGGTGACCTCAGGCTGGGCGGATGAACACCCTGTCACCAGGCCAGACAGGCCGATGATGAATATGGATGCCGCGAGCTGTGCGATCTTCTGAATGATGGCAGACAGTAGCCGACACGAGCCACCCGGTGCGGAGCGGGGCCAGGCCTCGGCCGGGACCCACACCCCGCCCGCTGGTCGGTGCGACACGGCCGTTGCGAGTTGGTGGCCGAACTGCGCGGCCTGGCATCCAATTGCTGGCGGCGCGGCCTCCGGTGCTGGTGCGCGGAGTCGTAGTGGTGGCCGCCACCCGAGTGGGTGGCGGCCGGGGGTCCGGTGGGCGTGGGTGTACCAGCGGCTGGTGCGGGGCTGAAGGCGGTGGCGTACAGCACCGTCGCGTTGGCGGCGGCCAAGAGCAGCAGGACGGTCAGCGGGGCGCCGGCATCCACTGGCTGGGGCGTGAAGAGGCCTCCGCGCTGCGGGTGGGCGAAGGCCCGGAGCGTCGAAGCCGTCATCGCGTCCGCCCCGGCGGCAACCGCCCCACCCTGCCCCCTGCCCCGACGCCAACCCGCATGATCACACCCACAGATCCGGCCGAAGAGCCGGCTTTCAGCCAGAGGGGACTCCTTGGCGCACGTCATCGGACGACCTTGCTGTCTTTCCCCCGTGCTTTTGCGCGCCTGGTCATCATGGACATTCCAATAGCTCGTCTTTTCGCACAGGAGGACGGCATGCGAATGGATCAGGGATTCTCGGAGACCGACGGGGAGTGGCAGACGGTCCACGCACTCCCGGAAACCCGCCTGCGGGGGCAGGTGCTCGGGTACCGCGGCTACCGGCTGAACCTGCGCCGACTCAGGCGCCGCCTGGAAGTGCCAACGGACGTGCTCACGGTGACCTTCGGTTTCGAGGGCTCCCTGCGGCTCACGGACGCCGTCCTGGGAGGGCCCGTTGTCCCGCTCTCCTCGATGGTGGCAGGCCTGCGCCGGACGGCGACGGTCGCCGAGCACAGCGGCTCACTGTCCGGTGTGGCGGTCTCGCTGACTCCACAGGCCGCGTACGGTGTCTTCGGTCCCGCTGTCGCGGAGTTGGGAGACCAGTGGGTCGACATCAGGCAGCTGCTCCGCCGTCAGGAACGCCACCTGGCCGAGCAGTTGGCGGACGCCGACGGCTGGGACGCGCGCCACGCCCTGCTCGACGCGTTCTTCGTCGCACGGCTGTCGGCCGGTCACCAATGGGCGCCCTCGGTGACCACGGCGTGGCACGAGATCCGCCGGACCGCCGGGGCAGTGCCCGTCCAGCAACTGGCCGAGCTGACGGGGTGGAGCCGACGGCGGCTGGAACTGCGCTTCCGGGAACAGCTCGGCATGCCGCCGAAGCAGGTCGCGCAGATCCTGCGGCTCCAGCGGACCCTGGCGGCGTTCGATGCCTCGCCCGGAAGCAGCGGGGCCCAGGTCGCGGCGGAGTGCGGTTTCTACGACCAGGCGCACCTCGACCGGGCCTTCCGGGCCATGGTCGGCCATACCCCCGGCGACTTCTTCCGCCACCGCGGCCGCCCGACGCGGGCCGAACCGACCGACCGGCTCACGGGCCAGGTCACCAGCGCGGTACTGGCGGCCGGATCGGCCCGAAACACACACGGGGCCGGTACACCCCAGCGGTAAGGGCGGCCACTTCATGCTGTCCACGCAGATCGCTTCCACCCCCCTTCGGCACCAACCGCCGCTCGGCGGCCCACAGCGCTCGCCGCTGCCGCGCCGAACCAGCTCAACGGGCCTGCCCGCCAAGGACGTTCGCATTTGTACAAGACGCCGCCCCCTCAGGCGAACGAGGCTGAGACGGCCCTACCACAGCAGCCGGCGAGGGCTTCCCGCCGATGCGACCAGGCACAGCGATGCCACGGACAAGGGAGAAACGGCATGACCACACGCACTGCTCGGCCGAAGAGCAAGACCCGTTCCGGCAAGACCCTGGCGACGAAGGCCGCTCTCGGAGCGGCGGCGCTGTCCGTCCTGGGGACCATTCCGGCCGCCGCAGCTCCGCGGCAGATCCTCGCGGCGCCCTACAACGGGGCCTGCGGCTCCGGCTACTCGGTGGTCAACTCGGCCCCCGTCGGCAACGGCACGCTCTACCTGACCTACAACTCCTCCAACGGCATGAACTGCGCGGTGACCACGCGCTACAACGACGGCACCAAGCCGTGGATGGTCGTCAAGATCTCACAGGCGGGCGATCCCGGCTGGGCGGACGTCGACGCGGGGTACTACGGCGGATACGCCGGCCCGGTGTACGTCTACGGGAAGGGCCACTGCATCGACTGGTACGGCGCGATAGACAGCGCCTCCATGATCGTCCTGGGAACCAACTGCTGACGACCGCCCTGATCGAAGCCCCCGCCACCGCCCTGCCCCTCCGGATCAGCGCCGGCCCCCGGCAGCGCTGCCAGTAGGCGAGCCGCCTGCCGATCCCGCCCGTTCCGTGCGACCTGGATACGGGCCGGGCGACAGACCGGTGCGCGCCGCCCGGCCTGCCACCCGGCCCCGACCAGGCCGTCCGGCGTTCGCGCCCGCGGCGGGCTGTTCATCGCCGCCGCCGGCCGTCCGACGGCCAGGCCGTCGAGTACGGCGGGCCCGCTCCTGACGATGGGCGGTGGCAGGGCGGGCACGGCCGGCTCGGGGCGGGCCGCTCACCGACGCCCGGCCTCTCCTCGCATCCGCCTGTCGGCGACCGCGGTGGTTCCGTTTCCAGCTGCGCTGTCCCGCTCTCCGGCCGGGCGGCGGGCGACGACGACCAGGCCGCCGAGCCCAAGGTCCGCGGCGCCCTGAAGTCCACCACAACGGCGGGAAGCGGACCCGCCAGGTGTTCGACCGCCAGGCCCGTAGACAGCCCGGGCACAAGCGCAGCCAGCGAGAAGAGGCCGGCGGCGGCGAGCCGACCTGTCGACTGCCCGTTGAGGGGTGGGGCCACTTTTCACCGTTCGCCCGGGGCCGACGGAAGCCGCTCAAGACACCCGGTGCGGCCGGGGCGACAGGCCGGCCCTCGGCGTGTCCAAAGGCTGTCTCGTAACTCCGTGGGCCGGGCAGCGTCGGTCTGGATGCGCAGGTACTGTCGGCGGAGCGTCGTGAGCTCATCGAGGTGTTCACCGGGCTGCGCCCGGCTCAGTTCCGGCGCCTGGCCGTCCTGGTCGACACCACCGGGCAGGAACGGCGGCTGTGCGGGTGGACGAAGCTTGTAGAGAGCCTGCCCGGGACACGAGAGGGCGGGGCCGATCCGGCCCCGCCCCACGTCAGCCTCGCTTCTCCGGCGGGCGGCCCGGCCGGAGAACCTCGTACGCGTCGCGTTCGGCCGCGGCCCCGAGCGCGTGTCGGACGACGTCAGAACGTCAGTGGGTCGCGACGTGAGATGTCAGTGATCGGCGACATGAGGCACGAGAAGTGACGGTCACAAGGACCAGCCGTGCGGCAACACGCTCCTCAGGTCTACCTGGCGCTCGCCCATGCGGGGACAGTCCCCCAGGGGGTGCTCAAAAGGGCCATCGCCGAGGGTCGAGAGGCGCAGGCTCAGTGCCAGTCGCAGGAGGCCGTGCAGCCGGACCGGCCGGGCGGGGCGTCGTTCGCGGTCGCCCCCCAGAGCATCAGGGCGAGCACGATCACCGCCAGCACCACGGCCATCACCGTCCCCGGTACGTCGCGTCCGCCGTTCGGTCCGTCGGCCACCGTGACCACCTCCCCGCCGTCCTTCCATGAGAGGGGCTGTGGGGTCTGCGGTCAAGGGGCGGTCAGGCGGAGACGGCGCTCGGCCTCCCCTTCGCGTCCGCCTTGCCGGACGACACCCGGTTCAGCGAAACGACATGAAGTATCAGCGGCGCGGGTCACCGGTGCGTCACCAGGCCTGCCGCCGAGCGCGGTTGAGTCGCAGGCCGTGCCGCAGCCGAGCGCGCGGTGCGGCCCGTCGCCAGCCACTGACAGTTCGCTGCCGTCCGACACCCGCGGCCGGGCGGCGACGGCCAGGCCGCCGAGCACCGGGGCCCGGCGGCGGTGCGGCCGACCCCGCCCCGCATCTTGTGGAGCGCCTTGTGGGGCACCTCTCCGGCTCCCTCGCGGGGTGTCTTGTGGGCACCCAGCCCTGCGGCCTGACCTGGTATCACCGCAGCTCAAGGCACCTGACCGGGGCTCGGAAAACTCCGGCAACCCCTTCTCCTCTGTCTTTTGGTCTTGGCCGGTTGGTCGGTTCGGGGTTCGCGCCCGCGGCGGGCTGTTGTCCGCCGCCGCTGGCCGCCCCGACGGCCAGGCCGTCGAGCACCCGAGCCCGGTCGGGCGGGGCTGCCACCGGCGCGTGCCGCCCCCTGCCGCCCCGGCCGGGACGGAACCCGGTCCCGACGGCCGGAGGACCGCGCAGCCGGGCGCTGACGGGCCCGCTGTGGCTGTCTGACGGCCCACCTGACGTCTCGCCTGCCAGGCGGCCTGACGCCCTGTCGGGCCCGGCTGTTTCGTGATCGCAGGTTCGCGGCGCGGGGGTGCCCGGTCCCGTCCTGCCGACCGTCGGGTCATTCCTGCGGGCCAACGGGGCCGCCGGGTATGAAATGGGGCGATAGCTGTTGGTTCGCGGCGCTCAGGCCCGGCTCTCTGCCCGCCCGGGGCGTACCCGCGCTGCGGCCCTTGCGCTGCGCGGCGCCGGGCAGGCCTCGGCCGTCCGTCCAGGGTCGGGCCGCGGCCGGCTCTGATCGGCCGCCCGTGTTCCCAGGGCCCCGCCCCGTCCGGTGGCCGTCCCGGGACGCGCCCCGTTCCCGGGCTGTCGCACTCCTCGCACTGCTCGCATCGCTCGTACTGCTCGCACCTGTCCGTCCGGGTCGCGTGCCGGCCGTGCCGTGTTCCGGGGTGGAGTCGGTGACAGCTCTTTGCATCTTTGGGCGCCCGTCGTGGTTCCGGGCGGCGGCGTGGTCGGCCGGTCCGGCCGGGCGGGTGAAGACCTTCCCTGCCGGGCGACACGGCTGCTCCGTTCGTCCTACAACCTGTCAGGGGGCGTTCCTAGCGTCCTCGGCATGACGAACCACCTGTGCATCACCACGCCGACCGTGCCCATCTCCACGCCGCTCTCCGTCGGCCGGGCCCGCAGCAGAGTCACCGTGGGGCGGTGGACGGCATGAGCCTGGCCTCCGGCCTCGGCTGCCCCCGCACACCGCTGCGCCGTTTCCTGGACCGGGAGATGTCGGCGGGCCCGAAGCCGCTGCGGGAGGACTTCCGCGCCCGGTACGCGGCCCGGCCCGTCCTGATGCCGCCCGAAGGGGTGGGGACCGAAGCCGGCACGGTCGGGACCGCGATCGACCAGCGCCTGCGCCTGGCGCTCACCGCCGCCGCCCCCGTCGACCTGGCCACCCGCCTGGGCATCGACACCGGCCGGGAGATGGGCGGCCCCCTGGCCGGCGAGCGCATGGGCGCCGTCGGCGAGCAGCTCCTGCAGCGCCTGGCCGCCACCGTCCGCGCCCTGGACCTGGACAACCGGGACCTGCCGATGAACCGCTCCTGGGAAGAGGAACAGGACCTCGCACGGCTCCTGCTCGCCGCGGCCTGGTACCAGGTCGCCGCCCGCAACCCCTTCGGCTTCACCTGCACCCCGCTGTTCCTCGCCGCCGTCGAAACCCCCGAGACCTTCACCCTCGACCGCCTCCTGGACCTGCCCCACCGCGACCTGGTCGACGACGTCACCGCCCAGCTCCACCTCGCCGCCACCGGCCCCTTCCGGACGCTGCGCGCCACCACCGACCCCGCCCACTGCAAGGGCGGCGTGATGTTCGCCGGCATCGACATCACCGCCGACGCCGACCTCCTGGCCAAGGGCACGCTGATCGAGATCAAGAGCACCCGCCACCCCCGCCGCTTCGAGAAGGCCACAGCCTGGCAGATCCTCGGCTACCTCCTCCTCGACACCCCCGACCACCACCGCATCGACACCGTCGGCCTCTACCTCACCCGCACCGCCACCCTCGCCACCTGGCCCGTCGAGGACTACCTCGACCTCCTCGGCGCCCGCTGCCGCGACCTCCCCCAACTACGTACTGCCTTCGCCAAGTTGCTCACCAACTGCACCGCCGACCAGGAGCCCTTCGAACTCGACGAGCAACATCGCATCCAGCGCCTGCTGGAACGCCCGGCCACCCCCGTCCCGGCGGGCCACTGCCCGGTCTGCGCACAGACGGTGCCGCCGCCCGCAGCCCCGGGCCGCCCCCGCCGCTACTGCACCGACTGGTGCGGCCGCCGCGCCCCGGGACTGCGGCAGCGCGGATGGCTCCCGAGCAGCCTGCCGGACCTGGCCGTCGCCGCGTGAGTCCTCACCACAGGCCGAAGAACAGCTGAAGGCTGCCCGCGCGGCGAACGCCGTGCTGCGCCCGCGCTGGGCGTGCCGGGGCGTGCCCGGGGTCCGCCGGGCGGAGCGCCATGCCTGTCGGTCTCTGCCGCCGTTCGGCTGGGCTCGGGGAGCAGGCGGAACAGGTTTCGACGGTATGGACCATCGGGGTGGGCTCGGTCAGGTGTCGGCGCCGAGGGCGGTCCGGGCAGCTTGCTGGAATGCCTTGCCCGGCTGCCGCTTGGCGGCCACGGCCTCCATGTAGCGCTCATCGAAGTCCGGAAGATCGCCCCGGCCCGTGGCCTGAGCCGCTTCGTGCCATGCGACCGCCGCACGGTCCAACGCGAGCATGGAGCGGCGGAGTTCCTCGGCAGCCTGCGCCACCGGGGCCGGCCCCACCACTGTGACAGTGGCCACCGCTGCGCTGAACGGTGCCCATGCCGCGTGCGCCTCGGCGGCCTCCGCTTTCCATTGCTGCGCCGTCGAGGTGCCCGCCCGCAGCGCCGCCGCCACACGCCACCAGCGGGCCGACACCTGCTTCGACGCACTGATGCACGAGCTGTACGCCTCCCGCCGCGCCTCCTCCATCCGGCGCTGCCGGTCGAAGAGCTGCTGGCGCTCCTGCTGTCTGGCTTGGCCGACCAGGGCCATCCACCCGGCCGTAGAACCGCCGAGCATGCCCACGGCCGCACCGACCACTGCCGCTACCCCCGCATCCATGCCGGTATACGTGCCCCACACGGTCGCGCCCAACCAAGCCTTGGTGAAGGGCACCCGCGCCCGTCGCGGTTCCGGTCGGTCGGCCGTTGAACAGGCCGGCCGTCGCGTTCGGTCCGGCGGCGGGGCGGCCGTGGCGGTCTGGTGCGCTGTCATCCGTTCGAGTGGACTCATCGCGCCTGTGTGGGGGGATGCCCGGGTCGTGACGGACGCCCAGACAAGCACCCCCACCGGCCGCCCACCGTTCCGGCCCGGCGCTGCCGTGCTGCGCCGCGACGTCCACGGCGGGCGGGTGTGGACCGCCCGGCCGCACCGCGTGCTGGCCGACACCGGCCACGCGCTGACTCTGGCCTGCTGGCCGGGGATCGAGGGCCTCGCCCCGACAACCTGGACCGAAGCCTTGCGCACCGGCGACGACACCGTCCGCAAGCAGGGCCTGAACCACCTCGCCGCCGGCACCTGGACGCTCGGCCCCCACCGCTGGGAGCGCACCGCGGTCCTCTCGCACTGCCTGGCGGGGGAGTGGTTCTCGATCCACGCCTTCCAGGACGCCGCCACCGGCGAACCCCTGCGCCGGTACGTCAACTTCGAGATGCCCCACCGCCGCCGACCGGGCGGGATCGACACCATGGACCTCGCCCTCGACCTGGTCGCCACCCCCGACCTGGCCGGCCACCGCTTCAAGGACCGCGACGAGTACGCCCAACTGCGCCGCCTCGGCGTGGTCGACGACGTCCTCGACCGCCAGGTGCAGCAGGCCCAGGGTCGCGCGATCGCGATGCTCGACAACGAGGCGTGGCCGTTCGCCGCCGGCTGGCCCGCCTGGGCCCCGGATCCGTCCTGGCCGCTGCCTCTTCTGCCGGACGGCGCGGACCGGGCGGCCGAGCCGCTGGCGCCGTACCGGCTGTAGGCGGCGGACCCGAGTACGGCGCGAGCAGCGGGAGCGGCTCGCTGCCGCCCCGGCCGACGGTCTCCCCGGCTGTGTCCCGGCCGTCCGGGGCGTCGCACCGCTCGTACCCCTGGTACCTGCGTTGTGGGGCGGGAACACCGCAGCGGTCCACCGCGAGCTTGTCGCTCAGGCCGCCGACGATCCCACCGTATGCGTTCCGTCGCTGCGGGCCCTGCAACGGGCGGTGCGCAGGGATCTGTCGGTGGGGGAGCGGGCGGGTCTGCGGGGCGGGGAGGCGGCCCGCCGGGCGCATGACGTGTTCGGGAAGCGGCCGGTCTTGTGGAGGAACGCGTGCTGGGAGGGTGACCACAAGCACGTGCCGGTGCAGGTCGATGTCGAGGGTGAGTTGGTGTGTCCGTGGATCACCTGGTTCATCGACTGTGCCAAAAAGATGATCACTGGGGTTGCGGTGACGCCGCACGCCCCGTCCAGGGATGCGGTGCTGGCCGCGCTGCGCGCCTCGATCACCCGTACCGAACCGTTCGGCCCTGCGGGTGGCCTTCCTACCCTGGTGCGCGTGGACCGGGGCAAGGAGTTCCTGTGCGCCACAGTGACCTCGGCGCTCGGTGCGTTCGCCGTACCGGTCCATGACCTGCCGGCCTACAGCCCGCACTTGAGGGCACGGTCGAGGCGCTGAACGACGCGGTCGAGGAGATGTTCCTCGTCTCCCTGCCGCGCTACACCCACCGCTCCAAGCTCACGGGAGGCCGGAGCGCCGATCCGGACGCGCCGCCGCTGGCGTTCGCCGCGTTCGTCGCGTTGCTCCTGGACTGGGTGCGCTGGTGGAACACCGAGCACCACCCGTCCGGCCTGGGCGGCCTGACCCCCCTCGAGCTTCTACTGTCGGCCCGGCATCGACGGCGCCCACGAGAAGGGCGGCGTCGAGGGCCAGATCGGCTATTTTCGGCGCAACCACTTCGTTCCGGTGCCGGAGGTCGAGTCGCTGGCGGAGCTGAACGAGTTGGTCGAGCAGTGGGACCGGCACGACGGGCGGCGTCGGATCGGCTCTCGGGCGAGGACGGTCGACGAGTACTTCGAGGACGAGCGGCCGCGGTTGCTGCCGATGCCTGAGGACCCGTTCGAGACCGGGCGGGTGTTCACACCGCGGGTCGACCGCTACGGGCAGATCCCGGTTCGCACCAACCGATACTCGGTGCCGGTCCGCCTGATCGGCAAGCGGGTCCGGGTGCTGCTGCATGCCTCCCACCTGGTGGTCTACGACAGGAACGTCGAGGTCGCCCGGCACGAGCGGCTGATCGCCAAGGGTGCCTGCCGGCTGGAGCTGGACCACTACCTGGAGGCGCTGGTCCGCAAGCCCGGGGCCTTCCCCGACGCGACGGCGCTCGACCAGGCCCGCTCCGCGGGGAAGTTCACCCCGGTCCACGACGCCTGGTGGGCCGCGGCGGTCCGGGCCCACGGCGACGCCGAGGGCACCCGGGCGCTGATCGACGTGCTGCTGCTGGGCCGTCACCTCGCCCACGAGCACATCGTCGCCGGCCTGGCCACCGCGCTGCGGGCGGGGGCGCTGACCGCGGACGCGGTCGCCCTGGAGGCCCGTAAGGCCGCCCAGATCGAGGACGAGCCCGCCGTCGAAGTCCCAGCCCCGAGGCCGGTTGCCGGGACGGTGACGTTCCTGCACGAGTGGAAGCTCAACCACCTTCCGCAGGACACCAGGCCGCTGCCATCGGTCAGCCACTACGACCAGTTGCTCCGACACCGCCGCGCCGGCGGCGGTGACCTGCGAGAGGGAGAAGCCCCATGAGCTCCATGACCCTGCCCCGCCAGCGGAACCTGACCGAGCAGGCCGCGACCACGGCCATCGACACCGCCTGCCGGCTGCTGCGGCTGCCGTCGATCCGCAACGAGTTCGCCGACATCGCCGACCGCGCGGTCAAGGACCAGATGACCTACCGCGGTTTCCTCGCCGAGCTGCTGATGGCCGAGTGCGACGACCGGGGCCGACGCCGCTCGGAACGGCGGATCAAGGCCGCCGGGTTCCCCCGCGACAAGTCGCTGCGGGCCTTCGACTTCGACGCCAACCCCAACATCGACCCCGCCGTGATCAATACCCTCGCCAGCTGCGAGTGGATCAAGAAGAGCCAGCCGCTCTGCCTGATCGGCGACTCCGGCACCGGCAAGTCCCACATGCTCATCGCCCTGGGCACCGAAGCCGCCATGCAGGGCTACCGCGTCCGCTACACGCTGGCCACCAAGCTGGTGAACGAGCTGGTGGAGGCCGCCGACGAGAAGCAGCTGAACAAAACGATCGCCCGCTACGGCCGCGTCGACCTGCTCTGCATCGACGAACTCGGCTACATGGAACTCGATCGCCACGGCGCCGAACTGCTCTTCCAGGTCCTCACCGAACGCGAGGAGAAGAACAGCGTCGCCATCGCCTCCAACGAGTCCTTCGGCGGCTGGACCAAGACCTTCACCGACCCCCGCCTCTGCGCGGCCATCGTCGACCGTCTCACCTTCAACGGCACCATCATCGAAACCGGCACCGACTCCTACCGGCTCGCCTCGACTCGGGCGCGAACCGAAGCACCCGCCAAGGCTGGCTGACCTCCGCAGGCTTTACCTTGACGGTCCCGCACCCCATGGGTCGTCATCAATCTTTCCGGGGCTGTTCGCCGCAAGCATTTCGTCGATGCAGCTACGCAACCCGAAACCGGTGAGGTCGACCCAGGTGAGCCATGGCACCGGCCCGAGCAAGTCGTTGTACTGGTGAATACCGGGCTCGGTGAGGAGGGCGCGGAGTCCGTCCGGGGCGGGGTCGGCGACCAGGCACAGCCAGGCCAGGCCGGCGCCGATGCGGACCTCGTATGGTTGTCCCGGGTCCGACCAGAGGTCCCGGGCCCATCGGGGCGCGTGACCGTCCTGGTGCTCGCGGGCGAGTTGGGCGATCGCCAGGATCAGGCTCACCCGGACTACCGCGTCGGCTTCCTCCGCCAGCCTGAACCGCAGGGCCGAGGAGACGTTCGAGAAGTCTCCGGTTGCCGCCGCTAGAACGTAGGCGGCAGTGGAGCGGACCTCGGGGTCGGGGTCAGCGAGAAGCGGGAGCAGGAGTGGCAGGTCGTCGGTGACGGTCTGCCGGGCGGCCTGGATCGTCCAGTCCACCGGGCACATCGTGCTGCCGTCGATCATCAGTGGCTCCTCGGCTACTTGGAGCATGCCTTCACGCGATCCGTCCCCCATGTGCTGACACCGGCCGATCTCGGCGACCAGGCGCAGGGTCCGGGCACGAAGCCCGGGGTGCCCTGTCGCCACGATCCGGAGCAGGAACGGCACCGCCAGCGCTCCCACCGCGATCGTGCCGCCCTAGTGGTGGAGATTCGTCCAGAGGCGCCCCAATGCCTCGTCGGCGGCTTCGACGTCTGCGGAGCTGAGCGTGGTGAGAAGGCCGGGGATTTCCACTCCCGGGCCGTAGAAGTGCTCGTACCGCTGCCAGGGGACCTTGTCGTACCTGAACCCGTCCTTGGCCTCCTGCGGGATCGCGCCCACGGCTGCCCGCACATCACAGTCCGTGCCGACCCACCGTTCCGGCCAGTCGGCCCAACGGTCATCGTCCATGACGTGGCCTTCCAGTCCACCGACAGCACCCGACCCCGGGAGTCTAACGACCGATGATCAAGAGACGGACCGCTTCCGCCACACTCCGATGGCACCACGATGACGTCACTTCTCGTGAACATCTGCAGCACTAAAGATCGCCAACTGCTGACCAAACTGCTGACCAAACGCTGCTACTTCACGTGAACGAAGCCATACTGCCTGTCCGTCGCCGACTCCTACCGCCTCGCCTCGATCCGGGCACGGACCGAAGCACCCGCCAAGGCCGGCTGATCACTGCAGGTGCCCTACTTGCCTCGGTTCTCCGCCCTGCGGGCCGAGGTGAGCCTCGCGCAGCTGATGCAAAGCCACGACGGCCGTCGCCACCGGCGCCGGCCAGCGGCTTGTAGAACTCGGCGCGAGCCTCTACAGCTGACCTGCCTGGACACGAAGGGGCGCTGACCGCCGACGCGGTCGGTGCCCCTTCGTGGTTGTGGAGCGCCGAGCCTCTGCCCACCTGTACGAAGCGGGAGCCGGTCTGTCACCCGGATCGGCTCAAGCTCTACCCGCTCAAGGACTGCACCAGGGGATCTCCAAGTGCAACGTACGTGGACCCGCTATCGACCGGACAACCTACAAAGCCACCATCGGCATCAACATGCTCACAACCGACCCTTGACGCCCCAGAGACCGTCCTAACTGAACGGCGTTGGTAGAACGTCCGCCCCGCCGCCCAGGAGGCGGGGCGGGGCGGGGCAGGCCGGAACCCTGCGGCGGGGAGGGGGGTGGGAGAACGGCAGGGGAGCGAGGCTTCCTACCAGATCTGCTCTCCGCTCGAATTCCAGACCCGGGCGACGCCGTCGCCGCCCGGTTCGCTGATCGTCAATCGTCCGGGGGAATGCGAGATCACGGTGTCCATGACGCCCGGTGCCACCGGGAGTTCGACCGTGAGGTAGTCGGAGTGGTCGATTTCGACGACCATTCCGGACGGCTCGATGACGATTTCGAGGGATTCTCCCTCGTCGATGTCGACCCGGAATCTGAATGTCGGAGCGGGGAGGACCACGGGATCTCCTTTGCGGAGAAGAGTTGAATAAGGTTGGAAAAGGGGCCGGGCGGCGAAACTCTCCCGAATTTCGCCGCCCGGCCGGTCAGCTACCAGTTTTTCAGATAGTACCGCATCAGGTCGGCCCGCGGCCGGGCGTTCGGGTTGACGTTCACTCCGCGCTTCCTGGAGACCTTGTCAATCTTGCTGAAATAATTCTTGACCAGCCTTACGTTGCGCTTCGTGAATCCTGCCGCCTTCACCTTGGCCAACTGTTCCGGTGTGTGCATGAGGATGTTCTTGAGCCGCGCGGGGCCGCGCCTCGGATGGACGTCCGTGCCCCACAGGGGGCCGTCGAGATCGTTCATCTTCGAGTAGCCGCGACTCTTCGCCATCTTGACCACCTTGTTCTGCAGGCGAAGGACCTGGCGTGACGTGCTCGCTGCCCCCTTGGCCGCGCGGCTGGCCCGTACCGCCTTCACCGCGGTGATCGCGCCCTTGGCCGCGATACCAGCGCCGACCACCTGGGCCGCGGCGGTCAGTGCCATCTCACCAGCCTTGGCCCAGTTGCCGGTGGCGGCGTACGAGATGGAGGAGACCGCTGCGGCGGCGGCTCCGATCGGGCCGGGGATGTAGGAGGCGACTTCGGCGACCTTGGCGACGACGTTGAGGACCTTCTTGAAGGAGAAACCCCAGTTGCCGTCGAGATCGGTGCAGTTGATCGGGTCGCCGGTGCAGTAGTCGTACGGGCTGGCGTTGCCGCCCGGGGTTGGGTCGGTCTGGAGGAAGCGGCCGAGTGCCGGGCTGTAGAGGCGGGCACCCATGAGGATGTCGCCGTCGAGGGCTTCGGCGGAGCGTTGTTTGCCGCCGAGCCAGCCGTAGCGGACGTTTGCCTGGCCGTCCTGTGGGATGCCGAACTCGTCGAAGTCCAGCACCACGGGCTTGGTGAGCGCGGTGTCGGTGGTGACCACGACGCTGCCGAACAGGTTGGTCAGCTGGAGGGTGACGTCGCCGCTTTTGCTCGTGGTCGCCACCAGGTCGCTGTCCGGGCCGGACACGTTGCGGGTCAGGCTGCCCTGCGTGGTGTCCTCGACGGTCCAGCGGACCTCGTCGCTGTCGTCACCGTAGTGGTTCAGCTTCGACGAGGCGTTCGCCCACGAGCCGTCGGCCTGCTTCTTCGAGGCGGTAAAGGCGGTCAGCCGGTGCGCGGCGTCGACCTGCCACTCCTGCTTGGTGTCTCCCTTCTCCTGGGACGCGACCTTGTCGTTGGCCCAGTAGGTGTTGGTCGAGCCGCTGCCGGTGGTCACGGTGCGGCCGAAGGCGTCGTACGTGAAGCCCGCGTCGGTGAGGCGGTCGGCGCTGTCGTAGGTGTGGTTCTCAGCGGCCGGATTGGCGGTGCTGCACGCCCCGGTCTCGGTGGACGCGGAGGTGAGCTTCGCCAGGCGGTTGGAGTGCGCGTCGAAGGTGTACTGGCGTGTCACGCAGCCGGCGGCGACGGTGCTCTGCTCGGCCTTGGTGAGGCGGCCGAGACGGTCGTAGCTGTAGGAGCGGGTCGCGGTGGACGAGGTGTCCTTGGCGACGGCGCCCTGGGTGGACACGTCGACCGACTGCGACCAGACGGTCGCGCCGTCGGCAGCGCGGGTGTAGGTGCGGCCGGTGGCCTCGCCCACCGCGTTGAAGGTGTCCTTGCGGACGATCCCGCCGGGGTACGTCTGCTCGGTCAGCTGACCGTTGGGGCCGTACGTCGCGGTGAACTCGCCCGCCACGCTGTCGGTGACGGAGGTGACCATGCCGCGGGGTTCCTTGGCACGGTCGTAGCCGTAGGACGTCGACCCGGTGGGGTCGGTGACCTTGGTGGGCTTGCCGTACTTGTCGAACTCGGTGGTGGTGGTGCCGCCGTCGGCGTCCGTGTAGGAGATCAGCCGGCCGAGCGTGTCCAGGACGCGGGTGAGCGACTTGCCGCCGGAAGCAGTCTTGACGATGTCGCCGGTGGCCGGGTCGTACTCCGTGGTGACCTGCGGCAGGGCCAGACCCTCGTCCGAGGTGATCTGCGTGGAGACGATCCGGTCCGCACCGTCGTAGACCGTCACGGACTTGCGGGACTTGCCCGCGTTGGTCTCCGTGACTTCCTCGGGCTCGCCGAAGCGCGAGTACCTGGTGATCCTCTTGACGGGCAGGGTGGTTGGCATGCGTGTCGAGTCGCCGCCGGCGATCGCACCGCCGGGGCCGGTGGTGCAGGGGCTGCCCGCCCACTCGGGGCGGTTGCCGCACGCGGCGTCGTCCGGGTTCGCGCCGGCCGTGTAGAACACGGTCTTGACGGTGGTCGCGTCCGTGCCCGTCGAGCCGGGCTTGCGGGACTCCAGCGCACGACCGGAGGCGTCATACTTGATCGTCGCGGTGAGCGCCTGCCCGGCAGCGTCGGTGGTGACCGACGTCGGCGTCTTCAGAGTCCAGCCGGAGGTGCCGCCGATCGGTGTGTCGTAGCCGTTCTTGGTGACCCGCAGTTCGGTGTCCTGCGCGTAGCCGTCGATTCGGGCGCCGTCGGTGGCGGTGGTGACCAGGTGGTAGGCCGCTCCGTCGGGCTTTCCTTCGTCGTAGGTGCTGGTGTTGTGGTCGCGGACCAGGACCGGGGTGCCGGCGGCGAGTGACGGGTTGAGCGTGGTCTTGGTCAGGGTCAGGGTGTCGATGCCCGCCTGGTAGAACGGCGAGACGGCGGACGGGTTGGTGCCGGTGACGACCAGGTCGAGCTGGTGGTCGCCGCGGGCCAGCTGTACGGCGCTTCCGGCGGACCACGGGGAGGTGGTGACGACGTTGTTGTAGCCGTCGAAGCTGCCGGTGACGTCGGTGCCGTCGAGGACGAACTTGACGACGCCGTAGTCGGCGGCCTTGGTCATCTTTGCGGAGAGCAGGTACTTGCCCTCCTCCGGGACGGTGACCCGGAACGAGGCGCTGTCGCCGGCCTTCTTGCCGACCAGCATCACCTGTGCGTTGCCGGACCAGCCGCCTCCGCCGACCCAGCCGCCATCGTTCTGGGTGATGACCTGCGCGGTGGTGCCGAGGCGGGGCATGTTCTCGCCCTCGACGGTGACGCTTGCCGGGGCGGTGCCGCCCGCGATGTCCTCGGAGAGGGTGGCGCGGTACAGCGGCCCGAGGGTCTCGGTGACGTCGATGCCGTCGGTGCTGTAGGTGGTGCGGGAGTCGAGCAGGCGGGCCCGGTCCGCGGACGCGGCGGGCAGGCCGAGTTCGTCGGTGAACCGCGCGCTGTCCGGGTGGCTGCCCAGTGCGATCGACCGGTTGGTGGCGCTGAGCGTGCGCACGGCATGGCCGTAGCGGTCATACTCGCTGGTGTCGATGTCTCCCTTGTCGACGACCGACGGGGTGGCGGTGTTGACCTCGTTGCCGGAGGCGTTGAGGTAGTGCACCGTGGCGGGCTTGTAGCCGTCCTTGCCCGGGGCGGTGGCCGTCGCCGAGTGGGTGCCCGGCTCGTCCTCCGGTCCGAACACTGCGGTGGCGTCGGTGGGGGCGTCGGTCTGCGCCCACTGCGTGACGTCCGCGCCGGACAGGTCGTACGGGCCGCCCGCGCCGCGGGTCAGCGGCACGTTGTAGACGACCTTGGTGGCGATTTCGCCGTTGACCTGGGCCTGCGTGCCCGGCGCCAGGGTTCCGCGGCGGACCTTCAGGAGCCGTCCGGCGTCCGGGTCACCGGCCGCCGCGCCGTAGTCGAAGTCCCACGGCAGCTCGCCCGCGGGGGCGATCCGCTTGACCCGGCCGGTGGCGTCATACGAGTAGGCGGTCTTCAGCGGCTGGTCGAGGCGCGGGTCCCAGACCTGCACCATCCGGCCCTGTTCGTCGTACAGGTATCGGGTGACCTCGACGGCCTCCTGCTTGGATGTGGCCGGGTTCCACGACCATGCCTTGACGGAGCGGATCCGGTCGGTGAAGTCACCGAGTGTCCCGGCCACCGCGGTGGTCGAGGTTGCGTAGTCGAAGTCCATTGCCTCGCAGCCGCGCGGCAGCGGATCGGTGAGGCATCCGCCGGCGTCGTCCACACCGGGCTCCACCGTCGGGACGGCGCGCTTGGGAAGCGCACGGCCGTCGGTGATGTCGTAGACGTAGCGGGTGGTGGAGGCCGCCTCGGGGCCGGTCTCGCTCTGGACCAGGAATTGATTGGTGCCCCGGCCGCGGCCGAACACCGTGGTGGTGCCGTCGAGGTCGGTGAGCTTGTAGGTGGTACCGGTGTTGTCGGGCGTCCACTTCTGGTTGAGACCGCCGTGGCACCAGTGCTGGGTGACCTGGGTGCCCTGCCCGCCGGAGTCGGGGGCGTCGAGGCACTTGCCGGAGTTGGCGTTCATCAGACTGCCGTCCGGGCGGAGCTCCCACTTCTGGGCGCCGCTGCGGTTGCACTCCCACAACTGGAGCTTGACGTAGTCCGCGGTGGAACTGTTCGGAACGTCCAGGCACTTGCCGAGTGCCTGGAGCGAGCCGTCGTCGGCGAGAGTCCACTGCTGCGCGGTGGACGGGTTGCAGTCCCAGGTCTGTACGGCGGTGCCGTTGGCCGTGTTGGAGCCGTTGACGTCCAGGCAGCGTCCGGTGGTCGGGGTGGTGATCCGCCCCGCGACGGCCGGCTGCGCGGTGAGCGTGAGGGACTCGGCGCCGGGCTCGGGGAAGAAGGTTCCGTCGGTGCCCTTGGCGAAGGTGAGCGAGGAGTCGTCGGTGAGCTTGATCTCCGCCAGATCGGACTCGGGGAAGACCAGCGAGCGGTAGTCGGAGCCGGCTCCCGCGTCCGGGCCGCCGGACCACTGCGGGCCGAACGGCGCGACGATCTCCTTCAGCGACAGGTCGTCGAAGAACACCTCCTTGCCGGCCGCCGAGAACCCGTTGTAGAGGCGGAAGAACGCCTCTGTCGCGCCCTGTGGGACGAACATGTCGACAGTCAGCTGTTGCCAGCCGTCGGTGAAGGCGGCCTTCTGCGAGGTCACCTGGGCGTAGCCCGCGGAGGTGCGGGTGAAGCCGGCCAGGCGCAGACCTCGGTCGGTGTAGTTGGGGCTGAGGCCTGTGGCACCGGGGACGTAGATCCAGCCGGTGAGCCGGTAGGTCTTGCCCGGCTGCATGCCCATGGCCATGGAGTTGTCGCCGCCGACGGCGGCGTAGGAGTCCTGGCCGGTCGCGACGATCCGCAGTGAGTCGGTGCTGTTGTCGTGACCGCGCGCGGTGGAGCGTTCGACGGTGTTCTGGCCGGCGGTGAAGCCGTCGGTGCCGTAGCCGATCTGCCGCTGATTGGCCGTCAGGCGCTCGCCCTGCGGCTGCCAGCCGCGCGCGAGGTCGCGCGAGGAGGAGGTCCGTTTCACCGAGGCGCCGAACTCGTCGGCGTCGGTGACGTCGACGGAGTAGTCGCCAGTGAGCAGGTTGACCGAGCCGGGGCCGATGCCGGTGCCGGCCGCGCCGTCGGCGTTGCGGTCGACAGTGATGGTGTTCCAGGCGGTGGCGTAGCCGTTACCGGAGCCGTCCTGCGGGAACAGCAGGGCACGGATCTGGACGACGCCGCCGACGTTGCCGAGGGTGTCGACCACCGTCCAGTTGGCGTGCGGGCCGAGATCGGCCAGCAGCGGCTTGGGGTCGGTGACGGGGGTGTTGTCGGCCTTGGTCAGGTTGGCGAGCGGCACGTTGTACTCAGTTGCGCCGGGACCTCGCCGGTACTGGTAGACCACCCGCTTGTACTGGGTCTGGGCGTCGACCTGGAGCTTGACGCGCTTGGCGGACTGGCTGCCGTCGACCGGGGAGACGAGTCCGGCCTGGCCGACCGAGAAGGAGTGGACGGTCGGGTCGGACAGGTTGCCCGCCCGGTCCTTCGACTGGACCTTCAGGGTGTGGTGGCCGTCAGTGGTGGGGGTGATGGTGGCGTTCGCCGCGCCAGTGGCATCGACGGTCACCGCGGCGGCGCCGTCGAGGCTGTAGACGAAGGCGGTCTGGTCGGTGACGCCGGTGGCCGGGGTGAAGGTGAAGGTGCCGGCCTGTCCCGCCCCGCCGTGCCACAGGTCGTCGGACGGGTAGAACGCGGAGCTGACGAACGGGGCGCCGGTGTGGCGGGTCGGTGATCGGCTGAGGAGCCTTGTTTCCGGGCTGGGGGTTGATGGGTTGGTTGAGAAGAACCGGGCCGTGGCGGGGTCGTGTTCGGGGCGGGGCCGGTTCTGAAGGATGCCGCCGGCTGGCTGCCTTGGCTGGTTGACCTGGGGGTTTTGGTGGTTGATCGAGAACTTGTGGATGCCATGAGAAGTGGTGGGGATTCCCGCAGTCTGAATGAGAGCCCTGTGTGCACCTGGGTGGGCTCGGGGGTGGCTGGGTGCCCGGTCGGCCTGGGGGTTTATCGGGTGTGGTGTCGGGTCCAGGTGGTGAGGAGGTCTGCGGGTAGTGGGGTGAGGCGGGGCAGGCCGAGCGTGTTGGCGGTGTGGTCGAGGAATGCGCGTACGGCTGGGTGGGGGCGGCCGTGGCGGGGTGCGGGGAACAGTCCAGTGGTGGCCAGGGTCCGGGCGAGGGTGACGGTTTCGGGGTAGGTGACGGCGTCACGGGCCAGGAGTGTCCAGGAGCCGGTCACGGGCTGCACGCCGGGGTTGGTGGCCTGGAGGAGGCGTCGGCGGTGCTGCCAGCGGGCGGTGAGGGTGGCGTGGGTGCAGTGGTCGTGCCAGCGGGTGGTGACCGCGGTGGCCCAGGTCCACGCGTCCGCGGTGTCCGCGCGGCGTTGTAGGCGCTGGTGGCTCGCGTGGGCGCGGGTGAGTTCGGGGAGCGCGGCGGTATCGAGGCTGTGGTGGGGGCCGGCGGCCCAGTGGTGGTGGTGCGGACACAGCCGTGTGTGGTCGGGCAGGTAGGCCAGGGCCCGGCCGGTGGTGCCGTGGGTGCGGCGCAGGGTACAGGTGGGGCAGGACCGCGCGGGTGCCTCGTGGGCTTCGAGCCTTTGCCAGGTGGCGTGGCCGCCTGTGTGGCCGGGGCGGGCGGGGACTGGGGGGAGGGCGTTCAGGCGGGGCAGGGCGCGGGTGAGGTGGTGGTGGGGGACGCGGGTGAACGCGGCGAGGTGGTGCTGCGCCGTGTGGTCGAGGTGGATCTCGGATCCTCCTGGCGTGTGGCCGGGGCGGCCGGTGGTGGTGATGTTCAGTCCGTCCAGGAGGTAGGGCGGGGGGAGGTGGTGGGCTTGGGCGAGGCGGGTGAGCCAGGAGGCGGTGCTCTCCGCCGGCAGGGGCCGGATGTCCTGGGTGGTGGGCGCGGGGGTGGGCAGCGCGGGGTGCGCTGCCCGGCCCGGGTGGGTGCTCATCTCGGGCCGGGCGGTCGGCGTCGGGCCTGGTGGGTGGGGCGGTGGTGTTCTTCGGCGAGGTGGTCGAGGGTGATCGCGTCGAGGGAGGTCTTGGTGATCTTCTCGGTGCCGTCGACGATGGCGGTGATCGCGGCTTCGCGGATGAGGCGGGAGAGGCTGCCGATGCGGCCTGCGGTGCGCTCGTGCAGGTAGGGGGCCAGGCGGCGCAGGGAGCCGGGGCGGTGGGCGGTGAGGTCGAGGGCGTTCTCGAACGCGGCCACGGTGGAACGGAACGGTGTGTGGTGGCCGTGGCGGGCGGGCAGGGGGTCGCAGTCGACCAGTGAGGCGCGCCCGGCGAGCTGGGCGCCGCGCACACCGGAGAACAGCGGGGTGTCGGTGACGTCGACGCCGGCGTACACGAACGTCGCGGGAAGCCGTTCGGAGAGGTCTTTGAGGAAGTCGGCGGCCTCGGCGCCGCCTGTGGTGCGGGGGTTGAGGCGGTGGATCTCGTCCACCAGGACCAGGCTCACCCCCAGGCTGGTGTACATGCTGCAGACAGTCGCGGTGAGCAGGGCCTGGGTCATGCGCGGGCCGACCGGCAGTCCTACGAAACGGGCGAACTCGGCGGCCAGGCTCTTGGCGCTCGCTCCGGGCGGCACCAGGATGTACGCGACCGGCGCCCGCCCGGGGACGGGAGTGTGGGACAGGGACCGCTGGTGCAGCTCGTAGGTGCGCCCGACTTCCTGGAGGGCGGTGCTCTTGCCGGTGGTGGGCGGCCCGGTGACGATCAGTCCGGGGCGGGCGGTGCCGTCCTGGTGGCGCCCGAGCAGTGTGAGGGTGCGCACGCTGGTGGTGATCTTGTCGAGGGCCGGGGTGCGTACGACGACGAACCGGGAGTGGTAGGCCAGCCGCTGGGCGGCGCTGCGCCGGGGCCCCTCGGGTGAGGGCGGTGCGGGTCGCCGGCGGTCGACGAAGCGCCGCCATTCCTCCCAGGTGGTGGGCGTTGCGCTCCCGGCCTGGGCCGCGGGCTGACGGGCGGTCGGGGTCACCACTGCTGCGCCTCCTCGGCGGCGTCGAACAGCCCGAAGCCGGCGTCCCCCGCATCCGCGCCGTCCAGGTCGTCCGCGTCGTCCCAGCCGGGACCGGCGTCGTCGAGGCCGTCCTCGTCGTCCTCACCGCCCGGGGCCGGACTTCCCGGGGGCGGCACCGGTGTGGGCCACGGTGCGGTGGCGTCGAACAGCGCCGCGGGGGCCTCGTCTTCCCCGGCCGCCGTCCCGGCCCGTGCGGCGCCGGCCGGCCGTGGCCGCGGAACGGCGTGCCCGCGATCGTTCGGCTGCTGCCCGGGGCCGGCGTTTCCTGCAGCGGTTGTCCGCTTCCGCGGCCTCGTTTCACCGCGCCTCGTTGCCTGCCCGCCCGGGTCATCCACGGTGTCGGGCCCGGTAGGCCTGTCGGTGTGGAGGGGGAGGGCGGCGGGTGCGTGGCGGGTGATCAGGGCGTGTTCGCGGGGGTGGGCGGTGCCGGTGCGTGCGCGGCGCAGGAGGTCGTCGAGGGCCTGGGCGAGGTCGGCTTCGTGCCGGTCGCGGTCCCCGCGCCGGGCGACGGTGTCCTTGAGGTGCTGCCACAGCTGGTCGCCGAAGGGCTGGTGGACGTGGTCGGCGTGGATCCACGGGATGGGCGTGAAGCCGCCGTCACCGAGGCGGACCCAGATCCGGCGGGCGTCGTGGGGGTTGTGGTGGACCTCCCACCGGCCCTGCTGCGCCGTGACACTGGAGGGCTGGCCGCGGTAGTCGTTGAGCGCGGGGTGGTCGTAGGTGCGGTGGTTCAGGCGGATGCCGCGCTCGGTGATCGGTTTCCAGACCACGGGCAGCAGTTCGATGTAGTCGTCGCCGCTCAGGGGGAGCGGCACGTGCCCGGTGGCGCCGAGCATGGCGCCCCACATCTCGTTCGGGGTCAGGGCGGTGGCGGGCATCGAGGGGTGGCGCAGTCCCTCGGTGGGGCGGTTCTGCCACTCGGTGGTGATCCACTGGTCGAGCATGTCCTGCAGTTGGGCGACGCTCCACACGGCTTCGCGCTGGCTGTCGGATCCGCGGCGCAGGACGTTGGAGCCGGTGTGGCCGGCGACGTGCTGGCAGAACAGGGTGTTGACGGACCCGAAGGCGCGCTCGACGTGGCCCTTGGCGGTGGGGCGCCGGGGCGGGGTGGGCTGCACGCTGATGCCCAGGCTCTCGCAGGCGGCCAGGAATGCCGCGGACAGGAAGATCCGGCCGCGGTCGACGACCACGGTCTCCGGCACCACCACTGGGCGGCCCGCGGCGGCCTCCAGGCGGGAGTCCGCGTCCAGGAGGTCCTCGTACGGCACGGGCGCGCGCGACAACGCCAGGGCGTCGGGCCAGGCGGTGCGCAGTGGGTGCGGGACGGCCATCTCGGCGAGCAGCAGCGCCGCGTCGACGGCCTTGGTGCTTGCCGGGCGCAGGACGGCGGCCAGGATGGAGCGGGTGGCGACGTCCAGCGCGATGGTCAGCTCCGGGCGGCCGGTGGTGCCGTCGGCGAAGACGGCCATGACGTCCAGGCGGGTGGAGTCGAGCATGACCTGCTCGCCCGGCCGCAGCGCCGCCGCCGGCGTGAACGGCCGCCCCGGTGAGGCGGTGGCGGTGCGTGCGGGCCGGCCGGGCAGTTCGGCGGGGTCGGCCAGCGCCTTCACCAGCCGGTAGAACGTCGCCTGCGCCGGAAGCTTCACCGCCCCCACTCCGTACCGCTCGTCCAGCATCTGGCGGGTGAGCTGCATCAACCCCTTCACCGTGCCCTTGGAACGGCCGCGCTGGCGCCGCAGCGCCTCCAGCACCGCGGCGACGACCTTCTCGTCGGCGCGCCCAGTGCGGCTGACCGGCTTGGTGGTGCGGTGGTCGACCAGCCCCCACAGCCCCTGGCGCCGGTAGTTCAACCGCATCCGCTGCACCGTGCTGACAGCGACGCGTTCCCACCCCAGCGCGGTGAGCTCGTCGGCCTTGGCCTGCTCCCGCTCGGCGAGCGTGCGCGAGAGCGGGTCGTACTGCGGCCGCGGCACCCCTGCCGCGCCCTCCCCGCCGACGAGCCCGAACTCCACTTCCTGGATGTGCCGCTGCCAGGCCAGCGCCTTCTCCTGCTCGCGTACCGGCACCGTCTGGAACAGCCCCCACTGCGGCACCCCCGCCTGCGGCCGCGCGCTGGTCACCGCGAAGTCCTGCGCCGCCACCAGGTGCCCGGCCAGCACGGTGGCGACCTCGCCCCGCTCGCCAGCCAGCCGCACCAGCTGCCCCTCCACTCCGACCACCTGCCAGGCCCGCCCGTCGAAGACGATGTGCGCGCCCACCGCCAGCACCCGCTGGCCCGACCCGCCGCTCACGCCGCCACCCCCCGGCCCACCACGGTCCCGGCGTCCAACGGCCGATCCGCCAACTCCGCGGACAGAGCACCGGACCACAGCAGATGGAAGACCATCGGCCCCGCCCGCAACGGCACACCCACCGCCGCGACCCCCTCCGCCAACGCCCTCGGCCGCGCGAACGCCGCCAGCACCGCCTCACGCAGTACCCCGTCAGCCCCGAACCGGGGATGCCGGTACCCGGCCAGCCACCGTACATTCGCCGCCACCACCGGCGACGGCGGATCCAACCGCCGATACACCCACCCCACCCCCTCACACACCCGCGCCAGCACCCGCGCAGCCCGCTGCGCCGCCGGCCCACCCGCACCCGGAACGGCAGGACAGTCGGCCAGCAGCGCCCCGCCGTCCGCGTACCGGGCGAACAGCTGCGGCACCCAGGAACGCACCGTGCCATCGTCCTCACGCCACAACAGCCGCACCGGCCGCCCCGCCAGACCCGTCACCGAACGCTCGCGGTCCAGCAGCATCAACTGCATCCGCATCGCCATCGACCCGTGCGCCACCAGCCGCCCCGTCGTCGAGGACCACCACCACCCCGGACCCCAGCTGCGCCCCGGCACCACCGGGAACGCCGCAACCGGACCCAACTCCTCGAAACGCACCTGCCCGGCCGCCCGCCCCAGGCGCTGCTGGACCACCTCGCCAGCGACCGTGACGAAGCACGCCTCCACCCTCGCCGCATCCACCAAACCCACCCCTCACCGCACAGACCTGCCGCCAGGCAGTCAAGTCCGTTGAGAATCCGGCAGATAGAAGAACGGACACCGTTCACTCCAACGAGTGCTGCACGTCCAGGCTCTACCTGGCGAGGGGCTGCGGGGTGTGACCTGTTGGTGTTGTGGGCGCGAAATAGCCCAACACACCGTGTTGTCTGGACCTTTGGTTGGACCTGTTGGGGGAGCGCGGCGGACGGCAGGCCGTGGCTGTGTGTAGCTGTTGGTGAGGTGCGGGAGGCTGGTCGAACGCTTGGGGGCCGGTGAGGTGTTGCTGGACCTTTACTCGGGGTGAATTCCGCCAGATATTCCGTTGGGTTATTTGTCGGATTGGTTGTTGGTAGCATTCTTAATTCGGGTTGGAATTGCGGCGGTGGGGGTGGTGGCGGGAGGTCGGTGTTCGGTTTCGTCCGGGGTGGAGTCGCCGGGCCCCCGTGTCGTCCGGGCCTGCTGCGCCCTGCTCGGTCGCCACTGTCCAGGGCCGGGGCCGTTGCCCCCGGTGGCCGTGCCCGCCTTGCTGCGCCGCCGTCCGGGCCGTCTGTTGTCCCGCTGCGCCGCTGCGCCCTTCGCCGGACGGCTGGGTGGCCGTCAGGCCGCCCCGGGGGTGGCTCTGGTGGTGGTCCGGGAGGCTGTCCCGGCGCTGTTCTGGTGGTGGGTGGGGGTTGTCGCGCTTGCTGTCGCGTTGCCTGTCGCGTCGGGGTGCTGTCGTGTGTTGTGACGTGGGCGGATACCCCTGTTCCCCTGTGTGTGGTGGGGGCGCGACAGGTGGGTGCGACAGGTGGCGGGGCGGGGCCGCGGCTGCTGCTCGGGTGGTGGCCGCCGCCGGTGCCGACGACCGCCAGGAGCCGGCGGTCCTGGCCGCCGTCCGGTGCCGCCGACGCCGCCCCGGGACCGCCGCCGGGCACGGCGGGGATGGTGGCCGCCGGGAAGGCCGGCCTTCTCCTGGTGGTGGTGCTGGGCGGCGGGGTGGCCGGTGGCCTGGTGGCGGGTGGGGGGTGCAACGCGGGGGTGCAACGCGGTGGTGCGGCGGGCCGCGACGCGGGGCCGTGTTGCGGGCCTGAACAGGTGTTATGTGGCCGTGAGCGGTAGCGGGTGGGCGTGTTGCACTTCGTGTTGCACTGGGCAGCGCCGGTTGGCCGGCCTCGACGGCCCGCCCGCGTCGCCCGGTGCCGCGCTCCGGTGCCGGGCCCTGGCCGTCGTTCTGGTCGGCCGCCAGGCCGTCCCGCTGCGCCGGTCTCGGCCGT
The DNA here is from genome assembly GCF_042873545.1 of Kitasatospora sp. NPDC004615. NCBI lineage: Bacteria > Bacillati > Actinomycetota > Actinomycetes > Kitasatosporales > Streptomycetaceae > Kitasatospora > Kitasatospora sp. NPDC004615. The sequence continues at coordinate 693,836 of NZ_JBIALQ010000004.1, forward strand.
CCGGCTGCTGTGCCCGTGCTCGCGCTGGCCGCCCGGTGCCGCGCCCCGTTGCGCTCCGCCCCGGTGGCGCCCTGGCCGCCGTCCTGGCCGCCGTCCTGGTCCGGTGTTCGGTTTGGTGTCGCCACTTCGGGAATTGCCTGGGTGACGTTGGGCGGGATTTCCTGGGCGGTCTGGAAGGGCAGTCGCCGTGTCGGCATGGAGGGCCGTAGGCCCATTTCCGGCGCGCCTGAATGCGATTCCTCGCCGCTGCGCCCAGAAAGGGTTTCTGGTTTCCGCCTGAAAAGGAGTGGAAGGTAATTCGGATTCCCGCCGGAAGCGCGGCCGGATAGAGCCGGGATGGACGGTTGCCGCGAGGTTGCCCGTTCACGTCTCACGCCCGTCTTGGAACCGGCAGGATAGAGCTGCACGGAAGCCAGGGAAACGCCGCCGGATTCGCTTCGGATTCCAGTCCGGAGTCTGCGGTTGAGGGCCCGTCAGCCACCGCCGTCCGGGGCGTTGGTGAGGGCCCGCCACCGGGTCGGGGAGGCCCGAGCCGGACCGGAGGCCCACCGGCGCCTCCCGAGGGCCGCAGGCCCCGCCCCGCCTGGTTGATGGGCCGTCAGCCCAGCAACCAGGCGGCGGACCGGCCATCGGCCGGGGCCGGGGGAGGGCCCCCGGGGGTGGGGGTGTGGCTGATACCGGAAGTCCGCGACACATCGTCAACGCCGAGGGCCGCAGGCCCCGGCCGGCACCCCGCCCTCCCGGAGGGAGGGGCCACTACCCGAATTCCGCGTCACATCGTCAACGCTCACCCCCGGGCGCAGCCCGGAAAAGCCCTGCCAGCCAATCGGCCCGTAGGGCCGTCAAAACACCAGCCCAACAAGACCGGAAAGCTGACCGATTGACGGGCCGTAGGCCCGGAGAAAAGCCGCCCGATAGGCGGAGCGCAGCGACGCCAAACGCCCACCACAACGGTGCGCACCAAGCCCGCGAATTCGCCACCGGCGAATTCCCCCAACCACCCACCCACCCACCGAGGCGCAGCCGAGGCCAACGCCACGCACGGTGACGGCGCAGCCGTCACCCCCGCACCTGACGCCGCGTCAGCGGCGTTGCTCCCGCGCCAGCGGGAGCTCAAGCCGCAGGCTTCCGCCCC
>NZ_JBIALQ010000005.1:0-690135 GCF_042873545.1 Kitasatospora sp. NPDC004615
TCCAACCGATCCAGTAGGACCGGCCGGGGATGTCAACATATCTGGCGTTGACTTTTGGCACGCTGTTGAGTTCTCAAGGAACGGACACTTCCTTCAGGTGGCCTTCCGACCGGCCCTCCGGGCATTCGTTTCAGTGTTACTGCGTTCTTTCGTGTTCTCAGCTTATCAGATGTTTTCCGCTCCGTTTTCCGGAGTTTCATTCGATCCGACTCGCTTTCGTCTTCCCGACCTGACGGCCCGTCCGACGTTTCAAACTCTAGCCGATCCCCGCTCCGAAAAGCGAATCCGCCGCAATCTCCGAAAAAGCGCACAGCAAATACGAACGGAGGCGCGAAAAGGACGCGACCCGCCACGGATCAACTGGGTGGTTCTCAGGGATTGGCCGCCCCGGGACCGTCCACACAAGCTGCGTGTCCGGTGCTCCCTGTCAAGCGGCTGGTGAACAGTACTCCAACTCCGCGCCCAAGACAAACGCCCACGACAGACGCCCCGGCCAGGACGGCAGCTGGACCTCAGCGGGCACCGCCACGCTGACGGCGGAACTCAACGAGGAGCGCGAGCTGCTCGTGACGAACGGCGTCCTGCCCACCGACCTAGTCACCCGCAACCGCCAGGTCGCCGAGGCCGCACTCCGCCCATGGGCCCCGGCGTTCACCCACGGCGACCTACAGCTCGCGCACGTCTTCGTCGACGGCGACAGGGTCACGGGCACCGTCGACTGATCGGAGGCGGGCCAGGGCCACCCGCCTGTACGACCTCGCCACCTTCATCCTCGGACACCGGGACGACCTCGCCGACGTCCAGCCGGCTACGGCACCGACGTCGACCTCAACGTGATCCACACCCGGTGGTCACTGCGAAGCCTGCTCGCAGTCCGCCGACTGGTCGATCACGGCTTCGACCCCTACGCACCGGGGTGCGAGGTCGACGTACCGCGATCCCGAATGTAAGACCGGGATGTGAGACTGCACGGACCGACCCCGGCCGCTCACCAGGACGCAACGAGCCTCCGACGCCGACACACCGCTTTCTGCCACCGCCGGGCACACCACAGCGCCAGCCCGGCCCCCACTCCGACGACCACCGGAGCTTCGACCAACACCACAATCGTCGCCCCCGTACGAGCCCCGTCCGGAAACACCGGAACGAAACCCCCGGCCGCGGCGGCAAACATCGCCTCCCCCATCAGGAAGACCGCCGCCGTACTCCCCGCACTCACCAGCGGCAGCCACGCCTTGAGATACCCGAGCCGAACACCGAGCAGGAACCCGCTGCCCACCACCACCACGAGCAGAGCCGGCGGCGCCCCCATGACACCGGCGATCGCCGGAACCAGGTAGGCCAACGCCGTGAACACAGCCCAGGCCGTCGACCAGCAGTGCAGGTGATCGCGACTGCGAGGCCGCCCGCTCCCACCCGCCAACTCCACCATCGGTCCCCTGCCGCTCTCGGGCGCGCCGGCTGCCCACCCTTCGCCCGCGCTATCGTCGCACACTATTTGAACGCGTTCATTCCCGCACCAAACCCCCACCGGCTGCCACCGAACTCGCCACCCGGCACCCGGAGTTGCACCGAGCCGTCGGGGCGGCCAAACAGACCCGGCGGCCAGGCCTCGGCCGAAACACCTACCACCCGAGCAAGACACTCAAGCAACCCGCAGCTCGGCACGGACCCCCACCATCAGGCGCCGACGAAGGCCAGGCCCAGCCTCCGCCGATCCAGTACCTGCATCAGCCTCACCGAATCCGGACGCAGCAACTTGTGGGTAGCGACCAGGAGTTCGGCGACCCGATCAGGCGATCACTACGCAATCAGACTGCCGGTCGGCAGTCGCGCCGTCGGACTGGAACTGATCGCCGCCTGACACAACGCCACTCCCAACCTCGCCCGGTCCGCGCCGGCGGACGGGAGGGCCGTCCTGGTCCGGTCGGAGAGTCCGGTTCAGCTTCCTCTGAAAACCCCACCATTGAGCAAGCCTCGCGCCCGCCGCCTTCGGCGGTGACGGTCGGGCGGCCGCACGACCCGCAGCCGCCCGACCGTCCCCACCCCCGCACTCGGCCGGGCCGCAGGCAACCTGCCACCGGACCCGTCTGCTTGGGGACAACGTCGACTCCCCCGGACCGCACCGGCACGAGACACGCCGACCCTGGCCGCGACCAGGCAACAGAACGACAAAGCCCGACTGCGCCACGACAGTTCGCCCGCCCACCGCCCACCGCCATCCAGTGTCGCCTCGAAAATCACGTCACCCCTGGTCGACCCGGTCGGAAAGCACGCAGCCACCCGCCCGACCAGCCGCGGGTTCCGCGGACGCAGGGTCGGGGCGCAGGTCGAAAAACCGGTCCCGCCCGACGCCCCGGCCTCCCTACGCTCGGGCCATGCGCGTACTTTTCACCTCACCTGCGGGAACGGGCCACTTCACCCCACTGACACCCTTCGTCGACGCCTGTACGGCCCGCGGCGACGAGGTCCTCGCCGTGGTCCCGCCGCCACTGGCGCAGCTGCTCACGGAACGGGGCATGCCGTTCCGAACGGGCGCAGCGCCGGATCCGGCCGCGACGGCGGCGATCCGTGACCGCCTGCCGCACGCGTCCCGCGAAGAGGCGGCGGTGCTGGTCAACCGCGAGCTGTTCGGCCGGCTGAACACCGAGGCGATGCTCCCCGCCCTCGAGGAGGCGTGCCGCGACTGGCAGCCGGACCTGGTGCTGCACGACCCGTGCGAGTACGCCTCTGCGGTGGTCGCCGAACGGCTCGGCATCCCGCACGCCCAGGTGGCGACCTCACCGGCCCGGATCGAGGCGTACTCACTCGACCTCGCGGCGCCCGTACTGGCGTGCTACGAACCGCAGTTGGTGGACCGGCTGAAGGCGACGCCCTACCTGACACGCTTCCCGGCCTCGCTGGACCCGTCCCCATACGCCGCCACCCGCCGCTTCCGCGATACGCCCCGACCGGCCACCGCACCGGCGGCCCTGCCCAATGAATGGCGCACGGACGACCGCCCTCTCGTCTACGTCACCTTCGGCACCGTGTCGGGAGGCATGCCGGCCGGCGCCGCCGCCTGCCGAACGGCGGTGGAGGCCCTGTCCGGACTCCCGGTGCATGTCCTGCTCTCCGGCGGCCGGGCCACCGATCTGTCCGACCTCGGCCCGCTTCCGGACAACGTCCACGTGGAGGAGTGGGTCCCCGGCCCTGATGCGCTGGCCGCCGCATCGGTGGTGGTTTGCCACGGGGGCTCCGGCACCACCTACGGCGCACTGGCGGCAGGCACGCCGCTGGTCGTCATGCCACTCTTCGCCGACCAGCCCGCCAACGCCCGACTCGTCGAGGACTCCGGTGCCGGCCTGGCCGTCTTCCCCACCGGCGGCCCCGCAGACACCATGGGCCTGCCCGGCCCAGCCGACGTCCCCCGCCTGCGCGCGGCCGTCGAGACCCTCCTCGCCGAACCGTCCTACCGGGAGGCGGCGGGCCGGATCGCCACCGAAATGCGGACCGGACCCACGGTCCACGAGACGCTCGCCGCGCTCACGGCCGATGCCGGCGCCAACCTCTGGGGCTGACGGGCGAGATCATCTACGCGGAGATTATCCGCGCGAGGATCATCTCCCATCGATGACCACACCGATCAGCATCGATCACAGTCGATCACCCCGACGAGATCACCTACGCGGAGACAATCCCTGCGTAGATGATCGCGCCCGGCAACCCGGAGAACACCCCCACCCGCCCCCGACACGACATAACGCGACACCCAGCACCCGCCCCACCCAGCGCCCGCCCCACACCCACAACACCCTTACCGCCAAAGCCACTTGGCCGCCACGCCCGCCCCCACCCCCGACCACCCTGGCGGAAACACCTATCGCGATATATCGTGTCTCTACCCGCGCCCCCGGCCCCACCGCGGGAAGACCTTCGCCAAACCCAGGACGGGAAGCATGCCCGGAGAGATCTCGCCCGCCGGAAAGCCCACCGGCTCCACCACCACACAGCCCGAGTTGCGGGCCTCGCACGCGGACCGGGACCGGGTGGCCGACATCCTGCGGGTCTCGGCGGGCGACGGTCGGCTGACCGCCGAGGAGCTGGACGAGCGCCTGGAGGTCGCCCTGTCGGCCCGAACGGTCGGCGAACTGGCTGCACTCACGGCCGACTTGCCGCCCATCTCGCTCTCTGCCCACGGGGTGGCGGCGGAGGTCAAGGATGTCCTGCGGATCGAGCAGAAGTGGAGTCGGGTCGAGCGGGTGGGCCGCTGGGTGGTGCCGCGCCGACTGGAACTCGACCTGGAGTGGTGCGACGTGACGCTCGACTTCACGCAGGCGGTGATCATGCAGGACACCCTGCGGATCGACCTCGACATGCGCGGCAAGACCCTGACGCTGATCGTCGCACCGGGCATGGTGGTCGACACCGACGCCCTGATGCTGGAGCACAGCAGAGTCAGGAACCGCCAGACCCCGGACCCGACCGCACTCACCGCACCGACCACGCTGCGCGTGGAACTGGTCGGCCGGAAGAACTTCGGCCGCGTCGTGGTGCGCCGCCCCCGCCGGACGACCGGCCGCTGGTCGCTGCGGAGGCACTCGGCCCTGCCCACCTCCGACTCGACAAGGTCCTTGAATTAAGCGGGCCTTGACCTTCCATCAGCCGGAATCTCAAGCCCGCCGCACCACGTGCCACTACGCTCGAACGCGGTACACGCCGGCGCCGAATTCCGGCCCCGGCCGGCGGATCGGTTCCGTCGGGCGTGCAGGGCATGGGTGCCGTGACGGCGCGTACGTATGGTCCTGTTCGGTCGCACGACAGCCGCGGGATTTCGGTGATCGCGGCATCTTTGGCAGCGTTAGCGGGCCCTGGCCGGCTACGAGCGCACGCTGCCCCCGGACGACGCGTCGCACATCTTGCCCACCCGACGGCCGGGCCAAGGTCTTCCGCGCCGAAGGACAGCTCGATCAGACCGTCGCACTGCTCCAGCGGGCCGTGGCGGGCAGCAGGCGGGTGCTGCCGCCGATCGACCGGCCGGAGTGGGGGCCGACGCTGCACAGCGCCCATCTGCGCGACCCGCAGGGCACGCTGATCGCGCTTCAGTCGTACTGATCGCGGCGGCGCTCAGTAGGCTGGCGGGGTGTGCTGGAGCGCCGGAGCCGATCTGCTCGTCGGCAGCGCCGTCTCGGCGGTCGGAGTCGCCACGGTGCTGCACGCAAGGATGAGGAGTCAACTACCGCTGGCCGCACTGCCGTTGCTACTGGGGGTGCACCAGCTGGTGGAGGCGGGCGTCTGGTCGGGCTGGGCGTGGGCGCGCACGGTGTGGGCGGTGATCGCGCTGCCGCTGCTGCCGGTGTACGTGCCGGCGGCGGTGTGGTGCGCGACCGGCCGCCGCTCGGCGGCCTGGTTCACCGCCCTGGGCGCGGCCGTCGCCGTCCCGCTGGCCGTTGCCCTGGCCCGGCACCCGGTGTCGGCGCACCCGCACGGCCACACCCTCGACTACGCGATCGGCGTCCCGGCCGCCGCCCTGCTGCTGGCGGGCTACCTGGCCGCCACCGTGGGCTCGCTGCTCTGCTCGGGCGACCACCGGCTGCGCCGCCTCGGCGCGTTCCTCGGCGCGGGCGCGCTCGTCTGCGGCCTGCTGTGGCGGCTGGCGTTCGTCTCGACCTGGTGCGCGCTGGCCGCCGTCGCCTCCGTCCTGCTCTACGACTGGGCCCGCCACACCCGCGCCAACTCCGCTCCCCCGCAGCGTCGATGAGCGCCGGCCGGACGAGCTCGACGCACGTAACACCCGGTCAGTCCGACAGCCGGACGAACCGTTGGCCCGCGTCCACCAGCCGGGGCAGCGCCTGCGCGTAGCCGGGGCCGGTGCCCGCGTCGGGGTGGTTGAAGTGGCTGATCACCACCGCCCCGGCGGGAGCCGCAGCCACCGTCTGCGCCACCTGCGAGGCGTTGAACGTCGCCCCGCCGTCGCCGTTGACCGCGAACCCGGCCACGCGCTCGCCCAGTTCGCCGACGATCCGCACCGCGATGTCGTCGTAGTGCGCCGTCCCGGAACGGAACCAGCGCGGCGGCTTCCCCAGCAGCCCGGCCAGTTTCGCCTCGTTGTCCGCGACCTCCCGGTAGGCGGCCTCGGCGTCGGCGGTGCCGGTGATGCCGTACGCCGAGCGGCCGGTGACGGACAGCGGGCGGTGCGCGGTGCCGTGGTTGCCGAGTTCGAACAGCGGGTCGGCGGCCAGTTCGCCGAACGGGCCGGGGTTGGCGTCGATCCAGCGGGCGTTCAGGAACAGCGTGGCCGGCACCCGGTGCCGGCGCAGGGTGTCGATCAGCGCCGCGTCGTAGCCGTCCCCGCCGGGGCCGCCGCAGGCGTCGAAGGTCAGGGCCAGCGCTCCGTCCGGCACCTCGGCCACCACCCCGGGCAGGTCGGTCCCCCACTGGGTGGGCCGCTGCCCGGCGTACCGGGCGACCACCTCCTCCCGACTGGGCGGCGCCACCGCACCGAACGGGCTCGGCGCCACCGCAGCCGACCCGGCAACGGACGGGCTCGGCGGCGCCACCGCAGCCGACCCGGCAACGGACGGGGACGCCGGCCCGACCGCCGCCGGGACGGCCGGCTCCGAACGGGCATGGGCGCACCCCGTCGCGAGTCCGAGGGCCGCTGCCAGTACCGTCCGCCGTCCGACCATCGCGCCGCTCCTCACTGTTCGTCACCATCCGTCGTGGCCACCGCCACGAGTGTCACTTCCGGGCCGGGCAGGTGCCATCTGCGAAGCTCGGCCGTATGGCTGCTCCCACTCGACCGCTCTATCTCCAGTGGACGACTGTCGCCCCGGTGATGGCGTTCCTGCTGCTCCTGGCGACCTGGCACCGAGAACTTCCGTGGCCGGTGGTGGCGCTGGTGGCGGTCTTCCTCGCGGTGTCGGTGGTGGCGGCCGTGCACCACGCGGAGCTGATCGCCCATCGGGTCGGCGAGCCGTACGGGTCACTGGTGCTGGCGGTCGCGGTCACGATCATCGAGGTGGCGCTGATCGTGACGTTGATGGCGGACGGTGGCGACAAGAGCGCGGGCCTGGCGCGGGACACCGTGTTCGCCGCCGTGATGATCACCTGCAACGGGATCCTCGGACTGTCGATCCTGGTCGGCGCGTTGAAGTACCGGAAGGCAGTGTTCAACGCGGAGGGCACCGGCGCGGCGCTCGGCGCGATCGCGACGCTGGCGACGCTGAGCCTGGTGCTGCCGACGTTCACCACCTCCACGCCGGGCCCGCAGTTCAACCCCACGCAGCTGGCGTTCGCGGCGACCGCGTCGATCGTCATCTACGGCCTGTTCGTGTCGACCCTGACGATCCGTCACCGGGACTTCTTCCTGCCGGTCAACCCGGCGGGCGAGGTGATCGACCCGTCGGACGAGCACGCGGAGCCGCCGTCCAGGAAGCAGACGCTGATCAGTGTCGCGCTGCTCTCGCTGGCGCTGGTGTCGGTGGTGGGCCTGGCCAAGGGCGTGTCGCCGACCATCGAGCGCGGGGTGGAGTCCGCGGGGCTGCCGAACGCGGTGGTCGGTGTGGTGATCGCGCTGCTGGTGCTGCTGCCGGAGTCGATCGCGGCGGTCCGGGCGGCGGTCCGCAACCGGGTGCAGATCAGCCTCAATCTGGCGCTCGGCTCGGCCCTGGCATCGATCGGGCTGACCATTCCGGCGGTCGCGGTGGCCTCCACCTGGCTGAGCGGCCCGCTCGAACTCGGCCTCAACGCGTCCCACATGATCCTGCTGGCGCTGACCGTCGCGGTCGGCACCCTCACCGTCATCCCCAAGCGCGCCACCCCGCTCCAGGGCGGCGTCCACCTGGCGATCCTCGGCGCCTATCTGGTCCTCGCCGTCAGCCCGTGAGGCGGGGACAAGGACAGCGGCGGGTGCACCACGCACCCGCCGCCGTTGCCGTCGCCGTTGCCGTTGCCGTTGCCGTTGCCGTTGCCCGACTGCTTACCGACGGCTTCCCGGACTGCCGAAACGTCACTCCACAGTGACGCTCTTGGCCAGGTTTCGGGGCTTGTCCACGTCCCGGCCGAGGGCCACCGCGGCGTGGTAGGCCAGCAGCTGGAGCGGGATGTTGAGCAGCAGCGGGTCGAGTTCCGGCTCGCTCTTCGGGACCACCACGCAGTGGTCGGCCAGCTTCGCCTCGATGGGCCGGTGCGCGACGGCCAGCACCCGCCCGGAGCGGGCCTTGACCTCGCCGAGCGTGGTCAGGTTCTTGTCGAGCAGCTCATCGTCCGGCACCAGCGCGACGGTCGGCAGTTCGGGGCTGATCAGCGCCAGCGGTCCGTGCTTCAACTCGGAGGCGGGGTACGCCTCGGCGTGCACGTAGGAGATCTCCTTGAGCTTCTGCGCGCCCTCCCGCGCCACGGGGTAGCCGCGCACCCGGCCGATGAACATCATGCCCTGGCTCTCGGCGTACTCGGCGGCGAGCTTCTCGATCTCCGCCTGCTGTTCGAGCACCTCCCGGATCTGCTCGGGCAGCGCCTTCAGCCCGGCGACGATCCGCCGGCCGTCGGCGGGCGACAGGTCGTGGATCCGGCCGAAGTGCAGCGCCAGCAGCGCGAACGCCACCACGGTGGAGGTGAACGCCTTGGTGGAGGCGACGGAGATTTCGGGTCCGGCGTGCAGGTAGATGCCACCGTCGCACTCGCGGGCGATCGCCGATCCGACGGTGTTCACCACGCCGAGCACCCGGCCGCCCTTGCGCTTGATCTCCTGCACCGCGGCCAGCGTGTCGTAGGTCTCGCCGGACTGGCTGACCGCCACGTACAGGGTGTCCGCCTCGATCACCGGGTTGCGGTAGCGGAACTCGGAGGCCGGCTCGGAGTGCGCGGGGATCCGGGCCAGCTCCTCGATCAGCTGCGCGCCCATCTCGCCCGCGTAGTACGCCGAACCGCAGCCGAGGATCTTCACCCGGCGGATCTCCCGCAGCTCCCGGGCGTCCAGGTTCAGCCCGCCCAGGTGCGCGGTGGAGAACCGCTCGTCGAGCCGGCCGGACAGCGTGCGCTCGACGGCGCCGGGCTGCTCGTGGATCTCCTTCAGCAGGTAGTGCGCGTAGCCGCCGGTGTCGTACGAGCCGATCTCCCAGTCCACGGTGGACGGCTGCCGGGTGACGGTCCGGGCGTCCTCGGTGAAGGTCCGGAAGCCGTCGGCGCGCACCGTCGCCAGCTCGCCGTCCTCCAGGTGCACCACCTGCCGGGTGTAGCGGACCAGCGCGGAGACGTCGGACGCGGCGAACATCTCCTTCTCGCCGATGCCGAGCACGATCGGACTGCCGTTGCGGGCGACCACGATCCGGTCGGCCTGCTCGGCGTCCAGCACCGCGATGCCGTAGGTGCCGACCACCAGCTTCAGCGCGGCCCGGACCGCGTCCTCCAGCTCGCCGCCGTCCGCGCGGTGCGCGGCGATCAGGTGGGCCAGCACCTCGGTGTCGGTCTCCGAGCGGAACACGGCGCCGTCCGCCGCCAGCTTGGCGCGCAGCTCGTCGGCGTTCTCGATGATGCCGTTGTGCACCACCGCGATCCGGCCCTCGTTGTCGGTGTGCGGGTGAGCGTTCTCGTCCGAGGGCACGCCGTGGGTCGCCCAACGGGTGTGGCCGATGCCGACGCCGCCCTTGAACCGGGCCGGCACCGCCGCCGCCAGGTCGGCGACCCGGCCCTTGACCTTGCACACCTTCAACTTCGCCGGGACGGACTTGGTGGCGGGGGCGACGACCGCCACGCCCGCCGAGTCGTACCCGCGGTACTCCAGCCGCTGTAGGCCCTCCAGCAGGAACGGGGACGCGTCCTTGGGGCCGATGTAGGCCACGATTCCGCACATGACGTGGACTCCTGGTGGTTCGAGGGTTGTCTGTGGAGTGGGGCCCGGTCAGCCGTAGACCATCCGCCGGAGCTGGCGCACCGACAGCTGCGGCGCGGCCACCCGGCGGGCGGTCAGCTCCGCGCCGACGCGGGCGAAGATCCGATCGTTGGTCAGGCCCCTGGCCTGCAACTCACCGTGGCGGCGGCGGACGTACTCCTCCGTGGTCTCGGAGAAGTACGCCAGCACCTCCGCGACGACCCGCGACGCCTCTCCGGGGCCCAGCGCAGTGGTCCGGGTGAGGTGGGCGAGCAGGTCCTCATGAGGGTGTGGTGAGGCAGGCACGTTCGGTGAGCCTAGGCGTGAAGTGTCCATTTGCCAAAGATCTTGCCCGATTTCGGGCAGGACAGCGAGCTGACGCACCCCGCGTATACGGTTACGGCATGCGCGCACTGGACGACGAACAGGTACGGGCCCTGCGCACCAGGGGGCAGGGCATCGGCGGCGGCGTCACCTTCCGCACCGCCGTCGAGGCCGTCGAACGGGTCGTCGGCGTCCAGGCCCAGGACGCCCGGGCCGGCACGATCGGCATCGGCGTCAGGACCCGCGACCTCACCGCCGCCGACGTCCGGCTCGCCCTGGAGCAGGACCGCACGCTGCTGCGGAGCTGGTTCCTGCGCGGCACCCTGCACACCGTCACCACCGCCGACCTGCACTGGCTGCTCGCCCTGCTCGGCCCGCACTTCCTGCGCCTGAGCGCCCGCCGCCACCGCGAACTGGGCCTCGACGAGGGCCGCTGCGAGCGCGCCGAGGCGGTGATCATGGACACCCTGGCCACCCACGGCCCGTCCACCCGCGCCGAACTGACGGACCGCCTCGCCGCGGCCGGCCTCCCGTCCGACGGCCAGGCGCCGTTCCACCTGATCCGCCGGACGGCGCTGCGCGGCCTGATCTGCTACGGCCCGGTCCGGAACGGCACCGACACCTTCGTCCCGCTCGCCGACTGGGTCCCCGACGCCCCCGCGGGCCCCACCGGCGACGCCGCCGTCACCGAGCTGACCCGCCGCTACCTGCGCGCCCACGGGCCGGCCACGCCCGAGGACTTCGCGGGCTGGTCCGGCCTCCCCGTCACCGCCGCCCGACGCGCCTGGCGCACCCTCGACACGTCCGGCGAACTCCTGCGCGTCCGGGTACGCGACCAGGACTGCGCGCTCCCCGCCGACCGCGCCGCCGAACTCGGCCTCGCCCCGCTGCCCGCCCCCGACGTCCGGCTGCTCCCCGCCTACGACAACTACCTGGTCGGCTACCGCTCCACCGCCCTCTCCGTACCCGCCGCCCACGAGAAGCGGATCCGCCCCGGCGGCGGCCTGATCCGCGCCGCCGTCCTCGCCGACGGACTCGCCCACGGCACCTGGACCTTGAGCCGCGGCCAGGCCGACATCGCCCTCTTCGCCCCCTCCCCCCACCTCGCCGAGGGCATCGCGACCGCGTCCGCCGCCCTCGCCCGCTTCCTGCACCGGAAATGACCGAACGGACGCCCCCACCACCGTTGCCGTACAGTGCGCGTCCAATCCGTCCGATTTTCCGACTCCGCGTCAGAGGACCTGCCCCATGCGTACGTCGGACACCTCCTCCCGCCGCCTCCCCGCCCGGGTCACGCTCGCGGCGCTCACCCCGCTCGCCCTGCTGGGCCTGGGGGCGCTGTCCGCCGACCCCGACCACGCGCGGCTCGGCGATCCCGCCCGCCTGGCGGTGCTGGCGGGCTCGGTACTCGCGCTGGTCCTGCTCCGGGCCGGCTGGCGACGGACCGTCGGCGGCGCGCTGCTCTGCTTCGTCCTGCTCGCCCTCTCCGGCAGCATCTTCTCGGACGAGCTCCTGCGACTGCGCGGTGAGCGCACCGAGCTCGTGGTGACGGCGGCGCAGCGCGGCGACGACCTGGTCTGCGTGCTGCGCCGGGCGGACGGGACGCCGCTGCCGCACGACGTGCTCCACGACTGCGTGCCGCCGGCGCAGCCCGGCCCGGCCACGCCGTACCTGGTGGACCCGGCCGGTTGGGTGCCGCCCGCGTACGCGGACGACAGCCGCCCCGCGGGGCCGTGGTTCGGCCCGGCCGTGCTGGCGGTGTTCGCCGGGCTCTGGGTCCGGGTGGCGCTCGGCGCCGGTCGTCGGCGCCCGGACGAGGACGGCGTGCGGCGGTGCGCGGGCGCAACCGATCGGCTCCGCGGCGCGTAGTCGGATGCGACGGCCGAACGGGTAGTGGGGACGCACCCGGGGTGGGGGGCCGTCGTTGAAGGACGGTGCGCAGCGCGCGTCCGGGTGATCGTGGCCGGGCGCTTGCATCCATCGGCGGTGTTCGGTCGGGGTTTCCGGTGGTCACCGCGCAGGATGGGCCGCGTACTGTCCGTGTCGATTCCAGGGGGACCGTCCGTCATGCAACCGCGTGTGTTCGCCGTCGTCACCGCCGTCCTGCTGGCCGCGCTCGGCCTCGGGTCGGTCCTGGTCATTGATTGGGCGCCCAAGCCCGCCAACGCCGCAGCCTCGCCCTCCGGACCGGGCGGCCGCACTCCCGCCGCGCCCGGCACCGCGTCGTCCTCCCCCACCGGCGACCCGGCGGTGTGGACCCGCTCCACGCTGCGCAACAAGCTGATGGCCGAGATGGACGCGGGCGACCCCGGCGTCGCCCTCGCCGACCTGGACAGGATCACCAAAGACAAGCCGTACACCGTGCGGTTCTGCCACCCCGTGGCGCACGAGCTCGGGCACGCCGCCGTGAAGCGCTACCACCAGGACTTCCAGAAGGTCATCTCGTTCCCCCACGAGACCTGCGCGGCCGGCTACCTGCACGGCGCGGTCGAGGAGATGCTCGCCAACTCCCAGGACCCGCAGAGCGACATCCTCACCCTGTGCGCCCCCGCCAACAAGGGCCCCTGCATCCACGGCGTCGGCCACGGCATCATGTTCGTCACCAAGCAGGACATCCCCGCCGCCCGCGCCCTGTGCGACAAGTTCCCCTCCCAGAACCGCCGCATCACCTGCTCGGAGGGCGTCTTCATGCAGCTCTTCGCCCCGGACGAGGAGGACGAGAAGGCCAAGGCCAACCTCCCCGCGGACAAGCTCGCCGCCGACCCGCTCTACCCCTGCCCCGAGCAGCCCTCCCTGTACCAGTCCGCGTGCTTCTTCTACGCCCCCACCTACTTCCTCTCCTCGCACGACTACGCCAATCACCCCGAAACCTTCGCCCAGGCCCTCCAGTGGTGCCTGAACGCGAAGGCCAGTGGCGGCGAGAACGACTGCTCCCGCGGCGTGGGCTCGCGCACCATGAAGTACAACCTGGACCGCGAGGACTGGGCCGCCCAGCAGTGCGCCACCGCGAAGGACGCCTGGCAGCGCAAGGCCTGCGCGCAGGGGCTGGTCAGCTACTACACCGTCAACTACACGGACGACGGCGCAGCCGGGCGCCTCTGCGCGAAGATCACCGACAAGGAGATCCAGGGCTACTGCCGCTCGGCAGGTGGGCTCTCCAACACGCTCGACTGAAACGGTGCGACGCGCAGGTGGGCGCGAAACCAGGTGCCCCCACGCGCCCCTGGCGGTGCTTCCCTTCCCCTTACCATTCCGCCTCATGAACGACGACTTCAGAAGTGCCGCTCAGGCCGCCGCGCAGCTGGTGGCCGACTACCTCGACGAACTGCCCTCGCGCCCGGTGTGGCAGCCGATGGACCCGGCGGAGCGGTCCGCGTTGCTGGAGTTGGAGCTGCCGGAGGACGGGGCGGGGTTCGCGGAGCTGCTGGAGACCGTTGAGCGGAAGATCATGCCGCACCCGATGGGCAACGGGAACCCGCGGTTCTTCGGGTGGGTGAACTCCTCGCCGCAGCCCGCAGGGATTCTCGCCACGCTGGCCGCGTCCGCGATGAACCCGAGTTCCGCGGGCGGCGACCACGCCGATGTGCACCTGGAGCGGGCCGTGGTGCGGTGGATAGCCGAGCTGGTGGGGTTTCCGCACCCGGCCGGTGGCGGTCTGCTGACCTCGGGGACCTCGATGGCGACCATTGTCTGTCTGGCGGCGGCCCGTAACCGTGCGGCGCGGAACGCCGGCTGGGACGTCCGGGAGGACGGTCTCGCGGGGATGCCGCCGCTGGTGGGGTACGTCACGGGCGAGGCGCACAGCTGTGTGCGCAAGGCGGCCGAGCTGCTCGGTCTCGGGTCGAAGCACCTGCGGGTGGTGGAGTCGGACGCCGACGGCCACCTGCGCCTGGACAGCCTCGAGAAGGCGGTCGCCGAGGACCGCGCGGCGGGCCGGCTGCCGTTCCTGGTGGTGGCGTCCGCAGGGACGGTCGGCACCGGCGCCGTCGATCCGTTCGAGCCAATCGCTGACCTGGCCGCCCGCGAGGGCCTGTGGTTCCACATCGACGGCGCGTACGGCGCGTTCGGGGTGCTGGACCCGCAGATCTCGCACCGCTACGCGGGACTCGAGCGGGCCGATTCGCTCGCGCTGGACCCGCACAAGTGGCTGGGGGTGCCGGTGGACTGCGGGTGCGCGCTGGTGCGGGACGCGCAGGAGTTGCGGGGCACGTTCAGCCTGGTGCCGTCGTACTTGCGGGACGAGGAGGCGGGCGGTCTCGGCTGGTTCTCGGAGTACGGCACGGAGCAGACCCGGCCGTTCCGTTCGCTGAAGGTGTGGGCGTCGATCGCGCATCGCGGCCGCTCGGGGGTGGCCCGGGACATCGCGCACTGCACGGGGCAGGCCCGGCGGCTGGGTGAGTGGGTGGAGCAGGACCCGGAGTTGGAGCTGCTGGCGCCCGTCGAGACATCGATCGTGGCGTTCCGCTTCCGTCCGGCCGGTCTCGGCGAGAAGGCGGTCCAGCAGCTCAACTCCGTTCTGCCGGTGGCGATCCAGCAGCGCGGCCGGGTGTTCGTGACCGGCGCGGTGTACCAGGGGCAGGAGATGCTGCGGGCGTGCGTGCTGAACTCCGCGACCACGGACGCGGATCTGCGGCTGCTGCTGGAGGAGGTGAAATCGGCCGGCGCGGAACTCCTGGACCGGGGCCGCACGTCCAAGTGATCGCGGGAGCGGATCAGCGCCGATCCGACGGGGGCCCGCGCAGACATTAACCGTCGGGTCACGGGGGGTTCGTGATCGTGAAACAGCGGAGCGCCACCATTCAGGCATGGATGACAAGGCGTACACCCACAGAACCGGTAAATCGCACCGTTGGCGCCGGGAGACGGTCGAGCTCGCGGCGGTCTTCGCCGCGGTCGCGGCCGCCGACCTGGTCGCCAATGTGGTGGTGCACGGGCACGACGGGCCGGTGCTGCTGCTCGCCTCCGCGGCGGCGATGCTCGGCACCGCGCTGTTCCGGGGCTGGCTCGCGCACCGGCATCCGCCCGGTCCGGCGGCCCTCGCACCACCGGGCGGACCCGAAGTGAGTTCAACGGATGAGCCGACCGCGCTGTGGCGGCTGCGGACCAGCGTCGCCGACGAGCCGGGCAGTCTGGCCCGGGTGTGCGCGGCGCTGGCGGAGCGGCGGGTGAACATCCTCTCGATGCAGGCGCACCCGCTGCCCGACTGCACGGTGGACGAGTTCATCGTCCGCGCGCCGGCCTCGCTGGCCCGGGCGGAGCTGGTGGCGGCGGTCGCGGCGGGCGGCGGCCGGGAGATCTGGACCGACCGGGCGGATGCCCATGAGCTGGTGGACGTGCCCCGGCAGGTGCTGGCGCTGGCCACCCGGACCGCGCTGGACGCGGCGGAACTGCCGCTCGCGCTGCGGCAGTTGTTCGGGCGGGCGGCGATCCGCCAGTACCCGGGCCGGGGCCGGGCGGTGCAGCCCGGCGTGGACGGGCACCTGATGCGGCTGCCGCTGCCGAACGGGGACCTGCTGGAGCTGTCCCGGCCGAATCTGCCGTTCACGCCGACCGAGTTCGCCCGGGCCCGGGCACTGGTGGAGCTGGACGCCGTACTGGGCCCGCGGGTCCCGCAGGTCGAGGCGCGGATCAGCCGCCCGGCGGGGGACGACCTGACTGTGCGCCGGGCCACGCCGGCGGACAAGGACGCGGCGGTGGCGATGCATGCCCGGTGCTCGCCCGAGTCGCTGCGCCGGCGCTACCACGGGCCGGTGAAGGACGCCGACCGCTACCTGGACCACCTGCTGGACCCGCGGCACGGGCAGACCCTCGCGGTGGAGACCGCGCAGGGCCGGCTGGTGGCGCTGGCGCACCTGATGTGGGACGACGAGGGCGCGGAGATCGCGCTGCTGGTGGAGGACGCCTGGCAGCGCCGGGGCCTGGGCGTGGATCTGGTGCGGCGGATGGCGGCGCTGGCGCTGGAGGCGGGCGTGGGCACGGTGTACGCGGTGACCACGGCGGCGAACACCGGGCTGATCTCGACCATGCGCCGGCTGTCGGCGCCGCTGGACTTCCAGGTGGAGGACGGCACGGTGGTGATCACCGCGCACCTGCTGGAGGCGGCGGAGAAACTGCCCGCGCCGTGGGCGGCCCGCTGACGGTTCGTCGGGCCCGGTGGTGGAGCGTCGCCTTCCGCCGCCGGGCCGCTCGCGGCCGTCCCCGGGCCGGTTGTGGCACGGTCCTGTCCGGGCGCGGCGCGGGCCGGTAAGTTGCCCCTGCTCAAGTGTGCGGGCGGGAGTCGGTAGGCTGAGTGCGTCCCTGCCGCCCGTGGGTCGTCGAACGGCCCGGGCGGTGCCGCTGCAAGGAGGAACCCCTGAGCATGCCAGGCACCGATTCGGAAGCCGCGCGCGACGCCTCGCTGCCCGCCCGCGCAAAGATCGCCGTGACGGCCGGCAAGATGGCGGCCGCGCTGTCCCAGAAGGCCGGACGCGGCAGCGGGTCGGTGATCGGCGGCAAGGTGGCACTCAAGCTCGACCCGGATCTGTTGAAGACCCTGGCCGAGCACCTGGACGTGGTCCTGGTCAGCGCCACCAACGGCAAGACCACCACGACCCGGCTGATCGCCGAGGCCCTCAAGGCGGCCGGCCCGGTGGTCTCCAACGCCCTGGGCGCGAACATGCCGGCCGGTATCACCGCGGCGCTCGCGGGCGGTACCGACGCCAGGTTCGGCGTCATCGAGGTGGACGAGAAGTACCTGCCGATGGTCGCCCGGGACACCCGGCCGAAGGCCATAGCGCTGCTGAACCTCTCCCGCGACCAGCTCGACCGGGCCGCCGAGACCCGCATGATGGCCGAGAAGTGGCGCGAGGGTCTGAAGGACACCGAGGCCGTGATCATCGCCAACGCGGACGACCCGCTGGTGACCTGGGCCGCCTCGTCCTGCAAGAAGGTGGTCTGGGTGGCCGCCGGACAGGCGTGGAAGGAGGACGCCTGGTCGTGCCCGTCGTGCGGCGGTGTGATGCAGCGTCCGGGCGACGACTGGTTCTGCGGCGAGTGCGGTTTCCGCCGCCCGAACCCGCACTGGGCGCTGCAGGGCACCCACGTGATCGACCCGCACCGCGGTGCCTGGCCGATCCAGCTCCAGCTGCCGGGCCGTGCCAACCTGGCCAACGCCACCAGCTCGGCGGCGGTCGCCGCGGTGTTCGGCGTGGCCCCGCAGGTCGCGCTGCAGCGCATGGAGTCGGTGGCCGCGGTGGCCGGCCGCTACGACGTGGTGCAGTACCGCGGCCGGGACATCCGGCTGCTGCTGGCGAAGAACCCGGCCGGCTGGCTGGAGACCTTCTCGCTGATCGACGGTCCGCCCGCGCCGGTGATCCTGTCGGTGAACGCGATGGACGCCGACGGCACCGACACCTCCTGGCTGTGGGACGTCGACTACGAGCGCCTGGCCGGTCACCCGATCTTCGTGATGGGCCAGCGCAAGCTCGACCTGGCGGTCCGCCTCGAGGTCGCCGGCCTGCAGTTCCAGGTCGTCGACTCGCTCGCCCAGGCGGTGGACGCCGCCCCCGAGGGCCGTATCGAGGCGATCGCCAACTACACGGCGTTCCAGCAGCTCCGCAAGGCCGTGGTGGCCTGATGAGCGACCAGTCCTACCAGCAGTACGGCCAGCAGCCGTACGGCGAGCAGCAGTTCGGCGATCAGCAGTTCGCCGAGCACCAGCAGCAGTACGGGCAGCAGCACTACGGCGAGCAGCAGCAGCAGTACGGCGGGCAGTCGTACGGCGAGCCGCAGTACGACCAGCAGCAGCAGTACGACCAGCAGCCGTACGGCGAGCAGCAGTTCACCGGCCGGCAGCAGGGGTTCGACGAGCCGCAGCAGCAGTACGGGGGCGATGCGCCGGAGGCGGCGCCGAGGTACGGGAGGTCTTCGAGGATGAGTGAGAGCAGCCTGCGGGTGGTCTGGGTGTACCCGGACCTGCTGTCCACGTACGGCGACCGCGGCAACGCGCTGGTGGTGGAGCGGCGGGCGCAGCAGCGCGGTCTCGGGGTGCAGCGGATCGATGTGCGCTCCGACCAGTCGGTGCCGACCAGTGGTGACATCTACCTGATCGGTGGCGGTGAGGACCGTCCGCAGCGCCTCGCGGCGGAGCGGCTGCGCAACGACGGCGGGCTGGTCCGGGCGGCCGAGAACGGTGCGATCATCTTCTCGGTCTGTGCGGGTTTCCAGATCCTCGGCCACGAGTTCGTGAACGACCTCGGCGAGCGCGAGGCGGGCCTGGGCCTGCTGGACGTGTGGACCACCCGCGGCGAGGGCGCGCGCTGCGTCGGCGACGTGCTGGCGGAGGTGGACCCGGCGCTGGGTCTGCCACAGCTGACCGGGTTCGAGAACCACCAGGGCGTCACGCACCTCGGTGAGGGCGTCAAGCCGTTCGCCAACGTGCAGGTCGGCCGGGGCAACGGCACCGGCGACGGCACCGAGGGCGCCTGGCGCGACACGGTGTTCGGCACCTACATGCACGGTCCGGTGATGGCCCGCAACCCCGGCGTCGCCGACATGCTGATCAAGCTGGCGCTGGACGTCAACGCGCTGCCGGCGGCCGACACCACCTGGTACGACGCGCTGCGCACCGAGCGGATCGCCGCGGCGGCCCGCCCGGCGTAGCCGCCGGCTGTTGACTCGGTGGACGGCTGACCGCCATGTGGTCAGCCGTCCCCGGCGGAACAACTTCATAGGAGAATAAGGAGAGCCCGGGCGCAATACCCTCCTCGGCGGTCGGGTCGCAGTTACGTGTGGTGCGTCGAGGAAGCCGCCCCCGCGTCGGTTTCGGCCCGGCCGGACGCAGGAACCGTATGCTGTGCAGCAGGTCCGATTCGGGCGCTATGTCCGATTCTCAACCACCAGTCCGGCCGTCCGAATCCTGCTCGGGAGTTGGCAAAGCAATGCGTATTGGTGTCCTGACCAGTGGCGGTGACTGCCCCGGCCTGAACGCCGTCATTCGTTCCGTGGTCCACCGGGGGGTGGTCGACCACGGCGACGAGATCATCGGGTTCGAGGACGGCTGGCGCGGTCTTCTGGAGGGCGTGCACCGCCCGCTGACGCTGGACTCGGTGAGCGGAATCCTCGCCCAGGGCGGCACGATCCTCGGCTCCTCCCGGGTCCAGCCGAGCCACCTGCGCGACGGCGTGGAGCGCGCCAAGCGGTACTGCGCGGACCTCGGCATCGACGCGGTGATCCCGATCGGCGGCGAGGGAACCCTGAAGGCCGCGAAGCTGATGAGCGACGCGGGCCTGCCGGTGGTCGGCGTGCCAAAGACCATCGACAACGACATCGCCTGCACCGACGTCACCTTCGGCTTCGACACCGCCGTGTCGGTGGCCACCGAGGCGCTCGACCGGCTGAAGACCACCGCCGAGTCGCACCAGCGCGTCATGGTGGTCGAGGTGATGGGCCGCCACACCGGCTGGATCGCCCTGAACGCGGGCATGGCGGCCGGCGCGCACGCCATCGTCGTCCCCGAACGCCCCTTCCACATCGACAAGTTGACCGATGTGGTGCGCGAACGCTTCGACCGCCAGAAGAAGTTCGCGATCGTGGTGTGCGCCGAGGGCGCCAAGCCCGAACCCGGCACCATGGCCTGGGAGGAGGGCACCAAGGACATGTACGGCCACGAGCGGTTCACCGGCATCGCCACCCAGCTCTCCCGCGAACTGGAGTACCGCCTCGGCAAGGAGGCCCGCCCGGTGATCCTCGGCCACACCCAGCGCGGCGGCACCCCGACCGCCTACGACCGCGTCCTCGCCACCCGCTTCGGCTGGCACGCCGTCGAGGCCGCCCACAAGGGCGCGTTCGGCCACATCACCGCACTCCAGGGCACCGACATCCGCCTGGTGCCGCTCGGCGAGGCCGTCGCCGAGCTGAAGACGGTGCCGTCCGACCGCTACCTGGAGGCCGAGACCGTCATCTGACGGTCCGCCAACTGCCGTTCCGGGGGCGCGTCGTGGTTCACCACGGCGCGCCCCCGGCGATAGCCTTCGCCGCATGGAGATCCTCGCCTACGGCGTCCAAGCAGACGAACAGCCGCTCCTGGAACAGGCCTTCGCGGGCCGGCACTCCCTACGCACCCTCGCAGTGTTCCTCAACCGCGACACCGCCCCGCTCGCCGCCGGCTACCCGGCCATCAGCAGCAGCGTCAACGACGTCCTCGACACCGAGACCCTCTCCGTCCTCGCCGCCGGCGGCACCCGACTGGTCGCCCAACGCTCCACCGGCTTCAACAACATCGACCTCGACGCCGCCGCCGAACTCGGCCTCACCATCGCCCGGGTCTCCCACTACAGCCCCTACGCCGTCGCCGAACACGCCTGGGCACTCGCCCTCGCCGTCAACCGCCGCCTCACCCGCGCCGCCAACCGCTCCCGCGAGTTCGACTTCCGCCTCGACGGCCTGATGGGCCGCGACATCCACGGCATGACCGTCGGTGTCATCGGCACCGGCAAGATCGGCGAATGCTTCGCCCGCATCGCCGCCGGCTTCGGCACCCACCTCCTCGGCTGGGACATCACCCCCAACCCCGCCTGCCTCGACCTCGGCATGCACTACACCGAACTCCCCGAACTCCTCACCCGCGCCGACCTGATCAGCCTCCACGTCCCCCTCCTCCCCGCCACCCACCACCTCATCGACGCCGCCGCCCTCGCCCGCATGAAGCACGACGCCATCCTCGTCAACTCCAGCCGCGGCGGCCTGGTCGACGCCGTCGCCCTCGTCGAAACCCTCCGCGCCGGACGCCTCGCCGGCGTCGGCCTCGACGTCTACGAGGAAGAGACCGGCGTCTTCTTCACCGACCGCTCCATCCACGGCATCACCGACGACACCCTCGCCCGCCTCATCACCTTCCCCCAGGTCCTCGTCACCAGCCACCAGGCCTACTTCACCCACACCGCCGTCGGCCAGATCATCGACGCCACCGCCCGCAACATCGACGACTTCGCCGCCGGCCGCACCAACGAGAACACCCTCGTCCCGAAGAGCTGACCTTCAGCGTGTCCAGGGGTTGAAGGCGGTCAGGAACGGGCCTTCAGTGGGCCGGCGAACGACTTGCGCAGCGAGGACGGTGCGGCGACGGGGAGCAGGGAAGCCAGCAGCTTTCCCTTCAAGGTGGCGGGCTCCCTGGTCAGTTGAACGTCGACACGCGTTCCGTCGGCCTCGGGAGTCATCCGGAAGATCCACCCGCCTCCCGGCCCGAACAGCTTGGAGTCGAGAGTGCGGATGACGACCGTGTCCCCTCCGGGCTCCCACTCGTAGCGGGCGCGTTCCCAGGCGGCGGCGGTGCCCTCGGTCACCTCGGCCCAGCCCTCTCCCGTGCCATGGACCTCGAAGTGTTCCGCGTCGATGGTGGGCCACGCATCGGGGCGGGCGGGGCTGAAGTCGGTGAGGACGGTCAGCACCTCCGAAGGCGTCAGTGAGGAGACGAGCTGGAAGTTCACAACAGTCATGGATCATCCTCCACGTACGTGGACAGGGCAGGTCGTGCCACGGTCAGGGGTCTGTGGCGGGCTGTGAGGGCAGCGCTGCCTGGTCGGGCTCCACTCTGGTGGCCCGGGAAGGTCGGTGTCGTCCGTCAGTTGACGGCCTGATTTGGCGTAGGTCGTGGTCACCCGCACCGTCCGGCGCCGGAGGTCTGCACGTACGTGTAGCGGCGGACGAGCCGGAGAACGTCCGCCGCTACTTCCGGCTCCGGCCTCGGCCTCGCCATCGCGCAGGCCCTGGTCAACGCCCACGGCGGGCGACTCACCCTCGACACCGCGCCCGGCGAGGGCTGCACCTTCCGGGTGCGACTGCCGCTGCCCGACACCCCGTCCGCCGAGTGAGCCCTTCGCCGGGCGACGGCCGCCCGGCTCCGGGCCGGGGGCGCTGGTCGGCCCGCCGTAAGCGGCGCCTAGGCTGGGTCCGAACGAAACCGACCAAACCGGACCCGCGGCACCGCGTGGCGCCGGACGGCATGGACGAAAGCGGGGCCGCCCGATGGGCGACGGCATGACCGGGATGCACCACCACGGCGGGGGCCCCCTGCCGCCGTTCAGTCTCTCCCGGGCGATGGAGTGGTCGCCGGACTGGCCGTACCTGGTCTTCTGCGCGCTCGCCCTCGGCCTGTACCTGGCCGGGGCGATCCGGCTGTGGCGGCGCGGCGACAAGTGGCCGGTGGGCCGGGCGCTGTTCTGGACCGCCGGTGTCGGCACCGTGTTCATGGTCACCAACACCAAGCTCAACGACTACGGCATGGTGCTGTTCAGCGCCCACATGATGCAGCACATGGTGCTGTCCATGCTGTCGCCGATCCTGCTGCTGCTCGGCGCGCCGATCACGCTCACGCTGCGCTCGCTGCGCCCGGCCCGCAAGGGCAGCGGACGGGGGCCGCGCGAACTGCTGGTCGCGCTGCTGCACAGCCGGCTGGTCCGGATCGTCTCGCACCCCGCGTACACCATCCCGGTCTTCATCGCGAGCCTGTACGGGCTGTACTTCACGCCGCTGTTCGACTGGCTGATGCAGTACCAGCTCGGGCACCTGGCGATGATGCTGCACTTCCTCGCCGTCGGCATGCTGTTCTTCTGGCCGATCATGGGCGTCGACCCGGGCCCGCACCGTCCCGGCTTCGTGATGCGGATCCTCGAACTGTTCATGGGCATGCCCTTCCACGCGTTCTTCGGCGTGGCCGTGATGATGGCCTCCGGGCAGCTGGTCAACACCTTCACCGCCGAGATGGCCCCGATCGGCACCGACCTGCACGCCGACCAGCAGCTCGCCGGCGGCATCACCTGGGCGTTCGGAGAGATCCCCACCGCGATCGTGCTGATCGCCCTCACCCTCCAGTGGGCCAAGTCCGAGGAGCGCCAGGCCCGCCGCCGTGACCGGGCCGCCGACCGCGACGGTGACGCCGAGCTGGTGGCGTACAACAAGTACCTGGCCTCGCTGAACCGCAGCGCGGGGTCGGCCGGGTAGCCGCCTTCCTAATTTTTTGTGGATCCGCCCTGGAGCTCTTCCCGGGCGGATCCTTCGTTTGGAGGGTGTTCAGCCGATGCCCTGGCGGTCCGGGGTGAGCGCGAACGCCCGGTCCTGCTCGTCCGGGACGGCGGCGGTGACGGCCCGCTCCAGCAGGCGGCGCTGCGTCACCAGGGGCGCGAGGCGTGGCTCCGGGGTGATCCGCAGCAGGTCGTCCAGGGCGGCGGCGAGGCGGCGGGTGACCTGGGGCTGGCCGGCCCCGCAGATCCGGATCTCGGTGAACGCCAGGTCGACCGTCGCCTCCCACCCCGGCACCGGCTGCACCAGCCGCACCGCGCCGTCCCGGTCCCGGTGGCGCAGCTCGCCCACCTGGTAGGGGGCGAGGACGGCGAGCAGCTGGTGGATCCGGTCGACGGCCTGCACGGCGGTGGTGGGGTCGTTGATCGCCGGTGACAGGGCGCGGATGGCGATGTCGACGAGCTGGCGGAAGCCGAAGCTGAGGTCCTGGTGCATGGTGCGGTCCACGCCGACGTTCAGCGCGGTGGTGATCCGCCCCGGCCGGGGCGGGGTGCCGCCCGCGACCAGGACGGTCGGGGTGCCGGGCGCGATGAAGTCGCCGATCCGCGGCACCAGGTGCAGCACCGCCCCGTGTCGCCGGGCCACCCGCATCAGGCGGCGGATGTTGACGTCCCGCAGCACCCCGGCCCGGCCCTCGTGCAGCAGCGTCGGACCGTGCGGCCGCGGGCCGGCGTCCGTGGCGGAGTCCGGGGCGAGCCAGCGGTAGGCCGTCAGCACCTGGAGCGACTCCCGGGTGACCCGGTCGATCATGTGCGGCACCCGCAGCAGCCGCATCGTCGCCTGCACGTACAGCACGAACAGCGCCAGGCTGAGCATCACCAGCGCGACGGCGACGATCGTCGACACCACCGGGACGGAGACGGCGCGCGCCGGGTCGGTGGTGTCGTCGTAGCCGAGCTGCACCAGCAGCGTGAAGACGAACGTCGCCAGGCAGGTCGAGAACGTCGCCTTGGTCAGCCGGCTGCGCACGTACAGGCGCAGCACCCGGGGGCTCATCTGGCTGGCGCCCATCTGGAGCGCCACCAGGGAGATCGAGAACACCACGCCGATGAAGGTGAGCATCGCCGCGCTGACGGTGGACACCACGCTCTTGGCGGCGGAGGCGAACGACTGCAGGTTCTCGGTGCCGCTGGTGGCTGCGGCCTCGAAGAACAGCTCCTGGTCGATCAGGTCGGTCAGCCCCGCCAGCAGTACCGCCCCCAGGCAGGCCACCAGCGGCGCGAACCAGAACGACTCCCGCAGGAGCTCCCGCAACGGCGACAGGGCCCGATAGCGCGGCCGCCGCCGCCCGCTGTGCTGCTCGCTCATTCCGCCAGGCTAGCCACGGGCCGGGCGCGGCCCCGGCAAGGACGCGGGCGAGCCCGGGGCCGGGCTGATTCAGCGCCCGCCGACCGCCGCCGACAGCACGTCCAGTAGCGGCGCGGCGTCGGTCCCGTCGGGGCCGCTGAGGCAGAGGCGGTCGGCCAACTGGCCGTAGCGGTGGTGGAGTTCGCGGGCGACGGCGGTGGGCTCGCCGGTGATGGCGAAGGTGTTGAGGACGGTGTCGTCGATCAGGCGGCCCATCTCCTCCCAGCGGCCGCGGACCGACATGGGGTGGAGTTCGTCCTGCAGGGCGGCCCAGCCGTGGGTCTCGAGGACGGGGCGGTAGGTGGGGGTCGAGGCGTAGAAGGCGAGGCGTTCGCGGACCAGGCGGAGGTTGGTGCGGTACTCGTCCTCGTCGTGGCCGGTGGCGACCAGCACGTTGGCGACCACTTCGAACGGGCGGGTGGTCCAAGGGGCGTTCTCCGCCTCGGACTTGGCGCGGGCGGCGCGGACGGCGGGCAGGACGGCGGTGGCCAGGTGCTGCGGCGAGCCGAACGGGTGGGCGAGGAGGCCGTCCGCGACCGCGCCGGCGGTGGCCGTCATCAGCGGTCCGACGCCCGCCAGCAGCAGGGGCGGTGGCTGGTACGGGAGCGGCGCGGGTGCGAACACCGGTGTCATCAAGGTGTGTTGGTAGAACTCGCCGCGGAAGGCGAGGCGTTCGCCGGTCTGCCAGCTGTGCCAGATCGCACGCACGGCCGCCACGTAGTCGCGCATCCGGGCGGCCGGGCGGTCCCACGGCATGCCGAAGCGGCGTACGACGTGCGGCTTGATCTGGGTGCCGAGCCCGATCGCCGCTCGCCCGCCGGAGCTCTCGTGCAGGCCCCACGCCTCGTAGGCGAGCATCATCGGGGTGCGGGCGAAGGCGATCGCCACGCCGGTGGCGAGGCCGATCCGCTCCGTCCGGTCGGCGGCCCGGGCCAGTTGCAGGAACGGGTTGTGCGAGGTCTCGGACAGCACGAACCGGCCTGCCCCGCGCTCCTCGGCGGCCCGCGCCAGGTCGGGCGCGGTGGCGGGCAACGGCGGTGCGGCGAGGTCGATCTGCATGGGCGGGCGCTCCTGCGGGCGGTGCGGGGCTGTGACAGCCCGATGCTATGCGCGGCCGCCCGCACCGCCCTTCGGCGGGCTGTCAGGACGGGAGGGCGAAGGGTGACGGGGTGACGAGGGAGGTGTGGCCTTCGGTGTCCACCATCTGCTTCACCTCGTCCGGGTCATCGGGGTTGACGGAGTAGACCACCGCGGTGTCGCTCGCCGGGTCGAGCCACACCGTCACCTCGCCGTCCGCCTTCACCAGCACTTTGTTGAGCTCCGGGGCGGCCACCCAGACTGCGTTCGCGGGCACGTACGGCGCGAGCGAGGCGGGCAGGCCGCCCGGCGGGCCGGTGAACACCGAGAGGCCGCCGGTCGGCAGGTCGTCGGCGGCGAAGGTGGGGGCGGCCATGGGGCTGCTGGTTCGGCCGTCGAGCAGGTGCTTGACCTGACCGGCCTTCAGGTGCAGCACCGCGTACAGCGGATACGGCCGGTCCGGGAACGGCACCATCTCCCGGGCCTGGGCGCCGGGCGCGTGCATCACGAACTGCGCGCTCTCCAGCTCACCGAAGCGGTGGAACCGCGTCACCATCGGCACCAGGTCGGTGCGCAGCCCGGTGGTCTGGGCGTCGTACTCGGCCTGGTCGGACGTGCTCGCGAGATCGCAGGCCGTCAGGGCGCCGATGGGGGCGCCGAGAATGAGGAAAGCCATTGCCAACATCGTTCCTCGCCGCACTGTCCGTCCCCCTCGCCCCGGGCAGCCCGGAAGCCACCCACGCCCGCTTGTCGGCACCATGCTGGCCGACGGCACTGCGGTGATCATCAGCTCGGAGGATGAGCCGTCCCGTCCGGGTACGCCTGAAGAACGAGAAATCAGGTCGGCGGCACGAACGGCGACGGGGTGATGAGGAAGGTCTGCCCTTCGGCCGTCCGCTTCTGCACCTCGTCCGGGTCGAGCGCGTCGACGCACTGGATCACGACGGTGTCGCTCGCCGGGTCGAAGGACACCGACACCCCGCGGTGTGCCCGCACCAGCACCTCGTCGAGCTCGGGGACGGCCACCCAGGCGGCGTCGGCCGGCACGTACGGCGCGAGTGAGGCGGGCAGGCCGTCGCCGCCCGGCAGGTCGCCGGTGTCGAAGGTGGGCGCGTCCGCGGGCTTGCCGCGCCGGCCGTCGACCAGGCGCTGGACCTGACCGGGCTTCAGGTGCAGGACCGCGAACATCGGGCGTTCCTGGGTCGACTGCGGCGTCCAGGGCAGGTCGCGCGGCCAGTGCATCACCCACTGCGCGCTCTCCAGCTCGCCGAAGCGGTGGAACCGCGTCACCACCGGTTCGAGGTCGGTGCGCAGTCCGGTGGTCGCGGCGGCGGCGTACTCGGCGGCCTCCTCGCCGGGCGTGCTCCCGTCGCCGCAGGCCGCCATGGCGCCGATGGCCGCGCCGGCCACCAGGAAAGCGCCTACCACCTTGATTCCCCGTCGCACTGTCCGTCCCCCTTGCCCCCCGGCAGCCCGAGGCCGCCCCCGCCCGTTTCCGGGCCCATGCTGACCGATGATACGTATGGCGAGCATCAGCTCGGACGGTGACGCCTCCGGTCTGGTTGCGTCCGGGAACGGGATCGGGCTGTCCGTCGTCGATGGCCCGCTCCGGGCATGCTGACCTGGGCAGGGTCCGACCGGTGAGGTGCTGGGCGCCACGCTCTCCCCCGCCGGGCCCGCCCGACTCGCCGGGCTGCTCGACCGCCTCCTCAGCGACCGCTACGGGCGCCTCGTTCGACGGTCCGCCACCAGCTCCGGCCGCCGCGCCGGCGGCTGTTCCGGCCGTCCCCTCACTTGTCCTTCGCCTCGCAGAGCGCGTCGTCCACCAGCTTGTTCTCGGCCGCGGCGATCCGCGCCACGTCCTCCGGGCCCGCGATCTGGACGCCCGACAGCGAGACGGCGACGGCCCGGCGGCCGTCGGCGGTGACGCCGGTGGCGGTGATCCAGCCGGAGTCGCCGCCCTCGTGGCCCCAGTACACGCCGCCGCAGGACAGCGGGCGGGAGAACAGGCCGAGTCCGTCGCGGGCGCCCGGCATCAGCTGCTCGAAGTCCTCGCCGACCGGCACGGTCTGCTGCATCAGCGCGAGTTGGGCCGGCGGCAGCAGCCGGCCGCCGAGCAGGGCTCGGAGGAAGCGGCCGAGGTCGGCGGTGGTGGAGATCAGGCCGGCCTCGCCGTTGGTGCCCGCGCCGACCTGTTCGGTGACGTCCACCAGCGGTCCGCCGTCCTGGAAGCGCTGGTAGGTGGCGGCGTGCGGCTGCGGGAGGGCCGGGTTGGTGCCCGGCCAGGAGGTGTGGTCGAGGCCGAGGGGCCGGACGATCCGGTCCCGCACCTCCTGGTGCCACGGGTGTCCGGTGACCTGCTCGATCATCATGCCGAGCAGCACGTAACCGGTGTTGTCGTAGTTCCACTTGGTGCCGGGCTGGAAGTCCGGCTGGTGGGCCATCGCCCGCGCGACGGTCTGCTGGGGCGTGTAGGTGTCGTTGCGGTGCTGCTGGAAGTCGTCCGCCGAGGTGTAGTCCGGGTAGTCGTCGTGCAGGCCGCTGCGGTGCTGGAGCAGGTCCCGGACGGTGATCGCCCGCCCGTCGTTGCCGTTGCCGGACACCACGCCGGGCAGCCGGCTCTCCACCGTGTCGTCCAGCGAGAGCTTGCCGTCGGCGACGAGTTGCAGGACGACGGTGGCCACGAAGGCCTTGGTCACGCTGGCGATCCGGAAGTAGCCGTCGGCGGGGACGGCCTGGTGGGACGTGGTGTCGGCGACGCCGCCGACGGCGGTCGCGTCCGGGCCGTCGGGGCCGATCAGGCGGGCCTGCACCCCGGTGACGCCGAGGGCGGTGAGCGCGTCGACGTCGCGCTGGAGCCGGGGGTTGGTGCGCGGGCCGTCGTGTCGCTGGACGGCGGCGTTCGCGCCCAGCAGGCCTGCGGTCAGGGCGCCGGCCGCGAGGACGGCCGGCAGCAGGATACGGCGGCGGGAGCGGCGGGGGGTCTCGGTCGTTGTGCTCGTCATGGTCGTTGACGCTAGGCCTGGCCGGGGTGCGCGGTCGGTACCCCGTACTGGTGGGAAAAGGGTGCAGCTGGCTGTAGTGCCGAACCCGGTGACGATGGCTCAGACTTGCCCGAATGAGTGATCAACGGGACGGCCGGCTGCGGGCGTTGTGGCGCGACCTGGGGTATCTGCTGGGCAGCCTCTGCACGGGCGCGGCCACGCCGGTCGCGCTGCCGGTGCTGCTGATACCGCGGGCGGCGCGCGGCTGGGCGGCCTGGCACCGGCGGCGCGCGGACCGGCTGCTGCGCGACGCGCCCTCCGGGCCGGTCCGGGTCTCCTGGTGGCGGGTGCTGCTGTGGATCGTGGCGAACACCGTCGGCGGCCTGGCGTTCGGGCTGGTCGCCGTCCTGTGCGCGGGCAACACGCTGACCACGGCCGTCACCGTCCCGCTCTGGTGGGCACTGCCGCCCGGCACCCGCGCGGGCGGCTTCGCGGCGGGCGTCCCGCTGACCGGCTGGGGCACCGCGTTGACGCTCGGGACGGCGCAGGCGGCCGTGTTCGCGGCACTGACGTACTTCGCCGTCCCGCCGCTGGCCCGGCTGCACGCCCGGCTGTGCGTCCTGCTGCTGTCGCCGTCGGCGGCCGAGCGGCTGGCCGTCCAGGTCGCGGCACTCACCGAGACCCGGGTCGGCGCGATGAACGCGCACGGTGCCGAACTGCGCCGCATCGAACGGGACTTGCACGACGGCACGCAGGCCCGGCTGGTGGCGATCGCGATGCGGCTCGGGGTCGCGCGCGACCTGCTCGGCGAGGAGCCGGAGGTCGTTTCGAAGCTGCTGGCGGAGGCGCAGCAGGGCACCGAGGACGCGATGGCGGAACTGCGCGCCGTGATCCGGACGATCTACCCGCCGATCCTCGCCGACCGCGGCCTCACCGGGGCACTGGCGGCACTGGCCGCCGGGGCGGCGATCCACACCGACCTCGACACCGGCCCCCTGGGTTCCGTCCCGGCGGCGGTGGAGGCCGTGGCATACTTCACCGTCGCCGAGTCGCTCACCAACGCCGCCAAACACAGCGGCGCGGCCCGGGCAGTCGTCCAAGTACGCCGGGACGGCGGCCGGTTGACGGTGCGGGTCTCCGACGACGGGTCGGGCGGCGCGGACGAATCGCGCGGCACCGGCCTCGCCGGGATCCGGCACCGCGCGCTGGCGCTGGACGGCGCGGTGCACGTACACAGTCCGGTCGGCGGGCCGACCACGATCGAGGTGGAGCTGCCGTGCGGGTCGTGATCGCCGAGGACAACGTGCTGCTCTCCAGCGGGCTCGAACTCCTCCTCACCGCCAAGGGTTTCGACGTCGCCGCCATCGCCGAGGACGCGTCCGCCTTCCTCGCCGCCGTCGCCGAGCACCGGCCGGACGTCACCATCGTCGACGTCCGCCTCCCGCCCGGCTTCCGCGACGAGGGCATCCGCGCGGCCATCCGGGCCCGCCGCGACCACCCCGGCCTGCCCGTGCTGGTGCTCTCCCAATACGTCGAACGCCAATACGCCGGCGAACTGGTCTCCGACGGGCGCGGCGGCGTCGGCTACCTGCTCAAGGACCGCGTCGGCCGGGTCAGCGAATTCGTCGACGCCCTACGGCGGGTCGCCGCCGGCGGAACGGTCATGGACCCCGAGGTGATCGCCCAACTCCTCACCCGCCCCGCCCACGACCCCATCGCCACCCTCACCCCCCGCGAACGCGAAGTCCTCGCCCTGATGGCCGAAGGCAACGACAACACCACCATCGCCACCCGCCTGTTCATCACCGACAACGCCGTCCACAAACACATCGGCAACATCTTCACCAAGCTCGCCCTCTCCCCCTCAGACACCGGCCACCGCCGCGTCCGCGCCGTCCTCACGTACCTCAGCCACGACTGACCCTGCGGGAGGGGGCGGCCGCCCTCCCGGCGGGGCGCCGGAAAGCGAAGCGCCTCCGGCGAAGGAAACGGCGAGACGAGACTTGCCAGCGACGGCCACCACCACATCCGCGCCGTCCTCACGTACCCCAGCCACGACTGACCCTGCGGGAGGGGGCGGCCGCCCTCCCGGCGGGGCGCCGGAAAGCGAAGCGCCTCCGGCAGAGGAAACGGCGAGACGAGACTTGCCAGCGACAGCCACCACCACACCCGCACCTCCCTCGCCGGAACGGGAAACGCCTCCGGCGAGGCAGGACAGGCGAAGCGGCGACTACGACCACCGCCCCGACCGGGCCCGGCGGGAGCCGCTGCAGCACCAGGCCGCACCCGTCCGTCCATCTCAGCCCCGACCGGCCGAGCCGTCCAAGTTGACCGGCACCGGTCTGCGGGGTGACTTGCGGACCGGGACGCGTACTCTCGGTCCCATGTCTCGCCGTCCGGAGAAGCCTCGCCGACTGGTTGTCGAGGGGTGCGTGTACCTGTGGACCCTCCGACACAGCCATCAACAACTGGACAGGGGCCGGGTTTCGGGCTGTCGGGAGACTCTCGCGCTGTATCCGCAGCCGGCCGGGGGTGGTGGTCCGTTGCGGATCGTCTTCGCGGAGGGCCCGGGGAGGTATGTTCCGGGCGGGTTTCCCTTGGGGTCGGGGGATGTGGGGTTCGTTCGGGGCAGTTCTCTGAACTTGCACGAACCGGGTGCTGTGCGGGCGCTCCTGGACGTGGTGGTCGCCCGCGGGTGGCAGGGGGCGGTGGAGGTCGACGGGTGGCTGCTGTTGGAGGATGCGGCGGCGGCCCGTCGCGGAGGCTGAGGGGGACCTCGCTGCGAGGGGTCGGAGTTCGTCGTGACGGGTTGTCAGGGGCCGACGGGGAGGAGGGTGCCGCCGGTGAGGTGGAGGAGTTCGGTGGCGGTGGTGGGGAAGACGGTGTGGGGGGTGCCGGCGGCGGCCCAGATCTGGGGGTAGTCGGTGAGGGCCTGGTCGACGATGGTGGGGAGGGGGCGGGGGTGGCCGGTGGGGGCGACGCCGCCGATGGCTTGGCCGGTGGCTTCGCGGACCTGTTCGGGGGTGGCGCGGCGCAGTGGTCCGCGGCCCCAGCGGGTGGCGAGGGCGGTGGTGTCGACGCGGTGGCGGCCGCTGGTGAGGACGAGTACGGCTTCGCCGTCGGAGTGGAAGACCAGGCTGTTGGCGATGGCGCCGACCTCGCAGCCGAGGGCGGCGGCGGCTTCGGCCGCGGTGCGGGCGGAGTCGTCGAGCACCCGGACGGTGCCGGGGAGGCCGGCGGCGGCGAGCGCGTCGGCGACCAGGGCGCTGCGGGCGGGCAGGGCGGGCGGGGCTGTCAGTTCCACCAAGGCTCCTGGGGGTGCAGGGAATTCGATCGGGTGTTCCGGGCACGGAACGTTCGGCGTTCAGAACGATAGACCTCCGGCGGGAACCCAAGTGACGGTCCGTCATGCCAGCGGCTGGTCACAGTCGTTCGCTACTGGCGAGTGTCATTGATCAACATCGCCTCCGCGTGGCATTGTCGCCCCACACCCGCGGCCGACAACCGGCCCCGCAGCGTTGGGAGATGAGCGGATGAGTACGCAGAGCCCGTGGACGGCCCGGACGGTGGCCGGTGCCGGAGTCGAGCTGCACTGCCGGGACTGGGCGGGTGCGGCCCAGGCGCGGCCGGTTCTGCTGCTGCACGGGCTGGCGGGGCATGCGGGCGAGTGGGACGCGCTGGCGGCGGCGCTCGCGCCGGCGCATCGGGTGGTGGCGGTCGACCAGCGTGGTCACGGCCGTTCGACCCGCCGTCCGGGGGATCTCGGGCGGGACGCGTTCGTGGCGGACGTGGTCGCGGTGGCGGACGCGCTCGGGCTGGAGCGTCCGCTGCTGGTGGGGCAGTCGCTGGGCGGGCACACCGCGCTGTTGGCGGCGGCCGCGCACCCGGGCCGGTTCGCGGGGGTGGTGCTGGTAGAGGCGGCCGCGGGGGTGTCGCCGGATGCGCCGGCCGAGATCGGGGAGATGCTGGCCGCCTGGCCGGTGCCGTTCGCGCAGCACGCGTCGGCGGTGCGGTTCTTCGGCGGCGGGCCGCTGGGTGTGGCGTGGGCGGACGGTCTGGAGCAGCGCGCGGACGGCTGGTGGCCGCGGTTCGATCCGGAGGTGATGGTGGCGGCGCTGGCCGAGAACGCCGTCCGGGAGCGCTGGGACGACTGGGCGGGCGCGGCGCACTGCCCGGCGCTGCTGGTGTTCGGCCAGCACGGCATCATTCCGGCCGCGGATGCCGACCGGATGCTGACGCTGCGTCCGGACGTGCACGCGGCGAGCCTGCCGGGCGCCGGCCACGACGTCCACCTGGAGCACCCGGCCGAACTGCACCGTCTGGTGGCCGAGTTCCTGCACGGGCTGCCCGCCTGAGGGGCGTGCGCCGCGTCAGACGCTGACGACGGCGGTGCCGGCGGCTTCGAACGCGGCGAGTTCGTCGGCGGGGGCGCCGGTGTCGGTGACGAGGGTGTGCAGGCTCGCGGCGGGGGCGACGTGGGCGAAGGCGGTGCGGCCGAGCTTGCCGGCGTCCGCGGCCACGACGGTGCGGCGGGCGGCGGCCATGGCGGCCTTCTTCATGGTGGCGTCGTCGAGGTTGTGGGCGGTCAGGCCGTCGGCGGCGCTGAGGGCGCAGCAGCCGAGGACGGCGGTGTCGAAGCGCAGGGCGTTGATCGAGGCGAGGGCGAGGGGGCCGGTGAGAGCGCCCTCGGCGGCGCGGGGGCGGCCGCCGGGGACGAGCAGGGTGGCCGGTCCGGGGGTGTCGCCGAGGACGTGGATGGCGGGCAGGGACAGCGGCATCACGGTGACGGGTCGTTCGCGCAGCAGGCGGGCGACTTCCAGGCAGGTGGTGCCGCTGTCGAGGAGGACGGTCTCGCCGTCGGCGATGAGTGCGGAGATGCCGGCGGCGATGCGGCGTTTGGCGTCGACGGCTTCGCGGGCGCGCAGTGCGAAGGGGGGTTCCTCGCCGCGCAGCAGCAGGGTGCGGGCGCCGCCGCGGAAGCGTTCGAGGGCGCCCTGGGTGGCGAGGGTGTCGAGGTCGCGGCGGATGGTCATCTCGGAGGCGCCGGTGAGTTCGGCGAGTTCGAGGACGGTGGCGCTGCCCGCGTCCCGGACGGTCTGGGCGATCAGGGTGTGGCGCGCCGCGGTGTTCATACCGGAATTGAACCGCACCCCGGAGCAAACAAGCAAGCTGTTCGATATCAGGGTTTCGCACATCAAGTATGTTCGTTATGGTCGGTGGCATGGAACGCTCGCTCCGGGCCGCCCGCGTGGCGACCTACGTCTACTTCGTCCTGTGCGGCACCCTGATGGGCGCCTGGGTCGTGCACATCCCCGCCGTCGAAGCCCGGGTCGGCATCAGCCACGCCGCCCTCGGCGGGCTGCTCGTCCTGCTGGGCCTGGGCGCCTTCGGCGGCATGCAGGCCGCGGGCCGCCTGACCGACCGCCTCGGCGCCCGCACCGTCGTCCCCGCCTCCGGCGCGCTGTGCGCCGCGTCCCTGGTGCTGCCCGCCCTGGCGCCGAACCCGTGGACGCTCGCCGGGGCGCTGCTGGTCTTCGGCTTCGCCAACGGCTGCCTGGACGTGAGCATGAACGCCCACGCCGTACACGTGGAGAAGGCGTACGGGCGCCCCGTCATGTCCGGCTTCCACGCCACCTTCTCGGTCGGCGGCGTGCTCGCCGCCGGCGCCGCCGCCGCGGCCACCGCCGTCGGGGCCGGGCCGGTGGCCACGCTCGCCGTCCTCGGCGCGCTCGGCCTCGCCACCGCCCTGCTCACCGCCCGCGCCCTGCTGCCCGATGCCTCGGCTGCCGAGGCCGCCGAGGCCGCCGAGGCCGCCGAACCGGACGGGGAAACCACCGGAGCGCCCATGACCGCCGACAGCGGCAAGGTCCGCCGACAGATCCGGGTCTTCGCCGTGCTGGCGCTGATGGTCATGCTGTGCGAGGGCGCCGCCAACGACTGGAGCGCCCTGCACCTCAAGGACGTGCTCGGCACGCCCTCGTCCACCGCCGCCTTCGCGTACGGCGCCTTCGCCGCCGCGATGACCACCGGCCGCCTGCTGGCCGACCGGGTCGTCACCCGCCACGGCCCGACGGCCGTCCTGCGCTACGGCGCGGCCACCGCCACCGTCGGTATCACGATCGCCGCGCTCACCCCGTGGGTGTGGGCCGCGTTCCTCGGCTGGGCGCTGTTCGGCCTCGGACTGTCCGGCTGTGTCCCGCAGCTCTTCAGTGCCGCCGGTCATGCCGACCCCGCCGCCGCGGGCGCCAACGTCTCCCGCGTCGCCGGACTCGGCTACCTCGGCATGCTCGCCGGACCGGCCGTCATCGGCTGGCTCACCCACTTCACCGCCCTCAACCGCACCTTCCTGCTGCTCACCCTGATGTGCGCCACCACGGCCGCCGCCGCCGGGATCCTGCGCACCACCGCCACCCCGGGCGGCCCCGCGGCCGGCCTCGCACCCACCGACAACCGGCTCCCGGCCGACGCGGCCTGACCCCCCGGCACCTCGGACAGGCTCGGCAGGGAATCCCTGCCGAGCCTGTGGCGTGGACTGCTACCGGTACGTCAGCGCACGGCGTACGCGTCGGTGACGGTCTGGGTGACCTTGGCGCCGTTCGCCGTGGCCAGGGTGATCCGCAGGCTTACCTTCTTGCCGGCGGCGCCCGCGTGGTCGAGGGTGGCGACCTTGTCGGCGCCGACCGCGGCGTCCGTCCAGGTGGTGCCGCCGTCGTAGGAGTAGGCGAGCTGGGCGGTGGTGAGCGGGCCGGGGGTGAAGCCGTTCTGGCCGGTGGCGGAGAGCGCGATCCGCAGTGGTCCGGCGGCGGCGGTGTTGTTGCCGTCCAGGTCGATCCGGTAGTCGGGGAACAGCAGCGGCAGCGCCTGCGAGTACGCGGCCGGGTCGGTGGCCGAGCGGAAGCCGAACTCGGTGCGGACGGCGGTGGAGCGCTGCCACAGGTCGCGGTGGTAGAACCGGGCCTGGTCGAGCACCAGGGTGTAGTCCTTGGCCTCGTTCGGGAGCTGCCAGACGAACGACGGGCCGAACCAGGAGCGTCCCAACGAGGTTCCGTCGCTGAACAGTTCGACGCCGGCGGCGTCGCCGAAGTAGGACTGGCTGCCGGTGTGGTCGGCGTTGCCGTCGCCCCACAGGGTGCGGGTGAAGTCGACCCCGATCAGGTCGGCCTGGCGTTCGCCGACCAGCAGCGCGGTGCCGTCGGCGGCGCGTCCGGCGGTGGGGCGCAGCACGCCCTGGTACCACTCCTCGGTGCGCTGCTGTCCGGCCTGGTAGCGGCGCGGCAGGTCCTGCATGAACTCGGTGAACGGCCAGCTGCTCTGTCCGTCGTGCAGCCAGGTGGTGTCGTCGGCGGTGTAGTGGGCGGTGCGGGTGGACGGGGTGGCGACCAGGCCCTGGCCGACGGCGCTGCCCGCGTACGGGTTCCACGGGCGTTCGATGCTGAGGTAGTCGCTCATCCGGACGGGCGTGCCGGTGGAGTGCCAGTTCTCGGTGACCGTGCCGAGGTCGCGGTCGCGGACGGCGTGGCGCTGCTTGGCGCCGATCGAACCGGCGTCGTGGAACGCCAGGTTGTAGACGTAGGGGCTGTCGGCGGTGGAGGTCCAGGCCAGGGTGACGGCGCCCTTGCCGAGGGCGGTCTTCAGTGCGGCGGCCTCGGCGGCGGTGATCGGCAGCACGGGGGCGTCCAGGCTGACGTCGTTCTTGCCGTACACGCCGGGGCTCTGGCGGTAGGTCAGGACGCCGACGGCGCCGGCGTTCTTGGCGTTGGTGGAGACGACGCGCTGCGAGGTGCCGTCGTCGGGGACGAGGACCAGCTTGCCCAAGACACCGGCGGCGGTCAGATCGGCCTCGGAGGCGCTGGCGGCGGTGGCCAGCAACGCGCTTCCGGTGCCGGGCAGTTGGGCCTCGGCGGCGAACTGGGCGTAGTGCGGTTCCAGGGTGAGGCCGGCGCCCTTGAGCACCACTTCGGGGGCGGCCATCCGCAGGTAGCTGCCGAATTCGAAGCCGCCGGTGCGGGCCTTGCCGGAGCCCCAGGCGGAGAGTTCGACGGGCAGCATGCCGGTGCGCACGCCGGTGGAGTCGACCCACTTGTCGCCCCACCAGCGGCCGAGTTCGAGTGAGGCGCCGCGGACCCGGAGGTCGCGTTCGGCCTGCACCTCGATCCGGGTGGCCTGGCGGGCGTCGAGGGTGAGGACGGTGTCCTTGGTCAGCTGGATCTCGGGCATGGCGAGCGCGGTGACGGCCTTCGGGGCGGCCTCGCCGCTGCTGTCGCCGCGCTCGGGGGTGACCACGTAGCCGCTGAGCGAGTAGCTGCCGGGGCGCAGCCGGTAGACGATCTCGCCGTTGGCGTTCGGGGCCTGCCGGCTGCCGGTGGCCTGGCCGAGGTCGACCATGGTGATGCTGCTGCCGACCTCGGACGCGGCGGGCTTGCCGTCGCGGTCGATCAGCTTGACCCGGACGGCGAGGGTCTCGGGCTCGACGTAGGCGTTGAACGGGGTGGAGACGGTGCTCCCGTTGTCGGCGGTGGCCAGCACGCGGCCGGTGATGTCGCCGTACTGGCCGCCCGTCAGGTGCGCGGTCGGGTCGAGGGTGAGCGGCACCTGCGCGGTGGCCCCGGCGGCGACGGTGATCCTGTCGGTGCCGAGCTTGACCACCTTCGAGGTGATCGCCGTCTCGTCGTCGCCGTCGGTGCGCTGCACGGTCAGTTTGAGCGTGACGGGCTTGTCGGAGGTGTTGGTGTACGGGAGTTGGACGGTGCGGGTGTCGGACTTCTGCTGCGGCCAGGCGAAGTCGCCGAAGCCGACGGCGGGTGCGCCGAGCACGCTCTGCGTGGTGGCGAGGTCGGCGCGAAGCCGGCCGCCGCCGGTCTGCTGGACGTCGCCGGGGACGGTGGCCAGCGCGGAGGACACCAGGGCGGCCTTGATCTGCGCGGCGTTCCACTCGGGGTGGCGCTGCTTGACGAGGGCGGCGCTGCCGGCCACCAGCGGGGTGGCCATCGACGTCCCGGACATCGAGGTGTAGGCGTAGACGCCGCGTCCGCCGGTGGCGGCGCCCTTGACGTCGACGCCGGGTGCGGCGATCTCCGGCTTCAGGGTGTGGCTGCCGGTGACGGAGCCGTGCGAGGAGAAGGAGGCGGTGTTGTCCTTGCGGTCGACGGCGCCGACGGTGAGCACGGCGGGCGCGCAGCCGGGCGAGCTGACGGACTGGTACTGGCCGAGGTTGCCGGCGGCGACCACGAACAGCGCCTTGGACTGCTCGGCGATGTGCTGCGCGGCGACCGACATCGGGTCGGTGCAGTCGGTGGGTTCGGGGCTGCCCAGCGACATCGAGACGACGTCGGCGCCGGAGTCGGCGGCCCACTGCATGCCGGCGATGATCTGCGACTCGGTGCCGGAGCCGCCGTCGTCGAGCACCTTGCCGACCAGCAGCCGGGCCTGGTCGGCGACGCCGCGCTCCTTGCCGCCGGACGCCTTGCCGGTGCCGGCGATCTCGGAGGCGACGAAGGTGCCGTGGCCGACGGCGTCGTGGACGTCCTCGTCGGGCGTGTCCGGGTTCGCGCCGGTGAAGTTGCGGCGGCCCTCGACCTGTCCGGCGAGGTCCGGGTGCTGGTCGTCGATGCCGGTGTCGAGGACGGCGACCTTGACGCCCTGTCCGCCGAGCCCGGCGGCCCACGCGGCGGGGGCGCCGATCTGCCTGGTCTCGGCGTCGTTGGTGGTGCGGACCTTGCGGTCCAGCCACAGCTTGGTCAGGCCGTCGCGGCCCTTGCCGTCCGGCCCGACCAGCTGGTTCCAGGTGCGGGCGGCGTCCTCCTTGGCCGGGGCGAACGCGACGCCGTCAACTGCCTTGAGCCGCTTGGTCCCCGAGGCTTTCGCGCGCGCCTGCGGGCTGGCGTCGGCGGCCTTCGCGTCCCGGTAGGTGGCGATCAGGGAGAACGTCTTGCCGTTCTGGTCGTCGTAGCCCTGGCGCAGCAGCGAGGTGACGTTGAACAGTTGCCGGTCGACGGTGCCGGCGGCGAGCGCGGCGGAGGCGTGCTGCGGGACGACGTACTGGTCGCCGTTCTCCTGCTGGGTGAACGTCAGCGGGACGTTGCCGTGCTCGTCGGGCAGCACGGTGACGACGGTGCGGCCGTCGGTGCCGGTGCCCAGCTGGACCCGGTCGCCGGTGATCAGGGTGACGGTGTGCGGGGCGGCGCTCTGGCGTCCCGTCAGGGTGGAGCCGGGGTTCTGGGGCTGGGCGGCCCATGCCTGGTCGATCGTGGTGAGCGTACCGGTGGCGAGGATGCCCGCCGCCACCAGTGCCATCGCGCCGCGAATGCGCGCCGGCCGTGTCATGAACGCCTCCAGGTGTCGGGTTATGGCCGGTGAGCCTGGCAGAAAACCGGGCTGACCGGTCATGATGTGGCCTGGCGGGTCACCGCCCGGCGGCAAACCGCCACCGCCTTCGCGAGCGGTGCGAGCGGCACGGGCGGCGGCCCTGAGCACGGCGAACGGAGCGCGGATGCTGTCGGCGATAGGTCTGGACGAGCACGCCGAGCGGGTCTACACCCACCTGGTGGCCCACGGCCCCGCGACCCGCGCCGAACTGGCCGCCCGCTGCGGCCCCGTACCGACCGGCTCGCTCGAACTGCTCCAGGCCTGCGGGCTGGTGGCCCCCGGCGCGGGCCGCCGCTACACCGCCGCTCCCCCGGCCGTCGCCCTCGAAGCCCTGCTCACCGGCCAGCGACACGCCCTGCGGGAGGCCGAGTTGACGGCCTCCACCCTCACCGAGGCCTACCGTTCGGCGACCGCCCGGGAGGGCCAGGCGCACCGCGACCTGATCGAGGTGGTGGCCGGGCGCGCCGCCATCAGCCACCGCGTCACGCAGCTTCAGGCCGGCGCGGAGCACGAACTGCTCGCGCTGGTGACGGGCCGCCACCAAGTGGTCGCCGCCGACGAGACCGGCGCCGAGTCGGCGGCCGTCGAACGCGGCGTCGGCTACCGGGTGGTGCTGGAGCGCCGCGCTCTGGACGAACCGGGCGCCGCGCACCCGCTGTTCGAGGCGATGGACCGTCAGCAGCAGATCCGGGTCGTCGAGCAGGTCCCCACCAAGCTGATCATCGCGGACCGTTCACTCGCCCTCGTCCCGCTCACCGCCTCCGCCTCCGACCCCGTCGCCCTGGTGGTCCGCGCCCCCGCGCTGGTCACCGTCTTCACCGTCCTGTTCGAACAGACCTGGGAGTGGGCCCACCCCCTCGGCCGCACCCTCGTCGTCGGCCCCGCCCCCGCCGGCGACCCCGACGAGACCGACCGCCGCATCCTCGCCCTCCTCCTCTCCGGCGCCACCGACCCCGCCGTCGCCAAACAGCTCAGCCTCGGCCTGCGCACCGTCCAGCGCCGCATCAGCCGCCTGATGTCCCTCGCCCGCGCCGACACCCGCATCCAACTCGGCTGGCAGGCCCACCGCCGGGGCTGGGTCGACTGAGGCCCCTGCCGCCCCCTCACAGTTCCTTGTAGGTGAACTCGCTCACCGGGCCGGTCGGGGACGAGTAGCCCTGCGACAGCACGGTGACGTCGACGGTGTGGGGCTTGCCGGGGCCGGTGGTCGGGTCGGGGGCGGTGGCGACGAGCTCGCTGGGCGCGCCGGTTCGCTTGATCCGGACGGACGGGGAAGGGTTGTCGCCGAAGAAGACCTGGGCGTCGGAACAGAAGTTGACGCCGGTGATGGTGACGGAGTGGCCCTTGCGGCCGCTGTCCGGGTCGATGCCGGTGATCACCACCGGGGCGGGTCCGCCGTAGGCGAACTGGCCGAAGGGCACGGCCGGCGAGGTGCCCAGGTTGGTGGTGACCCGGACGGCGACCACGCCCGCACCGGGCGGCGCGAGGACGCTGATCGCGGTGCCGTCGCCGCTGACGACCGGGTCCTGACAGGGGACGGTACCGAAGTCGACCGCCGTGCCCGCGCCGAAACCGCTGCCGGCGATGACGACCGCACTGCCGGCCTTGCCGACGTTGCTGCTGACGGCCCGCACCACCGGGCCGGACAGCACGTCGGGGGCGCCGAGCAGACCCAGGTAGGTGGGGTTCGCGTGCTGGAAGGCGACCTGGCCCATGAAGTCCTGGAGCGTCTTCTTGACCATGACGTGGTCGTAGTCGCTCTGGTAGTCCGGGTGCAACTGGTTCGGCGTGCCCGGCTGGGCGTAGCCGTGCGGCCCGGGCAGCGCGGCGATCGCCGTGATCACGGCCTTGACGTCCTCGTTCGCCTCCGGGCCGGGCGGATGGGGGTACCACTTCTTCGCGTCGTCGAGCGAGGTCCAGGCCTGCGGCACCAGGTCCCAGGCGTTGAAGTAGCGCTCGTTGGCGGCCCAGCTCAGGGAGTTGACGTACTTCACGAAGTCCGGGCCGCCGGCAGTGGGGGCGGCGAAGGTGTACAGGGCGAACTTCGGGGTGACGCCCTGCCAGGTCTGTGCCTGGAGGTAGGGCGCGACCATGGTGGCGAGGCAGCCGCCCAGACTGTGACCGATCACGTGGACGGTGGGGTTCGACGCGGCCCCCGCCAGGGCGTCGGCGAGTGCCTGCACCAGGGTGGTGCCCCCCGCCGTCATGGTGACGACCTGGGTGAACGCCTCCATCGCCCCCTTGGAGACGGACACCGGGGCCGGTGGCGAGCCGACGGCGGTGAACGGCACCACCGTGCCCACGCCGAGGTCCTCCAGCAGGTCGGTGACGTTGCCGACCGTTCCCCGCAGGACGACGGCGAACGCGTTGGAGGAGCGATTCGCGGCCAGGAACGCCATGTTCGCGTTGTCCGGGCTC
Source organism: Kitasatospora sp. NPDC004615 (assembly GCF_042873545.1). Classification (NCBI taxonomy): domain Bacteria; kingdom Bacillati; phylum Actinomycetota; class Actinomycetes; order Kitasatosporales; family Streptomycetaceae; genus Kitasatospora; species Kitasatospora sp. NPDC004615. Next base: position 41,422 of record NZ_JBIALQ010000005.1, read on the forward strand.
AGTGCCAGCCACGTCAGGGACCAGCCGTTCCCGGTCGCGAGGGAGGGCTCGGCCAGTTGCTCACTGACGCCCAGGGAGATCCGTTCCTGCTGCTCCGCCACCGTCTCGCCCGAGGGACGCGGCGTGGCCCCGGTCGCGGCGATCGCCGCCAGTGTCATGGCCACCTGCGGCATGGTGGGTGTGCTCTGCTCCGTCGACATGCGTGCTCCGTGCTCCTGGGGAATGGATCCGCCTCACCGGACCGGGAGGTCGTGTCCCCTCTGCGTTCCGCCGGCGCCGTCCGACGATGTGTCCGGGCCCGGGACGTCATGCCATCGGCCGTACGCCCTCGCGGTCCGTCCGCTCCCGGCGCTGCGCGGGCGCGGGCCCTGAACAGCCCGGCGGGCCGGCGATGCCGCACGCAGATCAGAGGCCGTCAGGACGCGACCTCCGCCAGCAGGGCCGCCTGCGGGAAGCGCTCGCCCGGGCCGGGTTGGCGGACGCTGCGGGCGGTCTCGGTGAGGCCGGCCTCGGACAGCAGGGCGGCGAGGGTGTCGAGCGGCCAGCGGTGGGCGGTGGTGACCTTGTGGTCGAAGGGGACGGGGTGGTCGGCGTCGCCGAGAGTGGGGTCGGCAGCGAAGAGGCCGAGCAGCAGGCGGCCGCCCGGAGCCAGGACGCGGCGCAACTCGGCGAGGGCGTACGGGACTTCGGCGGGCGGGAGGTGGATCAGCGAGTAGCGGGCGAGCACCGCGCCGAGGCTCGCGTCGGCGAACGGGAGGGAGAGCAGCGAGCCGCGGACGAAACTCTCCCCGGGGTGGCGGCGCCGGGCCTGGGCCAGCATCCCGGCCGACAGGTCGAGCCCGACGGCGCGGATCCCGAGCCCGCCGAGCAGCGCCGTCGCCTCGCCCGGGCCGCAGCCGAGGTCTCCGACGGGCAGCCCGTCGGCTGCCACGGGCGGCGCCGCGACCAGCTCCCCCATCAGCGCCAACTCGTCGTCGCGGCTGGCGAGTTCACCCGTGAACATGGTCGCGTACAGCTCCGCGACCGCATCGTAGGCCTGCCCGACCCCGGCCTGCTTGTCCGTCATTTCCCGCGCCTCCCGCCGATCGAAGATGCCGAGCCTATGACCCAGGGGCAGGCGCAGGAGCCTCGGGGGCCCGGAGCAGCAGCACCAGGCCCAGGCCCAGGTCGACGACCACGGTCACCGCCTGAAGCCAGTCGGGTGTCTTCCCCGGCGAGTAGATCTCCAGGTAGTCGGAGAGCGCGTGCACCAGCGCCAGCGGCCAGATGCTCCCGATGTACAGGCGCGCGCCGCACAGGCAGAAGCCGAACGCGCCGGCCTCCAGCACCTGCCACAGCGTATTGCCCAGGGGCGAGCCGAAGAACAGCCAGTTGCCGAGGTGCCCGACCCCGAACAGCACCGCCGTCAGCACCACCGCGGGCACCCGACCCAGCGGCCGTGCGACCTCCAACACCAGTGCCCTGCTGCTCAGTTCCTCACTGACCCCGACGCTGAGCATCAGCACCACGCCGCCCACCAGGGTGGCTGTACTTCCCTCGATCCCGGGCAGCGCCGCCAGCCCCGCCAGTACCGCCAGTGGCAGCAGCACCACCCAACGCGCCGTCGCCCCAAGGCTCGTGACCCCGCCGGCCGCCAGCAGCCCCCAGGCCCGGAGCAGCACCAGCATCACCGCCGCGCCCGCCAAGTTGGCGACGGTCGGCCCGAGTTGCGGGAACCACCCCGGATCCAGCGGCGGTAGCGCCTTCGCCACCACCACGATCGTCGCCTGCCAGACGGCCGCGACCCCCACCGCCCCCACCGCCCCCAGCGCCGGATTCCGGCGCACCCAGCTCCCGCATCGCGTCAGCACCGCTCGACGGTAGGGGCGACCCCTTCAACTCGGCTTAAGCGCCGCCACATTGGGACCTTCGACGACTGTCAGCCGCACCGGCCGGCCGAGTGATGGACGTGCTCACGCCCCTCGCGATCCTCGAACTCGAGCCGGAAGGGCAGCCCCGTCTCCCCCAGCGCCGCCAGCAGCTCGGCGACACGCTCCGGGTCGACGTACCCGCTGAACAGCACGGGTTCCCCCGGCGTCAGCTCAAGCTCCGCGAACTCGCGTTCGACCCCGAACTCGGTCCAGCCCGACCGGCGCACCCGCCAGCCGGCCCGGAAGAACAGCTCGGCCGCTCCCTGCGTGTCGGCCGCGCCCGGCAGGAATCCCCGGACGTTGCTGCCGAGATCGAGCTGCGCCATTGCGGCGTCGTCAAGGCGCGGGCCGCCCGTCCCGCCGGAGGTGAAGTGCATGCCGAAGGGTACCGAACGGCCGGCCGGCCGACCCCTGCGGAAAACCGGTCGCGGGCGGCCGGGCCGGGGCGTCCGAGCTCTGCGTGTGGCCGGCGTAGCGGTCTCCCGCCGATTCAGTGGCCCCCGGGCTCCGGGGAGTCCGGGTGGGCCACGCCGCCGGGGACGGGTTCGTCGGCACGGACAGCCTCGGCCAGGTCGGCCGCCGCTCCGCATGTCGGCCCGTCGGTGGTCAGTGGCAGTTCGGGGCCTGCTGGTTGCAGATCCTGATGTGGCTGACGCCCGGCAGATCGGCGCGGGTCTGGTTCAGGTTGACGGCGCCGTGGCCGAGTTCCGGGGCACTCGGGACGGTACGCCTCCCACCCAGGAGGGGGCTGCCCTCCTGGACGTTCGCAAAGAGAGTGTCCGGCTCGCGGAAGAGCGCGGCGATTCAGCCTTGCCCGAACGCCCAGCAGACGAAGCCCAGGGTTGCGGCCGTGATCACGATGCCGACGTACATCGGCAGTCGTGGGGCCTGGGGATCGGCCTGGGTTGCCGCGGCGAGAAGGACGATGCTCGCCGGCATCAACAGGAACAGCCCGAAGATGCAGCCGAGAACGGAGACGGCGAACAGTATCCAACCGATGATCACGCAGCCTGTCCAGAAGTTGGCGGCCTCCCGGGCGAACAGCGGCACGGCGGTGGTCACGGCGCCGAGCACCAGCGGACCTCCCATGGTCCACGCGTCGATGAGGACCACCCAGAGCACGACCGGTGCGGCACACAGCACCGCCAGCACCGCCGTGAACCGCGCCGCCCGCGGTACCGGATCCGGCCGCTCCGTGGTGTCTACGGCTTCCATGCTCCCCCCCATTATTGAACGCGTTCAAACGCGACGGGGGAACCGTACCAGGCCCGTCCCGCCACCAACAGCTGCACCGAGCGCCGGGAACTGAGGAGGCGTCAGCCCGCATGTGCGGCGCCGACGAGCGAAGGCGCAAGGCGGTCGTCCGCGCCGCGCCGCCCGGCGCCGCCTCGGGGTGCGGGAGAAAAACCGGTTGCGGGCGGCCGGGCCGGGGTGCCTATGCTCTGCCCGTGGCCGTCGTAGCGATCTCTCGCCGATTTAGTGGCCCCCCGGCTCCCGATGGGTGCCGCTGGGGTCGGTTTTCGCCGCGCCGGTGACGCAGTCCGGCTGAGCGGGTCGGTCCCGGGCGGCGGGTTGCGCCCAGGGGCCGGGGGGTGTGTGTTCCCCCTCGAATCCCATGCTCAGGCCCGGAGGCCCGTCATGTCCGCTCTGCCCGCTTCCTCTCCCCGTCCGCTGTCCGCCGATCAGCTCGCCCGTGATCTGGCCGTCCGCGATCTGACCGATCCGGCCGCCGGGCCGCACGGCGTGCAGCTCCTGGTGGATCGCGCCACCGACGCGCTGGCCCGGCACTGGTCCTGCCCGGTGCGGGTGCACCGCGGCGAGCGGATCGTCACCGTCGCCGACAACTACGACCACCTCAACTACCGTGCCGACGACGTCACTCGGGACACCCGCTACACCCGCTACGTGGACGACCGCCGTATGCTGCGCAGCCACTCCAGCGCACTCGTCCCTGGCGCCCTGCGCGCCCTCGCGGCGGACCCGGCTGCCGAGTCCGTCCTGCTGGTCTGCCCGGGCCTGGTGTACCGCCGCGACAGCATCGACCGGCTGCACACCGGCACCCCGCACCAGCTCGACCTCTGGTACCTCACCCGCCGCCAACTGCCCACCACACCCGCCGACTTGACCGAGATGATCGCCGCCCTGGCCGACGCCCTGCTGCCCGGCGCGGAGTACCGCACCGAGGACCGCGTGCATCCGTACACGCTGGCGGGGCGGCAGTTGGACGTGAACCTCGGCGGCGAGTGGGTGGAGATCGCGGAGTGCGGGCTCGCCCACCCGGAGGTGCTGGCGGGGTCCGGGCTGGGGCCGGAGTGGAGCGGGCTGGCGCTCGGGATGGGGCTGGACCGGGTGCTGATGCTGGTCAAGGGGATCCCGGACATCCGGATCCTGCGCTCCACCGACCCGGCGGTGGCCGCCCAGTTGACCGATCTCGCCCCGTACCGTCCGGTCTCCGCGCTGCCGGCGATCCGCCGCGACCTGTCCATCGCGGTGGACCGCGTCGACCTGGCGGAGGACCTCGGCGACCGGGTCCGCGACGCGCTCGGCGCGGACGCGGACTGCGTGGAGGCCGTCGAGATCCTCTCCACCACCCCGTGCCACGCCCTTCCCCCGCAGGCCCTGACCCGCCTCGGGGCCCGTCCCGACCAGCACAACCTGCTGGTCAAGGTGATCCTGCGCCACCTCCACCGCACCCTCACCGACAGCGACGCCAACGCCCTGCGCGACCGCGTCTACGCCGCCCTCCACCAGGGCACCGCCCACCAGTGGGCAGCCAACTCCTAGCGGAATTACGGCCGCAGGGCCGCCGCGACCAGGCCCTCCAGTGCCTCGCGCCGGATGGTCTCGCCGCGCACCAGCCCGTCCAGCACCAGCCCGTCGAAGCCGGCGAGCAGGGTGAGCGCGCGGTCCTCGACGTCGCGGACGCGGTGCGCGGCGAGGAAGTGGCGGACGAGCTCCCGGCCGGTGTTCTCGCGCGGGGTGAGGATCTCGCGCAGTTCCGGGTCGCGGACGCTCTCCAGCACGCAGGCGTACCGGGCGAGCGAGCGGCGGCGGCCGTCGCCGGTGAGCCGGTGGTGGGCGAGCAGCGCGAGGCCGTCGACGAGGTCGGCGGCGGTGCGCGGCGCGGCGGCCTGTGCGGCGGCCTGTGCGGCGGTCAACTCCAGTTCGTACTGGTCGAGTTCGACCAGCCGCCGGACCAGCGCGGTGAGCAGCGCGGCGCGGGTGCGGTAGTAGGCCGAGGTGGTGCCGTCGGGCAGGGCGGCCGCACGGTCGACGGCGCGGTGGGTGAGGCCGCGGATGCCCTGGTCGGCGAGGACGCCGAGGGCGGCGTCGGCGAGCAGGGTGCGTCGGTCGGTGGCCATGCCCTCATCTAACACCCCGCCGTGGGCGGGCCCGTAAGCTCCGCTACCGTCCTTTCTACATCTGTAGAAGAGCTGGGGGTTCGACGGTGCGCGGTACTGCGGTGGTGGTCGGTGGCGGGATCGGCGGCTTGGCGGCCGCGCTCGGACTGCGCCGGGTCGGCTGGGACGTGACGGTGCTGGAGCGTTCCGAGGTGCCGGACGACGCCGGGGCGGCGATCTCGCTGGCCGCGAACGGGCTGCGGGCGCTGGACGAGCTCGGCGCGGGCGAGGCGGTCCGGGCCGCCTCGCACGGTCAGTACCGGGGCGGCACCCGCAGGCCGGACGGGCGTTGGCTGGCCCGGATGGACGGGGCCGCGCTGGAGCGCGCGGTGGGCAGCCCGATCGTCGGCATCGCCCGCGCCGAACTGCACCGGCTGCTGCGGGCCGCGCTGCCCGCCGAGTCGCTGCTGATCGGCGTCCGCGCGCTGACGATCGACCAGGACAGGCCAGGGCAGAACGAACCAGCGCAGGACGGACCTGGGCAGAACGGGCCTGGGCAGAACGAACCGGCGCAGGACGGGCCTGGGCAGGTCCGGGTCGGCTGCTCGGACGGCACGCGGTACGCCGACCTGGTGGTCGCGGCGGACGGCGTCGGCAGTCGGCTGCGTGGCCTGCTGCTGCCGGAGCACCCCGGCGCGGTGGCCACCGGTGCGGCCGTGCTGCGCGCGATCACCGATCAACCGGTGGCGCTGGACGGCGAGTTCGAGCTGACCTGGGGTCGCGGCGCGGAGTTCGGCCACATCGTGCTGCCGGACGGCCGGGCCGAGTGGCACGCCGTCCTTCCGCTGCCGCCCGGCACCCGGTTCGCCGATCCGCTGGCCGAGTTGCGCTCGCGCTTCGGCGGCTGGCACGAGCCGATCCCGGAACTGCTCGCGGCCACCCCGCCGGACGCCGTGCTCCACCACGACCTGCGCGAACTGCGCACCCCGCTACCGACGTTCACGGTCGGCCGGGTCGCGCTGCTCGGCGACGCGGCGCACGCGATGACCCCGCACCTGGGCCAGGGCGCCTGCCAGGCGCTGGAGGACGCGGTGACCCTGGCGGCCGCCGTCGCCGGCGCGCCCGACCTGCCGTCCGCACTCTCCCGGTACGACGCGGTGCGCCGCCCGCGCGCCCAGGCCGTCGCCCGGGCGGCCCGGCAGGCGGGACGGATGGGGCCGGGACTGTCGCACCCGCTCGCGGTGGCGGTCCGCAACACCGCGATGCCGCTGATGCCCCCGGGGCCGACGCTCCGGGCGATCCTGCGCCACCACGTCTGGGAGCCGCCCACCCTCGACCGGACGCCGCCCCGCCCCGGCGAATCGGCCACCCAACTCGCATAGCAGGGGCCGCAGTCGGGCAGTCAGCAGATGACCGTACCTTCACCCGCGGCCCCGCCCGCCCACCGCCGCCCGCTCCGAGGAGGAACGCCGTGGCCCCGCAGAAATCCCCGTCCGGCAAGCCGACCGGCATGGGCGGCGCACCCCCACCGCCGCCCGGCCCGGCCAACCCGCCACCCCCACACACGAAGTATCAGGTGTAGCGAGCGACACGTTCCCGGAGGGCGGCCTCGGTCTGCGGCCACTCGGTGTCGATGATCGAGAAGATCGCGGCGTCCCGCAGCCCGCCGTCCTCGCCGGGCACCCACGAGCGGGCCGACTTCCGCAGCACGCCCTCGAACCGGGCGCCGACGGCGGCGATCGCCGCCCGCGAACGGGCATTGCGCGCATCGGTCTTGAGGTCCACCCGGGCCACGCCCCACTGCTCGAACGCGTGCTGGAACAGCAGCAGCTTCGCCTCGGCGTTGATGCCCGTCCCCTGCGCCGAGGCCGCCAGCCAGGTGAACCCGACCTCCACCGCGAACAGCACCTCGGTGTCCGGCAGCGTCCGCGGCTCCCAGTACGCCGTCACCCCGACCGCCCGGCCACTCCCCACCGCGATCTGCGCATACGGCGCCAACCGCCCGTCCGCGGCCCGCGCGTGCTGCGCCTCGATGTACCCGGCCACCTCCTCGCCGCGCGGCACCCAGGTGAACCCGTAACTGTCCCGGGCCTCCTCCACCGCCCGCGCCAACTCCCCGGCATGCCGCTGCTCCAACGGCTCCAGCCGCACCAACTCCCCTTCCAGCACCGGCCCTTCGAGTCGGTACACCATCCGCCGCTCCCCTCTCGTGGTGACCGCCAGCGAACCGCCCGCCCCGACCGACCGTCAACCGGGTTTCGGCCGGCCGGCCGAAGAACCAGTGAGCGGACGGAGGCGCCACCGTCACGGGGACGGGTCCGAACTGCCGCCCCGGCCTCCGACCAGGCGGATCAGCGCTCGGGCCTCGTCTGTCAGGCGCAAGGTCACGGGCCGGTCGGCGAAGCCGTGGGTGCCGAGTTGGGCCGAGCACCCCGGGACGCGCCCACGCAATCCGGAGGCCCTGTTCACGGCGGGGGCGCGGCTGGACGACGGGGAGACCTGGACCGCCGAGATCCACGCCCCCGACCCGGCCGGCCTCCTCCACCTGCACCTGCACCTGCCGACCGGACGGATCATCGCGGCGGACCCCGCGGAACTGAGCAGCCGGGACGGCTTCGAGGCGCCCGCATCCGGCACCCTCGCCGCAATCGTCGACCATCTGGCAGAACTTCGGGTCAACGCCGTTGCCGCCGCGTCGAGCGTCCGCTCCGAGCGATCGCGGTGACCGCGACGGCGGGCCCGCCCCTCGTGCTGGGCGGGCCCGCCGGGTCTTGAACGGTCAGGCGTCGGGGGTGAGTTGGGCGAGGACCTCGAGGAGGGCGGCCTCGGCGGCGGTCTTGTCGAGGCCGAGGTCGGTGAGGATGCCGGCGCCGGCCTCGTGTTCGAGGAGGGCGAGCAGGAGGTGTTCGGTACCGACGTAGTTGTGGCCGAGGCGGAGGGCCTCGCGCATGGAGAGTTCGAGGACCTTCTTGGCGCCCGCGTCGTAGGGGATGAGGGCGGGGACGTCCTCGGCGGCGGGCGGGAGGGCGGCGAGGGCGGCCTCGCGGACGGCGTCCAGGGTGATGCCCCGGCCGACGATGTAGGCGGTGCCGAGGCCCTCGGGTTCGGCGAGCATGCCGAGCACCAGGTGCTCGGGGCGGATCTCGGGGCTGCCGGTGTCCTTGGCGGCCTGGTGGGAGACGACCACCACGTTGCGGGCGCGCGGGGTGAAGCGGTTGAAGCCCTGCGCGGTGTCGATCTCGCGAACCTCGCCGGGGTCCTTGGGGACGAAGCGCTTCTGGGCGGCCTGACGGGTGACGCCCATGCTGCGGCCGATGTCCGTCCAGGACGCGCCGGAGCGGCGGGCCTGGTCGACAAAGTGGCCGATCAGGTGGTCGGCGATGTCGCCGAGGTGGTCGGCGACCAGGACGGCATTGGACAGCTGGTCCAGCGCTTCGGGGTACGACTTCTTGATGCCCTCGATCAGGTCGTCGAGCCGGATGGAGGTCTTCACTCCAGAGGTGTCAGCCATGAGGCAACCTTAGGTTGACAGTTGGGGGGTGTCAACCGATGGTTGACACCTGTCGCAGCGGCCGTTTTCTACCCGCCGGTAGGGGGTGTTTCGGTCGAGTTCACCCATCCGCCGCCCGGTGTCTTGTCCGCGTCACGAAGGCCCGAGTTGACTGCACAACATCGATCGCCCCACACCCCCGGAGCCTCCATGCCCGCCACCCGCACCACCCGCCTGGCCGCTGTACTCGCCGCCGCCGCAGCTCTGTTGACGGTCCCTCAGGCCGCCGCGCGCGCCGAGAGCGTGCCGCTCACCGTCGCCCCGCTGAACGTGCTCACCTACAACACCTTCCTGATGAGCACCAACCTTTACCCCAACTGGGGCCAGGCCTACCGGGCGCAGGCCATCGCGGGCGCGGACTTCTTCCAGGGCCACGACGTGGTGGTGCTGCAGGAGGCCTTCGACAACGCCACCTCCGACGCGCTGGTGTCGAAGGCCTCGGCCGCGTACCCGTACCACACGCCGGTGGTCGGCCGCTCCACCAGCGGGTGGGATGCCACCTCCGGCAGCTACAGCAGCACCACGCCGGAGGACGGCGGGGTGGCGCTGCTCAGCAAGTGGCCGATCCTGCGCAAGGAGCAGTACGTGTTCAAGGACGCGTGCGGCTCGGACTGGTGGTCCAACAAGGGGTTCGTCTACGCGCAGATCAACGTGAACGGGCAGCGCACCCACGTGGTCGGCACCCACCTGCAGTCCACCGACTCGGGCTGCTCCAGCGGCCAGGCCGCCGACATCCGGGGCAAGCAGCTGCGCGCGATGAAGGCGTTCCTGGACGCCAAGCAGATCCCGGCGAGCGAGCCGATCGTGGTGGCCGGCGACCTGAACATCGACTCGCACGGCAGCGAGTACCCGGCGCTGCTCTCCAACGGCAGCCTGGCCCCGGCGAGCACCCGGGACGGCTGGGCGAACTCCTTCGACACGGTGGACAACTCGATCGCCGCCTACCGCTACCCCGGCGAGCCGAAGGAGGACCTCGACTACGTCCTCTACCGCGCCGACCACGCCCGCCCGGCGCAGTACACCAACACCGTGCACCGCTTCCACAGCGCGCCGTGGACGGTCAGCAGCTGGGGCACCTCGTACACCTATACCGACCTGTCCGACCACTACCCGCTGATCGCGGGCTGACCGGTTCCGTCAGCACGCGGACGGCTGCCGCCAGGGACTCTCCCCCGGCGGCAGCCATCCCCAAAAGGGTCAGCGGCGCGGCTGGGCGAACCGGACCATGTTGCCCGCCGGGTCGCGGAACGCGCAGTCGCGCACCCCGTACGGCTGGTCCATCGGTTCCTGGAGCACGTCCGCGCCGGTGGCCCGGATCTTCTCGAACGTCGCATCGCAGTCGGCGGTACGGAAGTTGACGGCGCGCAGCAGGCCCTTGGCGAGCAGTTCGGCGGCGGCCTGCCGGTCGGCGTCGGTGGCGCCCGGGTCGGCGACGGGGGGTTCCAGCACGACCTCCACGTCGGGCTGGGAGGCCGAGCCGAGGGTCACCCAGCGCATCCCCTCGAAGCCGACGTCGTTGCGCACCTCCAGCCCGAGCGCGTCCCGGTAGAAGCCGAGCGCGGCGTCGTGGTCGTCGACGGCGATGAAGCACTGCGAAAGCTTGATGTCCATGACCCCGACGCTACTGACCGGCGCCCGCTTCCGCTTCTCCGTTCCTGATCGGCTTCGCCGCGTCGGCGCCGGTACGACTGGCGACCGCGCTGCCCGGCCGGCCGGTGTCGGTGCCGCGGATCGGGCGGGTCAGGTACATCGCGACGCACGCGGTGATGTGCTCGGCGGCGCTGTGGTCGCGGGCCCGGTAGGCGCTGGGGCTCTCGCCGACCAGTTCGGTGAAGCGGGTGCTGAACGACCCGAGCGAGGTACAGCCGACGGCCATGCAGACCTCGGTGACGGACAGGTCGCCGCGCCGCAGCAGCGTCTTCGCCCGCTCGATGCGTCGGGTCATCAGGTAGCTGTACGGCGTCTCGCCGTACGCGGCGCGGAAGCTGCGCTGGAAGTGGCCGACCGACATCAGCGCGACCTTGGCCAGCGCCGCGACGTCGAGCGGTTCGGCGTAGTCGCGGTCCATGGTGTCGCGGGCCTTGCGGAGCCGCTTCAGGTCGTCGATCTGCACGCCGCCCAGGGTAATCGCCCGGCGTGAGGCGGCCACCCACCGTCGATCAAAAGGTGATCACACCGGCCCGACCCGGAAACGCCTCAACAGGCGGACGGTTTCGGCGAATTGCCCGACACACCGGTGCGTCGCGCCGCAGTTCACCGGCATCTCCCGCTAGTTTTTGAGTCACGCGAGGGAGCCCGGTGGAGTGGCCGAGAGGCGAGGCAGCGGCTTGCAGGGCCGCGTACATAGGTTCGATTCCTGTCTCCACCTCCTCGCTCCCTTCGAGGTCCGCCCCCGCCCGGAAGAGGCCGGGCGGCATCGAAGGAGGAGTGGTTTTCCGATGCCCATCGCCACCGTCAATCCGGCCGACGGCCGTACCGTCGAGGTCTTCGATCCGCTGGACGAAGCAGGCGTGGAAGCCCGGTTGGCACGCGCCCAGTCCGCGTTCGAGTCCTGGCGGCTGAGCTCGTTCCCGCAGCGCACCGAACTGATGCACCGGGCAGCCGAGTTGCTGGAGAAGAGCAACGAAGAGATCGCCCGCACCATGACACTGGAGATGGGCAAGCCACTGGCCCAGGCCCGCGCCGAGGCCGCCAAGTGCGCGAAGTCGATGCACTGGTACGCGGACCACGCGCAGGCGCTGCTCGCCGACGAGCATCCGGCGGCGGCCGACATCGCGGACTCCGGTGGCGCGTCGGCGTTCGTCCGCTACCGGCCGCTCGGCCCGGTGCTGGCGGTGATGCCGTGGAACTTCCCGTTCTGGCAGGTGATCCGGTTCGCCGCACCCGCGCTGATGGCCGGCAACGTCGGGCTGCTGAAGCACGCGTCGAACGTGCCGCGCACGGCGCTCGCGCTGGAGGAGCTGTTCGCCCGCGCCGGGTTCCCGCAGGGGTGCTTCCAGACGCTGCTGATCCCGTCCCGCGCGGTGGAGGCGGTGATCCGGGACGAGCGGGTGACGGCGGTGACGCTGACCGGCAGCGAGGGTGCGGGCCGTGCGGTGGCACGGGTGGCCGGCGACGAAGTGAAGAAGACCGTCCTCGAACTCGGCGGCAGCGACCCGTTCCTGGTGCTGCCGTCGGCGGACGTGCCGGCCGCGGTCGCGAAGGCCGTGACGGCCCGGGTGCAGAACAACGGCCAGTCCTGCATTGCGGCGAAGCGTTTCATCGTGCACACCGACGTCTACGACCAGTTCCTGGCCCGTTTCACCGCCCGGATGCGGGACCTCGTGGTCGGCGACCCGATGGCGGACGCCACCGAGGTCGGCCCGGTCGCCACCGAGCAAGGCCGCACCGACCTGGAGGAGCTGGTCTCCGATGCCGTCCGGCACGGCGCGAGCGTCACCTGCGGCGGCGAGCGGCCGGACGACCCGGCGCTGACGGACGGCTGGTACTACCTGCCGACGGTGCTGACCGGCATCACGCCGCGGATGAAGATCCACCACGACGAGGCGTTCGGCCCCGTCGCCACCGTGTACCGGGCCGCCGACCTGGACGAGGCGGTGGCGATCGCCAACGACTCACCGTTCGGCCTGAGTTCCAACGTCTGGACACGCGACGAGACCGACCGGGAGCGCTGCGTGCGCGACCTGCGCGCGGGCGGCGTGTTCTTCAACGGGATGACGGCCTCCCACCCGGCGTTCCCGTTCGGCGGGATCAAGCGCTCCGGCTACGGGCGGGAGTTGTCCGGTCACGGCATCCGCGAGTTCTGCAACATCACCACGGTGTGGTCCGGCAGCTGAGAACGCGCTGCGTGGTCCGGCGGCCGACCGCCGCCGGACCTGCACCCATCGGTGATCACGCCGCGTGGCGGGCCTGATGGCGCGGGTGGGCGTGTTCGTGGCGGCCCCAGAACTGCGAGACGAAGGCCACGATGGTCGCGCCCCACACCACCGAGAACACGATCAGCAACCAGAGTTCGGTCACCTGCGGGGCGACCAGGGCCAGGCCCAGCGAGAGGGCCAGCAGGAAAACCAGCGAAGAGTTGTGCTTTTCGGTCAGCCAGGCGTACGTCCCCCGCACCGGACGAGGTCCCGAGGCTCCGGCAACAGTCGCGGGCATGGCTCTCACCTCCGCAGAGTTCAGCATTTGTTCGAGTATCGCGCCGGTCAGCGCGCCCGGCAGCCCGGGTAGCATCACCGCGAGCACCGACGAGGGGGTCGCGAGTGTCGATACGCGGGGGGCTGCGCAGCCTGGAACGACAGGCGTCCGCGCTGCCGGACGGCGCCGAACTGTTCCGGCTGCGCCCGGACGGGCGGGTGCTGCGGGCCGACCGGGCGGGGGCGCGGGAACTCGGGCCGCAGGACCCCGACAGCGGGCTGTTGCGCTTCATCGACGACCAGCAGTACGCGCACTACTTCATCGGCGACGCGGCGACCTCGCCGCAGCGCCCGTCGAACGCCACCTACAAGCTGGGCCTGGTCGCGCCGCACACCGCGTTCACCCCGCACGCGCACGGCGGTGAGCACTTGGTGCTGGCGCTCGGCCCGGCGTCCTGCGGGCTGTACGACGCGCGCCGCCGCCGGGTGGTGGCCGTCGACCTGGCGCCGGGCACGCTGATCCGGATCCCCGAGCTGATGCCGCACTCGTTCGGCAACCGCAGCGACAACCGGCTCGCGATCCTCGCCGCGAACACCGGCTACGGCATCGACCACGAGGATTACGCGATCACCGCCGAGGTCGCCGAGCAGCGGGGCGAGCGCGAACTCGCTGCCGCGCTACGAGAAGTGACGTCACGTCAGCGAATGGGTACGGTGACCGTGCGAGAGCGCCTGGCGCACCGGCTGCACCGGATCGCGGCGGCCCTCGAGGACTCCCGGTGACGTCGGCGCCGCCGAAGTCGCCGACCACGCCCACCACTTCGACCAGCTCGCCAGCTTCGCCCACCACTTCGACCATCTCGCCCACTGCGCCCACCACGTCACCCGCCTCACCGACCAACTCTCCGATCGAGCACGCCCGATGACCCGGGAGAACGCCCGATGATCTGTCCGAACTGCCGGACCGACCGCCGCCAGCGCGAGCGCACCGGACACACCTGCTCGCACTGCAAGAGCAAGTTCGCGCTCGACCCGAAGGTGGAGCCGGGCCGGCTGCACGACATCAAGTTCCGCGAGCTGGTGGCCAAGGGGACCATCGGCGGCCTGCGGATCACCGTGGAGCAGCTGTACTGGCTCAACGAGCGCCGCCTGCACCGGTTTCCGGGCGGCGAGGAGCGCGCCGGGAGCGTCGTGGGCGGCGCCGTGCTGGTGGTGATCGCGGTGATCACTGGCTCGCTGACGATCGGGATCGGCAGTTTCGCCTGGTTCCTGCTGGGCCCGGTCACGCTGGTCGCCGCGAGCCTGGCGGTGCAGCAGTTCCGGGGCGCGGGGCGGCTCCGGTCCGATGCCCCGATGCGGCCGCAGGTGTCCTTGAGCGATTTCGAGCGCCGGGTGGTCGGCCGGTGGCGCGAGGTCTACCGCGAGCTGCCGGCCGGGCTGGTGGAGCACCCGCCGATCGGTGCGAAGCCGACGACGGTCAAGGCGCAGGCCGTGGTGCTGTGCGAACTCCCGTCGGTGGCGACCTTCCTGCGCACCAACAACTTCGCGGAGCGCCACCGGGTGCTACTGGTCGACGAGTTGGCGAACGTCCCGGCCGCTCTGCCGGTGGTGGTGCTGCGCGATCTGTCGCTGAGGGCGCTGGCCCGCACGGTGGCGGTCCGGGAGGCGCTGCCCGGGCGGCGGGTGGTGGACTGCGGGCTGCTGCCGCGCGCGGTGTTCGCGCCGGCCAAGGCGGTCCGGCTGCGCGACAACGCGGGGCCGCGCCGGGCGCCGTCGGCCCTGGGCGCCTCGCCGGGCTGGCGGCGGCTGGCCGACGGGGAGCGCGACTGGCTGGCGAACGGCTGGTACACGCCGCTGATCACCCTGCCGCCGCCGAAGCTGCTCGCGCTGGTCGAGAAGGCCGTAGAACGGGCCGTCGCCGTACCCGCCCCTGCCGCGGAGACTCCGGCCGAGACCCGGCGGCGCGCCGAGCGGATCGGCTTCCTCACCTGGCCGCCGGGCGGTGCGCGGTGATCTGTCCGCACTGCCGGGAGAGCGTGGGCCGGCGCGAACGGCACGGGCACCGCTGCTCGCGCTGCCGCCGGCCGTTCGCACTGGACCCGAAGGTGGAGCCCGGCCGCCTGCACGACCTCAAGTTCCGGGAGCTGGTGGCCAAGGGCACCGGCGGCGGCCTGCGGATCACCGTGGAGCAGCTGTACTGGCTCAACGAGCGTCGCCTGTACGGGTTTCCGGGCCCGAAGGAGCACCGTGCGCACCTCGCGATCGGCGCCGTCGCCGCGGTGTGCGCGGTGGCGGCCGGTTCGGTGGCGGCGGGCATCGACAGCGAAGCCTGGTTCCTCTTCCTGGGCTTCTGCGCGGCGGCCGCGGCCACGCGTGCGGTGCGCGATTTCCACCGGGCGTGGCGCACACGGGCCGGGGCTCCGCTGCATCCGCGGCTGACGCCGACCTGGTTCCAGTACCTGGTCATCGACCGCTGGCGGGAGGTCTACCTCCGGCTGCCGGACGGGCTGTTGCAGCACCCTCCGCCCGACCCGAAGCCCGGCACCGTCAAGGCCCGGGCCGTGCTGCTGTGCGAACTCCCGTCCGTGGCGGGCTTCCTGCGCGCCAACGAGTTCGCCGAACGCCACCAGGTGCTGCTGGTGGACGAGTTGGCGAACGTCCCGGCCGCGCTGCCGGTCGCGGTGCTGCGCGACCTGTCGCTGTCGGCGCTGGCCCGCACGGTGGCGGTCCGGGCCGCGCTGCCCGGGCGTCGGGTGGTGGACTGCGGACTGCTGCCGCGCGCGGTGTTCGAACCCGCGAAGGCGGTGCGACTGCGTGACCGGACGGGATCGCCGGCTCCGGCGGCGCTGGCGGCCTCCCCGGGCTGGCAGCGGCTGACCGGCCGGGAACGCGACTGGCTGACGGCCGGCTGGTACTCGCCGCTGATCGCCATGCCGCCGTCGAAGCTGTTCGCCCTGGCCGAGAAGGCCGTCCAACGGGCCCTCGCCGACCCCACAACGGCGGCCGAGACCCGGCGCCGCGCCCAGCGGATCGGCTTCCTCACCTGGCCGCAGGCCCTGCCCGCGCCGCGCCCGACCGCCAACGCCCCGCAGGCCCGGCCCGCGGACGGTGCCCGATGACGGAGGGACGCGGGTTGACCCCGATACCCGACCGGCTGCTCGACCGGGCCGTCCGGCGGGCCGCCGAACGCTGCGCGCATCCGGGCCATCTCGCCTTCACCGCACGGCAGTTGTATTACGAGACGGACCGCACGCTGCTGCCGCTGCACCGCGGCCCGCACCGCCTGCGCTACACCACCCGGCCGCTGCTGTCGGCGGAGCGCTTCGCGGCCTCCCTCGCCCGGCAGCCCCAACTACCGGTACTGCCCGACCTGGTGGCGCCCCGCCCGCACCGGCCGGGACCGGAGGGCGACCTGTACGACTACGCGTTCCCCCGGCTGCTGGTCTGTCAGGATCCGGCAATCGCCGCGATGCTGCTCGCCAACCGCCTGCACCTGGAAGGCGCTTGTCCGATCCTCACTCCGGAACGGCTGCCGCTGGACGCCCGACTGCTGGCCGCGCTGGAACGGGCGGAGGGCGCGGTGGTGCACGTGCTGCACGACGCCTCGCCCGCCGGGCTGGAGCTGTTCCGCCGGGTAAGGGAACACGCCGGCCCCCGACTGCGGGTGCGCACCATGGGCCTGCTGCCCCGCCACGCCGCCGCCCTGCACCTGGCCGCGCTCGCCGGTCAACCACCCTGCGACGCCGACGACTTGCCGCCCGAACTCCCGGCCGCGGAGCGCAACTGGCTGGCCCGGGGGAGGGTCGCGGAGCTCGCGGCCGTCCGCCCGGCCCGACTACTGCGGACCGTGCTGCGCACCGTCCGCGGCGGCGGCTTCGCCCCGCCCGCCCGTCCGGCCGCGCCCACCCGGGCCCGCGACACCGGCTTCCTGACCTGGCCGACGCCCTGACCCCCGAGGACTCCGGACAATGACCCAGCCACCCGAAATCACCTACAGCGACGAGCTGTTGGCCGACGGCACGGTGCACCGCCGGTACTCCGACGGCCGCAACGAATGGCGCACCCGCCACCCCGACGGCCGGATCCACTGGCGCGACGACCGGGGCGACTCCGGCACCGACGAGCGGCTCGGCCGCGACCTGGTCAAGCGCTCGCACACCGACGGCCGGAAGAGCTACGGGCGCGACATCGGCTACGGCCGCACCGTGTGGGGCCAGGGCCGCTACGTGCTGGTCAACCGCAGCTCGTTCCCCGGCCGCCTCGGCGTGGTGCTGGGCGCACTCGGCCTGGGCGCCGGCATCGCGGCCGCGCACTACGCACCGGAACTGCTGTCGATGGACGAGGAGGAGGAATTGCGCCGCCAGGCCGAACGCGCCCGCTCCTCGGGCGGCGACGGCGGTGGTGGTGACGGCGCCGGTGGTGACGGCGGCAGTGGTGACGGCGGCGGGTTCGACGACGGGTTCGACGACCACGGCGGCTTCGGCACCGCCGGGGACGGCGACGACGGCAGCGGCCCGGCGGACGGCGGCGCCTGGGACGGTGATGACTTTGGCTGAGTCGCACCGCCTGGCCACGCCCGCACCCACCGGGCCGCGGGCCCCGCACCGCCCGGCCCGCTACTCCGTGCTGTCCCTGCCCGCCACCGGCCCCCGGCGCCCCGAACCCGGCCTGGTGGCAGGCCCGTTCGAGACCCAGGGCCGCTGCGTCTCCGCCGCCCTGCTGACCGGAATGCCCGGCTTCGCGGACGGCCCGTTCGCCGTGGACGGCCGCACCGCCGTCGGCGAAGTCACCCTGCACAACCGGGACGAGCTGCACGCCGCGCTGGCCGCCGCCGGGCACCCCGCCGAACCGGCCTGCCCGGACGGTGAGTTGCTACTGCGCTGCTGGCTGGCACTCGGCCCGGACGGGCTGCGGGCGGCGGACGGCCTGTTCACCCTCGCGGTGTTGGACGGCCCCGATCTGATACTGATCCGCGACCAGATGGGCGCCCGCACAGCATTCCACTGCCGCACCCGGGACGGCGGCTGGGCGGTCTCCAGCTCGCTCCTCCACCTGCGCCAACGCCCGGACGTGGACACCGGGTTGGACCTCGCCGCCGTCCGCTCCTTCCTCACCTTCGCCTACCTGCCCGGCACCGAGACGCTGCTGCGCGGGGTGTCCGAACTGCTGCCCGGCAAGGTGACCCGCCTGGGCGCGGACGGCGAGGTGCGGGTCGAGGAGTACTGGGAGCCGCAGGCCGGTTCACCCGATGCTGATTTGACGATCAGTCACCATGGCTCTGTTCTCCGGGAGTTGCTGGAGCGGGCGGTGGCCCGACGGCTGCCGGACGGGGAGGACGTGGCCGTCCTGCTGTCCGGCGGGGTGGACAGTTCGCTGGTGACGGCACTGGCCGCCCGGCTGCACGACCGGCCGGTGCACACCTACTCGATCAGCTTCGGCAACGAACTGCCCAACGAGCTAGGCTACTCGGGCCTGGTCGCTACGCACTGCGGCACCCGCCACCGCGTCCTGACCGTGCCCGGAGAGCAGGTCGCGGCCCGCCTCGCCGACACCGTCGCGCTGCTGGACAGCCCCGTCGGCGACCCGCTCACCGTGCCCAACCTGATGCTCGCCGAGGCCGTCGCCGGCGACGGGCTGAGCGTGTCGCTGAACGGCGAGGGCGGCGACCCGGTGTTCGGCGGGCCGAAGAACCTGCCGATGCTGGTGTTCGAGCTGCTCCGCGACGACCCGTCCGAACTAGCCCGCGCCGACGCCTACTTGCACACCTACCGCAAGTGCTGGGAGGACCTGCCGGTCCTGCTCACCGGCGAGGCCCTGGCCGAACTCGACGCGCTCGGCCCCGCCGCACACCCGCGCCGGCACGTCGCGCCGTACCTCACGGACCGCCGAATGCCCTCCCTGCTCGACCAGTTGCTGCACTGCAACCTGCGCACCAAGGGCGCCCACCACATCCTCACCAAGGTGGAACGGCTCACCTCCTCGCAGGGCATCCAGGGCCGCTCGCCGCTGTTCGACCGGCAGGTGGTGGAGCACGCGTTCGCCACCCCGCCGACGCTCAAACTCCGGGCCACCGAGGAGAAGTGGATCCTCAAGGAGGCCGTCCGCGACCTGCTGCCCGACACCGTCACCTACCGCCCCAAGAGCGGCATGCGGGTGCCCGTGCAGCAGTGGCTGCGCGGCCCGCTCGCCGAACACACCGCCGACCTGCTGCTCGGCCCCACCGCCCGAGCCCGCGGCCTGTTCCGAGCCGACACCGTGGAGACCTGGATGCGCGGCGGCGGCCTGCTGCTGCCCCGCCAGGGCGGCAAGCTGTGGCTACTGCTCACCCTCGAACTCTGGCTGCGCTCCTACGACTTGTGACCGCTGACGCACCGCCGCCCACCCTCGAACCCTGGCTGCGCGCCTACGACTTGTGACCACTGACGCACCGCCGCCCACCCTCGAACCCCTGGCTGCGCGCCCACAACTTGCGCCCCTGATGGAGACCGCCCGATGAAGCTGACCGACCCCCGCACCGGCGCCCACCGCCGCACCCTCGAGGCCTCCCGCGAGCCCGAGGTGGCCGCCGCCGTCGCCACCGCCAGGGCCGCCCGGCCCGCCTGGTCCGCGCTCACCCCGCGCGAGCGGCACCGCCGGCTCACCGCCCTCGCCGACCTGATCGAGCGGCACGCGGACGACTACCTGGCCGCCGAGTGCGCAGGCACCGGCAAGCCCGTCACCGAGGCAGCGAATGAGATCGCCGAGGTCGCCGACCTGTTCCGGTTCTACGGCGGCGCCGTCCGGGCCGGCACCTCCCCCGCCGCCGGCGACTACCTGGCCGGGCACCAGAGTTGGGTCCGCTGGGAGCCGGTCGGCGTGGTCGCGGCCATCGTACCGTGGAACTACCCGCTGCTGATGGCCGGTTGGCGCTGCGCCCCCGCCCTGGCCGCCGGCAACACGGTGGTCCTCAAGCCCGCCGAGACCACCCCCGACAGTGCGCTGCTGCTCGCCGAGCACGCCGAACAGGCCCTCGCGCCGGGCGTGTTGACCGCCCTGCCGGGCGACCGGGAGACCGGCCGGCTGCTGGTCCCGGCCGGCTGCGACCTGATCGCGTTCACCGGCAGCCCCACCGCGGGCGCCGACATCACCGCCCACGCCGGCCTCACCCCCGTCAGCCTCGAACTCGGCGGAAACAGCCCGGTGTTGGTGCTGCCCGACGCCCCCGCCGACACCTGGCAGCAGCTCGCCGCCGCCAGCACCTACAACGCCGGCCAGAGCTGCGCAGCGCCCGCCCGGGTCATCGTCCTCGACGAGACGTACGAGCACGCCGTCACCGCGCTCGCCGCCGCGATGGCCGAACGCCACGCCGGACGCGACTTCGGTCCGCTCAACAACCCCGGCCAGGCGGCCCGTTACGACCGGATCGTGGCCAGATCGGCCGCCCGGACCGCCCTCACCGCGCCCGGCCGCACCGACGGCCTGTGGCGTCCCGCGATCGTCCTCGCCGACCTGCCCGCCGACGACCCTGCCGTGGTCGAGGAGGTCTTCGGCCCACTCCTCACCGTCCAGCGCGCCGCCGGCCTCGACGAGGCCGTCGCCCTCGCCGAATCCGTCCCGCAGGCCCTCGCCGCCTCCGTCTGGACCACCGACCTCACCACCGGCCTCGCCCTCACCGACCGCCTCTCCGCCGGCGAAGTCTGGCTCAACTGCCACCTCGCCCAGTCCGCCGAACTTCCCCACAGCGGCCGCCGCGGCTCCGGCGCAGGCACCGACCTCTCCACCCTCGCCCTGCGCGAATACCAACGGCCCAAGACCGTCACGGCCCGCCTGGTCTGACCCACCTGCGTGCCACACTGCTGACAACCCACGCCCCGCCCCGCCGGGGCGGGCTCCAGGACCCTATCCGCAGGGACGGATCGCCCTGCGCGGGAGGCATCGTGAAACTGCTCCTCACCTCCGCCGGAGTGAAGAACCCGAGCATCCGGCAGGCCCTCGTCGACCTCCTGGGCAAGCCCGTCGAGGAGGCCGACGCCCTGTGCATCCCCACCGCCGGCTACGGACACCCCACGGGGAGCCCGGCCGGAGCGTGGCGCTTCATCACCGGGCGGTCCACCACCCCGATGTGCGAACTCGGCTGGAAATCCATGGGCGTCCTGGAACTCACCGCCCTGCCCAGCATCGGCGCCGAGCGCTGGCTGCCCTGGGTCCAGCAGGCCGACGTCCTGCTCGCCAACGGCGGTGACGCGCTGTACCTGTGCCACTGGATGCGCCAGTCCGGCCTGGCGGAGTTGCTCCCCTCCCTGCACGAGAAGGTCTGGGTCGGGCTGAGCGCCGGCAGCATGGTGATGACGCCCCGCATCGGGGCGGAGTTCGTCGAGTGGAAGTCGCCCACGGGCACCGACGAGACCCTGGGCCTCGTCGACTTCTCCCTCTTCCCGCACCTGGACCACCCGGCCCTGCCGGAGAACACCATGGCCGACGCCGAACGCTGGGCGGCCGCCCTGCCGAACCCGGCCTACGCCATCGACGACGAGACCGCCGTCAAGGTCGCCGACGGAGTCGTCGAGATCGTCTCCGAGGGCCACTGGCGACTCTTCTGAACGCTCGGCCAGCCCTCTCCCCCGGGCCCGGTGGGACGATCAACGAATGGATGAGCAGCAGTTGACGGGCGGGCTGGCCAACGCCGGCGCGGTGGTACGACGCGGAGCGGTGGTGGACCGCCCGGCCGGGCCCAACGCGCCTGCCCTGCACGGGTTTCTGCGGGCGCTGCGAGCGGGCGGGTTCGCGCACGCGCCACTGCCGGCGGGCGCTGCGAGCGGGCGGGTTCGCGGACGCGCCACTGCCGGCGGGTGAACCGGCGGGCGGGCGCGAACAGTTGGCGTTCCTGCCGATCAACGGCCGCTCCTGGAACGAACGTTGAAGGCTTGACGCACGAACGGCGGGCGCACGGTCCGATGGAGCGGTCCATGCGTCACCGGCGCGCCAAGGCGGCGGCGATCAGGTCGGCCCGATCGGGGACCGGCGCGGGCGGAACGTCGATCAGGTGGAAGCCGAAGTGCCGGTAGCTCTCGCGGTGGACGCGCTCGAAGTCCAGTGAGGCGCGGTAGTCGATCCGGCGGGCGGCGGTGCGGGTGACGAATCCGATCGGGCGGATCAGGAACACCTCGCGCCGATAGGTCCGGGTGTCGACGATCCGTTCCAGCTCGGCGGCGAGCGCGGGCGGGACGGGCCGGCCGAGGTAGACGGCCAAGGCGTGGGTGCACACCGGTGAGCGGTCGAACAGCCGGTGGCGGCCGGGCGGCGGGGCCGGGTCCTGCCGGGCCTGTTGCAGGGCGAGCACCAGGGAGACGAAGCCGTCCGCAGTCCACGGTTCCGGGTCGCCCGCGGCCTGTTCCCGGGTAATGACGTCGGTCGCGGCCTCGGGCACCACGTCGTGGCCGCGGGCGGCGAGTTCGCGCAGCACGGTGGTCTTTCCGGCGCCGGGCGCGCCGGTGAGGATCCAGCGGGGCATGACGGGCGGCCACTCCCTTCGGTCCCGGTCGGGGCGTCAGCCTAGCGCGCGCGGGGCGGGCCGCCGGGCGGGTGAGGGCCGGTTCGCGGGGTGCGGGTGGCGGGAACGGCTGGCGGGGTGAGCGGTGGTGGCGGAGTGATGCTGGCGGTGTCGAGCACCCGGCGGGTGTTCGACGAGGGGTGGCTGCTGGAACGGAAGTGGGACGGGATCCGGGCGCTGGCGGTGCGGGACGGCGCGCGGGTGACCCTGCGGTCGCGGACCGGACAGCAGCTGGAAAGCGCTTACCCGGAGCTGGTGGCGGCGCTCGCCGCGCAGCCGGTGCCGAGGTTCGCGGTGGACGGCGAGATCGTCGCCTTCGAGGGCGGGCGGACCAGTTTCGCCCGGCTCCAGCAGCGGATGGGGCTGCACGATCCCGTACGCGCGCTGGCCAGCGGCGTCGCGGTCGAGTACGTGCTGTTCGACCTGCTGGCCCTGCAGGGGCACGACACCACGGGGCTGCCACTGCTGGACCGCAAGCAACTCCTCACCGAGGCGGTCGAGTTCAGGAAGCCGCTGCGACTGTCCGAGTACACCGCCGCCGAACCGGGCGTCCCCGTCCCGCTCGCCGAGGCGTGCGCGCACGGCTGGGAGGGCCTGATCGCCAAGCGCGCGGCGGGGCGGTACCTGGCCGCCCGGTCCGGCGACTGGCTGAAGCTCAAGTGTGAGCGCGGGCAGGAGTTCGTGGTCGGCGGCTGGACCGAACCGGCAGGCAGCCGCGAGGCGTTCGGCGCACTGCTGCTCGGCTACCACGAACCCGGCCACCAGCCCGGCCTGCTGCGCTACGCGGGCAAGGTCGGCACCGGCTTCGACACCCGCACGCTCCGCGCCCTGCACCGCGTCCTACTCCAACTCGCCGCCCCCGTCAGCCCGTTCGACCCGTCCGAGGACGTACCGCTGCGCACCTCGCACTGGGTGCGGCCCGAACTGGTGGTGCAGGTCGGCTTCACCGAGTGGACCCGCGACGGTCGGCTCCGCGCGCCCCGTTACCAGGGCGTACGCACCGACCGCCCGGCCGCCGAGGTGGTCCGCGAACCCCCGGCCTGACGCAAGAGCCCGGCCCGCACACCGCTGCACCGGATGGCCGACCCGACGCGCGACGCTCCCGGGCAGTCCGTACGGTGCCGTTGCAGGGGGTTGACCGGGGGGCTACCCGAGCGAGAGGTAATCACTGGCATGGCTGGGAAGTTCGAACTGTACGTAGACGATCAGGGTCTCCACCGCTTCCGCCTGAAGGCGAGCAACGGGTCGATCGTGGTGACCGGAGAGCCGGAGGAGTCCCGCGAACAGTGCCTGAAGAGCATCGAGTCGATCCGGAAGCTCGCACCGTACGCGCAACTTCAGGAGACCGGCGCGAACGCGTGACCCGGGCGGTGTGAGCGCGGAGCACCAGCGGCGTGAGCACCGGGCACGAACGGCGCGCGCCGGCACGTGCGGCGTGAGCGCCGAAAAGCACACCGCCAAGCGCACCGCCGAGCACACCGGGCCCGCACCTGCGGCCCCTGTGGCGAGCCTGTGACCGACCCGGCGGGTTGTCACGGGCTCGTCGCCATCACGGTTCGCCGGCCCGCACTGCGGCATGCTGAAGGCAGCGAATGCGGATCGGGCGAGGGGGTTGGCGATGGCGGGGCGTGAACTGTTGGCGGCGGCGGGGGTGCTGTTCCCGGACGAGCAGGGCCGGGTGATGGTGGCCCGGGTGTCGTACCGGGCGAAGCACCCGATCGAAGTGCCGGGCGGCGGCTGGGACGCGTCCGACCCGTCGCCCCGGCACACCGCCGTCCGGGAGATCCAGGAGGAGTTGGGCATCACCCCGGTGCTGCGCGAACTCGCCTGCCTGGACTGGTCGCGGGACCACCACCGGCCGCCCATCGCGGCGTTCCTGTACTGGGCGGACCCGCTCACCGAGGCTCAGCTGGCCCGAATCCGGCTGGAGGCCGAGGAGTTGGACGCGCTGGTGTACCTGACGCCGGAGCAGTTGATGTCGGCGCTGCCGCCGCTGCTGTCCCGGCGGGTCGGGTCCTGCGCGCTGGCGCCGCGTTCGGCGGCGCCGCTGGAGCTCGCGGACGGCCGGCCGGTCGGCCACACCGCCCTGCACCTGCGCCCGTGGCCCGCCCCGGCGTACACCGGCCCGGCCGGGATCGCGGCGCTGCTGCCGCCCGGCAGCGACCGGCCCGCGCCGCCGCCACCGATGGACCGGGACACGTACATCGCGAGCCGTCCCCGGATCCGGGCGAAGGCGCGGACGCTGTTCACGGACGAGCAGGGCCGGGTGCTGCTGGTGCGGCTGGTCCCGTGGAACGGCCAGACAGCGTGGGTGTTGCCCGGCGGCTCGATCGAGGCGGACCGCGAACTGCCCCGCGACGCCGCCCGGCGGGAGACCCTGGAGGAACTCGGCTGGCAGCACGAACCGGGCCGGCTGCTGGCGATCGACTGGATGCCCTCGGTCGCCGACGAACTCCCGCGCACCGTCCTGGTGTTCGACGGCGGGACGGTGACGGCCGAGCAACTGTCGACGATCCGCCTCCAGGAGGAAGAGATCGCCGAATGGGGCCTGTTCACCCCCGAGGAGGCGCAGCGCCTGCTGATCCCGCCCATCGCGCACCGGCTGGCCGCGTGCCTGGCCGTCCGCGCCCTCCCGGCCGGCGCGGGCCCGGCCGAACTGCTGAACGGCGTACCGCACTCGGGGTCGCCGGCGGTCGTCGCCGAACCGGACGGGTCGCACGGGTAGCGGGCCCGGTCGCACGGGTAGCGGGACCGGTCGCACGGGTAGCCGGGCCCGCGCGGCGGGAAGGTACGAGCAAGGAGGTGGCGACGATGGAACGGTCGGCGGAGCAGGTGCTGGGCCTGGACGGTTGCGTGGTGCGGTCGTTGGGCGGCGGCGACCGGTTGGTCTTCCACCTCGACGGCGGGCTGCGGCTGACGGTGCGCAACGACTTCCGGCTGCTGCGCGGCGCGAAGGTCGACCACTTCTACCCCACGCTCGGCGTCATCCCGTCCGGCGCCCTCGGCCCGCTGGCGCATGCCACGGTCACCCGCGCCACCGTCACCCCCGCCGGGGGCCTGCACCTCGTCTTCGACACCGGCCACCTCCTGGCCGTCGCCCCCGACCCGGCCCCCGGCGGCCCCGTCCACCCGTGGCAGCTCGCCTCCCCCACCGGCCCCCTGTTCACCGGCGGGCCGGACGGCGGCCCGGACGGCGGGCCAGGCAGTGAACCAGACAGCGGCCCGGACGGCGGGCCAGGCAGTGAACCGGACGGCGGGCCACCTGTTTGAGCGGGGGTGAGCTCGGCCGGAGGTAGGAGGCTCGTTAGGCTCCGACCATGATCATCCCTCCCGCCCGCACCACGGTCTTCGACATCGACGGCACGCTCTGCTTCGACGGGAGGACGATCGACGCCCGGATCCTCTCCGCCCTCGACGCCTGCGAGCGGGCCGGCCACGAGCTGGTGTTCGCCTCCGCCCGGCCGATCCGTGATCTGCTGCCC
The DNA here is from genome assembly GCF_042873545.1 of Kitasatospora sp. NPDC004615. Lineage (NCBI taxonomy): Bacteria > Bacillati > Actinomycetota > Actinomycetes > Kitasatosporales > Streptomycetaceae > Kitasatospora > Kitasatospora sp. NPDC004615. The sequence goes on from NZ_JBIALQ010000005.1 coordinate 67,367, forward strand.
GTCCTGGAGGGCGCGTTCCCCTGCTCGACGCTGATCGGCGGCAACGGCAGCCTGGTGTCGGTCGGCGGGCGGGTCCGGATGCGCGCCGCGTTCTCGGCCGCGAAGCTCGCCGGCCTGCTGGCCGAGGCCGAACGGTTCAAGGCCGGCTATCTCGCCGACGGCCCGTGGGACTACGCCTACACCGGCCCGGCCGATCACCCCATCCTCGAGCGCGTCGACCAGAACCGGGTGGCCCGCCGCGTCGAACTCGCCGAACTCCCGGCCGTGGTGAAGCTTCTGGTGGTCTCCGCGACCGACCTGCCCGCCCTCGCCGCGTCCTGCCGCGCGCTCGGATTCTCCGTCAACCACCACTTCGACGAGGGGATCATCGACTTCTCGCCCGGCACCACCGACAAGCGGGAGGCCCTGGTCTCGCTGGGCATCGACCACTACAACGCCTTCGGCAACGACATCAACGACTTCTCCCTGCTCCGCGACGCCCACCACGCCGTCCGCGTCGGCGCCCACCCCGCCCTCGACGGCGTCGCCGCGGTGACGGTCGCCCCGCACCCGGAGGCCGTCGCGGCGGAGATCCTGCGCCTGGCGGCCACAGCCTGACGCCGTAGCAGCCCGGAGCGCCCCGGAACCTTCCATGGCGAGGCAGCGTCACTAGGATGGCGGCTGGTCAGGGCAGGTTGGGCAGGGTAATGGGGGCGGGGAATTGTTCGGAATCATCAGACCGTGTCGGCACCGGTTGTCGGAGCGGCTGCACGCGTCCTGGATGGCACACCTGTGCGGGTTGTGTCTGGCTCTGCGGGACGATCACGGGCAGTTGGCGCGGACGGCGACCAACTACGACGGCCTGGTGATCTCCGTGCTGGTGGAGGCGCAGTCGCCGCGCGCCGCCGATCGCCGGACGGCGGGGCCGTGCCCGTTGCGCGGGATGCGGACGGCGCCGGTGGCGCGCGGCGAGGGGGCGCGGCTGGCGGCGGCGGTCTCGTTGGCGCTGGCGTCGGTGAAGGTCCGGGACCATGTGCTGGACGGCGACGGGGTGTTCGCGCGCCGGCCGGTCGCGGCGGGGGCGCGCCGGATAACCCGGCGCTGGGAGCGGCAGAGCACGGGCAGTGCGGCGGCGGTCGGCTTCGACACGGGGGTGCTGCTGGCGGCGGCGGGCCGGCAGGAGGAGGCGGAGCGGCTGGTGACGGCGGGTGGTCCGCTGCTGCTGGCGACGGCGCCGACCGAGGAGGCGACGGCGGCGGCGTTCGCGCACACGGCGGTGCTGGCGGGCCGTCCGGGCAACGCGGCGGCGCTCGCCGAGGCGGGCCGGCTGTTCGGACGGCTGGCGCACCTGCTGGACGCGGCCGAGGACCGGCAGCAGGACGAGGCGCAGGGGCTGTGGAATCCGCTGGCAGTGTCGGGCACCTCGCAGGAGGAGGCACGACGCCTGTGCCGGGACGCCGTGCACGGCATCAAACTCGCCCTGGCCGAGGTGGAGTTCACCGATCGGGCGCTGGTGCACCGGCTGCTGGCGCACGAGACCGGCGAGGCGGTGGACCGGGTGTTCGGCCGCGCCGGGCATGTCTGCGCGAGCACCGCGCCGCCGGGCACGGACCCCGACGCGCCCGCCGGTCCCCACCAGCCGCCGGGCCCGCCGAAGCCGCGCCGGGACACCATCGTGGGGTGCGCGGTCTGGCTGACGATGGCCTGCACGTGCCAGCTGCTGTGCTGCGAGCACGACAACCCGTTCTCCCGGGAGCGCCAGCAGGGCTTCTGCCAGCGCAACTGCGGCTCCCTCTGCGACTGTTGTGACTGCTGCAGCGGGTGCGACGGGAGCTGCTGCCAGTGCTGCGGCGACGACGGCTGTTGCAGTGCGTGCGACGGCTGCGGGTGCGACGGCTGCGGCGGATGCGACTGTTCGTAGTCCCGAGAACCGGAACGAGTGGAGCAAGTCATGGGTGACACACCGGAGTTCACGGCAGCGGCCGAGCTCGCCGACTGGGGCTGGCCGGACGTGCTGGCACTGGGCGGCGGCGCGGCCGACCCGTTCGAGACCAGCTCGTACGGCGTGACGTGGCGGCCCAAGGACCGGCACTTCGGCGTGTGGCACGAGGGCCGGGTGGTCGCGCACGCCGGGCTGGCGGTGGGGACGGTGGAGGTCGGCGGGCAGCGCTTCGACGTCGCGGGCGTCGGCGGCGTCATCGTCGAAACCAGCCTGCGCGGCCACGGCCTGGCCCGCCTCGCCGTCACCGGCGTGCTGGACGCCGCCCGCGCCGACGGCCTGGACCGGGCGCTGCTGTTCTGCCTCCCGAGCCGCGCCCCGCTCTACACCCGCCTCGGCTTTCTCCCCCTGCCCGAGCCGGTGACGGCCGACCAGCCCGCCGGACCGGCGCCCGTCCCGCTCGGCGCGATGTGGAAGCCGCTGACGCCCGGGGCCGATTGGCCCGCCGGCCCGGTCCGGCTGCACTCGCTGCCGATGTGAGCCGTCGGCGATTCGCCGACCGGGCCCGGAAGTTGACCACTGGACTACGGTGTCGGGCATGAACGCGGACGGCTGGCTGACGGACACCCGGGACTCCTACGACACCGTCGCGGTCAGCTACGCCGACTGGATCCGCGAGGCACTGGCCGGGGCGCCGTACCTCCGCGCCGCCCTGGCCGTGTTCGCCGACCTGGTGCGCACCTCCGGCGGCGGGCCGGTGGCGGACGTGGGCTGCGGCCCCGGGCATGTCACCGCCCACCTGCACGAGTTGGGCCTCGACGTGTTCGGCATCGACCTGTCGCCGGGGATGATCGGGGTGGCCCGGCGCGATCACCCGGGCCTGCGATTCGAGGTGGGCACCATGACGGACCTCGACCTCGCCGACGGGTCGGTCGCCGGACTGCTCGCCTTCTGGTCGCTGATCCACATCCCCGACGAGGTGGTCCCGGCGGTCCTCGACCAGTTCCGGCGGGTGCTGCGTCCCGGCGGGCCGCTGCTGATCGGCTTTCACGTCGGCACCGGGTCGCGGCTGAAGACACAGGGCTACGGCGGCCACCCGATGCGGGTCCACGTCCACCGCCGCTCGCCCGACCGGGTCGCGGCGTGGCTGCGCGAAGCCGGGTTCACGGTCGAGGCCCAGCTGCTGACCGACCCGGACGCCGAGGTGCCGGGGGCCATCCTGTTCGCCCGCCGCCCGCACCGCAGCGATCAGGCGTGAACTGACAACCGTTGCAAGGCTGTTGCCCGGACCGTGACGGGCGTCACGGACCGGCCCGGCCGCGACGTGATCAACTCGTCGAATGTCTGCCACCGCCACGCGACCCGCCGCCGCCCTCGTCCTCACCGCCGCCGCGCTGCTCGTCGGGTGCGGGTCGGTGACGGCCACCGGCGGCGGGTCGGCCGCGCCGTCGGCGAGCGCGGGGCCGTGCGGGGTGCCGTTGGAGCGGCCGTTGGACGGGTGGTCCCGGGACGGGGTGCGGATTCTCGCGGTGAACGACGCCTGCGCGGAGTTCGAGGTGACCAACGCGGGCAGCGAGGCCGCGGACTTCTCGGTGCTGTTCGGGTGGACGGGCGTCGGCCAGCGCCTGGACACCAGCCCGACCGGCACGGCAACGGCGGTACCGCCGGGCGCGACCGTCCGCGGCCGGGTCGAGGTCGGCACCCCGAACCCGGCGCGCACCACCGCGTCCCTGCCGCCGATCGTCCCGAACGTGAAGATCACCCTGGTGCGCAGCGTCCCGACGGCCGAGGCGCCGTCGAAGGGCGGCCCGTGCCCGGCGTCGGGGGTGCGGCTGTACGCGGACCAGGGCGATGCGGCGATGGGGCTGCGGGTGGTGGGCCTGCACCTGGTGAACTGCGGGTCGTCACCGGTGACGGTGGACGGCTACCCGCAGGTGCAGGCACTGGACGAGCAGCACCGGCCGGTGGACGCGCTGCAGGTGCTGAAGGGCGGTGCGGCGATCGCGGCCGGCACCGGCGCGGACAACCCGCCGCAGCGGATCACGCTCGGGCCGGGCGAGGGCGCGCGGTCCACGGTGGTGTGGCGCAACACCAACAACGACACCGCGGTGGACCCGGTGAACGCCCCGTACCTGCGGGTCCGGGCGACGCCCGACGCGGCGCCGGTGATGGTGACCCCGGAGCTGGACCTCGGCACCACCGGCCGGCTCGGCGTCGGCGCGTGGGCCCGGGAGGACTCCCCGTCCTGAGCCGCTGACCGATCGGTCTCGGAAAACGCTTTCCACCTCTCCGAACCGGTCCTGGAAAGCGCTATCCGACGTGCACCCGCGGCCGCCGGCTGCGATCGGGCTCGGCCTCGCGCAGCACCTCGCGGGTGACGGGCGCGACCTCGCCCTGGCCGAACAGGAAGAACCGCAGGAACTGGGCGAACGGGCTGCCCTCGGTCCACTCGAAGTAGATGTGCGGCAGCTGGCCGGTGGTGTCGCGGACGTGCAGCAGTATCGCGGCGAGCGAGTTCGGCACGCTGGAGTGTTCGAGGGTCAGCACCCGGTAGCGGTCGTGGAGCACCTCGCCGCGGACCTTCAACTCGGCCTCGAAGTCGGACGGGTCGAGCACCGTGACCTCGACGAACACCAGGTCGTCCTCGACCGGGATGTCGTTGTCGGCGCGGATCTGGTGCACCTTGTCGCGGTACTCGGCGAGGTCGCGGGTGGCCGGCTTGGTGGCGATGAAACGGATCGTCCGGTGCGCGGTGTCCCGCACGAAGCGTTCCGCGACGGCGTCCAACTGGACGTCGGTGACCCGCAGTTCGAAGGACCGGGCGAGCCGGGAGGCGAGCGAGACCAGCACGATGGCCGCGATGAAGCAGGCGCCGATCTTCACGCCGTCGGGGCGTTCGGCGATGTTGATGACGGTGGTGTAGACGAACACCGCGGCGATGATCGCGAAGCCGATCGTCCACCGGTGCTGCCGGGCGGCCCGCGCGGCGATGGTGACGGCGATCGCGGCCGAGGTGATCAGCACCAGCACGCCGGTGGCGTACGCGCCGCCCTGCTTGTCGACGTTGGCGTCGAACAGCCAGGTGATCACGAAGGCGATGCCGGTGAGCACCAGCACCATCGGCCGCACGGCCCGGGCCCAGTGCGGGGCCATGCCGTAACGCGGCAGGTAGCGCGGCATCAGGTTGAGCAGTCCGGCCATCGCGGACGCACCGGCGAACCACAGGATGGCGATGGTCGACAGGTCGTAGACCGAACCGAACGCGTTGCCCAGGTAGTGGTGGGCCAGGTACGCGAGGGCGCGGCCGTTGGCGGGGCCGCCGGTCTTGAAGTCGTCGGCGGGGATCAGCAGCGTGGTGATGAAGCTGGTGGTGATCAGGAAGCAGCTCATGATCACGGCGGCTGTGGTGAGCAGCTTGCGGGCGCCGCGGATGCGCCCGGTGGGCCGGTCCTCGGTGTCCTCGGGGTCGCCCTCGATGTGCGGCATCACGGCGACGCCGGTCTCGAAGCCGGACAGACCGAGCGCGAGCTTGGGGAAGACCACCAGCGCGACGCCGATCATCACCAGCGGATTGCCGTGCTCCACGCTGAGCGCGTGCGTCCAGTCGGTGATCACGGACGGCGCGGTGATCACGTGCCACAGGCCGACGGCGACCACCACCACGTTCAGTGCCAGGTAGACCGCGACCAGGACGACCGCCACACCGATCGCCTCGCTGAAGCCCTTCAGGAAGACGCCGCCGAGCAGCGCGATCAGCAGCAGGGTGATCACTACCTGGTGGCCGCTGAGCACGCTGTTCAGGTGCGGGTTCTCCACCAGGTGCGCGGTGGCGTCGGCGGCGGACAGCGTGATGGTGATCACGAAGTCGGTGGCGGCGAAGCCGAGCAGCGCCAGGACGAACAGCTTGCCCTTCCAGAACGACAGCAGCCGCTCCAGCATCGCGATCGAGCCTTCGCCGTGCGGGCTCTCCTGGGCGACCCGCCGGTAGACGGGCAGCGCGCCGAGCAGCGTGACAGCGACCAGCACGATGGTGGCGATCGGGGAGAGCAGGCCGGCGGCGAGGGCGGCGATGCCGGGCTGGTAGCCGAGGGTGGAGAAGTAGTCCAGGCCGGTCAGGCACATCACCCGCCACCAGCGCTGCCCGTGCTGCTGGTCGGTGGCCTGGGCGTGCGGGCCGGGGTGCTGCTTGGCCATGTCCGACAGGCCTTCCAGCAGCCAGGCCCGAAGGCGCTCGCGCGCCGAGCCGGCGTCCGCGGGGGCGGAATCGACCACTGTGCTGCTCCTGTCGCGAGGTCGGTAGCCCCGGGCCGCCGGACGATCCGGCCCACCGGGCGGACTCCCACGTCAATGTAGGTCACCTCCGCCACCGTCCAGGGCAGGCTGGAGCGTAACGTCCCCCATCTGCCCAGGTCGGGACCGGTCCCCGCTGCTTGACGTCCCCTTGGGGCGGCCTTGGCCCACTGTTTGCCCGCCCGGTCGGGCACGAACCGGGGCGACCGTCGGGCGACCGACGGACGAGCGACGGACGACCGAGGCACGACCGAGCGACGACCGAGCGACGACACCTCAACGGTTCAGGCACGTCCGAGCATCGCCGTCAAGGGCCGACCGGCCCTGCTTCGGGGCCGGTCGGAGGCGGGTCCCCCTCCCGGCCCCCGGGTACGGTTTAGCAGACTGCAGGGTGTCTGCGTCCGGGCTCCGGCCCTGACGTCCGCGAATTGCGCGAGGAGAGTTGCTGCCATGTCCGAGGGATCGGCGCCGATCAGGGTGTTCCTGCTGGACGACCACGAGGTGGTCCGCCGCGGGGTGCACGACCTGCTGGACTCCGAGCCCGACCTGGAGGTGGTCGGCGAGGCCGGCACGGTCGAACAGGCCCTCGCCCGGGTGCCCGCGCTGCGCCCGGACGTCGCGGTGCTCGACATGCGGCTGCCCGACGGCGACGGGGTCTCCGTGTGCCGGGAGTTGCGTTCACGGATGCCGCAACTCGCCTGCCTGATGCTCACCTCGTTCGACGACGAGGAGGCGCTGCTCGACTCGATCATGGCGGGCGCGGCCGGCTACGTGCTCAAGCAGATCAGCGGCACCGACCTGGTCACCGCGATCCGTACCGTCGCCTCCGGTCAGTCCATGCTCGACCCGGGCGCGGCGACCCGCCTGATGGCCCGTCTGCGCGGCGAGGCCCCGGCGCCCGCCCCCGACTTCCCCAACCTGACCGAGCGGGAGCGCGAGATCCTGGCACTGATCGGCGAGGGACTCACCAACCGGCAGATCGGCGAGCGGGTGTTCCTCGCCGAGAAGACCGTCAAGAACCACATCTCCCGCCTGCTCGCCAAGCTCGGCGTCGAGCGCCGGGTGCAGGCCGCGGTCATCGCCACCCAGACGCTGTCCGCGCCCTCCTCGGAGCGCGGCGCCTGATTCCCCTGCGGTTCCGCGCCACCAGGGGTGGTGTCGGAACCGCTCGCTAGGGTTCCCACCGGGCGGCCGGACGATCACGGCGGCCGCCCGGAGCCATCGGCATGTCTGGAGGGGCAGTGCGGCGCTGGGAGTTGGTCGGGGACGGTTCGTCGAAGTTCTGGGAGGCGGCGACCGACGGCGCGTCCGTGCAGGTCCGCTACGGCCGGATCGGCACCGAGGGACGCCTCCAGGTCAAGGAACTCGCGGACCCGGCCGCCGCCGAGGCGCACCTCGCGAAGCAGATCGCCGGGAAGGAGCGCAAGGGGTACCGGGAGACGGGGGGCGCTCAGGCTCCGACCGCTCCGGCCTCCTCGCCGACGCCGTCCGCCGAGGCTGCGCAGACCGTCAAGAGCCTGGCGGCCGTCGAGCAGGACGTCGAGCAGAACGTCGAGACCGTCGAACAGGGCGCCGGGGACGCCGAGTTCGCCAAACTGCCGGACGAGGACGCTTTCGTGCTGCCGGAGTCCTGGTACCCGCTGGTGGTGCCGCGCCGTGGCGGCGGGGTGCCGGCCGGGCCGGCCCGGCCGGTGGTGGACGCGGCGGCGGCCGAGGAGCTGGAGCTGCTGCGGATCGCCAAGAACGAGACCTGGATCGAGCGGGTGCTCGACGACGCCAACTCCGAGCAGTACCTGGTGCGGGCCGCCCGCGCGCACCTGCGCGGGATGCCGGACGCGATCGGCGCCGCGGCGGTCGCGGCGATGCTGCGCGAGACCTGGCAGAAGGGCGGAATCCAGGAGGTCCTGGACTCCTGGATCGCCCGGTTCGGGCTGGGTTTCGCGGCCCGCGCCACGGTGGCGTCCTTCGAGTTCGACTCGAGTTGCGCCCGGCCCAACCACCACCGGGCCGGGCTGATCTCGGAGGGATCGGGCCGCCGGGAGCTGCGTGGGGCGGAGTTCGCGTTCACGCTGGCGCAGGGGGTGCGGCGGGCGCTGGCGCTCGCCGACGAGCCCGAATACCGTTCCGTGCTGGCCGAGTTGGCGGCGATCCGGACCCGGCGGGACCGCCGGGCGGCGACCGCGTTCCTCGCCCCGGAGGTACCGGGCTGGGTGGACGAATGCCTGGCCGACCTGTCGGGGTTCGGAAAGATCAGCGAGGTTTCGGTCGCCCAATTGCTGCACTCGGTCGGCACGGCGAAGCAGGTCGCGCAGATCGCCCAGCAGCCGCCGCTCCGCCGCTGGATGAACTGGCCGCCGAGCCAACTGCCCACCCTGGCCGACGCGGTGGGCCCCGCATGCGTGCCGCTGTTCGGACGCGCCCTGGACACCCAGTACGACCTCGACAAGATCCGTCAACTCGCCCTCCAGATAGCCGAGTTCCCCGGCGACCGGGCGTTCCGGCTGCTGCTCGACCGGATCGAGGTCCGCCACGTCCGCCCCGGCCTGCTGCACGCGATGCGCCGCTTCCCGGTGCGCGCGGTGCGGCTGTTGGCGGAGTTCGCGCGGCAGCGGGTCGGCGCGGAGGCCGCGATCGCACGGCAGTTGCTGGTCAGTCACCTCGGCTCGCTCCGTTCGCAGTTGCCCGAGGTGCTGGCGCGACTCGACGCCGACACCGCCGAGTTCGTCGCCTCGCTGAGCAACACGCAGCAGCAGTTGCCGGAGGCGGAGGCCGCCGCACTGCCCGAGCTGCTGACCTCGCCGCCGTGGCTGCGCCCGCGTCCCGCCCGGAAGCCGAAGGTGCTGACCGGGGTCACCGCCGACGGCACCGCCCAACTCCTGTGGACGGAAGGCGAGTCGGAGCAGTGGCGGGAGGACACGCAGTCCCCGTGGACCTTCGGTCCGGGCTTCGACTGGGCCGCCGAGGCGGAGATCCGGCTGAGGGAGGCCGGCGGCCTCTGGTACGGCGCGGAACTGCTGGCGCACGGCCCCGAGGAGATCGTGGGCCAGTACCTGGAGGGCTGGCGGCCCGGCGAGTACTGGAACGCGGCGGAGTCGCTGCGCCCGGTGGTCGCCAGGTTCGGCCTGGCCGCGCTGCCGTTGCTGCGCGACGGTGCGGCGGCCCAGCCCGGGCACGTGGTGCCGCTGCTGCTGCCGTTCCGCGACGTCACCGTCGCCGGGGTGATGGCGGACGCCCTGGTGCGCCTCAAGTCGCAGCGGGCGACGGCTCGTTCGTGGTTCGTCCGGCACGGCGTCGAGGGTGCGCTGCTGCTGGTGCCGAACGCGGTCGGCAAGGCCGGCCGGGCCCGGTTGGCCGCCGAGAGCGCGCTGCGGCTGGTCGCGGCGCAGCAGGGCGTGGACGTCCTGCTGGCGGCGGTGCAGGAACGTTACGGCGATGCGCCGGCGGCCGTGGTGGCGGCGGCGCTGAGCGCGGACCCGCTGGTCAACGCGCTGCCGGCGAAGATGCCGGAGTTCCCGGACTGGCTGCTGCTCGGTGCGCTGCCGCAGTTGGTGCTGCGTTCCGGTGCGGCGCTGCCGCGGTCCGCGGTGCGGCACGTGGTCACCATGATGTCGCTGTCGAAGCTGCGCGAGCCGTATCCGGGTCTGCCGCTGGTGGCTGATCTGCTGCGGCCGGAGTCGGCGGCGGAGTTCGGCTGGGCGCTGTTCGAGGAGTGGCGGCAGGCGGGGATGCCCGCGGCGGACAGCTGGGCGCTGTTCGTGCTGGGCGAGTGGGGCGACGACGAAACCGCGCGCCGGTTGGCCCCGGTGCTGCGCGAGTGGCCGGGTGCGGGTGCGCACCACCGCGCGGTGGAGGGCCTGGACGTGCTGGCGGGGATCGGCAGCGACGTCGCGCTGATGCAGTTGCACGGCATCGGGCAGCGGGTGAAGTTCAAGGCGCTGAAGTCGCGGGCGCAGGAGAAGGTCGCCGAGATCGCGGAGGCGCTGGGCCTGACGGGCGAGCAGCTCGGCGACCGGCTGGTGCCCGATCTGGGGCTGGACGCGGACGGTACGACGGTCGTCGACTATGGTGCGCGAACGTTCACGGTCGGGTTCGACGAGCAGCTGCGTCCGTTCGTGCTGGACGCGGACGGCAAGCGCCGCAAGGATCTGCCCGTGCCCGGTGCCCAGGACGACCCGGAGCTGGCGCCGGCCGGACGCAAGCGCTTCGCCGCGCTGAAGAAGGACGTCCGGGCGCTGGCGAGCGTGCAGATCCAGCGCCTGGAAGCCGCGATGGTCGCCGGACGGACCTGGTCGGCGGCCGAGTTCCGTACCCTGCTGGTCGATCACCCGTTGCTCCGGCACCTGGTCCGCCGGCTCGTCTGGAGCACGGCGGACACCGCGTTCCGGGTCGCCGAGGACGGCGCCTTCGCCGATGTCCGCGACGAGGCGTTCACGCTCCCCGAGGACGCCGTCGTCCGCCTCGCCCACCCCCTGTACCTCGACGTTCCCGCCTGGTCCGCGCTCTTCGCCGGCCACGGGCTGCTCCAGCCGTTCCGCCAACTCGCCCGTCCGACGGCCGTATTGACGGCGGAGGAGGCCGCCGGGCACCGGCTGCACCGCTTCGAGGGAGCGAAGATACCGGTGGGCCGTCTGCTGGGCATGACCAAGCGCGGCTGGCAGCGCGGCACCCCCGAGGACGCGGGGGTCGAGCGCTGGTTCCACAAGCCGCTGCCGAACGGCCGGCACCTGGTGATCGCGCTCGAACCGGGCATCTATGTCAGCGTGGTGACGGAGTTCCCCGAGCAGACCTTCAGCACGGTGTGGCTGGACACCCGGGCCCGCGACTACTACCGGTCCCGCCGCGAGTGCGGCGAGCGCTTCGCCGACCTGGACGCCGTCACCGCCTCCGAACTCCTCGCCGACCTCGAGGAGTTGACCGCCGACTGAGCACCCCTCCGGCGGCGGGGCCTTGCCGGGGGTCAGCTCATGCCGACCAGCATGTAGAACATGCCGATGGCCATCACCGTGCGCCGCGCCGAAACCAGGCGGAGCAGGGCGGGCGGCCCGGGTGCGCGGTCACGGGCCGGGTGGCGGCCCATGGCCGGGCGGGGCAGCAGGAGGGCGGCGACTCCGACGGCGGCGTACCCGAGGAAGTAGGTCGCCAGGAGGAGCAGCGTCCAGGCCGGCACCGCGGCATGAGCGGCCTGGTGGACACCGGTGCCGCCGGCGTGGTGGTGCTTCGGAGCCACTGCGAGGGCGGCCATCGCGGACGCGCCGACGACGTGGTGGGCGTGGTGCGCCCAGGCACCGGGCGGCACCGCGTGGCGCTCCTGGTGACGCCCGGCGGGTGCCGGGCTTCGGCGTACCGGCCAGGCCGCGGACGCGGCGAGCAGGGCCGCCCACAGGCCCTGCGGCAGTGGGTCGAACGCCGGTGCCATCATCGCGACCACCGCGAGCGCCATCACGATCTCGGCCGCCTCCAGCCGGCGGTCCGCGCACCGGCCGGCCGCGATGCCGGACACGCCGTGCACCGCGCACCAGCCGGTCAGGGCGATCAGCAGGGCGGTGGCGATCACGGGCTCCCGCACCGGAACCTCCCGTCCGCCGCCCGCGCCGCCACCGGCTACGCGTCCTGCACCAGCAGCCGCGCGTTGACGGTCGGGTTGCCGGCCTGCGCGAGCGGGAACGCGGTGCCGACCTCCTCGGAGTGCCCGGGCACGTCGATGCGGACGGACAGCGTCCGGTCCTGGATCTGTTCCTGCGGCATTCGGAAGTCGAGGTTGATGATGCCGTGCTTCACGCAGGTCGGGCACTTCCGCGGCATCTTCGGCTGGAAGAAGTAGCGCTTCGCGACCGGCGCGCCGTCGGCGAGCAGCGTCACGACGAACGACCCGGGGATGTTCAGCCGGTCGATGCCCTTCACCCGCACCGACACCGGGTCGGTGCTGCGGAACGCGAAGGGGCTGGCGGCGTCGGTGCTCCCGGACAGGTTCTCCATGACACGCTCCGCGGGGCCGGGGACGTCCAGCCGGTCGTACGAGACGGTCGTCTCGATCGTCTGGTCGGCGGTCGTGGTGAACGGCGGCAGTGCGTTGAACGGCGCGGTGAGCCAGCCGGTGTCGGTACCCAGAGTGGATCGGAAGCCGGTCAGTGTGGTCGCCTGGGCGCGGGTCTGCCAGCTCAGCCAGAGGCGGTCGATGTTGCAGTGGAAGAACCAGAACACCGGGTCGAACGATGAGACGTTCTGGTCGGCCATCGTCGGCCCGATCGATCCGTGGCCGCCGTCGTGGGCCTGGATCGAGAAGTCCTGGTACCCGTTGACGTTGTACGCGCCCCACAGCGACTGGGCCAGCGAGGTGGTGATGTCGTCCGGCACCCCGAAGTCCTGCATGTTCTGGGTGATGGTCGCGACGGGGAACCGCTGGGTGGTGTACGGGAAGTACCCGGTGACGGGCTGCGGCGTCGCGTTGGCGCCGGGATCGGCCGGCAGAACGTACTGGTCGAGCGGCGGGTGCTGGAGCCGGTCCGGCAGGGCGGTCGTGATGTCCCAGTAGGGGAGCGTCACCGTCTCGCAGCCCGGGACGGAACGCAGCGCGTCCTCGAAGTTGATCAGGTACTGGCGGTGCCAGGGATTGAACCGGTCCTCGTGGTGCAGGCACCAGCTCTCCGGGAGACCGTGCTGCCCGGCCAGCACGAAGTAGCTGTCCGCCGCGGCCGGGTCGCGGGCCATCAGGCCGCTGAACGCGGTCTTCAGCAGCGTGAACTCGGCGTCGGTCAGTGTGGTGACGTCCTTGCGCAGCCTGGTCGGGGCCGGGCCGCCCGCCGGGGGCCCGCCGCCCGTCGCCGTACCGAGGGGGTAGCCGTTGACGATCCAGTTCTTGAACGTCTGGACGCGATCGGCGCTCCACTTCCCGGCCTGGTCCGGGGGCATCTGCGCGTTCGGCGGAGAGGTCTGCGCGAGGATGGCGAGCCCGTTCTTCCTCACCCCGTCGTAGGTTCCGAGCTCGATCCCCTTGGCGGCCATGTGGTCGACGTCCTCGGGCCGGAAGAAGAACCGGATGTCCGCCAGATAGGTGGGCGCCGCGACGACTTGATCGGCGGTCGGGTCTCCGGGGGTCGTGGTCATGCTTCCTCCGCTGGTCTCCGGACGGGAGTGGCGATGCCGGCTGCGCGGTGCAGCGACGCACAGGGTCCATGGTCGGAGGGTCTGCGGCCGCCTGCCAGGCGGGCTGGTCCGCACAGGGCGCGGCCGCACGAAGGACGCCTGGATCCCCGTCCGACCGTCGTACGGTTCCGGGCCCTGGTGGTCGAGGGAAGGGGAGCCGAGGGCGGGCGCGGGCCGGAAACGGGAGCGGCATACGCTGATCCGGTTTCGCGCGTCTCGCGCGTCTCGCGCGTTCCGCATGTTCCGCATGTTCCGCATGTTCACGAGAGGGGCAGTTCAGGTGAGTTCACTCCACGAGCCGCACAGTGTCGAGCCGTTGGGCGAGGAGTTCCGCGCGGAGGCGGACGAGGTGCGCCGGTTCTGGGGCGGGCTCGGGCTGCCCGGGCTGATCGACGTCCACACCCACTTCATGCCCGAACGGGTGCTGCGCAAGGTGTGGGAGTACTTCGACGCCAACGGGCCACTGGTCGGCGGCCTGGCCTGGCCGATCACCTACCGCACCGAGGAAGCCGAACGCACGGCCGTGCTGCGGGAGTTCGGTGTCCGGGCGTTCACCTCGATGCTCTACCCGCACAAGCCGGGCATGGCCCGCTGGCTGAACGACTGGGCCGTCGACTTCGCCCGCCGCACCCCGGACTGCCTGCACACCGCCACGCTGTACCCCGAGCCGGACACCGGGGAGTACGTCCGCGAGGCCCTCGACGCGGGGGCCCGGGTGTTCAAGGCGCATGTGCAGGTCGGCGACTACGATCCGGCGGACGAGCAACTCCGGTCGGCGTGGGGGATGTTGGCGGAGGCGGGCGTCCCGGTGGTGATGCACTGCGGCTCCGGGCCCGCGCCCGGCCGGTTCACCGGTCCCGAGTCGGCCGCCCGGGTGCTCGCCAGCCACCCCCAACTGCGGCTGATCGTCGCCCACTTGGGCATGCCCGAGTACCAGGAGTTCCTGGACCTCGCCGAGCGCTACCCGCAGGTGCACCTCGACACCACCATGGCGTTCACGGACTTCACCGAGAGCTTCATGCCCTTCCCCCGGCCCGCCCTGACCCGGCTCGCCGACCTCGGCGACCGCGTCCTGCTCGGCACCGACTTCCCGAACATCCCCTACCCCTATCTGCATCAACTCCGCGCCCTGGAACGGCTGGACCTCGGATCCGACTGGCTGCGGGCGGTCTGCCACCACAACGCCGCGAAGCTCTTCGACCTGTGACCGCCCTGCCGCCGTCCACCTGCGGATGTATGCCCACGGGCGGACGCCGGCGGCGGGACGGCTGGCTACCATCACCCGCATGGATCGGGATGTGCCGCGCGCGCCGTGGCTGAGGCGACTTCCGTCGGGGGTCTGGACTGCGCTGAGCTGGTGCGCAGCCGGGCAGTTGGCGCTGCTGCTGTTCATGTCGACGACGTTCGAGATGGCCCCGTCGTTCGGACTCCGGCACCCGGGCTTCCTGGTGGACCTCGTCCCACGGACGGCACTCGCGGTGGCGCTGGCGCTGCCGGTCTGCTGGGCCCGGCGCCGGCCGGCCCAGGTGTTCGGGGTGCTGCTGGCCGAATCGGTGGTCGTGCTGGCGCTCGGCGAGCGGACGTGGCCGCTGTTCATGGCGCTGAACGTCCTGCTCGGCTACCTCGCGGCGGTCCGCCCGGGCCGGGTCTCCGTACTCGCCGGGGTGACCGAATTCGCCGTCTGGTTCGGCGAATTGCTGGTGGTCCGGCACGACGCGCCGGAACTCAGCGACCTGGCGAGCACCGCCACGGCGTTCGCGGCCGGCATCGCGATCCCGTGGGCGGTCGGCAACGCGGTACGCCAGCAACACCGGTACAGCGCGGACCTGCGCACGTACGCCGCCCGTCAGGCGATCACCGTCGAACGGCTGCGGATCGCCCGGGAGTTGCACGACGTGGTGGCGCACAGCATCGGGGTGATCGCGATCCAGGCCGGCGCGGCGAGCCTGGTACTGGACGTGGAACCGGCCGGGGCGCGCCGGGCCCTGGACGCCATCGAGGCCACCAGCCGCGAGACACTGTCCGGCCTGCGGCGGATGCTGGTCTCGCTGCGGCACGCCGAGACCGGCGGCGAGGACCCCTCGATCGCCCCACCGCTCGCGGGACTTGAGGCCATCGACCGGTTGACGGAGACGATGGCGCAGGCCGGCGTCGAGGTGGACGTGCGCCGGCAGGGACGGCCGCGCCCGCTGCCGCCCGAGATCGACCTGGCCGCCTTCCGGATCGTCCAGGAGTCGGTCACCAACGTCCTGCGGCACGCGGGCGCCGACCGCTGCGAGGTCCACATCGCCTATGAGGAGCGGGAGTTGACCATCGAAGTGCTCGACGACGGCCAGCGCGGTGCACCCGGCCGACGCGCCGGCAGCACCGCCGGCACCGGCTACGGGATCCCCGGAATGCGCGAGCGGGTCGCCCTGCTGAACGGCCGGTTCAGCGCCAACTCCCGCCCCGGGGGAGGCTTCCGGGTCGCCGCTAGGCTGCCCGTATGATCGCCCCCGACACAGACTCCGCACCCGCCGTCCGGGTACTGCTCGCCGACGACCAGGAACTGGTGCGCGCCGGGCTGGGCATGGCCATCACCCACTCCCCCGGCCTGGAACTCGCGGGCGAGGCGGCCACCGGCGCCGAGGCCGTCCAACGGGCACGCGAGGTCCGCCCCGACGTCGTGGTGATGGACATCCGGATGCCCGGCATGGACGGCATCGAGGCCACCCGGCTGCTCACCGCGGGCGCCGGCGCGGCCGACCCGCCGGTGCGGGTGCTGATGCTGACCACCTTCGACGACGACGAGAACGTCTACGGCGCCCTGCGGGCCGGAGCGAGCGGCTTCCTGGTCAAGGACATGCCGCTGACGGACATCCTCGCGGCGATCCGCGTGGTCGCCGCCGGCGACGCGCTGATCGCGCCGAGCGTCACCCGCCGCCTGATCGCCGACCTCACCGGCCTCACCGACCGGCTCACCCCGGCCCCGCCGAAGCGCAGCCTGCCGGGGATCACCGAACGCGAACACGAGGTGCTGACCCTGGTCGGCCGCGGCCTGTCCAACACCGAGATCGCCGAGCAACTGTTCATCGCCCCCGCCACCGCCAAGACCCATGTCGCCCGCCTGCTGACCAAGTTGGACGCCCGCGACCGCATCCACCTGGTCATCGCCGCCTACGACGCGGGCCTGGTGTCCCCGTCCGGCTGAGCGCGCCGAACGGGGACACCGACCGCGTGCGCTAAGGGAGTTGGACGGACACCTCCGGCTGGTCCGGGGACGGCCCGTCCAGCAGCGGCTGCGGCTTGCCCTTCAGCTGGAGGTCGAAGAAGGCGGCGAGGTACGTCCGGGTGACCGCCAGCCCGCGCACCGGGTCGATCGCCCCGGGCTTGCCGGGCATGCCCGCGGCCTTGGCGAGCAGCTCCAGGTCGCTGAAGGTGCCGTGGTCGGCTCCGGCGACGGTGAGCCAGCGCTTCCAGCCGTCCAGCCGGGACCAGGCCTCGTCCCAGCTGGGGTCCGTGCCCGGGTCGTCGTGCACCCCGGCGGCGAACAGCAGGAACGGCCGTCCGTCGAGGCCGCCGGCCGGGACGGGCGCGAAGAACGTGCCGTCCATGTTCACGCCCGCCCGCACCCGGCGGTCGTTGGCCATGGTCACGGCGGCGGCGTCACCGCCGATGGAGTGCCCGGCCATGCCGATCCGCCGGTGGTCGATCAGGTGGGCCCGCTCCCACGGCGAACTGTCCGACGTCAGCCGGTCGATGACGAACGAGGCGTCCTTCGCCCGGCTCTCGGCGATGGCCGGCAGCCCGCCCTCCGGCGGCTGGTCGCAGATCGCGCAGGGGAGCGTCCGGCCGTCCGGGAAGGTGACGCCCGTGGACTCGTAGGTGTGGTCGATCAGCGCCACCACGTAGCCGCGGCTGGCCAGGTCCTCGGCGACGCTGCTGAACAGGGCCCGGGGGAAGGTGAATCCGGGCGAGAGCAGCACCAGCGGGAAACGGCCGCCCACCGGGCGCGCGTCCACCCGCGCCCAGGTGCCGACGCCGGCCACCGCCTCGGGTGGAATGGGGGCGGTCGGCGTCTTCCTCTCCAGCAGCAGCCGGGCCTCCTCGGTGGTCATGTAGGGCACGGGCGTCCCGCTCCCGGCCCGGGCCGGGTAGTACATCGACACCATCAGCTGCCGCGGTCCCGCCGACGGCACCCACGGGTCCTGGCGGTTCCGGTCGACGAGGTGCAGCAGGTCCCGCCCGACCGCGTACGGTCCGGTCGGGCGCGGCAGCGAGGCCGAGAACCCGGCCGCCACAGGGGCGGCGGCGGACACCGGCGGGGCAGCGGCGAAGGCGGGAGCCGCAGCGACGACCGGCAGCGGCAGGACGAGGGCAAGCGCGGCGGTCACGGCCGCGCGGCGGAAACTGGTCATGTCCCCGAACTTAGGCTTCAGGCACGGTGGTTGACGTCCGCCCGGGAGCGGATCAGCACGTCCACTCCCGGGCGGATCCGGCCTCCTCCCACAGGCGGACCGCGCCCGGGTGCCGGCGGCGCGGCTGACCCGTTGGGAGCGGCCGTGCTGCCACAGCTACTACCGCCGGGCGAGTGGTGGGGCGACGAAAGGCCGGCCCCCGGGGGTATCTTTCCCGGGGGCGGGCTTCCGGCGGCTCTCAGGCGAAGACCGTGTCCTGGATCGTCGCCAGGCGTGCCCGGTCGGTGTGGGCGTTGACCCAGTCGGTGATGTTCTTCACGGCCTGGTCGGTATCGCCGGAGCGCTGGTAGTCGTTGAGCTTGTAGCCGGCGATCAGGCCGTCCACGCCCGCCTCGCCGAGCAGTCGGGCGGCGCATGCGGCGGCGCCGGAGGAGGAGCCGATGGTCCAGGAGAAGACGCCCGTCAGATAGCCGGAGTCACGGATCGCGGTGCTCTGCTTCAGGCCGGCGACCTTGTCGCTGCCGTCGTTGCCGCAGGTCCCGACGGCGGTGGCGAAGATCGCGGAGCCGTCGTCGACCAGCCGGTGCTGGAAGTTGACGCCGCCGCCGTTGTAGGAGAAGGCGATGCTGGCGTCCTGGTACGTCCCGGTGACCATCACGCCCTCGGACGGGGTGAGGTCCCGCTTGACGTCGTCCCAGAGGGTGCGCTTGTCGTTGCCCCAGGTCACCTCGTAGATCACCTGGATGCCGTTCGCCACCAGCTTGTCCCTGGCCAGCGCCTTCAGCGTGCCGAGGTCGCGGTTCTCGGGGTTCTTGATGTCGACCCAGACCAGCGTGAGGTTGCGTCCGGCGCGGCGCTGGGCGGCCATCTCGTCGAAGATCGCCGACACCCGCTTGCGGTCCACGTTGCCGCTGTCGACGTTCTCGGACGCCGGGTTGCCGACGTCGCACGCCACCCATTCCCAGTTGTCGACGAAGCAGCCCCCGTACGCGTGGTTGGCGGCGTCGACCTCGATGGCGTTGTATCCGGCGTCGAGCGCCGAACCGACCCGGTCCGCGGAGTTGAGGTTGTGCGCGATCGCGTAGATCGGCCGCAGCCGCGAGCCCGGCCACGGCTGAACCGCCTGGCGGCCGAGCCGCTGGGCCGGACTGTCGTGGCAGTCCCAGATCTGCAGCGGGTTGCCGAAACGGAAGTCCGCGTTCGGGACGTCCAGACACTTCCCGCTGCCCGCGTTGACCAGTTGCCGGCCACCGAAGGGCGACGGCTCGTCACGCCACACCTGCGCGGGCGTCCCGTTGCAGTCCCACTGCCAGACGGAGGTGCCGTCGGCCGAGGCGCCCCACTTGACGTCCAGGCACTTCCCCGAGCCGACGTTCACCCACGACACCCCGTTCCCCACCGGCCGCGAAATCCACCGCTGCGGACCGGAGTTGTTGCACCCCCAGATCTGGATCACGTTCCCGGTGACCGGCGACCCATTGGGCACGTCCACGCACCAGCCGCTGAGCGTCAACGACTCCGGATAGCTGTACGGCACCTGTCTCGGCGTCGGCGGCGTCCCCGACCCGCCATCCGGCGGGGGCGTGTTGCAGGACGGCGGCGGCTCGGGCGCATCACACGGACTGGCCGCGTGCACGGCGGGCGCGGTGACCAGGAACGACGCCACCAACGTCAGTAGTGACACGACCGCCATCGGAAGTTTGCGTAGCATCAGGCCTCTCTCCACGGCCGGCGGGACCGCCCGGTGTGCGATGTCCCGGTATGAGCCCCGACCGTACGTTCGCCCGATTGCCGCCCACTTGCCACCCACTCAACGCGCCCGCCTTGAACGGTCCGCCTCGGCCGGTCAGCGTGCCAGCAGGTCGATCACGCCCGTGAGATCCTCCTCCCCGCTGGCCCCGGCCAGCCGGCGGCGCATCAACTCGAAGTAAGGGGTGATGAGTTCGGGGCTGACGCCCTGCTCCTCGGCGGTGCGCAGGAAGGTAGGGGTGCCGGCGACCTGCATGGCGAGGTTGGAGACGACGCCGGTGGTGTAGTCGCCGGTGCGGAGGTGGTCGGCGGTCTGGTGGACGGACGGGGCCATCGCGGTGAGCCAGTCGGCGAGGAGGGGGGCGAGGGTGGTGGGGTCGATGTTCTCCTTGCGGATCAGGGCGAAGGCGTGGGCGGCGCCGGCCAGCATTCCGTACATGGCGCTGAGCAGGGCGACGTCGTGCAGGGCGGCGAAGCCCGGGTCCTCGCCGACGTAGGTGGTGGCGAGCGGGACGGCGAGGGTCGGCCGGTGGCGGTCGAACAGGTCGTGCGAGCCGCTGTAGAAGACGTAGCCGCCGGCCTGCGGGATGCCGACCATCGGCGGGACGGCCATGATGCCGCCGTCCAGGTAGCGCGCGCCGCGCTCGCGGGCCCACTCGGCGCGGGCGCGGGCCTGGGCGGGGGTGCTGGTGGTGAGGTTGACGACGTCCCGGCCGGTCAGGTCGGTCCCGGCCAGGACGTCGCCGACCGAGGTGTCGTCCAGCAGGCAGACGACGATCAGGCTGTTCGCGGCGACCGCCTCGGCGGCGGCGTCGGCGACCTTCGCGCCCTCGGCGGCGAGGGCCTCGGCGCGGGCGGGGGTACGGTTCCAGACGGTGAGCGGGTGGCCGGCGGCAAGCCAGGTGCGGGCCAGTGCGGTGCCCATGGTGCCGAGGCCGAGCAGAGTCACCGGGGTGCGGTCAGCGGTGGTGGTGGTGTTCTCAACAGTGTTCTGTGCCATGCCGATTAGGCTGGTCCAGGACCCGGAAGTGATCAAGTACGCACTTGGCAGTGGGTGGTTACCCCGGGGTGAGTGAGCAGGTCAGGAGGGTGGGGCATGACGACGCTGAACCGACCGGGTACGCCGGAGGGACACGTCTGCGGGATCGACGCCGCGATGGAGGTGATCGGCGGCAAGTGGAAGGTGCTGATCCTGTGGGCGCTCCACGAGCAACCGTGCTGCCGTTTCGGCGAGTTGCGCCGACTGCTGCCGGGCATCACCGAGAAGGTCCTGGCCTCCCACCTGCGCGAGCTGGAGGCCGACGGTGTGGTGCGCCGGGTCTCCTACGACGAGGTGCCGCCCCGCGTCGAGTACTCGCTGACGGAGGACGGCGCGCGCCTCAACGACGCGCTCCAGCCGCTGGCGGCGTGGGCTCGCGAGCGGCAGACAGCGCGGGCGGCAGCGGAACGGGCGTCGACGGAACGGGCGGCGGCGGAACCGGACGAACAGGCGCTGCTTTGAGCCTCAGAACCGAAGGCTCTCCCGCCGGTACGGCCCGTCGATCATCGCCCGCCAGTGCTCGGGCCACATAAGGGAGTCCTCGTGCAGGACGAGGTCCTCCCCGCGCCGCAGCAGCCAGACGGTCTCGTAGTTGTAGGTGAGGACCGCGTCCACCGGGAGCTCCGCCAGCAGGCCCAGAACCAGCGCGATGATGTCCTCCTCCTGCGGGCCGGACGGCTCGTACCGGGCCGGCTCGATCCACAGCTCGATCTTCGAGGGCACCCCGAACTCGCGGTCGACGGTGTCGACCGGATACCCCGACCGAGCCGAAACGTGGATCCTCGTCCCGCGCGCGGTCGCGGCCCCGGAGACGTCGAGCAGCTCCCCGAGAGCGGGGGGCTCTTCGCTGAGGCCCTTCTCCCGGTACAGCCGGCTGACCCTGGCGGCGATCTGCTCCGCCGGTTCCTCGGTCGCCAGATACAGCTGGTGCGCGATCGTCACAGCCACGCTCCCCTTCGGTCGAACGTCAACGCCACTTGGCGGAGATCATTCTGAAGGGACTACACAAGCGCCGACCACCGAATTCCGGAAACGCAGAGGCCTCAATGCCTCAGTGGGGCCGTCCAGTTGAGGGTGGTCCCGCCGTTGGGCGGGGCGGTGACGGTGAGGGTGCCGCCGAGGGAGTGGGCGCGTTCCTCGAGGTTGCGCAGGCCGCTGCGGCGGCCCTGGGCGGGGATGCCGACGCCGTCGTCCTGGACGGTGAGGACGACCTGGCTGCCGGTGGCCTGGAGGGCGACCTCGACGCGGCCGGCCTTGGCGTGCCGGGCGGCGTTGCTGAGCGCTTCGCCGAGGACGGCCACCAGGTGGTCGGCGACGGCGGGCGGGACGTCGGTGTCGAGCAGGCCCTCCATGCTGAGGCGGGGGGCGAAGCCGAGCGCGGAGTGGGCTTCTTCGACCACGTGGACGGCGCGGGCGCGCAGGCCCTGGCCGGCACCGGCCTCGCGGACCCGCAGTCCGAAGATCGTCGACCGGATGATCTTGATGGTTTCGTCCAGGTCGCCGACCGCCCGCAGCACGCGGTCGGAGGCCCCGGGGTGGTCGATGAAGCGGGACGCGCTCTGCAGCGTCATGCCGGTGGCGAACAGGCGCTGGATGGCCAGGTCGTGCAGGTCGCGGGCGATCCGGTCGCGGTCCTCCAGGACGGCCAACTGTTCGGCGTCGCGCCGCCGTTCGGCGAGCTCCAGGGCCAGCGCGGCCTGGTCGGCGAAGGCCAGCAGCGGTTCGATCTCACGCTCGGTGAACTCCGGTTCACCGCTCGCCCGGACCAGTAGCAGCACGCCCTCGGTGTGGCCCTCGGCCCGGCCCAGCGGCACCGCGACGGCGGGGCCGAGGCCCGCGTAGCGGTCGGCGCGGGCAGGGAAGCGCGGGTCCTCGGCGAGGACGTGCGAGGTCACGGGCGCGCCCTGGGCGCAGGCCGCGCCGGAAATGGTGCCCTCCAGCGGGACGTCCGCGCCGGCCCGGCCGGTCAGGTCGCCACCGAGGGAGAGTTCCATGTGCAGGCCGTTGCCGTCGGGCAGCACGGTGAGCACGTCGGCCTGCCGGGCGCCGCTGATGTCGCACGCCCGCTGAGCTATCAGCTCGACCACCTGGGTGCGGGAGCTGCCGGACAGCAGGCGGCGGTTGATCTCGGCGGTGGCGGTCAGCCAGCGCTGGCGGCGCTGCGCCTCCTCGTACAGGCGGGCGTTGTCAATCGCGACGCCCGCCGCGACGGCGAGGGTGGCGATGACCGATTCGTCGTCGTCGTCGAATCCGGCGGCGCCGCGCTTGTCGGTCAGGTAGATGTTGCCGAACACCTCGTCGCGGACCCGGACCGGCAGGCCCAGGAAGGTGCGCATCTCGGGGTGGTGGGCGGGGCAGCCGGTGGACGCCGGGTGTTCGCGGAGGTCGTCCAGGCGCAGCGGTTCGGGGTGGCGGATGAGTTCGCCGAGCAGGCCCTTGCCGGTGGGGTAGGGGCCGATCTTGGCGATTTCCGCTTCGTTGAGGCCGACGGTGAGGAACTGGGAGAGGGTGTCGCCGTCGGCGCCGATCACGCCGAGTGCCGCGTATTTGGCGTCGGCGAGGACGGCTGCCGCCTCGACGATCCGGCGCAGCACCTGGGTGAGTTCCAGCTCCCGGCCGACCGAGAGCACGGCCTCCAGCAGGCTGTGCACCCGGTCCCGAGTACCGCGGGCCACGTCGATCCGGGCCTGCAGTTCGGCCAGCAGTTCGTCCAGCCGGAGCTGGGGAAGCCGCGACCGCGGTTCCTCCTCGCGCACTGCGTTCCTCCTCGTCCGTTGGCCCCCGTTCGACGCCCGATTCTCGCAGATTGGACCGTGGGGGTGGACCGACGGGTCGCCGGGGGCGTCGCGGTCGGGCAGGGCGCGGGTGGAACCGGGCCTCCGGCGGGCGGCGTTCGCAGGTCAGCCGCGTGCCAACGACCCGAGCCGCGGCGGGCCCACGTCCGCGTCTCGACCGTCTGCGGCGGCCATGGCAACCCGGACGGCGAGTGCGGCCAGTGCCTCGGGCGCGCCGGGCTGGTGGCGGATGCCGGGGAAGGCGTTGACGTCGACGGCGATCGGGCCGTCGGGTCCGGGCAGCAGGTCGATGCCGTACACCTCGAGGCCGAAGGCGGCGCCGGCGGCGAGTGCGAGGGCGCGTTCTTCGGGGCCGGGTGTCCAGGGGCGGCGGGCGGGGCCGCCGGGGTGGAGTTCGGAGCGGCGCTGTTCGGCGAACACCTGCCCGTCGACCACCCAGAGTTTGCGGTCCCAGCCGTCGCCGGCGATCGGCCGCTGGGTGATGACCGGTTCGGGCGCCCAGCGATCGATCAATGCCTGCCACTGTTCAGGAGTGTCGGCCCGGGCCACCAGGTCTTCGCGCCGGCTGTGCCTGCTCTTCACCACCACGGGGCCGGTCCAGCCGAGTTCGCCGAGCGGGCCGTCGGCGACGGTGGGCGCGAACGGCAGGCCGGCGCGGCGGGCGCGCTGTTCCATCGCCGTGCGGTCCTGGCAGAACGCGGTGGCGGCGACGGAGTTGAGCACGGCGGTGCCGGCCTGTTCGTAGCGGCGGGCGAGTTGGAGCGCGGCGGCGCTGCGTGCCTTGAGCAGCAGCAGGTCCGCGTCCTGGCCGGCCGGCACCGTCGAATGGCCGTCTGCGGCCAGGAGTTCGCGGGTGGCGGCGAGCAGCGGGTGGTCGGGGTCGCGGGCCAGGACCGCGATGCGCAGCGCCCTCACCGGGCGGCCGAGGCCGAGGCGGGCGCAGGGGCGGGCGCGGGGGCGGGGGCGGGGGTAGGCGTGAGCAGCGCACCGGCGTCGGGGGTCGGCCAGGAGGAGCCGGTGCGGGCCAGGCGGACCACGGCGTCGGCGACCCGTTCGACGGCGTGCGGTACTTGCCGGAAGCTCGGGAAGTCGTTGATGTCGACGACGGTCGGTCCGTCGGGTCCGATCAGTACGTCGAGGCCGTACAGGTCGAGGCCGAACACTTCGCCGACCTGCGCGGCGAGTGCGGCGACTTCGCGGGGCAGCGGGACGGGCCGTTCGGTGGCGGGCCGGTGCGGGTGCAGCGGCGAGGTGCGCTGGGTGGCGAAGAACTCGCCGCCCGCGCAGTACACCTTGAGGTCGAGTCCGTCGTTGGCGATGTACGGCTGCGCGATCTGCAGGCCCCCGCCCGAAGGGCCCCCGTCCAAGGTGCCCGCCAGCTCGGCGAGCTGGGAGGGGTGCTGGACGAGGTGGACGGCGCGCCCGGAGGAGCCGTCGGCGGGTTTGACGACCAGCGGGTAGTGCCGTTCGGGTATCGCGGCGAACGCGGCAGGGTCGGCGGCGGCCCAGGTGCGGGGCATCGGCAGGCCGTGCAGGGCGGCGACCACGGCGGTCTGCGCCTTGTCGCGGACCGGCCGGATCGCCCGGGCGTCGTTGACGGTGGTGAGTCCGGCCGCGGCGGCGGATTCCAGCAGGCCGAGGCCGGGCCCGCCGGAGACGGTCTTCAGCACCCAGGCGTCATGGGTGCCGCTGCGTATCAGCCGGGCGAGGTCGAGCAGTTCGGCGCCGGGGCGCAGTACGTCCACCCGGTGGCCGGCCGCCCGCAGGTGGTGGACCACCTCCAGCGGCATCCCGTCGTGGCGGTAGTGCTCCTCGACCAGGAAGCAGAACCTCATCTGTGCCCACCCATTCCCCTCTGTCCCCTCACGCGCGTGCTGTGGGGGCCGTTCGCATCGGTCCACCCTGCCACGGATCTTTGTTCGGAAAGCGTGCAGGGTGTCCGGGAACGGCCACAGCCGCGTCACAGGCGCATTGCCGCAGGTCTGGAACCCAATGCCCGGGGCATGACGTTGACATGACGTTCCGTTGGCACACTCTTGAGGGGGCCCGTGTGCATCACTTGCTGCGTCCGCACGCCCGGCACGATCTTACGGACCGTCCGGCGCCGGCCGTGCTGGCCTATCCGGCGAACGACGTCCTGGTGGTCTCGGGTCTGCCCGGCAGCGGCAAGAGCACCTTGATGGCGCGCTGCGCCCGGGCCCGGGTGATCGATTCCCAGCACACCCGGCAGCGTTTCGCCGCCGCCCTGCCGGGCGTTCCGTACGCGCTGTACCGGCCGCTGGTGCGCGGCGCCCACTATCTGCGGCTGCACGCGGCGTTGCGGGCGGGCGGGCCGCTGGTGGTGCACGACTGCGGGGCGTTGCCGTGGGTGCGCCGGGCGATCGCCCGTGCCGCGCACCGGCAGGGGCGGCGGCTGCACCTGTTGTTGCTGGACGCCACGGCCGCGCAGGCCGCGGACGGCCAGCGACGGCGTGGCCGCCGGGTGTCGCGGTACGCGTTCGCGCGCCACCGCCGGGCGGGTGCGGCGCTGCGCGCGCTGGTCACGGCGGATGCGCCGCTGCCGGCGGGGGTGGCGTCGGTGGTGCTGCTGCCGCGCGCGTCGGCGGCCCGGCTGGCCGCGATCGAGTTCACCGCGCCGTGCGGCCGCGCCGCCGCACGGCCGGTGAATTCGCAGGTGGCGGCGGGTCGGCGGGTGCCCGCGCCGCGTCCGGTGGCGGCCCCGGCCCGGACGGCTGCGGGCGCTGCGGCGAACGGCTGAGCCGCCCCGCGCGTCGCCCGCCGCCCCGCAGGGTGCTGGCTAGTCTCCGGCCATGCACACCCCCTCCCCCTCCCCCAGGCCGCAGCGCGGCCCGCAGGCGCGGCGGATCGCCGACCGGCTGTCCGTGCAGTTCCGCGTCCCGATCGAGCCGCAGTACGAGCAGGCCGGGCACCGCTGGACGCTTCGCTGGTACGACGGGCCGACCGTCGCCGCGGTGCGCTGTGCGCTGGAGCGGCTGTTCCCGGACGGGGACCGGTTCGCGGTGCGGCGTGATCTGACCACGCGGGCGCTGGTGCTGGCCGCGATCCGGGAGACCCGGGCGGGGGCGATGCACCGCTCGGTGGGCAGTTGGGGGCAGCGCTACCACCTGGAGCAGTTGCTCGCCGATCAGGAGCATCCGGACCGGACCGCCGATCCGCGTGAAGCGGCCATGCTGGAGCGGCTGTTGGCGGCCGCGTCGACCGCCACCGCCCGCGGCTCCAGCGCGCCGGACCTGGCCCGCGCGTTCGACCTGGTGGCCCGCGACGGTGTTTGCCTGGCTGCTGCCCGAGCACCGACTGGCCGGCCCGGCCGACCAGGACGCGCTGGCGCTGAGCCCGCTGGAGTACCTGACGTTCCGCTATGCGACGGGCGTGCACCGCGCCGCGTGGGAGACGGCGCTGGCCACGCTGCCGCTGCGCGAGGCCGTCGCCGCGGCGCACCGGGATCCGGAGCCCGACCGGGACGCGGCCCGTGCCGCTCTCACTCTGCTGCCCGCGCTGCGCGCCGAGGCGTGTGCCGAACTCGACGCGGTCGAGGCCCGGTTGGCCGCCGCCGCCGGCTCCGGCAGCGTGTCGACCCCTATTCTGCCTGTTCACGGGCGCTCGCGGTAGGACCGGGAGCACAGCTGTTTTCCCTTGTCCGAGCGGTTCGTTCGGGCGCAGACTCGTCCGCATTCCCCCCGTTGGACGAGTTGATGGGAGTCGTGTGTCCGCACACGTCGATCAGGAAATGGCCCTGCGTGCCCGGGTGCTGCTGGCCGGCAGCGAAGCCCCCACCCCGTGGCAGGCCTACCGGGCGCACCGCCTGCTGGCCCGGGACAACCCGCAGGTGCACCTGCCGAAGCTGGCCCTCGCGGCCATCGAACTGACCCGCCACCACCCGGTATTGCTCCGCCGTGACATCCAACTGCGCCTGCTGGACGAGGCGTTGGAGGCCGCGGCGGCGATCGCCGCCGACGACCCGTTCCGTCCGCAGGCCCTGGCCAGGATCCATGACGAGCACGCGAAGCGGATCAAGGAGCTGGGGATCCCGATGAGTTGACGCCCGCACCGGACGAGGGCCGGTCGGTCGGCCGGGTCTGGTAGTGCTGCTTCTCGAGCAGCAGGCCGTCCTTGAAGCAGAACCGCGTCACGTCCTGGCCGTCGCCGGTGCTGATCTTCAGGTCACCCGCGAACCAGCGGCAGTGCGCGCCGTCCGGCACCGGCGGGCCGTACTTCTTGAAGTCGCCGGTCAGGAAGTCGCTGCCGACCGGCAGCCGGGCGTTCACCATTCCCTCGGACTGGCCGACCTCCACCGAGTCGTACAGCTTGGTCGACACGGTGGCGTCGCGCATCGAGCTGACGAACATCAGCACGCCGATCACGCCGACCACCGCGACCACGCCCAGCACCGCGGCCGCGCCCAGTGCGCAGCCCATCGCGGGGCTCCGGCGGCGTTTCTCGGGGCCGATCAGCTCCCCGGCCAGTTCCCGCAGTTCCTCTTCCTCGGGGATCGCCGCCAGCGCCCCGTCCGAGGTGTACGGAAGCCGTCCGGTCAGCCGGAACCCGCCGTCCGGCTGCGCGGTGGCCTGTATCGCGCCACCGAGCAGCCGGGCCCGCTCGCGCAGGCCGGTCAGGCCCTGGCCGCCGGACACCGCCGAAGTGCCGTCCCCGCCGGGGCCGTTCACCACCTCCACGATCACCGAGTCCCGCTCGTACCGGACCGTCAGCACGATCAGCGCGCCCTGCGCGTGCTTGTGCGCGTTCGTCAGGCCCTCCTGGGCGATCCGGTACGCGGCGTGGCCGGTGGCGGCGGCGAGTTCGCGCGGCGCGCCCTCGTGCCGCAGCTCCACGTTCGTGCCCGCCGCCTGCGAGTTCTCCGCCAGCCGGTCGATCGCGTCCACGCCGCCCGCCGCCGGAGCCGAGTCCTCCTTCAACAGGCCGACCACCTGGCGCAGTTCGCGCATCGCGCCGGTCGCGGCCTGCCGCAGCACCCCGACCGCCTCGCGCTGCCGCTCGCCGAGCGTGCGGTCCACCTCCAGCGCGCCGGTGTGCACGGCGATCAGCGCGAGCTGGTGGCCGAGGCTGTCGTGCATGTCCTGGGCGATCCGGTGGCGTTCGCGCAGCCTCGCCTGATGGGCGATCATCACGCGCTCCCGGATCAGCTGCTCGTTGCGTTCGCGCAGGCTGTCGAGCAGCGCGGTCCGCTGCGCCCGGTACCGGCCGAACAGGGCGGGCAGCACGCCCAGCAGCAGGTAGCCGACCACGCAGATGCCGAGCAGCGCGGGTAGCGGGAAGTGGTCGCGGCGGTTCTGCAGCACGCCCGCCGCGAAGTTCAGCACGAAGCCGATCGTGAAGACCACCGGCGCGTACCAGGGCTTGGTGATCCGGCGGCCCGCCGAGTACCCCGCCGCGACCAGCAGCGGCAGGAACCCGCTCGGCCCGCCGACACCCACCGCCGACAGCACCAGCACCGGCCCCGGCAGCCCCCGCCGCAGCAGGAACAGCACCCCCGCCGCGCCCACCACCAGCCCCGTCGGCCACGTCCCGCCGTCCGCCATCTGACACAGCGCCGCCAGCCCGCACACCACGAGCCCGCCCAGCACCTCGCGGACCACCAGCCGCCACGACCAGGGCCCGGGAACCGCCCGCTCCACCCACTCACGCATCACCCTCAGACCCTAGCGGCCCCACACCCACCCGCCGCCCCCCGGATCCGGCCGGGACCAGCGGTCATCACGACGTCGATCATCACAGTTCAGACACTGCTTCCCCGGCTTCGTGAAGAAGCTGCGACGCTCGGGCCCATGCTCGAAGAGAACCTCGCCGAAGTCACCGTTCCGCCCATGCCCGCAGAACCGCCCACCGCAGGCGCCCCCGCCGCTCGCACGCGGCGCTGGCTGCTCCCGGTCGCAGCCGGCGTGGCGGGGGTGCTCGTCGGCGCGGGCGGCGTCGGCGCGGCCTGGTGGCTCTCCGGCTCCGAGCAGGCTTCAGCCGGGCGGCAGTCGACGCCGAAGGTGTTCACGCTGAGCGGCTGGATGTCGCTGACGGGCTCGAACGCCGCCACCGAGGACGGCTCCTGTGCCGGATTGCGGGGGTACGACGACATCTCCGAAGGCACCGCGGTCACGGTCTACGACGCGACCGGCCAGGTGGTCGCCGTCGGGGCGCTGGCCGACGCCAAGCGGGTCGGGACCACCTGCAAGCTGCACGTGCTGGTACCGATGGTGCCAACCGGACCGAAGTTCTACCAGGTCGAGGTGGGACACCGCGGGAAGATCATGCTGTCCGCGGAGAACGCCGCCGCAGGCGCGTTCGCCGCCTCGCTGGGCTGAGCCGGAGGCCTTGCCCGGCCGTCACACCGGCGTCGGGCCGCGCCGCTCCCCCGGCGGGCAGCCGATCGCGGGCCAGCGGGGGCCGGTGTCAGGGTCGTTGGCCCAGGCGTACTGCTCGGTGGGGGTGCGGGTGAGGCCGTAGTCGTAGACGCCGGGGTGGCCGGCGGTCTCCCATCCGGTCCAGGCGGTTTCGAGTTCGTCGGCGAGCCGGCGGGGGCCGCCCTGGGTGGTCCAGGCGCCGCCGGTGGGGCGGGCGGAGAGGACGGCCCAGGAGGAGTGGCCGTCGGTGATCCACGCGCTGGTGCCGTCCTGGTCGTGGCCGGTGCGGACGGTCAGGTCGGGGAGGGCGACGCGCAGGGCGAAGCCCAGGCCCCACGGGTCGGCGAGTTGGGCCGGGTCGCGGTCGGTGGCGCCTCGGCGATCAGGTTCTGCGGTGCCGCGGATTTCGGCGAACGTCCGCTGCTGGTGGGCGTGTTGGGTGCGGGTGGGCATGAACCGGGCCAGGCCCTGCATCCAGCCGGTGGCGGACTTGCCGTCCTCGGCGACGGTGAGCGCGACGTGGCCGAGGCGGCCCCAGGGGGTGACGATCCGTCCGCCGGGGGCGGTCTGTTCGATCCACGCCCAGGGGATCTCCTCGACGGCGTAGGTGGCGATCACCCGGTCGAACGGGGGCCCGCCGGGCGCGCCCAAGTCGCCGTCGCCGGTGCGGACTTCGACGCCCAGGCCGGCGGCGGCGAGCCGTTCCGCCGCGGCGGCGGCGAGAGCCGCGTCCGCCTCGACGCTGACCACCCGGCCGGGCCCGGCGCGCCGCGCCAGTAGTGCCGCGTTCCAGCCGCTGCCGGTGCCGAGTTCGAGGACGCGCTGCCCGGGTTCCAGCCGCAGGCTGTCCGCCATGTCGGCGACCACGGCCTGGCAGGACAGGCTCGACGTGGGCAGGCCGTCGCCGAGTTGCGTCACCGCGGCCTCGTCCGGCGAACGGTACAACTCACTTGCCCAGCCCGCCGGATCGGCCGTCCGGTCCACGGGCTGCCAGGCCAGGCCGTCCCACCGCCACAGGCGCCCGGGCGCGAACCCGTCCCGGGGCAGTGCCGCCACCGCGTCACGCACCCACGGCGAGCCCTCGGGCCACGCGCCGCGTTCCGCCATCGTCCGGTCGAGCCGGTCGCGGTACGACGGCAGGTCCAATTCCTCTGCCACCGCGCCTACTTGCGCCGCTTGCCGGTGCCTGGCGGCGGGGGCGGTACCTGCCCGTCCGAGTTCCCGGGCGGCGGGGTGCCCTGGCCCGGGTCCGGCGCGGGCTTCTCGTGCTCACCCATCGCAACCACTCCTCCCCTGACGACGACCGCCGCGCACGCGGCGAAGACCCTATCTTCCCGTCGACCGCATCTCCCCCGCCAGGGCGCGCCAGGGTCGTACGGGGGCGCACGACCCGCGTGGGCGCTCGAACAGTGGTGACAGTGCGACGGCACGCCGAACGAGGGGCCGACGAGGAGCGAACGTGCGCCGGCCGAGTGAGGAACCGATTACTCATGGTGCGACAAGGGGATCATCGGCCGGTATGCCGACGAAGAACCGTGGCCGCAGGCCCTCGCACCGCCGCCACCTCGCCGCCCTCACCGCGCTCGCCGCCCTCACCACCGGCTGCGCCGCCCTGCACTCCCAGGACGACGGCGACACCCACGCCGCCTCCGCCCCCGCCGCGCCGCCCGCCGTCCAGCCGGCCGCCGCCGCCCCGGGGGGCGCGGCCGGACAGGAGATGAACGGTCAACTGTCCGAAGCGGAGCGGCAGTCGCGGGAGAAGGAGGCCGCGCTCACGGCCGCCCGACGCTGGGGCCTGGCCGCCCTTCCGCTGACGGCGCCCGCCGCGCCCGCCGAGAAACCGGAGCTCACCGAGGGGCCGAACGTGCTCCTCGCCGACGGCCTGCCGCCGGTCGTCCGCCGCGTCCCCACCGAGGACAACGTGGTGTTCCTGACCGTGGACGACGGCGCCGAGAAGGACCCGGAGTTCGCCCAGATGGCCGCCGAACTGGGCGTGCCGATGTCCGTGTTCGTCTCCGACTACCTGGCCCGCTCCGACTACGGATACTTCCGCGCCATGAACGACCGCGGCGTGTCCGTCAACAACCACACCATCAACCACCCCGACCTGCGCCGTCTCGGCGCCGACGCACTCCGCCGCGAGATCTGCGACCAGCAGGACCGCCTGGAGGAGGAGATCGGCACCCGCCCCTACCTCTTCCGTCCCCCGTACGGCGAATACACCCCCGCCGCCCTGCGCACCGCCGCGTCCTGCGGGGTCACGGCCGTCGCGCTGTGGACCGAGGAGGCGTTCCCCGACCACCTCGAGTACCGCTACTCGGACGAGGTGCTCCACTCCGGCGACATCATCCTCACCCACTTCCGCGCCCCGGCCGCCGGCTGGAACGGCACCATGTCCGACATGCTGCGCCGCGTCGTCGACACCGCCACCGCCGAGGGCTTCGCCATCGGCCGCCTGGAGGACTACCTCTGACGGCACACCCGGGGAACCGGGCGACAGCGCCGACCGCACGCCGCCAGCCTGCGCCGATGACCGCCGAGCTGCTGCCGCACCTCCCCCGCCGACGCGTGCCCGTCGCCGCGCCCACCGTCCGGACGCCGCTCGGGCCGCTCACCTTCACCGCCGAGCTCGGGGCGGTCCTGTCGGCGGCCGCCGGGGAGGCGATGACGGTCAGGGGGCGACGAAGCCGGAGCGGTAGGCGATGACCACGGCGTGGGTGCGGTTGCGGGCGCCGAGCTTGGTGAGGATGTTCGCGACGTGGGTCTTGACGGTCTCCGCGCCGAGGAACAGCGACCTGGCGATCTCCGCGTTGCCGAGTCCGGCGGCCATCAGGCGCAGCACTTCCTGTTCGCGGTCGGAGAGCGGGTGCGCGAACGGGGTGGCCTCGCGGCGGTGACGGAGTGCCAGGTCGCGCACCGAGTCGGGGAACATCAAGGTGTCGCCGAACGCGGCCAGCCGGACGGCCTGCACGATGGCCTCCGGCCGGGAGCGTTTAAGCAGGAAGCCGGCGGCCCCCGCGAGCAGCGCGTCGTGGACGCTGTCGTCGTTCTCGAAGGTGGTGATGACCACGACCCGGGGAGCGGGGACGACCGTGTCGAGGATCCGCCGGGCGGCCTGGATGCCGTCGAGTGCGGGCATCCGGACGTCGGTGAGCACCACGTCGGGTGTCAGGGTGCGGGCGAGTGCGACGGCCTGGGCGCCGCTCTCGGCCTCGCCGATCACTTCGATGTCGGGTTCGGCGGAGAGGATCACGGCCAGGCCGGACCGGACCAGCGGTTCGTCGTCGGCGATCAGCACCCGGATGGGGTCAGCGCTCACAGGTCCCCTCCGGGGCGGTCGGTGGTTCGGTGAAAGGGCGGGCCAGGGTGATCGGCAGTCGGGCGGTCACTTGCCAGTGCCCGTCGACCGGGCCGAACTCGGCGTGGCCGCCGACGAGTTGGGCGCGTTCGGCGATGCCGCGGGTGCCTCGGCCGCCCCGGCGGGTGGGGCGGCGCGCAGCGGGCAGGGGGTTGGAGATCCGCAGGCGCAGCTCGCCCGCGGCGGCCTCGACGGTCACGTCCACGGGTGAACCGGCGGCGTGGCGGAGGGCGTTCGTGAGGGCTTCCTGGACGATGCGGTAGGCCTCGCGGGAGACCACGGCGGGTGTGGTGTCGAGGTCGCCGACGGTGAGTGCGACGGGTGCGCCGGTGGCGCGGGCGGTGTCGGCGAGGCGGTGGATGTCGCGCAGGTCGGGTTGGGGGGTGCGGCCGGGGCTCTCCTCGCGGAGCAGGCCGAGGACGTGGTCGAGTTCGTCGGCGGCCGACC
Organism: Kitasatospora sp. NPDC004615; assembly: GCF_042873545.1. Classification (NCBI taxonomy): domain Bacteria; kingdom Bacillati; phylum Actinomycetota; class Actinomycetes; order Kitasatosporales; family Streptomycetaceae; genus Kitasatospora; species Kitasatospora sp. NPDC004615. The sequence goes on from NZ_JBIALQ010000005.1 coordinate 100,874, forward strand.
GGGCGGCTTCCTCGATGGCGGCGAGGGCGCGGCGGGCGTACTCCGGGTCGCGGTCGAGGATCCGGCCGGCGGCCGCGGCCTGCAGGGTGACCACGCCGAGTGCGTGGCCGACGGAGTCGTGCAACTCCCGTGCGAGGCGGTTGCGTTCGGCGAGGCGGGCGCTGTGGCGTTCGGCCTCGGCGAGTTTCTCGGCGGCGGACGGTCCGAGCAGCGCGGGCGCGGAGCGTTCGAGTACCAGGCCCGCCGCCCGGGCGGCCGTCGGCAGCAGCACGGCGAGCAGCAGGCCGGCGGCGGGGCCGAGCCAGGCCGGAACGGCGCCCAGCCATCCGGGGGGCGAGTCCAGGAACGGGCGGACGGTCAGCAGCACCACGACGGCGGGCGGGACGGCCAGCGTGGCCCCGGCGACGGGCGCGCCGAGTCCGAGGTGCAGGACGGCCCAGGCGGTGGTCCGTCCGCGCGAGGCCGTCCGGTCGTCCGGGCGCTCGCCCCAGGGGCCGACCGGGAGCAGGGTCCGGACGATCGCCGACTCGAGTTGCCGGACGGAGGGGAGGGTCGCGGCGGTGGCGGCGACCAGTGGCAGCGCGGCCAGGTAGGCGACGATCTGGAACACCAGTGACCGGAGCAGCGAGGTGGCCGGGGCTATCGGTTCGAGGACGAGTCCGAGGGCGATGTTGGTCACGAAGCAGAACGGCGTCATCATCGCGCCGCCCAGGATCAGCAGCGCCCAGCGCCGCAGGGCCGCCCGGCCGATCAGGGCCCGGGCGGCCCGGCGGACCTCCCCCCGTAGCGTCACGCCGGGATCATCCCACTCCGGTCGCCGCCGTCCTCGGACGCCCCCTGCCCGGCCGGTGCGGCGGCCTGGACCACCATCAGGGCCAGCACGGTGGCGAGCACCGCGCCCGCCAGCGTCTGGAACCCGCCGACGAGTGCCAGGCCGCGCATGTCGTCGCCCTTGTTCAGCGGGGTGCTGAGGGACGAGGAGATCAGCCAGAAGAGCCCCCAGCCGAAGGCCGTCCCGGTGCCCACCCAGGCCGTGACCAGCAGCCGGAGGGCGGGCCGGCCGTCCGGTCGCTGCCGGGTCACCGCCAGCATGGCGATCAGGCCGGCCAGGATGATCAGGGCGTACCCGCTGTCGATGATCAGGGACTGGCTCGCCGTGCGGGTGTCGCCGGGGCGAAGGGCGTGGCTGCCGAACGCCCAGGACAGCTGGATGCCCACCGGGATCAGGCCGAACGCGGCGACCCCGGCCGCGATCAGCCGGCGCGCCCCGGCGGCCGGGCCGACAGGCAGGTCGCGCAGGCGCAGCGCGAAGACGCCGGCCCAGCGTTCCCGGGCGTGCAGCACGAACCCGGCGACCAGTCCGACAGCCTGGAGGCCGAACCCGCCGTAGACGACGGCGTACACCCAGCCGTCGATGAAGTCCTGGCCCGGGTTGCCGGAGGAGGAGAAGCCGTCGGTGAGCGCGCCGACCACGGCCGCGACGGGTACCACCAGGGCGATCGGTGCGAGCAGGCCGGTGGCCACCCACATCGGCAGGATCAGCAGCCAGCCGGGGATCCGCCGTCCCCAGGGGCGGGCCAGGGCGAGTGCGAGGGCGGCCGCGATCGCGTCCATGCCGAGGGTCGCCAGGTTGGCGCCGATCATGGCGCCGCTGTGCATGCCGTCGCCGTGCACGCCGATGCTGCTGCCCGCGACCCAGGCGGCCTTCAGCGTCAGGTAGGGCAGCGTGGCGGCGATCGTTCCGGCGCAGATGAGCGTCCGCAGGCGGCCCCGGTGGGTGCTTGCCGGGAGGTTCGGTGTCGTCATGGCTCCGACGATCCCAATCGCCGGGGGTGGGTCGATTCCCCCGGACAGGGGACTTGGCTCCCCCGTTCGGGGGAGCGCGGCCCGCCGGTGGGTGACGGTCCGTACCGGTCCGCGATAGGTGCGGGGGTGCCGACCGGCAAGCAGGAAGGACTGCCCGTGAATCCGATCGAACGCGCGCTGCGTGCCGTCGACCGCACCCAGCAGCGGCACCGGCCGCCGGCCGCGGTGTTCGGCGTGATCAAGAAGTACGGCGACGACCGGGGCGGGCTGCTGGCCGCGCTGATCACCTACTACGGTTTCGTGTCGCTGATCCCGCTGCTGCTCCTGCTCTCCACCGTGCTGGGCTTCGTGCTGCACGGTCATCCGGAGGCGCAGGAGGCGGTGGTCAACTCCGCGCTGGCCGATTTTCCGATCATCGGCGACCAGTTGCGGGAGAACGTGCACTCGGTGCAGGGCAGCGGGCTGGCGCTGGTGATCGGCATCCTCGGCCTGCTGTACGGCGCGCTGGGCATCGCGCAGGTGCTGCAGCACACGATGGCCGAGGTGTGGAACGTCCCGGGCGTGCGGCGGCCCGGCTACTGGCCGCGGCTGGCCCGCAGCCTGGCACTGTTCGGCGCGCTGGGCATCGGACTGGTGGTGACCACGGCCGCTGCGGCGCTGGTCGGCACCACGCTGGCGGGCACGCTCGCCCGGGTCGGCGGGCTGCTGCTGTCGGCGGTGCTGAACACCGCGGTGTTCGTGGCCTGCCTGCGGATCCTCACGCCGAAGGAGGTGCCGACCCGCCGTCTGCTGCCGGGCAGCCTGCTCGCGGGCCCGCTGTTCACCGTGCTGCAGGCGTTCGGCGCGGTGCTGGTGGCGCATCAACTGCGGCACGCCACCGCCGTGTACGGCTTCTTCGCGACGGTCATCGGCCTGCTGTCCTGGCTCTACCTGGCGTCCCAGATCACCGTGTACGCGTCCGAGACGAACGTGGTGCTGGCCCGCCGGCTGTGGCCGCGCTCGCTGCTCCAGCCGCCGCTGACCGGACCTGACCGGGACGTGCTGGAGTCGCTGGCCCTCCAGGAGGAACGCCGCCCCGAGCAGCGCGTGGCGGTCGAGTTCGTCGCGCCCGAACCGGAGCCGGAGGAGACCGAACCTGTGCCCGAGCCGAAGCCCGAGCCGGAGAAAGGCGGCGACGAGGAGGGGCCCGAGGAGCGGCGGTAGCCTCCCACAGCCGCCCGACGGAAACGTCGCATTCGCTCAAATCGCTTCGCTTTCACCGCAGTTGACCGGACACTGTTGGCGACGGCCGGGTCACCGGCCGCACCTGATTTCCTTCCGGCGCCGCCGCCCGGCGGTGCCGGCCGTCGAGGAACTTGGGAGAGCCCATGAGCAGTCCGATGAGCAGTGGGAGCGAGGCGAAGGCGCCCGGCCGGTCCGGGCGGTGGCGGCTGATCGGGGCCGGCGCGGCGCTGCTGGTCGCGGTGGCGGCCGGCGTGGCGTGGTGGCTGTGGCGCGCGAACGACGCCTCGCCGCGGGTGGTGGCGGGGACGGTCCAGGCGGTGGTGCTGCCCGCGGACGAGGTCAGCAAGGCAGTCGGCAGCACGCTGAACGAGCAGACCCGGGCGAGTGAACCGGCGCCCCCGCTGCCGGCCGACCCGCCGGGCTGTTCGGTGGCGGTCGGACCGACCACCACCGTTGTCTACCAAGGGGGTTGGACGGCGTTCGTGTCGGTGGCGCAGCAGGACTCCGCCGCGTCGGCGGACCACACCGCCACCCAGACCGTCGGCCGGTACGCCACCGCCGACCTGGCGTCGGAGGTGTTCGGCACGCTCGCCGACGGGCTCAAGGCGTGCACCGCCGCCGTCCGGGACGCCTCCGGCGCGAACGCCTCGCGCTGGACGTACCGGGTGGACAGCGCCACCGACACCGCGCTGACCTGGACGGCCACCCAGGACCACGGCGACGGCTGGGCGTGCTACCGGGAGGCCCGGCTGGCCGGGTCGACCGTGCTCCAGTCGGCGGTCTGCCAGGCCGGTGACGGCCGCCCGGCCGCCCGCGCGCTGGCCGACCGGATGGCGGAGCGCGCCAAGTGACGGGCCGGCTGCGGAAGTTGGCGTCCCTCGCACTGGCCTGCACGGCCGCCCTGTTCGCCCTCGCGCTGCCGGCCGGCGCGGCGCCCTCGGACGGCGCGGCCTCCTCGGACGGCGCGGCCGCGATCGAGCCGGTCGCCCCGAGCAGCGCCTACTCCCCCACCCTCAACAACCAGCTCACCACGTTCAACCGCCAGTTGGCCGAGCTGCCGACCCAGCAGAGCCTGGACGGGCAGCAGGCCGACCTGGACCGGCGGACCAGCGCGTACAACGAGCAGTCGAAGGCGGTGCTCGACGCGCTCGACGCCAACGACGAGAAGATCCGGCAGCACAACGAGGTGGTCGCGCAGTACCCGAACGGTGCGCCGCCGTCCGTCGCGGATGCGCTGAACGCCGAAGCCGATGCGATCAATTCCGAACAGAAACAGCTCAAGGACAAGGCCAACAAGATCGCGGACGAAGGCGAAGCGATCAAGTCCGGGCAGGCGGACCTGGACAAGCGCAAAGGCGAACTGGATTCCAAGCGCAGCACCTTGCAGAGCGCCCGCGGCTACCTGGTGGACCAGATGGCCACCGAGTTGCTCGCCCGGCTCGCCACCCCGCCCGCCGCCACCCACCCGGGCACCGCCGTCGACCGCGCCCGGCCGGCCGTCACGGCCACCCGCACCGACGGCGGCGACCGGGCCTCCGGCGCGCTGCGTCGCGGGCCGTTCGACTCGTACGCCGGCCGGCACGGCGTCACGGTCGACCCCCGGCCGGTCGACGCTGTGCTGTCCCCCGGCGCGCTGACCAAGTTCGCGATGGCGAACGCGGGCACGGCCGGGCCGACCCGCCGTTTCGACGCCCTGGCCACCCAGGGCGACGGCACCTACCGCGGCCTGTCGCTGCGCGACCCGTCCCGGCCACCGACCGCCGCCGAGCGCGCGTTCGACGACACCCTCAACACCGGCGGCGCGGCGGTCACGCTGGTGAACGGCAAGCGGGCCGTGATCAGCGGCACCGACGAGGTCGAGGCCCCGACACCCGCGTCCGCCGTCCCGCCGCCCCGCAACCTCGCGCTCGGACTGGCCGGCCGGGTGCAGCCGTTCGCCGAACGGTACGGCTACGAGCACCTGATGGACCTCACCAAGGCCCAGCTGCGCCGGGAGCTGATCGGCCGGCTCGAGGACCCGAACTACCGGATCCACGTCTCACTGAAGGACCTCAGCAAGGCCGACCTGCCCAACGTGCTGGCCCGCGGCCGCGCGTACGAGGACGGCATGCGCACCTTCCCGTTCGACGCCAACGGCCGGATCCCCGCCTACGCCGCCACCTGGGAACGCGCCCCGGGCGTCACCGACTGGGAGATGTACCTGATCCACACGCTGCCCGGCGTGCTGGAGCGCACCACCTTCTACGACGAGAACGACAACGCGGTGCCGGACCCGTTCTGATCCGTCTCCCGGGTGTCGGTGGCCGCCGGTACCGTCCGGGCCATGACTGATCGTGAGATGTATGCCCCCCTGCGGTTCTTCGAGTACGACCACCGGCCCGGCTCGTACTGCCTGCTGCTGTCGGACGATCGGATGGTCGCGGTGGACGAGGTGTTCGAGGCCGCCGGGCAGCCGAACGGCGGCTACAGCTGGGAGGCGGTGGCCCGTTCCGCGGTGCGTTCGCGCGCGCCGCACTTGGAGGGCCGGTTCGGCTACGACCCGGAGGCCGGCATGTTCGTGGCGTACGGCGAGGACGCGGCGGCGCTGCGCGAACTCGGCGCGCTGCTGTCCGGCGCGTTCCACGACCGGCCGACGCTGCGCGAACTGATCGACGCCGCCGAGCCCGACTGGTTCGACTGATCGGCGCCCCAGGAGACCGCGGACCCGCCGCGTCCCCGGAAACGCGGACACGCCGACGGCCGCTCCCTCCCGAGGTGAGGGGCGGCCGTCGGCGTGTACGGCTGGTCCGCCGGGGCGGACCGGTCAGCGGGTGACCGTATTACTTGGTCAGACCGTATTACTTGGTCAGACCGTATTACTTGGCCAGACCGGCGACGACCGAGCAGACCGGCCAGGCGCCGGGGCCCTGGGAGGCGAGCACCTTCTCGGCGACGGAGATCTGCTGCGCCTTGGTGGCCAGGTTGGCCTGCGGGGCGTACGCGGTGCCACCGAACGCGGCCCACGTGGAGTTGGTGAACTGCAGACCGCCGTAGAAGCCGTTGCCGGAGTTGATCGCCCAGTTGCCGGTCGACTCGCACTGGGCGACCTTGTCCCAGGTGGACGCGTCGGCGGCGTGGGCCCCGGTCGCCGTGACGAGTCCGGCCACCGGCAGAACGGCCACTGCGGCACCCGCCACGATGGCGGCACGGACGCGCTTGCGGGTACGGCTGCCCTTCTCGGCGGTGGTGGCGGCGGTCGTGGCGGTGGCGGTCTCGTTACGGAAGATCATGCGAATCCTTTCGGCTGCCCCGGGCAGGCAAGGCGGAACCAGGGCCCTGGCGGGCCTGCTGCTTCACGCTTGTTGATCGGACGGTGCGGTCGGTTGACCGACCTGCTCTCCGTCGCGGTCACCCTGCCCGTGCGGTGCGACTCGGTGGCCGCTCCGGGGCGTTGATGTCGGGTGATCCCGGGTAGTGCGCCCTGCACTGGTTACGAAGCTACGGGCGTTCCGGCCGATGTCCAAGCATTCGAAGGTCTGTGCAGGTCAGAGCCGCATTACCGGCGGTAAATCAGGCTTCCGCGGCCCGTCGGCCCGCGATTTTCCGGGCCCGGCCGGCCCGCCTTGTGACCGGCCTCACCGGCTTTCGGCCTCCCCCACCGGCGCACCGCACACGCCGCGCAGTCGACCGGCGACCGACTGCCGATCGCCCGCCCTTCCGGCGGTGGGCCGGGCCACAACGGTCACGGTCCGCTCACTCGCCGGGCACCGACCGTGGCGAAATCGGCGCCTCAGGGCGATGCGCCTCAGGGCGGTGCGCCTCAGGGCGGTGCGCCTCAGACAGCGCGGCTCAGGAGAGCACGGTGAGCACCCGCGGCCCGTCCTCGGTGATCGCCACGGTGTGCTCGGAGTGCGCGCCGCGCGAGCCGTCCGCCGAGCGCAGCGTCCAGCCGTCCCGGTCCACCCGCAGCTCCGCCGTTCCGGTGCACCACCACGGCTCGAGCGCCAGCGTCAGCCCGGGACGCAGTTCCAGGCCGCGCCCCGCCCGTCCGACGTTGGCGATGTGCGGGTCCTCGTGCATGGTGCGGCCCAGACCGTGACCGCCGAAGTCGGTGTTGATCCGGTAGCCGGCCGCGTGGCCGACCTTGGCGATGGCCGCCGACAGGTCGCCCGTGCGGTTGCCGGGCACCGCGGCGGCGATCGCCGCGTCCAGGGCGGCCCGGGTGGAGTCGATCAGGCGGACGTCCTGCTCGGCGGCCGTGCCCGCGATGACGGTGACGGCGGAGTCGGCGACCCAGCCGTCGATCGACACCGCGAAGTCCAGGCTGATCACGTCGCCGTCGCGCAGCACATAGGGGTGGGGCTGCCCGTGCAGCACCGCGTCGTTCACGGACAGGCAGATCACGTTGCGGAACGGGCCGCGGCCGAACGACGGCGCGTAGTCCCAGTAGCAGGAGACCGCGCCGCGCTTCTCGATCAGCTTCCTGGCCTGGTGCTCCAGGTCCATCACCTGGCGGCCGGGCTCGACCATCGCGGACAGTTCGGCCAGTGTCTCGGCGACGAACCGGCCGGTGACGGCCATCTTCTCGATGGCCTGTGGGGTCTTGTACTCGATCACGACACGCTCCCTGCACAGCGGCAGCGCGCCGCCCGCTCCGAGGCTGCCGGTATTTGAATACCGGCGGGACGGGGACACCCTAGCAGCAGAACGGTATTTAAATACCGCCCACTTCAGCTGCCGCCGGGCCCGCTCCCCAGCATCGCCTCGACGGCGGCGCGCGCCTGTCGGGCCGGGGCGTCGGTATCGGCGATCGCGGCGGTGACGATGGCGCCCTCGGCGAGCAGCTGGACGGGCGCGGGCTCGGCGAGGCCGGCGGCGGCGCACCAGTCGGCCAGCTGCCGATGGAAGGCGTCCTTGTGGGAGCGGACCTCCTCGAGCACGGCCGGCGAGGCCGGACCCATCTCGCCGAACGCGTTGATCCAGGCGCAGCCCCGGAAGCCCGGCTCGGCACACCAGTCGGCCAGCCAGTCGAACGCGGCCAGCAGCCGGGCCCGCGGCTCGGCGTGCGCCTCGGCGGCGGCGGTGAGCCCGCCCCGCCAGCGCAGGTCACGGCGGCGCAGCACGGCCACCACCAGGTCGTCCTTGGTGGGGTGGAGGCGGTAGATGCGCTTGAGGGGCAGCCCCGAGGCGGCCCGCACCTCGTCCATGCCGACCGCGCGGATGCCCTTCTCGTAGAACAGCGCTTCGGCGGCGTCCAGCAGCTTCTCGTGGTCCTGCCGGGTCTGCTCTTCGGTGAGCGGGGCGGGCATCGGCGCACTCCTGCGGGGGATTGACGTGGAGAACGGTCGTTCCCTAGCCTAGCGTCCGACGCCGATGGAGAACGGCCGTTCTCCACCTTCCGAACGAGGGGCCCACCATGACCGAGGACCGCCCGCCCTACCCGCCGTTCACCCGCGACAGCGCGCTCGCCAAGGTCCGGGCCGCCGAGGACGCCTGGAACAGCCGCGACCCGCAGCGCGTCGCCCTCGCCTACACACCCGACTCGGTGTGGCGCAACCGCGACACCTTCCTCACCGGCCGCCCCGAGATCATCGCCTTCCTCACCGCCAAGTGGGCCCGCGAACACGAATACGCCCTGCGCAAGAACCTGTGGGCGTTCGACGGCGACCGGATCGCCGTCCGCTTCCAGTACGAGTGGCACGACGACGAAGGCCAGTGGTGGCGCAGCCACGGCAACGAGCTGTGGGAGTTCGACCCGACCGGGCTGATGCGGCGGCGCGAGGCCAGCATCGACGACGTCCGGATCGACGCCGCAGACCGCCGCATCCTCGGCCCCCGGCAGGACGACGAACCCGAGCTGCCGGTGCGATAGGCCCTCTCTTCCGGATCTTGCCGGGCTCCCGGGCGGGGCGACGGCGGGCCACCGCGATCGGTAGCGTGGCGGCATGGTGCGAATCCCCCTCACCCCCGAGCAGATCGAAGCCGGCCGGCGCCTGGGCGCGCTGTTCCGCGAAACCAGGGCCGGCCGCGACCCGGTCGCCGTCGCCCAGAGCGCCGGCATCTCCCCCGAGACCCTCCGCAAGATCGAGATGGGCCGTCTCCCCAGCCCCGGCTTCGGCACCGTGGTCGGCCTGTGCGCCGCGCTCGACGTCCCGCTGGACGACGCCGCCCAGGTCTGGCTGGGCGTGGTCGCCGACGACCGGCGCGCCGCCGGCTGACCCCACTCCAGCACGGTCGCCCTGACCGGGGCCCCGCCTCAGACGGTCGCCAGCACCGCGTACCGCTCGTCCGACACCGGGCCGCCCCACAGTTCGGCGTCCTGCGACAGCGGCTCCACCCGCAGTTCACGCACCAACGGCCGTACCGCACGGGCAAGTTGTTCCGCGCTCGCACCACCCGCCCACGGCAGCTCGCCCACGCCCTCCGCGTACGGCTCCGACTCCGCGCCCGCCTCGCGCCACCGGCCCTCGATCAGCACCAGCCGGCCGCCCGGGCGCAGCAGGGTGGTCCAGTGCCGCAGCGCCGCCTCCGGGTCGGGCAGCGTCCACAGCAGGTGCCGGCAGAGCACGGCGTCGAACCGTTCGGCTCCGACGGGCGGCCGCGAGGCGTCCCCCACCATGAACCGCCCGGCAAGCCCCGCCCCGGCCAGCTTCGCCCGGGCCCGCTCCACCATTTCGGCCGCCAGGTCCACCCCCGTCACCCGGTGCCCGGCCTCCGCCAGCAGCCGCGACAGCGACCCCGTCCCGCACCCGGCGTCCAGCACGTCCAGCGGCCCGCCCGGCACCCACTCGGCCACCCGCCGTACCCAGGCCTGTCGGGTGGCCTCGGCCCCCAGTCCGTGATCAGGCTCGTGGTCGAAGGCGGGAGCGGCGTCGTTCCAGTACTCGGCGATGGCGTGCAGGCGGGTGTCCATCCGAGCACCCTCCCATCCGCCGCTGACAATCCGCGGCCCGAACGGATCGTCAACTTCCGCTTTCCTCCTCCGGATTGCTCGACCCTGGACGCCGAAGGTCAGGGCGAACCGAACAGGCTCTCCGCGCACCGGTATTCGAGCAGCGTGGTGTCGGCTTCGATGTCCGCCACCGCCTGCCCGGGATCGCCGCTCGCCGTGCCGTCCAGGCGGAGGCTCAGTTCCCGGAACTCGTCCGCCAGCCTGAGGATCACCGTCCGGACATACGGGGCCGCCTCCGAACTCGCGGACTGCAAAGCGATGTTCGCCGCCCGCGCCGAGGCGGCCTGCCCCGCGCTTCCCGTCCCCGCCGACGCCGACGCCGACGCTGACGCCGAAGCTGCCCGGTACGCGTCCAGCGCCCGCCGCGCCTCGCCGCAGCCCGCCGGTGCGGCACCGTGGGAAGCGGACGACGAGGGCGCCGGGGGCGGCACTGCCGGATCGCGGTCGGTACCGTGCGGGACGAACAGAACGACACCGGCGAGCACGGTGGCAGCGGCCGCGGCGAAAGCCAGCCCGGGCGTCAGCCGAACGCGCCGCCGACGTGCCACCTCCACCCTTCCGCGCGGGCCCACCCAGGCAGCCATCTTCAGCTGCACCATCGGGCGCAGCACCACGAACCCGGTCTCCCGCACCGGCGCGTCCGCCGCACGCTCCGCCCCAACGGTCGACTCGACGCCGACGAGCGACGCCAAGTAGCGCCGCCACCAGGGCACTTCGGGCCCGAGTCGGGGGCGGAACGGGACCGGCGTCGGCCCATCGGCCATGAGCGAGTCCCGGTAGCGACGTCCGAAGCTCATGACCCGACCTCCCCCGGCCGTCCCGGCACCGGCACGGGCCTCTGGTCTTCGGGCTCCCCGGCCACCGGCGGTTCTTCGCCCCTCAGGACGGCCTGCGCGGAGGTGAACGACCCGATCTGCCGCAACACCGCGGGCGCCGAGGCCCCGGCCGCCACCGCCGCGTACAGTCCGGTGATCTGGGAGTGCAGCAACCACCCCGTGACCGCCCCGAGTGCGATCCGGCTCAGCCCGGCCGCCAGGTCCGCCGAGAAGTCGACGTAATGGCGCAGCGGCGGCATTCGCCGCCGTCTCTCCTGCCGCGCCCGGTGCCGCGCCGCCTGCCACGCCAGCAACCGCCCATTGGCGACCACCAGTTCGACCACCGCTCCCCCGACGGCGCCGTAACCGGCCGCGTGAGCCCAGTCCAACTCTCCTCCGCCCAAGACAGGTTGATCCTCCGCGAGTGAGCATCCTGCATCCCCGGCCGCCAGTTCAAGACGGCCCCGCCGCAGATCGGGCCGGGACCTGGCATCCGTTCCCGGACGGCAACCTCCGCTTTCCGCGCAGGTAACCGGCGTGGAGTCTCAGGTCTCGACTCGGCCCGTACTCCGCGTGCGGGACAGGTGGTTGCCGCACAGCAACTGCGCGATCCGGTCGGTGACTTCGACCAGCCAGTCGGGGTCGCCGTGCTCCCTCCCCCAGTGGGCGGCGCTCACCGCGCGGGCCTGGGCCCAGCGGCGGACGCGCCGGTGGTCGAGTTCGGCGGCTTCGGCGTAGATCGCGAGTCGGCGCAGCACGGCCCGCCCCAGGTCGCCTGCGGCGAGCAGGTCGTCAAATCGGCTGCGGAGCAGGGTGATTGCGTCGTAGGCGGGGTCGCCGACGTAGCCCTTGGGGTCGATGGCCAGCCAGGGTTCGCGCTCGGCGGGCAGGATGTTGCCGAGGTGCAGGTCGCCGTGGACGAGGGTGTCGGGCTGGTCGGGCCCGAGTTCGCGGACGGTGGCGATCGCGGTGTCCACCACGTGGCGCGGCAGCGGCCGGGGCAGCCGGTCGGCGTCCCTGCGGAGGTCGGCCGCCCACTGCCGGGTCCGGTCGGCGAGGCGTGGCAGTCCGGGCGGCGCGGGCACCGCCAGCCGGTGGGTGAGGCGTCCGGCGATGGCGACGGCTTCGTCCACGGCGACGGCCGGGTGCTCGGCGAGGGTGCGCCGGCCGGCCCGCTCCAGCAGTATCGCGAACCGGGCGTCGTCGCGCCGGAGCAGCCGCACCGCACCGCGGCCGCCCCAGACGGCGAACGCGTCCCCCTCATGTGCGTTGCCCGGGTGCGGGAACGAGACCTTCAGCACGGCCGGCCCCCCGTCGGCCGTCCGCACCGGCACCACGACCCCGACCTGCCCGTGCCCCACCGCCCCGTCCGGCCGACACCCCCACCGCTCCAGCAGCCCCCCGACCAGCGCAGGCAACCCTGTCACCCACTCCCGCCCCGGTTCACCCTCCCGAGCCACGGTACTCCGCGCGAAGTCCTCCGGAATCCCGGTCACGGTTTCACCTTAACTCGCCACGAAGGACCGGCCGTTGGGAGGTCGAATACGCTGCCCGGATACGGGTCCTCGCCGACCTGGCCGAGGCCGAACCAGATCTCCGGCGGCGCGAGTTCCTGGAGAACTTCCCCTTCGCCGCCCTCCTGGTCGAGGAGCCCTGACGTCGATGGCCCTCCCTGGTCGGGCGCGCCGGGCGCGGTCAGCGCAGCTTCGTCCAGAGGAGCCGCTCGGCGCGGGCCGGGTCGTGGTGGACGCCGGACGCGGTGGCGTTCAGGCGCATGACGGCGCGGCCGGGGAGGTAGGGGGGCCAGGGTGGGAGCTGGTCGGCGGTGGGGTGGCCGTGGTGGGCGAAGGTGGTCCAGGCGCTGCGGAGGTGTTCGGAGAGCAGGGGGTTGTTCAGCAGCGGGTCGTTCAAGTGGCCGAAGACGGGGCCGAGTTCGGCCATGTGGCAGGCGCCGAGGGCGCCGTCGAGGGCCGGGGAGGGTTCGGTGAATTCGTAGAACCAGGTGTCCGCGCCGTGGGCGGCGCGGGCCTCGGCGATGCGGAGGGCGGGCACGCGGTAGCCGTGGTCGGTCATCACGGCCGAGAACAGGTCGGCGGCGGTGGCGTGCGGTCGGGTCTCGGTGTAGGTGGCGCGTGCGGCCACGGGGTCGAGGCCGAGGGCGGCGAGGAAGCCGTGCAGGAAGCCGTCGTTGATGCGGTCGGCCATGCCGAGCGGGACGAGGAACAGTCGGAATTCCTCGGCGGTGACGCCGGTGAGCAGGTCGAGGTGGCGGCCCGCGCCGGCGGCGATGGCGTCGACGGGGCGTTCGGGCAGCGTGGCGGTACCGGCGACCGGCAGGACGGTGGTGCCGCCGCCGGCGGACTCGCCCCACCGGGCGGGTTCGGCGCTGCGGGCGATCTCCTGGGCGAGTCGGCTGTTGGCCGCGGCCAACTCCGCGGGCGGGACGGCGGCGAGGCCTTCGACGGTGCACGCAACCCCGGCGAGTTCGGCCAGGCGTTCGGTGATGCGGCGCCCGGTCTCGGGGGTGTGGGCGTGGTGTCCGGCGCCGCTCTGGGTGATGGCGCGCCGGAACAGGCCGTCGGCCGAGGGCATCGTCATGAGCGCGGTGATGCCGATCGCTCCGGCGGACTGCCCGAAGACGGTGACGTTGCCGGGGTCGCCGCCGAACGCGGCGATGTTGTCGCGCACCCATTCCAGCGCGGCGATCTGGTCCAACAGGCCGAGGTTGGCGGTGCCGTCGGGCAGCAGCAGGAAGCCTTCGGCGCCGAGCCGGTAGTTCAGGGTGACGCAGACGACGCCGTCGCGGGCGAGGACGGTGCCGTCGTAGGTGGGCAGCGAACCGGAGCCGTTACGGAAAGCGCCGCCGTGGATCCACACCATGACGGGCAGTCCTTCGCCGGACGAATGCGGCGACGGCGTCCAGACGTTGAGGTTGAGGCAGTCCTCGCCCTGCGGGCCGGCCTCCACCAGCAGGCCGGCCATCGCGGGGGCGTAGCCGGGCTGCGGGGCGCTGGGGCCGGGGACGAGCGCGTCGCGCACGCCGCTCCACGGCTCGGGGGCCCGGGGCGGCCGCATCCGGTCGGCGCCGAACGGCGGTGCGGCGTAAGGGATTCCCAGGAAGGCCGCGGTGCCGTCGTGGAGGCGGCCGCGAACCTGGCCGTGGCGGGTGCTGACTATGACGCTGCTCATCGGATGTCCAGTTTCGAAGGGGCTCGGGGCAAATGGAGCCTTTCGCCCGATCAGCGCCTCCGCAACCGAATTCCCGCTGCCGGACGCCCAGTTCAGCCGCTGAACGCCAGCCGCAGCGCCAGCACCGCGACCAGCCCGTAGCCCGCCGCGTACGTCGAGCGCCGCACCCGGGGGCCGAGCTTCGCGCCGGCGAAAGCGCCCGCCGCGGCGAGGAGGTGCTGCCAGACCAGGGAGGCCAGGAAGACGCCGGTGACGAAGGCGGTGGCGCCGGCCCGGGCGTCCGCGCCCCGGGCGGTGATCAGGGCGGTGAAGTACAAGGCGGTCAGCGGGTTGACGAGCGTCAGCAGCGCGAAGCGGACGAACGCGCGGGCCGCGCTGCCGACCGACGGGGCCTCGGCGGGTTCGGCGGTACGGCGCAGGCCGAGCAGGCCGTGGACGGCGATCGCGCCGAGCAGCAGGGCGGAGACGGCGCGCACCGCACTCTCGTGGCCGGTGAGCAGGTGGGCGACCCGGGGGCCGGCCAGTACGGCGACCGTGGCGTACGCGCCATCGACCGCCGCGACCGCCGTCGCCCCGCCGGCGGCGGGGGCCCAGCCGCGGCGGCCCTCCTGCAGCAGCAGGACCCCGACCGCGCCGAGTGGCACCGCCACCCCGAGTCCCGCCACTACGCCTTCGATCGCCGCGCTTGTCGCCATCCCCTCACGATGGCGGCCGGACCCGCCCGCCCGCACCTCATTTTCGCCCCACCCGGCAGCCAACGCCCTTGCGAACAACGAGAGTTCATTCGACCTGCGGCGGGCAGCCCGCTCCCCCGCGCCGCTGGTGCGCGGCCTGCCGCGCGAGCACCGAGCGGTAGGAGAGCAGGGACAGCACCGACTCCGCGGACAGCACGGACGCGGCGCTCCGCCAGGAGCCCACCGACAGCACCGAGCACGACGAGCCGACGCTGCCGAGCGACAGCGCCGAGCCCACCGATCCGATCGACAGCACGGAGTACGCCGACCCGATCGACAGGAACGACCCCACCGATCCGATCGAGAATCCCGCTTCCAGCGCCCTGCGCCACGCGTCCCGGCAGTCCACCACGACCAGCCCTCCACACATCCGAAGCGATTAACCGAATGTCAGTCATATCCGACGGGCGGGCCACTCGGCGCCCGGGAGCGCCTGCTTGGATGGGGGCCGGTCGCCCGATGGGCGGAAAGTCGCAGGTCGGAGGAGGTCAGGGATGGGCGCGATGGGCGCCGAGGTGCTGTCGCTGGGGCTGCTGGGCGTCGTGCTGGTGAGTGCGGTGCGGCGGCCGTTCGGGTGGCCGGAGGCGGTGGTGGCGGTGCCGGCGGCGGGCCTGCTGGTGGCGGTCGGCGCGGTGTCCCCGGCCGCGGCATGGGGCGAGCTGGGGCGGCTCGGGCCGGTGGTGGGGTTCCTGGCAGCGGTCCTGGTACTGGCCCAGCTCTGCGACGACGAGGGGCTGTTCGAGGCGTGCGGCCGCTGGATGGCGAGCACCTCGGGCGGCCGTCCGGTGCGGCTGCTGGGCCAGGTGTTCGGGGTGGCGGCGGTGGTGACGGCGGTACTCAGCCTGGACGCGACGGTGGTGCTGCTGACGCCGGTGGTGGCCGCGACGGCGGGCGTCCTCGCCGTCCGGGCCCGGCCGCACGTGTACGCGTGCGGGCACCTGGCCAACACGGCGTCGCTGCTGCTGCCGGTGTCGAACCTGACCAACCTGCTCGCGTTCACCGCCAGCGGCCTGACCTTCGGCCGGTTCACCGCGCTGATGGCACTGCCGTGGCTCGGCGCCGTCGGCGTCGAGTACCTGCTGCTGCGCCGTTTCTTCGCCACCGAACTCGCCGTCCCGGCCGCCCGGCCCGCCCCCGCCGAACGCCCCCGGCTGCCCCGCTTCGCGCTGCTGACGGTGGCGGGCACGCTGGCCGGCTTCGTGGTCGCCTCGGCGTTCGGCGTCTCCCCGGCGTGGGCGGCGGCGCTCGGCGCGACGGTGCTGGCGGTCCGGGCGCTGGCGGCGGGACGAACGGACACCCGCCGGATCGTGCACGCGGCGGCGGTGCCGTTCCTGGCGTTCGTACTGGCGCTGGGCGTGGTGGTGAAGGCGGTGGTGGACAACGGCCTGGCCGGGTGGCTGGCCGCGCTGGTCCCGTCCGGCGATTCGCTGCCGACGCTGTTCGCACTGGCGGGCCTGGCCGCGCTGTTGGCCAACCTGGTCAACAACCTGCCCGCCACGCTGCTGCTCGTCCCGCTCGCCACACCGTCCGGCCCGGGCGCGGTGCTGGCCGTCCTGCTGGGCGTCAACATCGGCCCCAACCTGACGTACGCCGGCTCGCTCGCCACCCTGCTGTGGCGGCGCATCGTCCAGGACCGCTCGATCGACGACGGCGGCCTGCGCACCTTCACCCGCCTCGGCGCACTCACCACCCCGGCCACCCTCGCCACCGCCGTCCTGGCGCTCTGGGCGTCCCTCCGCCTGCTCGGCACCTGAGAGCGCCCACGCACTCGCGTGACGCCGCCGCCCGACGCGCCGGTCAGTGCCGCTTTCGGGCCGCCCGCGCCGCCACCTCGCCGGCGATCAGCAGCGGCAGGGCGTACAGCACCGTGCCCGCCACCGCCATGGCCCACCTCCAGGCCGTGAACTCGTCCGCGCTCCACGTGCCGAGCACGGCGGCGACCAGAGGCAGCACGACGATCCCGCCCCCGAACGCGATGTCCAGCGCCAGCCACTCGCCGTTCCGCCCGAGGTAGCGGCCCAGGCAGGCGGCCGGGACGGTGCCGAGGGCGACCGGCCCCAGCAGCAGCCCGACGAGCCCGGTCATCATCCCGAGAAGCATCCCGGCGAGAAGCCCGACGGGAGCCAGCGCCAACCAGCCGACCACCAGCCCCGACAGACGCGCCCTTCGCCGCCAGTCGTTCACCGCAGCCGGATTCGCCACCGTTCCCCCCTGATTCCGATGGTTCGCGGCCACATCATGGCACAGATCTGAACGCGTTCAATACCGCTCGCGCCGTTCCACCGGCCGGCCGAACGGCCACGCCGCCGACCGGCCGAACGGCCTGGCCGGGCGGGATGAATGTCCCGCCGCCCCCACCGGTCGCGCCTGGCAATGGCCGTACCGCAGGCCATAGGGTCGTTTTCTGCCCGGGCCGGGGAGATTCCCCCGCAGGTCCGGAGAAATCTCCCCGCACTTTTCCGTTATCCGCCGCCCGCCGGTGGATCTCCGATGGTGTGAGGGCACGACGCGAGAACACGAGGACGGGCCGGGCTGTGGACAGTGGGCAGGTGACGACGCTGGTCGGTCGGGCGCAGCACGGCGACCGGCAGGCGGTGGCGGAGCTGGTGGGTGACCACCTGCCGCTGGTGTACAACGTGGTGGGCCGGGCACTGTCGGGGCATCCGGACACCGACGACGTGGTCCAGGAGACCATGCTGCGGGCGGTGGACGGCCTGCCGGGGCTGCGGGATCCGGCCGGGTTCCGCAGCTGGCTGGTGGCGATCGCGCTGAACCAGGTGCGCCGCCGGTTCCGGGACGAGGGCGACGAGGGCGCGTTGCGCGAGGCGCCGGACGCGGCGGCGGTCGCGGATCCGTCCGCCGATTTCGTCGGGCTGACGATCGTCCGGCTGGGGCTGTCGGAGCAGCGGCGGGAGGTCGCGGAGGCGACGCGCTGGCTGGACGAGGGCGACCGGGACCTGTTGGCGCTGTGGTGGCTGGAGGCGGCGGGCGAGCTGTCCCGGGCGGAGCTGGCGGCGGCGCTGGAGGTGTCGCCGCAGCATGCGGCGGTGCGGGTGCAGCGGATGAAGGGTCAGCTGGAGGCGGCCCGGATGGCGGTGCGGGCGCTGGCCGCGGTGCCGGGGTGCGCGTGGCTGGCGGAGCTGACGGCGGGTTGGGACGGTGTGCCGAGCGCGTTGTGGCGCAAGCGGATCGGCCGTCATGTGCGCGAGTGCGCGGTGTGCGGCGAGCACCGGCGCGGGCTGATGCCGGCCGAGGGGCTGCTGGCGGGTCTGGCGATGGTGCCGCTGCCGGACGGCCTTTCGGCGCTGCCGACGGGTTTCGCGGGAGGCGCGTCCTCGCACCGTCGCGCGCCCCGGGACGAGTCGCAGCGCGGCGGTTCGCACCGGGCCGGGTCCCGGCACGGCCGGCGGGCGGCGGCGCGCCGGGGGCCGGGCCGGGTGGGGTTGCTGGTGGGCGGCGGGGTGGCGGCGGTCGCGGCGGGGCTGTTGGTGGCGGTCGTGCTGCCGGGCTCGTCGCCGACCTCGGGTCACCCGGAGGCGCTGCGGCAGCCGGTGGTGGCGGGTGCGGAGCAGGCGGAGGCGCTGGCCGCTCCGGCGGCCGCTTCGGCCCCCGCCTCGCGGTCGGCGTCCGCTTCACCGTCGTCCTCCCCGTCCGCATCGCCCTCGGCGTCGCCGTCCGGCAAGCCGACGGTCTCGGCCCGGCCCTCGTCGCGGGCGCTCGCGCCGTCCACCGGGAAGCGGGCCGGGGATCTCGGGCAGCAGGTGCTGGATCTGGTCAACGCCCAGCGCGCGCAGGCGGGTTGTCCGGCGCTCTCGGCGAACGGGCAGCTGGCGGAGGCGGCGCAGGAGCAGTCGGACGACATGGCGGACCGCGAGTTCTTCGACCACACCAACCCGGACGGCGAAGGCCCGCAGCAGCGGATCGACGCCGCCGGTTACGAGTGGAGCGGCTGGGGCGAGAACATCGCGCGCGGGCAGAAGGACCCGGCGGCGGTGATGGCCAGTTGGATGAACAGCCCGGGCCACCGGGCGAACATCCTGAACTGCGAGTTCACCGAGCTGGGCGTGGGGGTGCACCAGGGCGCGGGTGGGCCCTGGTGGACGCAGGATTTCGGTACTCCGAGCTGATGCCTCGCGGCCGTGGATGCCGCAGCCGTCGCCGTTGACGCTGCGGGCTTGTCCACTGCGGGCGGGTGCTGCCGTCGCCGTTGACGGCCCCCCGCGCCGGGCGGGTCAGTCGGCGGCGGGACCGGTCAGTCGGCGGCGGCGCGGCTGCTCTCGCGGGGGCGCGGCACGGCGTCGGCGGCGTCCGCGGTCAGGGTGCTCTCGGTCATTGCTGCCTCGCGCAGGTCGGCGAGGGCGTCGTCGACCGAGTCGTGGACGTCGAAGATCCGCTGGATGCCGAAGAGTTGGAGGATCTTGCGGGTGTGGGTCTCGGGGCCGGGGAGGACCAGCCGGAGCCGGCCGCCGCGGGAGGACAGCATGCGACGGGTCGCGACCAGGACGGCGAAGCCGGTGGAGTCGCAGAAGTCGACCCGGCTGATGTCCACCACCATGCGCAGACAGCCTTCGGTGACCAGTCGCTGGAGGCGCTCCCGAAGTGCGGAGACTCCACTGATGTCCACCTCGCCGGCGACCTGGACGACCGTCCAGCCGTACCGTTCCCCGTAGCTCACGCTCAGTGCCACTCTGGTGCCTTTCTCCTGGGATCGCTGGGGGTATGCGGCCTCTGCCCGATTCCTGCGGTCCGAACCCTGTTGCAGGTGACGATTTCGCGGTCAGCGGGAGGAATTTCCGCGAAATGTCATGGCGGGGATCCGTTCGACGGGCGAATTCCATGCTCCACCCGACGATCTGCACAGGATTTCCTCCGCTTGGCGGTACCGGGACCGCCGCCCGCCGGTCCGGGCCGGGACGCGCCGGGCGGGGGCCGGTGACACGCTGGGAACGGAGTGCCCGGCGAAGGGAGACCACCATGATCACCACCGATTTCGTGCCCGGTTCACCGTGCTGGCTCGACCTGGGCACGCCGGACGTGTCCACCGCCGGGGACTTCTACGGGGCGGTGCTGGGCTGGGAGTTCGAGCCGATGGAGGACAGCGGCGGCGCCTTCGGGCTGGCCAAATCGGGCGGTCGGACGGCCGCCGGGATCGGGCTGCTCACCGAGCGGGGCGCCCGCTCGGCGTGGATGGTGTACTTCTTCACCCCGGACGTCCACGAGACCGCCGCGTCCGTCATGCGGGCGGGCGGCACGGTGCGGCTGGAGCCGCAGGACGCGGACGGCTGGGCGTCGGTCGCGCAGTTCAGCGACCCGCTGGGCGGCCAGTTCGCGGCCTGGACACCGGGCCGGGCGCGCGGCCTGGAGGCGACGGACGACCCGGGCGCGCTGTGCTGGACGGAGCTGTACACCACGGACGCGTCGGCGGCGCTGGCGTTCTACGAGACGGTGTTCGGCTGGCAGCGCCAGGACATGCCGATGCCGGGCGGCGGGGGCGCGACCTACACCATCGTCACCCCGGCCGGGCAGCCCGCGGAGCGGATGCACGGCGGCGTGCTGCAGGTGCCGCCGGACCAGCTGGCGGTGTCCCAGGGCGTGCCATGCTGGCACCCGGTGTTCACGGTCACCGACTGCGACGCGGCCGCCGCCACCGTGCGCGCCAAGGGCGGCGAGGTGCTGACGGGCCCGGTGGACGCGCCCGGCATCGGACGGATGGCGATGTGCGTGGACGGCGCGAGCGCGGACTTCGTGCTGATGACGCCGGCGCCGCGCGAGTCCTGACGCCTCGTCAGATTCCCCGAGCCGCGCGCAGGCGGTCCCCAGTGCTGCCTGGGGCGATCAGCGGGGCGGGGTAGTCGGCGGGGCGGTGGCCGGCCTGCCAGGGGCGGTGGATCAACCGACCTGGCAGCTCGGCGAGTTCGGGGACCCAGCGGCGGACGTACGCGCCCTCCGGGTCGTAACGGTCGGCCTGGGCGATCGGGTTGAGGACCCGGTTGGGGCGGGTGTCGGTGCCGGTGCCGGCGACCCACTGCCAGTTCAGCTGGTTGTTGGCCACGTCGCCGTCGACCAGGTGGTCGAGGAAGTGCCGGGCACCGAGCCGCCAGTCCAGGTACAGCGACTTGGCCAGGAAGCTCGCGGTGAGCAGCCTGGCCCGGTTGTGCATCCAGCCGGTCTCGGCGAGCTGCCGCATCCCGGCGTCGATGATCGGGTATCCGGTGCGGCCCTGCCGCCAGGCGGCGAGTTCGGCCTCATCGGTGCGCCAACTGTCGTTCCGGGCACGGTAGTCGGCGTGCGCGGCGGCCGGCCGGGCGGCCAGCACCTGGTGGTGGAAGTCGCGCCACACCAGCTGCCGGACGAACGCCTCCGCGCCCGGTCCGCCGCGCCGCTCGGCGAGGTGGACGAGTTCGTTCGCGGACAGGCAGCCGAAGTGCAGGTACGGCGAGAGGTGCGAGGTGCCGTCGGCGGCGAGGTCGTCGTGCAGCTGCGCGTACTGCGCGGTGCGCCAGTGCTGCCAGGCGCGGCGGGCGGCGCTCTCGCCGGGCTCGGGGAGGCTGCGGGCGGTGGGCTTGACCACCTCAACTGCGTTACTTTTCAGCCCTGTTGGAGTGTTGAGGGTGTGCGGCGCGGGCAGCGGTGTGCGGCGGCGAACCTGTTGCCAGGCCCGGTGGTACGGGGTGAACACGGCGTAGTGGTCGCGTCCGGCGGGTGTCACGGCGCCGGGCGGCACGGCCGTCAGCGATCCGTCGTGCACCCGCAGGCGGTCGCCGAGCGCGTGGCGCAGCCGCTCTTCGCGCCGCCGGGCGTAGCCGCTGACCCCGGCGGCGACGTGCACGCTCGCCGCGTCGAGTTCGGTGGCCAGTCGGGCGGTCTGCTCGGCGCTGTCGCCCTCGCGCACCAGCAGCCGGCCGCCGGCGCGGCGCAGCGAGGCGTCCAGGTCGGTGAGGCAACCGGCAAGGAACGCGCGGCGATTGGGCACATCGAAGCCGGCGGCGGCGATCGCCGGATCGGTGACGAACAGCGGCACCACCTGGTCGGCGGCGGCGCGGGCGGCGTGCAGGGCGGGGTTGTCGTGCAGGCGCAGGTCCTGGGTGAACAGGACGACGGCGAGGGTCATTTCGGTGTGCGGCTTCCGTACTCGGGCCCGGTGGTTGGGCGTTGGGGTGCGCGGACCGGGGCGGGCCGCGGGGGACGGTCGTCCCGTCCGGTCATCGGCGCGCGCGCCGTTCCGGATGAGCGTTCCGGGGGCGCGGGAACAACTCGGCGGGCGGTCTCGTTCACCCGAGGTCCCCGCTGCCTCGCCGCCCTGGGAGCGTCGTGCCCGAAACCGCGTCCACCGTCCTTCCGTCCCTCACGATGCAGGCCGAACGCCTGATCGAGTTGGGGGTGCACGAGCTCGCCGGCCTGTCCGCCGCCGAGGTCCGCGCCTTCGCCGAGGCCGCCGAGACCGGCGACGGCGCCCTGCTCGCCGTCCACCCGGACCGCGCACCCGCGTCCGCGCTCACGCCGCTGCTGCGCCGCGACGACCGGCCGGGCTTCGTCGTCGTCGACATGCCGGACGTCGACGACTTCGCCCCGCTCGACACGGTGGCGCTGCCCGACTCTCCCCTCTATCTGCTCACCGGCGTCGACCGGGGCGACCGGATGGCCAACTGGAGCCCGGACGAGGCGCTGCCCGCCCTCACGGACGAGGCCCGTACGCCGCTGCTGCTCACCGAGGGCATCCACTGGGTGCTCCAGCAGCCCGACGCACTGGAACGCAGTCGCTGTTTCATGACCATCGGCTCCCGGCTGCGCAAACCGAACGGCACCCTCGACGCTCGCACCCCGGCGATCTGGATCAGCAACGGCACCGGGCGGGACGGCCGCGAGCGCCGCAACGCCCCGAAGGTCGGCTGGTGTTGGGCGGGCAACCGGCACACCTGGCTGGGCTTCGCCTCCGCCACCGGCCGGGGGCGCCAGGGCGGGTAACGTCGGGTCCGAACGGTTGCGGGCCCCGACCGGCCCGCGCACCCTCGACGCGGCAGGAGCGACAGCGTGCACCAGCTCACGTACGGCGACATCAAGGCCGCGGGCGACCGGATCGCCGGACGGGTCCGGCCCGTCGCGGTGGCCCCGCTCGACGTTCCCGGCGTGGGCGGTGAGGTCTGGGCGGCGCTCGAACTCCTGCAGCACACCGGGTCGTTCAAGGCCCGGGGCGCGCAGAACTTCCTGCAGGCGCACCGCGAGGCCGGCACGCTCCCCGACCCGGGCGTGACCATCGCCTCCGGTGGCAACGCGGGCCTGGCGTGCGCCTGGGCGGCGCAGCAACAGGGCGTCCGAGCCACGGTGTTCGTGCCGGAGAACGCCCCCGCAGTGAAGGTGGCCCGGCTGCGCGGCTACGGCGCCGAGGTGCGACAGGTGGGCCGCGAGTACGCGGAGGCGCTGGCGGCCTGCGAGGAGTACGCGGCGGCCTCCGGCGCGCTGGCCGCGCACGCCTACGACCACCCGCTGATCGCGGCTGGCGCGGGCACTCTGCTGGACGAGATCCGCCGTCAACTCCCTTCGCTGGAAACGGTGGTGGTCTCGGTCGGCGGTGGCGGCCTGTTCGCGGGCGTGGCCACGGCGGCCCGCGAGCACGGGGTGCGCACCGTCGCCGTCGAGCCGGAGGGTTCGCAGGCGCTGCACGCCGCGATGGCGGCGGGCCGTCCGGTGGACGTCCCCGTCGACTCGGTCGCCGCCGACGCGCTCGGCGCCCGGCGGGCCTCCGCGACCGCCCTGTGGGCCGCCGGGCAGGACGGCGCAAGCACCGCGCTCGTCCCCGACAGCGAGATCGTCCGCGCCCGCCAACTCCTGTGGGACGGACACCGGTTGGCCGTCGAGCATGCCGCCTCGACCGCGCTGGCCGCGCTCACCGGCGGCGCGTACCGGCCCGCCGAGGGCGAGCGGGTGTGCGTGGTGCTGTGCGGGGCGAACACCGATCCGAGCACGCTCGGCTGACCCCTTTGTCGTGCTGTCGGACGGCGGCACTACGGTGCCGCCCATGACCTCTCACCACACCCCGGCCGCGGACGACTGGGACCGTCAACTCGCCGACGCCTTCGGGATGATGCTCGGCCGGCCACTGCACGAGTACGACCCGAACGCGGTGTACGTGGCCGGCGTCAGCGGCAATCTGATCCACGAGGTCGAGTTCGACCGGGACGCCGCCTGGGTGCGGCCGCAGGCGCTGAGCGGCGCCGAACCGGTGCACTGGGACTGCTCGTTGTTCGACGACAGCCTCCGCACCCCGGTGTTCGACGCCGCCGGTTCGATCTTCGCGATACCCGCCGACCGCGACTCGCCCGCCCTGCCGGAGCCGTTCGCCTCCGCCGTCGCCGCCGCCTGCTTCGGCGACGGCCTGATCCGGGGCGCCGACCTCGCCCCATTGGTGGCACAGCACGGCGTCAACCTCGCTGAATTTCCCGGCAGTTGGGTGGTGTTCTTCGCCCGGCTGCGCTCCGACGGCACCCTGCTGGACGCGTTCCGCGCCGCGCTCGACACCGGCCGCACCCCCGAGGACCTGGTGCCGTTCGAGGCCGAGCCCGAGGAGAGCTGGGAGGAGGGCCTCGCCACCATCGAGCACCCCGGACTGCGCGCCCACCTCGCCTACTTCCTCACCGACGGTGAGGAGGGCCTGATGCCGATACTCGAGGACGCCTCCGCCCGGGGCCTCGACAAGTACGGCTGCGAGCCGGTGATGGGCTGGGAGGACGGCTTCGGCCAACTCGACCTGACCATCGTCCGCCTGAGCCCCCTGGCCGCCGGCGCCTGACCCCCGCTGTTTCAACCACTGCTTCGGTCACTGCTTCGGCCACTGCTTCGGTTACTGCTTCGGTTACTGCTTCGGTTACTGCTTCGGTCACTGCTTCAGCCGCTGTTTCAGTGCGCGTCCGCCACCTGGCCGTCCGGCGCCGGGTGACGGTCGCGGAAGGTGAACGCCTCCGGGCCGCTGCCGTGTTCGCGTATGTGGGCGATCCGCCCCATCGCCTCGGTGACGCTCGGGTGGTGGCCGGCCGGCACCCACCACAGCGCCTGAAGCGGGCGGTCGGCGGGCTCGAACCACTCCCGGCGGCGGCTCAGCACCCGCAGGTGGTCGCTGCGGAACACGTACTCCCACAGCGCCTCGACCGACTCCCACACCGAGCAGTTGATCAGGACCTGCTCGTCCCTGATCTCCGGGTACGCGGCCTGTGCCCTCGCGTCCGTGGCGTCCACCATCCGCCAGACGAAGCCCGGGCTGCGCTCGGCGAGCGCGTTCATCTCGTCGAGCTGTGCGATGAACTCGGCGACCCGCCGGGAGGTGGGCCGCGCGACGAGGCGGCCGACGTTGATCTGCGCGAGGTGATAGCCAGTCATGGGCCAAGCATGGCGCGGCCCACAATCTAACGTCAACGATTTTTGTTTTTAGACAGGGCGACGCAACATCCGCCCGCGCACGTCTCCATCGCGGGCGTCCACTCCTCCCCCGCCAGACCGTCCAGCAGCGCCAGGTTCATCCCGCACACCAACCCCGGGAACTCCTGCGCCAGCGCGTGGAACGGGCAGTTCCGCAACCGCAGCACCTCGCCGTCCCAGAACGGCGCGTACCCGCGCTCTCGCAGCACCTCCTCCAGGTCCGCCCCCGTCGCGGCTGCCACTCCTTCGGCCTTCGCCGCCGCCTGCAACTCCCGCTCCAGCCCCGCCCGTTCCACCGTCTCCGCGAGCAACCGCCCCGCCGTGTCGTACGAACGCGGCGGCACCGACACCGCGAACTCCCCCTCCACCCGCCGGTACAGCTTCGCCGGCCGCCCCGCACCCGGTCCCGTCCGCCCCGACAGCCGCCGGTACGACACCACCAACAGCCCCGCCTCGACCAGCTTGTCCAGATGGAACGCCGCCAACGACCGCGAGATCCCTGCCGCCTCCGCCGCCGCGTCCCGCCCCACCTCCTCCGGCGCCGCCGCCACCAGCCGGTACAGCCGGCGCCGCACCGGATCACCCAGCGCGCCCAGCGCCGCGTACGAGTCGCCCTCGTCCTCAGAAGCCATCCACCGAGTCTATGACCAACGGTCGTGTTCGAAAGAACCCTTCGTGGCGCGAATCCACTGCCCGCACCGACGACGTTGCGCCATGCTCCGGGATTCCCCGCCACCACTATCTACACCTCTGTAGAGTGATCTCCACCGATCGGACTCGAAGGAGGCCCACCGTGCTCCCTCCGCAGCTTCAGACCGACCCCACCTGGTCCCCGCCGGAACCCGAAGTCCGCCCCGCCTACCAACCCGTCGAAGTCCGCCTCGAC
Source organism: Kitasatospora sp. NPDC004615 (assembly GCF_042873545.1). Lineage (NCBI taxonomy): Bacteria > Bacillati > Actinomycetota > Actinomycetes > Kitasatosporales > Streptomycetaceae > Kitasatospora > Kitasatospora sp. NPDC004615. Next base: position 126,869 of record NZ_JBIALQ010000005.1, read on the forward strand.
GACACCGCCACCTGGACCCTCGGCCGCATCAACGCCTGGTGGCACGCCCCGGACGGCACCCCGTGGTGCCGCCTCCGGTTGATCGGCGCGGCGGCGTACTGGTGCCTGTACGACCCGGAGCGGATCCTCGTCCTGCCGACGAACGGGACCTGACGGGCTCACACGGTGTCGGTGGCCGGTTCCTCGTCGGCGAGCACCAGGTCCACCAGCAGCGGGACGAGTTCGGGGGCGACGGTCGCGAACTCCTCGACCAGCTCATCCCACGGCGCGAGCGCCAACGCTTCGGCGAGCAACAGCCGCCCCTCGGGGGACGGGCCACGGCGGGCCGCGATCATCGCCAACGCCCGTCCCCGGCTGGTGGGGTCCGTCAGCACGTCGGCGAGGGCCCTGGCGGCCGACCACTGGCCCTTGTCAGCCAGGCAAACCGCCAGATGCGGGGTGGTGCGCTCCCTCGACCACGCAGACTCCACCTCGGCCAGCCAGGTTTCCGCCTGCGCGAAGTCGCCTGCGGCTGCTGCACCCCGGGCCAGCTCGGCAACACCTCCTTCGTGTTCCAGCGGAAAAGGTACTACTGCCACCACCAACTCGGCAGCCTCCAGCTCTCCTCTGTCCACCAGCGCCTCGATCACGGAGGGGAGATGCAGAGCCAGGTCCACGTCCTCGGGCCCCTCGATCAGCTCGATGCACCGGTCCACCCGTTCCGCCGCCAAATAGGCGCGCGCCGCCGCGTCCATGAACCAGGACCGCCACACCGAGCTGCTCTCCGCGCTCCCCAGCGCAAACAACTCATCCGCGATCCGCTCCGCGGCCCCGCAGTTTCCGATCCCGGCAAAGGCCTCCGCCGCATTCGCCAGCGCGCTGGTTCGTTCTGCTGGGTGCGGCAGCGCACGAGCATGGTCCATCTCGGCAACGAGCAGACTTTCGGCCTCGTCCGGGCAACCCACCGCGTTCAGGCCCACTGCCAGGCCGAGCCAGCCCCGTTCTTCGGGGAACGGCTCGTTCAAATCGCCGTCATGCCGCTGGACGTACCGAATCAGACGTGCACCACTGCCATGGTGACCCAGCCGCCCCAACTGGGCCGCGATCCGCGCCACGGTCGGCCCACTCGGCGCTGTCCGGGCACCCGACCGGGAAAGGGCAGTTGCGGCCCGCACCATGTCCGAAGCCTCCGAGACGAGGTTGGCCTCCCCCAACACATCGGCCACACCGACCATGAGCATCACCCGTTCAGGCACAGTGGTCATCAACTCCCCGAGAGCAGAGCCGTGCTGTCGGACGACTTGGACGGCCTCCTCGACCCGCCCGTCCTTCACCAGCCTCCGGGCGATCGCCCGCCACACCGTCCACTGGTCCTCACCGGCCGCGATCTCGGACAGGGCAGCCATGGCACCGTCGATGTCACCCGCTTCGGCGCTCGCCTCTCCGATCCGGGCGACCGCATCGGCCCAACACTCCACGCTCACCTTCGCAGTCTCCAGCAGCGCCCACGCTTCCCGCCGGAACCCGCCTCTGGTCAGGTCCCCGACGATGGATGGCAGCGCCCACTCTGCCTGTGCGAGATCCATCGCCCCGGCGGCCGCCACCGCCGCCTGCTGAAGGCTCCGAAGGTGCGGCCGATGTCCGGCCGCGTCCGCCGCAGATCGGACTAGTGAGGCGTACCCCTCCGCCCGCTGTCGGGCGTCCCGGTCGACATCAACGACACGCTCAGCCCTGCGCAGTAACTCGGTCGCTTGCCTCCGGTCGCCGAGCAGGTCGAGCGGCGCAGCCAGCGCGGCCAGCACATCCACGCTCCGGATGTGGAAGTTCATGCCGGCAACCGCCGCCATCGCCTCTCGCACCACGGTTTCGACGAACGCACGACCCTGTGTCCTGGCAGCCTCGCTGTTGGTCGCCAGCGCCTCGAGCAACGCTGTCAAGACCTCCGCCCGTCCGGAAGCAAGAGTGCAAGCCAGCTGCCGGCCTTCCTCGAACCGCCCGGACTCGATGAGCGCCAGGGCGATCCCGGCCCGGCACTTGTCCCGGTCGGCCGCCGAACCCACTTCCTTCACGATCGCCATCGCTCGAGACAACGAGCCCTTGGCCGCCAGTGCTCGGGCCACGGCGATCAACGAGGCGACCCGGTGTCCCGGCGTCCGGTGTGAGCGTGCCAGGCCGAGAGCCCGATCCGCATGGCCCAGCCTCGCCCAGCAGGCGATCAGTCCGGCTGGCGCCGACGAGGTCATGCCACGCATCCCGTCCCGGCACACAGCGATCCGCAAGGCATCGGCCACCGCCAGGTCGCCTCGCGCCCGACCTCGCGTCACCACCGGGCCCATGGCAGTGTCCAGTTCACCGACCGCCTCCAGGTCGGACCCCGCCACCTCCCACATTCGCTCGCGCCTTCCCGCGTCGGTGACCAGGTCCACCAGCCTTTCGACGTCGCCGAGTTCGCTCAGTAGCCGCCCGTACCCCTGGAGCAGGTACTCCGGTGTCTCAGCCGGCCAGCCTGCCACGCGCCAGACATCCGCCCACCGATGGAGTCGCGTCCGGTGGGTCGCGATCTCCTCCTCCGTCATCATCTTCTCCGCGCTGCACCGGATCCCCTCGTGCGCAAAGAGGTAGACCCCCGGGCCGTCCTGGTCCCACTGCCCGGCCCGCCACTGGAAGCTCCGGCCGTTCACCGTCGAGAGCTGGTCCTCCACCAACAGCTTTGCGCTTGCCGACAGTTCAACAAAGTCGCGCTCGCTCAGACCACCACCGGTCGCAACAGTGAGCCCCACCAGCTCCCAGCCCAGTCCGCCCTCGCGCCGGAGCCGCCGCAGGTCAACCTCAGCCTGCTGACGGATCACCTGCGCTGCCGCCGACGGCTCCAGCAGGTGGTCGATGTCCGTCGTCCGCAACGGGTGGCCCGGGGGGACGTCACAGGGCACGGGAGGGTACGGACGGCCGGCGAGAACTACGCGGAGGCCGTGCGGCGGGTTTCGCGGGAGAAGGGCGGCGATGCTGTGGCTGTCGCCCTCTGGACGAACGCCCCGGTCCTCGTCGAGCCCGTCGATCACCAAAAGTAGGCGGCGGCCCTGTTCAGCGCAGTGCTGGGCGGCACGGTCGAGCGCGAGGCGGAACATTTCGTCGCGCGTGTGGGGGGTGGTGGGCGGTTCCGCCTCCCCCAACAGCGCGTAGAGCTGGCGCTGCACCACCGCGCAGAAAGCGGTGGCATCGGCCTGCCCGGCGTACCTGGACGTGATGAAGAACGCCACCACGTCGACCCCGTCCGGAGGATGCAGGACGAGTTCCGCGAGCAACGCCGACTTGCCGGCCCAAGGTTCAGCAAGCCAACGCCAGTACCCGCCAGGTCCCGAGGCCAGACAGAACGCGGCCAGCTGCGCCAACTCCCGCTCCCGGCCCACAAACTCCGCAGCCGCCAGCGCCCGCACCTGGTGCAAGTACCCCGAAACGGCAACCGGCCGTCCCGCGCCGACGTACACGTCGCCGACCTGCACGCCGCTGTTGGCGTAGCCGCCCGAATAGGCACTCGCCGCGCCGCTCCCGCGCACCGTCCCCGCCATTGGTGTGCGGGATCAGGCTTGGCGGTGGCCGGAGTTGGCGTCGCCGCCGCCCTCCGCGCGGGCCTCACCGGTGTCGGCGACCCGGACCTGACCGGCCACCGCAAAAGAACTCCCGCCCTGGTAGCCGGTGTTGACGACACTCCCGGCCCCGGAAGCGACGGCGGCCCCAGTCCCGCTGACCTCGACCACGCCGGCCCTCGACTTCGCCGCGGCGATGAGGCCGCCGACGGCCGCGCCGAGCGCGGCGACCGCGACCAGGGCCGAGACCACACCGGCGACCTTGTTGGCCTGGTCCCAGGTCAGGAACGACAGCACCCCGGCCAGCAGGGCCACCGCCCCTCCGGTCACCACGACCACAGTCTTCTGCATGACGTCCTCCCCCCGAATCCCCCCAATGGTGCCCACACTTCAGCAGATACCGGCCACCGAACGCAAAGGAGAAGTGTCGGCGCCGTCCGCTACGTTCCGGACGTCAAACCGGACCACCCTCGACGGACGGATCCATGAGCTACCACCTGCACCTTCGCGCCGTCCCACCGGCGGACGTCCGCCCGGACGGGGCCTGGCTGGAGGCCTTCATGTGGGCGTCCTGGGCCGACCACCACAACGAGTGCACCGCAGGGATCGCCGACTCGGTCGAGAAGGACTTCGCCGGCCTCAACCAGCTCTACACCGGCACCCCGGACGGCCCGGAGGACGCCGCGGATCCGAGCGGGCTGCCGATCTACGGCGGTGAACTCGTGTTCCACGGGGACGGTCCCCCGTTCGTGATCCTGCGGCCCGACCGGGTGAGGGAAGCCGCCCTGTTCCTGCGCACCGCCGACTTCGACGCGCTCTGGACTGCCTCCGGCACCGCGCTGCAAGACTGCGGCGACCCGGCCCTCGACCGGGAGAACTACCTGAGCCACCACCACGGGCTCGCCACCTTCTACCGAACGGCCGCCCGATCCGGGAACGCAGTCGTCAAGGCGTTCTGGTTCTGAGTGGCGGGGAGTCGTCCGAGCCCGGGCGCGGAAGCCTCGCATTGCCTCTGCCCCGAAGGCCACTCACGCACCTTCCCCGCCACCCCCACTCGATCGGGTGAAGCAAACCGGATCGGCCAGTTCCGGACGACTCTGACGCTCACTCATCTCCCTGTCAGCGCAAAGCGATTGACCATTTTCGAGACGGGGAGACCGAAATGACCACACCGCAGGGCGAACTCGCCGACCAGGCGCTCGCCGCCTTCTCGCTCGCCGCTCCGATCACCGACCAGCCGAGCCGGATCACCGACGTCCCCGAGCCCAACGAGAAGTGGCCGCTGCCCCACGGCGAGGCCTGGGTGTTCCGTGGCGAGGGCAACCAGGAGATCACCCGGCCCGTGCTGATGGCGGACGGCTTCAACGTCGGCAAGAGCGAGCTGCGCCGCCAGCAGCGCGACGTGATCCTGATCGGGTTCGACGAGCGCAGCGCCTCCATCACCGTCAACGCCGATACCGTGATCGCCGCGATTCAGCGCACGCTCGCCCAGCGCATCGGCGGCGCGCGGCTGACCGTCGGCGGCTTCAGTATGGGCGGCCTGGTGACGCGCTACGCGCTGGCCAAGCTCGAGAACGACATGCGCTTCAACCACGAGACGGGCCTGTACTTCTCCTTCGACAGCCCGCACCGCGGCGCCAGCGTCCCGGTGGGCATTCAGGCGTTCGCCCACCTCATCCCGTTCCCGAACAAGTTCGCCAAGCAGATGAACAGCCCGGCCGCCCGTCAGCTGCTCTGGCAGCACTACGACCCGGCGACGAAGACGGTCGGCGTCGCCCCGGAGCGCACCGCGTTCCTGGCGGAGCTGGAGCGGGTCGGCGGCTGGCCGCGCATGCCGCGCCTGGTCGGCGTCGCGAACGGGCGCGGCGACGGCATCGGCCTGCCCGAGGTCAAGCCGGGCGACGTCGGCCTGGAGCTGAAGAAGTCCTACAAGGGCAGCAGCTTCTTCATCACCGCCCAGGGCAACGGCGCCAAGGCCGCCGACCTCTACCGCGCCATCCCGCAGGCGGAGCAGCACGTCACCACGGACGGCTTCCCCGAGCTGGACGGCGCCCCCGGCGGCACCCTGCACACGTACAAGATCCTGGCCGACACGCTGAAGGACACCGAGGCGCTCAAGCACCCGAACATCTGCTTCGTGCCGACCGTCAGCGCCGTGGCCATCCGCGACATCGCCAAGCAGTCGGACCTCTACGCCAAGGTCGACGACATCGACCCGAACGAGAGCGAGCTGGACGACTTCCTGGTCTCCTCCCACACCACCGGGCACACCATCGTCACCGAGGAGCTGGCCACCTTCCTGATGGACCGCCTCACCGACTGATCGCCAACCCCGACCGTCAGGGCCCGGCCGCGCATTCAACGGCCGAGCCCTGACGGCGTGTTGAGGGTCTGCCGAGGCCGGCGAGCAGGCGCAGGGCGGCGGCCGGGGCGGTGCCCTCGTCGGCGGTGGGGAGCGCCAGCCGCCGGCCTGCGTCGTTGGTCAGGTCCGGGCGGCCGGTCAGCGACGCGTGCCGCAGCTCGGGCAGAAGGCCGAGTTGGCGGGCAGCTCCGCGTGGCACGAGGTGCACTGCGGGGGTTGGGCGAGGCGGAACCCGCAGGACGGGCAGAACGGGGTGCCGTGGGTGTCGGCGCTGCACTGCGGGCAGACGAGTTGGCGGGCGGCGGTGACGTCGAACTGCTGGGCCTGGGACTGGCCGTGCCGGTACGCGTTCTCGACCACGGCGTCGTTGAGGCCGCGCTGCTGGGCGGCGACGGCCTCGGCGGCGGTGTCGGGTGCGCAGTCGAGGCACAGGCCCTGGGCGGCGCTCCAGCAGCGTTCGCAGACGTAGTGGGTGCAGCGGGCACAGCGGTTGAAGTGCTGCTGCGCGTTGGTGACGGCGCGTTCGAAGGCGGCGTCGCGGCCGCTGCCCCAGCTGGCGCCGGCCAGGCCGTCGGCGGCGTTGGTGAGGCCGCTGGAGGCGCTACCGCCGAGCAGGCTCCAGGCGGCGCTGACGCCCTTGTTGATCCAGCTCGCGGCCTGCCCGGTGCGGAAGGGCTCGAACGGTGAGCGCCAGGTGTCGTAGCAGCGCGAGCAGGAGAACTCGAACTGGAATCCCGCGCCGGTTCCGTGCTGCTCGCTCAGGTCGCGGTAGTTGTTGCTGAAGTAGATCTCACTCATGGCCGCCGCCGTTCCCCCACACTTCTCACATGTTCGCCTCAGTCACACAGGCTCCCACACGGTTGCGCGGAGCCGGAACCGGTGCCCGGAAAGGACGTTGATGGTGCGTCAACGACCGAACAGGACTGGTCCCAGCACGGAGGGACGGAACAGCGCGCTCGGCGGTTCCACCATCGACACGACGCGGTGGAAGGTGGCGGAGACGGTGGCGTCGGTGGTGGCGCGGATGAGGACGCGGTCGAGGTAGCGGTGCTGGAGCCGGACGACGGGGCCGCGCTCGCCGCCGATGGTGCCGGCGAAGCGGACGTCCTCGTTGCCGGCGATCACCCAGGGGTGTTTGGTGACGGTGCCGATCGCCCGGCGGGCCTCGCGGACGGTGGCGGTGCCGAGTCCGCCGTGCCGGCGGGCGGCTTCGCGCAGCGCGCGGGCGCCGAGCGCGGCGACGCTGATGCCCTGCCCGTAGACCGGGTTGAAGGTGCAGGAGGCGTCGCCGAGGGCGAGGAAGCCGGACGGGTCGGTGCGCTCGTGGCGCCGCCACACGCTGGGGCCGGGCACGAACCCCCGGGCGGGGCCCACGGGTTCGGCGTCGGCGATGGCCTCGGCGATGGCGGGGTCGCGGAGTTCGCCGAGCTGCTTCTCGAACTCCTGGGGCTGGATGGACGGTTCGAAGCCGCGCATGCCTCCGAGGCTGACGATCCAGCGGTTGCCCTCGACGGGCAGCAGGACGGCGAACCGGCCGTGTTCGGGGGCCCGGGTCTGCACGTCGAGGGCGAGCTGGTCCTCGCGCCCGGGCGGGCGGTGGTAGAACCGGCTGGCGTAGGCGACACCGGCGTCGATCCGTTCGACGGGCGTGGTGGGGAATCCGAGGCCGATCAGCCACCGCCCCGACCGGGTGCCGCGCCCGGCGGCGTCGATCACCAGCTCGGCGGACAGGTCGGTGACGGGAGCGCCCTCGCGGCCGCGTTCGCGCACCTGCACGCCGGTGACGCCCCGCCGGCTGCCGAGCAGGCCGACCACCTCGGTGCCTTCCAGGATCTCGATCGACGGCTCGCCGCGGACCCGGTCCAGCACGGTACGGTCGAGCAGTGGCCGACTGCAGCTGAGGATCGTCACCTCGCTGTCGTAGGCGGCGAGGTGGCCCACCGAGGTGAGCACCCGCAGGCCGCTCGGAATGGACACCAACTGGGCTCCGGCGTCGAGCAGTTCGGCGAGCGCACCGGGCATCAGCTCGTCGATGGTGCGGTGCCCGGCCTCCAGCAGCAGGTGCCCGTGCCGGGCCTGCGGGACGCCGGCCCGGAAGGCCGCGCCGTCCGGGTAGCGGTCCCGTTCGACCACCACCACCCGCCGCGCGACGCCGCGCAGCGCCCACGCGGCCAGACACCCGGCCAGCCCCCCGCCGATCACCACCGCCGTGCCGCGGTCCCCGACCGCCCTGTCCGCAGGACTCATGACCCGTACATTAAGCGACCCGGCGCGCACCGTCACCGGGACGCGCACCCCACCGTCAGCACCCGCCCGAAGCGCACCGCCCGAACTTCGCGGTCAGCGCAGCAGGATCGGGTTGGTCAGCGCCGCCATCCGCCCGTCCGGGTGCCGGACTTCGACCCGCACGAAGGACGTCTCGGCCGCCGACGTACTCCGGCCCGCCGCCCAGTCCGCCTTGCCGCGCTCGGTGTGCACGCGCACCCGCGGGTCGGGGACGCCGGACAGCCGCAGGCGCAGCTCGACGGGGCGGCCGGCGGTGGCCAGGTGTTCGCCGATGCCCGCCCGGCGGCCGTCCGCCTCGGCGGTCAACTCTAGTGCCGCGTCAGGCAGCCTTTGCCCGTCAAGGAGCGGCGTCCGGTGCGTGCTATCGGCGTGCCGGACGGAAGCCCTCGTACTGGATGTACTTGGGTTTTCGACCGGTGCGGCGAGAGTGCGTGCCGGGCGTCGCGACGGGGCGAAGGCTGCCTGACGCGGCACTGGTTCCACGGTGGCGGATTCGGCGATCCAGCTGCGTCCGGCGCGGAGCGCGGCAAGGATCGCCGGGGCGCTGAGCTGCTCGGCGAACACCACGCTCTGCGGGGTGCCGAGTTGGCCCGCCAGGTGGGTGTCGCTGTTGCCCAGGGCGGGCTGCCAGTGCCCGGCGTGCACGCCGGCGGCCAGGCGGCGGCCCCATTCGGCGTGCGCGGCTTCGTTGTCCGCGTTCCATGGCCGGTCGGAGGTCCACTCGCCGTTCCACACCTCGACCGCGTCGAAGCTCTCCAGCGGGAACATCAAGTCCCCACCGGGGTACGGCGCGTGGGGGTGCGCGGCGACGCACAGCCCGCCTGCCGCCCGCACTTCGCGCAGCGCCCGGCGGAACGCCGGTTCGCCCACCCGGTGCTGCCAGTCGACGAGTTGGCCGGGGCGCAGTCCGAGCGCCAGCCAGTGGCCGGTGCGGGTGGTGACTTCCTGGCCGGGCAGGATCAGCAGGTCGTCGCCGTCGAGTCCGTCCCAAGTGCCGGGCGGGGCGGGGCAGTTGTGTTCGGTGACGATCAGGAAGTCCAGCCCGGCGGCGCGGGCCGCCGCGGCCAGTTCGGCGGGGGTGAGCTCCCCGTCCGAGTGCACCGTGTGCACGTGGCAGTCGCCCCGGTACCAGCCCGCGCCCCGCACCCGTCCACCTCCCCGTGGCCGTACCGTCAACGGCGCTGCGCGGCACGGGAGTTCCACCGACGGATCAGCCCAGGGCGAACCACGAAAAAGGGGCGTCGTCCAGCGCCTTGCCGAGCAGAAAGGCGTCGTTCGCGGACAGCGGCGGCAGCGCGTCCAGCGGGAACCACTCCACGGCGAGGGATTCGTCGTCGTTGACGTGCGCGATGCCGGTCAGGAACCGGCAACGGAAGGCAACGTTGAGGAACTGGACCTGGTCGCCGTTGGCGCAGACGGACGCGGGGAGGGTGTGGACGCTGGTGATCCGCTCGGGGCGGACGGTGACGCCGGTCTCCTCCAGGACCTCCCGCACCACCGCGTCGGCGGGCTGCTCGCCGGGTTCCATGATGCCGTGCAGCAGTGCCCAACGTCCGCTGTCAGAGCGGCGGTTGAGCAGGATCCGCCCGTCCTCCACCACCACCGCGGTCACGCCGGACAGCCACAGCGGAGCGTGCCCGATGTGCTCACGCAGGTCGAGGATGAACTTCGGGGTCGCCATGCCCCGCACCCTACGCGCGAGAGACAGAACGCGCAGACACGGCACGCCGCCGCCGGTCCCCGTGAGGGGGCCGACGGCGGCGCGACCGGTCAGCAACTGCCGTGGCGTCAGGCCAGCGTGGCGAGCGCGTCGTTGAAGGTCTTCGACGGGCGCATCACGGCGGCGGCCTTGGCCGGGTCGGGCTGGTAGTAGCCACCGAGCTCGACGGGCTGGCCCTGGACGGCGATCAGCTCGTCGACGATGGTCTGCTCCTGCTCGGCGAGGGACTGCGCGAGCGGGCCGAACGCGGCGGCGAGCGCGGCGTCCTCGGTCTGGGCGGCCAGCTCCTGGGCCCAGTACAGGGCCAGGTAGAAGTGGCTGCCGCGGTTGTCGATGCCGCCGAGGCGACGCGACGGCGACTTGTCCTCGTTGAGGAAGGTGCCGGTGGCGCGGTCCAGGGTGTCGGCGAGGACCTTGGCGCCGGCGTTGCCGGTGGTGGTGGCCAGGTGCTCGAAGGAGGCGGCCAGCGCGAAGAACTCGCCGAGCGAGTCCCAGCGCAGGTAGTTCTCCTTGACCAGCTGCTGGACGTGCTTCGGGGCGGAGCCGCCGGCGCCGGTCTCGAACAGGCCACCGCCCGCCATCAGCGGGACGACCGACAGCATCTTGGCGCTGGTGCCCAGCTCCAGGATCGGGAACAGGTCGGTCAGGTAGTCGCGCAGCACGTTGCCGGTGACCGAGATGGTGTTCTCGCCGCGGCGGATGCGCTCCAGGGAGTACTTGGTGGCCTCGACCGGAGACATGATCTCGATGGTCAGGCCCTCGGTGTCGTGCTCCGGCAGGTACTTCTTGACCTTCTCGATCAGCACGGCGTCGTGCGCACGGTTCGAGTCCAGCCAGAACACGGCCGGGTCGCCGGTGGCGCGGGCGCGGGTGACGGCCAGCTTGACCCAGTCCTGGATCGGCAGGTCCTTGGCCTGGCAGGCACGGAAGATGTCGCCGGGCTGGACGGCCTGCTCCAGGACGGTCTCGCCATCGGCGTCGACCAGGCGGACGGTGCCGGCGGCGCCGATCTCGAAGGTCTTGTCGTGGCTGCCGTACTCCTCGGCGGCCTGGGCCATCAGGCCGACGTTCGGCACCGAGCCCATGGTGGCCGGGTCGAACGCGCCGTGGGCGCGGCAGTCGTCGATGGTGGCCTGGTAGACGCCCGCGTAGCTGCTGTCGGGCAGAACGGCGAGGGTGTCGGCCTCCTTGCCGTCCGGGCCCCACATGTGGCCGGAGGTGCGGATCATGGCCGGCATCGAGGCGTCCACGATGACGTCGCTGGGGACGTGCAGGTTGGTGATGCCCTTGTCGGAGTCGACCATGGCGAGGGCCGGGCCGTCGGCGAGCTCGGCGTCGAAGGAGGCCTTGATCTCGGCGCCGTTGGCGAGCTTGTCCAGGCCGGCCAGGATGCCGCCGAGGCCGTTGTTCGGGTTCAGACCGGCGGCAACCAGCTCGGGGCCGAACGCGGCGAAGGTCTTCGGGAAGAAGGCGCGCACCACGTGGCCGAACAGGATCGGGTCGGAGACCTTCATCATGGTGGCCTTGAGGTGCACCGAGAACAGCACGCCCTCGGCCTTGGCGCGGGCGACCTGCGCGGCCAGGAACTCGTTCAGCGCGGCGGCGCGCATCACGGCCGCGTCGACGACCTCGCCGGCCAGCACCGGGACGTTCTCGCGCAGCACGGTGACGGCGCCGTCCTCGGTGACCAGCTCGATGCGCAGCGCGCCGTCCGCGGCGATCACGGCGGACTTCTCGGTGGACGCGAAGTCGTTGGCGCCCATGGTGGCGACGTTGGTCTTGGAGTCGGCCGACCAGGCACCCATGCGGTGCGGGTGGGTCTTGGCGTAGTTCTTCACCGACAGCGGGGCGCGGCGGTCGGAGTTGCCCTCGCGCAGCACTGGGTTGACGGCGGAGCCCTTGACCTTGTCGTACCGGGCGCGGATGTCGCGCTCCTCGTCGGTCTTCGGCTCGTCCGGGTAGTCCGGCAGGGCGTAGCCCTGGGCCTGCAGCTCGGCGATGGCGGCCTTCAGCTGCGGCATGGACGCCGACACGTTCGGCAGCTTGATGATGTTCGCGCCGGGGGTCTTGGCGAGCGCGCCCAGCTCGGCAAGGGCGTCCGCGATGCGCTGGTCCTCCTGGAGGAACTCCGGGAAGACGGCGATGATCCGACCGGCCAGCGAGATGTCACGGGTCTCCACGCTCACACCTGCGGTGGCGGCGTAGGCCTGGACAACCGGCAGGAAGGAGTACGTGGCGAGGGCGGGGGCCTCGTCCGTGTGGGTGTAGATGATGGTCGAGTCAGTCACCGTAGCTCCAGCTTCCACGTCTGCAACGTCTTGACGTCAAGATATCTCGACTCGGGGGCATCTCCGCAACCAACCCCCCACTCGGCGTCCGTCCACCGGTCTCAGTGCGCCTTCGCGCGGGCGGCGATACCGGTCTCAGTGCGCCTTCGCGCGGGCGGCGATGTTGCGTGCCATTCCACCGAACACCACCGCGTGGAACGGCGCGACCGACCACCAGTACGCCTGGCCGGCCAGGCCGTGCGGGTGGAACAGGGCGCGCTGCCGGTAGCGCGCGCCGTCGCCCTCGGGGGTGACGGTCAGCTCCAGCCAGGCCAGGCCGGGCAGCCGCATCTCGGCGCGCAGCCGCAGCAGCCGGCCGGGTTCGATCTCCTCGACCCGCCAGAAGTCCAGCGAATCGCCGACCCGCAGCCGCCCGGGCGAACGGCGTCCGCGCCGCAGCCCGACGCCGCCCGCCAGCCGGTCCAGCGCCCCGCGCACCCACCAGGCCAGCGGGAACGAGTACCAGCCGTGCTCGCCGCCGATCCCCTCCACCACCTGCCACAACGCCTGCGGCGACGCGTCCACGTGCCGCTCCCGGACGTCCTGGTACAGGCTGCCGCCCGCCCAGTCCGGGTCGGTGGGCAGCGGGTCGCTGGGCGCGCCCGGCAGCGAGGCCGAGGACCAGCGGGTGGTGACCTCGTCGTCGCGGATCCGGCGCAGCGCGAGGGTGACGGCCCGGTCGAAGCCGATCGCACCCCCGGGCGGGTCCGGGATCCACCGGGCGAGATCGTGCTCGCCGCACACCACCTCGTGCCGCAGCGATTCGACCAGCGGCCGGGCCAGCCCACCGGGGACGGGCGTCACCAGGCCGACCCAGAGCGCCGACAGTCCGGGCGTGAGCACCGGCACCGCGACGACGAGCCGGCGCCGCAGGCCCGCCAGCCGGGCGTAGCGCTGCATCATCGCGCGGTACGTGAGCACCTCCGGCCCGCCGATGTCGAACGCCCGGTCGGTGTCCGGCCCGTCCGGCAGCCCGGCCGCGCCGACCAGGTGTCGCAGCACGTCACGCACGGCGATCGGCTGGATCCGGGTGTCCACCCAGCGCGGCGCGACCATCACCGGCAGCCGCTCGGTCAGGTGCCGCAGCATCTCGAACGACGCCGACCCGGAGCCGATCACCACCGCCGCCCGCAGCTCCGTGACGGCCACCCCGCCCTCGCGCAGCGCCCGGCCGGTCGCCGCCCGGGAGCGCAGGTGCGGCGAGAGCTGTCCCTCCGGCACGTCCGGGGGCACCAGTCCGCCCAGGTAGACGATCCGCCGCACCCCGGCCCGCGCCGCCGCGCGCCCGAACGCGCGGGCGGCCGCCCGGTCCCTGGCCTCGAAGTCCGGCCCCGTGCCGAGCGAATGCACCAGGTAGTACGCGACCTCGATGCCGTCCAGCGGCCCGTCGAGCGTCTCGGGCCGGGTGACGTCCCCCGCGACGGCCTCCACCGCGCCGCGCCACGGGTGGTCCCGCAGCCGTGAGGGCTCCCGCACCAGGCAGCGCACCTGGTGGCCGTCCGCCAGCAGTTCGGGCACCAGCCGCCCACCGAGGTACCCCGTCGCCCCCGTCACCAGGCACCGCACCTGCCACCGCCTCCTCGCTCGACCGGGCCGATCCCGGCCCCGGCCCGGTCAGTTCAGCCGATCATCCTCGTCCCGGCCATCGCGGGTCGCCGCGATCCGGGCGCGGCGGTGCGCGGCGACGCGTTCGCGGGTGGCGCAGCGGCGGGAGCAGTAGCGGCGTTCGAGGCCGCTGCCCTGGGTGAGGTACACGTTCCGGCAGCGTGCCGCGGCGCAGCTCCCGCCGGGCGGGCGGCCGCGTTCCCACAGCAGGACGGCGAGGGCCAGGCAGGACGAGGCGATCAGCCAGTCGTCCCACGGGGCGTCGTCGTCGTGGTCGAGGTGGGGGTGCCAGCCGGTGGCGCCGCCGTGGGTGGTGAGCCGCAGCGGGCCGGTGCGTTCGCGCAGCAGGCGGTTGAGGGCGGCGGCCGCGCGGTCGGTGTCGGGCGCGTCGAACACCTCCCGCAGGCGGGCGGCGGCGGTGCGCAGCGCGTCGGCGTCCTCGGCGGTGAGGTGGACGGGCTCGGGTTCGCCGTGGGCGCGGAGGATCGCGGCGAGGGCGGCCGGTTCGGGGGCGTGGTCGGCGGCGAAGGCGTTGATGACGGCGGTGGCGCGGGCCGCCGAGGTGAGGACGGACGGTTTCGGCGGCGGTTCGGTGGCGGGGGTGGTCGGCACGTCGGCAATGTAACGCATCTTGTCGAGTTTTCCGTTACCGACGTAGCGTCCGGCGGGTGATCAGGAGTTCTTTCCCCGGACGGTGTCTGGCGGGGGCCGCGTTGGCCCGAACGGGTGACGAGATGTCGGGGCCCGCCCTGCTGCTGGCCGGTTTCGCCGCGGCGGGCTCGGCGGGCGAGGCCTCGGCCCTGCTGGCGGCCCTGACCGCCGCCTCGGCCATCGGCGGCCCCCTGCTCGGCGTCCACCTGGACCGGGCCCGCCACCCCGGCCGCCTGCTCGCCCGGGCCCTCGCGCTGTACGCCGCCGGCCTGCTCGCCGTCCTCGCCGCCCTGGGCCGGCTCCCGCTGCCCGCGATCCTTGCGCTGGCCGCCGCCACCGGCCTGCTCGGCCCGGCCCTCTCCGGCGGCTGGACGGCCCAACTCCCCCGGGTGACCCCGCCCGACCGGCTCCCCCGCGCCACCGCCCTGGACGCCATGACCTACGACGCGGCCGCCCTGGCCGGCCCCGCCCTGGCCGGGCTGCTCGCGGTCGCCCTCGACGCGAACGCGGCGGTCCTGCTCGCGGCGGCCCTGATCGCCGCAGCCCTGCCGGCGGCCTGGACGCTCCCCGCCCGCAACGCCGCCGCCCGGGCAACGGAATCGGTGCGCTCCGACCTCGCCTCCGGCCTACGGGTGTTGACGTCCCGTCCGACGCTGGCCCGGGCGACACTCGTCTCGGTCGGCGCCTGCGCGGGCCAGGGCATGCTGGCCGCCTGCCTGCCGCTGCTCGGCGAACGCGCGCTCGGCGGCGCGAGCCGCGGACCGCTGCTGCTGACCTGCACGGCGGTGGCCGCCCTGCTGGCGAACGCGGCACTCGCCCGACGCCCCCACCTGCTCCCGCCGGACACGGCCGTCCGCATCGGCGCGCTGCTGCAGGCAGCCGCACTGGCCCTGGCCGCGACCGGCGCGAACGGCCACCCATGGGTACTGCTCGCGGCAGCCACCCTGGCGGGCCTCGGCGACGGCCCACTGCTGACCGGCCTGTTCGCCGTCCGCCACCGCGAGTCCCCCGCCCACCTGCGCGGCCAGATCTTCACCACCGGCGCCAGCCTCAAAATCACCGCCTTCGCCCTCGGCACCGCCCTGGCCGGCCCGCTCGTCACCCACTCCGTACCCGCCGCCCTCACCCTCGCCGCCACCCTGACAGCCGCCCCGGCGCTGCGCCACCGTCCCAGCCGCAGCCCGGCCTGACACCCCCCGTCACGCTCGGTGCGGCGCCCGTCACCCCATGTACCTTTTGCGGCTATTGTGCGGTCTGCCATCCCCCGGTTCGCACTCAAACCAGAGGTGTCCACATGACGTCCGCACCCGACCGTTACCAGGACCTGGCGGCACTGCCGTTCGTCGGCGGCTATCCGACCGAGGAGTCTGCGCAGGCCCTGGAGGACGAACTGTTCTTCCAGCGCGCCGCCCAGGTCTACCTGTGGGCGCTGCCGACGGTGAGCGCGTGCGCGATGCGGGACGGGCTCGGTGCGGTGGTCGGGCGCGGGTACCAGGTGATGGCGGTGTTCGAGAAGCGGCTGAAGCCCCGGACGCTGATCACCACCCCGAACTGCGACGTCATCTACGGCATGGCCTTCGCGGACCTGGGCGTGACCGGCCCGCTCGTCGTCGAGGCCGCGCCCGGTGTTCAGGGGCTGGTGGACGACTTCTGGCACCGCCCGCTCACCGGGCCGGTCATCGACGGGCGGCAGTTCCTCGGCGACATCGGCCTGCCCGGCCCGGACCGGGGCGAGGGCGGCCGCTACCTGATCGTCCCGGACGGTGCCGAGCCGGAGAGCGCGGGCGAGTGGGACGACTTCTTCGTCTACCGCAGCCGCACCGACAACATCTACTTCCTGCTGCGCGGCTTCTTCAGCTCCGTCGACGACCTGTCACCGGGCATCGCGGCCATCGAGGGCATCCGCTTGCGCCCGCTGCACGGCGACGCGGAGCCGATGCACTTCGCCCATGCCTCCGACACCCCGGCCGACGCGCTCTTCCCCCGGGACGGCACGTTCTTCGACGTGCTCGACGCCTTCGTCCAGGCCGACCGGGTCGACCAGGTCGACCCCTACATGCACGGCGTCCTGGCCTCGCTGGGCATCCGCAAGGGCGGGCTGTTCGCCCCGACGCGGCGTCAGCGCGAACTGCTGGACCTGGCGGCGTGGACGGGCTGGAAGACGGCCAAGACCCTGGCCTCGCGCTACGACCGTGAGCCGGGCGCCCGGTGGTGGGCCGACCGCCAGTGGATCGCCCACGCCAAGACCGCCCAGGACGACTTCTTCCACACCCTGCTGGACGAGGAGTTCCGCGACCGCGCCACCGGGCACACCGACGTGAACGCCAAGGCGCACATGTTCGTCAACCACTACTCGATGAGCACCGGCATGATCACCTCGGTCGTCGGTCTCGGCGCCAAGTACGCGGGCACCTACCGCGACCACGACGGCGACCTGCTCACCGGCGAGCACACCTACCGCATCGACCTGCCCGCCGACCCGCCGGCCCGGCTCTTCTGGTCCCTCACCCTGTACGACGCGGAGACCGCCGCCCAGATCGACGTCCGCGGCCAGACCTTCTCGTCCCTCAACGGCATGGACGACATCGCCCCCAACCCGGACGGGTCGGTCACCCTCCGCATCGGCCCTGAACGCCACCCGGCGGGCGCCCCGAACTGGATCCGCACCGTCCCCGGCCGCGGCTGGTTCGCCGTCATCCGCTGGTACGGCCCGGAACAGGCCTTCTTCGACCGCCGGTACAAGCCCGGCGACTTCGTCAAAGACGCCGGCGACCACAGCAACGCCTGAGCCCCGTCAGCGAGTTACGCGCCCGAGGCGGTCCGGATCGTCCGCCCGGTGACGGTGTCGGGCGTCAGGCGGACCCAGCGGCCGTGCGCGGGGGGCTGGGGGAGCTCGGCGAGCAGGGCGGGGTCGGTGACGTACTCGAGGGGGCCGGTGAGCAGGACGCTCCAGCCCTCGTGGAGGTCGGCACCGGCGCGGTCCACCTCGAACGCGGCCTCGCCGCCCGTCGCGGCCTCGCCGCCCGTCGCGGCCCCGCCGACCGCGCCGGGGGCGAGGGCGCCGTCGGGGTTGGTGCGGTAGAGGATCGTCCGGTCGTGCACCAGGTAGCCGACCGGTCGGACCACGGGGCCGTCGGGGCCGGTGCGGGCGAGGCGGCCGAGGCCGCCGGTGCCGAGGCGGCTCCAGCATTCGGGGACGGTGAGTTCACCCAGGACGGGGGGTCCGACCAGCGGCGGGCCGTCCGGACGGGGCTCGGTGGCATGGACGCGTTCCGCGGGGCGGCCGGAGACGAGTTCCTGGTAGTCCAGGCCGAGGACCGCGGCCAGCCGGAGCAGTGCGGGCCGGTCGAAGTCGCATCCGAGTTCGAGCACCCGGCGCAGGTAGGCGATCGACATGCCGGCCCTGGTCGCGGCCTGCGCCTCGGTGAGTCCGAGGTCGGCGAGGCGGTCGGCGAAGCGCCGGGCGAGCGGTGCGGCAGGTACGTGTTCGTCGGTCACTTCGGTCACCTCCCTGATGGTGGTGGTACCTCCATGGTGCGCGCCCGCGCCCGGCTCCGTCAGAGGCCTTGGGCCCGTTTGGGCCCACCGCGGCACCCGCCTCCGCCGAAGGGACCAACGGCCCACCCGGGCGGGCCCGGCGACCCATGGCGGCCCCCGGGGGGTGGGGGAAGAGTGGTCAACGACTCCCGAGGCGGGCGGCAGGGCCCGCCGGGACTCAAACAGCGAAAGGCATCGCCATGACTCGTCCCGTTCTCGCCGCCGTAGACGCGTCCGTCCGCAGCCGGGCCGCCGCGCACTGGGCCGCCCAGGAGGCCGGCCGACGAGGGGCGCCGCTGCGCCTGCTGCACGCCTGGCCCTACATGGGCCGGAAGGTCAACGACCTGGTCAAGATGGACGAAGTGGAGATGGGCGCGCAGAACATGCTGGGCGACCTCGTCCAGGAGCTGGCCTCCGCCTACCCGGGGGTGGCGGTCTCCTCGGAGCTGGTGCCGGACTCGGCGATCGACGGCCTGACGGCCGCCGCCGAGCAGGGGCAGCTGCTGGTGATCGGCACCCGGGGCCTGGGCGGGTTCCGCGGCCTGCTGGTCGGCTCGGTGAGCCTGGGCGTGGCCGGCCGGTCGAAGACGCCGGTGGTGATGGTCCGCGAGGGCGGCCCGGCGCCGGAGTCGGACGAGCCGGAGGTGACGGTCGGCTTCGACGCGCTCGAACCGGCGGACGCCGTCCTGGAGTTCGCGTTCGAGGAGGCGCAGCTGCGCGGCGCCCGGGTGCGGGTGGTGCACGGCTGGGAGCTGCCGCCGACCTACGGTTACGCGGGCTGGGTCCCGGTGGAGAGCGAGCGCCAGGAGCTCGGTGCGCTGGCCGTCGGCATGGTCTCCGACGCGGTCGCGCCGTGGCGGGAGAAGTACCCGCGCACCCTGGTGCTGGAGGACGTCCGGACCGGTGGCGGCGCGGCCGCGCTGGTGGAGGCGTCGGCGCAGTCGGACCTGGTGGTGGTGGGCCGCCGCACCCGCGCCCTCAACATCGGCCCGAAGCTCGGTTCGGTCGCGCACGCGGTGATCCACCACGCGCAGGCCCCGGTGGCGGTCGTCCCGCACGACTGACACCTCCTCAAGCCCCCGGTCCCTCCCCCGGGCCGGGTCGCCAGGCCGCCCCGTCACCACCCACCGCCTCCGGGTGGCGACGGGGCGGCCGCATGGTTGCGGGCAGTGTCGTACCCGGCGGGCAGGCTGGCCGCCATGGACAACGACGAGTTCTGGCAGCTGATCGACTCCGCCCGGGCGGCGACCACACCGGCCGTGCCGTTCGAGCGGGCGCTGGTGGACGTGCTGGCCGCCCGCCCGGAGGCGGAGATCCTGCGCTTCAAGGTCTGCTTCGTCCGCCTGCGCGACGCCCTGTACCGGCGGGACATCTGGGCGGCGGCCTACCTGATCGGCGGCGGCTGCTCGGACGACTCCTTCATGGACTTCCGGGCCGGCGTGATCGCCGAGGGCCGCGCCTGGTACGAGAAGGTGCTCGCCGGGCCGGACGTGATCGCCGAGCACCCGGCGGCGGCCGGCGAGAACCGCTTCGACGCGGAGGACGTGTTCTTCAACGAGGACGTCAACTACGCGGCGTCGCACGCCTTCGAGCGCCGCACCGGCGACCGGGACGCCTTCCACCGGGCCTACGAACTCCACCTCGCCGAGCAGGGCATCGACCGCATCAAGGAATTCGCCGAGCGAAACGCGGGCATGGGCGAGTCCTTCGACTTCGACGACGACGCCGAGATGCACCGCCGCCTGCCCCGCCTGGCCGCGCTCTACCTCGTGGATTGACCGGCACTGCAATACAGTTGACGATGCGTCAGCGGTCGAAGCGGAACGCCAGCAGCGTCGCGTCGTCCTCCGAGAGCGGGCCGGACATGTCGCGGACCACGGCGTCCACCAGGTCCTGGAGCTCGGGTTCCGCGGCGTGCGCCTCGACGGCCGCGCAGAGGGCGGCGAGGCGGACGTCGATGTCCTGGTCGCGTCGTTCGATCAGGCCGTCGGTGTAGAGCAGCACGGTGTCGCCGGGCCGGACGAGCGTCTCGACGGCCCGGTAGCCGACGGCCGGCAGCACGCCGAACGGCGGGCCGACCTCGGCGGGCAGCAGGGTGGCGCGGCCGCCGCGCAGCAGGACCGGTGGCGGGTGGCCGGCGCAGATCCAGCGCAGCAGGTGCCGGTCGGGGTAGTAGCGGGAGACGATCGCCGTGGCGGTGGACTCGTCGCTGTCGTCGCTGGCGATCCGGTTGAGCCAGCCGCCGAGCGACTCCACCAGCGCGCCGGTGAACGCCAGCCCGGCCAGCGCGTGCCGCAGCATGGACATCAGCGCGACCGCGTCCAGCCCGTGACCCCGGGCGTCGCCGACGGCCAACAGGGCGCGGCCGTCCGGGAGTTGACGGACCTTGAACCAGTCGCCGCCGACCGGTCCCTCGGCCGGGCGGTAGGCGACGGCGGTGGTGACGCCGAGGCCGACCAGGGTCGCGGAGCGCGGCTGCAGCGCGTCCTGCAGGCGCTTGACGACGGTGTGCTCGGCGTCGGCGCGGCGGGCCTGGCGCTCGGTCTCCTCCTGCTGCTCGCGCAGCCGGCGCTGGCTCTCGTACAGCTCGGTGACGTCCTGCAGGACGGCCCGCAGGCCCTCGATCGGGCCGTCCTCGTCGCGGACCACCTCGGCCACCAGCCGGATCCGGCGGGGGCGGCCGATGCCGTACAGCTCGGTGAGCACGTCGATGTCCGCGCCGGTGGTGAGCAGCTTGTCCAAGGCGCGGTACAGCGCCGGGCGGGCGGTCTCGGTGACCCGGGCCAGCACCTCGGGGACGCTCAGCGTCGCGGTGTCCGGGGTGCGGCCGAGCAGCACGGCCAGGCCGGGCGAGATGTCGAGCCGCCCGTCGCGCAGGCTCCACTCGGCCCAGCCGACCCGGGCGATCCGCTGCGCGGCCCGGGCCGCCTGCTCGGTCCGGTCGTCGGTCCACAGCAGCAGCAGGCGGCGGCCGAGGCGGTGCACGGTGAGCCGCTCCCGGCGGCTGCGGGCGGTGCCGTCCGGGCCCGCGCCGTCCCAGCGCACCGGCAGGGCGCGGGCGGCGTGCCCGGTGCGCAGCACCTCCTCGACGGCGTCCGCGACCTGCTCCGTCCACAGCCCCGGGTACGCCTCCCGCAGCGACACGCCGTGCCCAGCGGCAAAGGGCCCTGACAGTTGCTCGGGGTGGTGCGGGTGCCGGACGACGGCCTCGTTGGCGATCACCACGGCCAGGTCCAGCACCGCGCCGTCGCCGTCCCGGACGGGTTCGGCGAGCACGGCCGCCTGCGGGACGGCGTCCAGCAGGCGGTACAGGTCCTGCTCCGGCGGGCGGGCCAGGTCCGGGTCGAGCGCGGCGTCGGGGACGAGCGGCGGCGGGCCGGGCGCGAGCTCCGGCGAGCGGCCCGGGTGCTCCTCGCGCAGCCGGCGGACGGTGCGGCGCAGCGCCTCGCCCCAGTCGGCCTGCCCGGCTCGCCCGTCCAACCCCCGCCCCTCTCCGCTCGGCGTTCCCTGTCACTGTTCCGGCCCGCCCCGCCGCCCGGCGACCGCACCGGCCCGGACGGGTGAGCCCCGCCGGCTGCCGGATCGACACTACGTCACCACCCTTCCGCGGGCCCGGGAACCCCCAGCTCAGGCGGGGCGTTGTCGGCACGGAACGATCTTCGGTTCGAGTGGAGGACCCGCATGTCAACGGCCTTGGCCAAGGGCGCAAACGTTCCCGTGCTCCGGGACGGCAAGGGCCCGACGACCGTCCTGGTCGGCCTCGGGTGGGAGGCCGCCGCCGCGTACGACCTGGACGCGAACGCGCTGCTGTGCGACGCCGACGGGAAGGCGCTCTCCGACCAGCACTTCGTCTTCTTCAACAATCTCACCAGCCCCGACGGCGCCGTCACGCACCTCGGCGACCCCGGCGACGGCACCGACCGCGAACGCCTGAGCATCGACCTGACCTCGGTCGAGGAACGGGTGCAGCGGATCGTCTTCACGGTGGCGATCTACGACGCCGACGAGCGCCGGCAGGCGTTCGGCTCGGTGCGCGGCGCGTACGTCCGCGTGGCGGACGCGGCGGGCACCGAACTGGCCCGCTACGAGCTCGGCCCCGAGGTGACCACCGAGACCGCCGTCGTCTTCGGCGAGCTCTACCGGAACGGCGGCGGCTGGAAGTTCCGCGCCATCGGCCAGGGTTACGCCTCCGGCCTGGCCGGCATCGCCACCGACTTCGGCGTCGCGGTCCTCGCCCCGGCGGCTCCGGCGGCTCCCGCGGTTCCCGCTGCTCCCGCGGCTCCGCCGATGCCTGCCGCCGCGCCCGCGCCGGTTCCGACGCCCACCGTGGCGGTGGCGGTTCCCGCGTTTCCCGAGACCTCCGGAGGCTCCCCGGTGACGTGCTTCTTCGACCCCGCGCACGGCCCCGGCAGCACGGCCGTCCTGTGGTCCCCGCAGTGGGGCGTCCCGCGTCAGATCCAGTCCTGCGGCGCCTGCGCCCAGCGCGTCCAGACCACCCCGCCGCCGTACTACACCGCCCCCGCCGCCGCCGGATACCCGCAGCAGGGCTACCCCGCCGCCACCCAGCCCGCGCTCCCCCAGCAGGGCGGCTACCCGCCCGAGCAGCCCCAGGGCCGCCGCTTCGGCACCGGCGCCCTGATCGGTGCGGGCGCGGCCGGCGTGGTCGGCGGCGTCCTGCTGGCCGAGGCGTTCGACGACGACGGCCCCGACGTCGTGGTGAACAACTACTACGAGGACTGACCCCGCCCTCTTCCCGCTGCGCCCCGGCCACCGTCCCCCGGCCGGGGCGCAGTCGCGTCTGCGCCACCCGGCGTCGACAAATCGCTTGCCGGACCGAACAGTTCAGGGTGTATGAATCGTGCGCCCAGGTAAATCGCGAGCCTACGAACAATGGGGGGTTCCGCACCCATGCGGAAGACCGTCTTCAAGCGCGCCACCGCGGCCCTGCTCGGCGCCACCGTCATCACCTTCGCGGCTCCCGCCGTCACCGCCACGGCGACAACACCACCGGCCACCCAGGCCACAAACCTGCCGAGCGGTCACACGCTCATGCCGGGGCAGAGCATCATCAGTGGCGAGACCGAGCTGCTGATGCAGTCGGACGGCAACCTGGTGCTCTGTCTGAACAACGACTCCGGCCACCACGGCCCGGCGCTGTGGGCCAGTGGCACCTACGGCAACCCCGGCGCGTACGCCTACATGCAGCCCGACGGCAACTTCGTGGTCTACCGCCAGGACGGCGGCCCGGACTCCGGCGGCGCCCTGTGGAGCACCGGGACGTGGGGGCACCCGGACGCGGTCATCTCCCTACTGAACGGCGAGCTGGGGCTCGGCGGTCCGGGCGGCTACTGGCAGACCCTCCTCAGATTCGGCCCGGAGGCCGGTGGCGCGAACGACAGGTTCGGCCCGCTGCCCTCGACTCTGGACGGCCACCGCTGGATCGAATCGAACTCGGTCTGGCTGGTCATGCAGGCCGACGGAAACCTGGTGCTCTACCGCAAGCGCGACGGCGCCGCGCTGTGGTCCACCGGAACCTACGGCCATTTGGGCAAGTACACATACGCGACCGCCAGCGGTTCGGCAGACGAGAATGCGCTGCAGGTCTTCGAACTCGACACCGGGTCCTCGCGGCTCTGGTCGATCCCGCTCAAGGGCCGGCCCGGCGACTACGCGAAGGTGCAGGACGACGGCAACTTCGTGCTCTACGGCAGCGACGGCACCGCCCGGTGGAGCACCGGCACCTGGGGCAACTGGTAGCCGGTCGACCTTCCCCGCATAAAATCGACAAATCGCTTGCCGGGACGCGCAGTTCAGGTTGTATGAATCGTGCGCCCACAGAATCGTGGGCCCACGGACAAGGGGGGTTCCGCACCTATGCGGAAGAACGTCTTCAAGCGCGCCACCGCGGCCCTGCTCGGCGCCGCTGTCATCGCCCTCGCGGCGCCCGCCGTCACCGCCACGGCGACGACGCCGCCGGCCACCCGGAGCACGGACCTGCTGAGCGGCCAGAAGCTCGCGACGGGTCAGAGCATGATCAGCGGCGCGTCCGAGCTGGTGATGCAGTCGGACGGCAACCTGGTGCTCTACCTGGACAGCGACACCGGCCACCGCGGCCCGGTGCTGTGGGCCAGCGGCACCTACGGCAACCCGGGCGCGTACGCCTACATGCAGCCCGACGGCAACTTCGTCGTCTACCGCCAGAACGGCGGCCCGGACACCGGCGGCGCCCTGTGGAGCACCGGGTCCTGGGGCCACCCGGACGCGACCGCCCATCTGCTGAACGGCTGGCTGGCGGTCTCCGGTCAGCAGGTGTACTGGCAGACCCACACCGGATACTCCCCGGCCCCCGGCACCGCGAACGACACGCTCGACGCACAGCGCCCTGCTCTGCCGTCCGGCACCTGGATCGAGTCGAACTCGGTCTGGCTGATCATGCAGCTCGACGGAAACGTGGTGCTCTACCGCAAGCGCGACGGCGCCGTGCTGTGGGCCTCCGGGACCAGCGGCCGTCCGGGCACGTTCCTGAGGCTCGCGGGCGCGCCGGACGCCGGTGCGCTGGGGATCATCGACCCCAGCGTCGGCACCATCTGGTCCCTCCCGATCGCGAACCGGCCCGGTGACCGCGCGAAGGTGCAGGACGACGGCAACTTCGTGCTCTACGGCAGCGACGGCACCGCCCGCTGGAGCACCGGCACCTGGGGCAACTGGTAGCCCGCCGTCCCGCCCCGGGGTGGCGCCGCGCAAGATCGATAAATTGCGTGGCGGGCCGCGGAGTTCACGGTGTATGAATCTTGCGCCCACGTGAATCGTGGGCGCAAGGAACAAGGGGGGTTCCGCACCCATGCGGAAGAACGTCTTCAAGCGCGCCACCGCGGCCCTGCTCGGCGCCACCGTCATCACCTTCGCGGCGCCCGCCGTCACCGCCACGGCGACGACGCCGCCGGCTTCGGAGAGCACGAGGCTCCTGAGCGGCCAGAAGCTCATGCCGGGGCAGAGCATGATCAATGGCCAGTCCGAGCTGGTCATGCAGTCGGACGGCAACCTGGTGCTCTACCTGGACAGCGACACCGGCCACCGCGGCCCGGTGCTGTGGGCCAGCGGCACCTACGGCAACCCGAACGCGTACGCCCACATGCAGCCCGACGGAAACTTCGTCGTCTACCGCCAGGGCGGCCCGGACGCCGGCGGTGGCCTGTGGAGCAGCGGGACCTGGGGCCACCCGGGCTCGGAGGCCTATCTGTGGAACGGCTGGCTGGCAGTCTCCGGTCAGGGGTTGCGGTGGGACACCCATACCGGACTCACCCAGACACCCGGCGGCGCCCCGGGCGACACGCTCGACTCAAGCCGCACCACGCTGTGGTCCGGCAGCTGGCTCGAGTCGAACTCGGTCTGGCTGATCATGCAGCTCGACGGGAACCTGGTGCTCTACCGCAAGCGCGACGGCGCCGTACTGTGGGCCAGCGGTTCCCAGGGCCACCCGGACAACTACGCGCACGTCTGGGGATCGACGAGCAACCCGGCCCTGTTCCTCTCCAGCGTCCAGGCCGGCAAGACGTGGGAGCTCCCGATCCAGGGCCGGTCCGGTGACCGCGCGAAGGTGCAGGACGACGGCAACTTCGTGCTCTACGGCAGCGACGGCACCGTCCGCTGGAGCACCGGCACCTGGGGCAACTGGTAGCCGGAGCCGTCCGGCCCGGCGTCCCCGGCCGCCCCGGCGTCACAGACCTCGCTCCGTGGCGCCGGGGCAGGCCATGGGCAATTGCCCCGAAGTGACGGGGAGGGAGTTGGCCTGCGCGAGCCGCACCGGGCCCGGGGTTCGGCCACCTCCTCCGCCGGCCCCGGCGTCGATGCTGCGCAGGCTCTTGACGGTGCACCGACCAGCACCTACGGTGCGGACACCGGCGGCCCCGGGCGGGTGGCCACGGCATACCCCGTTCCGTGCCAGGAAGGGCGGCCGCGTTGCCACTTCACCCGCTCCCCCACTCCGGCGGCATTGGACCGCTCCCGACTCCAGGTCGGCCTGATCCGTGCGGTCCGCCGCCCGGGCCGACGCTCGCTCAGGTCGCGGCGCACGCGGGGGTGTCCAGCGCCACCGCGTCCCGGGTGCTGAACCGGTCCGCGCCGGTCTCGGCGCAGGTCGCCGCCCGGGTCGAGTCCGCCGCCCTCGAGCTGCGGTACGTCCGCCACCGGGCGCCCACCGCGAGCGCGCGGGGCACGGGTGCGATCGCCGTGGTCGCGTTCGCGGACGTGCTGCGGTTCCATGCCGATCCGTTCCCGGTGCGGCTCCTCGCGGGGGCTCAACGCGTCGTGCCCGAGCGGGAGTTGGCCGTGCTCATGGCGGGCCCGGGGCCGGCCAGGCCGTCGCTGGTGCGGTACCTGTGCGGCGGGCATGTGGACGGGGTGCTGCTGGTCGGGCGGTGGGGCGATCCCGCGCTGCCGGGGCTGTTGCAGGCGGCGGGCGTGCCGGTGGTCGCGCTGGGGCGGCCGCCGCAGTCGCAGCGCCTGGCGCACGTGGACGCCGACAACCTGCGCGGCGCCCGCGCCGCCGTCCGCCTGCTGCACCGGGCCGGTCGCCGCCGGATCGCCACCATCGCCGGGCCACCCGACACCGCGGCGGGCGCGGACCGCCTGGCCGGCTACCGCCGCGCCCTGCTCGACCACGACGACCAGGCCCGCTGCGCCGTCGCGTACGGCGACTTCGGATCCCGGTCCGGCGAGCACGCGATGCTCCGGCTGCTCGGTCAATTCCCGGACGTGGACGCCGTGTTCGCCGCCTCCGACGCGATGGCCGTGGGCGCCCTGCGCGCACTGCGCCGGCTGGGCCGCCGCGTCCCGGACGACGTCGCCGTGGTCGGCTTCGACGACTCCCCCGCCGCCGCCACCGCCCGCCCCGGACTCACCACCGTCCGCCAGCCCGTCGAGGACCTCGGCGCCCGGGCCGTCGAACTCCTCCGCGACCCGTCCCCGTCCCGCTCCGTCGTCCTGCCCACCCACCTGGTGGTCCGCCAGTCCTGCTGAGCCCGCCGCGAACCTGCGATCATGGGCGGCCGAGGCCAATACGCGTGCGGAGGTGGGACGGTGACGAGCGAGACGTGGCGGGGGTTGCAGCCGTTGCGGGTGGCGCCCGGCTGGGTGATCGACATGAACAGCCTCTACGCCGTGGACCCTTCACCGGAGACCATGGAGTGGCTCTACGGGTCGGTGCTGGTGAGTGGTCACCTGGTTCGCGGCGGGCTGTGCTTCGACGCACGCTGGGAGCCGGAGGGGGATCCGGAGGGGCGCTACGAGGTCGACTTCCTCGTCCTGGCCGGGTTCAAGCAGAAGGGCGTTCCGGCCGGTGTGCACACCTACCTCGGCAGCTGGAGCACCCGGAGTCGGCGCGAACTCGTGGCGGTCCTGGAGGAGTTCATGTTCACCAGGAAGCCGCCGGCCGACCTCACGCCGCCCCCTCCGGACACCGCAGGCAACAACTGACCGGCCCGCGACGGAATGGGCAGCTGCTGGAAGGCGGATCCGCCAGCAGCACCACCCGGTCCGCCGCCGGGTCGAAGCCCAACACCGGGTGCCCGTAGTCGCCTTCGGCGGCCAGCTGCACCGGTTTGCCGAGTCGGCGGCCGATCGTGCGCAGCAGGTGGCACAGGTGGTCGACTCCGGTCTGGCCCTGCAACTCGCGCAGGTCGACGTCGAAGTCGATCTCCTCGTCGGACAGCAGCCGGAAGATCGCCAGCACGCCGGGGACCGGCCGCACCCGCAGCTCGACCGCCTCCGCATCGGCGGGCCGCGCCAATACCTCGGCGGCGCGCGGCAGTTGCTCGGCGACGCCGCCCACCATGTACTCCCACGTCCATCCCGCCGTTCCGACCAGGTCGAACAGCGCCTGCCAGTCCGCCACCGAGGCGCCCGGCACGGACACGTCGGGCAGCGCACCCATCAGGTCGGCGTCGAAGAACTCCCTGACGTCGTCCCACAGCAGATCCGGCATCCCGCCATGCTGCCCGACGGCGGCGGATGTGACGAACTCCCTTCCACTCATACTGTCCTGACTGTCTATAGTGTCCATGAACAGTATGAGACGAGGCGAAGGGGGCGCCACCGTGCGCGTGGTGTTGTCGAACAGTTCCGGGGTCCCGCTGTATCAGCAGATCAAGGACCAGATCGGGCTCGCCATCCTCTCGGGGGAACTCACCGAGGGCACCGCACTGCCGTCCGTCCGGGCGCTGGCACGCGACTTGCGGATAAGCATCATCACCACCGGCCGGGCCTACGCGGAGCTGTCGGCGGACGGGTTCATCACCACCGTCCCCGGCAAGGGCGCGTTCGTGCTGCCGCTGGATTCGGCGCTGGTACGGGAGCAGTTGCTGCGGCAGGTGGAGGACGGGTTGCAGGCGGCGCTGGACGCGGCGGGGCGGGCGGGGCTCGAACGGGAGGACGTGATCCGGATGCTCGACGGACTGATCGAGGCCGAGCCGGAGCACGCGCACGAAGGGTCGAGGCACGTGCACGAAGGGTCGAGGCACGTGCACGAAGGGTCGAGGGACGCGCACGAAGGGTCGAGGGAGGTGGCCGATGCCAAGTGACCTCGCTTTCGCCCTGCGCGGAGTGCACGCCACCGCTGGCCCCGAATTCGCGCTGCGCGACGTGAGTTTCGAGCTGCCGACCGGGTACGTGATGGGGCTGATCGGCGCGAACGGCGCCGGCAAGACCACCACCATCCGCTGCCTGCTGGGCATGCGCGGGATCGACGGCGGCGAGATCGAGCTGCTCGGCCACCGGGCGCCGGGGCCGGTCGAGTTGCGGCAGGACGTCGGGGTGGTGCTCGACCACTCCTACCTGGTGGGCGAGTGGCGGCTCGCCGAGGTCGAGCGCACGCTGCGCCCGTTCTACCAGCGCTGGGACGGCGACCGCTGGCGGCACTTACTGGACGAGTTCGGCCTCGACCCGCGGGCGAAGGTCAAGGACCTGTCGCGCGGCATGTCGATGAAGCTGATGATCGCCGTCGCGCTGTCGCACCGGGCGCGGCTGTTGGTGCTGGACGAGCCGACCAGCGGGCTGGACCCGGTCGCCCGGGACGAACTCGTCGGCATCATCGGAGAGTTTCTGCTCGACGAAGGACACAGTGTGCTCTTCTCCACGCACATCACGACCGATCTTGACCGGATCGGCGATCATTTGACGATCATTCACGGCGGCCAGATCATCCGTGCAGGGACTAAAGACGAGATCCTGGACGCGTACCGGGTGGTACGCGGCGGGCCGGACGACCTGACCGGCCTGATCGGCGTCGAACTGATCGGCCCCCGCCGGACGGCGACCGGCGCCGAGGCGCTGGTGCACACCGAGGAGGCCGACCTGCTCGGCCGCGACGTGCTGGTGGAGGCGCCCACCCTGGAGCAGATCGCCGTCCACATCGGCGCCCCGGCGCGGACCGGCGGGGTGACGCGATGACCGCCCTGGCCCGGGTGACCGTGCTGCACCTGCGCACGGTCGCGCCGTACCGCACCCAGGGGCTGCTGGTGTTCGGCGTGATGGTCCTGGTGCTGGCCCACCAGCCGGCCCGGCTGCTGCCGGTGCTGGCCGTCCTGCTGGCCCCGCTGATCGCCGTCCACCCGTTCGTGGTGGCCGACCGGTCGGGGCTGGCGACGCTGTACGCGGTGCTGCCGGTGCCGCGCCGCACCGTGCTGCTGGGGCACTACGTCTGGGCGCTGGCCGGGTTCGTCGCCACCGTCGGCGCGGGCACGGCGGCGGCCGTCCTGATCGCCCGCGCCGGGGGCACGCCGCTCGGCACGCACGACGTGCTGATGGTGCTGACGCTGTGCTGGGCGCTGTTCGCCGTCAACATCGCGATCCAGTTCCCGCTGCTGATCCGCTTCGGCTACGCGCGGGTGAGCGTGCTGGCCACCACCCTCCCGCTGGTGCTGGTGATGACGGCCGTGGTCCGGCTGCACCTGACGCTCGAATCCGTCCGCCCCTGGCTGCCCCTGCTCTGGCCGGCCGGCCTCGCCACCGTGGCGCTCTCCGCGCTACTGGCCATCCGCCTGCCCGAACCCCGGCCCCGGACTCGGCCCCGGCGCCTGTCGCCGCAGCCGCAGCTATAGCCGTGTGGAACGGACTGGCGGGCGGCCGACGCGCCGTTCTGCGCGTCGGGTTCGCTAGCGTGCGGGCGTGATCTCGATCCTGGCGACCAGTCCGCCGGGGTCGAGGTGCAGGCGGATCAGCGCGTAGGGCCGGCCACCGGGGGCGATCACCGCGCCCGGGCGGCCGGCCAGCAGCAGCGGGGTGGCCAACGCGATGCGGGCCGCGAAGGCGCGGGTCTCGGTGGCGATGGCCTCCGCGCCGCGCACCTCGGTGGGGGCGCCGGGCGGCAGCAGGCGGGGGTCGGCGAGCCGGACGGCGTCGGGGGCCAGCAGGGTGACCAGCTGGGCCAGGTCGCCGCCCCGGGCGGCAGCCAGGAAGGCGTCCACGACCCGGAGCTGGGAAGCGGCGGGGGTGCCGGGTTCGGGGTGGCCGGCGCGCAGCGCGGCGCGGGCCCGGCTGGCGAGTTTCTTCGCCGCGTCGGTGCGGATCTCCAGCACCTCGGCCACCCGGTCGAACGGGACGGCGAACAGGTCGTGCAGGACGTACGCCACGCGCTGCCGGGGCGGGAGCGCGTCGAGCAGCACCAGCAGCGCCCGGGAGACCTCCTCACGGCGCAGGAACGCCTCCTCGGCGGCGAGCTCCTCGGACTGGAAGTCCTGTCCCAGCAGCGGAATTTCGGGGCGCCGGACGCGGGCTCGCAGTTGGTCGACGCAGAGCCGGGCGGTGACGGTGGTGAACCAGGCACCAGGGTTGTCGAGGGCGGCGGGGTCGACGGTGTGCGCCCTGGTCCAGACGGTCTGCACGGCGTCCTCGGCGTCCTGGCGGGAACCGAGGATGCGGTGGGCCAACGAGAGCAGCCTGGGCCGGGCCGCCTGGAATTCGTCGATCAGTTCCACGGGGAGGGTCACCTTTCGGGTGCGGGGGTCGTCGGGAGGGGCGAGAGAGAACGACCGACCGCAGTTCGGGCCTGCTTCCCGAACGAAAATCGTGGAGACGTGATGAGTCTACTGTTCGCCGATCGAGGGCTCTGGCAACCGGGTCCGGTTGATGCTTCGGTTGATGCGAGGTGGCGGTGATGGGCGAGGTAGCGCTGGTGGCCGTCACGGTGTGCTGCGCGCTGGCGAACGCCGTCGAGGTGGGGGCGAAGGCGGTGCGGGCCGGGTTCGTGGTGCGGAACGCGACGGCGGTGGGTCTCGCGCCGCGCTGGATCCCGCACTTGGCCTGGCTGGAGGGCGCGGGCGTGGTGGGTCTGCTGGCCGGGCTGTGCGGCCTGCGGCCGCTGGGGTTGGCGGCATCCGTCGGGCTGGTGCTGTTCTTCGTCGGCGCGGTGCTGGCGCACCTGCGGGCGCGGGTGCTGCACAACCTGGCGTTCCCGCTGGTGTTCCTGTTCCTGGCGATCGGATCGACGGCCTACTTCCTGTGAACTCGCTGGCCCGGCCGGTCAGTTGGCGGTGGGCTTCCAGCCGAGCAGCGGGCCGAGGCGGGTGGCGAGGTCGGTGAGGATCTGCGTGTAGTCCTCGGGCTCGAAGGTGAACGGCAGCGCGAACGCCACCTCGTCCACCTCGCGGAACGCGGCGTGCGCGTACAGCAGTTCGGCGAGCTGTTCGGAGCCGCCGACCAGGTCGGGGGCGAACAGCAGCCCGCCGGGACCCTGCGGAGCGAGGGTGCGGGCGTGCCGGGAGGCCGCGTACGCGCGGTACTTGGCGCGCTGGGCGGGCGTGGCGCTGTCGGTGGGGATCACCACCAGGCCCTGCGAGACCCGGGCCCGTTCGCCGTCGGGGTGTTCGGCCCGAAAGGCGCGGATCTGGGCGAGCTGGTTGGCGGTGAAATCCGCGCTCTCCTCGGCCTTCACCACGCTGCTGGTGAGCAGGTTCAGTCCCTGCTGCCCGGCCCAGCGGGCGGAGCGCAGGCTGCCGCCGCCGTACCAGACCCGCCCGGCCAGTCCGGGGACGTGCGGCTGGACGCGTTCCGAGTACGACTCGATGCCCTCGGTGCCGCGGAAAGCGCTTGCCGCGTCGCCGCGCAGCAGGCCGAGCAGCCGTTCGACCCGGCCGTAGCCGAAGTCCTCCCGCTCGGCGGAGTCGGGGTACAGCGCGTCCTTCACGTCCTCGTAGTGCGCGGGGATGCCGACGCTGACACCGGGGTTGAGCCGTCCCCCGGACAGCACGTCGACGGTCGCCAGGTCCTCGGCGTACCGCAGCGGGTTCTCCCAGCCGAGCGGGGTGACGGCGGTGCCGAGGGCGATCCGGCGGGTGCGCTGGGTGGCGGCGGCGAGCACGGTGAGCGGCGAGGAGATGCCGTACTGGAGGTGCCGGTGGCGCAACCAGGCGCTGTCGAAGCCGAGTTGTTCGCCGAGTTCGATCAGCCGCAGGGTGGCTTCGTGGCCCTCGGCGGGCCGGTGTTCGTCGAACAGTCCGATGGTCAGGAAACCCAGCGAACGCAGTGGCCGGTCGGGGGTGGGCACCGGGTTCCTCCTGGGGTTCCTCCGCGCGCGGCGACGGCCCCGCACGGCCGCCCGTCCCGCTCCCGCCACCACGCTCACACACCAAGGGCGGCGCGATCAACGGGGCGGCGGGCGATTGTGACGGGACGTCGCGCCACCGCAATGGCGCGAAATCCTCCCGTCACCTCGCCCGCCGCGTCCGACCGTTCCGGCCTCAGCCTCGGTACGTCCCGCCCCTGAGGCCCAGCCCCGGTTCGTTCCGCCCCTGAGGCTCAGCCCCGGTACGTCTCCAGCAGGCGCAGCCACACCTCGCTGATCGTCGGGTAGGCGGGGACGGCGTGCCAGAGCCGGGCGAGCGGGACTTCGCCGGCGATGGCGATGGTCGCGGAGTGCAGGAGTTCGGCGACGCCGGGGCCGACGAAGGTGATGCCGACCAGGGTTTCCTTGTCGAGGTCGACGACGGCGCGGGCGCGGCCCCGGTAGCCGTCGGCGTACAGCGAGGCGCCGGCCACGTTGCCGAGTTCGTAGTCGACGGCGCGTACCCGCAGGCCCGCGTCCTCGGCCTGGCGCCAGGACAGTCCGACGGCGGCGACCTCGGGGTCGGTGAAGACGACCTGCGGGACGGCGGTGTGGTCGGCGGTGGCGACGCTGCGGCCCCAGGGCGCGAGGTCGAGGGGGCGGTCGGCAGCGCGGTCGGCGATCACCTGGCCGAAGATCCGGCCCTGGTACTTGCCCTGGTGGGTGAGCAGGGCGCGGTGGTTGACGTCGCCGGCGGCGTACAGCCAGCCGCCGGGGACGTCGGTGGCCAGGCCGGTGTCGTCGGTGGTGATCCAGTGGCCGGGGGTGAGGCCGACGGTGTCCAGGCCGAGGTCGCCGGTGTTGGGGACGCGTCCGGTGGCGAACAGGGCTTCGTCGGCGGAGAGTCGGGTGCCGTCGGAGAGGTCGAGGGTGAGCG
Organism: Kitasatospora sp. NPDC004615; assembly: GCF_042873545.1. Classification (NCBI taxonomy): domain Bacteria; kingdom Bacillati; phylum Actinomycetota; class Actinomycetes; order Kitasatosporales; family Streptomycetaceae; genus Kitasatospora; species Kitasatospora sp. NPDC004615. The sequence continues at coordinate 160,393 of NZ_JBIALQ010000005.1, forward strand.
TGCCGTCCTCGGCGCGGTGCACGGCGGTGGTGGAGACGCCGAGCCGGACGTCCACCCCGGCCTCCCGCAGCCCGTCGGAGACCAGCTGTCCGGCGAAGTCCTCGGTCCGGTCGAGCAGCCTGCTGCCGCGCACCAGCAGCGTGACCTCGCTGCCCAACGCCCGCCAGGCGGTGGCCATTTCGACCGCGACGACACCGCCGCCGACCACCGCGAGCCGTCCGGGCACGCTGCTCGCGGAGGTGGCCTCCCGGCTGGTCCACACCTTGGCCTCGGCCAGCCCGGGAAGCTTCGGCAGCGCGGCCCTCGTCCCGGTGCAGACGGCGACGGCATGGCGCGCGGTGAGGGTGCGCGAACCGCCCTCGGGGGTCTCGACGGTGACGCGCCGCTCGCCGTCCAGCCGGCCGTGTCCGCGGACCAGGTCGATGCCGACGGAGGTCAACCAGGCGACCTGCCCGTCGTCGTGCCAGTGCGAGGCGAAGTCGTCGCGCCGCTTCAGCACCGCCCCCGCGTCGAGCTCCCCGCCGACGGCCTCCCGCGTCCCGGCCAGCCGTCGGGCGTCCGCGAGCGCGGCGGCCGGGCGCAGCAGCGCCTTGCTGGGCATGCACGCCCAGTACGAGCATTCCCCGCCGACGAGTTCACTCTCGACGATCGCCACGCTCAGCCCACCGGCCCGCGCCCGATCCGCCAGGTTCTCGCCCGTCGGCCCCGCTCCGAGCACCACCAGGTCGTAGCTGTCGCCGTCCGTACCCATCAGCAGCCGCCCTCCCGCCTTCGTCGTCCGTGTCTCATGGTCCGGGGCGTCCGACGACGCACCGTAAGCCCATTCGTACACCACGAGCTTTGCGCGACGGCGCCAACGTGGCCAACGTGGCCAACGTGGCCAAGTGAACTACCGCTTCGTTGTTACCGGCTCGCCCGGCCGACCGCTGACGGGGTCCAGGGTGAAGACCGCGATCTCCTTCTCCGACGTCACCGTGATCCGGTTCGGCCCGGACCACTCGGCGCCCTTGAACCAGCCGCGCCCGTCGCGTTCGTCCCACACCCCGAGATCCCAGTGGCGGGCGGACCAGCCGCTGCCGGTCAGCACCTGCACCTTGTAGATCGGGTCGATCGAGGCAGCGATGTTGGTGACCGCCAGCACCTGGTCCGGGTGCTCCGGGCCGGTCTCCCGGGTGACGTCCAGCCCGTCCCCGCCGAAGATGAACACCAGCCAGGCGAACGGCAGTCCGACGAAGAGGAGCGCCACCAACCCGACCGCGCAGCCGACTTGCGACACCCAGGTGCGGAACTCCAGCTCGACCACCAGCGAGACCACGAACAGCGCGACCGCGATCCCACCCAGCAGCATCGGGTGGTTGAGCCAGCGCTCGACCTCCACCAGCCCACCCGAGTACGAGGCGTGGAGTCCCGGCAGGTACACCAGGCCCGACACCAGCGCCAAGCCCCTCAGCCACCACGCGATCCGCCTGCGCCGCGCCTTTGCCATAAGTCCCCCCATGGTGATCGTTTCGGCGGACTGTACTACGGGTCGCCCCACGGCTTCAGGTCACGCCGGTACGGCTACCTGGCCCGGCGGGAGTTGGCACGCAGACCCACTGGACCGGGGCGCCGGGTGATCAAGTCCGGAAGTGCCAGCCGTTGAGCAGGGCGCTGCCGAGCGGGGTGAGAGCGTGCAGGACGGCGCTGCCGCGTCTGGTGGTGGTGATCAGGTCCGCCTTGCGGAGGACGGAGGCATGCTCGCTCGCGGTGGGCAGCGACGCGCGGATGCGCTCGGCTAGCTTGCCGGTGGTGCACGGGCCGTCGCCGATGGCGTGCAGGACCTGGGCCCGGGTGCGGCCCAGGAGTGCGGACAAGGCGCTGTCGATCCCGTGCCGGGCCGTCGTCAGCAGCGCGGCAGCATCGGAGACACCGCGCATGATCGGGAGGAACAGCAGGACAGGCGCCTGTTCGTCACGCACGTCCGCGTAGCTGATCGGCCTGGTCTGGCAGAACGCGGACGGGACCAGCAGCAGGCCCCGCCCCTTCAGGTCGACGGTGCCCGTGACCGCTCCTCTGCCGATCTCCAGCGTCGGCGGCTTCCAGCGGAACTCCGGCGGCAGGCCGGCGAACATCGCCTCGGGCCCGTCCTGCGCGAGCCTGAGCGCGTGGGTGGTCTGCTCGGCCCGCAGGCGGGACAGGATTCGCTGCCAGTGGGGGGCCACGGCGATGCGGTGCACGTCACGGAGGAACACCAGTAGCTCCTCACGGTCCCCCCGGTCGTACGCGATGTCGCCCCACGTCACACCCGCCCAGGGGCCCTTGCAGCGCGAGAAACGGGCCCGGGCCTCGTCGGCCCCTTCGAGTTCGTCACGCAGGAGCTCCGCCGGAGCCGCCCGCAGCGCCTCGATCCCCTCCTCGACGGACGATGCGGCGCCGGTGACGGTGAACAGGTCCAGGACGGTTTCCCGGAAGAGGGACGAGGCCGGATGGACGAGGGAGGGGGAACGGGCGTGGACCTCCTGTCGCCATGCGCCGAACATCGCCGTGCCGTGCGGCTGGTGCAAAGTCGTCAGCGCGAGGAACGTCTCGCCGAGCGGGCCCCATGTCGTCGCTATCCGGGTCCGGGCGAGGTCCTGCGGGGTGAAGTGGATGCGCAGCACGTGAGGCCCTCCCAGGTTTCTGTTCGGACGCCCACCTTCCCGGCTTCCATCGTCTCCGGTCACCCGCGAATGCTTCAAGTAGGCCTCCCCCAGGGCATTTCGGCGAGGACCGAAAGGGGTGGGCCCGCACTCACCGAGACCGCCAGGATGGATCCCGAGGGCGGCGGGCCGGGGGGCGCGAGAAACCGGCGGGTCCCCCGGGCCGAAGGGCCGCCTGACTCGAGAAACCACCTATGGAGGCAATCATGCGTATTCGTCGTGCTCTCGCTGCCACCGCTGTCGGCGCCGCGCTCGCCCTGGGTGCCGCGGCCGGGCCGGCCATGGCAGCCACGCCCGCCCCCGCCTCGTCGGGGTCCGCCGTCCAGGCCGTGTACACCTGGCAGCACACCGGCGAGTACTACTCGGCCTGGTCGACCTGCGACAACCGCCGCGCGTTCTTCATGAAGGCGTCCAACGTGAAGGCCTACAAGTGCGTCCCCGAGGGCGGCCTTTGGGCCGGCATGGTCTACGCCAGCTGATCGAACGCAGGACGCGCCCGAGGCCGGCACGGGGCGGCCTCGGGCGTGCGTGACGTAGAGACGTCGGCGATCCGCGACGCCTCTACGTCGAGCACGACAGTTTGTCAATTTCGCTCGGCTGCACGGCAGTTCGGCCCTCCGACCTGCCAGGTCGGCGCCGGTTCCGGGCCCGCCGGGGCTCGGCCGAGGCGGCCGGTGCGGGCGAGGTGGTGGACGGCGAGGCCGCAGAGCAGGCCGGTGGCGGTGAGGGTGAGCCAGGGGACGAAGAGGGTGCCGTGCTGGGCGGAGTGGTCCCAGAGGGCGCCGGTGGCGAGGTTGCCGAGGGTGATGCCGAGCCCCGACACGGTGTTGTAGAGGCCGTAGTGGGTGGCGACGAGGCGGTTGCCGGAGAGCGTGACGACCGTGTCCATTTCGAAGGGGTAGACGACGGCGCCGGCCGCCGCGAGCACCGCCACCGCGGCGGTGAGCGTGGCGAGTTGAAGGGCCGTGCCCGCCCAGCCGGCGTGCCGGGGCAGCAGGGCGAGCGGGACGAACGCCAGCCCCATCGCGGCGAGTCCGCGGACCAGGGCCTGCGACGGCGTCCAGGTGCGTTTGGCCCAGCCGGTCAGGCGCAGTTGTCCGGCGACCGCGACGGCGGCGGAGACGATGAACAGTCCGGTGGTGGCCTTGGTGCCGTCGCTGCCGAGCATCAGGTCGGCGGCGAGGGGCAGGGCGAGGTAGACCTGGAAGGTCAGCACGTACGAGCCGATCATCGCGGCGGAGAACAGCAGGAAGGGCCGGTTGGAGACGACGGTTCGCCACTGCGCCAACACGCCATCCGCCGGGGCGACTTCAGCCGGTGAGCGGCGACGGGGCGGCAGGGCGCGCCACTGGAGCAGCGACAGGGCGGCGAAGATCGCGGCCGCGGCGGTGCAGACGGCGGCGAAGTCGGCGGTGAGCAGAGCGAGTCCGACGAGTGGGCCGAGCAGCATGCCGGCCTGGTAGTAGACGTTGAAGGTGGCGAAGGCGTCGACCCGGTGCTCGCCGGCCTCGGCGGCCAGGTAGGCGCGGACGGCCGGGTTGAACAGGGCACCGGCGAAGCCGGTGGCGGCGGAGGCGGCGAGCAGGGCGGGCACCGAGTCGGCCCAGCCGAGCAGCGCGAATCCGGCGGTGCGCAGCAGGCATCCGGCGACGATGGGGGCGCGGTAGCCGTAGCGGTCGGCGATGGTGCCGCCGATCAGGAACATGCCCTGCTGGGAGAGGTTGCGGACGCCGAGGATCAACCCGACGGTCCAGGCGGCGAGTTGGAGGTCGTCGGCGAGGTGGGTGGCCAGGTAGGGCATCAGCATGTAGAAGGCGAGGTTGATGGCGAACTGGTTGGCCATCAGCAGCCGGGCGGTGGGGCTGAAGCGGCGGGTCTGCTGCCAGAGCGTCTTCATCGGGCGGCCTCCGAACCGGGCTGCGCGGCAAGGGGGTTGAGGACGGTCCGGCAGCGGGTCCAGCGGGTGACGGCGCGTTCGCGGGGGTGGCCGATCTCGTCGGGACGCTCGGGCGGCCGGTGGCCGAGCAGGCCGTGGGTGCGGCAGTAGTCGTCGTTGAAGACGGTGCCGATGTAGCGCTGGGGGCCGTCGGGGAAGATCGCGGCGATCCGGGTCTCGGGTGCGCTGGTGGCGGCGAGCCAGCGGGCCACGAGGGCGACCGCGCCGACGCTCCAACCGCCGCTGGCGTAACGGGAGATGGCGAGGGCGCGGGCGGCCCAGACGGCTTCGGGGGCGGCGACCCAGTGGACCTCGTCGAAGAGCCGGTGGTCGACGTTGCGGGGGTGGATGCTGCTGCCGAGGCCGCGCATCAGGCGGGTGGTGGCGGGCTGGCCGAAGATGGTGGAGCCGGTGGCGTCCACGCCGACCACGCGCAGCCGGGGGAAGTAGGTCCGCAGGACGCCCGCGACGCCGGCCGAGTGGCCGCCGGTGCCGACGCTGACCACCAGGGCATCGATGCGGCCGAGTTGGGCGATGAGCTCGTGGGCGAGCGGCCGGTAGGCGGTGACGTTGTCGGGGTTGTTGTACTGGTCGGGGCACCAGGAGCCGGGGTGGGCGGCGAGCAGTTCGCGGACCTCGTCGCGCCGGGCCTGCTGCCAACCGCCTTGCGGGTGCGGGGTGTTCACGACGACGACCTCGGCGCCGTGGGCGGCGAGCATTCCGGTCATCAGGGGTTCGATGTCGGGGTCGGTGACGACGGTGACGGGGTGGCCGTAGGTGACTCCGGCCAGCGCGAGGCCCAGGCCGAGAGTGCCGGAGGTCGACTCCACGATCCGGGCTCCGGGCCGCAGTTCGCCGCGTTCGCGGGCGGCGCGGACCATGTGCAGGGCCGGGCGGTCCTTGATGCCGCCGGGGTTGCGGCCTTCGAGTTTCGCCCAGAAGCCGCGGCCCGGGGAGGTGAAGGGCTCGCCGATCCACAGCATCGGCGTGTCACCGACCAGGCCGGCGGGTGTGTGGGCGGGCCGGGCCGCGGCGGCGATCAACTGGACGGGGGTGGCGGGGACTTCGGGGCGTGCGACGGCGTGGGTCATGGCAGGGCTCTCCTGCGGTCCGCCGATCCGAAAGGAGGCAGACCGCTGTGGTGACGGGCGGACGGGGCGCGTGCGGCCGGCGCGGCGCCGGGTGCCCAGCAGGGGCACGGGGGCATGCCGCGACGGCGGGCCCGGTCAGGTCCGCCAGCTGCCCAGTGCCGCTCTCGTGGTGCCGCCGCGGTCCACCGCGGCGCGTACGTACGGCGGTTGAGTCGCCGCGATGCGCGGCGCCGGGGCGGGCAGCGCGACCGAGGCGGCATGGGGACCCGTCTCGTGCTGGTCCGCCGTCGCCGGCTGGTCGGCCCCCTGGCACTCCTCCTGGTGCGACGGACCGTCGGGCCGATCCGACGGCGACGGGCAGTGCGCCGCCGCGCTCGGCACCGAGTCCGCGCTGGGCGAGATGCCGGTGAACGGGCCATGCGCGCAGGCCAGCAGGTGGAGCAGCGCGGACAGCACGGCGACGACGTACAGGAGCCTCCACTCGCGTCGCCCACCGAACCGTTCCGTCACGTCACCGAACGTACCCGACCGGACACGTAAGGCCCCCGTGAGGACGTGTGCGATTCGACGCCCGCGCCGTCCCGCTCTCGCCCGCAGCCGCACGGGCCCGGGGTTCGAACAGCGTTGACGTCGGGCCCCATTGCGGCATCACCCGCACGGGGGACGAAGGCCGCTCCGGACCGCCGCCCGCGCTACCGTCACCACCCGGACCTCGGCGCGGACTTCGTCGCCGTCAGCCTGCACAAGTGGATCGGCGCGCCGCTCGGCCTCGGCTTCCTCCACGTCCGCCGCGAACGCCTCGACGACATCGACCGCGCATTCGCCGACGAGACCTACCCACCCGACGACCTCCGCTCCCGCGTCCACAACGGCACCCTGGACGCCGCCACCGTCCTCGCCCTGCCCGCGGCCCTCGACCTCCATCACGCCCTCGGCGCGGCCCCCGCCAAACAAGCCCGCCTGCGCCACCTCCGCGACCGCTGGGTCGCACCTGCCGGACCCTGGGCAACGTCCAGATCCTCACCCCCGACGACCCCACGATGTACGGGGCCATCACCTCCTTCCGCATCGCCGGCCGCACCTCCCAGGCCGACAACGAGGCCATCGCCCGCTACCTGATGGACCGCCACCGCATCTTCACCGTCCGCCGCGGCGGCCCCACGGCGGCAACTGCGTCCGGGTCACGCCCGCGCTCTTCACCCGCGCCGCCGGCATCGACCGCTTCACGGCGGCCCTCCAGGACGCGGCCCGAGTCTTCAACCTCCGCCCCTGAATTGGGCGTTCCCCTCGGCAACCACCCATCGAGGCTGGTCAACGGCCGACTGCTATCCTCGTCCACCAACGCTCCCGCCAGGGCACCCGAACGCCCGCCGGGACACCACCCCGGAGCCGTCGCCCGCGCGGGGCCGCCCTTCCCCAACGCCCCCGAAAGCGAACCCCCATGACCAAGCAGCCCATGCTCACCCCGCTCAACGACTCCAGCGCCAGTGGCGGCCGCTTCGGCCACCTCAACGGCTGGCAACTCGCCCTCACCCTCATCCCCCTCGCCCTGCTCTTCGCCGGCGGCGCGATCGGCGGAGCCATCGGCGCCATCGGCGCACTCAGCAACGCCGCGATCGCCAAGACGAACCTGTCCACGCCGGTCAAGGCCCTCAGCATGATCGGCGTCGTCCTCGCCAGCGGAGTCGTCTTCCTGGTGGCGGCCGCACTGATAGCCGCCGCGATCGGCAACTGACGTGACGCCCCCGCGCAGGCCGCGGAAGAAGCGCGGTCGCCGAGCCGGACGGCGGTGAGCTGGTGGGGTGCGGGCGCTGATTCGGATGTCACCGCCGCACGCGAGGCCCTGTAGTCGGCGCTCGCGGAGGCGACTGCGCCCGGGTGGCCCGGCGCCGGCGACCCGAGCCGCGGACGTCGGCCGTTTCACGCCGGCCCTCCAGGACACGGCCCGCGTCTTCAACCACCGCCCCTGACCGGCTGGTTGCGCGCCGTCCGACCTTCTCGACAACGCCCTCCGACTACCCGTCAGGCCCGGTCACCGGCCGACCGCCCCCCTCAGCCACCAACGCTCCAGCCAGGGCACCCGAAAGTGAGTCCCATGACCGATCAGCCCACCTTCCCCCCACCCAACAACCGCACCGCCAAGGTCGGCCTCTTCACCTACATGAAGGGCTGGCAGGTCGCCCTCATCCTGCTCCCCTTCGCCACGATCTTCATCGCCGGCCCGGTCGGCGCGGCCGTCGCCGCGGTCGGCGCCTTCGGCAACGCCGCGATCGTCAAGCAGAACCTGTCCACGCGGGCCACGGCACTCGGCATGATCGGTGTCGTCCTCGCCTGCTTCGCCGTCTCCGTGGGGGCGATCGTGCTTCTGCTCGTCGTAATCGCCCCGGTTGGCAAATAGCGTGACGCGTCGCCGTGCGGGGTCGGGGGTGGGTGCGCAGGCACTGTTGGCCAGCATCAACTGGGTTCCGCTGGACCACTGCTGACCCGACGAGCCTGAGGCGCCGCGCACCCCTGGACGACCCCGATCCGGGAGTCCGGCTGGCAGCCCTGGACGCCGCCGCAGAGGTGTTGCTCCAGGCTCGACTTGCCCACCACCGCCCGCTGATCGCGGACCGGGTCAGGACCGAGCTCGCAACCTCCGCCACGGCCTACCACCGCGAGAACGCGCTTCACGCACTGGAAGCTTGGGGCGAAGACATCACTGCGCTGCGCGGACGCCACGAAGCCCTACTCAGGGCCGAGCGTGCCCCACGACCGAGCACCGATCCGCTCTGGGCCAACGGCTGGAGCGACGAGCCCTGCTCCTGACACCCCGCCCGAGGCAACTCGTCACGGGTGGTCCGTCGTCAGCGGCGGGTGCGGGCCCGGGAAGAGGGGGGCGGCGTTGTCGGGGGCCGGCTGGTGGGTGGGTTCGGTGCCCGGGGGGACGAGGGTGTGGGTGGCGGTGAGGAATTCGGTGAGGGGGGCGGTGGGGGCGAGGACGGTGGCGCGGGTGCCGTCGGTGCCGCGGAAGGCCAGGCGGAGGCGGCCGTTGGGCCAGGGGCGGATGCGGACGGCGCCGTTGCCGGCGGGGCCGGCCAGGCCGGCGGCGAGGAGGTCGCGGGCGATGAGCCAGGTGACGCCGCCGTCGGGGGCGCCGTCGGGGAAGGTGAGCCGGACGGCGTACGGGTCGCGGGGGTGGTAGCCGCAGATCATGGTGCGGCGTCCCCCGGTCGGGCCGAACACGTGGACGGGCAGGTGGCGTTCGACGCACGTGCGCATCAGGCGGGTCTCCTCGTTCCGATGTCCGCAACCGCCTTCCCCGGGTGGGGTGTTGTATGCGTCCGATGGACGGGCGGGTCCACATGGTACGGCGCGGGCAGGTCGTCCGAGGGTTGGGGCCGGGTCACCGGCCGCAGCGGGAAAGCGGTTTCCCGCTGCGGCGGGTCAACGGAGGTTGACGAGTCGCTACTTCTGCTTGATGGCGGAGACGTCGAACTCGAGCACCACCTTGTCGCCGACCAGTACGCCGCCGCCCTCCAGGGCGGCGTTCCAGGTGACGCCGTAGTCCTTGCGGCTGATGGTCACCGAGCCCTCCAGGCCGACCCGCAGGTTGCCGTACGGGTCGACCGCGTTGCCGGTGTACTCGAAGTCGATGGTGACCGGGCGGGTGGTGTCCTTGATGGTGAGGTTGCCGGTGACCCGGTAGTCGGTGTCGGACTTCTTCTCGACGGAGGTGGTGCGGAAGGTGATGTCGGGGAAGTTCGGCGCGTCCAGGAAGTCGTTGGTGCGCAGGTGCTGGTCGCGCTGCTCGACGCCGGTGTCGATGCTGGCGGCCTTGATGACCAACTCGCCGGTGGAGCGCGAGGGGTCGGCGCCGTCCAGGTGCGCGGTGCCCTCGAACTGGTGGAAGGCGCCGCGCACTTTGGTGACCATGGCGTGTCGGGCGACGAAGCCGATCCGGGTGTGGGCGGGGTCGAGGACGTAGTCCCCGGTGAGCTCGGGCAGGCTGACAGTCATGGTCTGCGCTCTCCTCAGTGACGGTGAAGGCGTGGTGACGCGGCGACTTGACGAGGTGACTCCGGCAGGTTGCACCGCGGTCCACATCAACGGTCGCCCCGTCCACGCTAGGCGTTCGCGCCGCCCGGCCCGGATGTGACACACCGTCATTCGGGCCGGAGCGGCGCAAGCGGTAAGGGCTCAGCCGAAGCGGCCGTTGACGTAGTCCGCGGTGCGCGGGTCTGCGGGGTCGGTGAACAGGCGCTCGGTGGGGCCCGCTTCGACGATCCGGCCGGGGGTGTCGTGGGAGGCGAGGAAGAACGCACAGGACTGCGAAACCCGCTGCGCCTGCTGCATGTTGTGGGTGACGATGACGATGGTCAGGCGGTGGCGCAGCTCGGCGATGGTCTCCTCGATGCGGCGGGTGGAGGTCGGGTCGAGGGCGGAGCAGGGTTCGTCCATCAGCAGGATGTCCGGGGAGACGGCCAGCGAGCGGGCGATGCACAGGCGTTGCTGCTGGCCGCCGGAGAGTGCGCCGCCGGGGGTGCCGAGGCGGTTGCTGACCTCGGTCCAGAGGCCGGCCTGGCGCAGGCTGGACTCCACCAGGTGGTCGCGTTCGTCGCGGCTCGCCTTGATGCCGGCCAGCTTCAGCCCGCTGATCACGTTGTCGTACAACGACATTGCGGGGAACGGGTTGGGCCGCTGGAACACCATGCCGATCCGGCGCCGGACCTCGGCGGGGCGGCGGCCGGTGGCGTACACGTCCTCGCCGTCGAGCAGCACCTCGCCGGCCAGTGCCGCGCCGCGCACCATCTCGTGCATCCGGTTGAGGATTCGCAGGTAGGTGGACTTGCCGCAGCCGGACGGTCCGATCAGCGCGGTGATCTCGCCGGCCCGCATCTGCAACGAGACCCGCTCCAGCACCTTGCGCTGCCCGAACCAGGCGGTCAGGTCGCGGGTCTCGAGTCCGGAGAGCGTCCCCGAGGGAGCGACGGCGGGCAGCGGAACGGTCGGCGGATCGGTCGGGTCCTTCACCAACTCGGCTGCGGTGTACGACGGTTGTGCGGTCTCGGTCATGGGCGGACGGGTCCTCTCCGGCAAGCGGAAGTACAAGCGGCAGTACAGACGGCAGTACAAGCGGCAGTACGAGCGGCAGTACGAGCGGCAGAACGGGGAAAGCAGCGGGGTCAGTAGACGTTGGGCAGCAGCGCGGCGGCGTTCTCGTACACCGCCCACAGCAGCGCGGCGGCGACCGGCGCGAAGCACAGGTAGGTCGCGCTGCGCCGCCAGTGCCGGGCCGTCACTCCGGCGCCGACGACGGACAGCAGCAGGGCCAGCGACCAGAGTTGGAGCGCTGACAGGGCGCCCTTGTCGGCGGCCAGCGCCTTGTCCGTAGGTGCGGCGGCGGGGCGGCGGGCGCCGAGCGCCTCGGGCTCGCCGTCGAGGCGGGCGCCGATCAGCACGGTGCTGGTGGGGATCCAGTCGGAGTCCCCGGTGACGAGGACCAGCCGGTTGGGCGCGGTGTCCCGGATCGGGTGGTCGCCGTCGCCGGACGTGTTGACGGTGTAGTGGAAGGTGCCCTGGCCGGTGGTGATGTCGATGCCGTCGCCGACGTGCAGTCCGGCGAGTCCGGCGAACGGGGCGCCGAACGCGGTGGAGCGGCCGAACAGTACGGCCACGCCGGGCTGTCCGGGCAGTACGGTGTCGCGGCGGTGGCCGGGGCCGCGCATCAGGTCGCGGCCGCCGGTGCCCTCGACCACGACGGCCTGGTGCAGGCCGAGCGCCGGGATGTCAAGCACGGCCACCGGCGCACCGTCGGTGGTCGGCCCGGTGGGCGCGGTGGCCTTGCCGAGCTGGTCGCGCAGGGTGGCGTAGGCGGTGGTCTGGTGGCGCGCCTCCTGCAGTCCGGAGAGCGCGAACAGGTAGCCGACGAAGCCGAGCAGCAGCACGGCGGCGAGTGTCACCGACCAGGCGACGGCCAGCAGTCGCCGCCGCCCGCGGCCGGGCGCAGTAGAACTACCGGTCTTGGAGGGCGACACGGGGGGCCGCTCCACGGCGGTCGCGGTCATCCCGTTCTCCTCGGGTGCGGTGCCAACAGGACGGGGTGCCAGGTCTGTTGCGGCGGTCACGAAGCTCACCGGGGCCCCGCCGTGGAGTTGCGGCGACGCCACCACGCGGCCAGCAGCGGCGGGACGGTCACCACGCCGAGCAGTTCGAGCGCGGTGAGGGTGGACAGCAGCCAGTCCTGCGGGCGCCCGCCGAGCGCGACCACCGTCCCGGGTGCGTTGCCGCTCGAACCGCCGCCACCGGAGCCGGAGTTGTCGACGAGCTCGCCGGTCTGCGGATCGACGGCCTGCGTTCCGGTCCCACCGCCGGACCCGGCATCACCGGAGCCGGCGCCGGCGCCGCCGCCGTTGTCCCCCGTGCCCGAACCGCCGTTGCCGCCACCGGACTTCTTGCCGCCACCGGTGTTCACGGCCTGGCCGTTCTGCACGGTGCAGTCCAGCGGGCTGCCCTTCTTGTCGCAGGGGCTGGGCTGCGCGGCGTTCTTCAGCACGATCAGCTGGCCGCCCGAATCGAAGGTCGGGTTGGGGCAGTTGGAGAGGGTGTTCGGATCGACGGGGCTGGCGTTGCCGGGAATGTGCTGGGTCTGGAGCAGCCCGCCGCGCACCAGGTTGCGCGGGATCGGCGAGTAGCCGAGGTCGTCGGCCTCGTGCTGGCCGCCGCACAGCACGTACGCCAGGTAGCGGCTGAGCGCGCTGCCCTTCGCGTCGTTGAACTTCGGCGTCACCGGCATCGAGGTGCCGGCCCGCGGCACGATCAGGTAGCTGTAGGAGGAGATCGGGTAGGAGCGCGGGTCGTTGTTGGTGTAGACGCCGTCGAGGTTCTGCTGCAGGTAGTCGGGGTCGCTGGTGGAGGTGTTGTCGTCCACGCCGCGGATCTTCGCGGCGGTCAGCGCGACGGCGACGTTCGACGCGGTCGGCAGGGTGTAGTACCCGGCCGGGTTGAGCACCTTGACGACGGGCCAGCCGCTGCGCTTGGCGAACGCGTACTCGTCGTAGCCGATCGCGCCGATGCCGGTCGGCGACTGGACGTAGTTCGCCACCACGTCGGAGCCGTTCTGCGCGGTCATCCGGCCGGCGGCGGGGAAGAACTCGGTGTAGTCGCCGCAGCTGACGCCGTTGACCTGGGTGCAGTAGGCGTCCCACTGGCCCTTGTGGGTGTGTTCCATCCAGCGGGTGAACTGGGCGCTGGCACCGGAGCCGTCGGAGCGCACCACCGGGGTGATCGGGATCTTCGGCAGCGCGCGGCCGTAGTCGGCGGTGATCTTCGGGTCGTCCCAGGAGGTGATCTTGTTGGTGAAGATGTCGACGATGGTGTCCGGGGACAGCCGCAGGTCGTTGACCCGCTTGCCGCCGACCTCCAGGTGGTACATCAGCGCGGTGCCACCGGCGGTGATCGGCACGTACGAGTAGGCGTACACCGGGTTCTCCGCCTGCCCCTGGCCGTTGCTGGCCCCGCCGCCGTTGACGCCGCTGTCGGGCTTGGATCGGAACGGCACGTCGGAGGCGGTGAAGTCGTCCTGGCCGATCGACCACTGGACGCGGCCGGCGGCCGAGCCGTTGCCGGTGAAGTCGATCTCGATGCCCATCGGTTGGACGTCGCGCCGCCACTGGTCGATGGCCGGCCCGGCCCAGCTGGAGCCGTCCGCCTTGAGCGAGGTGGAGGCGTACGCGGGTGTCGCGCCGAGCAGTGCGGCGGGCAGGGCGAGCGCGGCGGCGAGCAGCGCCGACGTCAAGTGACGGAGTCGCACGGGACGGATCTTCCTTATCGGCTGAGTGGTCATCAGTTCGCCTCCTGCACAAGCGCGTTGGAAGCGTCAGCGCGAGCCCGGCGCAGCGGACGGCGGGTGCGCCGGTCGGTCGGGGTGCGGTGCCGGCCGAGGATGCGGGCGGTGACGAACAGGATCAGCACCACGGCCATCAGGGTGAGTCCGGCGGCGAACGCCCGGGCCACCATGTCGGGGTAGGGCTGCTTGATGTAGTTCCAGACGAACAGCGGCAGGCTGGTCTGGTTGCCGTGGAAGGCGTCCAGGTTGAGCCGGGTGGTGAAGCCGGCGGTGAGCAGCACCGGGCTGGTCTCGCCGACGCCGCGGGCCATGCCGAGCACGACGGCGGTGGTCAGTCCGGGCCGGGCGGTGGGCAGCACCACGTGCCACACGGTGCGCCACTGGCTGGCGCCGAGCGCGTAGGACGCCTCCTTGAGGGTGCCGGGGACGAGCCTGACGACGACCTCGGCAGCGCGGGTGATGATCGGCATCATCATCACGGTGAGCGCGAGGGACGCCGCGAAGCCGCTCTTCTCCACGCCGAGGGTGAGGACGACCACGCCGAGGACGAACAGTCCGGCGACGATCGACGGCAGCGCGGTCATCGCCTCGACCAGCACCCGGACGGGCTTGACCAGGCGGGCGCCGCGCCGGGTCTGGCCGGCCTCGACCAGGAAGACCGCGGTGAGGACGCCGAGCGGCACCGAGAACAGGGTGGCCATGCCGAGCTGTTCGAGCGAGCCGACCACGGCGTGCAGGCAGCCGCCGGAGGTGATCGGGTCGAGTGCGGCGGTGCTCCGCATGGTCTCGGTGAAGAAGTTGAGGTGCCGGGCGGCGTCCACTCCCCGGTACGCCACATAGCCGATCTGGTCGCCGATGAGGGCGAGCACCAGCAGGCCGGAGCTCCAGGCGAGCGCGGTGGCGAGGCGTTCGCGGACCGTCAGGGCGTCCCATTGGAGGCGTCCGGCGATCGCGTAGAGGGCGAGGAACAGCAGGTACCAGCAGAGCAGGAAGCCGAACGCGCCACTGAACGGCAGGATGCGCTCGTACAGCAGCCAGTCCAGGGCGAGCGAGCCGGCGCCGGCGCCCACCATGGTGAGGACTTCCTCGCGGGTGACGCCGCCGAGGCGGATCCGCTGCTGCTCTCCCGAATCTGATGGACCGTCAATTACGTTCTGTGCATCGATTGTTGTCATTGTCGGCCCTCCGGTCAGTCCGAGGTCGAGGCGCCGGACCGGGACCGGCTGATGATGAACCCGGCGGCCACGTTGACCAGCAGGGTGAGGGCGAAGAGCACCAGTCCGGCGGCCATCAGCGCGGACAGCGAGAGGGTGTCGGACTCGCTGAAGCGCAGTGCGATCAGTGAGGAGATCGAGTTGCCGCCGTTCTCCAGGACGTGCCAGGAGAGCCGGAACACCGGCGAGATGATCAGCGCGACGGCGATGGTCTCGCCCATCGCGCGGCCGAAGCCGAGCATCACGGCGCCGATCATGCCGCCGCGTCCGAATGGCAGCACCACGGTGCGGACCATGCCCCAGCGGGTGGAGCCGAGCGCGTACGCGCCCTCGCGTTCACCGGCAGGGGCCTGTGAGAACACCTCGCGGCTGAGCGAGGTGATGATCGGGATGATCATCAGGGAGACCACGGTGCCGGCGATGAACGTGGACGAGGTGTAGGAGGTGGCGATGTCGCCGGTGCGCACCTCCAGGAACGGCAGCGCCCCGCCGAGGTGGACGGCCAGCCAGCGGCACAGGCCGACGATCCGCGGCTGGAGGAAGAACAGGCCCCACAGGCCGTAGACGATGCTGGGGACGGCGGCCATCAGGTCGACCAGCGAGATCAGCGTCGGCCGCAGCCGGACGGGCGCGTACTCGGAGATGAACAGCGCGGCGGTGAGCGCGACCGGTACCGCGATGCACAGCGCGATCACGGCGATCAGGATTCCGTCGGGCAGTACCGCGGCGATGCCGAAGGAGTGTGCGGCGGTGCGCCAGCGCTGCTCGGTGAGGAAGGACCAGCCGACGGCGTCCAGCGCCTCCGTGCCGCGCAGCAGCAGGAAGAACGCGATCAGGCCCATCAGCGCGAACACGGACAGGCCGGCGGCGCGCAGCAGGCCGCGGAAGGCCCGGTCGGCGGGCGAGGCGGGGGCGCTGATCGGCCGGGGCCGGTCGGCGTCGGGTGGTGGGACGCGGGTTTCCGTCGGCTGGACGGCGGCGGTCATGGTGTCAACTCTCCGCGCAGTGAGGGTTCGTGGGGCGGGACGTCGGTCTGCCGCGGGTCGGGCGGGCGCGCGGGGCGCCCGCCCGACGGGGCGGATCAGCGGCCGAACAGGCGGGCGCCGATCCGGCCTGCCCGGCGGCGCAGCTCGGCGCCGGCGGGGGTGCCGCCGAGGAGCAGCGCGGCGGGTCCGCCGACCAGCAGGACGGCGCCGGTGGCGAGGATCACGGGCAGCAGCAGGCGGGCGAGGCCGGCCCGGTCGGCGGCGGACTGGCCGACGGCCTTGGCGCCGAGCGTGGGCGAGGCGCTGCCGCTGGGCTTGGCGCTGCCTCCGGGGGCGGCGTTGTCGCTCGGGGTGCCGCCGCCGGGGGCGCCGTCGGCAGTACCGGCACCGCCGCCACCGCCGCCGGGGTTTCCGCCGCCGCCTTCCGAACCTCCGCCGTTTCCACCGGAGTTGCCGCCCTCGCCGGATCCGGGCGCGGTCTGGTTGCCGGGCAGGGCGCTGTCCTGGGCGGCGACGTGTCCGGCCGCGGCCTTCGCCGCCTTGAGCTGATTGTCTGTCAGACCGGTGAATCCGGCGGCGAGTTGGCCGGGCTGGCGGCCGTAGATCTGCCCCTGGCCGGGGTCGGTGACGGTGCGCAGGAAGCGGGTGACCGCGCCGGCCTTGTCCTCGGGCAGGCCGCGGGTGGGCACCATGGCGTACTGGACCATGGTCAGCGGGTAGGCCTTGCTGTCCTTGGCGTACGCCGAGTCGCCGTCGCCGTACGGCAGTTGCTGGGTGCCGGTGGCGGCGTCGAGCGGCATGTCGGCGGCGGCGGCCTGCATGGCGCCGATCGTCGGAGTGGTGAAGCCGCCTGCGGGGTTGGGGAGTTGGGCTTCGGGCAGGCTCATCGCCTGGGCCTGTCCGGAGTCCATGATGGCGAACAGGGCGCGCTTGCCGTTGTCCTGGCTGATGCACTTGGCGTGCTGGCCCTGGACTTCATCGGGGTTCAGGCAGGACGGCCGGACCTCCAGGGTCATCCGCAGCACCTGGCCGAGGCCGCCGAGCACCGGGTTCCACTCGTACTGCTTCCAGTTGTTCTTGCCGGAGTAGTCCTGCGGCTGGAACGCGTCGACCGGGAAGCCGGGGTAACTGGAGCGCAGGTACTTGGTGTTGACGTGCGCGTCCCACGGGTCGGCGGCGCCCTGGAGGAACTCGGCGGCGTCCGGGTCGGCGGCGATCCAGGTGGTCAGCCGGGTGACCAGGTCGGTGGTGCCGCCGACCACGATCGGGGCGGTGGCGGCGAAGGTGCCGCCGGCCAGGCAGCCGGGCCAGGTGGGGCCGTTGGCGCCGGACGGGTTGAGCTTCAGGAACTCGGGGTCGGCGAACACGCACATCGGGTTGCCCTTGACGCTGTCGGTCCCGTCGTCGGTGCCGAGCCGGTAGCTCTGGGTCAGCATCTTGGCCAGCAGCCGCTGGTTGAGTTTCAGGCTGCGGATCTGCCGGTGGCTGTCTCCGTCGTCGACCAGGAAGACCACCGAGATCGCGCTGTTGGCCAGCGGCGCGTACACGTACGGGCGGCCCGCCGGGTTGCGGTCGGGGATCGAGGTGAGCGCGATGTCGGCGCCGGAGCCGCCGAGGAACGCCGACCGGGCCTGCGGCTCGCCGCCGCCCGAGGTGTACTGGACGGTCAGCGGGTTGCTGCCCTGGCACAGGCCGGTCCGCCACTGCTGGACGGCGCGGTCGGCCATCTCCAGGCCGATCGCGGTGAAGTCGGCGTTCTTGGCGACGCACGCCGCCGGGGTGGGGCCGAAGTCCAGCGGCACCACGACGTGGTTGGCCCAGGAGCAGGCCTCGCCGCTGGCCCAGCGCTTGCCGCCGGTGTTCTCCACGGCCACCACGTTGTCGCTCGCGGTGTTGAACACGCCGTCGGAGTCGACCGAGTGGTCGTCGCAGTTGATCTCGCCGATCGGATACTGGTTCGCGCCGATCGAGTCGCCGCCGTAGTTGGCCTCGATCACCAGCGAGCACTTGTGCTTGGGGTCGCAGCCCAGGGTCTGGCTCTGCTGCGCGGTCCACACCTCGATGTCCGCCTCGCCGCTGCCGTCCGGACGGGTGGCCGCTATCGCCATGTTGGACGGGAACTCGGGCGTGTTGGTGCCGGGCGCGGGCCGCTCCTGGAGGAAGCCCTTGGCGGGGTCGGCGTTGTACAGGCTGGAGCCGTAGCAGTCGGTGACCTTCGGGTCCTCGCCGCGGCACTGGTAGATCCGCACCGGGTAGCGGGCGACCTTGTCGAAGCCGGAGTTCCCGTGCGGGTTCTGCACCACCGGAACGGGCTGGAAGTCGGCGTCCACGGTCGGCGTGAATCCGGTCCAACTGACGTGCAGCACCTGGTTCCCGAGGCCGCTGGTCGGCGTGACGGTGACGGAGCCGCGCGGCCCGCTCGTCCAGGTGAACGGGTCCCAGCGGGGCGGCCCGGGCACGGTCGTACCGGCGGCGGCCTGCGCCTGCTGGACGGCCGTCCCGCCGAGCGGCAGCAGGACGGCCGCGGCGCCCAGCGTCCACGTCAGCACGGCCGCCAGCCAGGCCTGCAACGGGCGTGATCGGGTTCTGGCCCCTGACGGGCGGACTCTCATCGGCACAGCACCTCCGGCGACGGCGCACCGGAGCAGGCACGCACGGATGACAGGGAGCGGAGCGGCGACGTTCGGCGGCTCCGACGATATTCGGCCATTCACGTCTGACCGGATGCTGTCCACCAGGTGTACGAGGCCCCAATTGGTGCTCGAATCAAGAGAACTGACGTGTCATCAGGTCACGAAGGCGCGTACCGCCCGACCCTGCTGGGTCGGGCGGTGCGGGAGTTGCGTGTGTGACGATGCGTCAGGAGGCGGGCGTGTAGGCGACCGTGAAGGAGCCGACGCTCTGGCCCGCGGTGAAGAACGAGGTGCGCAGCTTGCCGTCCAGGTACTGCGCGCCGACCGGGTCGAGCGTCAGCGAGGAGGCCGACAGGTTCTGGGTGGTGCCGCTCTTGGTGACCACGGTGTCGCCGGCCGGGTCGAACAGCGCGACGGGGGTGGTGGAGCCGTCCGGGACGCCGGTGACCTGCCAGTTGTCGACGGAGAACGCCAACTGGCGGAAGGCGACCGCGCTGCCGGTCCGCGCGTCGACGAACAGCAGGCCGCCGCCGAACTGGATGTTCCCGTAGAACTGGGCGAGGTTGCCGGAGCCGTCGGTGACGGGGAAGCTCGCCGACAGGCCGGTGTTCGCGTCGTACCCGGCGGTCGCGGTGGGCAGCGGCACGGCCACGATGCCCGCCTGCGCGGCCTGCTGGAAGAACGCGTTGCTCTCGCGGATCACCGCGTTGCCGGCCGCGGGCGCGGCCGAGGCGGTGGTCGCGGAGGCGGCGGTGACGGCGATCGCGAGGCCGGCGGCAGCGGCGGCGATCCGGGCGAACGTGCGGGACATCGTGGCTCCTTCGAACTGGGTGCGGGGTACGTCGTGCACGGCGCGTGGGCCGCCGCCCGTCCCCGGTGAACTGCGGGACGGGCGGCGGTGGTTGAGCAGGGCGGAAGGTCAGTGGATGATCGCGCCGCAGCCGGCGCCCGGCAGCGGCAGGAAGCCGTAGCTGATGATGTCGGCGCGGCCGGTCGGGCCGCAGATCCAGCCGGTGGGGCCGAAGATGGCGCGCAGCGCGGTGCCCTGGGTGGTGGTGGCGGTGTAGTCGCCGTCCCGCAGCACGTTGAACAGCACGCGGCCGTAGCTGCCGCCGGCGAAGGCGGGGCTCAGGGTGTTGGTCGGGGTCAGCGGCGCGACGCCGTTGACGTTGCGCAGGGTCAGCAGGCCGCGGTTGTCGGTGCTGGTGGTGTGGCCGTTCAGCTGGCCCACGTAGTGGCCGACGGAGTACGGGAAGACGGCGCCGGGGTCGGTCAGGCGGGAGTCGGTGCCCTCGTTCTCCTCCGGGCCGCTGGTGACGCAGGCACCCGGGGTGACGTTGCCGATGGCCTGCAGGAAGAAGGAGCGGGTGCCGGAGCCGCTCTGCGGCAGGTACGCCTTGATGGCGCCGTTGCCGCCGCCGAGCTGCGACCAGTCGGTCTTGACGCAGGTGTAGATGTCGACCAGGTTCGCGGTGGTCAGGTTCGCCGGGGCGAGGCCGCCGCTCGGGGCGGACCAGGTGACCGCGTCCTTCGCGAAGGCGACGAAGTCGTCGCTCGCCGGGTCGGTGGACTGGGCGGCGCGGGAGGAACGGGCGAAGTCCAGGGTGAGGTTGTTGGTGGCGTTCAGCGCGCTGATGCCGGCGCCCGAGCCGTTCGGGCGGGCGATCGTGGAGCCGCCCGACTTCGGGGTGATCGGGCTGGTGCCGGTGGCGTCCCAGCTGTACAGGCGCGGCGTGGTGGTGTCGGTGGCCGGCAGGGTCGCGTTGTAGTCGGTGGAGAACTGGGTGAACAGCGCCTGCGTGGTGTCCGAGCCCACGCCGACGATGTCCTTCGCGGCGGGGAGAGCGGCGGGGTCCGCCATGGCGGGAACGGTGGCAACAGTCGACAGGGCGGCGGTGAACGCAACGGCCGCGAGCGCCTTGGCAGCGGTGTGACGCATGGTCCTCTTCCTCCGAGGGGGATCGTGCCTCGCTGGACCGGACCTGGCGGGGTCCGGTACCGGGCAGCTCCGCGGCTTCCCGGCGGAGTGATCCTCGCCGCTGCCGACCGCCGCCCGGAAGACTCTCCCGACTCCCCCGCCCCGCCGTCCGCCCTTGCCGCGCTCTCGCAACCTTCCTGGCCAGAGGGCTGATTGGGGCACCTTCACCCTTCCTCCCCGCCATGGACACGTTCTTCTCCAGGTGTGCTCACGGGGGCACCTCGGCCATCTCCGCTTCACCCCCGCACCACCGACACCGCCCGGACAAACACGAACCCCCCTCGTGAGCATCCGGGAGCCCGTTTCGCACACCTCGACTCACCAGGGATTCCCGGACGTTCGCCACATCCGCCGCACGTGCTCGACGCCCTGCAGGAACCCGGTCACGCTCTGCCGGCACTGGTCGCGCCGCAGGTAGCCCCGGGCGCTGCGGGCCACCGCCTCCCCGCCGCCCGCCCCGGCCCGGGTACTGCGGGCGGGCAGGTACGCGGTCCAGGTCCACTGCCGGTCCTCGCTCTGACTGAGCACGAACCGCAGGGCCGCCCGCTCGGCGAGCAACTCGGCCACACCGGACGCCAGTTCCGGCTCCGAACGGTAGCCCCGGACGGCCGTGGCCAGCCGCCGCCCGTTCGCGGCGACCAGCGACCATCCGGCCCGTCCGTCCGCACCGCGCACCGGCACCAGCCGCGGGCCGCTCACCGCCCGGCCCCGGGCGCGGCGGTCTCCGCCATCCGGGCCAGCAACGCCATGAACCGG
This sequence comes from Kitasatospora sp. NPDC004615, assembly GCF_042873545.1. Taxonomy (NCBI): domain Bacteria; kingdom Bacillati; phylum Actinomycetota; class Actinomycetes; order Kitasatosporales; family Streptomycetaceae; genus Kitasatospora; species Kitasatospora sp. NPDC004615. The sequence continues at coordinate 181,493 of NZ_JBIALQ010000005.1, forward strand.
CGGAACGCGTTCTGGCACGTCGCGTAACGCTCGTACGCCCGACTGGACTTGACCAGCGGATTACCCCGCACCCCCGGCACCACCCAGGTCCAGCCCAGCCCACCCCGCACATGGGTGATCCGCGCCACCAACGCCGGCCCCAGCGCCACCAGTTCGGCGAACGCCCGCTCGGCGTCCCCGGGGGAGTCGTAGACGGACGAGGACACCGCCACCACCCGCCCGTTCAACGCCTTCAACTGCCACTGGAACCGCCCGTTCGCCGCCCGCTCCGTACCCAGGCCCTCCCCGCGCACTGCCCGCCACCCCCCGGGTCTCCACCGGCCCGAGACCGCCCTCGGCCACGGCGCCGCACGCCCGCCCGCCCCGCACACACGCACGAACCGGACGCACATCGTCACGCCGCGAACGCTATGTGTGCACAGACGACGTCCGGAAGCGGAATCCCTCCTGAGCTGCCTCTGTTCGCCCCGAAGTTCTCCCTTGTTAATGCACCCACCGCCCTGGGATCCGCCAACTGGCGGACGCCCAGGGCGAGTCGGTGGCTGCATTGGCAAGGGAGTCTCAGACCCGGACCGCGACCACCCTGGACGCGTTGTGGGCGCGGCGGGCGTGGTCCACCGTGACCGCCGCCAGGAGCGGGCCCCAGGCCACCAGGGGCAGGTAGCACAGGGTCATGATCACGCCCGCGAGGCCGTGCGGCGAGTCCGGGTTGCTCATGTTGTGCTGCCACGGGCCCATTGCCGCGGACCAGGTCACCGCCGTCACCGCCAGTGCCCCCAGGGTGGCCGGGAACAGGGCCACCCAGGCGGGGAAGATCCGGCCGCCGAAAGCAGGGGCCCAACGGGGCACCCGCCGCCCCCAGGGGCGGACCAGGCCGATCGTCAAGAACGCCAGTGCCTCCGCCAGCGCGCTCAGAGCCAGCACGTAGACCGTGCCCCAGCCGGGCATCCAGCGGCCGAACATCCGCTCCAGGTCTCCGTGGAAGCCCACCGGGAGACCCGCACCCAGCGCAACCCGCCACAGGCCCGACGGCACCACCGACCAGGCCGCCGCCCGCGCCGCCCGTACGGCCCACCGCGGTGCTGGTTCCATGTTCTCACTCACTGCTCGTCCTCTTCTCGTGCCTGGCCGGCCGACCGCCGGCCACACCGAAGACTCTGCTGCCCGCCCCCACCCCGCCGGCAGATGCCGAACGGCCAAGCCCCGGGCCGGAGATGTGCCGATCGGCACACCCGCACCCGGCCCGGTCGCCCCTAGGGTGATCACATGAACGGGGACCAAGGGGCAGCCGCGTACACGCGAGAGCGGCCCACCACAACAGCAGCACCCGCCGGAGTGCGCTTATGAGCAGCGAACTCGTTTGGGACGCAGCGGGGTTCGCGGTGTCCGGAGCGGTGATCACGTGGGCGCTGTACCGGCCCCGACGGACCGAACCGGCGGCGGCGCTCTCCGTCGCGCTCAGTCTCGCCGCCGGGTGGGCCGGTCCGTACCGTGCCGGGGCGCCCGCCGTGGGGCTGGCCGGGGTGGTCGAACTCGCCGCGCTGCTGGGCCTGGTGGCGCTCGCGGTCCGGCACGGGCGGCACCGCTCGGCGCTGTGGCCGGCGCTGGCCACGCTCGGCTGGCCGATGCGCTTCGTCGGCTTCGAGCCGCCACTGTTCGCGTTCGGCGCCCTCGCGGTGGCCGTCGCCTGCACGGTCGGCCGCTACCTGCACTCGCTCGACCGTCAGCGCGAGCGGGCCGTGGCCGCCGCCCGGCACGCCCAGCGGCTCGAACTCGCCCACGACCTGCACGACTTCGTCGCCCACGACGTCAGCGGGATGGTCGCGCTGGCGCAGGCCGGGGCGCTGCTCGCCGAGCAGTCACCGGACCGGGCGGCCGCGCTGTTCGCCCGGATCGAGCAGGCCGGGCAGCAGGCCCTCTCCTCGCTGGACCGCACGGTCGACCTGCTGCGCACCCCCGACCGGCCCGAGGACGGTTCCGACCGCACGACACACCGCAGCCTGGACGAACTCCCGGAGCTGGCCGCCCGGTTCACGGCCACCGGCGGCCCGACCGTCCAACTCGCCATCGACGCAGGCCCGGTGGGACGTGAGTGCGCCGCCACCGTCCACCGGATCGCCGTCGAGGCACTCACCAACGTCCGCCGCCACGCCCCGACCGCCCGCACCGTCCGGATCGAACTCGCCCGCACCGGCGACAAGTTGGAGCTGCTCGTGCACAACGACGGCCCGTCCGCCGCCCGGCGTTCGCGTTCGCGCGGCGGTCACGGCCTGGCGGGTCTGGCCGCCCGGGTCGAGGCCCTCGGCGGCACGTTCCACGCCGGCTCCGTCCCGGACGGCTGGCAGATCATCGCCGCCTTCCCGCAAACCCCACATGCCCCGACCCCTCACCCGGAGACCCCGTGACCATCCGGATCCTGCTCGCCGACGACCACGAGGACATCCGCACCGCGTACCGAATCATCCTCGACGCCCAGCCGGACATGCAGGTCGTCGCCGACGCCCCCGACGGCCGCACCGCCCTCCAACTCGCCCGCCGGATACGGCCGGACGTCGTTCTCGCGGACATCCGCATGCCCCACCTGGACGGCCTGGACCTCACCTGCCAGCTGGCCGGCCCGGACGTCGCCGACCCGCTCCGGGTGGTCGTCGTCACCACCTTCGACCTCGACGAGTACGTCCACACGGCGCTCCGCCACGGGGCCAGCGGGTTCCTGCTCAAGCGCTCCAGCCCCGCCCTGCTGGCAGAGGCGATCCGCGCCGCGATGGCCGGAGACACCCTGATCAGCCCGCAGTTGACCCTCCGACTGCTACGCCACTACGCCCCGCCGGAGCCGTCCCAGCAGGCCCCGCGCGAGGCCCTCAGCCCGCGCGAGCGGCAGATCGCCGAGCTGGTCTCGGACGGCGCGACCAACGCCGAGATCGCGGCCGACCTGTTCCTCTCCCCCGGCACCGTCAAGAACCACCTGGCCAACATCCAGCGCAAACTCGCCACCCGCAACCGCGTCGGCATCGCCGCCTGGGCGCTGTCCCACCGCGCGCGCCACTGACTCCCGCGCTCAGTGGAACAGCTTCAGGCCCGCCGGGGTGAGCGCCCAGTCACCGAGCGGGTTCTCGCCGATCCGCACCGCGTACAGCACGCCCTGCGCCCCGAAGTGGAACACGGCGACCGGGGCGTCCCGGTCCTCGCTCGCATAGCCGAGGGTCTTCGGGGCGTCCGGCGCCGGATCGCCGTACACCACCGAGGGCTCACCGAACTCGGCGATGACATCGGCCAGTTGACGGCGGTCCTCGGCCCAGTCCAGCACCCGGTCCAACAGCTGCCGCAACTCCTCACCGCCCAGCGCCCGGTCCAGCCGCAGCCAGCCCCGCCGGTGGGCGTCCTCGCCGTACTGGGAGGCGACCAGCGGCGGGTCGGCCTCGCCGAAGCTGCCGCGCAACAGGGTGGAGATGGTGCGGGAGTTGGTGTCGGCGATCCAGCACGTACCACGCTCGCCGTCCGGGTCGGCGGCGGCCAGCGTGTTGAGCAGTTCGACCACGGCCGCCGTACCGCCGAAGAGTTCGGGGTGCCGGACGGCCTCGTTGAGCGAGTCGAGCAACTCGGCCCGCCGGGCCTCGGTCAGCGGCGGCCGGACGGCGTCCCCATCGGTGATCGAGTCGGCGATCGGGGCGGGGGGAAGGTGGCTGGTGGGGGAACTCATGAGGTCCAGTGTGCCGGGTTGCCGGCCATTCGGCGGCAAATGGGGCAGCACGTCCGCCGCCCGTGTTCCAGCACCCATGCGAGGACGGTGAGTTCGAGCACGACGGCGTGGCGGACGCCACCACACGCAAAGAGCGCCACCCGGGCAGGAATGGCGCTCTTCGGCGTCGTGCGCGGGGAGTTACTGCCCCCAGGTCCCGGTGGACCAGATCGCGCCGCCGCCGCGCTTGTAGATGACGAAGTTGCCGTCGTCCTGGAGCAGGGCGTACGCGCCGGGGCTCCACGAGGTGCCGGTGGACCAGATCGCGTCCGTCAGTTGGGCGGCGGGCTTGTAGAGCACCAGGTTGCCGTCCTCCTGCATCTGCAGCATGGCTCCGGGGTTGCCCCAGGTGCCGGAGGACCACAGCACCTTGTCGTCGCGCTTGCGGTACATCACGATGTTCCCGTCCGGCTGGACGACCAGCCAGACCGAGGCGGACTGGGTCCACGAACCCGAGGTGATCAGCCCCCGCGACCCCGGGATCCCGGGGCAGAAGGCGGACGGCGTCTCGAAGGTGTAGGTCGACCAGCCTCGGCCGTCGGTCGCGACCGAGAGGGTGCCGCCCGGGTAGAGCCGCACGACGCCGCTGCGCTGCCCCTGGGTGCCGGAGGACCAGAGCGCGCCGCCGGTCTCCGCGCTGCCGCCGGCCTGGTACACCACGAAGTTGCTGTCGGCCTGCAGGACGGCGTAGGCGCCGGGGTGGCCCGAGGTGCCGCTGCTCCAGATCACGTGCTTCGGGCCGCCCGTGGAGTTGAGCAGGTAGAGCACCAGGTTGCCGTCGGCCTCCATCACCAGGCTGGAGACCTTGTCCATGGCGACCAGGCTGTCACCCGCCCGCAGTTCGCGCCCCCGGTAGAGCTCGACCGAGCCCGGCCACGGGTCCTGCGACAGCGTGCACTTGGGCGACGGCGGCACCGGATCGGCGGCCTGGGCGGTCGGCACCAGGCCGACCATGGCGGCGGCGGCCAGCAGGCCGGCCGCCGCAGTACGGATCACGCGTCGACGCATGATCTCCCCCCTCGGGATCTTGCTCCGATGTTTCGATCGCGAAGATAACACGCACCAAGCTGATGCAATGTCACCACCCTGTGTGGGTAAAGTCCTTCGCCGGACCCGCGGCCGCCGACCCCGGCCCCTCACGCATCGCCCGCAAACCGGTACTATCTTCGACAGCTGCGCGAGTTTCTCCACACCGCGCACCTCCACCCGCACCTGCCGAGCAAGCCCGGCCACCGGCCGTTCTGGTGCTCCTCCGCAGCGGGCCAGCCACCGCAGGAACAGGTCCAACTCCCGTTCCCTCACGGCTATTTCCGACCATCGAAACCAGCAAAAGCCCGTCGCCGCAGAAGGAATATCATGCGCCCCACCCTGTTCACCGTCGAACGACCCGCCCCCGGCCGCCTGAGCACCATGGCCCGCCCACGCGGCGGCGAGTGGCTGGCCGACGAGTTGGCGGCCCTCGCCGCCGCCGGGGTCACCGACCTGGTCAGCGCCCTGACCGCGCCGGAGTGCGCCGAACTCGGCCTCACCGCCGAACCGGAGCTCGCCGTCGCGGCCGGCCTCCGCTTCCACAGCCTGCCGATCCCGGACTTCACCACCCCCGACCACGCCCAAATACGGCCCACACTCGACGAGTTGACCGCCCTCCTCCGGTCCGGCGCCCACCTGGTGTTCCACTGCCGCGCGGGCATCGGCCGGTCCTCCCTGCTCGCGGCATCCGTGCAGATCCTCGACGGCCTGGACGCCGACACCGCCTGGGCACGCATCGCCCGCGCCCGCGGCCTCGCCGTCCCGGACACCGCCGAACAGCGCGCCTGGACCGACTCCCTCACGCCCTCCCCCTGACCTGGCGTTCAGATGATTTGCCCGTGTCGCGGCACACGCGCACTCGCGAGCGAAGCGGGCCCGCCTACCGTCTGAAGCTCCGGTCACTGTGCGTGGTGACGGTGGACCCAGACAGTGGACTCATGGGAGGGCCGAATGCCCACGTCGGAGAACCGGTCCGAGCGCCGATCGGCGGCTCCGCGCAGGGGGCTGCTGTGGCGGGTGGGCGAGTGGTGTGCCCGGCATTCGGTGGTGGTGATCGTCGGCTGGCTGCTGGTGCTGGCGGGCGCGCAGATCGCCAACCGGACCGTAGGTGGTACGTATTCGGACGATTTCTCGTTGTCCGGTACGCAGTCGCAGAACGGCCGTGAGGTGCTTCAGGCCCACGAGCCGTCCGCGGGCGGGACGAGCGCGCAGGTGGTGCTGCACGACGACCAGCCGCTGACGGACTTCCAGGCCCAGGTGAACCAGGCGGTGACGTCCCTCCAGCACCTGCCGCACGTGCTGTCCGCGCAGGATCCGTTGCCGCCGCAGGGGCAGAGCGCGCCGCCCGGCGGCCCACTCTCCTCCGACGGGCGTACGGCGTACATCACGGTGCGGTTCGACGCCAATCCGACCACGTTCGGCGACGACTACCTGTCGCAGGTGGACACCGCGGTGGCGCCGCTGCGGCAGGCGGGGGTGCAGGTCGAGTACGGCGGTCCGCTGGGCGAGTTGGCGCGGCCGGCGCCGGACGACCGGGTGAGCGAGCTGATCGGGTTCGCGGTGGCGGTGCTGGTGCTGCTGATCGGTTTCGGCAGCGTGATCGCGGCCGGTCTGCCGCTGGTCAGCGCGCTGGTCGCGGTGGTGCTGGGCCTCGGGCTGCTGGGTCTGCTGGCGGCGCTGACCACGTTCGCGACGGTCGCGCCGACACTTGCCACGATGATCGGACTGGGCGTCGGCATCGACTACGCGCTGTTTCTGCTGACCCGTCACCGGCAGAACCTGATGGACGGTTCGGACCCGCCGACGGCGGCGGGCCACGCGGTGGCGACCAGTGGCCGGGCGGTGCTGATCTCCGGCTGCACGGTGGTGATCGCGCTGGCGGGCCTGTCGGTGTCGGGCATCGCCTTCATGGCGAAGCTGGGCCTGGCCGCGGGTGTCACGGTGGTGACGGCGGTGTGCGGCGCGCTGACGCTGCTCCCCGCGATGATGGGCCTGATCGGCCGCCGGATGGATCGTTTCACCGTGCGCACACCGGTCGCCGAGGGCACCGGACCGGACGGCGCGTCGCCGACCGGCATGTGGCACCGCTACGCGCGCCGGGTCGAGCACCGTCCGTGGTGGTACCTGGCAGCGGGCCTGGTGACGGTGCTGGTGCTGGCGATTCCGCTGCCGTCGATCCAGCTCGGGCACATCGACGACGGGGCGGACCCGACGTCCTTCACCGACCGGCGGGCGTTCGACCTGATGTCCGCCGCGTTCGGGCCCGGCTCCAACGGGCCGCTCACCGTGGTGGTCGACCAGACCGCCGTCCCGGCCGCGGACCGTCCCGCGCTCGCGTCCTCCGTGCAGCAGGCGCTGACGAACGTCCCCGACGCGGCGAGCACCGCGCCGTTGCAGACCAGCGGCGACGGTGACGTGCTGTTCACCACCGTCACCCCGGCGCAGGCCCCGCAGGACGAGGACACCACCGACCTGGTGGGCCACCTCGCGGACACCGTGCTGCCGAACGCCGTCAAGGGAACGGCCGCCGCCACGTACGTCACCGGCACCACGGCGGCGCAGGTGGACTTCCTGGATCTGGTGGCGAGCCGGCTGCTGCCGATCATCGCCGTGGTCGTCGCCCTCGCTTTTCTGATCATCCTGCTGGTGTTCCGGGCGCCGCTGGTCGCGTTGAAGGCGGCGATCCTCAACCTGGTGTCGATCGCCGCCTCGTACGGCGTGCTGGTCGCGGTGTTCCAGTGGGGCTGGGGCGGGCCGGCGCTCGGGGTGGCGGGCAAGGTCCCGATCGAGAGCTACGTGCCGATGATGATGTTCGCGATCATCTTCGGCCTCAGCATGGACTACGAGGTGTTCCTGCTGTCCCGGGTGCACGAACGCTGGCTGGTGACGGGCGACAGCCGCGGCGCGGTGGCGCACGCGCTGGAGACCACGGCGCGGGTGATCACCTGCGCGGCGCTGATCATGGTCAGCGTGTTCGCCGCGTTCATCGTCAGCGACAACGTGGTGATCAAGATGATGGGCCTCGGCCTCGCCGTCAGCGTGCTGATCGACGCGACCGTGGTGCGGCTGCTGATGGTCCCGGCAGCCATGACACTGCTCGGCAACGCCGCCTGGTGGACGCCCCGGTGGATGGACCGGGTGCTCCCGCACATCGACACCGAAGGCTCCGAAACGGCACCTCCCCCGCGGAGTTGATCTCTCCTCCGAATCCGATTGCACACGTCCCGCTTGTGCGCGAACTGTGAAGTCGGAGCGACCCGCCCCCTTGTCAGCTCCACCGATCCTCCCTACCTTCGTGATCCAGGACGTCGGCCCCACCGGGCCGGGCGGTCCTCGGCGTCCGCCGACCCGCGGCGGCGGCCGGAGACACCACACGACCTGGAGGCGTCACATGCCCGTTGCCACCCTCACCGAGATCCGCGATGCCGGCCCGCTGCTGGTCGACGACGACAGCCTCCTCTTCGAGGACGACGACCGCGCCGACCACGACCCCACCGCCTGCCTGGTCGACCCGTGGGTGACCGCCACCACCCGCATCGCCTGCGACCGCTGACGGTGACCGGGCCCATCGCCGGCCGCCGCGCCTGGTCCGACGACATCTGGTCGTACCTGCTCGATCCGCGGATGCCGGCGATGGAGCACGGTTGGAAGCTCCACATCTCCGCTCGCCCCAGCACGCTTCACACCGTCCTCGCCCTCGTCCTGCCGGTGCTGCAGCAGCACGTCTGCCACGCCAAGTGGGCCCGCGACCCGGACACCCTGCGCACCCTCAACTCCGGTACTGAGACCGCCGCTTCGGTCGGCAAGGCGCTCACCATCTACCCCGCGCCGGACGAACTCCGGCCGCTGGCCCACGCGTTGACCGCCGCACTGCACGGACACCTCGGACCGCAGATCATCAGCGATCGCCGCCTCGACCCCGACGCCCCGGTGTACTACCGGTACGGCCCGTTCACCGGCGACTACCGCACCGGCCGCGGCGGCCGCCTCGAATCCGTGATGACCGGCCCCGACGGCCGGGTCTTCGACGGCCTGGCCGGCACCACCTACCGCTGCCCGCCCTGGGCCGAGGACCCGTTCGCCCCGCCCGCACCCGCCACCAACTCGGGCTTCGGCGGCGGCCGTTACCGCGTCACCGGCGGCATCACCCGCAAGCCGCAGGGCAACGTGTACCGCGCGCTCGACCAGGTCACCGGCACCACCGTGGTGGTCAAGCAGGCCCGGGCGTACGTCGCCGAGGACGCCCACGGCACCGACACCCGCGACCGCCTGCGCCACGAACGCGCAATACTCGACCTGCTCGTCACCACCCCCGGCCTGCCCCGCGCGCTCGACTACTTCCGGCACCGCGACGACGAGTACCTGGTGATGACCAGCTGCGGCGACCGCGACCTGCGCCGCGAGGTCCAGACCCACGGCCCGTACCGAGACGCCGAGTCGGGCCCACGCCGGCTGCTCCCGCTGGCCCGCGAACTGCTCCGCATCCTGGACGGCATCCACCGCCGGGGCGTGGTCGTCCGCGACCTCAAGCCCAACAACGTGGTCCTCACCCCCGACGGCCGCTGCCACCTGATCGACTTCGGCACCAGCGCCGTCCACGGCACCGGCCCCGCCGGCTCCACCCCCGGCTACAGCGACCCCGTGGTCCGGCCCGACACGGCTGCTCAACCCGCCGACGACTACTACGGCTTGGGCATGACGCTGCACTTCGCCGCCACCGGGATGGACCCGGTGATCGTCGACCCCGACCCGGCCGTCAACCGCGAACGCACCCTGGCCGCCCTGGAGTTCGCCCTCCCGGGCACTGTGCACCAGCAAGTCCGCGCCCTGATCGCCGAGTTGACCGACCTCGACGCGACCGCCCGCACGGCGGGCGCGGCCCGCCTCCGCAACGCCAGACCGGCCGCCACCGCCCAGAAGTTTTCAGGCCCGCGCCTCTCCCCCGACCTCCTCGCCGAAATCCTCGACCACAGCACCGCGTACTGCGTCGCCGAGGCCCGGCGGATCGCCGACCCCGAACTCTCCGCCCGCGCCGCCGTCCCGACCCCGATCGACCTCTACAGCGGCAGCGCGGGCCTCGGCCTGGAGCTCCTCCACCACCTCGACCGCCCGGGCGTCCGCGACGCCGTCACCGCGCTCGCCGACTGGACCGCACACCAAACCCGCACCCTGCCACCGGGGTTGTACTCCGGCCGCACCGGCGTCGATCTCTTCCTCACCGCCGCCGGACTCCCGCCCGGGCCCGCCATCGCCCTCCCCGCGCACGGCCCCGACGGCAGCGGCCCGCCCGAGGCCGACCTGATCGACGGCATCGCGGGCATCGGCCTCGGCCACCTCCACCTCCACCTCGCCCGCGACGAAACCCGCCACGACGCCCCCCACGACGCCCGCCACCTCGCCGTCGCCGCCGCCTGCCACGACCTCCTCACCACCGGCCGTGCCCGCCTCGCCCCCACCGCCTCACCGCGCCCGGGCGACGCCGCACTCACCCAGGGCCTCGCCCACGGCGACGCCGGAGTCGCGTACTTCCTCCTCGAGTACGCCCACACCACCGCCGACCCGACCGCCCTGGAGCACGCAGACCGCGCCTGCGCGCAGCTCGCCGCCGCCACCCCCGCGATCATCGGCGCCGCCAACCACCCTGCGGCCACCCGCCGTTACGGCTCCTGGTGCCGCGGCCTGGCGGGCATCGGCACCGTCCTGGCCCACGCCGCGGACCGGCTCGCCGACCCCACGTACCGCACCCTCGCCGAACAGTCCGCCCGCACCTGCCTGGCGATCGCCCCGCGGATGCCCCTGGTCACCCAGTGCTGCGGCCTGGCCGGGGTCGGCAACCTGATGCTCCAACTCTCCCCCGCCGCCGAAGAGTTCCACGCCGCCGCCACCACCGTCGCCACCCTCCTCCTCACCCGCACCGCCGGCCCCCCGCCCCACCCCGTCTTCCCCGACCCCGGCCTCACCCGCCCCGCGTTCCCCTACGCCACCGGCACCGCGGGCGTCCTCACCTTCCTCCGCCGCCTCGCCGACCCCACCGAGCCCGCGCCACTCCCCTGACGATGACGGCCGGCCGCTTCAGGCCCGCGCAGCCGCGTCCGCCATCATCCGCAGCAGGCCGGAGAGGTCCCGCTCGAAGGTGAACTCCCGCAGCAGCGTGGTCCATTGACCATTCTCCCGGCGCCACACATAGCTGTACCGGGCCGGGGCGCCGCCACCCTCGGTGCGGTACATGATGACCGTTCCCTGGTCGCCGTGCCGGCTGGTCGCCACGAACCGGACGTCGTCGATGCTGTCGCCCACCCGCATGCCCTGTTCCCGCAGGCTGCGGAAGCGGGCCATGAAGTCGGCCTTGGTCAGCACCACCGAACGCCCCGCCTCGTCGACCCGCACGTTCTCGAACTCCGAGTCGTAGAGCGCGTCGAGCGCATCGACGTCCATGGCCAGCCCTGCGGCCAGGTACGCCCGCATCCGCTCCACCAATACCTCGTCCATGTCCCGTTCCCCTGCCGATCGTCGCCCTGAGCGCCTCGGCCCACGTGCCGCAGCGCCTCCTGTTGACGACCACGATGGCGCGCACCGCCGTCAGGTCACCGGCATCTCACCGTCAACCCGCTGTCAGCGGTGGCGTATCCTGTCCGGTTCGCCACTGGGGCGCACGCCGACCGCGCGGTCGGCCGAGTGGCGGGAGACCGACATGGTCACGAAACTGTGGGACCGGGTGCTGCACCAGCGCGGCGCGTATTCGAAGCCGGCGATAGCGAACGGCTCGGTGCTGGTGCACGAGCGGCACACCCGCCTGGTCTGCCTCGACCTGGCCGACGGAGCCCTCAAGTGGGATGTCCCGGTGGGAGATTGGCCCGATCGTCCGGTGGTCGTCGGCCCGCGCGTCCTGGTGCTCTCGCAGGGGTTGCGCTGTCTCTCCCTCGCCACGGGCGAGGTCCTCTGGCGTGACGAGGTGGAGCGGTACACCAGATATCTCGCCGTGGCCAACAACGTGGTGCTGACCGGCGGTTGGCGCGGCTACTCACCCCTACAGGCCTTCGACCTGACGGACGGCCGGCTCCGCTGGCAGACGCCCGAACCCGTCCGCACCCAGCGGCCGATGGTGTGGGGCGACGGGCTGCTGCTCGGCAACGAAACCCGGGCCTGGCTGATCGACCCGCGCACCGGCCGGGAGCAGCAGTCCTGGCAGCTCCCCGAGCCCCTCCGGGACGCCGAGCTGCGGGGGCTGTTCACCGTCCTCGACGCCGACCGCTGCGCGGTCCGCTGCGGCACCTCGTCCGTCGCCGTCCTCCAACGCAACAGCGCCGAAGCGGAGTTGCTGCACACCCACGACGGCCCCCTGCTGCCCGAGGCCCCCGTGCTCGCCAACGGCCTGCTGTGGCTGCGCCGCCAACGCGGCATCGGCGCCCTCGCCGTGGACCCGTCCGACGGCACGGTCGTCCACCGGATCGACGCTCAACTCCACCTCGCCCACGGCGTCTTCCCCCCGGCCGCCGCCGTCACCGAGGCGGGCACCGTCCTCCACCCCGACGGCACCACCACCCGCCTCGGCACGCGCATCTCCGCAGTCCAGGACCTCGGCGATGGCCGCCTGCTCGCCCTGACCCGCAACAGCCTTCGGGTGTACCGAGTCTGACGCTCAATCAGCGCCAGTCAACGGAAGGGTCCGGGAACCACACATACCCGTCCCGCCGCCAGCCCGGCGCCTGCGCACCCAGCCGGACCCGCAGATCGCCCCAACTCCGCGCCGGACCCGCCGTCCAGGCGCGTTCGGCGAGGCCGGGGAGGCGTGGCAGCAGCAGGAACGACAGGTCATCGGCGTCGTTCACGCTCTCGCACCAGATCGCCGCCTCGAACCCGGCGACCTCGAACCCGGCCTCCGTGTCGATGCCCACGATGGGCCCGGTACAGGACAGTTCGACGGTCGCCGGCGGATAGCCCCGGTGCCCGAGTCGGCTGCGCCGCTCCTCGTCCTCGCCCTCGACCGTCTCCGCGTAGGGGCGGTCGAGGTGGGTGCGGCCCGAGGGGGAGACGATGACGCGGGCGCGCACGCGTTCCCGGACACGAGTCACGAACTCGCGGCGGTCGGCGGTCGGCGGTCGGCATCCCGGACGGCTCGTCGCCGCCGATGTGCACGAAGCGTCCGGGGGTGAGGGCCGCGAGCTCGGCGAGGACGTCGTCGACGAACTGCCACACCTGCTCGCGCCCGGGCTCCAGCCACACCGGCCGGAACTCGCCGGCCATCAGCTTCGCCATCAGCTCCTGGGGCGTGCTCGGCACGGCCGTCGGCACCGCCGAGCACAGGTCCGGGTGGGCGAGGATCGCGGCGGTGCCGTGACCGGGCATGTCGATCTCGGGCACGACGGTGACGTGGCGCGCCGCCGCCAACGCCCGCCTCGCCGACCGCGTCGTCGTGGTCGACCGGGGCCGCATCGTCCAGACCGGAACCTGGACCGAACTCGCCCACCACGAAGGCCCGTTCCGCGAACTCCCCACCCTCCAGGCCGACCGCACCATCCCCGCCCGGCGCCCCGCGTAGCCGCCGCCCCACCCCGTTCGCCGTCCTCCCCGGGACGACGAACGGGTGATTGGCAATCAAGGCGGCCCGAGCGTCCGGAGTGTTGGCCTATGCCCGGATTGTCCGGGTTCTAGCCTGCCGGGGGAGGTTGTCACATGATGATTATCAGAGCGTCACAATTCGGCACGAATGCCGCGTCCTCACACCCGCACCCACAAGGACGGCGGTCCGGCCGGCGCCGCTGTTTAAGCGCAGCTGCCATCGGCTGCGTCGTGGCGGCGGGATCGCTGGTGTGGATTCCCTCTCCCGCTTCGGCGGCGACGGTGGACATCCGCACGGTCTGCACCGCCTCGTCCACCTCGGGCACGACCATCACACTGACCGGCGACTGCACCACCACGGACAACCTCACCATCCCGGACGGGTACACCCTGGACGGCGCCGGCCACACCATCACCGCGACCGACACTTCCCTGGCCGACCCGCTGATGGGCGCGGTGCTGAGCAACGCCACCGGCGCCACCACAATGAACATCAAGAACCTGACGGTGCAGGGCAATTACCTGCCCCGGGATCCGGACGACTCCCGCACCAACGCGGCCTACTTCGGCATCAGGTTCCTGTCCGCGTCCGGGTCGCTGACGAACGTGACGGTCATCGGCATCACCCGGCACCAGACCTACAACTTCGGTCAGGGCATCATGGTCGACGCCACCAGCGGCGGCCCGCAGACCGTGACGGTCACCGACGTCAACGTGGCGGATTTCCAGAAGAACGGGCTGACCGCCAACGGCGCCGCGACCATGAACGTCACCGGCTCCACCCTCGGCCCGCCGGACACCACCATCCCGCTGCCCCCGCCGCCGATCACCGGCAACATCGCGCAGAACTCGGTCCAGTACTTCAACTCCGGCGGCACCTTCACCAACAACACCGTGCTGACGTACACGGCCAACAACTCGGTGAGCAGCTCCACCGGAATGCTGCTGTTCACCGCGAACAACCTGACGGTCGACCACAACACGATCGCCGGCCCGGACGGCGCGGACATCGGGATCAACGTCACCGGCGGCACGAACATCACCATCTCCTACAACGACATCAGCCGCTCGCCCATCCAGCCGCCGCTGCGCGACTTCTGGGGGTACGGCATCGCGGGCTACTCCGGCGCCGCCGCGACCACCACGCTGATCTGCAACACCTTCTCCGGCTGGAACGAGAACCTGTTCGGCGGCCTGACCCAACCGCCGTGCATCACCACCCCGTTCCTGCATGACGGCACCGTCGGCGTCCCCTACTCGGACGTGGTCGAGGCGACCACCGAGAACCCGAACCCGCAGCTCACCTGGACACTCGTCGCCGGTGAACTCCCCCCGGGGCTGACGCTGAACCCGGACGGCACGATCACCGGCACCCCCACCGCGGCGGGCAGCTACACGTTCACCGTCCAGGTCTCGGACCCCGTCGACGGCACCTCGACGCGCGAGTACACCATCGTCATCAACCCGGCGGCTCCGGGACTGTCGCTCGCCAAGACCGCGACCGCCACGGACGCGGAAGGCCGGCCGATCACCGAACTCACCGCGGCCGGTGACGTCGTGACGTACTCCTTCGACGTCCTCAACAACGGCAACGTGCCGCTGACCGAGCTGGCGATCAACGAGATCGAGTTCTCCGGCACTGGCCCGCTCGGCCCGGTCACCTGCGCCCCCACCCCGCTGGGCGGCACCCTCGACGCGGGAGCCTCCACCCACTGCACCGCCACGTACACCACCACCGAGGCCGACATCACCGCCGGCGGCACCCTGCACAACAACGCCACCGCGTCCGGCCTGCAGCCCGACGGTGTCACCCTCACCTCCGGGTCCGCCGGCACCGCCCTTCCGATCATCCCGCCCGGCCCCACCCCTTCCCCCACCCCCAAGCCCACTCACACCCACAAGCCCACCCACGAGCCCTCGCGCGGCCCCCACCCCGAGGGCCCGTCCGTGGACACCGGCGGCTCGCTGGCCCTCACCGGCGCATCGCCCCTGGCCTGGGCGGTCACCGGCGCGGCAACGCTGCTGGCGACCGCCACCGGACTGGCCACCCTCACCCTGCGACGCAGAAAGCGCCGCCACTGACCCACCTCGTCCCATCCGATCCCGCACCGCCCGCCGACCCCCCAGGGCCGGCGGGCGGTCGTGTCGAGGAGCAGCAACGCCCATGACCTTGACCCGCCGCGCCGAATGGCTGGTGCTGCTCCTGGCCGCGACCTCCCTGACCGGCGCCGCCCTCCTCGGCCACTACGCCCTCACCCACCACGACCACGCCACCACCGAAGTGGGCGTCGACATGAACGGCAGGCCCGTCCAGCTCGACCCCGGTGCCGAACTCCCCCCGGAGCAGCACCGACAACAGGACGCGAAGCCCGACGGCGCAGGCCGCTTCATCGTCCCCTCGGTCGGCCTCGACGTCCCCCTCGGCACCATGAACGAGGTCGCCGGCTCGGTCGTCCCCCCTGGCTTCACCGCCGCCTACCGCATCACCAACCTCGGCACCCCCACCGCCCCCGACGAGGGCACCGTCTACGTGGCCATGCACTCCCTCCGCCGGGGCGCCGTCGGCCCCGGCAACTACCTCTTCGCCACCGAAACCGGCACCTCCAACGTCGCCCCCGGCGCCATCATCGACGTCAGCAACACCCCCTACGTCGTCGACCGGGCCACCACCATCCCCAAATCCGACCTCCCGAACGACACCACCATCTGGTCCGACATCCCCGGCCGCCTGGTCGTCCTCACCTGCCTCGAAAAACCCGACAACACCCCCGCCGTCGACAACTTCGTCATCACGGCCCACCTCGCCCCACCCGACAACAGCGCCCATTGAGGCGGCAGCCCCCCGGCCGAACTCCCGGCTCTCGGCCGCCGCCCAGTGTCGCTGCGCGCTTCAAGTCCGCTGCCGGGGGTCAGTCGATCCGGCGGAGAGCCTGCTGGAACGCCCGCGCGTGACCGGCTTCGTCGCGGGCGTTGTCGCGGAAGAGATCTGCCGCTTCGAGGTCACCTGCGGCTCTGGCACGCTTCGCGAAGGTCGGGTACATGAAAGTCGCCTCGTAGTTCTCGCCGGCGATGGTCCCGTGCAGGTTGGTCCGGGTGTCCTTGACGAATCCGAACAGGACGGCTTCGCCGGCGAAGTGCTCGTGCAGCTCGACCGAAGCGGTGCCGGTGAACAGTGCGGCCACCCGCGCGTCTCCGGACTGCGCGGCCTGCTCGGCAAAGGCCGTGTAGCGGGCGAAGGCGAGCGCCTCGCCGTGCAGGGCGGCGTCGAGGTTCGCCAGGGTCCGGGCCGCGTGCACCTGCGGCGGGCCTGCGGGCACCGGGACCTGGTCGGCCTGGGGCGGGGCGGGAACCTGTCCCTCTCCGGTCTGCAGGACGTGGAGCGCGGCCTTGAACGCCTCGTTGTGGCCGGCCTCGTCCTTCGCGATCTCCGCGAACAGCGCCGCCGCGTTCAGGTCGCCGTCCTGCTCGGCCTCCCGGGCGAACTGCGGATACATCGTGGTCGATTCGTACGTCTCTCCTTCGATGGCAGCAGCGAGGTTGGCCGCCTCATCGCCGATCAGGCCGTCGAGCAGTGCCTCCTCGTGGAAGTGCTCGTGGAGTTCCACCTCGGCGGTGCGGCGGTAGAGGTCCGCGACAGCGGGCAGATGCTCCCGGTCCGCCTGGTCGGCGTAGAAGGTGTAGGAGGCGTTCGCGAAGGCTTCGCCCCGCATCGAGGTCTGCAGATCGGTGAGGGTCTGCGGGTTGAGCCGGTGGACGGACTGCGGGGCGGCGACGGCGGTGGCCGGGGCGCCGACGGCCAGCAGGCAGGTCCCGATCGCGAGCAGGTGACGGACGGAAGGCAGCACGTTCTTCTCCCAATGAGAAACGGGGTGGGGGCTGCTCGCATCGAAGCAGACGGATCGTCCACGATCGAGATTTCTGCTCCGTTCGCCGTACGTCGGGGCCCGGCGGTCCGGCGGCGTGTCCATGACGGACCGGCGCCCTCGCCTTTCGCGCCGGGGCGGCCCGTCGACCAGCTCTACTCCTTCGACAGCGCGGAGCTGATCGGCGCGCCCGAGCGGCCGTCCGGCAGCGGGCACCGCGAGCTGACGGCCGCCCTGGACCACGCGGCGGCGCACGACGTACTCACCGTCGTCGCGGCCGGCAACCAGGGCCGGCTGGGCAGCTCCGTCCTGACCCGCCACCACTGGACCATCCCGGTCGTCGCCTACGACACCCGGAACCGCCCGATGGACCTCTCCGACCTCGGCAGCTCGATCGGCACCCACGGCCTCGGCGCACCGGGCCGGGCCGTGGTGCACCTGAACCCCGGCGAGCGCCCACTCGCCCTCGCGGGCACCAGCGTGGCCGTCCCCTTCGTCACCGGAACCCTCGCCCTCCTGCTCTCCTGCTTCCCCCGGGCCACCCCGTCCGAAGTCCGCGCAGCCGCCCTCCACGGCGTACGGCGCTCGGTGGTACCGCCGCTACTGAACGCCTGGACCGCGTACGAGCGCCTGCGGCGGGCGTCGACATGAACGGCCCAGCCGGTAGTTGAGCGTGCCGCAGACGACGCCGTCCCGGGCGAGCACCTCGCCGTCGTAGGCCGCCCGGCACCTCCGCCACCGATTTGTCACGGAGTTGACGCCCCGTCAGGCCATGCTCGGCAACGCCCGGGGCCGGGCGGGACCGGCATGGTGCACCAGGTGGCCGCGGTGACCTCCAGGGTCAGCAGGCGCATGGTGGTGTCGGCTTCGGGGAAGTAGCGTTCGGTCTCGCCGGTGGGGGTGAAGCCGAAGCGGGTGATCGCGCGGATCGCGTCGGTGTTCTCCAGGGACGTCATGCTCCACACCCGGGTGAGGCCGAGTTCGGCGAAGGCGAGCTTGAGCATGAGCCAGCCGATGTCGGGGGCGCAGCCCGAGCCGCGGAGGTGCCGGGCCATGGTGAAGACGCCGCAGTACCCGGTGGTGTCGTCCTCGACGGAGAGCCGGATGCCGCCGACGGGGCGGTCGTCGCCCTGGCGGCAGGCGGCCAACTGGTAGTGCCGGCGCGGTGTCTCGGCTGCGGTCGCCACGGCCTCGGCCAGCCTGCGCCGGATCCGGGTGTCGTCCATGACGCCGGTCGACAGGTGGCGCATCCCGGTGGCGTCGCCCCAGACCGGGCGCAGGGCGTCGAGGTCGTCGGCGCGGTGGTCGCGCAGCCGGACGCGGGCGGTCTCCAGGGCCGGCAGCGTCGCGGGCGGGGGCACGGGCGGGCGATTCATCGTCGGGCCCTCACGGAGTGGTGGGTAGGGCGGGAAGTCGGGCCGCCCGCCGGCGCGGGGCCGCGCGCGAGTACCGCCCGCCGCGTCCGTACCGACTGCCGTTCGCTCGAGCACTGTTGGTCCTCCCGGGGCCTCGAAGGGGTCGGTGCTCGCAGTGAACCAGCGGTGAGTGGACATCCGATCAACACCGCCTGGTCGTGGACTTGTCGGCCCGCGCGGGCGGGGCCGCGGTTCGGGACCACGGGGGTGCGGGGGGCGGGACCGGTGGCGGGGGAAGCAGGACCCCTGGCCCTGGGGCGGCGCCCGGCCGGGGGCCGAGGATCTCCACTGTAGGCACCCGGCACGGTCGGGTCCCCGTCCTCCGGTGTCCCGGCAGAGGAGCCCCTGATGTCCGTATCCGATCGCAGAGAGCCCGCGGCCGACGCACCGCCGCAGCGCAACGGCACCTTCGGGCTCCCGGCCGCCACCGCGCTCGTCGTCGGCAGCGTCATCGGGACCGGAGTCTTCGCCCTGCCGTCGGCCCTCGCGCCCTACGGGCCGATCGCGCTGGTCGCGTTCGTGCTGGTGACCGTCGGCGCGCTGGCGCTGGCCGTCACCTTCGGGCGATTGTCCGAGCGGGTGCCGGGCAGTGGCGGTCCGTATGTCTACGCCCGGGAGGCGTTCGGCGAGTTCGCCGGCTTCCTGACCGCCTGGTCCTACTGGATCACCGCCTGGGCCGGCAATGCGGCCATCGCGGTGGCCTGGGTCGGCTACGTCGAGGTGTTCGTCAACAAGGGCCACCACACCGGCGCTTCGGTCGCCATCGCGTTGGCGGGGCTGTGGGTGCCGGCGCTCGTCAACCTGGCCGGCGTGCGCAGCATCGGGGCCTTCCAGGTGGTCACCACGGTGCTGAAGTTCCTGCCGCTGGCGTTCATGGCCACGGTCGGCCTGGTGTTCGTGAAGTCCGGCAACTTCGGGGCGTTCAACGCGAGCGGCGGCTCGGCGCTGGGCGCGGTCTCGGCGGCCGGGGCGATCGCGCTGTTCAGCTACATCGGCCTGGAGACCGCCTCGGTGGCGGCCGGGCGGGTGCGCGACCCGCGGCGCAACGTGCCCAAGGCCACCGTGTACGGCACCCTCGCCTGCGCGGCGATCTACCTGCTCGGCACGCTCGCCGTGTTCGGCACCGTCCCGCACGCCCAACTCGGTTCGTCCGCCGCTCCGTTCACCGACGCCGTGAACAACATCGCGGGCGGCCACTGGGCCGGCAACCTGGTCGCCGCCGCGGCGATCATCTCCGGGGTCGGCGCGCTCAACGGCTGGACGATGATCTGCGCCGAGATGCCGATGGCCGCCGCCCGCGACGGACTGTTCCCGGCCGCCTTCGCCGGCACCCGCGGCCGCGGCGAGGTGCCCGCCTTCGGCATCCTCTCGGCGACCGTCCTCGCCTCGGTGCTCACCGTGATCAGCTACACCAGTTTCACCCGCGTGTTCACCGAGATCGTGCTGCTGAGCGTGCTCACCGCCGTCGTCCCGTACCTGGTCTCGGCCGCCGCCCAGCTGTTCTGGCTGGTCCGCCGCGGGCGGGAGGAGCTGGACCGCCGCCGCCTGGTGCGGGACACCGCCGTCACCGTCCTGGCGCTCGCCTTCTCGTACTGGTCGATCCAGGGCAGCGGCTACCAGACCGTCTACTACGGCCTGTTCACGATCCTGCTCGGCATCCCGGTCTACGTCTGGCTGAAGCGGCCGAACGCCCGGACCGTCGCCGAGGCGCCCGCGGACACCGCGACCCCGCCCACCGTCACCGCGCCGGAGCGCCCCGGACCGCCCCGCAAGGCCGCCCGCACCCGCCCCGCCGGCCTGCCGGCCGTCCTGCGCCGCGCGCCGACCCCGCGTCACCCGCACTGAACGGCCGACCCCGCGTCACCCGCACTGAACGGCCGACCCCGCGTCACCCGCACCGAACCCCCGGGAGAACCCTCATGTCCACCCTTCGTGTCGATTCCGAGGCCGGCCGCCTGCGCCAGGTGATCCTGCACCGACCGGGTCTGGAGCTGGCCCGGCTGACCCCGGGCAACGTCGACGACCTGCTGTTCGACGACATCCTGTGGGCCAAGCGCGCCCGGGAGGAACACGACGCCTTCGCGCAGGTGCTGCGCGACCACGGCGTGCGCGTGCACCACTACACCGACCTGCTCGCCGAGACCCTCGAACTGGCCCCGGCCCGCGTCTGGCTCCTCGACCGGGTGGCCGCCCCCGCGGTCGTCGGCCCGGCCCTGGTCGAACCGGTCCGGGACCTGTGCGAACAGCTCGACGGCGCCACGCTCGCCGAGTACCTGATCGGCGGCGTCCTCAAGAACGACCTCCCCCTGCACAGCCCCCACAGCCTGCACTGGCACACCCTCGGCGACCAGGACTTCGCCCTCCCCCCGCTGCCCAACCACCTCTTCCCGCGCGACAACTCCTGCTGGATCGGCGCCCGTTACAGCCTCAACCCGATGGCGAAGCCGGCCCGCCGGCGCGAGACCCTGCACACCGCCGCGATCTACCGCTTCCACCCGCTGTTCGCCGAGACCGCGCCCCCGCTGCTCGACGGCACCACCGCGCCCGCGGGCCTCACCGTGGAGGGCGGCGACGTCCACGTCCTCGCCCCGGGCGTCGTCATGATCGGCATGGGCGAGCGCACCACCGCCACCGCCGTCGAAACCCTCACCCAGCAACTGTTCCTGACCGGCACCGCGCACCGGGTGATAGCCGTGCGCCTGCCGCAGAGCCGGGCGTTCATGCACCTGGACACCGTCATGACGATGATCGACCGCGACACCTTCACCCTCTACCCGGGCCTCGCCGACCAGCTGCGCTCGTGGACCCTCACCCCCGCCCCCGAACGCCCGTCCGGCTTCGACGTGCGGCCCGACACCGACCTCGCCGCCTCCCTCGCCGAGGCCCTCGACCTGGACAAGGTCCGCTTCCTGTCCGCCGACCAGGACACCCGCGCCGCCGAACGCGAACAGTGGGACGACGGCAGCAACTTCCTCGCCCTCGAACCCGGCGTCGTCGTCGGCTACGAACGCAACACCACCACCAACACCTACCTGCGCAAGCAGGGCATCGAGATCGCCACCATCGCGGGCTCCGAACTCGGCCGCGGCCGCGGCGGCCCGCGCTGCATGAGCTGCCCCATCCAGCGCGACCCCGCCAACTGACCATCCGCGACCGACGCCAACCGACCGGCAAGGAGAACCCGCCATGACCGTCGACCTCAACGGCCGCCACTACCTGCGCGAACTCGACTTCACCGCCGCCGAGATCCACCACCTCCTCGACCTCGCCGCCGACCTGAAGGCCGCCCGACGCGCGGGCACCGAAACACCCCGGCTGACCGGCCACCGGATCGCCCTGATCTTCGAGAAGGCCTCCACCCGCACCCGCTGCGCCTTCGAGGTCGCGGCGGCCGACCAGGGCGCCATGACCACCTACCTGGGCCCGGACGGGTCGCACATCGGCCACAAGGAGACCATCGCCGACACCGCCCGCGTCCTGGGCCGGATGTACGACGCCATCGAGTACCGCGGCTTCGACCAGGACACCGTCACCGAACTCGCCGCCCACGCCGGCGTCCCCGTCTACAACGGCCTCACCGACCGGTGGCACCCGACCCAGAGCCTGTGCGACGTGTTCACGATGCGCGAGCACAGCCGCAAGCCGCTGGAGGAGATCTCCTTCTGCTACCTCGGCGACGCCCGCAACAACACCGCCCACTCCCTGATGGCCATGGGCGCCCTCCTCGGGATGGACGTCCGCATCGCCGCCCCGCGCGAGCTGTGGCCCGACCCGGAGCTGGTGTCCGAGTGCCTGCTGCTCGGCCAGGACAGCGGCGCCCGGTTCCTGCTGACCGACGAGGTGGAGGAAGCCGTGCGCGGCGCCGACTTCCTCTACACGGACGTGTGGGTGTCCATGGGAGAGGACCACGCCCGGTGGGCCGAGCGGATCGCCCTGCTCCTGCCGTACCAGGTCAACGCGAAGACGATGACGGCGACCGGCAACCCCGACACCGCGTTCCTGCACTGCCTGCCCGCCCTGCACGACCGCCGCACCGACCTCGGCGCCGAACTCGCCGCCGAGCACGGCCTCGACGGCCTCGAAGTCACCGACGAGGTCTTCGAATCGCCCGCCTCGCTGGTCTTCGACCAGGCCGAGAACCGGCTGCACACCATCAAGGCCGTCCTCGTCGCCACCCTCGGGAAGAAGTGACCATGCGCATCGTCGCCGCCATCGGCGGAAACGCCCTCCTCCAGCGGGGCGAACACCCCGACGCCGCCGTCCAGCAGCGCCACGTCCACGACGCCGCTCGCTCGCTCGCCGCACTCGTCACCGCCGGGCACCAGGTCGTCGTCACCCACGGCAACGGCCCGCAGATCGGCCTGCTCGCCCAGGAGAGCGAGGCCGACCCGGCGCTCACCGCGCCCTACCCGCTGGACGTCCTCGGAGCCCAGACCCAGGGCATGATCGGCACCCTGCTCGCCCGCGAACTGACGACCCTGCTGCCCGGCCGCGCCGTCACCGCGCTGGTCACCCACACCGAAGTCGACCCCCACGACCCCGCCTTCCACCGGCCGACCAAGTTCATCGGCGGCCAACTCACCGACCGCCAGGCCCGGTTGATGGAGACCGAACGCGGCTGGACCACCGCCCGGGACGGTGCGCGGATGCGCCGGGTCGTCCCCTCGCCCCGACCCACGGCGATCGTCGAGCTGGCGGCCGTCCGCACCCTGCTGGACGCCGACGACGTGGTCGTCGCGGCCGGCGGCGGAGGCATCCCCGTCACCCGCGATCCTGGCACCGGCCGGGTCCGCGGCGTCGAAGCGGTCGTCGACAAGGACCTCACCGCCGCCCTGCTCGCCCAACTGCTCGACGCCGACGCCCTGTTGATCCTCACCGACGTCACCCACGTATTCGCCGGCTGGGGCTCGGCGCATCCCGAGCCACTGCTCACCACGACCCCCGAGCGCCTGCGCGCACTCGACCTGCCCGAGGGCTCGATGGGCCCCAAGGCCGACGCCGCCGCCACCTTCGCCGAACGGACCGGTGGCCTCGCGGCCATCGGCCCCCTCGACGACGCCCTCGGCACCCTGCTCGGCACCACCGGCACCACCGTCCGGGTCGCCGCCCGCAGCGGAGGAACAGACCGGGACGGTCACCGCGGCCTCGCCGCACCGCCGCAGTGACCCGCAACGGACCGAGCCCCGGTACCGCGACCCGCACGAAGCGGGTGGCGGCACCGGGGCTCTCGCGTCCGGGCCGCCGACCGCAGCGGAAGAACGGACCAGGACGGTCACCCACAGCCTCGTCGCAGTGACCCGCAACGGACCGAGCCCCGGTACCGCGACCCGCACGAAGCGGGTGGCGACACCGGGGCTCTCGCGTCCGGGCCGGGATCAGTTGTGCGGGACGACCGCGACCGGCGCCTGGGCGTGGTGGATCACCGCGTGGGCGACCGGGCCGAGGTGGGCGCCGAGGCGGTGGCGGCGCCGGCGGCCGACCACCACGAGCGCGGCATCGCCGGAGGCGTCCACCACCGCGCCGGCGCCGCTGCCGATCCGGCTGTCCTCGACCACCTCGACGTCCGGGTACTTGGCGCGCCACGCGCCGAGCGCCTCGCGGAGCAGCCCGGCTTCCAGGGCGCGGAACTGCTCGGTCTCGAACTGCGGCGTCACCCAGCCCGCGTAGCCCCACACCGGCGGCGGGGTCCAGCCGTGGACGGCGCGCAGCACGGCGCCGCGGGCGGCGGCCTGCTGGAAGGCGAAGTCGACGACCTCGGCCGCCGGCTCCCGGGTGTCGACGGCGAGGACCACCTCGGCCCTGCGGCCGGCGCCGTCCGCCCGCTCGGCCCGGACCAGGACCACGGGCACCTCGCACCGGGCCGCGACCCCGAGGCCGATCGAGCCCACCAGCAGGCCCTCGAAGCCGCCGAGGCCCAGCGAGCCGAGCACGAGCAGCTCGGACTCGGCGGCGGCGGCGACCAGCGACGCGACGGGTGCGTCGTCCGTCAGGAGACCGGTGTGCACCTCCAGCCCGGGGTGCGTCGCGCGCACCTGCTCGGCGGCGTCGGCGAGCATCCGTTCGGTCAGGGCCCGTACTTCCGCCGGCTGGTCGGGGGCGGCGTGGATGTCGTCCTCGAAGGTCCAGGCGTGGACGATGCGCAGCGCGTGGCCTTGGCGCACCGCTTCGTCGGCCGCCCACCGCGCCGCCGCGATGCTCTCGGCCGAGCCGTCGGTGCCGGCGAGGATGTACCTGCTCATGGAAGTGCCCTGCTCTCCGTCGTTCGGCAAGCCCCGGCGTCACCGCTCGGGATCGGGCACCAGCCTCGCCGAGCACGGCCCGGGGTTCCAGGGCCTGCCGGGCGCCGCGGGCGGGGCCCAAGGTCCCGGGACGCGCGGAGGCGTACGCCCGGACGTCCCGGTGTCGGCGCGGCGGTGGCCCCGCCGTCCGCAGGACCTTCGGCTTCGCTTGTCTGCCCCGGCAGGCCCCAGCGCACGCCGGTCCGGGCCGGTGGAATGGTGGCAGCACGAGTCCCGGACGGCAAGGTCGGTGCCCGTCTCGTGTTCGACCTGCGCGGCCTGCCCGCGCTCCAGGCACCACCCACCGAGGAGAAGGACGTGGACAGGATGAACGGCACAGGGAGGCCGCGCCTCGTGGCCGCGGCGAATGACCGGGATCCGTCCCGGGCCGCCCTGTGGCAGGCCGCACCCGCCGACGGCCCGTCCGGCGCGGCCTCGTGACCGGGACCGGAACTCGGCCGGAGCTCCGCCCGTCCGCGGCGCGGCCCGGCCCCGCCGCCGACCGGTCCGCGGGGCCGGCCGGGGTGCCCGTCGGCGAGGCCGCCGCCCAGGACGTCGAGCAGGTGCTGAGCCGGCTGGCCGCCACCCCGGCCGGCCTGACCGGGGTCGAGGCCGAACGCCGGCTCGCGGCGGGCGGCCCCAACGCGGTACGCACGCACCAGGTCAAGGCCCTGGCGGTGCTCGGCCGCCAGCTGCGCAGCGCCCTGCTGCTCCTGCTGCTGGCCGCCGCACTGGTGTCCTTCTTCTTCGGTGAGCGCACCGATGCGGTGGTCATCGGCGTCATCCTGCTGCTGAGCGTCGTGCTGGGCTTCACCAACGAGTACCGGGCCGAGCGGGCCGCCCAGGCGCTGCACTCCCGGGTGCGGCACACCGCGGTCGTCCTGCGCGACGGCCACGAGCAGGAGGTGGACGTCACCGCTCTGGTACCCGGCGACGTGGTCCGGCTGGCGCTCGGCCAGATCGTCCCGGCCGATGTCCGGTTGCTGGAGTGCACCGGGCTGCAGTGCGACGAGGGCGTTCTCACGGGCGAGTCCGCGCCAGTGGCCAAGGGCCTGGCGCGGGTGGAGGAGGGGGCCGAGCTGGCGGAGCTGTCGTCGTGCGCGCTGATGGGCACGGTGGTGCACGCGGGCAGCGGCACCGGGGCGGTCGTCGCCACCGGCGGCCGCGCCGCGTTCGGGCGGATCGCGCTCGGCCTCGGCGAACGGCAGCCGGAGACGGCGTTCCAGGTGGGCCTGCGCCGTTTCTCGATGCTCCTGCTGAGGGTCGCCGCGGTCCTCACCACCGGCATCTTCGTGGTCAACACGGTGCTGCACCGGCCGCTGCTGGAAGCGCTGCTGTTCTCGCTGGCGATCGCCGTCGGGATCACCCCTCAGCTGCTGCCGGCCGTGGTCAGCACCAGCCTGGCGGCCGGCTCCCGCCGCCTCGCGGCCCGGGACGTCCTGGTCAAGCGCCTGGTGTGCATCGAGGACCTCGGCGACCTGGACGTCCTGGTGACCGACAAGACCGGCACCCTCACCGAGGGCCGGATCACCTTCGAGAGCGCCCTCGATCCGGCCGGGACCGCCCGCGACGAGGTGCTGCTGCTCGGCCTGCTCGCCACCGAGGGGGACCTCGACGGCGACCACCTGGGGGACAACCCGCTGGACACCGCGCTCTGGCAGGCCCCCCGAGCCGCCCGGCTGGCAGCCGGGCACCGGCGGCTCGCCGCCCTCCCCTTCGACCACGAGCGCCAGCTCTCCTCCGCCCTCGTCCGGCGGCCCGACGGCAGCCCGGTGCTCGTCACCAAGGGCGCGCCGGAGCAGGTGCTGGCCAGGTGCGTGGACGTCCCCGCGACGGCCGCGCCCGTCCTGGACGGGCTGTTCGCCGCCGGTGACCGGGTCGTGGCGGTGGCCGCCAGGCCGGCCGGGGAGCTGCTCACGATCACGGGGGCCGACGAGACCGGGCTGCGGCTGGCCGGGTTCCTGGTCTTCCGCGACCCGCCCAAGCAGGATGCCGCGGAGTCGCTGCGCCGCCTCGCCGGCCTCGGCATCACCGTCAAGATCTGCACCGGCGACAACCCGGTCGTGGCCGAGAAGGTCTGCGCCGACCTGGGCCTGCCCGCCGGCGCCACGCTCACCGGCCGGGACATCGGCGCCCTGGACGACGAGCGGCTGGCCGCGGCCGCCGCGGACGCCACCGTGTTCGCCCGGGTGTCCCCGGAGGACAAGGCCCGGGTGGTGCGCGCGCTGCGCGGCAGCGGCCGGTCGGTGGGCTTCCTCGGCGACGGCGTCAACGACGCGCTGGCGCTGCACGCCGCCGACATCGGCATCTCGGTGGACAGCGCCACGGACGTGGCCAAGGACGCCGCCGACGCCGTCCTGCTGAAGAAGGACCTCGGCGTGCTCGCCGAGGGGGTCGCCGAGGGCAGGCGGATCTTCGCCAACACCATCAAGTACGTGCTGATGGGGACGTCCAGCAACTTCGGCAACATGTTCAGCGCGGCCGGGGCCTCGCTGGCGCTGTCGTTCCTGCCGATGCTGCCCTCGCAGATCCTGCTCAACAACCTGCTCTACGACACCGGCCAGCTCACCATCCCCACCGACCGGGTCGACGAGGAGCAGCTGCGCGCGCCCGCGCACTGGGACATCTCGTTCATCCGCCGCTTCATGCTGTGGTTCGGTCCGGCCAGCTCGCTCTTCGACTTCCTGACGTTCTGGGTGATGCTCGGTGTGTTCCACGCGGACGCGGCGCTGTTCCGCTCCGGCTGGTTCGTGGAGTCCCTCGCCACCCAGACCCTGGTGATCTTCGCCATCCGCACCCGGCGGATCCCGTTCCTGCGGAGCCGCCCGAGCATTCCGCTGCTGGTGGCGTCGCTGGGGGTGGTGGCGGTGGGCGTGGCGCTGCCGTTCTCGCCGGCCGCCGCGACGCTCGGCTTCACTCCCCTCCCGCCAGCCTTCTTCCTGGCCCTGGCCGGGATGGTGGTCACCTATCTGGTGCTGATCGAAGGCGTCAAGCGGTGGTTCTTCTCCCGCCCCGTCACCCCTGTGGCCGCGCTGCCCGCACCCCGCCGGCGGCAGCGCGAGCACCGCATCCACCGCCGGGCCGGGCGCTTCAGCCACCCCGGTCCGCTGCACTGAACCCGGCGCGGCGCGCCGCCCGGCAGGGGCTGTACGGCCCCGCCGGGCGGCGTGTGCGTCGCGGACGGGCGGGGTCAGCCGGCCGCGGCGAGGCCGTACTGCCAGAGGCTGTTGACGCGGCTGCGCTCGGTGGCGTTCGGGTACGGGTTGGTGCACGAGGTGCCGGGGCCGCCGCCGGACATCAGCTCGCTGCACGGGCCGGAGTAGTGGTCGGGCAGGCCGAGCACGTGGCCGGTCTCGTGGGCGGTGACGCGCACCGAGCTGTACTGCCGGTTCTGCGCGTAGTCGAGGAAGATGTAGCCGCTGCCGTGGCCGTCGGTGGAGGCGTAGGAGCCGCGGGAGTCGTTGCCCTCGTAGTAGCGGAAGTCGGCGTTGCTGCCGGAGCGGAGTTGGACGTTGCTGACCGAGGAGTTCCAGATCTGCGCGGCCTGGGATATGACGGTGCGGAAGGTCGGGGCCGAGCTGGCGTCGTAGGTGACGGTGACGGCCATCAGGTAGGGGTTGGCGGCCTGCTTGGCCCGGGCCGACTTCATCACTGCCTCGTAGAACGCCTTGTTGTTGGCGTCCTCGGAGGACTTGGCGGCGATGCCCGCGGACGGGGTGTAGCCCTGGGTGGTGGTGGCCGCGGCGGCGGGCACGGCGGCGGTGCCTGCCGCGAGGACCAGTCCGAGGGCAGCGGCGAGCACGGTCATGGAGCGGTTCATGTGGGGACTCCATTTCGCGGGTCCCGGGGCCGTGGGGAGGGCCGTGTCCGGGACGCGGTGACGGGTTGTTGCACCGAGCTTGGGGCAGGGCGGGCGGGGCGCGGAGATGGCAACCGGCGATAGGCGGGGGCAATACCCTTGCGGGGCCCTTGATTTGACGCTCCATGAGCGACGCTTGACATGCCCTTGGCAGGCCGTGGACGCCTGGCTATGCTCCCGTGATGGAGCTCGACGTCCGACACCTGCGGGTGCTGTGCGCGATCGCGGACACCGGCAGCGTCCGAAAGGCCGCCCGTCGACTCGGCATGGCCCAGCCGTCGCTGACCACCCAACTGCACCGCATCGAACGGGCCATCGGCGGACGGCTGTTCACCCGCGAACAGACCGGCAGCCGCCCCACCGCCCTCGGCCACTCGGTGCTCTCCCGCGCCCGACCCGTGATCACCGGGATGGACGCCCTGGTCGCCGCCGCCCGCGCCGAAGCCGCCGGACCGGGCCGCCGCCGACTGCGGATCGGCAGCGTCGGCAGCCGCGCGGTCGCCGCCTGGCTGCGCCGCATCCACGACCGGCTCCCCGAGACCGACACCACCATCCACATCGACATCTCGGCGATCGCCCTGATCCACCTGGTCGCCGTCGAACAGCTCGACATCGCCTTCGTCCACGAGAGCGAGGGCTTTCCGCTACAGGTGCCGCCCGGCACCGAGCAGCGGGTGCTGGTCGCCCGCGAGCCCCAGTTCGTCGCCCTCGCCGAGACCCACCCCGCCGCCGGCCGGCCGGTCGTCACCCTCGCCGACCTCGCCCACGACACCTGGATGGTCGACCCGACCGCCGACCACGAATACGCCGCCCTGCGCCGGGTCTTCGCCGAGGCCGGACTCGACCCGCGCGTCGTCCAGGTCCGCGACAACGCCACCGCCGCCGAACTCGTCGCCTCCGGCGAAGCCGTCCGCCCCTGCCAGCCCACCTCACCGCCCGGCCCCGGCACCGTCCTGCGCCCCGTCCACGGCGACCCCCTCGCCGTCCGTCTCCTCCTCACCTGGCGCCCCGACACCGTCGGCGGGCCCGCACTCGACGGCCTCTGGATCGACCTCTGCCACGCCTACCTCGACCTGGCCAGCATCAACCCCGCCTACCGCGCCTGGCTCCGCCACCACAACCGCTCCCTGCACACCCTCCTCGCCCCGACAGCCTGATATCCGCGCCCGACCGGGCCGGGGACCGAAGTACAGGTCGGCGTGCGTCAGGCGAGGGTGCAGTCGAGCAGGCGGCCGCACTCGGTGCCGACCAGCAGTCGGCCGGGCGCGGTGACGGTGAGGGCTGTCGGCACCAGCGGGGCCCCGCGCAGGGTGAGGCGGACCCACTCGCGCAGGGTGCCGTCGGCCAGCGAGAGCGCCAGCAGATCGCCGTTCTCGTAGCCGGCGTACGCGGCCGTGTCGTCGGTGTCGAGGACGACGGCCGGTCGATCGGTGCGGAACACCCAGCGCGTGGCACCGTCGGCCGGGTCGCGGCGTGCCACGTAGCAGTCGCCGGGGCGGCGTCCTTCCCGGCGCCACCGCGCGCCGGCCTGCAGCAGATCGCCGCCGGGGAGTTCCACGCCCGGGCCGCCGTCGTGGTCCTCGCCGGGTGCGAGGGCGAGCGGGAACAGCGGGTGCGGCGGGGCCCAGACCGGCTCGAGCAACCTCCCCGGTTCACCGACCGGAGGTGACCCCGGGACGAACGGTTCCTCCGCGCCGGGCAGCGGGACAGGGGCCGTCGCGCCCACCCACCGCTCGCTCTCCCGGCCGGGGCCCTCAGGTGCGCGGAAAGTGGTGGTGAGCGTCCCGCCACCGCGCCGGACCCGGAGGCCGCCGCGCGGAACGAGGACCGGGAGCCCGTCGGGGCCGAGGTGCAGGCCGGCCGGGGCGGACAGCCGCACCCGGGCGGTCCGGGTGCCGTTCGACAGGTCGATTCGGCTGACCGAATCAGGAACACCCGACACGTGCCACGGACCGGCATGCACCCACGCCGACCGCTGGTCGGGCGCCACCGCGAGCTGCATGCCGCCGCAGGCGATCACCGGGACCGACCAGGACAGCTCGCCGGACGGCAGCCGGCACTCCAGCAACACGCCGTCCAAGGAGGCCAACAGCCGTCCGTCGTCCAGCAGTTCGACCTCATGGACAAGGCTCCTGAGGTCGCGCCCGGGGCCGTACCGATCGAGCAGCGCCGCCGGGTCCGGTGGCCGGTGCGCCGCCAACGGGCGGGTCCTCGAATTGCCCAGTTCCGCACCGCGCACCGAACGCGGCTCCAAGGCGCGCCAATCGGTCCGGTGGAGGTCCACCAGGTGCTCCACCTGCGGTACCCACGAATCCTTCATGACCGGCTCCAGGTACAGGCGCAACGACTGCCCGTCCAACCACTCCACCTCGCGCACGGTGCGCCCGTTCGGATCGCGGAACGCCGACACGGCCGACCCGGATTCGAGGTCCAGCAACAGGAGTTCACCCCTGTTGAGAAGCCCGCCGTCGTACTCGCCGGTGCCGACCGCGAGCAGCGGCAGCTCCGGATGGAACGCCAGCGCGTTGACGGGAAACCGCGAGCGCAGCACCGCGACGCACGTCAGATCGGAGGTGCGGTACACAGCCATGGGCGCGGGCCGACCACGCCGGACGTAGCCGGCCACCGCGAGCAGGCCGCGCCGCTCGTCCACCACCGCCACCCGAGGCGTGCCGACCTCGGCGAACGGACGGTCGGCGAGAACACGGTCGATGCGCAGGGCCACGGGGCTGATCGTCGCAGACGCCGGACGGTTCGTCAGCCCATTATCAACTCGCCTGTCACCGCGGGTCCCGCCGCCCACGACCGCTTCCAGCCGGCCGCCTGCCTGTCAGCGGGCCGGGGTGACGTCGGGGGCGCGTCGGGCACTCGGCGGCCGGTTGACGGCCGTCGGACAGAACCTCGTCTTTCGTCCTGTGCAGCGCCATGCCCGGTGTCGTGGGGGGGGGCCCGCGGGGGGGGGGCCCCCCCCGGCGCCCCCCCCGGGGGCCCCCCGGGGGGGCCGCCCCCGGCCGGGGACACCGACAGACATGTGGGGGGGGGGGGGGGGGGGGGCGCCCGGCCCCCCCGGGGGGGCCGGCGCCCCCCCCCC
This sequence comes from Kitasatospora sp. NPDC004615, assembly GCF_042873545.1. Classification (NCBI taxonomy): domain Bacteria; kingdom Bacillati; phylum Actinomycetota; class Actinomycetes; order Kitasatosporales; family Streptomycetaceae; genus Kitasatospora; species Kitasatospora sp. NPDC004615. The sequence goes on from NZ_JBIALQ010000005.1 coordinate 213,326, forward strand.
CGCCCCCCCCCGCGGGGGGGGCGGCGGGCCCCCCGCGGCGGGGGGGGGGGCCCCCCGCGGGGGGGCCCCCCCCACGACGAGGATTACGGCAGGTTCCAGCGCTGGTTGGCGCCACCGTTGCAGGTCCAGACGATCAGTTGGGTGCCGTCGGTGGTGCTGGCGGCGGGGTCGTCCAGGCACAGGGCGGACTGGACGCCCTTGAGGCTGCCGTCGGGCTGCGGGGTCCACTGCTGATTGGTGCCGCCGTGGCAGGTCCACAGGTCGACCGGGGTGCCGGGCGCGGTGCCCTGGCCGACCACGTCCAGGCACTTGCCGCCGAACAGGAGCCGGCCGTTGTCCCAGGTCCAGGTCTGGGCCGGGTCGGCGGTGTCGCAGGTCCGGATCACGGCCTTGGTGCCGTCGGTCGTGGAGCCGTCGGCGGCGTCGAGGCACTTGCCGGTGACGCCGGAGGTGACCGGGCCGGTGAAGGAGCCGCCGCCGGTGCCGGGGGTGAGGGCGAAGGAGTCGAACTGCTGGGTCTGGTAGCCGGTCACGGCCAGGCCGGCCATACCGGAGGTGAACGCGTGGTCGGTGGCGGTGCCGACGGTCTGCCCGTCGATCGCGGCGGTCAGCGTCGAGCCCTGCATGGTGAGGGCGAGGTGGTGCCAGGTGTTCAGGCCGGGTGCGGGGACGGTGCCGGAGGCCAGGGTGGTGAGGTTCCACGACAGGTCGCTGCGCAGGATCGCCCAGTCGCCGGTGTCGCCGAGCCGCAGGTGGTAGGCGTTCAGCCCGCCGTTGTTGCGGCCCTGCTGGTTGACCCGGCCGAGTACCTCGGTCGAGCCCGGCTGCTCGAACAGGGTGTCGGCACCGACCGTGTAGTTCACCCAGCTGCTGTCGCCCGCGATGGTGTAAGGCATGTTGTTCGACTCGTCGGTCCAGCGGATCGGCGAGACGGGGGCCATCTGGCGCAGGCACGCCCCGGTGCGGCCGCCGCCGCAGGGGCCGGTCCGGAAGGCGCCGTTCATGTCGGAGAAGTACTTCGGCGAGGTGGTCGCGGCCGGCCGGTCGAAGTCGTCCGTGTAGGGCAGGTTCAGTGGTGCGGCCGCCGGCGCGGTGGCGGTGCCCTTGCCCTGGCCGGTGGTGGTGGTCACGGTGTAGATGTGGCCGGGCTGCAGGGTGAGGGTGTACGTCCCGTGGGAGGGGAGGACGTCCTTCTGCTGGACGAAGTCGTCGGAGGTGTCGGTGGTCGACAGGTCGGTCGACCACACGTGCACCCGGCCGGTGGACAGGCCGCCGGTGACCGTGAGGGCGACGGTCTGCGCGGCGGTGGCGTCCATGGTCTCGAGCACGGTGGAGTAGTCGGCGCCGTTCGGTGACTTCAGGGTGACGTAGCTGCCGTTGGCCCGGTTGCCGCCGAGGTAGCCGCTGGCCGGATCGAGGTACGTCCATCCCGGCTTGGCGAACTGGGTGGTGTGTGCGGTGGCCCAAGTGGTCTGGCCGACCGAGTAGTTGCCGGACCAGGGCTGCGCCGCCAGTGACAGGCCGTCGGTGGAGAAGAACAGGTTCTGGTAGAGCGCGGCGACGACCGGCCAGTTCATGAAGGAGGTCATCCGGCCGTCGATGTAGTCGCGGTTGATCGCGCGCGCCACCGCCGGGGCTCCGGCGTTGTAGTCCTGCGAGCCGCTCTCGCTGGCCCAGATCGGCTTGCCCAGGGACTGTGCGGCCGCCGTGCTGTTGCAGGTGGACATCGAACCCAGATAGCCGCACGGGTAGTGCATGCCGATGACGTCGATCGCGGAGTTCAGCGCCGGGTCGGCGGCCATCGCGGTGGCGAGGTTCCAGTCGTAGCTGTCCGCGCCGACCACCTTGGTGCCGGCGTGGCCGTTGGCGAGCAGCGCGGCCTTGAGCTTCTTGTACCAGGCGGCGTCGTACTCGCGCTCGTTCCAGCCGCCGAGGTAGTCGATCGGCAGGTGGTGCTGCGCGGCGCAGCCGAACCAGCCCATCAGGTAGTCGACCATGTCCTGGGACCAGAAGTACGGCTTGCCGGGCGCGGGGTTGGCGGGGTCGTCGACGCCGATCCAGCCGGGCGCGCCCCAGGCCAGGCCGTAGAGCTTGATGTCGGGGTTGCGGGCCTTGGCCTGCTCGGCCAGCCACCACTCGTAGCCCTGGTTGCAGTCGACCGCGCCCCGGGTGTGCTGGTAGCTGGGCTCCGCGCCGTCGGTGGAGTTGGTGTCGCCGCCGATCTCGATCTTCAGCGACTGGAGGGAGGCGCCGTACCCGGGCTTGAAGAGGTAGTCGAGGAGCTGGCTGCGCTGCGGCTCGGGGTAGTCGATCAGCAGGCGGGAGTTGCCGCCGCCGCCGGAGGCGGCGCCGATGCCGTCGAAGACCCGGCCGGACTTGCCGCCGTCCACGGTGATCGACGTTCCGGGGGCGGGGGCCGGGGCGGCGAGGGCGGGGGCGGTTGCCTGGGCCGCGACGAGCGCGCCGGACAGCAGGAGGGAGGCGGCGACGGCCGCCCTTCTGAGTGCGCGTCGGGAGACGGCCAGGACGTGGGGGGATCCGCGCATGGGTGGGTGCCCTTCGTGAGTACTCACAAACAAACGGAGTCGAGCAGAACCGAACAGTAGGGCGGTGGTCGGCGTCGGTCAACGAGGTGCTCTGCGGATATTTCCGGACAACTCCCGGGCTCGGCCGGATCGGCATCCGGTGGAATCGTCCTGAGCCTGGAGGCGGCACCCCGCGGAGCGGAGCGGATTACTCCGGGCGCGCCCGTGCGCGCGGGCGCGCGATGCGGTTCCTTCTACCCTAGATGGGCGCTGAGCTGCGCATCCACCCTTCGAGGAAAGGATCCGGGTACTCAGTAAAAAGATCCTTATTTCGTAGGTAGTGAATTGTCCGGAGACTTCTGCGAGGCCACTCTGTAACGGATGGATATCGCCCGCGATTCGAACGATTGCGGCCTCTTGACGGGCGGGTGAACCGATGGTTTTCCTGTGATTCACCACGTTTGAAAGTGGTGAACTCTGATCGGTTGTGTTGCATCCGGTCGGCCTCCCTCAGCCACCCAGGAGCCGCTCCATGTCCCCCGCCCGTTCCCGCCTGCTCGCCTTCACCTCGCTCGGCATCACCGCCGCCCTCGGCCTCACCGCCTGCTCCACCGGCCAGGAGTCGACCTCCGGAGCCGCCCCGATCGCCCCGGTCAGCGGGAAGGTCTCGATCACCTACCTGCAGAAGCAGGGCGACCAGGAGTACTTCGTCGGTGAGGCGGGCGGCGCGAAGGCGAAGGCCGCCGAGCTCGGGGTCGACCTGAAGGTGGTCAACCTCGGCAACGACGCCAACAAGACCGTCAGCGAGGTGCAGGCCGCGATCGCGCAGAAGAGCAACGGCCTGATCGTCGTCGTCCCGGACCCGGCGGTCGGCCCGCAGGTCGTGCAGACCGCCAAGGACGGCAAGGTCGCGCTGCTCACCTCCGACGACCAGATCTGCACCACCGGCCCCGCCCCGGCCTCCTGCGGCAAGGACCAGCTGGTGCCGCGGATCGGCTTCTCCGGCGAGCAGATGGGCGGCGAGGTCGGCAAGCGCGCCGCCGAGGAGTACCGGAAGGCCGGCTGGAACCCGGCCGACACCCGGATCATCTCCGCCTGGAAGCAGGACGTCACCGTCTGCGGCGACCGGGTCAAGGCCGCCAAGGCCGCCTTCAACTCGACCGTCCAGGGCGTCCAGAACATCGACGTCGCCACCGACAACACTCCTACCGGCGCCCAGGACAAGGTCGCCGCCACCGTCACCGCCAACCCCGGCGTCAAGCACTGGGTGGTCTGGGGCTGCAACGACGAGAACGTCCAGGGCGCCGTCACCGCCCTGCAGAACGCCAACGTCAGCCCCGACGACATCGACGGCGTCGGCCTCGGCGCCTACCTCGCCTGCAAGGACTGGAAGTCCGGCAAGCCGTCCGGCATGAAGGCCGCGCTCTTCATCAATGGCAAGGACGTCGGCGCCCTCGCCGTCCAGACCATGTACGACAAGCTCAAGAACGGCAAGGACTTCCCCGCCGAGGCGTTCGCCCCGACCAAGATGGTCGACGCCGCCACCTGGCAGACCGCCGGCGTCTCCTGCGGCTGACCCCCCGGCCCGGGCCGGCGCGGCCGACCTCCGCACCCGGCGCCGCACCGGCCCGTACCACGCTGCCCGCAGGGGCGCCCCGCACTTGGAACTGCCCGCTCCGCAACGCCAGTTGAGGCCACGATGACCACACCCAGCCGCTCGCCCGCCGCACCCGCCGGCCTGACCGCCGAGAACATCGGCAAGAACTTCGGCGCCGTCCAGGCGCTGAACGGCATCGACCTGGACTTCCCGCCCGGCCGGGTCACCGCCCTGATGGGCGAGAACGGCGCCGGAAAGTCCACCCTGCTGCGCATCCTGACGGGCGATCACCGGCCCAGCGAGGGCCCCTCTTTGAAAACCGACGGTTCAGCGGTGCTCGGGGTTCTCGAAGTCGAAGCGGCAGCCGGCGTCCCACTCGGAGCGCTGGTTGCCGTGCGCCGGATGCCGCCCGCGTCCTTGAGCATCCTCGCCAGGTGCAGCTGGTTCCACGTCATGAACGTGGTGTTGCGGCCCACGTCGGTCGGGAAGAACACCTCGCCGTCGATGGGGGTGCGCACCTCAATGCGGTGGCCACGGAAGGTGTAGGTGCCGGTCTGTCGGCCGTCGACGGGCGGCGACATGTCGCACAGGGTGTCGCCCTGGCCGAACGCCGGCGTCACGGTGGGCGGCATCGGCGGGAGGACGCCAGTGAGTCGTGCCGAGCGGCGGCGGGAATGCGTGCTGGCCGTATGCATCCGTCCGCTGGCAGCAGCCCGGATCACGAGCCGCGGCACCGCTGTGCGAATCGGGAACCGTTGGGGCGACATGTCCGTCTCAAGGTCCGGTCGGTTATGGTCAGCGGAAGTTCTACCGACATTGGGGGTGTCGATGGGCGTCGTACTGCCCGACGAACTGGCGTGGGTCCTCGATCTGATCGGGATCGACTGGCCGAACGTCGATGAGGACGACTACCGCGAAATGGCCGATGCTGTACGGCAGTTCGCGAGCGAGATTGACGATCACCGGACGGACCTGCAGCAGGCCGTCGAGCAGATGGCCGGGGAGAACGCGGGCGCTGCCGTGGACGCCTTCCAGGCGCACTGGGGGAAGGTCAACGGCACGCACATTCACCAACTCGCCGAGGGCTGCCGGTTGGTGGGCACGGTGCTGGACGGTGTCGCGGTGGTGATCACCGGGGCGAAGGTCGCGGCCATCGTCCAACTGGTCGTCCTGGCTACCGAAGTGATTGCCGCTCAGGCCGCCGCGCCGTTCACCTTCGGACTCTCCGAGGCGGGCGCGATCGGTGCCACACAGGCCACCCGGGTGATCGTCCGCCGGCTGCTCAAGGAGGCCGAGAAGCAGATCATCGACCAGTTGATGTCCGTGGCCACCGGGCCGATCGTCAGCGCGCTCGGCAGCATGGCGGGCGAACTGGTGCTGCAGCTCGGCGAGGAGGCTCTCGGCATCGGCGACGGCGTCGACCTCGGCCGGGTCGGCCAGGCGGGTCAGCAGGGCTTCAAGGACGGCGTGGACGACTCGCTGGGACAGGTCGGGATCAACCGCGGTACGGGGGCGACGGCATGAGCGACGGTTTCCAGCACAACCACGAGGAGACGGAGAAACTCGCCGAGCACTTCAAGGCCGGGTCCTCCAAGCTCCTCTCCTCCGGCGACACCCATCTCGGGCGGGCCCGGCACCACTTCGGCCGCACCAAGGGCCGCGGCGGCTTGGCGCGCGCCGCGGAAACGGGCGTCGAGCAGCTGATCGAGAGCATCACCAAGGGACAGCGGACGCTCGGCAAGCACCTGAACGACGTCGGCACCGGTCTGAAGAAGACGAGCGCCAACCACCGGGCCCACGAGCAGGAACTGACCCGGACTCTGAGCAGCATCGCGGGCGGGAAGACCACCCCGAAGGGCCCGGGCGGCGGCAAGCCGAGCTACGCCTCCGTGCTGGGCGGCGGCAACGGTACCAACGCACCCAAGCCGGGCCCGCCCAAGCCGGGCCCGCCCAAGCCTGGTCCGCCCAAGCCCGGGCCGAGGCCCGGGCCTCCGCCCATGCGGCTCAACAACACCAAGCCCAAGGTGCAGGGCAAGCCCCTGACGACCCGTCCGGCCAAGAGCGACCCGGTGGACATCGCTACGGGCGACGTGCTGTTCCCGCAGACCGACGTCGGCCTCGACGCCGCGCTGCCGCTCGTACTTTCCCGCACCCACCTGTCCAGCTACCGGCTCGGCGGCTGGTACGGCCCGAGTTGGGCGTCCACGCTGGACCAGCGGATCGAACTCGACGGAGAGGGCGTACTGTTCGCCGCCGAGGACGGCATGCTGCTGAGCTACCCGGTGCCCGAGCCGGGCGGCGCCGTCCTGCCGGTCGAGGGGCCGCGCTGGCCGCTGCACTGGGACAGCACCCCAGGTGGCGAGATACGGATCACCGACCCGCACAGCGGACTGACCCGACACTTCGCCGAGCCCGCGGGCGGCCCGGGCCCGCACGCCCGGGCGGCCGGCACCCTGCAACTGCCGCTGCGCGCCCTCACCGACCGCAACGGGCACCGGGTGGAAGTGGTGTACGGCAGCGGCGGTGTCCCGGTCGAGGTGCGGCACAGCGGCGGCTACCGGATCGGCGTGACCACCGAGGGCCCTCGGATCACCGCGCTTTCCCTGCTGCCCCGCGAAGGGGTCGCGGGCGAGCCGGTCGAACTGGTCCGGTACGGCTACGACGGCAACGGCCGGCTGGCGACCGTCACCGACTCCTCCCGGCTCGCCACGAGCCTCACCTACGACGGCTCCGGCCGGCTCACCGGCTGGACCGACCGGGTCGGCTACCACTACCGGTACGTCTACGACCGGGCCGGGCGCTGCGTCCAGACCCGCGGCGACGGCGGCTACCTGGACGCGGTGTTCAGCTACGACGACGAGCAGCGCGTCACCACGATGACCGACGCGGTCGGCAACCGGACCGTCTACCAGTTCGACGAGGCGGGCCGGCTCGAACGCGAGACCTCCCCGCACGGCGCGGTCGCCACGTTCCAGTGGGACCGGTACGGCAGCCTGCTGTCGCGCACCGACCCGCTCGGCCGCACCACCAGCTTCAGCTACGACGAGGCCGGCAACCTCGAAGTCTCCACCCTGCCCGACGGCACCACCAGTAGCGCGCGCTACAACGAGCGGCACCAGGTCACCGAGCTGACCGCGATGGACGGCGCCCGGTGGCGCTACGAGTACGACGAGCACGGCAACACCGTCGCCACCGTCGACCCGATGGGCGCCCGGACCGCGTACTCCTTCGACGAGCGCGGCCGGCCCGTCGCGGTGACCGACGCGCTCGGCAACACCAGCCGGGTGACCTTCGACGCGGCGGGCCTGACCACCTCGCTGACCGACTCCACCGGGGCTGCCAGCCACAGCACCCGCGACGCGTTCGGGCGGCTCAACACCGTCACCGACGCGCTCGGGAACACCACCTCCTTCGGCTGGACCCTGGAGGGCCGCCCGGCCTGGCGGCAGGACCCGGACGGCGGCCGGCACGAATGGACCCACGACGCACAGGGCCGGGTGATCGCGTACCGCGACCCGGCCGGCGGCGTCACCCGCGCCGAGTACGGCCCGTTCGGCAAGCTCACCGCCCGCACCGGCCCCGGCGGCGAGCGCTACAGCTTCGAGTACGACGGCCAGTTGCGGCTCACCGCCGTCACCAACCCGGTCGGCGACCGCTGGACGTACCGGCACGACCCCACCGGCGGCGTGATCGAGGAGACTGACTTCGCCGGCCGCACCGTCCGCTACGAGCGGGACCTGACCGGCGTCCTGACCGCCCGCACCAACGCCGCCGGGCAGCGCGTCGAGTACGTCCGCGACGCCCAGGACCGCACCGTCGAAATGCACGCCGACGACCGGGTCACCCGGTACACCTACGACGGCGCGGGCCGGGTGCTGACCGTCGGCGACGGGACCACCGGGCTGAGCCGCCGCTACGACCCGACCGGGCGGCTGATCGCCGAGGAGTGCGAGGGCCGGGTCAGCACCTTCTCGTACGACCTGCTCGGCCGCCGCACCGGCCTGCGCACCCCCGCCGGCGCCGAGTCGCACTGGACGTACACACCGATCGGCCTGCCCGAGACACTGACCGGGACGGGCGGCGCACTGCGCTTCCACTACGACCGGGCCGGGCGGGAAATACGGCGCGAGTTCGGCAGAGTGGTGTTCGACCGCAGCTACGACACCATGGACCGGCTCACCGGCCAACAGGTCGGCGCGGATGGCCGGTTGGTGAGCGGTCAGAGCTACGCCTTCCGCCCCGGCGGCGCGCTCGCCGAGACCACCGACCACCTGCTCGGCGCCCGGACCACCGGCTTCGACGGCCAGCACCGGGTCACCGAGCTGACCGGCGCGAACTGGCGCGAGGGCTACCTCTACGACCCGGCCGGCGAGCTGATCGGCCTCCAACTGCCGGGCGCAGGCGACGAGTCCGGCGATCTCACGGTGAGCGGCGGCCGGCCGAGGCAGGCCGGGCGCACCTCGTACGAGTACGACGCCCAGGGCCGGCTGGTGCGCCGCACGCGGCGGCTGCTCTCCGGTGGCGAACTCACCTGGCAGTACACCTGGGACTCGCACGACCAGCTCATCTCGGTCGCCCTCCCCGACGGCTCGCTCGCCCGGTACCGCTACGACGCCTTCGGTCGGCGGCGGGCGAAACAGTTGCTGGCCGCCGACCGGGCTACCGTGCTCGACGAGACGCTGTTCACCTGGGCCAACGAACGGCTGGTCGAACAGGTCCGGACCCGCGCCGACCGGCCCGGGCAGCAGGTCACCGCCTGGGAGTGGACCCTCACGGGGCAGCGCCCGCTCACCCAGGCCGACTGGCTGCTGCCCGCCGCGGACGCCCCGCAGCACGAGATCGACCGCCGCTTCCACGCCATCGTCACCGACCTGGTCGGCTCCCCGACCGAACTGGTCGACGAGCACGGCGCCGTGGCCTGGCAGCAGCGCACCACGCTGTGGGGCCGCCCGCTACCCGGCGCGATCGAGAACGTCGACTGCCCGCTGCGCTTCCCCGGGCAGTACCACGACGCCGAGACCGGCCTGCACTACAACGTCTTCCGGTACTACGACCCGGCGACCGCCCACTACCTCAGCTCCGACCCGCTCGGCCTCGCCGGCGGCCCGAACCCGTACGGCTACGTTTCCGACCCGCGCCGGATCTCCGACCCGCTGGGCCTCGACCCGGACCTGATCGACCTGTACCACGGCACCACCCACAAGGGTGCCACCGGCGTCGAGCAGAACGGCATCAACCCTCAGCACAGTCCCCGCCCGATGGACTTCGGCCACGGCGGCTTCTACGTGACCGACGACCCCAAACAGGCCCACGACTGGGCCCGCAAGCAGCACATGCGGTACCCGGACCAGGGCGGCCCGGCCGTCATGCACTTCCAGGTCTCCCGCTCGGAGTTGGAGACGCTGAACGGGAAGCGCTTCAACAACGATCAGGAGCTGGCCGACTTCATCGCCCACCACCGCAACGACCGCTACGGCAACCGGATGCACAACCACGACAACGTCGAGGGCAAGATGCTGCTCAACCTCGTCCCGTGGCAGCGGGACAACAACACCCCGATGCGGCTGAGCGGCCATCAGATAGCGTTCTACCAGCAGCCGGGCGTCGACCTGCTGTCCAACGGCTACGCAGGAAGGCACCGACGATGAGCGAGTTCCTCATGGAGGCGGACGAGGGGATGATGGAGTTCTTCTCCCAGATCGCCGACGTGCTCCAGAGCTTCGGCATCTCCCGGGCCGAGGCCGTGGCCCGGGTGAACCGCGCCTGGGGAAACGAGAAGTTCGATCCCTACCCCGACCTGATGTGCCACGAGGACGCCGACTACTGGGCCTACGGCCTCTACTACGACAACGGCAAGAACGACGGCACGTCGGTGCCGTACTGGGAGGACAACCCCGACCGCAGCACCTGGCAGATCGTCCCGCCGCCGCCCGCCGACTCCCCGGCCTGGACACTGCCCCGGGAACCGTAGCCGCAAATCCCTTCGCCGGGGCGGCTGCTACCACAGGAGCCGCCCCGTGAGGCCGGCCGGCAGGTGCCGGCCTCGCACAGGAGCCGATTTAGACGTCGTAGAACGTCTCGATCTGCGCGCCCAGGGAGTTCAGACGCATTGCCAGGTCCTCGTACCCCCGGTTGATCACGTACACGTTCCGCAGCACCGAGGTGCCCTCGGCCGCGAGCACCGTCGCAGCGCCGCCATGTGCGGCTCCACCGTCCGGGTGCCGAGGTCGCAGCCGCCGGCGTAGGGCAGCTTGAACCGGTCGAAGCGGTGCATCAGCGGGCGGAGGAACATGATGATGCTGCGCGTGCGGCGCGCGGCTTCCAAGTCCATCGCGTCGAGGTCCAGCTCGGCCGGCGGTTCCAGTTCGAGGTCGCTGCCGTCGTTGATCCAGCGGGCGCGGACCCCGATGCTGGTGAGCACCTCGACGATCCGGTCGATGTGTGTCAGCCGCACCTGCCCCGACTCCAGCCGGGACACGTAGCCCTGCGTCAACCCGGTGATGTCCGCAAGCTCGTCCTGGTGAAGCTGGAGAAGGTCACGCAGGCGTTTGCTCAGCCCGCCGAAGTCCAGTTCGGCGAGGCTGACGCGCACCAGCGCGTCGCGCCACTCATCGCACCATGCGTCCGCGCGCCGGCCCGGGACCGTCCGCCGTTCGACGGACGGTCCGGCGTGCCGTAGCGACAAGAGGACAATCCGTCAGGCGGCGCTCAGTGAGAAGTAGTTCTCCTCCTCCTGCGCGAAGTGCAGTTGCAGGACGGAGTGCAGGCCGTAGAGGCAGGCGCGCAGGTCGTCGTGCTGTTCGGGGGCGAGGGCGCCGGTGGGTTCGGCGTGGGTGAGGTGGGTGGTGATGCGGTGGGCGAGGCGGTGGATCTCGGTGTGGGTGCGGCTCATGGTGGCGGTGGTTTCGGGGCCGCCGAGGGCGTCGGCGAGGGCGGGGTAGAGCTCGTGTTCCTCGGCCTCCTCGTGCGGGAGGAGCCGGGTGGTGAGCAGGTGGTCGACGTGCCGGACGGCGGCGAGGGCGTCGGCGGAGCCGGGGTCGGCGGCGGTGAGCCGGTCGGCGGCGTCGCGGACGGCTTCCAGGACGTCGCGCAGGTCGTCGTGTTCGGCGGCGAAGCGGCGGACCAGTTCTTCGGTGTCGGCGGTGATCTCCGGTCCGACGCCGGGCCCGGGGCGCAGGGCGCGCAGGGCGTTGAGGATGACGGCGATGTCGATGAGTTCCTGGAGCAGGGCGCCGGCGGCGGGCGGTAGCAGGCCGAATCCGGCGAAGCCCATGGCGACGAGGGAGAGCAGCATGCCGCCGAGCGCGGACTGGACGGCGATCCGGCGGGAGCGGGTGGCGATCTGGGCGGCGTCGGCGAGGCGGTCGACGCGGTCGGCGGTGAGGACGATGTCGGCGGCTTCGGAGGAGGCGCTGGCGCCGCGGGCGCCCATGGCGACGCCGACGTCGGCGGCGGCGAGCGCGGGGGCGTCGTTGACGCCGTCGCCGACCATGACGGTGACGGCGCGTTCGCGTTCGGCGCGGACGGCGGCGACCTTGTCGGTGGGCGACTGACGGGCGCGGACCTCGTCGAGGCCGACCACGGCGGCGATTTCGCGGGCGGGTTCGGGGCGGTCGCCGGTGATCATGACCAGCCGGGTGACGCCGGCTCCGCGCAGGCGGCGGACGGTGCGCGGGGCGTCGTGCCGGACGGGGTCGCGGAGCAGGACGGCGCCGATCGGCCGGTCGTCGACGGCGACCCAGGCGACGGCGGCGCCGTCGAGCGCGGCGCGGTTGTCGGCGGCGCGGGCCCAGGCGGGCAGCTGCGAGGTGTCGCGTTGGCCGACGGTGGCGGTGCTGCCGTCGGCGAGGGTGGCGCGGGCGCCGTGGCCGGGCTGCTCGGTGACGTCGTGGACGGGGGGCAGGGTGAGGCCGCGTTCGGAGGCGGCGGCGATGATGGCTTCGGCGAGGACGTGCGGCGAGTACTGGTCGACGGCGGCGGCGAGCGCGAGGACCTCGGCGGGGGTGCGGCCGGGGGCGGTGGCGATGTCGAAGGCGCGGGGGCGTCCGGTGGTGAGGGTGCCGGTCTTGTCGAGGCAGACGGTGCGCGCCCGGCCGAGGGTTTCCAGCGCGGCTCCGTCGCGGACCACGACGCCCTTGCGGGCGGCGCGCGAGATGCCGGAGACGATGGCGACGGGTGCGGCGAGCAGCAGCGGGCAGGGGGTGGCGACGACCAGGACGGCGACGGCGCGGACCGCGTCACCGGAGATCAGCCAGGCCAGGCCGGCGGCGGCGAGGGCGAGCGGCAGGAACCAGGCCGCGTAGCGGTCGGCGAGGCGGATGACGGGGGCGCGTTCGGCGCCGGCCTGCTGGGTGAGGCGGACGATTTCGGCGTAGGTGCTGTGTTCCTCGGTGGCGGTGGCGCGCAGCTCGAAGGCGCTGCCGGCGTTGACGGCGCCGCTGCGGACGGGGTCGCCGGCCGCGCGGGCGACCTGGGCGGATTCGCCGGTGAGCACGGATTCGTCGAGGACGGCGCGGCTGCCGGTGATCCGGCCGTCCACGGGGACGGTTTCGCCGGGGCCGACGATCAGCCGGTCGCCGATCCGGATGTCGGCGAGCGGGACGGTCTCGGTGGTGTCGCCGGTGCGCCGACGGGCGGTGCGGGGGGCGTGCCGGAGCAGTTCGCGCAGGTCGCGGGTGGCGCGGCGTTCGGCGGCTGCGTCGAGCCAGCGGCCGCCGGAGAGCATCAGGGCGATCAGCGCGCCGGCCAGGTACTCGCCGGTGGCGAGGGTGCCGACCAGGGCGAGGACGGCGATCAGGTCGACGCCCGCCCGGCCGCGCCGCAGGGCCTGGACAACCCACATCAGGGCGGGGGCGATGGCGGCGGCGGTGGCGACGATCCAGCACTGGTCGGCGAAGCCGTGGGCGCCGGCGGCCCAGGCGATCAGGCCGACGGCGGTGGCGACGGCGACCGCGCCGAGCAGGACGGGTTCGATGCCGCCGCCGCTGAGCAGCTGTCGGGCGCCGCCCTGTTCGCTCGGCGCGGTGTGCGGTGCCATGGGGGTCTCCTCCGTCGGCCTGCGGTTTTCCCTTCCAGTGCACCTCGCTCCGCCCGGTCCGGCCAGGGGCCGATCGGCCCGGGCGGCCGGGCCACAAGATCCCGAGATCCTGGGGCGGGTGGGCCGGGCGGGGTAGGTTCGGGGTGTTGGTGTTCCCGTCCGGTGTCCCGCGGTGTCCGGGGGCCGGCGTACAGAGGGCAGGTGGGTATGGAGTCGCTGTTCGAGCTTCCGATCCGGACGCTGGCGGGCGAGCCGTCGTCGCTGGCGGACTACCGGGGCAAGGTGCTGCTGCTGGTGAACGTGGCGTCGAAGTGCGGGCTGACGCCGCAGTACTCGGGTCTGGAGCGGTTGCAGCAGACGTACGGGGAGCGCGGGTTCACCGTGCTCGGCTTCCCGTGCAACCAGTTCGCGGGGCAGGAGCCGGGGTCGGCGGAGGAGATCCAGGAGTTCTGCTCGACCACGTACGGGGTGTCGTTCCCGCTGTTCGAGAAGGTCGACGTGAACGGGGACGGCCGGCACCCGATCTACGCGCGGCTGACGGAGCTGGCGGACGCCTCGGGCGAGGCCGGGGACGTCCAGTGGAACTTCGAGAAGTTCCTGGTGGGTGCGGACGGCGAGCCGGTCGGCCGGTTCCGGCCGCGGACCGAGCCTGAGTCGGCGGAGCTGGTGGCGGCGATCGAGGCGCAGCTGCGCGGCTGACGGCGGGCAAGGTCCTCGGGTCCGGGCTGTCCGGTTCCGCCCACGGGCGGAGAACTGTACAGATAACCTGCGCAGTAAGGCTGGGCAGTCCGGGCCCGTTCCGGCTGCCCCCGTCACGACCGTCACGACGAAAGGCACCCCCCGTGTCCGTCACCGCGCTCGACCCCGCCACCGCCCTGGTGGTCATCGACCTCCAGCAGGCCTTCCTCGGTTTCCCCGGCAGCCCGTATTCGGTGCGCGAGGTGCTGGACCGCAACGTCCGCCTGGCCGAGGCGTTCCGCGCGGCGCGGCTGCCGGTGGTGTTGGTGCGGGTGTCCTTCGCGCCCGACGGCGGGGACGTGATGCCCGGCCGCACCGAGCAGCCCCGCCCCTCCGTGGCCCACCCCGAGGGCTGGGACGCTCCGATCCCCGAGCTCCACGAGCCGTCCGACCTGGTGGTGACCAAGCACAACTGGGGCGCGTTCCACGGCACCGACCTGGACGTGCAGCTGCGCCGGCGCGGGGTGACGCAGATCGTGCTCACGGGTGTCGCGACCAGCATCGGCGTGGAGTCCACCGCCCGCGCCGCCTACGAGCACGGCTACCACGTGACGCTCGCGGTCGACGCGATGACAGACACGGACGCGGAGGCGCACCGGGGCAGCGTGGGGCGGATCTTCCCGCGCCTTGGCGAGACCGGTACCACCGAGGAGATCCTCGGCCTGCTGGCCGGCTCCCGCTGAACCCACTCGGACAGGACGGAACCCGCCGGGCGGTCGCACGGGCGGACCGGGCCGGCGGGTTCCTGGGCAAGTCCGTTCAGGCCTCGCCGGGGTGCCAGGCGGGCCACTGCCAGGGGCGGTCGTCCCAGTGCACCCGGACGGGGTCGTGCGGGTCGAGGTCGGGGAAGTGGTGTTTCACCTCCGGTTCGAACTCCTCGGGGGCGAGCGGTTTCCATCCGGCGTCCTTGAAGTGGACGAGGCGGTAGCGGCTGTCGGTGCGGAACTCCGCGACCCGCACCAGGGGCTCGTCGGCCGTCCCGGTCCCGTTTCCGGTGTTGCTTTTGGTCGTCATGCCGCCAGCTTCGGCCGCGTCCCGGTGCCGCGCGCGCTCGCACCGCCGATGCCGCCGCAGGTGTCACCGTTCGGCCCCGATCGCACCGGGGGTGTCACGGACGGGCCCCGGTCCGGCACGGACGGTGGGAAAAGTGGGCAGTCCCGTACCGTGGAGGGGAGTTCGAGGGTTCCTCGGGAGGACCGCATGGGCAAGGGCAAGGCGGCGGCGCGGGTGCGCGGGCTGGACGGCCTGGCGGTGACGCGCTCCGCGTGGGGGCTGTACCGGGAGACCCGGCAGCCGGGCGCGCCCGGGTTGGCGGCGCGGGTGTGGGCGCTGCCGCGCCTGGTCCGGGACGTGCTGTTGCGCCGCTACTCGGGGGTGGGGCCGGGCAAGCTGCTGCTGCTGACGTTCGTGGTCGCGGTGTACCTGGTCAGCCCGATCGACGCGATCCCGGACTTCATCCCGGTGCTCGGCTGGAGCGACGACACCGGTCTGCTGCTGTGGTTCCTGGTGGGCCTGACGCGGGAGTCCGGCCGGTACGTGGAGTGGACGCGGCGCGCCGCGGCCGGCGAGCTGCCCGCCGGCGGCTGACCACTGCTTCCGTTACAGCGACTTGATCAGCTTCTCGAAGCGCAGGTCGGGCCTGCGCGGGAGGCCGAACCGCTCGTCCCCGTACGGGAACGGCTCGTACACGCCGGTGCGGGTGTAGCCGCGCCGCTCGTACCAGGCGATCAGGTCGGGGCGCTGTTCGATGACGGTCATCTCCATCGTCGTGACGCCCCAGGCGTCCCGGGCCCATTCCTCGGCGCGGGCCAGTACCTGGCGGCCGAGGCCGCCGCCCTGGGCGGCCGGGGAGACCGAGAACATGCCGAAGTAGCCGTTGGCGCCCCGCCGTTCGACGTGGCAGCAGGCCAGCAACCGGCCGTCCTGTTCGGTCAGCAGCACCACCGATTCGGGGTGGGTGAGCAGTTCGGCCACGGCGGCCTCGTCGGTGCGCTGGCCGTCCAGCAGGTCCGCCTCGGTGGTCCAGCCGGCCCGGCTGGCGTCGCCCCGGTACGCGGACTCGACCAGTGCGACCACCTCCGGCACGTCCTGCGCCCCGGCCGGTCGGAAGGCCGGCCCGGAGACGGCGTCGAGGTCGGCGGGACGGGAGGCGGTCGGCTCGGCGATCATGTGGTGCGCTCCTTACAGGTGCTGGAACGGCCATCGTGCCACAGCGCCCTGCCCGGCCCCGGGGGCCGTCCGACGACCGGACGTACGCGTGAAACGCCAGCTCAGGCCGGTCTTGGCACGCGCCCGGCAAGATCGGCCGGACAGGCCCTGGCTCAGGCCGGCTCGCTCGCGGGGACGGGCTGCTCGGCCGGGCCGGGGTAGGGCAGGATCTGGCGGAGCAGTCCGCGCGGGTGGCCGCGGCGGCGCCACTCGCGAGGGTAGCCGAGCGAGACCTCTTCGAAGCGGACGCCCTCGTACCAGGTGGTGCGCGGGATGTGCAGGTGGCCGTAGACCACGGCGGCGACGTTGAAGCGGCGGTGCCAGTCGGCGGTGAGTTCGGTGCCGCACCACTGGGCGAAGTCGGGGTAGTACAGGACGTCGGTGGGGCGGCGGTCCAGTGGCCAGTGGCTGACGAGTACCAGCGGCAGTTCCGGGTCGTGTGCGGAGAGCGCTTTCTCGGTGGCTTCGACGCGTTCACGGCACCAGTCCTCGACGCCCGCGTACGGTGCGGGGCTGAGCCGGTACTCGTCGGTGCAGACCACTCCGTTCTCGCGGGCGCGGGCCAGCGACTCGGCCTTGGTGTGCACGCCGGGCACCCTGAAGCTGTAGTCGTAGAGCGTGAACACGGGGGCGATGGCGCAGGGGCCGCCGGGGCCGGTCCAGACGGGGTACGGGTCCTCGGGGGTGACGACGCCGATCTCCCGGCAGCGCTCGACGAGTTGGCGGTAGCGCTCGGGGGCGTCGATGGGGACGGGATCGCGGGTGGTGCTCCACAGTTCGTGGTTGCCGGGCGTCCAGATGACCTTGGCGAAACGTCCGGCAAGGAAGCGCAGGGTGCCTTCGACGGCGTCGACCTGTTCGGCGACGTCACCGGCGACAATCAGCCAGTCATCCGGGCCTGTTGGTCGGAGTGCGTCGAGGACCGGCCGGTTCTCGGCGACGCCGACGTGGAGGTCGCTCACTGCGAGCAGGCGTCCGTCCGCCACCGCTCCCCCAGTTCGTGTCCACCGGCGCACCGGTTCCGCTTCGCCGGCGCATCCCGGCAGTGGAACGCGCGTTGACACGCTACCGCCGGGGGGTCGGCTACGCCAGCAGGAAGGGGTTTCTGTCGTAGTGTCAACATCCAGTGGAACCCCCGGTGTTCAGCAGTGACGCCTATGTCTGTCCGCTCTACATACGTTCTGACGATGTGTGGCTTCTACACTCTGTTGACTGACGGGTCCATGACTATATGCTCCGCAGCGGCCGAAAATCGGCCTCCCCCTTCACCCCACTGAGGACTCGTCATGCCCGCTTCCGGCACCAGCCGCACGTTCCGTCGCGCCGCCACCGCGGTCGCGTCCGCCGCCCTGCTGGTCGGCGCGGTCGCCGCCGCCTCCCCGGCCCAGGCCGCCAAGCCGAGCACCCCCGCCAACTTCCACCCCGAGCTCGACTACGCGGGTTCCACCGTCGCCGCCCACGAGGGCAAGGACACTTCGACCTCCACCGCGAACTCCGTCGCCGCACTGGCCGCCACCCAGACCAAGGGCATGGACGTCTCCAACTGGCAGGGCAGCGTCGCCTGGAGCACCGCGTACGCCAACGGCGGCCGGTTCGCCTACGTCAAGGCCACCGAGGGCACCACCTACACCAACCCCTCGTTCGCCCAGCAGTACAACGGCTCCTACAACGCCGGAATGATCCGCGGCGCCTACCACTTCGCGCTGCCGAACGCCTCCTCCGGCGCCACCCAGGCCGCGTACTTCGTCGCGCACGGCGGCGGCTGGTCCAAGGACGGCAAGACCCTGCCGCCCGCGCTGGACATCGAGTACAACCCGTACGGCGCGACCTGCTACGGCCTGAGCCAGGCCGGCATGGTCAGCTGGATCCGGGACTTCTCCAACACCGTGCACACCAAGACCGGCCGCTACCCGGTGATCTACACCACCACCGACTGGTGGACCACCTGCACCGGCAACAACAGCTCCTTCGGCGCCACCAACCCGCTGTGGGTGGCCCGTTACGCCTCCACCGTCGGCACCCTGCCGGCCGGCTGGTCCTACCAGACCATCTGGCAGTACGCCGACTCCGGCACCCTGCCCGGCGACCAGAACTGGTTCAACGGCGCCCTGGACCGCGTCCAGGCCCTCGCCAACGGCTGACGATCCGTCAATTCACCTGCCTGCGACCGGACTTTGCCCCGCTCCGGTCGCGGGCAGGGCCTTGCTTTTACGTGGTGGGAACGGTCAACTCCCAGGTGTCGACGGCGAAATCGAGCACCATGCCGGCGTTGCGGTACAGCGCGGGCGCGCCGGTGGCGTTGTCGGTGTCGACGCCGAGGCCGACCCGGGTGCGGCCGCGGTCGGCGTAGAACGCGAAGTAGTGGCGCAGCAGGTAGCTGCCGAGGCCCCGGCCGCGCAACTCGGAGCGCACGCCGATCTGGGTGGCCCAGGCCATGTCGGACCGGTCGTCGCGGGTGCGCAGCACGGCGACGTCGCCGTGGCCGTCGAGTTCGGCGATCCACACCAGAGACCAGTCGGCGGTGTCCGCGCCGGTGTCGGCGCACCACTTCTCGTAGCTGCGGGGCTGGAAGTCGAAGTGCTCGGCGAAGGTCTCGTGGATCAGCCGGTGCGCGGTGCGCCGGTCGTCCTCGGTGGTGCAGGCGCGCAGCCGCAGGCCCGCCGGGGCATCCGGGAACGGGTCGGTCTTCGGGTCGACGGTGCGGTTGAGCGCGTGGTGGCGGCGGACGTGCTGCCAGCCGCGACCGGCCAACGCGCCGGTGTCCAGGGTGGGTTGGGAGTTGAGCATCAGGTGCAGGACGGCGCGGTCGGCGCCGTTGCCGCGGGCGAGTTCGGCGCCGCGGGCCTCCATCAGCGCGAACAGGTGCAGGCCGGCGTCGGTGTACCCGGGCAGCAGGTACTGGTCGAGGTTGATCCGCTCCCCCGCCGAACGGTCCCGGACCAGGCCGTAGCCGACCAGCCGGCCGTCGGCGTCGTGCAGCAGCCAGGAGTCGCGCTCCAGGTCCACCGAGGGGTGGCCGAGATCCTCCTCGACCTCGTGCAACTCGGTGAAGGCGCGGCCCACTTCGATCTCGTCCACCTGATTGAGCAGCGCACACACGGCCTCGGCGTCCTCAACCACCGCCGGGCGCACCGTCATTCCGTCCGGGAGTGCCATGTCCCCCTCCTCCGCTGTCGGCTCCGCTAACAAACCCAGCCTTTCTACCGGCTCCAACGGCCTTGCCCCAAGCGGTTTTTGAGCGCGATACGGGGGCCGGACACGACGACGGGCGGCCCGGTCCGCTGCTCCAGGCCGCCCAGTTGCACCGTCGGCGGGTGCTACCAGCTCAGGTCCTTCAAGTGCGTCGCGAAGTAGATCTTGGCCGCCCAGCGAGAAAGGCATCCGCTGGGGCGGCCGTCTCCCGACGCGTGCCGCGTGATCAGTCACGTCTGCGAGGAACAGGACAGAACTCGATGGCGAGGCCGCCCACCTCATGCTGGAGTGGGCGGATGGATCATGAAGAAGTGCTCGCCCTGTTCGACCGCCAGATGAGGCGCGACGCGCAGCCCGACGGTGCCGGAGCCCGCGTCGAGCGTGACGGCGACGTCGTGCGGCAGGTCGGCGAGGAGCACGACTGGAACGGCGTCCTCTGGTCGGACCTCGACGGTGCCACGGCGGATGCGGCGATCGCGGCGCAGGTGGGCTACTTCGGCACGCTGGGGCGTGAGTTCGAGTGGAAGGCCTACGCCCACGACCGGCCCGGCGATCTCGGGAGGCGGCTGCGGTCGGCTGGGTTCACAGCCGAGCCCGAGGAAGCGGTGATGGTCGCCCGGATCCAGGATCTGCCGGCCGACATCGCGCTGCCCGAGGGCGTCCGCCTGCTCTCGGTGACCGATCCCGCGGGAGTGGATCTCGTGGTGGACGTCCACGAGCAGGCCTTCGGCACCAGCGGCGCCGGTCTGCGGCAGCGGCTGCTCGCCCAGCTGACCCAGGACTCGGAAACGGTCAGCATGGTCGTTGCGATGGCCGGCGACCTGCCCGTCTGCTCGGCGCGGATGGAACTGAACCCGGGCACGGAATTCGCGGGCCTTTGGGGCGGCGGCACTGTGACCGCCTGGCGAGGCCGGGGCATCTACCGGGCCTTGGTCGCCCATCGCGCCCGGATCGCCGCCGGCCTCGGCTACCGCTACCTTCAGGTCGACGCAACCGACCAGAGCCGCCCCATTCTGCAACGACTCGGGTTCACCATCCTGAGTACCACGACTCCATACGTCTACCCGCCCCAGCGCAACGACCGCGAAGCGTAGCGCGGCAACGCGGCCATCGGGCACACCCGGTGAACCTTCTCGGTCGCAGCACTAGTGAGATGCGCCGGCCGAGGAAGCGGAATCTCCTCGACCGCTCGAGGAGCTCATGTGTCGACGGTGCGCCCTCGCGCCCGTTCGGCAGAGAGTTGGCCGCTTTCGACCGCAGGCGGCTCGATCTGTACCTGCACATACACCGGCACAAGCCGACGAATCGTCAAACACGCTCACTCAGGCGCGGAACAGCCGCCAGAACGCCGCCGCCAATTCGGAGGCGGGAGCGGGGCGTTCACCGGTGATCCAGTGCGTGACGACGCCCAGCAGGGCACCGGCCAGGTAGGCGGCGTGCACGTCCGCCGGGACGTCGTCGAACCCGGCGGGGCGCTTGCCCTCGTGGAAGCGTTCCGCCAGGGCGGCGGTCACCTGCTCGCGCATCCGGCCTGCGAAGCCGGCGCTGCCCTGGTCTCCCAGGGCGCACCGGTAGACGGCGGCCCGGGCCGCGATGTGCTCGAACAGCCCGGCCAGGGCCTCGGGGGCCCGGTCTGGCGGCGCGTCGGCCGGGCACACGCGCACCGCCCGGGCGACCTCGGCGATCGGGCCGTCCATCGCGTCCACCACCAGCGCGTGCACGTCCGGGTAGTGCTGGTAGACCGTGGCCCGGTTGATCCCGGCGCGATTGGCAACGGCGGAGATGGTGATCGCGTCCAGGTCCTGCTCGGCGACCAGCTCCAGGATCGCCTCCCGGAGCCGGGCTCGGGTGCGCTGCACGCGCGGGTCGTCCAGGTTCATGGGGCTCACTGTACGACGTCCGTCGCGTAACCGACGAGTGTTGCTTAAACGACAGACGTCGCTTACTGTCATGGGTATGCGAATCGAGATCTGGGCCGACCCGGTCTGCCCCTGGGCGTACATCGGCAAGCGACGGCTGGACAAGGCCCTCGCCGACTGGGACGGCGAACCGGTCGAGGTGCTGTGGCAGCCGTTCCGCATCGACCCGACCGCGCCCGTCCCCGCCACGCCGTTCGAGGGCTCGGCGGCGGACGAACTGCTCAGCGACCTCGGCATCCTGGGCCGCCAGGACGACGCCGGGGCCGCCTGCGCCATCGGGCCCGGCCCGGCGACGCAGACGCCCCCGATCTCCGAGATCGCCGCCGCCGAAGGGCTCGGACCGAACTGGGGCGCCGCCTGGCGCGCCAGCAGCCACGACGCACACCGGCTGCTCGCCCTCGCCCACCGGCACGGCGGCGCCGAACTCCAGCACACCCTCGCCGAAGCCGTCATGAAGGCGCACTTCACCGAGGGCCGCGACATCAGCCACCCCGAGACACTGGCGCAGCTCGCGACCGACGCCGGATTCCCCGAGGCCGCCGCGCTGCTGGCCGACGGCGCCGCCGACCAGCAGGTCAAGGAACTGCTGCTGATCGGCAAGGCCCGCGGCGTCGCCACCTCCCCCACCCTGGTCGTCGCCGGCCAGGCCCTGGCCGGCGCCCAGTCGCCGGAGACCATCACCCGCTTCCTCCGCGACGCCGCCGGCCAGCAGCCCCGACAGCTCCCCGCCGAGGTCGAACGCCTCCGCTACGCCGAAGCCCTGATGGACAAGCGCGACCCGCTCGGCGCCCTGACCCTCCTCCGCCCCCTGCTCGACGAGTACGGCGACGAGCCCAGCGTCCGCCTGCTCGCCGCCCGCGCCTACTTCGCCTCCGCCCAACTCGGCCGCGCGGCCGCCATGCTGGAGGAACTCGTCGCCCAGTCCCCCGACGACTCCTACGCCCGCCTCCTGCTCGGCCGCACCCTCACCCGCCAGGGCCGCACGGAGGAGGCCGCCGTACACCTCGCCCTGGCAGGGGCGATGACCCCCGAGTACGCGAAGTGACCTGCGGCCGACGCGTCAGCTGACGCCCGGCTCCGGCCGGGGCAGCTCGTCCAGGTCGAGCGTGTAAGTCCGCCCATCGGCCAGCTCGATGGGCAGCTTGCCCGAGCCGTACTTGTGCGTGAACGCCGCGATGTAGCCGGAGCCGGTGGGGCGGGTGTGGACGACGACCTCACCGGCATACGGGTCCACGACCACGTAGACCGGGATGCCGTAGCGGCCGTACTTCGCGGTGCAGTCGTCGTAGTCCTTGCGCGCCGAGGAGACCGACACCACCTCGGCGATCAGCAGCACGTCCTCGAAGCTGTAGCGCTTGCCCTGCCGTTCCGCGTCCTCCCGAAGGATCGCGAAGTCCGGGGCGGAGTTTTCGTCGGCCGGGAAGTCCAGGTACACGTCGGAGGCGGTCTTCGCGCGCCTGCCAAGCGAGAGCGAGTCGATCTGCATCGACTTGATCGTGCTGGAGTGCTCAAAGCTCTGCGGAGTCATAACCACCTTCCCGTCCGTGCCGAAAAAGACCACATGCCCCGGAGGGAACTCGGTGCGCATGACCGCGTCCACGCTCATCAACTGCTCCTTTCCGTCGCTCTCAGGGTATGGCGCCCCAGCCCCGCATGGGGCGCCGCGGGGGCGCGCTACGGGCTGGCGGGCGCCCCGATCTCTCGCCACCACTGACGGTCGCCGGTGTCGTGGACGACCAGGCCGAGTCTGGCCAGTTCGCGGCGGAGTTCGCCGATCTCCTTCTCCTCGCTCTTCTGCAGCGCCTCGGCCCGCGCCTTGAACAGCACGTTGCCGCCGGGTGGCAGGCCGGGCATGCCGTCGACCCAGCGGCGGTACGCGTTCTGGTACGGGTCGCCGTCGGGCAGCCACGGGTAGCCCTGGGCGCGGAAGGCTTCGGCGAGTTGGGTGAGCGACGGGAGGTCGGCGCCCTCGTTCTTGTACTCGGCGAGGAGTTCCTCGCCCTGCGCGCCGAGCACCACCAGCCGCTTGCGGTCGGCGAATACGCCGCTGACCGCCACCCGGGGGGCACTCTGGGTGGAGTCGCCGCGATCCGTGGTGATCCGGTCCTTCTCGATGGTGACGGTGACGTAGCCGCGCTCGGCCAGTACCACGACGGCGACGCCGGCCAGGGCGCCGAGCACGAGACTCCCGATGGTGGCGGCCGGTTCGGGCGCCTTGGCGATGAGGTCGACCGGCCCCTTCCACGGGATCCACGGCCAGGTGGACGCCCAGTGCGCCAGGAGTTTCAGCAGGAATCCGGCCCCGGCGCCCAGGACCGGAAATCCGGCCGCCACCAGAACGCGGTCCGAGGTTTTCTGTCGAACCGTGATCGCCGCATCTTGGTCGGTCTTGCTCATACGCCCCTCCCCGAAGTACAAATCTATCGAACGTGAAACGACCGTTCTCAGAACGAGCGTACTACGCCTGTCGTGGACGACGAGCAGCGGAGGAAGCCATGGGCGCACCGAACGAACCGGCGGCACCCGGTCCTGAGCTTCGGCGGGGGATCCCCGAAGGGGCCGAAGAGCAGGTCGCCGCCCTGTACTGGGAGGCGTTCGGGCGCAAGCTCGGCCCGGCGCTCGGCCCGCCCGAGACGGGCCGGGCGTTCCTCGCCGCCCACCTGCGGCACGACCGCGGCATCGTCGCGCTCGACGGCACGGGCGCGGTGGTCGGTGTCGCCGGCTACCAGCTCGCGGGGCGCGGCCTGACCGGCGGCTCGGCGCGCGACGTGCTGTCCGTGTTCGGCCCGTGGGCGGGGCCGCCGCGGCTCGCCCTGCTCGCGCTGCTCTCCCGGAAGCCCGCCGAGGGCGAACTCGTCATGGACGGCATCTGCGTGGCGGCGGCGCAGCGCGGCGCCGGTATCGGAAGCCTGCTGCTGGACGAGATCGCGGCCGTCGCGGCCGAGAGCGGCTGCACCCGGATCCGGCTGGACGTCATCGACACCAACCCGCGCGCCCAGGCCCTGTACACGCGTCACGGTTTCCGCGCCCTGCGCACCCAACGGACGCCGTTCCTGCGGACGTTGATGGGGTTCGGGGCCGTCACCACCATGCACCGGGCTGTCGGCCCACTCAGAAGGGCGCACCTGTGAACCTTTCCCGGCCGGAGATCCCCACCCGGCTGCTCGTGCACGCGCTGGTCCGTGAGGACGGGACTGTCGATGCCGGTGAGCTCTACACCGTCGCCGGACTGCTCGGGATGACCGATCAACAGGTCCGACTGTGTGTCAAACGCCTGGTCAGCGAGGAGAAGTTCCGCCAGGACGGGCGCGGGCGCCGGGCCGTCCTGCGGAGCGTGTCCGACGCGGCGGACGGCGGACTCGCGCCCGACGCGGCAGGTGGCGGGCTCGCGCCCGACGCCGACCACATCCGGTACGCGTACCGGCAGGACGCGGGGCTCGCGCCCTGGGACGGCACCTGGCACCTGTTCGCGTTCGCCGTACCGGAGGCCCGCCGCGCCGTCCGCGACGCGCTGCGCGAAACCCTCCTGCACCTGGGCGCGGCGCCCGTCCAGGGCGGGCTGTACGTCGCGGCCAACCCGATCGGCGAGCTGGTCGAGGCCCGGGCCCGGCAGCTCGACGCGCTCGACTCGGTCACCTTCCTCACCAGCACCGACCTGCGCATCGGCGACCTCACCGACCCCGCCCAACTGACCGCCCACATCTGGCCGTTGGACACCATCGCCGCCCGCCACGAACACCTCGCGGCCTTCGCCACGTCCTGCACCGAGAGGGCCGCCGGTTCGGCCCTGCCCGAAGCCGAACGGCTCACCATGGCCGTGGAACTCGCCTCCGAGTTCAGCGCGGCCATGACCCCGGACCCGCTCCTCCCCCCGGAACTCCTGCCCCCGCACTGGCCGGGCCGCCACGCCCGCCACCTCGCCCGACAGTGCTGGGCCACGCTGAGCGCCCTCCCGGCCCCCGCCACCCCACTGCCTCGCCTGTTCCGCCTCTACGAAGACGCGTTCGCCGCACCCCGGTGAACGCGGGCGCCGACGGCCCGTCCAGCTGAGTCGAGTCCGGCGCCGGTCGCGAGCGCCTCTGCGAAGTGCGGGCACGTCTCGGCGTCGGGGACGGGCGGGGGCCCGGCGTGCGGGGGCGCCCGGCGTACGGGCGAGCTCCGCCCGGGTGTGGCCGACCGTGACCGTCATCGCGGCGTTCAGGACGTCCATGGCGAGGTCGAGCGGCACGTCCTGATGGACGCCATGCTCCGCGGCTGGATCGCCGACGCCGAAGCCACCGGCGTCCGACCCCGGTTGCGCCCGTGCTGCTGACGGCGAACCGGATCTGAGGAGACCTCAAGGGAACGAGAAAGCCCCGCAGATCCGAAGATCTGCGGGGCTTCGCTGTGCGCGAGGGGGGAGTTGAACCCCCACGCCCTTTCGGGCACTGGAACCTGAATCCAGCGCGTCTGCCTATTCCGCCACCCGCGCAAGGGTGTAGTCGCCGGTGGCTCACTTGCTCCGTTCGACCTGCTGAGAAGCTTACCCCATCTCCGGGGGCCGTTCTGACCGGCCCGGAGCCGTCGCGGACCGGGCGGGGGTGGTGGGGCGTCACAATGGCCGGATGAGAGTGATCTTCACCGTGGCCGGAGTCGCGCTGCTGGTCTGGACGGCGGCCAGCATCCTGCGGACGCTGGTGGTGCCGCGCGGGCTGTACTCGGCGATGGCGATCCGGCTGTGGTCCTCGCTGCGGGTGGTGGTGCGGGTGGTGGCGGCGCCGTTCGGTGGGTACCGGGCGATCGACCGGGCGCAGACCTGGCTGGCGCCGCTGACCCTGCTCGGGATGCTGGGCTGCTGGCTGCTGTTCACGTTGACCGCGTACACCCTGCTGTTGATAGGGACGTCCGAACTGCCGTGGCACGTGGCGTTCCGGGAGGCCGGGTCGAGCCTGTTCACGCTCGGCTTCGCCAGCGGCGACCGGCTGCACCTGTCGGTGCTCGACTTCCTCGCGGCGGCCAACGGCCCGCTGATCATCGCGCTGCTGATCGCCTACCTGCCGACGCTGTACTCGGCGTACAACCGGCGGGAGTTGGAGGTCACGCTGCTCCAGTCGCGGGCGGGCGAGCCGGCCTGGGGGCCGGAACTGCTGGCCCGGCAGACGCTGGTGGGGACGGAGGCCGGGCTGCCGGAGCTGTACCGGGACTGGGAGCGGCTGGCGGCTGATCTCGGCGAGGGGCACTCCAACTACCCGGTGCTGATCGCGTTCCGCTCCCCGCAGCCGTACCGCAGCTGGATCGTGGGCCTGATCGCGGTGATGGACGCGGCCGCGATGCAGTTGGCGCTGAACCCGCGCTCGGCCCCGCCGGAGGCCCGGCTGATGCTGCGGGCCGGGTTCACGGCGCTGCGCGACATCGCGACCGCGCTGCGGATCCCGTTCGAACCGGACCCGGAGCCGGAGGAGCCGATCCGGCTGACCTTCGCGGAGTTCGACGCGGCGGTGGCGATGGTGACGGCCGCCGGGGTGCGGCTGGAGCGGCCGATCGTGGACGCCTGGCCGCACTTCCGCGGCTGGCGGGTCAACTACGAGTCGATCGCCTACGAGTTGGCCCGCCGCGCGGACGCGGTGCCGGCACTGTGGACGGGGCCGCGGGACTTCCCCGCCACCCCGATCCCACCGCGCCGCCCGGCGGACCGCCGCCCGGCCAACCCCTGAATCGGTTCTACTTGACCAGCAGTTCCTCGGCCTGCGCCAGCACCTCCACCACCCGCCGCCCGAACCGGACGTCGCACGGGTGCGGGGTGCCGGTCGCGGCAGACGCCAGCAGCGCGTCCAGGGCGCGGCCGTACGCGGTGGTGGGCGGGCCGTCCCGGTCGGGGAGGCGGGTGACGCCGGAGGCGCCGCGCAGTTCGGCGCCCGCGCCGAGCGCGGAGGCCTCGGGCGGGGCGGTCAGGCTGAGCGTGACGGTGCTGGACGCGCCGCCCTCGTGCCGCAGGATCAGGTGCGCGGTGTCGCCGGGGCCGGGCCCGGCGGTGACGTGTTCGACGTCGCCGAGGGCGGGCATCAGCACCGACAGGGCGTGCGGGCCGACGTCCCACAGCGCGCCCTTCTGCTGCCGCCACGGGGAGGCCGCGTAGGGGCTGTCGGTGGTGAACACCGAGCCGATCCAGTGGCAGTGCGCGGTGAACCAGCCACCCCGCTCGGCCTGTTCGTCGATCCAGGGGCCCTGCACACCGTCGAACCGGACGGTGAAGAACACCACCGAGGCGACACCGGCCGCGGCGGCCGCGTCCTCGACGGCGCGGGCGGCGTCCACCGTCGCGGCGACCGGCTTGTCGAGCAGCAGGTGCTTGCCGGCCGCGGCGGCGCGCACCGCGTACTCGGCCTGCACGTCCGGCGGCAGCGCGATGGCGACGGCGTCCACCGCCGCCAGCAGGTCGTCCACCGCCGCGTACCCGGGCACGCCGTGCGCGGCGGCGAGTTCGGCGGCGGCCTCGGGGCGGCGGCCCCACACGCCGGCGAACTCGACGCCGGGGTGGGCGGCCAGCGCCGGGGCGTGCACCAGGCCCGCCCAGGGGCCGGTGCCGAGCAGTCCGATCCGCACGGGCTCAGCCCTCCACCCGGATCAGGGTGAAACCGTCGTAGCCCTTGCGGCCGACGGTCTGCACCGTGGTGGCGTCCAACCGCTTGTCCCCGGCGAGCAGTTCGTGCAGCTGCTGGACGCCGCGCACGGCCTCGTCGCTGCTCTGCTCGTCGGCGAGCCTGCCGCCGCGCACCACGTTGTCGACCACGATCACCGAGCCGGGCCGGGTGAGCGCCAGCGACGCCTCCAGGTAGTGCGGGATGTTCGGCTTGTCGGCGTCCACGAATACCAGGTCGTAGGGCTCGACGCCCTCCTCGGTGAGTTGCCGCAGGGTGTCGCGGGCCGCGCCGAGCCGGACCTCGACCCGGTCGGCGAGGCCGGCCCGGCGCAGGTTGGCGGTGGCGACCTCGGCGTGCGCCGGGTCGATCTCCAGCGTGGTCAGGGTGCCGCCGGCGGGCAGCGCGCGGGCCAGCCAGATCGCGCTGTAGCCGGCCAGGGTGCCGATCTCCAGGATCCGCCGGGCGCCCTGCATCCGGGCCAGCAGGTGCAGCAGCTTGCCCTGGTTGGCGGCCACCGCGATCTGCGGCAGCCCGGCCCGGTCGGCGGCCTCGAGCGCCGCGTCCAGCACCTCGTCCTCGCCGATCAGCCGGGCGGCGGCCCAGTCGTCCACCGCCGTCCAGAGCTGCTGCGGGTTGTCCTGCGGGCTCATTCCCCACCTCCGTGATCGCTTCGCGGTGCGACCCTACTCCCTGCCCTTTGGGTCGCGACGCCGGACGCGACGAGGCCACCACCGCTTTGGGCCCGGACGCGACGAGGCCACCACCGCTTTGGGCCCGGACGCGACGAGGCCGCCGCGTCCGGTGCGGACGGGGCGGCCTCGGTCGGGCAGCGGAAAAGATCAGTCGACGAGCGTCTCGGAGAGCGGCTCACCGCTCTTGCCGCCGGACTGCTCGGGATGCGCGGCCCGGGACTTCTTGGCGCGCCACTTGAGCACCAGCGCCGATCCGACGCCGAACACCGCGGCGGCGGCGAGGCCGATGTACGAGGCGCCCTTCAGGTACTGCTCGGCGACCTTGCCGACCTGGTAGACCAGCAGCGTGGTGCCGCCCGCCCAGACCACGCCGCCCAGCACGTTGGCGATCAGGAACTTCCAGTACGGCATCCGCAGGGTGCCGGCCAGCGGGCCCGCGAAGATGCGCAGCAGAGCGATGAAGCGGCCGAAGAAGACCGCCCACATGCCCCAGCGGTGGAACGCGCGCTCGGCGGTGGCCAGATGATCGGGTCCGAAGTGCTTGGGGAACCTGCGGCCGAGTTTCTCGAACAGCGGCCGGCCGCCCTTGTGGCCTATCGCGTAGCCGATCGAGTCACCGATGATCGCGCCGGCGATCGCGCAGCCCGCGACGCCCCACGGGCTGACGATGCCCTTGGCGGCGAGGAGGGCGGAGGAGACCAGGGCGATCTCTCCGGGCAGCGGAATGCCCAGACTCTCCAGTCCGATGATCAGGCCGATGATCACGTACACCGAGGTCGGTGGAACGCTCTCGATCCACTGGTCGAGGTGCAAGGCGGAGTACCTCCGTCGGGGCAGGGACAGGCGGCCGACACGCGGCGGCACACGGGAAAAGCTTCGGTAAAGGCCCGAACCGGGCCAGCCTAGCCGCTCCCGGGCCGCAGGCCGAGCGGCTGCCTGCACCGCACGTCAGCGACCGTCCGGGGTGCTCCCCACCCGCTCACCCACACCCGGTCCAACTCCCGGCCCCGGCCGATTCGTTCCCGCTCGGCGGGTGACATTCCGCGCACCCGCCGGGCCTGTTCCCGGCTCCTCCTAGCGCCCCATACTCCGTCTCCGAACAGCAGCAATCCCGGGGAGGACGCATGACGATGGCAGCGGCGGCAGGCACCTGGCAGCTCGGCGATCTGGAGGTGAACCGGATCGGCTACGGCGCGATGCGGCTGACCGGCAACGGCATGATGGGCAACTCCGACGGCGCCCCGATCGACCGCGGGCACGCCGTCCGGCTCCTGCACACCGCGTTCGAGCAGGGCGTCAACCACGTCGACACGGCCTCCTTCTACTTCTCGCCGCTGCGCTCCGCCAACGAGTTGATCAACCGGGCGCTCGGCTCCTGGCGGGGCCACGAGGTGGTGGTGGTCACCAAGGTCGGCCCCGGGCGCACCCCGTCCGGCGAGTGGCAGACCATGGCGCGGCCGGACGAACTGCGCGGCCAGGTCGAGGAGAACCTGCGCCAGCTCGGCCGCGACCACCTGGACGTGGTCAACCTGCGCCGCAACGGCCCCGACTGCGCCTCGGTCGCCGAGCACTGGGGCGCGCTGGCCGAACTGCGCGAGGCCGGGCTGATCCGGCACCTCGGGCTGTCCAACGTCCGCCCCGAGCACATCCGGGAGGCGCGGAAGATCGCCCCCGTGGTGTGCGTGCAGAACTCCTTCGGGCTGGACTGGCGGCGGGCCGAGGACACCGGGGTGCTCGGGCTCTGCGCCGAACTGGGCATCGCCTTCGTCCCGTTCTTCGCCATCGCCGGCCTGCACCGCGAGGCCGCCGCGGCCGCCGAACAGGACCGCCGGGTCGCCGCCGTCGCCACCGAACTCGACGCCACCCCCGCCCAGGTCCGCCTCGCCTGGACCCTGCACCGCGGCCCCCACGTCCTCGCCATCCCGGGCACCACCAACCCCGCCCACCTCGCCGAGAACCTCGCCGCCGCGACGCTTCGCCTGACCCCCGCCCAACTCGCCGCGCTGGACGCCGACCCGACCGCCTGAGCTCAGCCTTCCGCCACCCAGGCCGGCAGGCCCTCTCGGCGCTGGAGCCACGCGGGCGGGACGTCGGCCAGGCCGGTGCGGGCGGCGACCACGCCGCCGGTGATGGCGCAGGTGGTGTCGACGTCGCCGAGGCCCTCCGCGGTGGTCCAGAGTGCGTCGGGGAGGCTGTCGAGGTGGTGGGCGGCGGACCAGAGGGCGAACGGGACGGTGTCGGAGGCGCGGATCCGCTGCCCGTTGCCGAGCAGGTCGGCCGCCCGCCAGGGCTCGGTGGCGGCGGGCAGTGCGGCGGCGGCCGCGACGCCGTCGCGGATCAGCCCGTCGGGGGTGCGGGCGGCGACCTCGTGCAGCAGGTCCGCCCCGGTCGGGCCGTCCCCCAGCACGCGGCCGCGGGCGGCGAACGCGGCGGCCAGGGCGACGGCGACGGCCCCGGCGATGCCCTCGGGGTGGGCGTGGGTGACCTCGGCGGAGTACTCGGCCTGCTCAACGACCTCGTCCAGGTCCTCGGCGAACCAGGCGCCGAGCGGGGCGACCCGCATCGCCGCGCCGTTGCCGAGGCTGCCCTGCCCGTCGAACAGTTCGCGGGCCTCCGTCACCCACCGCTCGGGGTGTTCGGCGAGGACGGGCAGCAGCCGCGTCATGCCGTAGCCGTAGCGGCGACCCGGGTCGGCGAAGTACGCGGCGCCGAACATCGCGGCGAGCTGGGTGCGGTTGACGCCGTCCTGGTCGATCAGTGCGCGGTGGACGGCCAGTGCCATCGCGGTGTCGTCCGTCCACTCCCAGGGCGACTCCTCGGGAGTCCGGCGGGCCCTGATCTGCTCGATCGCCTCGGCGGGCGCGCGGAACCGCTTGAACCAGCGCTCACCGAACGCGTCGCCGAGGGCCACCCCCTCCAGGGCGTCGCGCGCAGCCTGCCGGGCGGTGATGGCGGTGGTGGTGGTCGTCATGGCGGTCATCCTGGCAGCCGCTCCCCCGCCTGCCCACCGCATTTCCCGCCCGCCCGTCAGGACTTCAGGAACTCGATCAGGTCCTGGTTGAAGCGCTCCTTGTCGCCGGTCACCATCGCCAGGCCGTGCGACCCGCCCTCGTACACCTTGAGCACCGCGCTGCGGACGAGGGCGGCGGTCTTGCGGCCGGTCGCGTCGATCGGGACGACCTGGTCGTCGTCGCCGTGCACCACCAGCAGCGGGATGTCGAACTTCTTCAGGTCGGCGTGGAAGTCCGTGTAGCCGAACGCGTCCACGCATTCGACGGCGCCCTTGATGGTCTCCGCCATCCCCATGGACCAGAACGCGTCCAGGTTGCCCTGGGTGGCCTTGGTGTGGACGCGGTTGGCGCCGAAGAAGGGCACGGCGGTGTCCTTCCAGAACTGGGCGCGGTCGCGCAGGATGCCGGCCTTGAGCGAGTCGAGGACGCCGGCGGGCACGCCTTCGGGGTTGTCCGGTCCCTGCGCCAAAAGTGGGGTAATGGCGGAGAGCAGGACGGCGGACTTCACCCGGGAGGTGCCGTGCCGGCCGATGTAGCGGGCGAGTTCGCCGCCGCCCATGGAGTGCGCGACCAGGGTGACGTCCCGCAGGTCGAGGCTGGTGAGCAGGTCGTTGAGGTCGTCGGCGAAGGTGTCGAAGTCGTAGCCGTCCCAGACGGGGGTGGAGCGGCCGTGGCCGCGGCGGTCGTGCGCGATGCCGCGGAATCCGGCGTCGGCGACGGCCTTCAGCTGGTCCTGCCAGGCGTCGCCGTTGAGCGGCCAGCCGTGCAGGAAGACGACGGGGCGGCCGTGGCCCCAGTCCTTGTAGAAGAGCTCCACACCGTCGCGGGTCGTGCAGTGGGGCATGTGCGTTCTCCGATCCTGGGCCGGTGCCCGCTCCCGTACGGAACGGCGGGCACCTCGCCCATTCAAGGCAGAACCGGGCCGGGCCCGCACGGCGGCTCAGCTCAACGGCCGCACCCGCGCGGTCACGACGGCTCGACGCAGAACACCGCCTGCCGCACCTCCTCGGCGCTCGGGGTGCCCGCGCCGTGCACCCCGATGGTCACCTGCTCGCCGGGGAGCAGCGTGATCAGGCCCCGGTCGGCGGTGGCGGCGGGGTGCAGGCGGTCGGGCTGGAGCAGCAGGTCGCGGAGCAGTGTGCGGGCGGTGATCCGGACGTCCACCGCGCCGTCCCCGGCGTCCGTCACGTCGAGGTCGAACTCGGGCTGCGGGTAGGCGAATTGCTTGTCGGGGACGGGGAGGTGCACGGCGCGCAGGCCGTCCGCGTCCGCCACCAGGTACTCCTTGGTCGCCCCTTCGTCCGTCAACATGCCTTCCGGCAGCGGAAGTTCGTGGACGGCGCGCGGCGCGACGGTGACCTGTTCGGTGTGCTCGGTGAGCAGCCGGCCGGCGGTGTCGAGGCGGCGCAGGTGGAGGGTGGTGGTCCACGGCTCGGCGGACTGGTTGACCAGGGCGGTGCGGGGTGCGCCGTCGCGGTCGGCGGGCTGGAGGGTGAGCAGCCGGTCGGCGTACAGGCGGCGCAGTTCGTGGTGCAGGGGCTTGAGCCGGCCGTCGCCGTCGATGGCGGCCCAGGAGGAGACCGGCCAGCAGTCGTTGAGCTGCCAGACGATGGTGCCGGCGCAGTGCGGCCAGTGGGAGCGCCAGTGTTCGATGCCGGTGGCGATGGCGCGGGCCTGGGTCACCTGGGTGAGGTAGTGCCAGCGGTCGAAGTCGGTGGGGACGTCGAAGTGCCGTTCCAGGCCGCGGCGGAGTTTGCCGTTGCCGTCGCCGGCCTTCTGGTGGTGCAGCATGCCGGGCGAGTCGGCGGCGAGGGTTTCGCCGGGCAGGGCGCGGCGGAGGGTGGCGTGGGCGGGTGGGGCCTGCCAGCCGAATTCGGCGACGAACCGGGGGACGGTGGCGCGGTATTCGGCGTAGTCCTCGCGGTTCCAGACGTCCCAGGAGTGGTGGGTGCCGTGGTCGACGTCGTTGGGGTGGTGGTCCCAACTGCCGGACCAGGGGCTGCCGGCGGAGTAGGGGCGGGTGGGGTCGAGTTCGGCGACGATCCGGGGCAGCAGGCCGAGGTAGTAGCCCTCGCCCCAGGAGTCGCCGTTCAGCTTCTCCTCCCAGCCCCAGTCGCGGAAGCCCCACTGGTTCTCGTTGTTGCCGTTCCACAGCGCCAGCGAGGGGTGCGGCATCAGGCGGACCACGTTGTCGCGGGCCTCGGCCTCGATCTCGCCGCGCAGGGGCTGTTCCTCGGGGTAGGCGGCGCAGGCGAACGGGAAGTCCTGCCAGACCAGCAGGCCGAGTTCGTCGCAGAGGTCGTAGAACGCGTCCTGCTCGTAGATGCCGCCGCCCCAGACCCGGATCAGGTCGACGTTGGCGTCGACGGCCTGCAGCAGGCGGGTGCGGTAGCGGGCGGGGGTGACGCGGGTGATCAGGGTGTCGTCGGGGATCCAGTTGGCGCCCCGGACGAACAGCGGCTCGCCGTTGACGGCCAGCGTGAAGGGGGTGCCGGCGGCGTCGGGGGTGCGGTGCAGCTCGACGGTGCGGAAGCCGATCTGCCGCTGCCAGGTGTCGAGTTGGTTCTCGCCGTCGCTGAGGGTGAGGGCGAGTTCGTAGCGGGGCTGGTTGCCGTGGCCGCGCGGCCACCATCGTTCGACGTCGGCGGCTTCCAGCACGAGCACGGCGGTGTCGCCGTCGAGGGTCGCCGCTGCCTGCGCACCCGCGACGGTGGCGCGGGCGGTGAGCGGACGGCCGGCGCCGGTGGCGGTGCGTTCGACGGTGAGGTGCAGTTCGACCCGGCCGGTGGTGCCGTCGGCGGTGATCAGCGGGCGGACGGTCGCGATCCGGGCGGTGGACCACCGCTCGAACCGGACGGGCTTCCAGATGCCGGCGGTGGGCAGCGTCGGGCCCCAGTCCCAGCCGAAGCTGCTGGCCATCTTGCGGATGTACTGGAACGGCTCCGGGTACTCGTTGGGCCGCTCACCGACCAGTCCCCGGACCCGCTCGGCCTCCGTGTAGGCGCTGGTGAAACGCACCGTCAACTCGCCTGCCAGGCCGGTGGCGTCGAAGCGGTGGCTGCGGTGCATGTTGCGGGTGGTGCCGAGTTCGACGCCGCCGAGGGTGACGGTGGCGACGGTGTCCAGGCCCTCGAAGACCAGGTCGGTGCGCTCGTGGGCGCCGCCGTCGGCGGGCACGTCGAGGCTGTACGTCCAGTCGCGGCGGCCGACCCAGGCCACGGCCAGCTCGTTGTCGCCCAGGTACGGGTCGGGGATCAGCCCCGCCGCCAGCAGGTCGGTGTGGACGCAGCCGGGCACCGCAGCGGGCAGCAACTCCCCGTCGTGGTGCAGGTTCCAGCCCTGGTCGAGCGGGGTGGTGTCCATCATCGGGGCGGCTCCTCGATCGCAGATGTGCAGCGCGAGCAGCACGGTAACCCCGCCCCGTCAGGCCTGTCCACGAACCGGTCGGGCCGTCGAGCGCGGCCGGGCCGCGACGCCGTCCCGGTCGCGCTACGGCGAGACCTCCGGGTCGTCCGGGAGCGGCCACGGCCACTTCAGGTCCCGGGGAACGGCCAGTTCGCACGGGTAGCACAGCGTGAGCGTGATCCGCCTCCCCTCGCGCCTGAGGCCGACCGCGCCGCACCGCTCGCAGATCGACGCGCTGCGGGCGGCGAAGGTCTCGACGATTGTCCGGAGGCGATCGGAGTCGGCGCTGCTCCGGTTGCCGCCCTGCTTCCACGGCCTCGGCGAGGCCTGAAAGGCCAGCACGGCGAACTTCTGCTTCACGGCCCCGAGTTCGTAGTCGGGGAACTCCGCGACAACCGCCCGATGACAGTCGATCACCAGCTGCCGCCAGCCGGGCCCGATCTCGGGGCGGGCCGACGGCGTCGAGAAGTGCGGCCCGAGCAGCTCCAGAACAGCTTGCTCCGCCGGTACGGTCCCAGTCATTGTGTGCCCCCCTTGTTGATCACCTGGACCAACTCTCCACCCTGGCGTTCCACTTGCGCACCCGAATTCGATCCGTCAGTGCTGTCTGCGCCGCTGTCCTGACCCCCGGATAGGGTTCCGGCCGTACCCGATCCACCCGAGGAGTGCGCAGCATGAGGTCGCCGGACGAACTCGACCAGGTCGACTGGGCGGAACTCTCGCACGCGTACGGCTCGGCCGAGGACGTCCCCGAGTTGATCTGCGGCCTGTACGCGTCGGAGCCGGCGGCGCTCGACGAGACGGTGTACGAGCTGTTCGGCACGGTCTGTCACCAGGGCGACGTCTACGCGGCGTCCGGCCCCGCCGTCCCGTTCCTCGCGCACGCCGCCCGGCACGGGGCCGGCCGCCGGGTCGATGTGCTGTTGCTGCTCGCGATGATGGCCGATCACGAGCCTGGCCAGGTCGGTTCGGCCCGCTGGGAGCGCAACCCGGTGTCCGGGGTCTGCGCGGAGCTGTGCCGGGTGCTGCCCGACCTGCTGCCCTGCCTGACCGACGCGGATCCGGAGCTCCGGCAGGCCGCCCTGCGGGTGGTCGCCGCCGTCGCCGACCTCCTGCCGCCGGACCTCGCCGCCGACGTCACGGCCCGGATCGGCGAGCTGTT
Organism: Kitasatospora sp. NPDC004615; assembly: GCF_042873545.1. Taxonomy (NCBI): domain Bacteria; kingdom Bacillati; phylum Actinomycetota; class Actinomycetes; order Kitasatosporales; family Streptomycetaceae; genus Kitasatospora; species Kitasatospora sp. NPDC004615. Next base: position 249,432 of record NZ_JBIALQ010000005.1, read on the forward strand.
CGAGAACGACCCCGTGCCCGAGGTGCGCGCCGACGCGCTGCTGACCCTCGGCACGCCGGGGCGGGCACCGTCCGCCTCCGACGTGCCCGAAGTGCGGCTGGCCGCCGCCGTGTTGACGGCCGAGCTCGACGGCCCGCCGTACCCGCCCGAGCTGGTCGAGACCTTCGCCGTCGACGGTGCGCGCCCGCCGTGGGACATGCCGTGGGCGAACTGCCGGACCCTGGACGACCGGCTGACCCGCCTGCTCGCCCGCGACCCGGACGCGGCACTGGCGGTCGCGGCCCGCTGGATCGCCGCCGGCGACCAGGGCACCCGCGGCACCTGGCTGGCCGAACGCATCGCCGAGACCTGGCGCGACCGCGAACCCGAGGCCCTGGATCTGCTGTTGGCCGCCCTCCCCCACCAGCGCGACGGCATCTCCGCCCACCTGCGCACCATCGCCCACTGGATCGAGCGCCTGCCCGCCCCGAACGCCACCCTCCGCGACACCCTGTTCGCTCACGCGGCCACCGACCCGTCCGCCCTGCTCGGCCTGGTCCGCGCCCGCGACCCGCGCGCCCTCGATCTGCTGTCGCCCCACTCCGATCCCCAACTGCTGGCGGAGGCAGCCCGGTTGATGCCCTCGGGCCGGTTGGTTCCGCTGATCCGCCGCCGGCTCGCCACCGCCCCCGACCTGCACCTGATCGCCGCTCTCCCCGCGCTCGGCGAGCCCGCCCGCGCGGCCGTGCCCGAACTGCTCGACTGCCTGCGCAAGGGCACCAGCTACCTCGCCGTCGCCGCGGCCCGGGCGCTCGGCCAACTCGGCACCCTCGGGCCGGAGTTGCTCGACCACCTCGCCACCGCCGCCCGCAGCGAGGACTCCTCGCTCCGGATCGCCGCCACCGTCGCCCACCACCGCCTGACGGGCGACGCCGCACCCGCGCTCGCCGCGTTCCGCGAGCTGCTCACCTCATCCCCCCAACCCCGTTGGTGCGCCGACGAGTTGTCCTCCCTCGGCCCGGCCGCCGCACCGCTCCTGCCGCTGCTCGAACCACTGCTGACCGCCCGCGACTACATCCGGTTCGCCGCCGCCGACGCCCACCACCGCCTGTCCGGCTCCCCCACCCTGGCAACTCCCGTCCTGGCCGACCTGGTTACCCCCACCGACCTGGGCCTCTCCGCCCTCCGCTCCCTCGCCACCACCGGCCACCTCCCCGACTCCCTCCGCCCCGCCCTCCGCGCCCTCGCCTTCTCCCCGCACCGCCTGATCCCCGACGACCCCCTCGCCTCCACCGGCGGCGGCCAAGCCGACCACCAACTCCGCACGCTGGCACTTGACTTGCTGGCCGGTCAGGGCTCGTAGACCATCTCCGGGAAGCTCCCCGAGGGCCCGTCCAGCAGGTGGTCGTCGTGGCCGCGCAGCCAGCGGTCGAAGAAGCTGCCGACGTACGTCCGGGTCGCGAGCACCGCCCGCTCGGGTCGGATGTCTCCGATGTCGCCGTGCAGCGCCTCGGTGGAGATCGCACCCTGGCGGGCGAGCTGCGGCAGCAGGGATTCGGCGTCGGTGTACGAGCCGTGGCGGGAGCCGTCGAGGGTGAAGTCGGCGTGCCAGCCGGTGCTGTGCTGCCACAGGGCGTCCCAGCCGGGCTGGTTCTGGTAGGGACCGGAGTCGTCGTTCCGGGTGCCGAGCAGCAGGAACGGGCGGTCCAGGCCCTTCTCGGCCACGTCGGTCAGGTAGACGCCGGTGTGCCCGTCCGGGCCGGGGAAGTGCAGCTGCCCGTCCATGTTGACGGCCGCCTTGATCCGCGGATCGTCGTGCATGGCCTGAAGCGCGGTGGAGCCGCCGCCGGAGTGGCCGACCATGCCGATCCGCTCGAGGTCGAGCGCGGCGCCGACGCCGGGCGGCAACGTGCCGGAGTTCTTCAGCCGCGCCAGCTCGTCCAGAACGAACTTGGTGTCGTCCACCCGAGTGCCGATCATTTTGCGCAGCAGCGCGCCGACGTCCAGGCCCGGCTGACCGAACATCCCCGCGACTATCGAGGTGGCCAACTCGCCGTTCGGGAGCGACACTTCGGACGCCTCCCAGGTGTGGTCGACCGTCACCACGACGTAGCCGCGCGACGCCAGATCCTCCACCAGCCCGGTACCCCAGGTACGCGGATCCCCCAGCCCCGCCGAGTACAACACCACCGGCCGGGCCTTGCCCGGCAAGGCCGGCACATCGACCCGAGCGTGCGTGCGCACACCCGACCAGTCGGTGCGGTCGGCCTCGAAGCCCTTGCTCATCTGCCCAGCACTCCCGGCACTACCGAAGTGCGCCCCCGCGTCGGGCGTCATGTACGCCGCCCGCTCACCGCCCGGCGCGGCCCGCCCGGTCGGATACCAGATGCTGATCATCAACTCCCGGGCCCGCCCGGCCTTCCACGGATCCTCCCGCCCCTGATCCACCAGGTGCACGCTGGTGGTCCCCACCGCGAACGGCCCCGTCGGCACCGGCAACGCCGCCGTCGCCAACCGCCCGCCCGACCCCGGCGCCTGCGCCACCGCCACCCCACCGGAAGCCCCGACCACACCCAGCGCCACCGTCGCCGCCAGCACCACCGCCGCCATCGCCCGTCCCCGCCTGCGCATCGCCCGTCCCCTTGCTCTCGTTCCCCGTGCGCTCTTCGGCACGGGTGAGAAGGTACGGGTGGGACGGGTACGAAGCCGTCATACTGCGGAGCCAACTCGCCTGGGGCTACTCCGGTATGACACTCCTGCGGCACCGGTCTTCGCCGAAGCTCCCGGCGTGCTCACAGCTACCCGTCGAACCGCTGCCATTGCAGGCCGAGTTCGAGCAGTGGATGGAGTGCGCTGCGGTGGCGGGCGCCGATCCAGACGTCGACCTCGTCCTCGTTGAAATAGCTCGGCGAGACGCCGGCAACGATGCCCGGTCCGACCAGGAAGTCGGTCGGCGCGACGGGAGCCATGAACGTCCGTAGCGGCACGCCCTGCAGGCAGGGCCCCAGCACGGGCAGCAGGTGCTTGGGGAAGTTCCGCAAGGCAGCGGTGAACGGGGCGGTCGAGGCCGCCTCGTAGAGCGAGAATTGCAGCAGGTACCTGCTCAGCGGCTCCTGCTCCAGAACGGCGGCCCCGCCCAACTCGCCGACCCACACCGCCGGGTCGCTGTTCGTGGCATCGACCTCCCACGGGATCGACCAGTCCCACCCGCCCTGGTTCTCGTCCGCGAAGACCAGGAAGCCCGCACTGCTGTCGGGACGCACCGCGCCGACCGACCTGATCCGGTTCTGGCCTCCCAGGATGCCCGGGTACCTCGCCGCGAGCCGGTAGAAGTCGGCCAGTGCGGGCGGAATGGAGCGGGGTATCTCGCCGACCGCCTGCGGTTCAACCGCCTCCGGGTGCCAGCCCGTGACGAAGAGCTCCAGCGCCCATCCCGGCTCCGAGTCCACATGGTCGAGCCAACCGAGCCCCGGCAGGCCGGGTGGTGCGACGGTCGGGCGGACGATGTCGAGAATCTCGCGGCTCAACGGCGGGTCGATTGCCAACTCGCAGCTGTTGAGCTCGCCGTCGGTCCACGCACTCCCCGAAGGGCGAACGAGGCCGAGGTAGCAGCAGAGTCCGTCCACCCGAGCGAACAGGTGAACCGGCAGATCGGTGTCCAACTCGGCGCTCCCACAGGGCACCACCCCGGTCAGCCTGGCTGCGGCGAGCACAGGCGCCGGACCCTGTAGGCGCAGTTCCTGGTCGTTCCACACGCCGCCGGCCGCCGGGTCGTCCACCGCCCCCGCGATCACCACGGTCGCCGCCGTCCCGAGCGCAACCGTGGCCCCGCCGACGGCGAACACCTGCGGCTCCGCACCCGCGAGGTCGAACGCCGCTCCCACATCGACCAGGTCCGAACGCTTCAGAGGCACCCGCGGAGCATATCGACGACAATGTGCCCGCCGCGTCGCCCGCGGCGGGCAGGACTTGCCGGTCCGACACCACACATCAGCACATGCCCACCTCAAACACACCCACCGCCACCACATGAAGCGCACAACTCTCGACCACCAAAAGCAACATGATGGATCATCAGTCACCTAAATCGGCCGGATCAGTAAACGTTTCGATCTTCCAGAACGTCATACCGATCGGACGGCCCGCCAGCCGGGCGGCCGTACGGCGGAGGGGACGGCGAGCGATGACGGACGGCAAGCGGGCGGGCAGCAGGGGGCGGGTCAGATCGGCTCAGGTCGCGGCGGGTGTGGTTGCGGTCGGGGCGGTCACGGCGCTCGCGGTGGGGCTGACCACGGGTGGCAGTAGCGCCCCGGTGCAACAGTCGCTCTCCGCGACCAACCCGGAGACCACGGCGCCGGGCACCGCCTCGCCCCCGGCGAGCCCGTCCCCATCCCCTTCCTGGGACGGCAAGGTGAGGCTGCTGGGCGACGGGTCCACCTCCGACGCGGGGCCGCAGCCCAATCAGCTGAAGATCGAGAAGCTCAAACCCGGGGAGAAGCCACCGCAGTTCGTGGTGTTCTCCTGGGACGGCGCGCTGGAGAACGACGACCACCTGTTCTCCCGGTTCCGGAAGCTGGCGAAGGAGAACAACGCGACCATGACCTTCTTCCTCTCCGGGATCTACCTGCTCCCGGAGAAGAAGCACGGGCTCTACCGGCCGCCGCAGCACGACGCGGGCAGCGCGGCCATCTCCTTCCCGACCGATCAGCACGTGAAGGACACGCTCAATCAGCTGCGGCTGGCCTGGCAGGACGGCGACGAGATCGGCACCCACTTCAACGGCCATTTCTGCGGCCCGAAGGGCGGCGGCGACTGGAGCACCGACGAGTGGCGCAGCGAGATCGACCAGGCCGTCTCGTTCGTCACCGACTGGAAGACCAACACCGGGTTCACCGGCGAGGCGCCGCTGCCGTTCGACTACCGGAAGGATCTCGCGGGTGGCCGCGCGCCGTGCCTGGAGGGGCAGAAGAACCTGATACCGGCCGAGAAGGAGCTGGGTTGGCGGTACGACGCGAGCTCTCCGGGCGAGTTCCAGGTGTGGCCGTCGAAGAACAGCGGGGTGTGGAACTTTCCGCTCCAGCTGCTGCCGTTCGGTGACACCCAGGTGCTGTCGATGGACTTCAACTTCCTGGCCAATCAGTCCGGCGACAGCACCCACGGCGATCCGAAGAAGTACAACGCCTGGGAGAAGCAGACCCGCGACGGTTACCTGGACGGGTTCGCGCGGGTCTACAACGGCAGCCGGGCGCCGCTGTTCATCGGGAACCACTTCGAGACCTGGAACGGCGGCATCTACATGCAGGCGATCGAGGACGTGATGAAGTCCGTCTGCAAGAAGCAGGACGTGCGCTGTGTGTCGTTCAAGGAGCTCGCCGACTGGCTGGATGCCCAGGACCCGAAGGTCCTGGACCAGCTCCGCCGGCTCGATCCGGCCCAGGCGCCGGACTGGCCGACCTACCTCAAGTAGCCTGCGGCGGCATCATCCTGTCGCTTTCATGTAGGCGGCCCAGATCCCGGCGGGGGTGGTGTAGTCGGGGGTGGTCGGGGCGGCTCCGGCCACCCCGGCCAGGGGGAGGAGTTCGAGCGTCTTGGTGTCCATCCGGAACAGTGAGACGGCGGTGGTGACGGCGCCCCGGTAGCCGACGAACCAACCTGCTGTCCGGGCCTGGTTGACGCCGGTCTTTCCGGCGGCGCCGGGAACGGCCTGGCCGACCTCCTTGCCGCTGCCGTCCTTGACCGCCCCGCGCAGCGCGTTGTCGACTTCGGTGGCGACGCGTGCGGGGGCGGCCCGGACGGCGGTGGGGCGTTCGACGGCGAGGCCGTCGCCGTTGCGGCTGATCCGGTCGACGGAGTAGGGGTCGGTGCGCATGCCCTGTCCGCCGAAGGCGGTGTAGGCGTCTGCCAGCCGGATCGCGCTGGGCGTGGAGTTGCCGAGCGAGAAGCCGGGGGTCATGTCGCCCAGGCTGTCGGGGAGGAGCCCGAAGCCGAGGGCGCTCTTGCGGACGTTGTCGAGGCCGATGTCCATGCCGAGTTGCTGCATCGGGCCGTTGACGGACTGTTCGACGGCGGTCCGCAGGCTGATGGGGCCCCAGTTGCGGTCGCCGTCGTTGGCGGACTTGGCCTTCTTCCCGTCGCGTGCCCAGTAGGGGCCTTCGGGGGTCTGGAGGTCGACGCCGTTGTCGCCGTTGTAGCTGGTGGTGGGTTGCACGGGCGCCCTGGGTCCTTGCCGTTCGCGTTGGACGCCCTGGTCGAGGCCGGCGGCGTACACCAGCGGGGTGAAGGCCGAACCGGCGGGCACGTTCACGGTGTTGGCGTTGTTGAAGCCCTGTTTCAGGTAGTCGGGTCCGCCGTAGACGGCCAGGATGCGCCCGTCCGCGTTGACGGAGGCCGCGCCGAGGTGGACGTTCTGGTCGGCAGGGCGGTGCTCGGGGTCGAGGTTCTTCGCGGCGTCCTGGACGGCCTGGGTGAGCGCGGTCTGCCGGGGCTTCTCGAAGGTGGTGTAGATCTGGTAGCCGCCGAGGTCGAACTGGGCCGGGGAGATGTCGGCGTGGCTCTGCGCGTAGCTCTTCGCCAGGTCGACCAGGTAGCCGGTCTGCCCGCTCAGGCCGGCCTGTTGCGGCGGGGCCTGCGGTTCGGGGAAGACGGTGTAGCGGGCGCGTTCCTCGGCGGACAGCTTCCCGATCTTGACCATCCGGTCCAGGATCCAGCCCCACCGTTCCACCGCCCGGGCCCGGTTCTCGCCGCCGAGCGCCGGGTCGTACAGCGACGCGCCCTTCAGCACGGCGGCCAGGAACGCGCCTTCGCTGGCGTTGAGTTGGTCCACGTCCTTGCCGTAGTAGGCCTGCGCGGCCCGCTCGATGCCGTAGCTGCCGCGGCCGAACCAGCTGATGTTCAGGTATCCGCTGAGGATGTCCTGCTTCTCGACCTGCTGGTCGAGCTTGAGGGCGATGAACGCCTCGTCGAGTTTGCGGGAGAAGTCCTGGCGCTGGTTCAGGTAGGCGTTCTTCACGTACTGCTGGGTGATGGTCGAACCGCCCTGGGTGTCACCGCCCGACCCCATCCGGTAGAACGCCCGGGCGATGCCCTTGACCGAGACTCCGGGGTCGGAGTAGAAGTCCTCGTTCTCTGCCGCGAGCACCGCCCACTGCACCTGCTCGGGCACCTGCTCCAGCGGCACGTCCTGCCGGTTGACCAGGCCGATGCGGGCCATCTCGGTGCCGTCCGCCCAGTAGAAGACGTTGTTCTGCTGGGTGGCGAACGCGTTGAGGTCCTTGGGAATGTCCGTCCGGATGTACATCACCACGGCCGCGACGGTCAGCACGCCGACGCTTCCCGTTGCCAGCAGCAGCAGTTGACGCCACGACGGGAGCCAGCGCCGTAAGCCGCTGCGGCCGGTGCGCGGGTAGTCCGGGCGCAGCTTCGACAACCGACGCCGCGCGCCCTGTTCGGCACCCTCGTGTCCCGCGTCCCGACGCGGTCTCGACTTCGGTGTCCGGACGGGCCATCGCCTGGCGCGTACCGCCGACCCGTCCGTTTCCGTTCCCTCTGCCCCGACCGCTTCGTTCGGCTCGCCGGACACCATGCGTTCCCCGATCTGCTCGACTGGCAAATCTCTCCCTCACTCTGGACGCGCCCAGCACCCCGCAGGTGTCAACCCGTCCGGTGTGATCATCACCACGCCCACCCGTCAGGCTCCGGCCCTCACGGCCCGCCCGCCGCCTCTGGTAGCGTCGCGCGCTTCGCCGCTCGCGCCAGGCGACGGACGTGCTGAAGGTCCTGGAGACGGCGGCCACGACGACCCGGCACCCTCATCCCCGTGGCTGCTCGACCTGCCGGCGGGCCGGATCCGCGCGGACCAGCGGCACTGGCTCGACCTGGTCATCTCCCGCGCCGGACAGGACACATCAGGGGCGGATCTCGCCCGAGCCCCGGGGAATCAGCGTGGTGGGGAGCTCCAGCCGGGTGGGCGCACCGGCGTCCCCGGCCAGGCGGGCGAACAGGCGGCGGGCGGCGAGGGTGCCGAGGGCGGCCGGGTCCTGGGCGACCACGGTGAGGCCGGGGGTGAGCAGGTCGGCGAGCTCCAGGTCGTCGAAGCCGACCACGGCCGGGCGGTGACCGGCGGGGAGGTGGTGCAGAGCGGCCAGGGTGACGCGGTTGTTGGCGGTGAACAGCGCGGTGACGGCGTCCGGTCCGGTGGTGAGACGGCGCACCGCCTCGCCGACCCGGGCGCGGTCGGTGGGGCCGCAGTCCACCCAGCGTTCGTCCACCGGAAGCCCGGCCCCGGCCATCGCGGCACGGTAGCCGCGTTCGCGTTCGGCGGCGGTGTGGATGGCCCGCTGGTCGCCGATGTAGCCGATCCGACGGTGGCCGTGGGCGATCAGGTGCTCGGTGCCGCAGCGGGCGCCGCCCGCGTTGTCGCTGAGCACCGCGTCCGCGTCGATGCCGCCGGCGGGGCGGTCGAGGAACACCACGGGCGTGCCGGACTCGATCTCCGGCAGCAGGTACCGGTGGTCGTCCCCGGCCGGCACGACGATCAGCCCGTCCACCCGGCGAGCGCAGAACGCGAGCGCCAACTCCCGCTCCCGGTCGGCCTGTTCGTCGCTGGAACCGGTGAACAGCAGGCACCCCTCCGCCGCCGCGACCTGCTCGACGGCCCGGGACAGCGCGGAGGAGAACGGGTCGCTGATGTCCTCCAGCAGCAGCGCGACGCTCGCGGTGCGCCCGGTCCGCAGCAGCCGCGCACTGTCGTTGCGCCGGAACCCGAGCGCCTCGATCGCCTCTCGCACCCGCCCCGCCGTCCCGGCCGTCACCCCGGGCTCCCCGTTGACCACCCGGGAGACGGTCTTCAGCCCGACCCCGGCCGCCGCGGCAACGTCCTTCATGGTCGGTCGGACACCGGTGCGGAGGCTGCTCGTCATGCCACGGAGAATAGTGCGGGTACCTCCGGCCCGCTCCGATCGGGCCTCAGCCTGCGGTAACCGAACCTGCCCGGCGTGCTTCGCTTCGGCGTGCTTCGCTCCGGCGAGGACGGAGTCGCGCAGGCCGGGGAACAGCTCGTCTCGGCCTCGCCCCAACTCGGCCACCCGCCACCCACCCTGACCTGGCACCCTGGCCCGTCACCTGACCGCCACCCGCCGCCGACGGCGCGCCCCGAGCATACGACCACAGGCTGACCCGGTCCGCCGCCAACGGCCGCGCACGCGCCTGCCCCCGCGACACCGCCCCCGCTCCGGCCTCACCCCACCCCAACTCGGCCACCCCGCCACCCACCCTGACCTGGCACCCCGGCCCATCACCTAACCGCCACCCGCCGCCGACGGCGCGCCCCGAACACACGACCACAGGCTCACCCGGTCCGCCACCAACGGCCGCGCACACGCCCGCCCCCGCGACACCGGCCCCACTCCGGCCCCACCCCACCCCAACTCGGCCACCCCGCCACCGCCCTGACCTGGCAGCTTGCCGCTCGACCATGGGCTGACGCGTCCGCCACCGCCGACCGTCCATGCACCCGGCCCCGGCCCCGGCCCCAGCCTCGGCCCGCGGCAGCCGACTCGCGCTGGACAACGTTGTCAGAGGCGGTCAGAATCGCAGGACCCGATCCGACGGCGCCCTGCCACGCACCACGGCGCTCCCCGTCCCACCTGTGGAGACGTCACCATGAGCCACCCCCCGGCCGGCACCGCGACCCCCGACGAACCGCTGCTCGCGGCGCTGGACATCGGCGGCACGAAGATCGCCGGCGGCCTGGTCGACACCCGGGGCACCCTGCTGCACCGTCTCCAGGTGCCGACCCCGGCAACCGGCGACCGGCACCAGCTGATGGCCGCCGTCACGCGCGTCCTGGACGACCTGGCCGGGCGGCCCGAGTGGGGCCGGGTGCGGGCGCTCGGCATCGGCAGCGCGGGGCCGGTCGACATCGCCGAAGGCACCGTCAGCCCCGTCAACCTGCCGGGTTGGCGCGGCTTTCCGCTGCGCGCCGAGGCCGCCGCGCACCCGGCCGTCGGCGACCTGCCGGTGGTTCTCGGCGGGGACGGGGTCGCGATGACCGCCGCCGAACACTGGCGCGGCGCGGCCCGTCCGTACCGCAACGCGCTCTGCCTGGTGGTCTCCACCGGCGTCGGCGCCGGACTCGTCCTGGACGGACGGTTGCACACCGGCACCACCGGCAACGCCGGCCATCTCGGCCACATCAGCGTCGACTTCGAGGGCCGCCCTTGCCCGTGCGGCTCGCGCGGCTGCCTCGAAGGGCTCGCCTCCGGCACGGCCATCGCCCGCACCGCCACCGAGAGCGGCTGGCGCCCCGGCCCGGACGGCGACACCACCGCCACCGGCGTCGCCCGCGCCGCCGAGTCCGGCGACCCGCTCGCCCTGGCCGCCTTCGACCGCGCCGCCCGCGCCCTCGCCGCCGGCATCGCCGCCACTGCCACCCTGGTCGAACTCGACGTCGCCGTGATCGGCGGCGGCGTCGCCAACGCGGGCGACGTCCTCTTCGCACCCCTCGCCCGCCACCTCTCCTCCTACGCGGCCCTCCCCTTCACCCGCCACCTCACCCTCGCCCCCGCCCACCTCGGCACCGACGCCGGCCTCATCGGCGCCGCGGCCCTGGCCCGCCCGAGCCTGCCGATCAGCATCTGACCCCGACGACGCCCGACCGCAACTTCCTGCCGCACCGACCAGCCACGCGCCCCTCCCACCCCCCTCACCCCACCCGCCTCTCACCCCACCCGCCTCGGCGCCGCCGGCCATCTCGGCGCCGCGGCCCTGGCCCGCCCGAGCCTGCCGCACTTCCCCTGACACTCCCCCGTCCAAACCCAACGGCGCCAATCGACCGCATTTTCGTGCCGCGCCGATCAGACACTTCCCGAATGCGCGGTGTTACGTTCTGTATTGAATCGGCCGATTCAGCCCCTTTGCGTGGGCGCTTCCGCCTTGCCGATTCACAGAACCGCCCCTCCGGCTAGGGAGAACACCAGCATGCGCCAAGCACCCTTGGAAGCGGCCGATATTGCGCCGGGGCAGATTGTCCAGTGGAATATCAGGTCCTCGGGAGTGGCGTACGCGGACCGCCACGGCGAAGAAATCGACAAGAACGCGTCGTTCAATCAGGACAAGCACCACTCACTCATCGACGAGACCCGCAACAGCCGCGAGCCCCTCGCCTCCTGGCTCGCCGTCACGTTCGAGATCGAGGGCCCGCTCGACCGCCCGGCCCTGGAGTCGGCGCTGCGCCACCTCGTGCAGCGGCACCACGTCCTGCGCTGCGAGTTCCAGCGGCTCCTGGGTGACCTGTCCTGTGCGGTGCACCGGCCCGAGGACATCGAACTGGAATCCGTTCACCTGGGCGAATTCGACACCTCGCAGGAGGTCCGCGACTTCCTGAACGACAGCTTTCAGAAGCAGATCGACACACTGGAGTGGCCGCCGTACACGGTGGGAGCCGTCCTCCGGAACATCGGCCCCACCACGGTCTACCTCGCGTTCGACCACATCGTCTCCGACGGTATGTCAATGCCGAATGTAGTCCGCGACGTACAAATGGCATATGCCGCCTACTCCGCCGGAAAGGACCCCGACCTCCCGCCCGCCGGAAGTTACGTGGATTTCGCCCGCGAGCAGCGCCACCGCTACGCATCCATCGACGCCGACGACGACCGCCTCGCGTACTGGAAATCGTTCATCGAACGAAATGACGGTATCTTCCCGCATTTCCCGCTGGACCTCGGCACCGAGCCCGGCCGCCTGTACCCGGCGGTCAACGAATCCGCGACGCTGCTGGACGACCGGCAGACCGCGGCACTGGAGGCCCGCTGCCAGGACGCGGGCGGCAAACTGTTCATGGGACTCTTCGCCGCCGTCGGAACCGCCCTGCACACGGAGGGCGGCCCGGACCTCTACCGCGCCCTGCTCCCACTCAGCGAACGCGGCCGCGGCACCTGGCGGGACTCCCTCGGCTGGTTCGTCAACACCCTGCCGATCGAGTTCTCCGTCTCCAGGGAGCTCGACTTCCCGCAACTCCTCGCCGGAGTCCGGGACGGGTTCACCACCATGATGGAGAACATCGACGTGCCCTTCGTCCGCGCCTGGGAACTCCTCGCACCCGAGCACTTCACCGGCCGCTGCTGGCCGTTCCCGGTGAACTTCCTCTCCTACATCGACATGCGCAAGTGCCCGGGCGCCGAAAACCACGCGCGCTGGCGCCCCATGGCCCACGTGTGGGTCTCGCGCGTGAACGGCACCACCTCGTGGTTCCAACGGGACGCCGACGGCCTGCACATCAACTCGATCTACGTCGACCTCCCGCAGGCCCACCGCACCATGGCCGGCCTCCACCGCACCCTGCGCGAGACCCTGCTGACGATGTCCGCCGGCACCGACCGCAGCTAACCGACCAGCGCCGAAACCGCCTCGTCCACGGGCGAGTTGCCGCCGATCAGCTCCAACGTCAGCCCGGCCGTCCGCGGTTCGGCCAGCAGCGCGGCAAGGACGGCCGCCACGTCGTCGCGCGAGACCGACCCGCGCCCCGTGTGCTCGGCCAGCTCGACCGTTCCGCCGCCCGGCTCGTCGGTCAGCCGGCCCGGCCGCAGGACGGTCCAGTCGAGGCCGGGGCGGGACCGCACGTCGTCGTCGGCCGCCGCCTTGGCCCGCAGGTACGCGGCGAACACCGGATCGGTCCCCGCCGGCGGCTCCCGGTCCGCCCCCATCGAGGACACCACCAGAAAGCGCCGCACGCCTGCTGCCTCCGCCGCGTCCGCGAACAGCACGCAGGCCCCACGATCGACCGTGTCCTTCCGCGCCGCCCCGCTACCCGGCCCCGCCCCGGCGGCGAACACCACCGCGTCGGCACCCTCCAGGTGCCCGGCCACCTCGGCGACCGACGCCGACTCCAAGTCGCACACCACGGGTTCGGCACCCGCCGCCAGCAACTCCCCCGCCTGCTCCGGCCGTCGGATGATCCCCGCGACCTCGTCTCCCCGCGCGCCGAGCAGCCGTTCGAGCCGAAGCGCGATCTGACCATGACCACCAGCAATGACAATCCGCATGCGCCCGACCGTACGCCCCGCCGATCACTTCCCGTCGGAGCCCAGCCGATCCGCCATGCATACGGGTGAGTTCGGCCCGCACCCGATGCGACGTCAACTACTCCTGAACCCGCGCGAGAATGTCGAGGACGCCTGTCACTCGAGGAGCCGCTCCCACAGCAGTGAGTCGTGCCACCGCCCGTCGAGCAGAATCGACGAATGCGCGACGCCGTACGAGCTGAACCCGTTGCGGCGCAGCACGTGTTGGGACGCCAGGTTGTCCAGATTGGTGGACGCCTCGACCCGGTGCAGCCCGAGTTCGTCCGCCATCACCTTCAGCGCCAGGCCGACGGCGCGCCCGGCGTGGCCCTGGTTCTGGGCGGTGGTGGCGATCCAGTAGCCGAGGGAGGCGCGGCGCAGGTGCGGCTGCGGAAGGATGCCACTGACGGTGGCCTGCCCGATCACCTCGCCGTCGGCGAGCACCACGCCCGGCCAGACCGTCCCGGCGCGGTGGGCGGCCAGCAGTCGGTCGATCCGCTCGGCCTGGCCCTCCGGGGTGAAGAACGCGGCGGGTTGGGCCGGTTCCCACCGCCGGAAGGCTTCGACGTCCCGCGCGCGGTGCGCGGCTATCGGTGCGGCGTCGGCGGTCTCGATCAGGCGAACGGTGGTGCGGCTGCTCATGGTTGAGTCCTCGTCGCAGAAGGTCGGACGGGACGGCAGCCTACGCGCGACGGAAGCGCTAGCGGACGGAGGCGTCGGGGGTCCGGCCCTGTTCGGCCTGTTGGACCCGGGCCACGAACATCCGGGCGAGGGACACCACGGCGGGCTGGTCCCAGCTGTCATCGGGGTTCTGGAGTTCGTAGGTGACCGCGACAACCGCCGTACCAAGGTGGCGGCGGGTGTTCGCATCCACCATCGGCCCGTTCGGCAACCGAACGAACACCACGCAGCCGCGCCGTCCGCCAACTGCCCACCGCCCGAACGGAAATCAGGACGCCGATCCCGAACTACCGCTCTCGATCTGCTGGATGAGCCGCTTGAGCTGGGCAACCTCGTCCTGCAGCGCCCGGTCACCGGCGGGAGTGAGGGTGAGCCAGGTGCGGGCGCGGCGACCCTCGTAGCCCTTCTCGATGGCGATCAGTCCGGCCTTCTCCAGCACCGTCAGATGCTGGCTGAGGTTGCCGGCGGTGAGACCGAGTGCCGTGCGCAGGAAGCCGAATTCGACCCGGCGCGCCTGGTGGGCGACGGTCAGGATGCCCAGGCGGACGCGTTGATGAACGACGTCGTCCAGGCCGATTGCGGGGTGCTGTTCGGGCTGTTCGGTCATCACGCGGCGCGCCCATCGGAACGCCCACCGAACCGCCCCCCGGACCGCTCCGCCAGCGCAAAACCGACCGCGCCGAGCAGCAGGAGCGCGCCGGGGACGGCGTACTGCGGCAGGAAGGCCCAGGGCGAGGTCATCGGGATGCCCGCCCAGCCGGGCGTGAGCGGTACCAGCTCGACGGCCAGGTACAGCGCGGCGAGCAGCAGCAGGGTGCGGCTGCGTTCCACCCGGGCCAGCACCAGCAGCGGCAGCCCGACGGCCAGGGCGCCGCCCGTCAGCCGGGAGAGGAACCTGGCCGCCGGGGACGAGGGGGCGAGGTGCAGGCCCCAGAAGTCGAGCGGCGCGCCGGGCTGCGGTATCCCGTTCCGGGTGACCCAGAGCGAGGTGGCGGCCACCACGGCGAGCAGCGCGAGTCCGGTGAGGACGTAGGGCCGGACGGCCGTGCCGACGCCCCGGCGACGGGCGCGGCGGACGTAGAAGATCGCGGTTGCGAGGTAGGCGAGGGCGAGGCCGATCGGCCAGTAGAGCGGCGAGCCCTGCCGGACGAGGGTGCAGTCGGCGCCCGCGGCGGGTTCGGGGCAGGGGACGGACAGGATCTGGTAGGTGAGGCGGCTGACCAGGATCCCGCCGAGCGTGAGCCCGCCGAGCAGCAGCAGCGGGAACCAGGTGCCGCGCTGGGCGGCACGCACCTTGCGGGTCAACTCGCCCAGGCCGGCGAGGACTTCGTGCGGTGTGCCGTTCGAGGGCACCGTTGCGTCTGTCATGCCATCAGGTTTGCACGACAAACCAGTTGCGACAAGAGACCGTGCGCATCATTTCCCCTCCCCAGTCGCCGAGTTGGGCGAGGACGTAGGCTGGTGGGAGCAGCCGTCCGCACACGGAAGAACGGGAGGAGCCGGCCATGACCGACCGCAAGCCCCCTGGCGTCACCTTCGAGAGCTGGGTCGATCGGCAGATCCGGGAGGCCACCGAGCGCGGCGAGTTCGACAACCTGCCGGGCGCGGGCAAACCGCTCGCCCACGAGAACCGGCCGTACCACGAGATGTGGTGGCTCCGGGAGAAGCTGGAACGCGAGGGCCTGAGTTCTCTGCCCCCGTCTCTCGTCCTGCGCAACGAGCTGCACGAGGCACTCGACGCCGCCCGCCTCGCACCCACCGAGGCGCTGCTGCGCAAGCGTCTCGCCGAGCTCAACTCCCGTATCGACGCAGCCCTCCGCCGCCCCGTCGAAGGCCCACCGCTCGGCGTCGCGCCGGTGGACATCGAGGCCGAGGTCTCCAACTGGCGCCACACCTGAACCGGAAGCCGGAAACCCGTTACCACTGACGCACGTTGGCGGCCGAAGATGACCGCACGGCCGGCGTTCGGTAGTGTGCGCAGCGTGGTGAGCCCCGAGTCGGACGAGGTGGGGGTCTTCGGCCCCGCCGTCGGCCCCTGAGCACCTGAGTCCGCCCTGCCGGGCCGCGCCTGCCCCGCCGAGGGGCCGCGCGGCGCTGAAACGCGACCACAGTTCCTGGACTCCTGGTGACGAGACGGCTGTCCGTTTCCGCTCCTCACCCCGGAGTTCCGCGCGATGCCTCTTGCCCTGTACCTGCTCGCCCTGGCCGTGTTCGCCATGGGTACCTCGGAGTTCATGCTGTCCGGCCTGCTGCCGGATCTCGCCGCCGAGCTCGGCGTCCCGGTCGGCACGGCCGGCCTGTTGACCTCGGCGTTCGCGGTCGGCATGGTCGCGGGCGCCCCGCCGATGGCGGCGCTGGCCCGCCGCTGGCCGCGCCGGGCCGGGCTGCTCACCTTCCTCGTGCTGTTCGCGGCGGCCCACGTCCTCGGCGCCACGGCCGCATCGTTCCCGGTGCTGTGTGTCAGCCGGGTGGTGGCGGCGTTCGCGAACGCCGGGTTCCTCGCTCTGGCGGTGACGGCGGCGGCCGACCTGGTCGGGCCCGAGCGGCGGGGGCGGGCGGTGGGTGTGCTGCTGTCGGGGACGACGGTGGCCACCGTGGTCGGGGTCCCGGCGGGGGCGTTGCTCGGTCAACTGCTGGGCTGGCGTGCCTCGTTCTGGGCGGTGGCGGTGCTCTGCGGGCCGGCCGCCGTCGGGGTGCTGCGGGGCGTCCCGGGCGGAGGCGGATCCGGGCGTTCGGCCCTGCGCGCGGAACTCGCCGAGCTCGCCCGCCCCCGGCTCCTTCGGGTGCTGCTGCTGGGCGCGCTGGTGAACGCCGGGACGTTCGCGGCGTTCACCTTCCTCGCCCCGGTGGTGACCGGCCCGGCCGGGTTCGGGCGGCACTGGGTGCCGGTGGTGCTGGTGCTGTTCGGTCTCGGCACGGTCCTGGGCGTGACCGTCGCGGGGCGGCTCGCCGACCGGCATCCGCTGCGACTGCTCGCGGTGGCGGGCCCGCTACTGCCGCTCGGCTGGGCGGCGTTGGCCGCTTTCCCGATCGCACTGCCGGTCCTCGTACCCGTGCTCGGCACGCTCTCCTTCGCCGTCGGCGGCACCTTGATCACCTGTGCCCTGGCCACCGCCACCGGCGCACCCACCATGGCCGGGGCCTACGCGACGGCCGCCCTCAACCTCGGCGCCACCGCCGGCCCTCTCCTCGCCGCCGCCACTCTTCCCACTCCGACCGGCCCGCTGTACACCGCCGCAGCCCTCACCGCGGTCGCCCTCGTGCTCACTCCGACGCTCCGCAACCACGCCCCGGCCCGTGCCAACACCTGACCAGCCACCAACGCTCCCAGCCCCCGCGTCGCCCCTGGTCAGCGTGCTTGTAAAGTGCTCGCCATCGTTCGATCGGACGATCTGATTTCAGTTCAGTCGGGGGAGCCAGTGACCGGTACCGCGCAGCATCCGCAGTCGGGGTGCGACAGCCCGCGGGCACTCTGGGCGGCGGACGAGGAGCCGCAGCCGCCGGTGCCGTGGTACCGGCAGCTGACGGCAAAGCAGTTCGACGTCGGCGTGGGGGCGGCGGCAGCTCTCGCGCTCGCCGTACTGGCCGCCGGGGCGATGGACTCGGGGGTGGAGCGGCGCAAGGTCGCGCTGCCGGCCGAGTTCGCGGGCCTGTCACGGGTGACGGAGGATCGGGAACTGGCCCAACTGCGGGCCGCGTACGAGTCGGACGACGCCAAGCGCTTCGTGCCCCGCAGCATTCAGGTGGTGGCGTACGGGCCGCCGGGGGCGACCGGCTTCGCGCAGGCGGAGTTGCTGGCGGTGGTGATGAGCGGTTCGGTGCCGGACTCCGACCAGGCGGCCGCCTGGATGCTCCGAGGCTACTCCCACACCGACACCACCACCCTCCGCGACAGCACGGCCGTCACGGGCCTGCGCATGTTCGAGCCCGGCCCGCTCGGCGGCGCGATCGCCTGCGCGGCGGTCTGGGACGACAAGCGCGAACTCCCGGTCTGCGCCTGGGCGGACGGCTCCTCCCTGGGCAGCCTGACGGACGGCACCGCCGGCCTCTCCCTGGCCGAACTCGCCGCCCGCACCCGCGAGTTGCGCGAACGCTCCGAGCGGAAGGCCTGAACACCGCCCACCGTCACACCCCGCGAAATCCCCCGTCGCTCCGCAACAGTTGACCGTTGACCCACTGCCCTGACGGCGAGCAGAGGAAGTCGATCAGCCGGGCCGCGTCCTGCGGCGTACCGAGTCGGGCCAACGGCGTGCGGGCGAGGACGTCGGCGCGGAGGGTGTCGTTCATCCAACCGGTGTCGGTGGGGCCGGGGTTGACGGCGTTGGCGGTGATGCCGAGGTGGGCGAGTTCGTGGGCGGCGGCCAGCGTGATCCGGTCGAGTGCGCCCTTGCTGGCGCCGTAGGGGAGGTTGCCGACGGTGTGGTCGCTGGTGAGGGCGACGATCCGGCCGGTGCCGAACGGGCCGGTGAAGCGCCGCCCGAGCTCGCGGATCAGCAGCCAGCTCGCCCGCGTGTTGACGGCGAAGTGCCGGTCGAAGCTCTCCACACTGGTGTCGAGCAGCCCGGAGTCGACGGATTCGGCGTGGCTCATCACCAGCGCGGTGACGGGGCCGAGTTCGGCCTCCACCTGGTCGAACAGCCGGGCGGGCGTCCCGGGGTCGGCGAGGTCGGCGGGCACCGCGAGCTGCCGGGCGCCGTGCGCGCGGATCGCCGCGCCGACGGCCTCGACGGCGTCCTTTTCCACACCCCAGGGCATCCGGGTGTCGTACGGCGTCCAGTGGGTGTGCGCGATGTCCCAGCCGGAGGCGGCGAGTTGCTCGGCCACGGCGGCGCCGATGCCGACCGTCCGGCCGACTCCCGTCACCAGCGCGACGGGACGGGACGGGGCATCCGAATCGGTCTTCATCAGCGCCGATCCTGACGAACCCGCCGCCCCGCTCACAAACGGTTTTCGTCCCGGTCCCTCGCAGCCCGATCTCCCGCAGCCGGATCCCCCACCGCCCGGTCCCCCGCAGCCCGGTCCCCCGCATCCCGCCGCAGCACCGCCCGGATCGGCCCGTCCGGGTGGACGGTCAGCCGGTACCCGGCCCCACCGGGCCGCTCGCGGATCTCCGGCCGGACGGCGGGCAGCAACTCCTCCAGCAGCAGCGTCATCTCCCGCACCGCGAACTGCGCGCCGATGCAGGCGCGCGGCCCCAGGCCGAACGGGAAGTACGTGCCGGGCGCGGGGCGCCGTTCGGCGGTCAGGAAGCGCTGCGGCCGGAACGTCTCCGGGTCGGGCCACAGCGCCGGGTCGCGGTGCGTCAGGTAGGGGCACAGCAGGACGGTCGCGCCGGCGGGGACGGTCCGGCCGCCGACGGTGCCGGTCTCGGCGGCGTGCCGGGGCATCAGCCAGGCGACGGGGTACAGCCGCAGCGTCTCGTCGATCAGCGCCCGGATCGCGGCCGCCCGTTCCGCGGAACCGGCCGGGCCGGCGGACAGCGCCCAGTCGCGCTGCTCGGGGTGGGTGTCGAGCAGCAGGAACAGCCAGCCGAGGGTGGTGGCGGTGGTCTCGTAGCCGGCCACCATCAGGGTGAGCAGTTCGTCGCGCACCAACTTCTCGTCGTAGCCGGGCAGTTCGCCGGCGGCACGGAGCAGCACGGCGATCAGGGTGGGTTCGTCGGCCTTCCGGGCGAGCGCGATGGCGTGCTCGGCGGCCCGGTCGGCGTCGGCGACGGCCTGGCTGAAGTCGGCGGCGGTCTCGCCGGTGGCGGGGGCGAACGCGGGGATCGCGGCGAGGCTGTCCCCGGCGGCGACCAGTTGCCGGTAGGTGGGTTCGTCCAGCGCCTGCGCGGTGAGCGAGCGCCAGATCACGTCGAGCGAGAAGTACCGCAGGTCGGCGTCGAGTTCGCGCGCCTCGCCGCTGTCTGCGGCGGCCCGCCACCGGTCGGCGAGCGCCGCCACCGCAGCGCGCAACTGCGGCTCGTAGGTGCGGATGCCGCGGACGGTGAACTGCGGTTGCAGCAGCTTGCGTTGGCGCCGCCACGGCTCTCCGGCGGCGCACAGCAGGCCGTCGCCGAGCAGCACCTTCGCGCGGTGCCCGTGCTTGACGTACGTGTCGGGGTTGCGGGCCAGCACGTGCTGGACCTCCTCGGGCCCGGTGACCAGCACCACCTGCCGGTCGCCGATCCTGAACCCGGCTACGGGGCCGAGCCGTTGAGCGGCCGTCAGCAGGTCGACCAGCCGCCCGCCGCCGGCCCGCCAGCGGACGAGTTCCTCGGCGTCGAGCTCCGGAAGGGTGCTGTCCGCTGCCGTCACCATCACGTCTCTCCCCTGCTGGCCCGCCCGGTCGAGCAACCACCCTAACGGAGCGTGGGCGCCGCGCGCCGGTCCGCAATCATCCGGCGTTCAGCAGCCGTTCCTCCTCCGCCGCGCTGAGGCCCTCCTTGTCGGGGGCCGGTCCGCCGCGGGCGGTGTCCCAGGCCAGGGTGTCGGCGAGGGTCTCGGCCAGCGGGCGGAACGTCAGCCCGGCAGCCAGCGCACGGGAGATGTCGGACCGGTTGGCCGCCGCGTAGTCCGGGTCGCCGTTCCACAGCGGGACGCCCATCCACGGCGCGACGCCGGCCTTCAGCAGGGTCTCGGTGCCGATCCAGACCGTCTCCACGTCGGAGCCCGCCACAGCCTGGCAGGCGGTGAAGAACTCGCCGATGGGCATGCTGTGGCCGGTGACCAGGTGGATTCCGCCGCGCTGCCCGGTGGCGCAGCCGAGGATCCACGCCGCGAGGTCGCGGACGTCGATGAACTGGGTCGGGTCGGCCGGGTCGCCGGGCAGCAGCACCCGGCCGCCGCGCCGGAACCGCCGCGGCCAGTACGCGAACCGGTCGGTCGTGTCGTACGGGCCGACGATCAGTCCGGGTCGGACGATGCTCGCGCGCTCGCCGTACGCGTCCAGCACGATCCGCTCGCAGGCGGCCTTGTTGGCGCCGTACAGCTGGATCGGCGGCAGGCCCTCGACGAGCTCCAGCACCTCGCCGTCCTCGTCCTGCACGGTGGACAGGTCGGCGAGCACCGAGATCGTCGAGACGAAGACGTACCGGCCGACGCGATCCCCGAGGGCGGTGACCGAACGCTGCACCACCTCGGGCAGATACCCCGCGACGTCGATCACGGCGTCCCAGCGGCGCCCCTCCAGCGCGGACAGGTCCGCGGTGCGGTCGCCGATCAGCGTCTCGACGCCCGCCTCGGCGAACAGCCCGGGGTCGCTGAGACCGCGGTTGAACATCGTGACCTGGTGGCCCGCGGCCAGCGCGGCCTCGACCACGGCCCGGCCCACGAACCGCGTGCCACCCAGCACGAGCAGGCTGAGCCGGTCGGCGGAAGTGTTCTGCATGGTGAACAACACCCTCTCGGTGACCCGTCATTGGCACTCACACAAATAGCACCGCGCTCACCCCGTCAGCGAGGAATTTCCAACCGGTCCAGCAGTTCGCCCATCTGACGTTCCGTCAGATGGGCACTGGCAGCGGCCCCTTCCCGCAACTCGGGCGCGGCGTCCGGATCGGCGAGCAGCGCGGCAACGGTGCCGACCGGCGTGCGGGGGTTCGCGGCGGCGGCGCGGCGGACGCTCGGGTCGGGGTCGGCCAGCAGCGCGGCCAGGTCGCCGTCGAACTCCGGGTCAGCGGCGGCGAGTTCGCGCACCTCGGGATCGTCGTGCCGGGCGAGTTCGGCGGGCACGCCCCGGCTCGGAAACGTGTCCCGCAGGCGCAGCCGGAGGCGGTGTTCGGGGACGGCGAGATAGGTCTCCAGCAGCAGGGCCGGCGGAGCATCGGGGTGGCACAGGGCGAGCAGCTGACGCACCTCGGGGTCGGGGTCGGCGGCGAGCAACTCGACCGTCGGGGCGTCGAGTTCGGGGCAGGTGGCGGCGGCGCGGCGCAGCAGCGGATGCGGGGAGCGGGCGCAGGCGTGGTACCAGTCGAGGGCGGGACGGTCGAGGGAGTTACGGAAGATCCAGCGATTGGCGCTCGGGTAGGAGTAGTCGACCCAGTTGACGGCCAGGGTCTCGGCGCGCCTGCGCGGGGCGGGTTCGACCTCGGCACGCCGGCGGACGCCCGGGTCTGGGTCGGCAGCGAGCAGGGCGATCAACTCGGGGGTGAGGTCGTCGCGTTCGGCGACGCGGTGGCGCACGTGCGGGTCGGGGTGGGCGGCCAGGCGGTGGATCTCTTCGCGGGTGAGGTGCGGATTTCCGGCGAGGTTGTAGGCGTAGCCGTCGGCGAGGCCGGCTTCGAACAGCTCGGGCGGGACGAGGCGGGTGGCGTACCAGTAGGCGCGGTTGCGGTCGGCGCCGGCGTGGGCGAGGTCCTCGGCGGTCAGCGCCATGGGGGCGCGGTAGCGCCGGGCGGCGGCGCGGACCTCCGGATCGGGGTCGTCCAGCAGGGCCGCGCGCTGCTCTTCGTCGAGCGCGTCGAGGAAGTAGCTTGCCTGGAGGCGCAGTTGGGGTGACGGGTGGCTGGCCGTCCGGCGGCGGAAGGTGGCGGTGATGGCGCCGCAGCGGTCCAGTTCGCCGACGATCTCGTTGAGGGTGAGGTGCGGCGCGGTCCGCTCGAAGGTGGCGAGGTGGATCCGTTCGAGCACCGCGTCGGACAGCGGGCGGGGTCGCCGTTCGGCGTACTTGCCGGAGAAGAGCCTGACCGCCACCAGATCGTTCGGGTCGCCCGCCAGCCTCAGGCACTGCTCGTCGCTGAGCCACGGGTTCCCGGCGATCGCCCTCCGCACGCCCGCGTCGGGGCTGCGCAGCGCCGCCTCGACGAACTCGTCCGGCAGTCGACGCTGCGTGAACACCGGCCACGCGGCCTTGGCCTCGGACGCGAGCAGGCGCAGCAGGACGGCGGTGGGCGCGCCGGGGTTGGCGGCGATGCCGCGCAGCAGGGGCTCGTTGTCGATCACCGGCCCATCCTGGCACGCCCGTTGGCGTACAAACGCCGTGCGTCCCGCAGCCCGTCCTGCTACCGTTCCGGCCATGAAGCGCGCTGCGATGCTGACGACGACGCCGGAGAGTGTCCCGGCGCGCTGACTGCTGTTCTGATCAAGCCCCGGGGCCGAGCGCCCGGGGCTTTCGCATGTGCGGCCGTGGCGGCTCGTCCCCCTTCCGGTGAGGAGACCGCCGTGTTCGACCATCGCAAACTGGGCCGCGAGCTGGACCTGTTCGACACCGATCCGCTGATCGGTTCGGGTCTGCCGTTCTGGCTGCCGGACGGCGCCGTGGTGCGGCAGAGCCTGGAGGATTTCATCCGCGCCCTGGAGCGGCGCGCGGGCTACCGGCACGTGTATTCGCCGGTGCTGGGCAAGCGTGAGCTGTACGAGCGTTCGGGGCACTGGGCGCACTACCGCGACGACATGTTCCCGCCGCTCTCGATGGGCGAGGACGACCAGCTCGTCCTCCGCCCCAGCCTCTGCCCGCACCACGCCGTGATGTTCCGTTCCCGCCCCCGTAGCTACCGTGAACTACCACTACGCATGGCCGAGTTGGGCGGCATGTACCGCTCGGAGCGGTCGGGGGTGCTGGGCGGGCTGACCAGGGTGCGGGCGATCCAGCTGAACGACGGGCACATCTTCTGCACCCTGGACCAGGTCGCGGAGGAGGCGCGCGGCGCACTGGAGCTGATCGCGGTGGCGTACCGGGCGATGGGCATCACCGCGTCCCGTTACCGGCTGTCGCTGCCGGGGGGCGGCGGGAAGTACGTGGCCCGGCCGGAGTTGTGGGAGCGGGCGACCGCGCTGCTGGTGGGGGTGCTGGACGAGCTCGGTGTGCCGTACGAGGAGGGCGTCGGCGAGGCCGCGTTCTACGGACCGAAGATCGACGTGCAGGTGGTGGACGGTGCGGGCCGCGAGTCGACCCTGTCCACCGTGCAGGTCGACTTCCATCAGCCCGAGCAGTTCGACCTGCACTACATCGGCCCGGACGGGGCGAAGCACCGGCCGGTGATGGTGCACCGGGCGATCCTCGGCAGTGTGGAGCGGGCGGCGGCGCAGCTGATCGAACAGCACGGCGGGGCGTTCCCGGCGTGGCTGGCGCCGGTGCAGCTGGCAGTGCTGCCGCTCGGCGAGGAGCAGGAGGGTGCGGCGCGCGAGCTGGCCGCCCGCTGTCTGGAGCTCGATCTGCGGGCCGGGGTGCTGGGTGCGGACCGCGGTTCACTGGGCGCCCGGGTCCGGGAGGCCCGGCTCGCGCCGTACCAGGTGGTGCTCGGTCCGCGCGAGGCCGCCGACGGCACCCTCGCGGTGCGGCTGCGCGACGGCCGCCGGCTCGACCCGCTGCCCGCCGAGGAGCTGCTGGCGCAGATCGACGCGAGGGTGCGGGCGCACAGCGCCGCTCTCTGGTGAACCGACCGGCCGGGAGTGTGGCGCAGACCACAACAGGAGCGTGACAAGACCCACGCCGCACCCCCGGCCGACCAGGCACCAATCGTCCCGGCCGCAGCCCCAGCACACGCCCAAGTCCCCTTTATCCAGGGCTTATCCGCAGGTCGGACGGCCATCGCCGGGGCCGAAGGGCCCTCGTGCCCGGGACCTTCGGCGTGGCATACTCCGGAGCCATGACCGGCATTCACGCGACCAGAGCCCTGCGGGGCGCGGTGTTCACCGCGCTCGCCGTGCCGCTGGCCGCGTTCGGCCAGGTGGTGATCACCGGCCGTGCCCTGCCGCTCACCCTGGTCGCAGTCGCCTGCGTCGCGGTCTTCCTGCTCGCGGTCCTGCTGGACGGCGCACGCCGCCACTTCCTGCTGCTGTCCGCGGTGCTGGTACCGGTCGAACTGCTGCTCAACACCGTCTTCAACCTCGGCCAGGACGCCTGTTCCCGGCCCATGCACGGCGTGGACCTGCTGGTCTGTGGCGGCGACCGGGTCAGCGGCTCCGAACTGTTCGCCGAGTGGACGCACAACTCGGCGAGCATGCTGCGCCTGCTGGTGCTCGGCGTGCACCTGGTGGTCGCACTGGCCGCCGCGGCCTGGCTGCGGCTGGCCGACGCCGCCCTCGACGGGGTCGGCGAGGCCCTGCGCACGGTGGCCCGGCTGCTGCCCGGCCACTGGCGCGCGCTGCTCCTGGCGGCCCGCCCGGCCTGCCCGGCCGAGCTGCTGCCCCCGGCCGGCGTCGAGCCCGCCCCGCGCCGTCCGCAGGACGCCGTCCACACCCCCGCCCCGCGTCGCGGACCGCCGCAGCTGGCCCTCGCCTGCTGACGGCCCCGCCACTTCGCACGACGCGTTCCGCGGCCGTCTCCGGGCATCCCGCTGCCCCTTCACTTTTCATGACCCGCACCCCGCCGGGCCGCCGCCCGCCCCTGCTCCCGTCCAGGTGAGACCACCTGGGAGCCGGGCCGCGCCGCCCGCCGGGTGCAGAGGAGACGGATCACCATGCCCAGCACCCACAAGTCCGCCAAGACGGTCTCGGCCCGCGAGCGCCTGAAGCAGGCCCAGCAGGCGGAGGCGCTGCGCGCCAAGCGCCGCCGCGCCCTCACCATCGGCATCTCGGTCGTCGCGGCCGTCGCCGTGATCGCGGGCGGCACCACCCTCGCCGTGAACGCCTCCAAGAACTCCGACTCCGCGAGCGGCCCGATCGCCGTCCCGGCCAACGCCACCGGCCCCGACAGCACTGTGGTCGTCTACGGCAACCCGGACGCCCCGCACACCCTGGCCGTGTACGAGGACTTCCGCTGCCCGGTCTGCGAGGCCTTCGAGACCTCGTCCGGGCCGGCCGCGAAGGAACTCGCCGACCAGGGCCAGTACAAGATCGAGTACCACATGGCCGCGTTCCTCGACAACAACCTCGGCGGCAAGGGCTCGAAGACCGCGCTGGCCGCGGCCGGCGCCGCGCTGAACGAGGGCGTCGACAAGTTCAAGCAGTTCCACGACGTGCTCTACGCCAACCAGCCCGCCGAGAGCTCGGACGCCTTCGGCGACGTCAACCACATCCTCGACCTCGCCGGCCAGGTCCCCGGCCTGAAGACCGAGGCCTTCACCAAGGCGGTCACCGAGGGCACCTACAAGAACTGGGCCACCAAGGTCGCCGCCGCGTTCAACAAGAGCGGCGTCACCGGCACCCCGACCGTCAAGCTCGACGGCAAGACCCTCGACGTGATCGGCAAGGACGGCAAGGCGCTGAACGGCGAGCAGTTCAGCGCGTTGGTCAAGCAGACCCTGGGCGGGTGACGCGATGACCACGGCCCGGGACACCACCCCAGCAATCAAGGGCGCAGCGAGCCGCCGCTTCTCCTGGCTGATCCTGCTGAGCGGACTGCTCGGCCTGGCCGCCTCGGCGCAGCTCACCCTGGACAAGATCCGGCTGATCGAGAACCCGGCCTTCCAGCCGAACTGCAACATCAACCCGATCATCAGCTGCGGCTCGGTCATGCGCACCGAACAGGCCGAAGTCTTCGGCTTCCCCAACCCGATCCTCGGCCTGGCCGCCTTCGGCGCCCTCGCCGCCATCGGCGCGGGCCTGCTCGCGGGCGCCTCCTACCGCCGCTGGTTCTGGCTCGCCCTCCAGGGCGGCAGCCTCGTCGGCCTCGCCTTCGTCGCCTGGCTCATCCGCCAGGCCCTGTACGAGATCGGCGCCCTGTGCCCCTATTGCATGGTGGTCTGGGCCGTGGTCATCACCCTCTTCTGGTCCACCACCATCCACAACATCCGCACCGGCATCCTCCCCACCCCACCCACCGTCCGCCGCCTGGCCACCCTCAACCACCAGTGGCTGGTCCCGGCCGCCGGCTTCCTGCTGATAGGCCTGCTCATCCTGACCCGCTTCTGGTACTACTGGTCGACGCTGCTCTGAGGCCCTGAAAAGGGCCGGCCCTCCGCGGGCCGGCCCTTTCGGCTTCTCACGGCACCCTTGGCGGGGAGGCCAGCGCGGCCGACACCAGGGCCTGGACGCCCCGCTCGTCGAGGTCGCCGTCGAGGACGATGCCGCGGAAGAGCATCAGGCCGGCCCACATGTCGAGCAGGGTGAGGACGTCGGTGTCGGCAGGGAGGACGCCCCGGGTGACGGCGCGGCGCAGGACGGTGGCGGAGCGGTCGCGGCGGGGCTGGATGAGCTCGGTGCGCAGGCGGTGGGCGAGTTCGGGGTCGGTGGCGGCGTCCGAGATCAGCGCAGGCAGAATGGCCCGGACCTGTGGGGCGCCGTAGAGGCCGGCCAGCGCCTGGGCCACGGCGAGGATTTCGCGCGGGCTGTCGCCGAGGTCGTCCACCGGGATGTCCGGCAGCCGGGTGCGTACGGCGTCCAGGGTGAGTGCGGCCTTGTGCGGCCAGGACCGGTAGACGGTGGCCTTGCCGACGCCGGCCTCCTGCGCGATGCCGCCGACCGTCGCCCTCGCGTAGCCGACCCGGGACAGCACCCGCAGCGTGGTCTCCAGGATCCGTTCCCGGGCCGCCAAGTCCCTTACGGGCGCGCCCTGTTCCTCGGACAGCGGGAGCAGATTCCGCTTCTCCCCCATGAGTGTCCTTGCCTCCGTCTGTTCTCGTCAGCGCCCGGCCAGCCAGCCGGTGATCAGTTCGGCGATCCCGCCGCCGGAGCGGGCCCAACGGACGTGGTCGGCGGATTCGCCGTTCGCGGGCGTGTGGTGGCGGCGCTCCACCTGGGCGGCGGGGAGCTTGGCGACCAGGCGGTCGACCGCGCTCGCGGGGGCGAGGTGGTCGCCCGGGAGCGAGACGGCGAGGACGGGCAGGGAGAGCGCCGCCAGGGCCTGTTCGTAGTCGAGGTCGGCGCCGGCGGGCGCGAAGCGGCCGGTGCGGCCGAGGCGGGCCCAGTCGCGCATCAGCCGGGCGGGCTGGCGGCCGCCGAAGCCGAGCCGGTGGCCGGGCCAGTAACCCCACAACGTGGCGATCAGCGCGAGGAGTTGGGTGCTGGCCAGTACCCGCAGGCGGGCGATGCCGGTGAAGCCCCGGAAGTCCACGGTGCCGGAGGCGACGAGCACCAGGCCGTCCACCGCCTTGGGTTCGCGCGCGGCGGCCAGCACGGCGGCCTGCCCGCCGATGCTGTGGCCGAGCAGGAACAGCGGCACGTCCGGCCCGAACCTGGCCCGGGCCGCCGCCGTCACCGCCGGGAAGTCCCGGGCGGCCAGCGCGTGGTAGCCGTGCGTCGAGCGACGGTCGGCGGGCGGCCCGCTCTCGCCCTGCCCGCGCAGGTCCGCCGCCACCGTGGCGACGCCGCGCGCGGCCAACTCGGCGCAGAACGGCGCGTAGTAGCCGGCCGGCACCCCGAGCGCGGGCCACAGCACCAGCACCGCCGTGGGTACACCGTCCGGCACCGTCACCGTCGCGGCCAGCGCCTCGGCGCCCGGCACCGGTATCCGCACGATCCACCCTCCCGTCTCCACTCGCCCCACAGCTCGGAACGAGTCGTCTCGTTCCAAGCTAGCGAGCACTCTCCCGAACCGTCAAGTACCGTCCCCACCAGCACTTTTGGCGACACCCGCCGCTCTTGCGCCGCTCTCCGCGCACCGATTACAGTCCGGACCCCCACCCCATCGGAGGTACGCATGACCCGCCAATGGACCCTTCGGGAGAGCGTGACGGTGCACGCCTCCGCCGAGTCGGTGTACGCCGCGCTCCGCGACATCCGGAACCTGGCCCGCTGGAGCCCGGAGTGCTTCGCGATCCGGACGCTGGGCCGCGGACCGGTCACCGAGGGCACCCGTTTCCTGGGCTTCAACCGCAAGGGCCCGTTCGTGTGGTTCACCGACTGCCGGGTCAGCACCGCCAGGGCGCCGCAGGAGTTCGCCTTCCGGGTGGCCATCTTCGGTCTCCCGGTGGCCAGTTGGGGCTACCTGATCGAGCCGGACGGGCCGGACGCCGTCCGCGTCACCGAGTACTGGGAGGACCTGCGCACCGGCCGGGGCTCCCGCCTGACCGAGTTCCTCGGCCGTGCCTTCACCGGCACCCGACCCACCGACCGCGCGGAGATCAACCGCGCCGGCATGCGCGCCACCCTCGAACGCCTCCGCGCCGCAGTCGAGTCGACGCACCCTGCCCACCCGTGACCACCTCGATCGTGCTGGTCCACGGCATCCGCCTGTCCGCCACCATGCGGCGCCCGCACGTCCGCCGCCTCACCCCCGACTTCCGCGTCAGCGCCGCGGACCTCCCCGGCCACGGCACCCTCGCCGCCCGCCCGTTCACCCTCGACGCCGCAGGCGCCGCCGCGCACGACGCCGCCCTCGAGACCCGCGAGGCGACCGGCCGCCGCCCACCGCTGCTCGATATGTCCACGCCGCCACCCGCCACTCCCGCCTGTTCCGCACCCCCGGCGGCCACCTACTCTCCCTCCAACACCCGGACCGCCTCGCCACCTTGATCCGCCGCGCCCACCGCACCCTCCACCCGGCCGGCAGTTGTCGCGCCACGAGATCCTCAGTGCGCAAACTCTTGACCGCCCGCCGAATGGCCGGTTAGCTGACGGCCGCCGCACAGCCCGTACCTGACGGTGCGTCAAATCAACGACACGGGGGTCAAGTTGA
This sequence comes from Kitasatospora sp. NPDC004615, assembly GCF_042873545.1. Lineage (NCBI taxonomy): Bacteria > Bacillati > Actinomycetota > Actinomycetes > Kitasatosporales > Streptomycetaceae > Kitasatospora > Kitasatospora sp. NPDC004615. The sequence continues at coordinate 278,630 of NZ_JBIALQ010000005.1, forward strand.
TCATCTCTCGCCTGCCCGCGCTGCGCACGGCCGCCATCGCCGCTGCCGCGCTGACCATCAGCTGCACGCTCACCGCCGCCGCCCCGGCGTCGGACACCTCCTCGACGGCCCGCCTCACGCCGTTCACCCTCACCAGCCCGGACTTCCGCGACGGCGGCAAGCTCCCGGCGTGGACGGAGTTCGGCTGGCCGGGCATCGAGGACTCGCCCTGCCACGGCAAGAACCTCGCGCCCCGACTGGACTGGCGCAACTCCCCTGCCGGCACACAGGGCTACGCGCTGCTGGTGAACGACCCGGACGCGCCGCGGGCCGGCGGCTGGCACCACTGGGTGCTCTACGACATCCCCGGCTCCGCCCGCCGCATCGACGGCCACGGCACTGCCCAGTTCACCCCGGGCGCCAACAGCTTCGGCGACCCGATAGTCGGTTGGGGCGGCCCCTGCCCGCCCGCCACGGGCCAGCCCCACCACTACGTCTTCACGCTCTACGCGCTCTCCACCCCGACCCTCCCGACCGCGGGGCTGACGTACGAGGAGGTCACCGCCGCGATCCAGCCGTACGTCCTCGGGGCCACCACCATCGTCGGCACCTTCACCCGGACCCCCTGACGCCCGCACAACACCGCTGAGCGCAAACGCCGTTCCCCGGTGTGGCGCTCCGGCGGCCGCGGACACCGCCCCTACCATGGGCGGTGTCCGCACCAGTCCCGCCGCCGGAGGTGCCCCATGACCAACGCACGGGAACTGTACGAGCGCACCGTCGCCGAACTCGCCCCGGCCGCCGCCCACAACCGCCTCGTCGAACTGGTGGAGGCCGGCACCGCACCCGTCGAGGCACTGCGCCGGATCGCCGGCGAGGAGTACCGGATCATCCACAGCGACCGCCGCTCCTTCGCCCTGATCGCCGCCCGCCACGCCGACAGTTCCCCCACCTCCGCCGCGTTCTTCCTCGGGCTCGCGGAGGGCGAAGGCCAGGCACTCGACCTGCTCACCCCCTTCGCCACCGCCGTCGGCCTCCCGCCCGCCGACCTGGCCGCCTACCGCCCCCGCCCGGCCGCGCAGACCTACCCGCACTACCTCGCCTGGCTCTCCCAGAACGGCCGCCTCGGCGAGACCGTCCTCGCCCTCCTCGCCAACTTCGGCTTCTGGGGCGGCTACTGCGCCCGCCTCGCCAAGGCCCTCCCCGTCCACTACGGCCTCTCCGCCGAAGCCACCGCCTTCTTCCGCTACTTCGCCACCCTCCCCCCGGACTTCGAACCCACCGCCCTCGGCCTCCTCCAACTCGCCCTCGACGAGGGCGAATCCGCCGAGGACGCCCGGCACGCCGCCGTCATGATGCAGGCGTACGAGGCGTCCTTCTGGGCAGCACTGCTCTAGCGCTTCAGCCGGTACACCACCGTCCGCCGGTGCTCCCCCGGCGGCAGCGTCACATCCTCGAAGTCCGCCGCCGGGTCGTACGTCATGCCCAGGCGTTCCGCCACCGCCCGCGACGGAGCGTTCCCGGCCGCGATCAGTGCCAGGATCTCCGGCAGCGCCAACTCCTGGAATCCGTACCGGAGTACAGCCCGCGCCGCCTCCGTCGCGTAACCGTGGCCCCACGCGTCCCGGTGCAGCCGCCAGCCTGCCTCGACGCCCTCGACCGGCGCCTCCTCGTCCACCGGATCGAGCCCGGCGAACCCCAGGAACCGCCCCCCGTCCCGGAGTTCGACGGCCCACCAGCCCCAGCCACGTTCGGCGAGCTCCGCCCGGAACGCCTCCAGCGCCCCCGCAGACTGCTCCCGGGTCATCACCGCACCGAAATACCGTCGCACCTCGGGGTCGGCGTTCAACTCCGCCCACCGGTCCAGGTCGCTGTCCTGCCACTGACGCAACAGCAGCCGGGGCGTGGTCAGTTCGACGAATGCCGCCATCTCAGACCCCCGCCCCGGCCAGCACCTCGACCGCCAGCTTCTCCGCCGCGTCCAGCACCGCACCGAGCGCCGCCGGGTCGGTCCCGCCAGGGGCGAACAACGCCTGTGCCCGCCGCTCGAAGTCCGGTGGCGCGGAAGGGAGTTGCCCGGCCGAGGCGATCGCCCCCTTCTCGTTCACCAGCCACCGCCCGTCCCGCGCGTGCAGCGCGTGCACCAGCAGACCGACCGCCCGGAACAGGCAGCCCTGCACATAACCGGCATCGCCGCGCCGCGCCCCCTTGCGCGCATTGGCCAGCACGAACGGCACCTCCCACCCGGCGTCCGCCTCCAACCGCCTCGCCAACTCGGCCGGGAATTCCCGCACTTCACCCTGAAGCGCGGCCAACGACCCGTCCCGGTCCGCCAGCACCCGTCCCATCGCCAACTCGCCGACGTACGCGTACGACGGCACCCCGTACGGATGCCCGGCCTGCTGGCCCTGAACGTAACGCCCGCCCCGCGCCTCGGCGGCGTACTCGCGGACCCGGGCAACGTCCCGGTAGATCCAGTCGACCCGCACCGGGCCCAGATCCAGCCACGCCCCGCCGTCCACCCAGGGACCCCAGCCGCCGGGCTCGGTCACCTCGACGGGCCCGCCGCAGAGTTCGGCCGCCAGCCGGCGCAGCGCATCGGTGTCCAACTCACCGGCCCGGTAGTACAACCCCAAGTCGTAGTCGGAACCCGCAACATGCGCCCCACGCGCCCGGCTACCGCCCAGGCAGACGCCGACAATTCCCTCGACCGCCACCAGCCGCGAGGCGATCCGCCCGAGCTCGGCCTCGCTCAACTCGCCATGCCCACTGTTCTCGTTCATCGCCCGCCACGATGCCGCACCGCCCCCTCCCCCGCCAGACGTTTTCGCCCGAACGGCCGCCCGGAAGGCGCGGTGCGGCATGAGCCGAACTCAACCGGCCGTGAGAACCCGAAAGTTACCGTGCGCCGGCGCTCAAGCCGGCCTCCGCGCCGACGAGTTCCTTGCCCATGCAGATGCTGAGCTCGTGGTCCTTGTAGTAGCCGAACTTGCGGATCTCGACGTACCCCTCGGAGCTGTACAGCCCGACCGCCTCGGGCTGCAGGGTGCCGGTCTCCAGCACCAGCCGTGTCCGCCCCGCGGCGATCGCGGCCTGTTCGAGGTGGCGCAGCAGGGTGCGGGAGTAGCCCTTGCCGCGGGCGGCGGGGACGACGTACATCCGCTTGAGTTCGGCGTCACCGTCGCGCAGGCCGTCCGCGTCGCGCTCCTTGACCCGCCATCCGCCGCAGGCCACCGGCTCGCCGTCCACGTAGCCGATCACGAACAGCCCGGTGGGCGGGTCGAAGTGGTCGGTGTGCATGGCGGTCTGGTCGCCGTCGCCGTAGCGCAGGACGTACTCCTGCTGGACGTCGGCGGCGAGCTTCTGGGCGTCGGGGTGTCCGAAGCCGGTGGTGCGGATCTCCATGTCGGTCAAGGGTACGGGCCGCTTCCTGGCGGCCTTTCGGCGGGCGCCCGGCCCCGCGCATCCGGACGGCCGTTCAGGGTGCGCCCGCAAACCGCCGTTCAGGCGATTTCCGGGCGGGCGCCTCGGGGTCAACCCGTTTGCCGCACACCATCATCTATTACTTTTTGTCACCATTAGGGCACTTTCTGTCAACTTGTCCCCGCCCCCGTGAGGAGCATCCCGTGATTCTCTCCATCTCAGGCATCGTGCTGTTCGGCGTCATCGCCTTCCTGTTCTTCCGCCGGGACGGGCTGAAGATCTCGCACGCCCTGGTGTGCGCACTGTTCGGTTTCTACGTCGCGGGTTCCTCGATCGCCCCGAGCATTCAGGCGGGCGGCGCGAGCCTGGCCAGCCTGATCGGCGGCCTGAAGTTCTGACCGGCCCCACCTCCTTGCGGCCCGGGCGCGGAGGTCCCACCGCCCCGGGCCTTTCGCCGACCCGGGCCGTCCCCGCCGGCGACCGACCGACCGTCGAAACACCACCCGCCTCGGGAGCCAGCATGTCCCTCATCCGCCACTTCCACCGGGGCCGCGACCTCGCCCGCACGGCCGGCGACCACGCCGCCGACGTGTTCACGCCGCTGACGCTGATCGGCCGCGGCCTGCTCCGCCACGCCGACTGGGCCAAGACCCGCTGGGCGGCCACCCCGAAGGAGCGCCGCGGCCCGACGCTGCTGGTCGGCGCGGCCGTCACGCTCGGCGTCTTCCTGCTGCCGCACGGCCCACTGATCGCACTGATCGCCCTGGTCGCCTCGGCCGCCTGGGTCGGCCGCAGCCCCAAGTCCGCCGCCGAGCCGCAGCCGGACCACGCCGACGTCAAGCTGACCGCGCTGTACGCGGCGCTCACCCCCTACCTCGGCGGGTTCGACGAGCCGTTCGCGCTGTACCGGCTGGACGGCGAGTGGCGGGCCGCGTTCTCCGGCTGGGAGTTCGACCCGGACGGGCGGCTCACCGCACTGGAGATCTCCTACCCGGCGTACTTCACCGACACCGAGCCCGCCGCCCGGGCCCGGATCGAGCAGGTGGTACAGGGCAAGGCGGGCCGTTCCAGGGAGTACCGCTTCGACTGGGACGAGGAGATCAACCGGCTGCGGGTCACCTCGCTCGCGCCGCTGCCGGCCGACATCGTGGCGCAGCGTTTCGTCACCGCGCCGGGCGAGATCGTGCTCGGCTTCACCGACGGCGCGGGCAGCCACCACCGCACCATCCCGGTCGAGCAGGGCGGGGTGACCGAGCAGCAGCCGCCGGTGGTGTGGCGGGTCGGCCCGCGCTCGGCCGAGCCGCACCTGCTGGCGCTGGGCGCCGCCGGTTACGGCACCTCGACGCTGCTGCGTTCGATCGCGCTGCAGGCGCTGCCGTACGGCGACCTGGTGGTGGTGGACGGCGCGAGCACCGGCGAGCACGCCTGCCTGGTGAACCGTCCGGGCGTGTACACCGTGGAGACCAGCCTGCACGGGGCGCTGGCCGCGCTGGAGTGGGTGGCGAAGGAGACCGAGCGCCGGCTGATCGCGCTGAACGCGGCCCGCCACCACGGGGTACCGGCGCCGGCGGACGTCACCCGGCCGCTGTGGATCCTGCTGGACCACCTCACCGAGCTGTCCGAACTCGCCCACGCCGAGGGCCGCACCGACCCGCAGGAGCTGCTGGAGGTGCCGCTGCGGCACGGCCGGGCGGCGCGCGTCACGGTGGTGTTCGTGGACGACCTGGACGCCCGGCACCGGATCGCCGCCACCGTGCACACCTGCACCCGGGCCCGGATGGTGCTCGGCCCGGTCACCTCCGAGTCCGGCTCGGCCGGGCTCGGCGTCCCACTGGACATCGCGCCCGCCGCGCACACCCCGCCCGGCCGCGGCTACGCCCGGCTCGGCACCGCCTCCCCGGTCCGGGTCCAGGTCCCGGTCACGGTGGACCCGCTGGACGACGAGGCCCCGCCGGCCCTGCGCGAGGCGGTGATCGCGCTGCTGCCGCACCGCGACAGCCCGATCGAGGCGCCCGCCCCGACCGCGGCCGAGCCCGCCGAGTCCGACCCGGAGGTCGCCGTTGAGGTGGCCGCGGAGGTTGCCGCGGTGCAGCTGACCAAGGACGCCGCCCCGACACAGTCGCGTCCGGCCTGACGGACCCGCGCGGTTGCCCCCGATTCACGCCGACCAGAAGTGCACAAAATGTGACACGCCGGGTGATATCACCGCGCAGATGTGACAAATCGGGCGACCATGGGTACAAACAGGGGCGGCACGACAGGCGACGTATGTCCCGGACGGGAATCTTCGTCGGAGGTCGAGCGTTGGACCCATCGACGAAGACAGCGACCACTAGTCCTGTGGGCAAGAAGCCCGGGAGGCACGATTCATGAGCGAGCGAGCTCTCCGCGGCACGCGACTCGGGGCGACCAGCTACGAGACCGACCGCGGTATTGATCTGGCACCGCGCCAGACCGTTGAGTACGCATGTCAGAACGGACACCGATTCGAGGTGCCGTTCTCGGTCGAGGCGGAGATCCCCGTGGTGTGGGAATGCCGCTTCTGTGGCCAGGAGGCCGCACTCCTCGACGGTGAGGAGCCCGAGGAGAAGAAGACCAAGCCCACGCGCACCCACTGGGACATGCTGATGGAGCGCCGGACCCGCGAGGAGCTGGAGGAGGTTCTGGCCGAGCGCCTGGCCGTACTCCGTTCCGGTGGGATGAACCTGGCGGTCCACCCGCGGGATTCCCGCAAGTCCGCCTGACGGACCGCGACACCGCACCACTGCCGAAGGGCCCCGGAAGTTCCGGGGCCCTTCGGCGTTCCCGGCTCCGGAGCGAGGAACAGAAAACTCCCCGCTCCGGAGCGATCCGAAGCGGGGAGAGTGAGAAGCGGGGAGAGTGACCGGGGTCAGGGGGCGATCGGCGGCCGGTACTCGGTGTCCGGGCCCTTCGGGCCGGCCGGCGGGTCGACGACCTCGCCCTGGACGACCTTGCCGTCGGGGCGGTGGATGCGCAGCTGCTCCTGCAGGCGCATCGCGTCGGCGAACCGGTCCGCGCCGACCGGGGCGGTGGAGCGCAGCACCGTGCCGGTGAGCCGGCGGGCGGCGGCGCGCCACACGGCGCGGGTGGGCGGGAGCAGCAGGGTGGCGGCCAGCAGGTCGGACAGGAAGCCCGGCAGGATCAGCAGGACGCCGGCCAGCACCGTCATCGAGGTGCCGGTCTGCGGCTGCGCGGACTGCGGGTCCTTTGACAGTTCGACCGCGGCGCGGAACGCCCGTACCCCGGCGCGCTTGATCACCGTGCCGCCGAGGAACACTCCGGCGAGCAGCAGCACCAGCGTCAGGAACCAGCCCACCCAGCCGGCCACCACGGTGACCAGCCAGATCTCCAGCACCAGCCAGGCGGCGATCATCAGCGGCACGAATCGGGCGATGCGCCCGCGCCGGGTCGGACGGGCCGAGGTTGCTTGCTGGGACACGGTACGGATCCACTCCATCGCGGTGCTCTCAGCGGCGGCCGGCGACTCCGGCCGCGTTCACGGCACCACCCTGGACAACGGCCCGGCACCGCCGGGTGTTCCGCCGCCCCGGCCCTGACCTGGACGGAGCCGGGTGTTCCGCCGCCCCGGCCCTGACCCGCCGCTGACCGGCTCCACGGAGGCCCAAAACGGCCGGGCGCGGCCCAGCACGCGCCAGGACCGCCCCGAGCCGCCGAACGCCCGCTCAGGCCCGCTTGGCCGCCCGGCGCCGCTGCCACCCGGCCGCGGCGGCGAAGCCGCAGGCCAGCAGGCCTCCGAGGGCGAGCACCCACTCCGGCCCGGCGCCGACCTTGTCGGCGACCGTCTGGCCGTCGCGCAGCGGCACCACGGCGCTCAGCACTTCCTGGTCGAGCTCCTTGGTGCGCTGCTCGACCACGCCGTCCGGGGTGATCACCGCGCTGACGCCGCTGGTGGCCGCGATCAGCACCGCCCGGCCGTGCTCGACCGCCCGCAGCCGGGACATCGCCAGCTGCTGCTCGGTCTGCCCGGTGTTGTTGTAGGTGGCGTTGTTGGTCTGCACCACCAGCACCCGGCCGCCCTGGTTGACGGTGTCGCGGACGATCTCGTCGTACGCCACCTCGAAGCAGATCACGTCGCCGATCCGGGCCGGGCCCAGGTGCATGACGCCGCTGCCGGTGCCGGGGTAGAAGTCGCGGGCGACCCGCTGCAGGCGGGTGATCACCTTGGAGAGTTCGGCGCGGAACGGTACGTACTCGCCGAACGGCACCGGGTGCTGCTTGGTGTAGGACTCCCCCGGGCCGGAGTTCGGGTCCCACACGATGCCCTCGTTGCGCACGTGCTGCTGGTCCGGGCCGTCGACCAGGGCGCCGACCAGGGTGGGGACGCCGATGGTCTTCACGGCCTGGTCGATCCGGGCGTAGGCCGCCGGGTCGGTGAACGGGTCGAGGTCGGAGGCGTTCTCCGGCCAGATCACCACGTCGGGCTTGGGTACCCGGCCGGCCGCGACGTCCTCGGCGAGCTGCTCGGTGGTCTTGGCGTGGTTGTTCAGGACGAGCATCGGCCGGCCGAGGAAGTCCATGCCGGGGCGGTCCACGTTGCCCTGGACGATCGCGACCTTCACGGTGTCGGCGGCCGCGGTCGGCACGGGCACCGCGTAGCCGACCAGCACCAGTCCGACGGCCGCCAGGCTGCCCGCGGCGGTGCGCCACGGCAGTACGGCGGTACCGGCCCGGCGGGCCCGCAGCACGCACAGCGCCGCCCAGGCCAGCAGCGCGCCGCAGGAGGCGACCGCGAAGGTCACCAGCGGGGCGCCGCCGAGCGCGGCGAGCGGCGTGAACGGGCTGGCGGTGTTGGCGAACGCCAGCCGGCCCCACGGGAAGCCGCCGAACGGCAGCCGGTCGCGCGCCCACTCCTGGGTCACCCAGAGCATCGCGCCCCACAGCGGCCAGCCGCGCAGCTTCGAGGTCAGCGCCAGGCCCGCGCCCATCAGCGCGAAGAACACCGACTCGATCGCCGACAGGCCGACCACGCCGTCCCAGCCCACCACCCGCAGCCAGGACAGCAGCACCACGAAGAACGGCAGCCCGAACACGTAGCCCAGCCAGGCGCCGTGCCGGGCCCGCCGGCCCCGGGTCAGCAGCGTCAGCGCCGCCACCCCGAGGATCGACAGCGGCCACACGTCGTACGGCGGGAACGCGAACGCCATCGCCGTCCCGCACACCGCGGCCAGGCCGGTCCGGGCCCACCATCCCCCGCGGCCGCGGCGCGCCGGCGCCCCGTCCTCCGGCTGCTGCCCGGTCACGGGGCGCTCCTGCGAAACGGGCAGTGCCACCTGCGCACCATCTCTCTACTCCGTACGACGTCCCCCGAAAGGTACATCACGCGTAGAGAGGGCCTGCTAGGCCTGGTGGGTGTGCACCGTCCGCCCGCGGACGACGGTGCGCAGGCAGGTGGGGAGGGGCTCGCCGGGGGTGAGGTCGGGGAGGCCGGGGGTGCCGGAGCGCGGGTCGGTGGACCAGCCGGCGATGCGGTTGTCGGGGGCCTGGACGACCAGGTCGGTGGTGGCCCAGACCGCGTAGGAGGCGACCGCGCCGGGGACGAGCACGCCGTCGGTGTCGTGGCCGAGGGCGCGGTGGCCGCCGCGGGTGTGGGCGGTGAACGCGGCGCGCACCGAGATCTGGTGCTCGGGGGTGCGGTGGAACGCGGCGGCCCGGACGGTGCCCCACGGGTCCAGGGGGGTGACGGGCGCGTCGGAGCCGAAGGCCAGCGGAATGCCGGCCCGCAGCATCGCCGCGAACGGGTTGAGCTGCGCGGCGCGTTCGGCGCCGAGGCGCTCGGCGTACATGCCGTCGGGGCCGCCCCAGGTGGCGTCGAAGGCGGGCTGGACGGAGGCGGTCAGGCCGAGTTCGGCGAACGCGGCGAGGGTCTCCGGGGTGAGCGCCTCGGCATGCTCGACGCGGTGCCGCATCGCCTTGACGCGTTCGGCGCCGAGCTTCTCCCCGGCGGCGCGCACGCCCTCGACGACGGCGGTGATCGCGGCGTCGCCGATGGCGTGAAACCCGGCCTGCAGGCCGGCCTCGGTGCAGGCGGCGACGTGCTCGGCGATCTGCTCGGCCGTCAGGTAGGCGACGCCGGTGTGATCGGTGTCGGCGTAGCTGTCGTGCAGGCAGGCGGTGTGCGAGCCGAGCGCGCCGTCGACGAACAGGTCGCCGCCGGCGCCGACCGCGCCGAGCCGCTTGGCGGTCTCGACACCCGCGGCGCCGAGCTCGCCCCAGTAGCCGAAGACCTCGGGGCCGTCGGTCTCGGCGGCCAGCGCGAGCAGCGCGGCGAGGTCCTCGGCGGAGGAGATGTCGGGGCCGGCGCACTCGTGCAGCGCGCCGATGCCGAGTTCGGCGGCGCGGCGCAGCGTGGCGAGCTGGGCGTCGCGGCGCTGGGCGGCGGTGAGGTGGGCGAGGGCGGCGCGGCGGACGGCGTGGTGGGCGTCCTGGGTGAGCGGGCCGTCGGCGGAGTACCCGGCGCAGTCGGCCAGCGTCGGGACGAGGGCGCGCAGGGCGCTGGTGGCGAGGCCGGAGTGGACGTCGGTGCGGGACAGGTAGAGCGCGGCTCCGCCGGCGGCGGCGTCGAGTTCGGCGAGCGACGGGGCGCGGTGCTCGGGCCAGCGGGTCTCGTCCCAGCCGTGGCCGAGCAGGATGCCGTCGCCGAAGCCGTCGGTGAAGGAGGCGATCGCGGTGAGCGCGTCGGCGAGCGAGGCGCAGGCGGTCAGGTCGAGGCCGGTGAGGGCGAGGCCGGTGGAGGTGGCGTGCACGTGGGCGTCGACGAACGCGGGGGTGACCAGGGCGCCGGCGAGGTCGACGATCTCGTCGGCGACGTCGGCGTACGCCTCGGCGGCTCCGTCGCTGCCGACCCAGGCGATGTGTTCGCCCTCGACCAGCATGGCGGTGGCGAAGGGGTCGGCGGGGCTGTAGACGTTGCCGCCGCGCAGCAGGACGGTCCGGTCGGTGCGTTCGGTCATGGCGACCAGTCTCGCACCACGGACGGTCAGAGCTTCGGGGGGCGGGCCTCGTACGGGGTGGAGAGGACGACGGTGGTGCGGGTGGAGACGCCGGCGGCGGAGCGGATCCGGGCGAGCAGGTCCTCCAGGTCGCCGGGGCCGGGGACGCGGACCTTGAGGATGTAGTTCTCGTCGCCGGCGACGCTGTGGCAGGCCTCGATCTCGGGGAGGCCGACCAGCCGGTCGGGGGTGTCGTCGGGCGCGCTCGGGTCGAAGGGCTTGACCGAGATGAACGCGGTGAGCGCCAGATCGACGGCCTCCGGGTCGACGATGGCGGTGTAGCCGCGGATGACGCCGCGCTGCTCGAGGCGGCGCACCCGCTGGTGCACGGCCGAGGTGGACAGGCCGGTGGCCTTGCCCAGGTCGGTGTAGCTCATCCGTCCGTCCTGCAGCAGCAGCCGGACGATGCGCTGGTCGAGTTCCTCCACAAGGCGTCAACCTACTCGATCCTTACCGGGCTGTGCAGCGAGCTCGCTGGGGGCGCATTCGGGGGGCACATGCCAACGGAATGTGGCGAGGAACACATGTGGTGCATCACCGTGCGCCGGAGCGCAGGGTTATGACACGCCGTCAGCGGGAAGTGCTGCTGGTGGCCCGGACAACGAGTGACTCCGGCCCGATCCGAGGGGGATCAGATGCCTTCCACCGACCAGCGTTCCGACGTCGAGGACGAACCCGGCGCGCCCGAGCTGTCCCTGGGGACGGACGCGGGTGCGGCCGACAACTGGGAGATCGTCCGGGTGCACTGCCCGGCCTGCGACCGTCCGATCGCCCTGATCGGGGACGAGGAGCGGCTGCCGCAGCACGCGGTGCTGCCCTCCGCGTGGAACCCCTTCCAGTCGGCGATCTGCCGGGGCACCGGCGCGCCGACGGCCGACCTGCCGGAGTCCGAGGAGCAGCCCGAGCAGGCCGGCCCGGAGAACCTGGTGACGCTGCCGACGGCGCTGGACTGGCGCACCCAGCCGTTCTCGCACGCGGGTGCCCACCGCGCGGTGCGGGCCCTGGTGCCCGCGCAGCGCGACCGCCGGGCGGCCTGAGCCGCCGGATCCCGTCGAGGGTGCCGCGGGCCGGCGCCCTCCGGGAGAGCCCTTCCCGGCCACGTAGGCTGGCCGGATGAGCGATGCCTTCCCCGACCTGTCCGCGCTGGCCGCGGGCCTGCTCGCGCTGCCGCCGTCGCTGGGCCCGGTGCGGCTGGTCGCGGTGGACGGGCACGCCGGTTCCGGCAAGACCACCTTCGCGGGGCGGCTCGCGGCGGCGCTCGGCGGTGCGCCGGTGGTGCACCTGGACGATCTGGCGACCCACCGGGAGCCGTTCGGCTGGGTGGGCCGCCTGCGGGCCCAGGTGCTGGATCCGCTGGGGCGGGGCGAGGCGGCCCGACACGGCGTGTACGACTGGACGGCGCGGGAGTTCGGCCCGGTGCGCGAGGTGCCGCCGGCCCCGGTGGTGCTGCTGGAGGGGGTGGGCGCGGGCCGGCGGGCGGTGCGTCCGGCGCTGGCGGCGCTGCTGTGGATGGAGCTGGACGCGGCGGCGGCGCGGGCGCGCGGGGAGCTGCGCGACGGTCCGGAACTGGCCGAGTTCTGGGCGGGTTGGGCGCCGGCGGAGCGGGCGCATTTCGCCGCCGATCCGAGCCGCCCGTTCGCTTCGCTGCGGGTCGACGGGATCACCGGGCGGATCGTCGGGGACACCCTGAGTGAACCGGTTGAACCACTCTTGACCTGCGGCGTCGTCAGGATCTAAGTTCTGCTTGTCGCGGAAATCAGTTGAATCCGCAACCATAGACCGGCGTCTCCGACTTGTTCCCCCGTGAGTCGGAGACGCCGTTTTCCTTCGCGCCGGGCGGCGCCCCGCGCCCCAACACCCGATCGTCTCGCGCCATTTGACACGCGCGGCACCCTTACGGATCAGCTCCGCGCCGGTACCATGCCCACGCAGGCCCGTTTGTAAGCGGCCCGAGGTCTGGCGGGGGGCGTCAGTGACGGTGGAGAGTTCCGGCGGCAAGGGGCCCGCCGCGGCGGGGCCGGATCCGGAGGCCGACCGCTCCTGGTCGCGTGCCATGGACGCCTACACGGCCGGCTCGTACGCCCGCGCCGAGGAGGAGTTCCGGGCGGCGGTGCGGATCGATCCCGGCATGGCGGACGCCTGGTTGGGCCTGCACGCGCTGCGCAGCGACACCGCGGGCGCGCTGCTGGCGATGCACCGGCACCGGGAGCGGTTCGGCGAGCAGCGCGAGCGGCACCGCCGTCCGCTCAGTTCCTGGTACTGGCTGGGCTGGTGGGTGCAGCCGGTGTTGGAGAGCGCGCAGGATCTCGCGCTGGCGTACGCCTCGCACTGGCTGGACGGGCGTCATCTCACCGAGCTGGACCAGGCGTTGACGGAATGTCCGACGCCGGAGCAGGAGCCGGCGGTGCGTTTCCTGCACGCCTGCCGCTGCTACCTGTTGAAGGACTGGGAGCAGCTGATCCGGGACACCGACCGGTTGTTGGACGATCCGGTGCTGGGCATCGAGGCCGGCCTGTTCGCGGGGATGGCCCGGGTCCGGCTCGACATGTGCGCGCAGGCGCAGCGCCCGCTGGCGGCCTCGCTGGCCCGCTGCCGCTCCGAGCAGCCGCAGCGCAAGGAGTTGCGCTACTGGCTGGGCCGGGCGTACGAGGGCGCGGGGCGCACCGCGGCGGCGCTGCCGCTGTACCGGGCGGTGCACCGGACCGATCCGGCGTTCATGGACACCGAGCAGCGGCTGGCGGCGATTTCCGCCGAGGACGGGCTGCTGGACGGCGCGGCGTACGGCGAGTCGTACGGCGAGTCGTACGGCGAGTACCGGGGCGCCGCGGTGGAGGCCGCCGTCGAGTTGGCGGATGCCGCGTTCGATCCGGCGGAGGACGGCGGGCCGGAGCGGGCCCAGCCGCCGGCCGGGGAGCCGCGCGGCGGGCAGCTGGCCGAACGGGCGTCCGGCACTTCGCCGTTACCCCTGCGGCTGGGCAACTGGCCCGCGGCGGCGGCGATTCCGCCCACCGGGCCGAATCCGGGGCCGGCCGCCCGGCTGGAGCTGGACCAGGCGCTGGCGGAGCTGGAGGCGATGGTCGGCCTGGACCCGGTGAAGCGTCAGGTCCGGGCGCTGTCGGCGCAGTTGCGGATGGCGCGGCTGCGCGCGGACCGGGGGCTGCCGGTGCAGCCGCCGAAACGGCACTTCGTGTTCTCCGGGCCGTCGGGCACCGGCAAGACCACGGTGGCGCGGATCCTCGGCCGGGTCTTCCACGCGCTCGGGCTGCTCTCCGGGGATCATCTGGTGGAGGCCCAACGAGCCGACCTGGTGGGCGAGTTCCTCGGGCAGACGGCGGTGAAGGCGAACGAGCTGATCGACTCGGCGCTGGACGGCGTGCTGTTCATCGACGAGGCGTACTCGCTGGCCAACTCCGGCTACAGCAAGGGCGACGCGTTCGGCGACGAGGCGCTGCAGGTGCTGCTGAAGCGGGCCGAGGACAACCGGGACCGGCTGGTGGTGATCCTGGCCGGTTACCCCGAGGGCATGAACCGGCTGCTGGCGACCAACCCGGGCCTGAACTCGCGGTTCACCACCCGGGTCGACTTCCCGTCCTACCGCCCGGCCGAACTCGCGGAGATCGGCGCCCAGTTGGCGCGGACGGACGGCGACGAGTGGGACGTGGACGCGGCCGAGGAGCTGACCTCGATCTGCGGCCACGTGGTCACCGAGGGCTGGATCGACCAGCTCGGCAACGGCCGGTTCATCCGCACCCTGTACGAAAAGTCCTGCGCCTACCGGGACTTGCGGCTCTCCGGCCAGCGCGGCGTCCCCTCCCGGGAGGATCTGGCGACGCTGCGGCTGCCGGATCTCCTCCAGGCGTACGGCGAGCTGATCGACGGGCGGCAGTGACGCCACCCGGCCACGCGCCAGGCCTGAGCCGTCAGTTCTCCTCGGCGAGACCGCCGGCGGCCCCGGGCCGGACGTCTGCGGCCTCGGGCTGGACGTCTGCGGCCCCGGGCTGGGCGTCAGTGGCGAGACCGTCAGTGGCCTCCGGCTGGAAGTCGGCGACGAGACCGGAGGTGGCCTCGCGCTGGAGGCCGGCGGCGCGGCGCAGGAAGTCGAGGATCGTGGCGAGTTCCGCGTCCGGGTACTGGTGGTGGAGTTCGGCGACACCGGCGGCGAAGGGCGCGAAGAGCGGGGCGAGCACGACTTCGAGGCCGGGGACGGTCTCCAGAAGCACCCGGCGCCGGTCCTTGGCGTCCCGGGACCGCTGAATGAAGCCCTTGCGTTCGAGCCGCTCGACCAGCCCGGTGACGGTGGCGGGGGCGAGTCCGGTGCGCGCGGCCAGATCGCCGGCGGTCAGTGGGGCGTCGCGCCGGACGAGGTCGAGCGTCTTCTCCTCGGCCGTGCTCAGGCCCAGCAGTTCACTGACGGCCGCGTGGTGCATCACCGCAGCGTTGCTGAACTCCCGTCCCGCGTCGGCGAGTTCCGAGAGGAGTTGATCCCTTGACGGCTGCACGCGCCCTCCATGCCTTCAGTTCGGCCGAACGAAATGCTACTGGAGGGGCCGCGGCGCACCGTCTCACGCCGCAGGGGCGTCCGGCGCCGTGCCGGTGAGGTAGGCGGCGAGGATGCGGCGCAGCCGGGGTTCGACCTCGACGATCGCGTGGCCGAGGCGGGGGTCGCCCGCGTAGAGAGCCTGGAGGCGCGGGCCGGGGGTGGCCATCTGCCACAGGGCGCCGGCCATGCCGGTGGCGGTGGCGGCCAGGTCGAGCACCTGCTGCTCCGTCAGGCCGAGCAGGCGGTTCAACTCAACGCCTATCAGGGCGACTTCGTCCAGCGTGACGAGCTTGAAGGTGCGCACCGCCTCCAGCGAGACGTTGCGCTCCAGGTTGAGCGGGGCCTGCGCGAGCAGGTCGCAGAACATCGGGCGGGCCGACAGCGTGGCGGCGAGCAGCTCGGCGACCTCGGCGGGCGTGGCCCGCTCCCGGGCCTCGAGGCCGGCGCGCAGCGCGCCGGACCACTCCCGCCAGCCCTGGGCGGTGAGTTCGAGGAAGATCTGCTCCCTGGTCTCGAAGTACCGCAGCAGCGCCGACTTGTGCATGCCCACCTCGGCGGCGATGTCGGTGAGCGTGACGTCGCGGATGCCGCGCCCCTCGCCGAGCACCCGGGCCGCGTCCAGGATCGCCCCTTCGCGCGCCTGCTTGGCCTCGGCACTGCGGGCACGTTGGAAGGCTGGCTGAGTCATGGGGCCATTCTAGGAGTCGCTAACGCAACGGCGTTGCGTTAATAAGAGAACAGTGTTGTACTAAACCCATGAGCGAAGAAACGCGCACCACCCAGCAGCAGGTCTGGTTCATCACCGGTTCGTCCCGCGGCTTCGGCCGCGCCCTGGTCACCGCCGTCCTCGACGCGGGCGACCTGGTCGTCGCCACCGCCCGCCGCCCCGAGCCGCTCGCCGCGGAACTGGCCGAGTACGGCGACCGCATCCTCACCGTCCCGCTGGACGTCACCGACCCCACCGCGGCGCAGGCGGCGATCGACGCCGCGCTCGCCCGCTTCGGCCGCATCGACGTGCTGGTGAACAACGCCGGCTACGCGAACGTCTCGCCGGTGGAGACCTCGGACGACGCCGACTTCCGCGCCCAGTTCGAGACCAACTTCTGGGGCGTCTACCACGTGACGAAGGCCGCCCTGCCCGCCCTGCGCCGCCAGGGGTCGGGCACCGTCGTGCAGTTCTCCTCGGTCGGCGGGCGGGTCGGCGGCTCCCCCGGCATCGCCTCCTACCAGGCCGCCAAGTTCGCGGTGGACGGCTTCACCCGCACCCTGGCCGCCGAGACCGCGCCGTTCGGCATCCGCTACCTGGTGGTCGAACCGAGCGGTTTCGCCACCGACTGGGCCGGCGCCTCGATGACCGCACACCCCGTCCCCGAGGCCTACGACCAGACGGTCGGCGCGATGAACCGCCGGATGCGCCAGGGCGAGGCCGGCACCGCCGGAGACCCGGAGCGCGCCGCCGAGATCATCGTCCGCACGGTCCGCGGCGGCGAGCTCCCCAGCCACCTGCTGCTCGGCGTGAACGCGGTGACCATGGCCCTCGAGTACTCCCGCCGCCAGCTCGCCGAGGCCACCGCCTGGGAGCAGGTCAGCCGCTCCGCCGACTTCGCCGAGCCGTACCCGGTGGAGCTGCCGGCGGCGCGGTGAGCCCGTTCAGGAGTGGCAGTTGACGGCCAGTACCACGGCGTCCGGGTCGATGGCGTCCAGGTAGGCGTCGACGTACTGCTGGTAGCCCTCGGGATTGTCGTGGGGCCAGTCGAGGTAGTCGGTCCAGGTGCCGTCCAGCCGCACCAGCGCGTAGCCGGCGACGGCGGAGGCGCGGGCCCGGGCGACGGTCTCGGCGCGGCTCCCGGCGAATCTGACCGGCCACTTCATCGGATCGTCACCGCGGCCGGGCAGCCACGCGTCGTAGTCCTCCCCGGCGCGCCGACCGAGGGCGTCGCGCAGCGCGTCGAAGTCCAGCAGGCCGCGCGGGCCGCCGTCGCAGCGCCAGGGCAGCCCGCGCAGCGGGTCGCGGTCGGGGTATCCCTCGAACCAGCTGTTCCACAGCCGCGGGTCGCCGGCCGCCTCCGGCCGGTGCAGGAAGTACCGGCCCTCGAGCCGGCCCTGGAGCTTGCGGTCCCACTGGCCGTTCGGGTTCCACTCCCGCTGCCAGAACCCCCGGCCGTTCCCGTCGAGGTACAGCGCCTTGTGGTGCGGCAGTTCGTATCCGTGGGCCGCGTTGTACGCGTCGGCGACCTGTGCCCAGGTCAGTTCGACGTCCTGCGGCAGCGCTCCGCCCGCCCTCAGCTCCTCGACCCAGGGGACGCCGTTGGGGTCCTCCTCGTCGTACCTGCCGTCCTGGGCGTTGTACGGCTCCATCACCTCGGCCAGTGCGGCCTCGTACTGCTCGGGCGGCATCGGCGGCAGGACGACGAGCACGTCGAAGCTGGACATCGGGGTTCCTTCGGTGGCGGACCGGCCGGTCCGTGGGCAATCGGCCGACGCAGTATGTCAGCGGCCGATCGGGCCCCGCACCCCGTTTAGGGCAGGCCCCCGGACACGCCTCGGCCCCGCCGCAGCTGACTGCGACGGGGCCGGGGCGGGTGGTCAGCGCTGGGTGGCCGACGGGGGGCGGTGGTCGGGGTCGTGGACCTCGCCCACCAGTTCCTCCAGGACGTCCTCCAGGGCGACCAGGCCGAGCTGGTTGCCGTCCGCGTCGACCACCGCGGCCAGGTGGGCGGCGGCGCGGCGCATCGCGGCGAGCGCGTCGTCCAGCGGCAGGCCGGGGCGCAGCACGGTGATCGGCCGCCACAGCCGGTCGGGAACGGGCGCGGTCAGGTCGTCGACCTCCAGCGAGTCCTTGACGTGCAGGTAGCCGAGCACGGCGTCCTGTTCGTCGGTGACCGGGAAGCGCGAGAAGCCGGTGCGGACGGCCAGTTCCTGGATCTGCTCGGCGGTGACGTCCCGACCGACGGTGACCAGCTGGTCGGCGGGCAGCAGCACCTCGGTGACGGGGCGGCTGCCCATCTCCAGGGCGTCCTCCAGGCGTTCGCGGCGGGTGTCGTCCAGCAGGCCGGCCTCGCCGGAGTCGGCCAGCAGGTGCAGCAGCTGTTCGCTGGTGAACACCGAGTTGACCTCGTCCTTGGGCTCGACCCGGAACAGCCGCAGCACGCCGTTGGCGAAGGCGTTCAGGAAGCTGATCGCCGGGGCCAGCCAGCGGGCGAGGCGGTCCAGCGGCGGGCCGAGCCACAGCACGGCCTTCTCCGGTCCGGCCAGCGCCAGGTTCTTCGGCACCATCTCGCCGATCACCATGTGCAGGAACACCACCAGGCTGAGCGCGATGGCGTAGCTGAGCAGGTGGATCGCCGAGTCGGGCACGCCGGCCGCGTGGAAGGCGGGCTCCAGCAGGTGCGCGATGGTCGGCTCGGCGAGCGCGCCGAGCAGCAGCGAGCAGACGGTGATGCCGAGCTGGGCGGCGGCCAGCATCGCGGAGACGTTGGACAGCGCGTGCAGCACGGTGCGGGCGCGCTTGTCGCCGGCCTCGGCGAGCGGTTCGATCTGGCTGCGGCGCACCGAGATGACGGCGAACTCGGCGCCGACGAAGAACGCGTTGCCGAGCAGCAGGAACAGCGAGAAGGCGAGTTGCAGGGCGCTCATCGGTGACCGTCCTGGTCGTCGTTCTCGTTCTCGGAGTGGATGCGGCGCACCTCGACCCGGCTGGTGCGGTGCCGGTCGACGGCGGTCACGGTCAGCTTCCAGTCCGGCAGTTCGGCGCTCTCGCCGACGGCGGGGAGCTTGCCGAGCAGGTCGGAGAGCAGTCCGCCGAGGGTCTCGTACGGTCCGTCGGGGGCGTGCAGGCCGATCTTGGCGAGCTGATCGAGCCGGGCCCGGCCGTCGGCGTCCCAGACCGGCAGTCCGTCCTGCGGCTCGAGCGGGCGCAGGTCGGGCGTGTCCTCGGGGTCGTGCTCGTCCTGGACCTCGCCGACCACCTCTTCGACGATGTCCTCGATGGTGGCGACGCCGGCGGTGCCGCCGTACTCGTCGACCACCACGGCCATCGGTTCGCGGCCGCGCAGCAGGTCGAGCAGCCGCTCGACGGGCAGCGTCTCGGGGACCAGCAGCGGCGGAGAGGCCAGGTGCCGGACCTTGGTGTGGTCGCGGCGCGCGGCGGGGACGGCGAGGGCGTCCTTGAGCGTGACGGTGCCGGTGACGTTGTCCAGGCTGTCGCTGTACACCGGGAAGCGGCTCAGCCCGGTGGCCCGGGTGAGGTTGAGCACGTCGCCGGCGGTGGCGTCCTCCTGGAGCGCGGAGACGTCGATCCGCGGGGTCATCACGGATTCGGCGGTCAGCTCGCGCAGGCCGAGGGTGCGCACGAACAGGACGGTCGACTCCTCGTCCATCGCGCCGGCCTGGTAGGAGTGCCGGGCGAGCGCGACGAGTTCGTCGGCGGTGCGGGCGTGACCGAGTTCCTCCTGCGGTTCGACGCCGAAGGCCCGGACGATCCGGTCGGCGGAGCCGTTCAGGAACGCGATCAGCGGGCGGCAGGCGGCGGAGAACACGCGCTGCGGTCCGACCACGGCGTAGGCGACCTGCATCGGGTGGGAGATCGCCCAGTTCTTCGGGACGAGTTCGCCGATCACCATCTGCAGCACGGTGGCGAGCACCAGGCCGACGATCAGCGCGGTGCCGCGGGCCGCCGCGTCGGGCAGGCCGACGGCGGTGAACACCGGCGAGAGCAGGGTGGACAGCGCCGGCTCGGCGAGCATGCCGACCACCAGTGAGGTGATGGTGATGCCGAGCTGGGCGCCGGAGAGCTGGAAGGACAGCTGGTGCAGGGCCTTGGAGAGGCTCTTCGCCCGGCTGTCACCGGTGGCCGCGGCGCGTTCCACGGTGCCGCGGTCAGCGGTCACGAACGCGAACTCGGCGGCCACGAACAGGCCGTTGGCGAGGATGAGCAGGAATGCCGCGAGCAGCAGGAGCCAGGCGGTGGTCATCGGGCCGCCCGCCTTTTCTGGCTCGGAATGTGCGTGGCGGCGCGGGTACTACCGGACGGATCGTCCATCGAGGGGAGGTGTCACTCCTCAGGTCGCGGGTGGGCGCGGAAAGCTGGACACATGGGGGCTTTGCCGCGGTTTTACCAGCGTAGACGATACCGGAACGGTTCTCGGGGCCTGCTCGGCGGACGGCCGGGGCCCGCGTCAGGCCCGCTCGACCGCCTGCCGGGGGGCTCGTCAGGCCTGCTTCGCGCCGTGTTCCTCGACCAGGTCGCGCAGCGTGCGGGCGGCCGTGACGGCCTGGTCGCGGCCGCCGGCGGGCTGGATGCCGACGGCGGCCAGCGCGGTGCCGTCGGCGAGGTCGAGCATCACCCACGGGTCGCCGTGCTTGAGGTTGACCCGGACGATCTCGGCCCAGGACAGGCGGCGGCTGCGGACGAAGTTGACCACGGTCAGCCCGTCGGCGTCGGCGACCACCTTGGGCCGGGCCAGCATCAGTCCGACCCCGGCGAACAGCAGTCCGCTGATCACCATCATCGCCCGGTCCCTGAACAGCCAGTTCTCCGGCAGCGCGACGGCGAGCACGGTGAACAGCACCACCATCACGGCGCACAGCGTGAGCAGCACGGCGCGGTTGCGGCGGGGGGCCCAGGTCACGGGCAGGACGGCGGAGGCGGGGGTGGACACAGACACGGGTGGCTCCCGGAAAAGGGCGGGGCCACCGGAGAGGTGGACCCGCCCGAGGTCGGATCAGATGCGGCAGGCGTGGATGTTGGTGACCAGGATGGCGCGGGCGCCGATCGCCCACAGGTCGTCCATGATCCGCTGGGCCTCCTTGCGGAGCACCATGGAGCGGACCGCGACCCAGCCCGCGGTGTGCAGCGGCGAGACGGTCGGCGACTCCAGGCCGGGGGTGAGCGCGACGGCCGCGCCGACGTTCTCGGCCTTGATGTCGTAGTCCATCAGCACGTAGCGGCGGGCCACCAGCACGCCCTGCAGGCGGCGCAGGAACTGCTCGACGGCGGGGTCCTCGCCGGCGCCCTTGGGCCGGATCACCACGGCGTCGGAGACCAGGATCGGGTCGCCGAACACCTCGAGGCCGGCGTTGCGCAGGCTGGTGCCGGTCTCCACCACGTCGGCGATCACCTCGGCGACGCCCAGGTGCACGGCGGTCTCCACGGCGCCGTCCAGCTTGGTGACGGTGGCCTTCACGCCGTGCTCGGCGAGGTGCTGCTCGACCAGGCCGGTGTAGGAGGTGGCGATCCGCAGGCCGTCCAGGTCCTGGACGGTGGAGATCTCGGCGCCGACCGGCCTGGCGAACCGGAAGGTCGAGGCGGCGAAGCCGAGCGCGAGCACCTCCTCGGCGACCGAGGCGGAGTCCAGCAGCAGGTCGCGGCCGGTGATGCCGACGTCGAGCCGGCCGGAGCCGACGTAGACGGCGATGTCGCGCGGGCGCAGGAAGAAGAACTCGACCTGGTTGTCCGGGTCGACCAGGACGAGTTCCTTGGCGTCCTTGCGCTGCCGGTATCCGGCCTCATGGAGCATCTCCGCCGCGGGACCCGAGAGCGAACCCTTGTTGGGGACGGCGATGCGGAGCATGAGAGGCGAACCCTTCGTCGACTGCGTGCGGTGGTGGGGATTTACAGGTACTTGTAGACGTCTTCGAGCGTCAGCCCGCGGGCGATCATCATCACCTGGGCGTGGTAGAGGAGCTGGGAGATCTCCTCCGCCGCTTCTTCGGGCGACTGGTATTCCGCGGCCATCCAGACCTCGGCGGCCTCCTCGACGACCTTCTTGCCGATGGCATGAACGCCCTGCTGCACGAGCTGGGCGGTGCGGGAGGTCTCGGGGTCGCCGGTGGCGGCCTTCTGCTGGAGCTCGGTGAAGAGCGCCTCGAATGTCTTGGAAGCCATGATGACCTCACCTTACGGGGTGCGGGCTGACGGGCGGTAAACGGTTCCGCACCGTGGACAGTCCGTTGGACATCGGAACGGACCGTCCACGGTGCGATGACCATTTCAACGCCAGGGCTCGACCACCTCGCGCAGCGCCGCGGCGGTGGCGACGGCGGCGGTGGCCGCCTCGTGGCCCTTGTCCTCGACGGAGTCGGGCAGCCCGGCGCGGTCCAGCGCCTGCTCCTCGGTGTCGCAGGTCAGCACGCCGAAGCCGATCGGGACGCCGGTGTCCACCGCGACCTGGGTCAGGCCGAGCGTCGCGCCCTGGCAGACGTAGTCGAAGTGCGCGGTGCCGCCGCGCAGCACCACGCCCAGCGCCACGATCGCGTCGTACCCGCGGCCGGCCAACTGCTTGGCGGCGACCGGAAGTTCGAAGGTGCCGGGGACCTGCACCACGGTCGGCGCCTCGATCCCGACCTCCTTCAGCGCGCGGTGCGCGCCGTCCAGCAGTCCGTTCATCACCTGCTCGTGCCACTGCGCGGCGATGATCGCGACCCGCAGGTCGGCGCAGTTCTTCAGGGACAGGTTGGGTGCTCCGTGGCCGGCCATGTCACGATCCTCTTTCGACGGTGCGTCAGGACTCTTGTTACTACGGTTACTTGCTGTCGTCCTCGAGCCACGGCAGGTCGTGACCCATCCGGTCGCGCTTGGTACGCAGGTAGCGCAGGTTGTGCGCTCCGGTGGCGGTGGGCAGCGGGCGGCGCGCGGCGACCTTCAGGCCGTGCTCGGTGAGCGCGGTCTGCTTGGCCGGGTTGTTGGAGAGCAGGGTGAGCGAGCGCACGCCGAGGTCGGCGAGCATCTGCGCGGCGATCGAGTAGTCGCGGGCGTCGACGGGCAGCCCCTGGTCGAGGTTGGCGTCGACGGTGTCGCGGCCCTGCTCCTGGAGCTCGTAGGCGCGCAGCTTGTGGGCCAGGCCGATGCCGCGGCCCTCGTGGCCGCGCAGGTAGAGCACCACGCCGCGGCCGGCGTCGGCGACGGCGCGCAGCGAGGCGTGCAGCTGCGGGCCGCAGTCGCAGCGCAGCGAGCTGAACACGTCGCCGGTCAGGCACTCGGAGTGCACCCGCACCAGGACGTCCTCGCCTTCGGGGATCTTCCCGTCGGCGTCCAGGCCGCCGGCCACCAGGGCCAGGTGCTCGGCGCCGTCGAGGGTGCCGCGGTAGCCGACGGCGGTGAACTCGCCGTGGTCGGTGGGCAGTGCGGTGACGGCGGCGCGGTCGACGTGCAGTTCGGTGCGGCGCCGGTAGGCGATCAGGTCCGCGATGGAGATGATCGCCAGGCCGTGCTCGCGGGCGAAGGCGTGCAGTTCGGGCAGCCGGGCCATGCTGCCGTCGTCGTTGACGACCTCGGCGATCGCCCCGGCGGGGGCGAGGCCGGCCAGCCGGACCAGGTCGACGGTGGCCTCGGTGTGCCCGGGGCGCACCAGCACGCCGCCGTCCACGGCCCGCAGCGGGAAGACGTGGCCGGGCCGGGTGAGGTCGCCGGCTTCGGTGCCGGGCGAGGCCAGCAGCCGGACGGTGCGGGCCCGGTCGGCGGCGGAGATGCCGGTGTCCACGCCCTCGCGGGCGTCCGCCGAGACGGCGTAGGCGGTGCCCTTGCGGTCCTCGTTGACGTGGGTCATCGGCGGCAGCTTGAGCCGGTCGAGGTCCTCGCCGGTCATCGGGACGCAGATCACGCCGGAGCTGTAGCGGACGGTGAAGGCCATCAGCTCGGGGGTTGCGGCGGACGCGGCGAACATGATGTCGCCCTCGTTCTCGCGGTCCTCGTCGTCGACCACGATCACGGCGCGGCCGAGCGCGATGTCGGCGATGGCGCGTTCCACGGGGTCGAGCGCGAGGGGTTCTTCGGGCTGGTCGGCGCTCATGCGGCAACTTCCTTCGCGAGCGGGACGGTTCGGACGGTACGGGCCTTCGTCCACCAGCTGACCAGGCCGGCCACCACCAGGACGAAGTAGATGGTGAAGGTGAGCGCGGAGAACACGTAGCCGTGGGCGTAGCTGTACGGCACGCTGATCACGTCGACGGCGATCCAGGCGAACCAGAACTCCACCCAGCCCTTGGCCTGCGCGTACATCGCGGCCAGCGTGCCGGTGAAGATGTACGCGTCCAGCAGCGGGTTCCAGGACAGCTTCGGGTAGGCGTTGAACAGCGCGGCGACGGCGGCGGTGCCGGCCGCGGTGGCGGCGATCAGCACGATCCGCTCGCGCCAGCCGGCGAAGCGGACGGCGATCTCGCCGGTGTCACGGCGGCCGCGGCTCCACTGGGTCCAGCCCCAGATCGCGGCGACCACGACGATCGCCTGCTTGCCGATCAGTCCGGGGACCTGCGCGCCGAGGTACACGCTGATCAGCACGGAGCCGGCCAGCAGCTGGGCGGGCCAGGTGAGCACCGAGCGGCGCCAGCCGAAGGCCAGTCCGGCGAGCCCTATCAGGTTGCCGATCATGTCGGCGACCTTCACCTGCTCGTCGAAGGCGTTGAAAGTCCAATTGGCGATCGCGCTCACTTGGATTCCCCCAGGGTGTCGGGCAGTGCACGGTTTTCGAGCAGTCGTTCCACGTACTTGGCGAGCACGTCCACCTCCAGGTTGACGGGGTCGCCCACCGCCTTCACCCCGAGCGTGGTCAGGGCGAGCGTGGCGGGGATCAGCGAGACGGTGAAGGTGTCGCGGGCGGCCTCGACCACGGTGAGGCTCACTCCGTCCACGGTGATCGACCCCTTCTCCACCAGGTAGCGCGAAATCGGCTGCGGCAGGGAGAAACGCAGCACCTCCCAGCGCGGATTCCCGTCCGCGTCCAGGTCGCCCGGGTCGCGCGAGAGCAGGGTGCCGGTGGCGTCGACGTGGCCCTGCACCAGGTGGCCGCCGAGCCGGTCACCGAGCGCCATCGCCCGTTCCAGGTTGACCCGCGAGCCGGGGCGCAGCGCGCCGAGGCTGGAGCGGCGGAGCGTCTCGCGCATCACGTCGGCGCTGAACTCGCCCTCGTGCTTGGCCAGTTGTTCGCTGTCGTCGACGACGGTGAGACACACGCCGTTGACCGCGACGGAGTCGCCGTGGCGGACATCCGCGGTGACCAGTGGGCCACGTAGGCGGATTCGCGAGGATTCGCCGATCTCCTCGATGGAGACGACCTCGCCGAGCTCTTCGATGATGCCGGTGAACACCCGGGTTCTCCTCGCGCTAGGGGCGCGGACTCCGGGGCGGCGATAGGGAGTTGACTGCGGACGTGGCAAGCCGGGAACGCCCCCGCGGAGCCCCGACCGGCATGGTCGTGGCACGGGTTCGACGCCGAAAAGCCGTGCGTCCGCACCCCGGCCCTGGGCCGTGGTGTGAACACACCTGTCCGCCGCGCACGCCTCCCATCCGGACTTTAACCGTCGGTCCAGGAATTTCACCTGGTCAACCGGCCGCTGGCTGCGGACGGGTCGCGGACTGTAACCGCCGGCTCGGAATTTCACCGACCCCGGAGTGCGCTGAACGTCACTGCTACTTCACCAGCATTCTTGCACGCGCATGGACGTCCTAGGCAAGAACGTGTCCTGTGGCCTGCTTCACGTCGCGGTCGCAGGGTGGGAATGAGCCACTTTTCGCACCGGTGGCTCCCGGCCGAGGAGTTGAGCCACGATGACGACGATGTACATGGACGTCCACCACGGGATGAAGGGCATCACCGCCGACCAGTTGAAGGCCGCGCACGAGGCGGACCTGGCGGCGCAGGCGCAGGAGGGTGTGAAGTT
Source organism: Kitasatospora sp. NPDC004615 (assembly GCF_042873545.1). Lineage (NCBI taxonomy): Bacteria > Bacillati > Actinomycetota > Actinomycetes > Kitasatosporales > Streptomycetaceae > Kitasatospora > Kitasatospora sp. NPDC004615. The sequence continues at coordinate 304,259 of NZ_JBIALQ010000005.1, forward strand.
CCAGCAGGCCTGGGCCGACCCGGAGTCCGGCACCGTCTACTGCCTGTCGTCCGCGCCGTCCAAGGAGGCCGTCCAGCGCGTGCACGAGCGCACCGGGCACCCGGCGGACGAGGTGCACCCGGTTCCGCTGCAGATCTGACCCCCTCCCGCAGGCGGGTGGGCGGGGGTAGTGTCGGATCACGTGATCTTCGACGCCCTCGCCGCGGACGCGATCCGCGACCCGGCCCGCCTCCGGGACATCTACGAGCAGCCGAGCGAGCTGGTGCGGCGCAAGCAGGTCGACCACCTGCACGACGCGGCGCGCCGGCTGATCGGCTGCTCCTCGCTGGTGTTCCTCGCCACCGCCGACGCGGACGGCAACTGCGACGCCACCCCGCGCGGCGGCCCGCCCGGTTTCGTCTCCGTCCTGGACGAGCGGACCATCGCCGTCCCGGACGCCACCGGCAACAAGCGCCTCGACAGCACGCACAACATCATCGCCACCGGAAAGGCCGGGTTGATCTTCCTCGTCCCCGGCCGGGCGTCCACCCTGCGCGTCAACGGCCGGGCCTGCATCAGCGAGGACCCGCAGCTGCTGGCGCAGTTGACCGCCGTCGGCAAGCCGCCGCGCACCGCGATCGTGGTCGCGACGGACGAGGTCTACCAGCACTGCCCGAAGGCGCTCATGCGCAGCTCGGCCTGGCGCCCGGAGCAGTGGCTGCCCGCCGACGCGGCACCCACGTCCGCCGAGGTCACGCTCTCCCACCTGGGCGACCCGGCGCTGACGCTGGAGCACATCCTGGCCGCAGAGGAGGAGTCGCTGCGGCTGCGCTACGAGTGAGCCGCACCCGCCGGAGGGGTGGTGCGGCGGCTCGTGCATGCTGGAAGGCACAGAGGCGCTGCATAGGCAGAACTTTGGGGAGACATAGCTTCGACTTATGACCACATAAGCCGAAGCACCGTACCGGGCGCGCCCGCACGCCGGAAGGCTGGCGGTACGCGCCCAGAGCCGAACAGGAGTACCTGCCCATGTCCCGCCCCGTCCGGGTGGCCATCGTCGGTGCCGGCCCCGCCGGGATCTACGCCGCCGACGCCCTGCTGAAGTCCGAACTGGCCACCGCCCCCGGCGTGTCCATCGACCTGATCGAGCGGCTGCCCGCCCCCTTCGGCCTGATCCGCTACGGCGTCGCCCCCGACCACCCGCGGATCAAGGGCATCGTCACGGCCCTCCACCAGGTCCTCGACAAGCCGCAGGTCCGCCTGCTCGGCAACGTCGACTACCCCGGCGACCTCTCCCTCGACGAACTCCACCGCTTCTACGACGCCCTGGTCTTCGCCACCGGCGCCGAGGCCGACCGCGACCTGGCGATACCGGGCATCGAACTCGACGGCTCCTACGGCGCCGCGGACTTCGTCTCCTGGTACGACGGCCACCCCGAAGTCCCGCGCGAGTGGCCGCTGGAGGCCGAACAGGTCGCCGTCCTCGGCGTCGGCAACGTCGCCCTGGACGTCGCCCGGGTGCTCGCCAAGACCGCGGACGAACTGCTGCCCACCGAGATCCCGCCGAACGTCTACGACGGCCTCTCCGCCAACCGTGCCGTCGAGGTCCACGTGTTCGGACGGCGCGGCCCCGCGCAGGCCAAGTTCTCCCCGATGGAACTCCGCGAACTCGACCACTCCCCCACCATCGAGGTGATCGTCGACCCCGAGGACATCGACTACGACGACGCCTCGATCGCCACCCGGCGCGCCAACAAGCAGGCCGACATGGTCGCCTCGACACTCGAGAACTGGGCGATCCGCGACATCGGCGACCGGCCGCACCGCATCCACCTGCACTTCTTCGAGAACCCCGTCGAGGTCCTCGGCGAGGACGGCCGGGTCGTCGCCCTGCGCACCGAACGCACCGCGCTCGACGGCACCGGCAACACGGTCGGCACCGGCACCTTCCGCGAGTGGCCCGTCCAGGCGGTCTACCGCGCGGTCGGCTACCGCTCCGACGAGCTGCCGAAGCTGCCGTTCGACGCCCTCTCCTCGACGGTCCCGCACGCCGCCGGCCGCGTCCACGAGAACGGCACCCACCTGCCGTCCGTCTACGTCACCGGCTGGGTCAAGCGCGGCCCCGTCGGCCTGATCGGCCACACCAAGGGCGACGCCAACGAGACCATCGCCTGCCTGGTCGCCGACCACGCCTCCGGCTCCCTGCGGCCGGCTGCCGAGCCCGCCGAGGACGCCGTCGTCGACTTCCTGCGCTCGCGCGGCGTCGACTTCACCACCTGGGAGGGGTGGCAGCGGCTCGACGCCCACGAGAAGGCCCTCGGCGCTGCCTCGGGCCGCGAACGGGTGAAGGTGGTGGACCGGGTCGCGATGCTGGACGCCTCGGCGAGCGACCGGGTTTCGGAGCGCAACCCGCAGTAGCCGCGCGACGAGCGCAGACCGGTCCGTGAGGTCGCCAGCACGTGCAAGTCATTGTCGTGCGTCGCGATCTTGCGGTCCGGTCCTTCCGTTTCGCGCAGTTCCCCGCGCCCCTGGCTTACGCCAGTTGTGCTCGGCCGGCCGCGTCGGAGAGCTTGATCAGCAAGGCCGTGAGCAGCCAGTTCGCCGTCAGTGAGGAGCCGCCTGCGGCGAGGAACGGCAGGGCCTTGCCGGTGAGGGGTATCAGGCCGGTGACGCCGCCGACCACCACGAAGACCTGGAGGACGACCGCGGAGGCCAGGCCGGTGGCGAGGAGTTTGCCGAACGGGTCCGTGAGGGCGATCGCGGTGCGCAGGGCGCGCTGGACGAAGAGGCCGTAGACCAGCAGGACGGCCATGGCGCCGGCCAGGCCGAGTTCTTCGCCGATGGTGGTGAAGATGAAGTCGCTGCGCCCGGCGAACCCGATCAGGAAGGGTTTGCCCTGGCCCAGGCCGGTGCCCAGGAGGTGGCCGCTGCCGAGGCTGAACATCGCCTGTGCGGGTTGGTCGGAGATGAGCGCGGGGTCGTGGTGCTCCTTGTAGTAGTCGAGCGGGTGCAGCCAGGCCTCGACGCGGCCGTGCACGTGCGGTTCCAGGTCGCCGACCACGGACGCGCCGGCGGCAGCCATGAGCAGGCCGATCAGTACCCAGCCGGTGCGTTCGGTGGCGGTGTAGAGCATCACCACGAACACCCCGAAGAAGATCAGCGAGGTGCCGAGGTCGCGTTCGAAGATCAGCACCAGCAGGCTGACCGCCCAGATCGCCAGTACCGGCCCGAGGTTGCGGCCGCGCGGCAGGTTGACGCCCCAGACCTTGCGGCCGGTGAGTGCGAGCGCGTCCCGGTTGGCGGTCAGGTAGCCGGCGAAGAACACCGCGATGGCGACCTTGACGAACTCGTCGGGTTCGAAGGAGAGGCCGCCGAGCCGGATCCAGCGCTTGGCGCCGAAGCTGTCGCCGGGGAAGAACGCGGGCGCGGCCAGCAGGACGAGCGCGCCCGCCATGATCAGGTAGACGTACTTCTGGAACAGTCGGTGGTGCTTGACCACGGCCAGCAGCACGCCGGCCACCACCATGGCGATCACCGTCCACTGCACCTGGCTGGGCGCGGCGGGGATCTTCTGCCAGTCGCCCTTCTGGGCGTGCCAGATCGCGTACGAGTAGTCGAGGCGGTCGAGCAGGACCAGGCCGAAGCCGGTGAGCAGCACCGCCAGCGCGAGGATCAACGGGTCGGCGTAGGGGGCGAAGCGTCGCACGACGAGGTGCAGGACGGCGGCGAGGGCGGTCAGTCCCGCGCCGTAGGGCAGCAGGCCGGGCGGGAGGGTGCCGCGGAGGGCCAGGTTCGCGGTGCACCAGCCGACCAGGCAGACCGTCACCGCGAGTGCCAGCATGCCGAGTTCGATGTTCCGGCGGCGCGTGGCAGCGCGGCTGCCGGCGCTCCGTATCGCGCGTCCCACCCGGCCCCCCTCTCAGTTTTTTCTACAGGCGTGTAGAACTTCAATGCCGGATCCTTGCACGGACCCGGCGCTGCGACGACGCCGGGCATCCCGCTCCGGTTCCGCCCGCCGGGCGCCGCGGCCGAGAGCGAGAGCAAGGAGAGCCACCGCCATGTCCCACCCCGCGGCCGTCGCGCCCTGGCACTGGTCGGCGCTGGCCGACACCTGGACCCTGGAACCGGCGGTCGCCGCCCTGACCGTGCTGCTGGCCGGCAGCTACCTGGTGGGCGTCCGGCGGCGCGGCGGCTGGCCGTGGTACCGCACGGCGGCGTTCCTCGGCGGGCTGGCGGTGTGGGTGTGGACCACCAGTTCCGGCCTCGGTGTGTACGAGCGGGTGCTGTTCACCGACCGCGCCGTGCAGTTGGTGCTGCTGCTGATGCTGGTCCCGCTGCTGCTGGCGCTCGGCGCCCCCGTCTCGCTGCTGGCCGACACCCTGTCGGCGGCCGGCCGGGAGCGGCTGCGGGGCGTGCTCGGCGGCCGGACGTCCCGGGTGCTGATGTTCCCGCTGGTGTCCACGGTGCTGCTGATCGTGCCGCCGTGGCTGCTGTACTTCACGCCCTGGTACACCGAGACGCTGACCAGCACGGCCGGGAACATCGGCTTCCACCTGGTGCTCGTCCTGCTCGGCCTGCTGTACTTCTGGCCGCGCCTGCAGCTGGACCCGGTGGCGCGCGAGTATCCGCTGATGATCGGCGTGGTGATCAGCTTCGTCGAGGTGATCTTCGACGCGGCGCTGGCCCTGGTGCTGCTGTACGGCGGCCACGTGATCGCCGAACCGTACTACGCGGGCGTGGCCCGCGACTGGGGCCCGTCACTGGCCCGCGACCAGTTCGTCGGCGGCAACGCGATCTGGATCCTCGGCGACGTGGTCGGTCTGCCCTTCCTGGTCGCCCTGATCCGCCGCCTGATCGTCACCGGCCGCACCGAGACCGCCGCGGTGGACGCCGCACTGGACGCCGCCGAACAGGCCCGGACCGTGGCCGTCGAGACCGGCGAGGCCGAGGCGGGCGACCGCCCGTGGTGGCTGGACGACCCCAACCTGCGCCACCGCTACGGCCGCTGATCGCCGCCCGGCGGCCGGGTGAGACGCAGCTCACCCGGCGCGCCCGGGAATGCGCCTCCCACCCCTCGGGTTGCAACCGACGTACGCTGAAATACCCTCGGGGGTATCGAAGCCCCACAACACGGACAAACCGCGGCACTGACCAGAGAGGCTCGGCGACATGACCGACGACTTCACCGCCATCCTGAACGGCCCGTTCAAGGACGCGGCCGACCGGGTCCGCGCGGCCCTCGCCGCGCAGGGCTTCGGCATCCTCACCGAGATCGACATGACGGCCACCATGCAGGCCAAGCTCGGCGTCGGGATGGAGGACTACCTGATCCTCGGCGCCTGCAACCCGCCGTTCGCGCACCGCGCCCTGGAGGTCGACCGCCGGGTCGGCCTGATGATGCCGTGCAACGTGGTGCTGCGCGACATCGGCGGCGGCATCCTGGTCGAGGCCATGGACCCGCAGCTGATGGTGCAGTTCACCGGCCGTCCCGAGCTCGGCGAGGTGGCCGACGAGGCCGCCGCCAAGCTGCGCGCCGCGCTGGCCGCACTGAAGGCCTGACGCCAAAACCTCGGCAGGGGGCGCCCCCACGCCCCCCGCCTCCCCACGTATGTGCACCTGGCCCCCGCCTGCCCCCGCATATACCCCCCTAGGTATTACCCTTGATTCGGCGGACCCCCCGCCCGCTTGGAGAAGCACCTGTGAACCGCTCCGCCCCCGCGCCGGCCGCCTCCGCGCCCCCCGCCGTCGCCCCGCCCAAGGACGGGCTGCTCGGCCGCCTCGGCGTCTGGTCCGTCCACCACTTCAAGACCGTGCTGGTCGGCTGGCTGATCATCGTGATCGGCCTCGGCGCGTTCGCCCCGAAGGTCACCACCGCGCTCTCCGGCGCGGGCTGGCAGGCCAACGGCTCCGACTCGGTGAAGGTCCGCACCCTCGCCGAGGAGCACTTCGCGGGCAACGCCTCCTCCGCGATCCAGATCGTGGTGCACGCCGACCGCCCGGTGACCGACCCCGGCGTGCAGCAGGTGGTCGACCGGGCCACCACGCTGGCCTCCGCCGACTCCCGGATCTCCACCGTCGTCCCGCCGCAGCCCGGTGCGACGATCAGCCAGGACGGCCGCACCGCCGTGCTGCTGGCCGGCGCCAACGCCTCGCCGGACGACATGGTGCGCGCCGCCGACGACCTGAAGGAACCGCTGCGCGAACTGTCCGGGAACGGCGTGGACGTCACCGCGACCGGCGCGTCCGTGCTGTGGAGCGACTTCAACACCGCCAACCACGACGCGATGATGAAGTCCGAGATCATGTCCTGGCCGGTCACCCTGGCCATCCTGGTGCTGGCGTTCGGCTCGCTGGTCGCCGCCGGACTGCCGCTGCTGCTGACCATGGCGGGCCTCGCCGCCTCGGCCGGTTCGCTGGTGCTGATCAGCCACCTGTTCCCGGTCTCCATCTGGGCGATGAACTTCGCCATGATGTTCGCCCTCGCGCTGGGCATCGACTACGCCCTGTTCCTGGTCGTCCGGTTCCGCGCCGCACGCGCCAACTCCGAACGCGGAAGCGACAGTTCACGGGCGGTCGCGGAGACCATGGACACCGCCGGCAAGGCCGTGCTGCTCTCCGGCGCCACCGTGCTGGTCAGCCTGTCCGCCGTGATGCTGGTCCCGTCCCCCGCGTTCCGCTCGATGGCCGGCGGCATCATGCTGGCCGTGCTGTTCGTGCTGGGCGCCACCCTGACCCTGCTGCCCGCCGTCCTCGGCAAGCTGGGCCACCGCGTCGACGCCGTCTCGCTGCCGTGGGCCAAGCGTGAGGCGCAGACCTCGCCGCGGTTCGCCGCCTGGGGCGAGCGGCTGTGGAAGCAGCCGCTGCGCTGGGGCGCGCTCGCCCTGGTCGCGCTGCTGGCACTGGCCGCGCCGGTGATCGGCCTGCGCACCGCGATGCCGTCCATCAACGTGCTGCCCGGCGACGCCAGCGCCCGGGCCGGCTACACCGCCGTCCAGGAGGCGTTCGGCGCCGGCGCCCCCGGCACCCTGCAGATCCTCACCCCCACCGACCAGGCCGCCGCCACCGCGCAGACCGTCGCCGGCACCCCCGGAATCGCCGGTGTGATGCCCGCGATGCCCGCCGCCGACGGCACCAACCTGTCGATGATCCAGGCCGTCCCGTCCGTCGACCCGTCCGACCCGCAGCTGGGCCACACCGTGAACACGCTGCGCGCCGAACTGCCCGACCACACCCTGGTCGGCGGCGCGGCGGTGGAGAACCTCGACCTGCAGCACCTGCTGACCGAGAAGACCCCGCTGGTCATCGGCGTCGTGATGGTGCTCGGCTTCGTCCTGCTGCTGTTCGCGCTGCGCGCCCCGCTGATCGCGGCGCTCGGCACCGCCGCCAGCCTGCTGTCCACCGGCGCGGCGTTCGGCGTCGCCCGGCTGGTCTTCCAGGACGGCCACGGCTCCGGACTGCTGGGCTTCACCCCGCAGGGCTTCCTGGACGGCTGGGCACCGGTGTTCTTCTTCGCGATGATCTTCGCGATCGCGATGGACTACACGGTCTTCCTGCTGGCCTCCGCCAAGGAGCAGTACGAGCGCACCGGCGACCCGCGCAAGGCGATGGTCGGCGCACTGGCCCACTCCGGCCGGGTGATCTTCGCGGCGGCCGCCGTGATGGTCGCGGTGTTCTTCACCTTCGCCATCTCCGGCCCGCTGCCGCCCAAGGAGATGGGCATCGTGCTCGGCGTCGCCGTGCTGCTGGACGCCGCCCTGGTCCGCCTGGTGCTGCTGCCCGTCCTGCTCCGCCTGACCGGCCGCGCCGCCTGGCACACCCCCCGCTGGCTGGACCGCGTCCTCCCCAACATCCCCTTCTCGCACTCCTGACACCCCCCTCCCCCGAAAGGACCCACCCCCATGTGCCGTCGTACCACCTGCAAGACCTGCAACAAGCCCTCCTACGCCGGCTGCGGCATGCACGTCGAGCAGGTCCTCGCCGGAATCCCCAAGTCCCAGCGCTGCTCCTGCACCCCGGCCGACAAGGCCGCCTCCGGCTCCTGGCTGAGCCGCATCTTCGGCCGCTGAGCCCCGCCTTCGGCCGCTGATTCCCCCGAACCGCGCCCCCGCCCACCGTCAGGGCGGGGGCGCTCGGCGTTCCCGCCCAGGGTCAGACGGCGGCGGGCTCGGTGGTGTCGGGGGAGGCGGCGAGGACGCGGGCGGCCATGGCGGGGTCGAGGGCGGCGCGGACCAGGGCGTCGGCGAGGCGGTGGAGGTCGGCGGGGTCGATCAGGGTGGCGAGTTCGGCGGGGTCGGTGGGGAGGCCGAGGCGTTCGGCGCCCACGGTGGCGCGGGCGTCGAGGGCGGGGCGGAGGTGGGGCCAGACCGCCTGGGCCTCGCGGCAGAACGCGGCGGCGCCGGCCGGGCCGATGCCGGGGAAACGTTGCAGCAGGGCCCGGGTGCGCTCGGGGCGCCCCTGGGCGGCGGTGGCGAGTTTGCGCAGGTCGCCGCCGTATTCGCCCTGGGCGAGCCGGGCGCATTCGCCGAGCCGGGTCGCGGTGCCGTCGGCGAAGTGCTGGTAGCGGCCGGCGATCAGCGCGTCCTTGCGCTGCTGCCAGTCGAGTTCCAGCGTGCCGGCGGGGGTGCCGGCGCCGGCGGCGACCAGGGAGGCCGTGCCGGTGACGGCGATCTCGGCCTGGATGCGGGCCGAGACCAGGTTGCTGAGCATCAGCAGCTGCCACAGTTCGGCGGGCCGGTCGGCGATTTCGATGCCCGCCTGTTCGGCGAATGTGGTCCCCGCCTCCGCCACCAGTGCCGTCACTCGTTGCCGCGCGTCCATACCGGCCTCCCTGGATCGCTTCGCTGACGAACAGTCAGCCCTCCGGGCCGACGCTACGCGGAGGGGGGCCCGGGCGGCCCGGAGCCACGCCGCACAGGGTTCAGCCCAGCAGTGCGGCGACCTCGGTGAGCGTGCGCACCCGGGGGACGGTGACGTCCGCGCCGGTGGGCTCGCGTTCCAGCCAGATGCCGAGCAGTCCGGCCTCGGTGGCGGCCTGCGCGTCCACGTCCAGCCGGTCCCCGACGTACGCGGCGCGCTCGGGGGCGACGCCGAGGGCGCGGCAGGCCAGGTGGAAGATCGCCGGGTCGGGCTTGGCGCAGCCCGCCTCGCCGGAGGCGGTGGTGTGCGCGGCCAGGGCGCCGAGGCCGACGGCGCGCAGCTTGTCGCGCTGGATGTCGCCCTCGCCGTTGGTGATCACGCCGAGCTGCCGGACCGACCCCAACTCGCGGACGGCGCGCGGCACTTCGGGGAACGCCCGCCAGGAGCGCCGGTACCTGCGGAGGAATCCGGCGAACCAGGCGTCGGCCCGCTCGTCCGACCACTCCCCCAGCCCGAGGTGCCGGGCCAGGCCGATCGCACGGCTCCTGCGCTGCTGCTGCACCGTCAACTCGCCTGCCAGGTAACGGTCGTACTCGCGTCGTTCCAGCTCGCGCCAGAACCGCAGCAGCCCGTCGCGGTCCAGCGGGCGTCCGGGGAGTTCAGCGGCGGCGCCGGCCAGCACGGCGGCCTCGGCCGCGCCGTCGTGGTCCATCAGGGTGCCGTCGAGGTCGAACAGCACCGCCTCGATGCGCATCCGCCACTCCTCCACCGTTCCACCTGGACCGTCACCCTATCCGGCGGGCCGACGGGCCGTCACCAGGGGCCCGGCGGCAGGGGGCCCCTGGTCTGGAGGTGGCCTTCCAGCTCCATGACGGTGGACAGCAGGGCGCCGGAGAAACCGGCCCCGTTGTAGTACGACGGGTGCGCCTCGACCTCGGCGGAGACGGCGCGCTGGCCGCCGCCGGACGGGGCGACGCGGATGGCGGCGACCTCGTCCCCGGAGACGGCGAAGTGCAGGTGCAGGACGCCTTCGTCGGCGCGGGCCACCCAGCGTGCCGCCCGGTAGCCAGCCCGGTAGCGGTTCCACTGCTCCTCGGCGAAGAACATCCGGTCCGGGACGGGGTAGGGCCGGGGCAGCCGCATCGGGGTGAGGTGCGGCAGCGCGGGCGGGATGCTGCCGGGGGCGGGGAACGCCCAGGCGGGCAGCGGTTCGCGGGCCGCCAGCCAGGCGGCCGGGATGCCCGCAGTGCCGGTGCGGGCGGCGACCACGCCGCCGGTGATCGCGGCGACGGTGTCCATGTCGCCGCCGGCGCCGATCGCCGAACGGACGGCCGTCGGGTAGTCGTCGAGCCACCGGGCGGCGCACCAGAGCGCGAACGGGACGGTGTCGAGGGCGCTGGTGCGGCTGCCGTTGCCGAGCACGGCCGCGACCTCGCGGGCGTCGGCGCGGTCGAGCAGTTGCCGGGCCTGGTACAGGGCGCGGCGGACGGGGCCGTCGGGGGTGAGGTCGGCGACGGCGGACAGGAAGCGTTCCGGGGAGCAGCTGCGGGTGCGCCGGCGCACCGCGTGGGCGGCGGCGACCGCCACCGCGATCGCCCCGTCCACCGCGTCCGGGTGGGTGTGGGTGATCACCGCGGTGTCGGCGGCGGGCCGGACGGCGGCGGCCGGGTCGTCGGCGTACGCGGCGCCGAGCGGGGCCACCCGCATGGCGGCGCCGTTGCCGAACGAGCCCTGGCCGTCGAAGAGTTCGGCGGCCAGGCGGCGGGCGTCGCCGCCTTCCCGGATCAGCCGCAGCAGGCGGTTCGCGGCGGGTCCGTAGCCGCGGTCGAAGTCGTGGCGGTACGCGAAGGCGTGGGTGAGGTCGTAGCTGTCGATGGCGCCGCGTTCGGTCTGCGCGGCGTACACCGAGCAGGCCATCTCGGTGTCGTCGGTCCACGGCCAGGGGCCGGGCGGGACGGTGCCGGCGGCGAAGTGGGCGCGGGCGGTCTTGGGGACGAAGAACTGGGCGCCGAGGGCGTCGCCGACGGACAGGCCTTGGAGGGCGTCGAACGCGGGGCCGGTGTGCGGGGCAGGGGTGGTCATATGGCTCCCACCGAAGCGTGCGGAGCACCGGCTCGTCAAGTCCGCACCGGTGGAGAGTAATTGGTTTGCGGCGCCGGGTGGACCGGCCGAGAATCCGCTGCCATGGGTGTCCTTTCCGAGCAGCAGATCGAGGGTTTCGTCACGGACGGCTTCGTCCGGTTGGAGGGTGCGTTCTCGCCCGAACTGGCCGCCGAGTGCCGGGAGTTCCTGTGGCGGGAGATGGGCCTGGACCCGGACGATCCGGCGGGCTGGACGCGGCCGGTGGTGCGCCTGGAGGGGTACGGGCAGGAGCCGTTCCGGCGGGCCGCGACCTCCGAGCGCCTGCACGGGGCGTTCGACCAGCTGGTCGGCGAGGGCCGCTGGAAGCCGCAGCCGTGGCTGGGCAGCTTCCCGATCCGCTTCCCGCACCCGGACGATCCGGGCGACGCCGGCTGGCACATGGACGCGAGCTTCACCCCGGACGGCGAGCAGGGCTATTGGCTCAACCTGGTCTCGCGCGGCCGGTCGCTGCTGATGCTGTTCCTGCTCTCCGACGTGGACGAGGCGAGCGCACCGACCCGGATCAAGGTCGGCTCGCACCTGGACCTGCCGCGCCTGCTGGAGCCCGCCGGGGACCAGGGCGTGGAGATGTTCTCGTTCTGCGCGGAACTCGACCGGGCCGGGCTGCTGGACCACCCGGAGCGCAAGACCGCGCTGGCCACCGGACGGGCGGGGGACGTGTACCTGTGCCACCCGTTCCTGATCCACGCCGCGCAGCCGCACCACGGCACCGAGCCGCGCTTCCTCGCCCAGCCGGCGCTGCTGTCGACGGAAGACCTGGTGCTGGAGCGCGCCGACGGGGCGTACTCGCCGGTGGAGCGCGCCGTCAGGCTCGGACTGGGTCAGGCGTAACGCCGTCCCCGCCTGCGATGATCGGAGCAGGTCCGCGGGAAGGGGAAGCCGTGATCGGCGTGGTGCTGGTGGTCGTGCTGCTGTTGGTGGTGGGTGGCTGCGGCTGTGTGGTGTGGGCGGAACGCGGCGGGCCCGGCTGGGTCCGCATGGTGGCGCGGGCGACGCTCGGCGCGGGCGAGTTCGTCCGGCGGGACGCGCGGCGCCGACGGATCGAGCAGCGCCGCAACAACAGCTCGGGCGACCTGGATTGACGCTGCGTCAGTCGGCGATCCCCAGCGGGTCGGGGGTCTCGGCGAGCAGCTGGGGGCCGTTCTCGGTGACCCGGTTGACGGCCGTGGGGACCGCCCGGACCAGGATGTTGCCGTCGGCGGGTTGGTGCAGCAGGTGGTGCAGGTCGGCCCGGTCGCTGTGTGCCGGGTCGAGCCAACTGCCCAGGTCCTGGCGGGAGATGGTGAGCGGCATCCGGTCGTGCACCCGCCCCGCGCTGTCGGTGGCGTCGGTGGTCAGGATGGTCGCCGTCGCCAGCCAGGCCGCCGGGTCGTCCTCCGGCAGGCTCGCGTCCCGCCAGAACTCGTACAGCCCGGCCATCAGCATCAGTTCGCCGGTGCTCAGGAAGTACGGCTGCTTGTACGCCTTGCGGCCGTCGCCGGCCGGGACGGGACGCCACTCGTAGTAGCCGTCGGCGGGGATCACGCAGCGCCGGGCGGCGAACGCCTTGCGGAAGGACGGCTTCTGGTCGACCGTCTCCGAGCGGGCGTTGATCAGCCGGGCCGCGCCGGAGCGGTCCTTCGCCCAGGACGGGACCAGGCCCCAGCGCAGCGTGCGCAGCTGGCGGACCACCTCGCCGGTGTCGTGGTCCACCCGCTCCAGCACCGCCGGGACTGGGTCGGTCGGCGCGACGTTCCAGCTCGGCGCGAGCGCCTCGGTGGGGTTCCAGCGCGCGACATTGAGCAGGGCGACCAAGTCACCGGGCTCGGTGGTGGAGACGAAGCGACCGCACATGCGCCCCACCCTGCCACCGAACCCCGACAACCGCACGCACCCCACGCGCCGCCGGACGGCTCGGGAGCCTCAGGAGTAGAAGTTCCGGTCCCAGCGGTGCCCGGCCAGCACCTTCAACTCGCCCTCGCCGAGCGGCACTCCGTCGCCGACGGCGGCGTTGCGCTCGACGTTGCGCACCGAGCGCATTCCGGGGATCACCGTGGACACGGCGGGCTCGCTCAGCACGAAGCGCAGCGCCGACTCCGCCAGTCCGTCCGCCTCGATGCCCAGGTCGGCGGCGATCGCGGCGGCCCGGCGCTCGACCTCCGCCAGCCGCTCGCCGCGGAAGTAGCGCCGCCGGAAGTCGCCCTCCGGGAACACCGTGTCGGCGTTCAGCCGGCCGGTCAGCCCGCCCTCGTCCAGCGCGACCCGGACGATCACGCCGACGCCGTGCTCCCGGCAGGCCGGGAACAGCTCGTCCAGCGGCGACTGGTCGAAGATGTTGAAGATCACCTGCACCGCGTCGACCATGCCGCTGCGCACCAACTCGACGGCGCTGTGCGGCTCGTGGTCGTTGATGGAGACGCCGAACAGGCCGATCGATCCTTCGCTCTTCAGCTCGGCGACGGTCTCCAGCCAGTCGCCGCGGCCGAGCCACTCGTCGTGCCAGACGTGGAACTGCACCAGGTCGAACCGCTCCAGGCCACTGGCCCGCAGCGAGGTCTGGACGCTCTCCCGGATGTGCGCGCCCGGGAACGTCTCCGCCGGGTCCACCCCGGTGCGGGCGGGCCACTGGCGGTTCAGCGGCGGGACCTTGGTGGCCACCCGTACCTGCTGCCCGGCCGCGGCGCGCTCCCGCACCACCCGGCCGACCAGCCGCTCGCTCTCGCCGTAGCCGCGGGCGGTGTCGATGAAGTTCACCCCCAGGTCGATCGCCCGGTGCAGCGCCGCCAGCGACTCGTCCTCCTGCGCGCCGATCCAGCCCTCCGCGCCGATCCCCCACGCCCCGAAGCCGACCTCCGACACCTCGACCCCGCTGCGCCCCAACTGCCGGTACCGCATTCGCCGTTCCTCCTCCGTGCGGGTGATCACGCCGTGCGCGACGATAGGTGGCGGGGCCGCCGGACGCCACGCGTTTTCCGGGGCCCGGTCGGGTCCGAACTAGACTCTCGCGGCATGACCGTTCCGCCGCTGTCCGCCCTGGGCCCGTACTTCGCGACGCTGGCCGGCCCGCCGCCCGCCGGGTTCCGGCCGTTGCGTGAACTGTCGGCGGCGGACGGGCCGTTGGCGGGACGGGTCGCCGAGGTCGGGCGGGTGCTTGGTACGGACGAGGTGCGGGTCGCCGCGTCCACCGCGCACCTGGGCCTGGCGGCCCGGCTCTGGTCGGTGGCCCTCGGTACGGCCGTCACCACCGGGCGGCTGCCCGATCTGGACGGTGCCCGCTTCACGCTTCCGCCGCAGGGGCCGTTCGACCTGTGGCTGCCCGCGGCGCCCGGACCGGAGGCGACACCGGCCGCGCTGCACGAGCTGGTGATGGACCGCCACCTGCACCCGCTCGCCGACGCCGTCCGCGCCCTCACCCCGCTCGCCGCCGGCCTGTTGGCGGGCAACGCCGCCTCCGCGCTGGTCGGCGCGGCCCGCCGGCTCGCCACCGCGCCCGCTACCGCGCTGGCCCGCGCGCTCCTCGCGTTTCCCGACCTGGCCGCGACCGGTACCGCCACCCCGCCGGACCGCCCGCTCGCGTTCCGCCGAGCGTCCTGCTGCCTCTACTACCGGACGCCCTCGGGTGGGCTGTGCGGGGACTGCGTGTTCACCCGGGTGCCGAAGTCCCGCCGCTGACCGGGCAGTTCCGGTGACTCAATCGGTGCTGATCAGGGCGCCGATCCGCTCGACCGCGGTGGCCGGGCCGGGGAAGAAGCGGTTCCTGGTGAGAGCGAACGCGATGCCGGTCGCGGTGTCGGCCCAGGCCGCGCTGCCGCCCATGCCGGGCATGCCGAAGACGGACAGGGTCTGCTGCGGGTCGGCTCCGGGGCGGCCGAGGTTGTAGCCGAGGGCGCGGGGGGTGGGGAAGCCGACCATGCGGTCGGTCTCGGCGGTGGCGAGGGCGCTGAGTTCGCGCAGGCGGGCGTCGGGGACCAGGCGGACGCCGTCCACCTCGGTGAGCAGGGCGGCGTACATCCGGGCCACCGCGCGGGCGGACATCGTGCCGCCCGAGGGGATGTCGGAGGTGAGCACGGCGGGGTTGTTGCCGTAGGCCGCGCTGGGGGTGAGGGCGGGCGGGGTGGCCTTGAACAGGGGCAGGTCGGCGGGCATCGCGGCCATCATCTCGGCGGCGCCCGGCGCGTCCACCAGCCGGGCGAGGCGGCCGAGTTCGGACTCGGGGACGCCGAAGTACAGCTCGTCGGCGACGCCCAGCGGCTCGGCCACCTCCTGCCGGAGCACCTGCGAGATCGTCCGGCCGGTGGCCCGGCGGACCAGTTCGCCGATCACGTAGCCCCAGGTCACCGCGTGGTAGCCGGTGCCGGTGCCGGGCTCCCACCAGGGCGCGGAGTCGGCGATCAGGGCGCACATGGCGTCCCAGTCGGCGAGGTCGCGCACCGTGAGGTCGGCCGGCACGGCCGGGACGCCCAGCGAGTGGGTCAGCGCGTGGCGGACGGTCGCCTTCTCCTTGCCATGGGCGCCGAACTCCGGCCAGAGCTCGACGATCGGCGTGTCGTAGGCGAGGGCGCCGCGCTCCGCGAGGACGTGCACGACGGTCGCCGCCACCCCCTTGCCGGTGGAGGCGCTGAAGAACGGGGTGTCCGAGGCCACCGGCCGGCCGGTGTCCGGATCGGCGACGCCCGCCACCGCGTCCACCACCAGTTCGCCGTTCCGGTACACGGCTACCTGGATCCCCAACTCCTCTCCGGACTCCACCAGTTCGTCGATGGTCTGCTGAACGAGCTGCTGCATGACGGTCATTCCTTCTCGGTTCTCGGCTGCGGCGCTCGCGGGCGCCGTTCACCCGACAGTCGGGGCCGCCGGCCGGATCTCTACATCACCGTCCGGGCAATTTTCTGGCGGCGAGTTGTGCGGTGAGGACGGCGGGTGCCTCGGCCAACGACGGGCCGTACCAGGTGAGATGGCGGCCGCTCAGCAACGCGTACGGGAGGGCGGGGAACGCGTCGGGGCCGTCGGTGGCGGTGAAGCGGTAGGGCTCGTCGGGGAGGACGAGCAACTCGGCTCCCGCGTCCAGGAGTTCGGGGAGCGGGACGCGGGGGTAGCGGCCCGGGTGGCCCGCCGTCACGGCGGTGACGCCGAGGCGTCGGAGCAGGTCGGCGGCGAAGGTGTCCGCGCCGAGTACCATCCACGGCCGGCGCCAGATCGGCACCAGCGCGGGCACCGGAACCTTCGGCGGCGCGAGGTCGGCCCATGCTTGTTGTGCGGACAACAGCCAGTGGGGCTCCGGGAGTTGGCAGGCGTCGACCAGCAGGCGGCGCAGCGACGCCAGCGCCTGGTCGAGGTCGCGGATCCGGGTCGTCCACACCGCCGCCCCGGCCGCGCGCAGTGCGGCGAGGTCGGGGGCGCGGTTCTCCTCCTCGTTGGCGATCACCAGGTCGGGGCGCAGCGCGAGGATCCGAGCCACGTCCGGGTTCTTGGTGCCGCCGATCCGGGCCACGTCGAGGTCGACGGGGTGGGTGCACCAGTCGGTGGCGCCGATCAGCAGGCCGGGGGCGGTGGCGGCCACCGCCTCGGTGAGCGAGGGGACCAGTGAGACGACCCGGTGCACCTCCCCGAGCCGCACCGGTTCACCCTCGTCGTCCGTCAACTCCCGCTCCGCGCCCATGAATGCCACGTTACCGCCCCGTATTTCCATCCTCCGGGCGCCCGGGCCAGGGCCGATGGAACGCATACGTACGTTCATCGGCGCACTGCGGGGGCGGACCCCCGGCGGCTGACCTAGCGTGGGGCTCGCCCCGGTGATCCGGGGTGGACATTCGCAGGCGGGCGCCCCCCTGTCACCCAAGAACACTCAGTCGTTCTCTCAGTGAAAGTGGTTAGACATGGCATTCGGAAAGATGCTCGCCGCCATCGGTACCGCCTCCGCCCTGGCCTTCACGGCTGTCGGCACGGTCAGCTCCGTCGCGTTCGCGGACACCGCTCCCGCGACCCAGCCCGCGAACCAGCAGGCGAACCTGCCCGTGATCACGCCGGATTCCGCGGGCGCCAATGAGGTCCAGACCCCGGCGGTGGAGATGGCGAGGCCGTCCAACCTGCCGGCCGTGCACTCCGACGGGTCGATCACGAGCATCACGCCGCTGAACCTCGTCTGCGGCAACTTCAACTTCAACGGGCCGTCCTTCACGGAGACCTGTAACGGCCAGCTCTGGCAGCCCTTCGTGGACTGCTCGGACGGCAACCGGTACGTGTCCACCGTCCTCTTCTCCGGCCTGTTCCGCGTACGTCTGACCTGCCCGGTCGGTGTCGCGGTCGCCGGCGGCGCCTTCGACCTCTCGTAAGCGCCGCTGACGTACCGGACGGTCCTCCCGGCACGCGCGAGCGGAGCCGGATGACGCGCGCGGCTGCGGCCACCCCCTCCGAGTGGACGCGGCCGCGCGGGTCGGACCCGGCTCTCGAGCGCGTGCGGGACTCCCGTCCGTCGATCGGCCCGCTCGCCCTCAACCGCGTTTCCTCCGGCGCTCGTTGTGGCGAGCGGTGCCTCAGGCCGTCGGCCCTGCCCCACCGGGCACGGTCGGCGGCCTGATCCCGTTGTGGGGGGCCACCGGGAGCCGGACCACCAGCCGGGCACCGGGCAGCCGGGTGGGTGGCTTGGCGGCGACCGTGCCGCCGAGGCTGTGGGCGATGGTGCGCACCAGGGCCAGGCCGAGGCCCGCGCCGCCGCTGTGCCGGTCGCGGGCGTCGTCGAGGCGGACGAAACGTTCGAAGACCCGTTCCCGGTCGGCGGCGGGGATGCCCGGGCCGTCGTCCTCGACGGTGAGGTGCGCCCAGCCGCCCGCGACCGTGAGCCTGACGGCGACCCGGCCGTGCGCGTGCCGGGCGGCATTGTCGAGCAGGTTGCGCACCAGGCGGGCCGGCAGCGTCTCGCGGCCTGCCAGCACTGCCTCCTCGAGCTCGCTCTCGTACGTCAACTCCCGTCCACCGTACTGCCGTTCGGCGAGTTGTTCGGCGATCAGGTCGTGCAGGTCGACGGTGTCGTCGGAGCGGTCGGTGTCGCGTTCGGCGCGGGCCAGCAGGAGCAGGTCGTCGGCGAGGTCCTGAAGGCGTTCGGTGTCGGCGAGCGCGCCGCGGACCACCGTCGGCCAGTCGGCGGCGGCCGGGTGGGCGAGCGGCACTTCGAGCGAGCTGCGCAGGGTGGCGAGCGGGCTGCGCAGTTCGTGCGAGGCGTCCGCGACCAGGCGGCGCTGTTCGTCCAGGGCGTGCTGGAGCCGGTCCAGGGTGTCGTTGGTGGTGCGGGCCAGCCGGTGGATGCCGTCCCGCGCGCGCGGGACGGGTACCCGCTCGTGGAACGCGCCGCCCCGCACCACGGCCATCTGGCGGCGGATCGACTCGACCGGGCGCAACGCGAGGCCGGTGGCGAGCCAGGCGATCAGCGCGACGAACAGCGAAGCGACAGGGGCCACGTAGTACATCAGCACGCGAGTGACGGCGGAGGTGGTCTCGTCGGCGATGACCGGGTCGACCAGCACGTAGATGGTGAGCCGCTGCTCACGCATCGCCGCCGCGGAAAGACGCCACTCCGGAGCGAGCAGGGCGAGTCGGTCGCTGCTCACCGGTTCGGTGAGCACACGCAGGAAGGTGTAG
This sequence comes from Kitasatospora sp. NPDC004615, assembly GCF_042873545.1. Lineage (NCBI taxonomy): Bacteria > Bacillati > Actinomycetota > Actinomycetes > Kitasatosporales > Streptomycetaceae > Kitasatospora > Kitasatospora sp. NPDC004615. The sequence continues at coordinate 322,850 of NZ_JBIALQ010000005.1, forward strand.
GTGCGAGGCTCGGGCGAGGCCAGCCGGTAGTAGGGGGAGATGCCGGCCGGATAGCGAATGGTGACGGTCTCGACGACCGGCACGGATGGCTGCGGGTCGGCGCCGGACGCGGGCTGTGCGAGCCGAAGGGGCGTCAGGCCCACCGCGGGATCGTCCAGGCGGTGATCCGCGAGGTACGCCCCAGTCAGCCACTCGCCCTCCTCGGTGAGGGCCGCGAACGCTTGACCGCCCAGGAGTTCACCGTCGGCGCCGTCCCGGATCCTCGCCTCGATGTTCAGCATGGCGTGCGTGGCCTTGATCTCGGCCTCACGGTAGAGCAGCGCGTGGACGGCGTCGCCGACCAGCGGCGCGGCGACCACGAACGCCAGCGCGGAGGCGACCAGCGCGGCCACGGCGGCCCGGGCCCGCACGCCGAAGGCGGGCCACCAGCGCCACCAGCGCCGGGGGTCAGTCGACATCGGCGGGCGCCGGGACGCTCGGGGTGAGCCGGTAGCCGATGCCGCGGACGGTGTCGATCCGGGCGTGCGCGCCGGCCCGGTCGAGTTTGCGGCGCAGCGCGGCGATGTACACCTCGACGATGTTCAGGTCGCCGCGGAACGCCGAATCCCAGACGGCGTCCAGGATGTCGGTCTTCGGCACGGCCTGGTCCGGGCGGCGCAGCAGGCTCTCCAGGACGCCGAACTCCTTTGCTGTGAGCCGGAGTTCGGCGTCGGCGACGGTGCAGCGGCGGGCCGCCGGGTCGATCCGCAGGTCGGCGACGGCCAGAACAGCGGGTCGCCCTGCTGCGCCGCGGCGCAGCAGGGCGCGCAGCCGGGCCGTGAGCACCACGAAGGAGAACGGTTTGGCGAGGAAGTCGTCGGCGCCACAGTCCAGTGCCTCGGCCTCGTCGTATTCGCCGTTCTTCGCCGTCAGCATCAGTATCGGCACGGAGTTTTCCTCCGCCCGCAGTCGGCGGCAGATCCGGAAGCCGTTCAGGCCGGGCAGCATCAGGTCGAGCACCACCAGGTCGTACCTGCCGGAACGTGCCTGCTCCAGGCCCGTGAGGCCGTCGGCGGCCACGTCCACCGCGTAGCCCTCGGCCCGCAGGCCCTGGCTGAGCGACTGGGCCAGCCTTTCCTCGTCCTCGACCATGAGTAGGCGCATCGGGTAAGAGTAAGTCAATTTGCGCGGTGGAAAACACCGTTGACCGATGTGCCGGTTTTCTCCGGGCTGAAGAAATCCTCAGGTTCTTTCAGAATCGGCTCAGCCGGTCTTTCCTAGCGTCGGTCGGGTGCGAATACCTTTCCGAGTCCGTCCCTGTTTGCTGCCGGTACTGCCCGTGGCGCTGTTCCACCTGGCGCTGTCGCTGCCGAAGCACTGGCGGATGCAGACCACCGGCTTCGACCTCGGCATCTTCGAGGAGGCGGTGCGCGGCTACGCGTACTTCGAGCGGCCGGTGGTGACGCTGAAGGGCGCCGGGTTCGTGCAACTGGGCGACCACTTCAGCCCCGCGCTGGCCGTGCTGGCCCCGTTCTACCGGCTCTGGCCGGCCCCCGAGACGCTGCTGGTGGCGCAGGCGTTGCTGCTGGCGCTGTCGGTGGTGCCTGTGACGGGGCTGGCCGTGCAGTGGCTGGGGAGGGCCCGTGGTGTGCTGGCCGGGCTGGCGTACGGGCTGTCCTGGGGGCTGTGGCAGGCCTCGGGGTTCGACTTCCACGAGATCGCGCTGTCCGTCCCGCTGATCGCGTGCGCGACGGTCGCGCTGGCCCGGGGGCGGTGGCGGGCGGCGGTGTGCTGGGCGCTGCCGCTGCTGCTGATCAAGGAGGACCAGGGACTGCTGCTGGCCGGCGTCGGCGGCTACGTCCTGCTGGTCGGGCGCCGGCGGGGGCTCGGGGTGGCGACACTCGCGGCGGCCGCGCTCGGGACCCTGCTCACCATTCTGGTGCTGATCCCCGCCGCCAACCCGATCGGCACCTACGCGTACGGTGCGACGGCCGCGCCCGGGGGCGGGGATCCGTTCTCCAGGCTGCTGCTGCCCACCGACAAGTGGTGGACGCTCGCGGCGCTGTTCGCCCCGACCCTGCTGCTGGCGCTGCGCTCGCCGCTCGCCCTGCTGACGGTGCTGCCGCTGGCGGCCCGCTACTGGTCGTCCAATCCCGTGTACTGGAGCACCGGTTGGCACTACAACGCGGTGCTGATGCCCATCATCTTCGTCGCCGCGATCGACGGCCTGCGGCGTCTGCCCGGACTCCCTTCGCTGCGGTACGCGCCCGCCGTGATGCTCACCATTGCTCTGCTGGCCGCCCCCGTCCCCGACCTGTCCCGCCCCAGCCCCGACGTCCTGACCGCCCGCCAGGTCCTCGCCACCGTCCCCGACGGCGCGAGGGTCGCCGCCGCGAACCGGCTCGCCCCGCAACTCACTTCCCGCTGCACCGTCTCGCTCTTCCCGTTCCTCACCTTCCCCGCCGACACCGGCTCCACCTACTTCTCCCCCGACGGCCGCGACCCCCTCTTCCGCCCGGTGGCAGAATGGGCCGCCACCCTCGACACCCCCGGCGGCTTCCCCACCTCCACCGCCGACGACCTCACCGCCCAACGTGCCCTCCCCACCGCCGGCTACCGCCCCGTCGCCCAAGGCGCAGGCATCACCATCTGGCACTGGGAGCCGGGGCGTTGACCGCGGGGAGAGAGGTGCCACGCAGGCACGGGGCGCGGCGACCGGCACCGAAGTGGGAGGATGGCGACATGGCCGAGTTCCGTGTTGGTCGACCGTTTTCCGGCCCGTCAACCCGGCGTCGGCGGACAGCTGTTGGGACACGTAGCCGAGCAGGCGGCGCACCGCTATGGGCTCGGCGCGGCAGTCGTGGCCGAACACCGCGACCATGCCGCGGGCGGTGGGCAGCAGGGTGGTGATGGCCCGGATGGTGGTGGTCTTGCCCGCACCGTTCGGCCCGAGCAGCCCGAACACCTCGCCGGCCCGCACCGTCAGGTCGATGCCGTCGACCGCCCGGGTGCCGCCGCCCTTCTTCCGGCCGCGCTCGAAGGTGCACGTCAACTCCCAGGAGGTGCGCGGCAGGCAAGATCCTGGTCGGCAACGGGCAACGGGCAACGGGCCGACCTCCCGGAAGGGTGGCCGGCCCGTCGAAAACGGGTTCCGCTGCTGGTCGGTGGGAGATCAGCAGTCCTTGAAGGCGGTGCAGACCGGCTTGGCGATCGCGCTCAGCACGGCGCTGTCGGCGGGCGCGGACCAGGCGGTCTTCGGGTGCCCGCCCTTGGCTGCCTGCGCGTGCAAGGTGAGTTCGACGAGCGCGCCGCCGGAGGTGGTCAGGTACTCGTGCACCGTCACGGTGCCGCCGTCGGCCTGCGGCACCGTGACGGTCGCGACCAGGTGCTCGCTCTCGTCCACGGTGATCTCGGCCTTGGCGCCGGGCGCGGTGGTGGCGCAGTGCTTCACCTCGTCCTTGACGGCGCCGAGCAGGCCGAACGCGGACTGCACGGCCGCGCTGCTCTTGTTGGCGTCGCCGAAGGTGACGATGCTCTGGTCGGCCTTCCAGTCGTCGGGCGCGCCGCCCAGCGAGGCGGTGTCCACGCCGGGCACGGTGTCCGCCCAGTCGGCGGAGCGCTTGCTGTGGCAGAGCTGCTCGATCTGGAACTGGCCCTTGGCGCCCAGGCTCTTCGCCGCGGGCGCCGTCCAGTGCAGCGCCGCGTTCAGCGGCACCTGCTGCGGGTTGATCCAGGCCGCCGCCGGAACGGTCGAGGCCTTCCCGCCACCGGCGGACTGCGCCGCGCTCGGGTCGGTCTTCGGGCTGCCGGACTCGGTCCCGCCCGCGGACGGCGCCCCGCTGGCGGCGGGCGGCGCGGCGGCCGTCTTCCCGGCGTCGCCCCCGTCCGTGTTGTCGGGGTCGCAGGCGGTCAGAACGGCGACGGCGGTCAGGCAGGCCACCGCGGTGGCGGCGAGGCGGAACGGACGCACGTGGATCCTCGGATTCGAGAAGGAAGAGAAGGGCGGACGGTGGATCGTTCGGACCCCGCGAGCCGCCGCCCGCCGTGAACGGTCGGGCGCGGCGCGCGGGTTGACGACGATCAGTAACCGCGGTGCGGACGGTTCGGGTCGGCCTGCTGCACCTTGGACGCCAGGTCGTGGCCGTCCGGCGAGACGTGGTACCGGTCGCGGATGTAGTTCATCGAGGCCGCGACGTTCGCCACCGGGTCGTAGATGTCGGTGGAGGTGCCCTTGACGTGGTACGCCGCGAAGGTGGACGGAATGGTCTGCCAGCCGCCGCGCGAGCTGTTCAGCGGCGCGCCGTCGGCCTGCTTCGCACCGTGCGCGTTGGTGTCCCACAGGTTCACCTGCGAGGTGGGCGCGTTGAACGACGACTCGCGGTCGGCGATGGTCAGCATGCCCTTCGTCCACGCCGCGCGGGCCGCCGGGTCGGTCACGCCCATCGCGTCCAGCGCCTGCGCGATGTACTCGCGGCAGGCGGCCTCGCCGCTCTTGTACTGGCCCTTGCCGCCGTACGTGACCTCGCCGGTCTTGATCGCTCCGGCATGCGAGATCTCGACCTTCGGGTCGTTGCCGTGCCCGCTGCCGCCGCCGTGGTCGCCGCCGCCGCTGCCGCCGCCGTGGTCGCCGCCCTTGTTCGGGCTCTTCGGCATCGGCGCGCTGGGCTTCTTCGGCGCGGGCTTCTCCGTCGGCTTGTGGTCGCCGCCCTGGCCCGGGCTCTTCGGCATGGGCTGCGTGGGGGCCGGCTTGCGAACGCCCTCGTGGGCGCGCCTCTCGGCCTCCTCGTACCGCTTGATCACGATGCCGATCTTCTTGGTGTCCTCGGCGAGCTCCTTGGTGAGCTTCGCCTTGGTCGCCTCCAGCGCCGCGACCTGCTGGTTGATCGCGTTCACCTGCTGGCGGACCTGCGAGACCATCTCGGCGAACCCGAGGATGCTGCCCATCGCGCCGGCGGCCAGGTCGGTGCTCACCGCCTTCGCGATCGTGCCCTGGATCCGGCCGGTCTGCTGCGTCATCTCGTTCATGCGCTGCTGAATCATCGCGAAATCCCGCTGGATCTTCGCGAGCTCGCCCGCCTTGAAACCGAAGCCTGCTGCCATGTCGTGTCTACTCCCCCGTCGAACCTGACGCCCGTTCAGTCGTTTATCCCACCACAAGGCGTCTCGCGGCAATCACCGGCCCCCACCGCGTGCGCGACTACCCACGGGGCCCGCCGGGCAAACCACCCGCCGGGGGTATTGCCTCGACGCTCGGCTGCCGAGATGCCGGAGTGCGACCGGCGCGCGACCATGGCAGGCGTGGACCGTCCGCGTGCGGTCCACCTCCGATCCGCCTCCGACCGCACCACCGCGACTCACTGCCGAGAGCCGCAGCCGACCGGCCGGTGTCCTACCGGAAAGGCTGGGATTCGATGTTCCAACTCCTCTGGATTCTGCTGATCGGCTTCGTGCTGGGCGTGCTGGCCAAGCTGATCCTGCGCGGACCGCAGGCCATCCCGTGGTGGCTCACCATGCTGCTCGGCGCGGCCGGCGCCCTGCTGGGCAACGCGGTGGCCGGCTGGATCGGCGTCCGCCACACCTCCGGCATCGACTGGATCCGCCACCTGCTCCAGCTCGGCTTCGCGGTCGCACTGGTCGCCTTCGCGTCCCCCGCGTGGGCCAAGTCCCACCCCAACAGATGACACACCGCCCCCGCCGGTCGCCGCTGCCACCGCCGCCGCCCGTCGACCACTGCGCTCGGCGGGCGGCGGCGTGTTTCGGCGAGGGCGCGTCACGAGCTGTGCACCGGGCCGGACGAACGGATCCGGTCGCGGCTACCCGGCTGCCCAGGCCACGACGACGCGAGCGCCAACGCCGCAGCAGGCGAAACCACGCAAGCGCCGGCGCCGCGTCAGGCGAAGCGGGAGCTGCGCACCGGGCCCGACGAGCGAATCCGGTCGCGGTTGCCGATCGCCCAGGTCGTGGTGGCGCGGGTGGCGAAGGCTGCGAGGGCCTCGTTCGGGTCGGGTGGGGTCTGGCCGTCGCCCTCGTCCGGGGCGGCGGTGGCGGTGCGGATCCGGTCTGCGAGTTCCGCCGCCGGGGCGTCGTCGGCGGGCCCCTGCTCGACCTGGCCGTCCTCGTCGACCCGCAGGCGCGGCTCCCACGGCGCGGCCACGTGCTGCACCAGCAGGCCCGAGATGTCCGCCGAGACGGCCGGCGAGTCCGTCCAGCACGTCGCGTGCTCGTACAGCAGCTCGCCGGGCGCCCGCTCGTACAGCGCCTCGACGAGCTCCTGGTCGCATTCGTTCAGGTCGTACGCCACCACCAGCGCGTCCGCCGTCGCCGCGCCCGGACGGTACGGGGCCGCGGGCAGTCCGAACAGCGCCGCGGCTGCCAGGCCCAGCGCCTCGCTGCCCCGATCCGGCAGCAGCGCCACCGAGGACGGGCGGCGGCCGGTCGCGGCCAGCACGGTGCGCAGCCGCTCCAGGCTGTGGTGGCAGTTCTCGTAGCTGTCGCCGAGCATCGCCCAGCGGCCCGTCATACCGGCCTGGAACCCGTGGGTCGAGAGCGTGGCCAGCAGGCCGCCGGTCAGCGTGTAGTGCCAACCCCGCAGGTCCGTCGGCCCGGCGGGCGGGACGGCCGCGGCGCGGGCCAGCGAACGGCGGATCCGGTCGGCGGCGGGCGCCCAGGTGTCGCCGTCCGGCGCCTCCAGCGCCTCGAACACCTCACGGGCCAGCTCGACCCGGCCGTCCATCAGCGCGTTGTGCGCCAGCAGGTACCCGTCCGGCCAGTCGCCGGTGATCGCCCGGTGCTCCTGCAGCACGGCGACGGCCTCGGCGTGCCGCTCACCGTCCTCCAGCGCGACGGCCAGCTCCAGCAGTACCTGACGCGGGTTGACCTGCCGCCCGCCACCCCGCCCGAACAGTTTCCGCTTCGCCGGCACCGCACCCGCCCGCAACGCCTCGCGCAGCGCCGGGACGGCCAACTCCGAGAGCCCGTGCTCGATGCACGCGTACCCGTACGCGTACAGCGCGCCCGCGCCCGCGCCCGCGTCCGCCGGACGACCCGCGAGGGCGCCGGCCGCGTCTGCCAGCTCGTCGATGCCGACGGACTCCGCCAACTTCCTTACCACCGGCGCGAGTTCGGCGGCCGGAAGATTGTCGGCCACCCTCCGGAGCTCCCGCACAGCACCCTGCGGGTCACCGGCATCGAGCAACTCCCACGCCTTGGCGAGGTCGGAACGCAAAACAGTCTCCTCGTGAACGGACGGGCGCCCCCGGACCACCCGGTTCGCACACCCGCCCGATCATCGCTTTCGCGCCGCCACCCCGCCAACCCGATTTCGCCTCCGGCCGTACGAGGATCACCGCCGTGAACCACGCCGGCGGATCGAGCACGGACGACCTCCTCGCCCTGGTCCGCGAGGCCCCCACGAGGCAGGCCCGCCCCGGGGCGTATCCGCCCTCACCGCATAGAAACAGCGAAGCCCCCGGCGAAGGCGTCGGGGGCTCAACTGCGGGGTGTTGCGGTCACACGTTGCCGAAGCGGCCGGCCTTCACGGCGTCGATGAAGGCGTCGAAGCTTGCAGGGCCAAATCGGAGGTGCGCCCCCTCCGGGTCCTTACTGTCCCGAACAGGAACGATGCCCTCGGCGGCAACCAGGTTCCGCGCCACCTCCACGCACTCCCCGCCGTTGCTGCTGTACGACGACTTGAACCACACGGGCTCGGTCACGGCACTTCCCTCCTTAGCTGGCCGATCAGGGCCACAGACTCAGCCTGTGAGAGTGCTGTGGTCTGTAGCTGATAGTAGGCCGTCAGCACCGGTAGGACTGCACCGGTTTCTCGCTCAAGATGACCTTGTTGCGCGGACTCTGCGTAGGACATGAGGGACCTGTCCGGCAGGGTGAGCACATACACAGGAAGATCGAAGGCCCGGTCCTCGCCTATGGCGAGAGGGGCAATCTGCAACACGGTGTGCGGCATCCCGGCGAAAGTCAGCAAAGCATCCAACTGATCGGCCATGACCGCTGGCCCGCCGACCGGGCGGCGAATACAACTCTCATCCAGAACCGCATGGATCTGTGGTGGCGGTTCCCGGCGCAGGGCCGCTTGCCGACGTGCGAGGTAGGCCACCCGTTCATCGGCCTGGCCCTGCGTGATGCTGCCTCGACGGACTGCCCCTGCGGCGATGGCTCGTGCGTAGTCGATGGTCTGGAGTACTCCGGGCACGATGCCCAGGGTGAACAGGCGCAGTTCCACGGCACGAGACTCGTGCGCGACGTACTCAGGGAAGCCTTCAAGCAGTACCGAGCTGTGCAGATCCTGCGCTCGACGCTGGAATACGTTTTCGGTACCCAAAGCCTTGTCAAGTTCCCGAGAAAACCTGGGAGTTGGGGGGCGCCTGCCATTCTCCACGGCAGACACGTGCGTCCCCGAGTAGCCGGTGTGTTCGCCCAACTCCTCCTGAGTCCACTTCCTTGCCTCGCGTGAGCTGCGCAGGAATGCGCCGAACGCTGCTTCGGGCGACTCGGCGGGGTCCAGCTCAGACCGGTTCACCGTCTCAACTCCTTACTCTCCGAGCAACTTTGACAAGTTGAACACTTTGCGGCGCTGGGCCACAGTGAAGCCCCTCGGTAGTGGCTCGACTACGGAAGGGCACGACGTGATGGACGTGGACTCTAGACCCGAACCGCCGTTGGCGAAGGCCATTCGTCAGCAGCGAGCAGAGGCGCGCGCGGCGTGTGACGCCCTGGCCGAAGTTGCCGATGCATTCGACATTGAGTTGCCGGAACTCGGCGTCGACCGGTCCGAGCTCTTCACCGGCGAAGTGCTGGTGGACGTGGGTCGGATGCGGGTGGAATCGGTGCGGTTGCTGGCCGAACACCTGCAACTCCTCAATCAGCATTGGGACACGATTGCTGCCGCCGTCGCCGAGCCCGTCACGCCCGCCGTCCCGCTGTTCCGCCCGAACGTCGGGGACCTGGTGGTGGACACGGCGACGGGCCGAGCCGGCGAGTTCCGCGGCGAGGATGGCGACACGTGGTGTCTCGCCGCGGTGTCCGGTGACAGCGAGCCGTGGACGGCCGACCCGCTCACGGTGCGAACGGCGACCGTCAACGAGCTGGTGCGGGTAGGCATGACGGCGAGGATCAACCGTCAGCCGAAGGCGGGGTGAGCCGTGACGCGCGTGACGCTGGTGACGGGCGTGCTGGTGTTCGGCGTCGGGGCTGTGGAGAAGCCCCGATGACCGACCCGGCAACGGCCCCGCGCACGTGAACTACACCCGGGCCGACGGATACCTGTTGGAGATCGAGGGGACCGTCGAGAACCCGTTCGTCATGTAGTCCGACGCGATCACGCACACGAAGTCGTGCGCCGAAGACGCGGTGCGCAAGGTGCTGGGCATCCTCGCGGACGAGCCGGTCACTCTCCGCATCACCACCGATGACGACTGGCTGTTCGCACGAACGGATGCGGTGGAGCTGGCCGACGACTGACGTTCCACCAGACCCCGCCGATGCCACTCGGCGGAAGGGCGCGTTCTCTCCTGCACGCGCCGCAGTCCCGGTCCGTCCCGACGGCACCGGGCCGGGGCTGCACCTCTCGACTCCCGGCGGGGCCTGTGCCCCGTCGGGCACCAAGACCCCACCCGGTCCCACGCGCCCGGGGCGGGCACCACGAACCGATCCAGTGGAGGAACGTTGGGCACCGCGCCCGGCCACCCGGTCACGTCGTACGTCCTGTGCACCGGTTCCGGTGACCGTCTGCTGATCGTTCAGGCCGCAGGTCTCGGAATGTGGCACCTGCCTGGCGGTGTGGTGGAGGCGGGCGAGTCTCCGCTTGACGCGGTTCGCCGCGAGGCTCGCGAGGAACTCGGCCTGGCGCTCGATCTGTTGCCGGACGATCTCCTCGGGACGGTGTGGGTGCAGGCCCGCCGCGAGGGCGCTCGGGGCCGCATCGTGTTCCTGTGGGCGGGACCGATGCTCAGTGCCGCCGACACCGACCGAATCGCCTTGCAGGAACGGGAGTTGTCGGCGTGGCGCTGGGCGGGCGCGGACGACGCCCACCGACTGTTGCACCCTGCCGTGGCTGCTCGAATCCGGACGCCTCTCCAGTGGCCCGGACGCGTTACCTATCAAGAGACCCGAAACGGAAGGACAGACCCCAATGACGGCCGAGTTCCCTGCCAGGACCCTGCGCATCGGCACGCGTAGTTCGCCGCTCGCCCTGGCCCAGACGGACATGGTGATCGCCGCCCTGCGCGCGCACGTCCCCGAGCTGGTGACCGAGATCGTGCCGGTGACCACCGAGGCCGACCTGTGGCAGGGCGACCTGGCGCAGCTCGGCGGCAAGGGCCTGTACACCAAGCAGATCGACGCGATGCTGCAAGCGGGCAAGGTGGACATGGCCGTCCACTGCGTGAAGGACGTGCCCGGCGACGTGCCCTTGCCCCGCGGGTTGGTGTTCGCCGCGTACATGGAACGTCCGGACGTGCGGGACGTGCTGCTGTTCCCCGAGGGTTCCGAGTGCCGCACGCTCGCCGACCTGCCGCCGGGCGCGATCATCCTGTCGTCGGCGGTCCGCCGGAAGGCACAGATCCTGCGCGCCCGGCCGGACTTGAAGGTCGTCCGGGTTCGCGGGGCCGTCGGGAGCCGGTTGGAGAAGCTGGACGGCACGAGGAAGATCGACGTCCAGGCGCACGGCATGATCCTCGCCACCGCGGGGCTCGCCCGGCTCGGCATCGAACGGCCCGGCCACGTGCTCGGCCTCGACGAGATGCTCCCGGCCGTCGGCGCGGGTGTCCTCGGGCTGGAGTGCCGCCAGGAGGACCATGCCGTCGCCGCGCTGCTGGAGAAGGTCAACCACCCGCGCACGCAGCGCGAGGTGACGGCGGAACGCGTCATGCTGCACGGGCTCCGCGGCCACTGCAACAGCCCCATCGCCGGACACTGCACCACCGAGGCCGACGGGCAACTCTCCCTGCGCGGCATGGTGTTCGACCGCGAGGGCAGCAAGTTCGCCAACGCGATGATGTGGGACGAACACCAGGGCGACCCGGCCGTCCTCGGTGCCCGCGTCGCCGCCGAACTCCTCCGCCAGGGCGCGCGAGAGATCATCTCGGGAATCCCGCACTGACCTGACGCCGCCTGGCCCCGTCCGCATGAGCAGTAGCGTACGGGGCCTCGCCGCGCAGCAGGGCCAACTACCGCCCCCACCTACACGTTCACCACCGGCCGCACCGCCGACGCCACCCCTGCGGCCACCGCCAGCGGGTCCCGCAGCGGGCGGCCCAGCAGCTTCGCCAGGGCGGGTGAAGTCCCGGCAAGGAAGCCGTGGCGGATGGTGGTGGCGAGGGAGCTGAGCATGGGGGGTTGGAAGGGGAGCAGGGCGGGGGTGGCGAGCAGGCGGGTGCGGTAGGTGGCGAGGGGGAGGGTGTGGTGGGGGACGCCGAGGGTGGTGGCGACGGCGGGCGCGGTGAGGGGGGTGCCGGTGAGGTCGTGGATGAGGCCGGTGTGGGGGGTGGGGTCGGCGGCGACCTTTGCGGCGGCATCGGCGAGGTCGGCGCGGGCGACGGCGGCCAACGCGCCGTCACCGAAGGGGGATTCGAGGCCGGAGGAGGTCCAGGTGAGGAGGCCGCCGAAGAGTTCGGCGTAGAGGCCGTTGCGGAGGATGGTCCAGGGAAGGCCGCTGTCGCGGATCAGGAGTTCGGTGGCGCGGTGGGCGGCGGCGAAGGCGAGGTGGTCACCGGCGGTGGTGAGGCTGGTGTAGACGACGTGGCCGACACCGTCGCGGACGGCCGCGTCGAGGACGGCGGTGTGCCGGGCGATGACGACGTCGTCCTCCGCGTAGCCGGCGGAGATGAGCAGGAGGGTGGTGACGCCGCGCAGGTCGAGCGTGGCGGGGTCGTCGAAGTCGAGGTGTCGCATGCCCTCGCGAGGGGTGCGGCTGCCGCCGAGTGAAGGCACGCCGGCCAGGCGCAGTGCGGCGAGCGTGGCCGCGCCGAGGTTTCCGTTCGCTCCGGTCACCAGAATCATGATCAGTCACAGCCTTTCGCGCCGTCGGCCCTGGTTCTTTTCGGTAACCAGTCGTTACGGTGATCCTCGGCCGCGCGACGACCGTCCACAAGGAGGCAGTTCGATGTCACTGACGCACACCGCGGTAACCACCCCCGCCGAGCTCGAATCGTGCGGGCGGCAGGATCATCCGGACTGCGGGATCCGGGACGTGCTGGACCGGATCGGCGACAAGTGGTCGGTCCTGGTGATCGTCGAACTCGCGGGCGGGCCAAGAAGGTTCAGGGATTTGCAGCGCGCCGTCGAGGGCATCTCGCAGCGGATGCTGACGCTGACCGTCCGGCGGCTGGAGCGCGACGGGCTGGTGCTGCGCACGGTGTATCCGACCGTCCCGGCGCAGGTGGACTACCGGCTGACGGAGACCGGCGCGGGCCTGACGCACCTGGTGAAGGCGCTCGCCGACTGGTCGCTGGCGCACCGCGCGGTGATCGCCGAGGCCCGGCACGCGTACGACCTGGAGCACCCGGAGAACGAGATCCGGTGACCCGGGAGGGCGGCAACAAGCCCTCCCGGGCGGTCGGTCAACCGGAGGTCGGGCGGTCCCGCGCGGGCGGCCGGGCGGCAGGGCGCATTCCCCTTGCCCGGGCGGTCTCCGCGGCCTCCTCGGCGGCCAGCAGGTCCAGCACCTCGCCGGCCGGGCCGGGCCGGGCGGAGGCGGTCAGGACGGCGCCGGCGAAGGTGGAGCTGATGCCCGCGTCGCCGGGTAGCGGGCCGACCACGCGCACCCCGGGCAGGTCCATCAGCTCGCTGTGCTGCTGGAAGGCGAGGTCGGCTTCGCCGGAGGCGAGCAGCGTGCCGGCCGGCACCCCGGGCGGTGCCTGGACCAGACGGTCCCGGAGCGCCTCGGCGAGTCCCTGACGGTTGATCAGGTCAAGCACGGCGGTGCCGCTCGGGCCGGTCGAGTAGGCGATCCGACTGGCCGTCAGCAGTGCGGCCCGCAGGGCCTCCTGACTGTCGATGGCCGGTGCCGGGGAGCCCTCGGGGACGGCGGCGACCACCTGGGAGACCCACAGCGGGCGGGCCGTCGCGGCGAGCACCAGACCCTCGGCGGCGAGCGCTGCCAGCGCGTCCTCGGCGAGCACCAGCACGTCGCCCGCCGCCCCTTCCCGGACCCGCCGGGCCACCTCCACGCCGCCTGCCGACTCGAACCGTACCGGTATGTCGTGCGCACGCCCGATCCACTCGGACAGCTCGGCCAGGATCGGCCGGGTCGCCATCGAGGACAGGCCGACGATCTCTTCGTCCACGTCTGCTCCTTGCGTCCGGCAGATGCTACGACGGGCGATCGGGCTGTTCAACGGCGGTCTGCCACACTGCGCGGTTGACTTCCTCCCCGGCTGAAGCCGGGGGTATCCACGAAAGGACCCTGATGAACACCACCCCGAGCACCGCCGCCGGAAAGGTCCTGGACGTCCTGGCCGTCTTCGACCGCGAGCACCCGGTGCTGACCCTGTCGGAGATCGCCCGGCGGGCGGGCCTGGCCGTGAGCACCGCGCACCGGGTGGTGTCCGAACTCGCGGCGTGGGGCGCGCTGGAGCGGTCCGAGGACGGCTCCTGGCACGTGGGACTGCGGCTGTGGGAGGTCGCCTCGGGCTGCCCGCGGACGCAGATCCTGCGGGACGCGGCGCTGCCGTTCATGCAGGACCTGTACGAGGCGACCCACGAGAACATCCAGCTCGCCGTGCGCGAGGGCACCGAGCTGGTCTTCGTGGAGCGGATCGCCGGGCACCGCTCGGTGGAGCTGCTGACCATGGTCGGCACCCGGTTCCCGGTGGCGTCGACGGGCATGGGCCGGGTGTTGCTGGCGCACGCGCCGGCCCAGCTCCAGGAGGAGGTGCTCGGCGCTCCGCTGCCGGCCTGGACGCCCCACACCGTCACCGAACCGAGGACGCTGCGGGCGCAGTTGGACCTGATCCGCCGCGAGCAGGTCTTCGTCAGCGACCGGCAGTTGTCGCAGAGCACGGTGGCGGTGGCCGCGCCGGTGCGGATCGGGCGGGACGGGCCGGTGAGTGCCGCGCTGGGCATCGTGATCGCGGCGCGGGACGCGGACCGGGCCCGGGGGCTGCGCGAGCCGCTGCTGCGGGCGGTGGGCGCAATCTCGGCGGAGCTCGGCCGGCGGGCCCGCACCGGGCGGTGAGCAACCGGGCCCGCACCGGACAGTGAGCAGCAAGCTTTCCGCCTGACGGAAAGCCGGGAGACCGGCCGCGGGTCGGGCTGCCAGCGTTCGGGGGAGGAAATCCCCCGCCGCTGTTCTGGAGACGCCATGGCCGACGCCATCCCCGCCGCCTCGATCGACACCGTCACCCGGGCCCCCGTCGCGATCGTCGGCGCCGGTCCGGCCGGTCTGATGCTGGCTCACCTGCTGGGCCGCGCCGGGGTGGAGGCCGTCGTCCTGGACACCCGGACCCGGCACGAGATCGAGACCACCCAGCGGGCCGGCATCCTGGAGGCCGACGTGGCCCGGGACCTGGTGGAGACCGGGGTCGGTGACCGGATCCTGCGCGAGGGCCACGAGCACACCGGCGTCGAACTGCGCTTCGGCGGCCGGGCGCACCGGATCGACTTCCAGGGCCTGGTGGGCGCCTCGACCTGGCTCTACCCGCAGACCGACGTGTTCATCGACCTGGCCGACGCCCGCGAACGCGACGGCGGCACCGTGCACTTCGGGATCCGCGACACCGAGGTGCTGGACGTCGACACCGCGGCGCCCAGGGTCCGCTGGACGGCGCCCGACGGCACCCGGCACGAGGTGCGGGCCCGGTACGTGGTCGGCGCGGACGGCTCGCGCAGCATGTGCCGGGACCTGGTGCCGGAGCGGAGCCGGGTGCGCTACGGGCACGAGTACCCGTTCGCCTGGTTCGGCATCATGGCCGCGGCCCCGATGAGCTCCCCCGAACTCGTCTACGCCCACTCCGAGCAGGGTTTCGCGCTGATCAGCCAACGCACCGACACGGTGCAGCGGATGTACTTCCAGTGCGATCCGCAGGACTCGGTGGACGCCTGGACGGACGACCGGATCTGGCAGACGCTCCAGGCCCGGGTGGCGGGCGAGGACGGCTTCCGGCTCCAGGAGGGGCCGGTGCTGGAGAAGAGCGTGCTGCGGTTCCGGTCGTTCGTGCAGGAGCCGATGCGCTGGGGTTCGCTGCTGCTGGCGGGCGACGCGGCGCACACCGTTCCGCCGACGGGGGCGCGCGGCCTCAACCTGGCGCTGCACGACGTGAAGGTGCTCGCCCCGGTGCTGCTGCGGGCGCTCGGCGCCGAGGGGGCGGCCGCGCTGGACGACTATCAGCCGCGCGCCCTGGCGCGGGTGTGGCGCGCCCAGCACTTCTCGTCCTGGATGACCAGGCTGCTGCACCTGGCGCCCGGCGCGAGCGCCTTCGACCTGCGGCGCCAACTCGGCGAGCTTGACAGCGTGGTGGGCACCCGAGCGGGTCGCGGCTACCTGGCCGAGCAGTACACCGGCTGGCCGACCCGGGGCTGACCCGGGGCTGACCCGGACCGCTGACGCCCCATCGAAAAAGGACCTTCACGTGATCATCGACTGCCACGGCCATTTCACCACTGCCCCGCCGCAGCTCGCCGCCTGGCGCGAGCGCCAGCTCGCCGCCCTCGACTCGCCGTCCGACGCGCCCGACCCGGCCGGGCTGCGGATCTCGGACGACGACCTGCGGGCGGCGATCGAGCCGAACCAGCTGCGGCTGATGGACGAGCGCGGCACCGACCTGACGGTGTTCTCGCCGCGGGCCAGCTTCATGGCGCACCACCTCGGCGACTTCGCGGTGTCCGCCGCCTGGGCGCGGATCTGCAATGACCTGGTGCACCGGGTCAGCACGCTCTACCCCCGGCGCTTCGCGATGGGCGCGATGCTGCCGCAGTCCCCCGGCGTCGACCCGGCGACCTGCCTGCCGGAGCTGCGGCGCGCGGTGGAGGAGCTGGGCGCCGTCTCGGTGAACCTCAACCCCGATCCCTCGGGCGGGCGTTGGACGGCCCCGCCGCTGACCGACCGGTCCTGGTACCCGCTGTACGAGGCGCTGGTGGAGTACGACGTGCCGGCCATGATCCACGTCAGCACCTCGTGCAACCCGGCGTTCCACACCACCGGCGCGCACTACCTGAACGCGGACACCACCGCGTTCATGCAGCTGCTCCAGGGCGACCTGTTCGCGGACTTCCCGACGCTGCGGTTCGTCATTCCGCACGGCGGCGGCGCGGTGCCCTACCACTGGGGCCGGTTCCGCGGGCTGGCGCAGGCCCTCGGCGGGCCGCGGCCGGAGGACCTGCTGGGCCGCAACGTCTTCTTCGACACCTGTGTCTACCACCGGCCGGGCATCGACCTGCTGACGTCCGTCGTCCCGTCCGAGGGCGTGCTGTTCGCCAGCGAGATGATCGGCGCGGTGCGCGGGATCGACCCGCTGACGGGCCACCACTTCGACGACACCCGGCGGTACGTGGACGCCACCGACCGGCTCTCCGACGAGCAGCGGGCGGCCGTGTACGCCGGCAACGCGCTGCGCGTCCACCCCCGACTGGCCGCCCGCCTCGCCGCGTCCGGCCGCTGACCCCCAGGAGCGATGCACATGCACACCGAACTCGGTGTCGTCCGCACCACGATCGAACGGCCCGATGCGGCCGCGGTGGCCGCGCTGTCGGCGTTCGGCACGGCGACCGTCCACGAGGCGATGGGCCGCACCGGCCTGACCCGCCCCTACCTGCGGCCGGTGTACCCGTCGGCGCGGCTGTGCGGCCCGGCGGTCACGGTGCTGCTCCAGCCCGGCGACAACTGGATGCTGCACGTCGCGGCGGAGCAGATCCGGCCCGGCGACGTGGTGGTGGCGGCCTGCACGACGGAGAGCGAGGACGGGTTCTTCGGCGAGCTGCTGGCGACCTCGTTCCGTTCCCGGGGCTGCGCGGGCCTGGTGATCGACGGCGGCGTGCGGGACGTCGCGGACCTCGCGGCGATGGACTTCCCGGTGTTCTCCCGGGCGATCAACGCGCGGGGCACGGTGAAGGCGACCCTCGGTTCGGTCAACGTGCCGGTGGTGTGCGCCAACGCGCCGGTGCGCCCGGGCGACGTGATGCTGGCGGACGCCGACGGCGTGGTGGTGGTGCCGCGCGAGCGGGCCGCCGAGGTCGCCGAGGCCTCCGCCCGGCGGGAGGCGGCCGAGGCGGGCAAGCGCGAGCGGCTGCGCTCGGGCGAGCTGGGCCTGGACATGTACGGCATGCGCGGCCCGCTGGCCGCGCTCGGACTGCGCTACGAGGACTGAGCCATGACGACCGATCAGCAGAAGACCCCCGGCTGGCTGGACTGGCACCCCTCCCCCGCCCGTCCGGCGCTCGCCCTCCCGGCCGGCGCGGTGGACGCGCACTGCCACGTGTTCGGCCCCGCCGCGCAGTTCCCGTACGCGCCGGAACGCAAGTACACGCCGTGCGACGCCTCCGCCGAGCAGCTGTTCGCCCTCCGCGACCACCTGGGCTTCGCCCGCAACGTGATCGTCCAGGCGACCTGCCACGGCGCCGACAACCGCGCCCTGCTGGACGCCCTGCACCGCTCCGGCGGCCGGGCCCGCGGCGTGGCCACCGTCAGGCCGGGGGTGAGCGACGCCGAGCTGCGGGAGCTGCACGCGGCCGGCGTGCGCGGGGTGCGGTTCAACTTCGTGCGCCGCCTGGTCGACGTGACGCCCCGCGCCGAGCTGTGGGACGTGGTGGAGCGGATCGCCCCGCTGGGCTGGCACGTGGTGCTGTACTTCGAGGCGGCCGACCTGGCGGAGCTGCGCGAGTTCTTCCTCTCCATTCCGGTGCCGCTGGTGATCGACCACCTGGGCCGGCCGGACGTCTCCAAGGACCCGGACGGCCCGGAGTTCGCCGGGTTCCTCTCCTTCCTGCGCGCCCGGGACGACATCTGGTGCAAGGTGAGCTGCCCGGAGCGCCTGTCGCTCACCGGCCCGCCGGCCCTGGACGGCGAACGGGACGCCTACCGGGACGTGGTGCCGTTCGCCCGCCGGGTGGTCGAGGAGTTCCCCGACCGGGTGCTGTGGGGCACCGACTGGCCGCACCCCAACCTGAAGGACCACATGCCGGACGACGGCCTGCTGGTCGACTTCCTCCCGCACATCGCCCCGACCGAGGAGCTGCGCCGGCGGCTGCTGGTCGACAACCCGAACCGCCTCTACTGGCCTTCCCCGGAAGGGAGTTGACGACCATGGCAGTCGACCGCACGTACCGGCTCGTCCCCGGGACCACCATCTTCGACGCCGACCAGTCCGCAAAGGGCTACCACCTCAACCAGTTCTGCATGTCGCTGATGACGGCCGAGAACCGCGCCGCGTACCTGGCCGACGAGCGCGGCTACCTGGACGCCTGGCCGCTGCGCGAGGCACAGAAGCAGGCGCTGCTCGACCGGGACCTGAACGCGGCGATGCGCGAGGGCGGGAACATCTACTTCCTCGCCAAGTGGGGTGCCACGCTGGGGTTCTCGTTCCAGCAGATGGCGGGCTCGATGACCGGCATGACCGAGCAGGAGTACCGGGACATGATGGTCTCCGGCGGCCGCTCGGCCTCCCTCCCCGGCAACCGGATCGACCGCGCGGTGCTGGAGGCCGCCCACGCCGACCAGTCGCCGCCCGTGGCACACGCCGCCGTCTCGGCCGCCGTGTTCACCTCGCACGTCCCGGCGATCGGCGCGGCGATGGACCACGGAAAGACCGAAGAACCGTACTGGCAGCCGGTGTTCGCCGGGTACGAGCACTCCCGGCAGTGGGCCCGGGAGAACGTCCCCGACGTGGTGATCCTGGTCTACAACGACCACGCCAGCGCCTTCGACCTCTCGCTGATCCCGACGTTCGTGCTGGGCACCGGCGCCGCCTATCCGACCGCCGACGAGGGCTACGGCCCGCGCCCGGTGCCGGGCATCGAGGGCGATCCGGAGCTGGCCGCGCACCTCGCGCACTGCCTGATCCGGGACGACTTCGACCTGACACTGGCCAACGAGATGCCCGTCGACCACGGGCTGACGGTGCCGCTGTCGCTGATGTTCGGCGACGTGGAGCGGTGGCCGTGCCGGGTGATCCCGCTCCACGTCAACGTGGTGCAGTACCCGGTGCCGTCCGGGGCGCGCTGCTTCGCGCTCGGGCGGGCGCTGCGCCGGGCGATCGAGTCCTACCCGCGGCCACTGAACGTGCAGGTCTGGGGCACCGGCGGGATGAGCCACCAACTCCAGGGCCCGCGCGCCGGGTTGATCAACCGGGAGTGGGACAACGCGTTCCTGGACCGGCTGGTCGCCGACCCGGCGGGCCTGGCCCGGGTGCCGCACCTGGAGTACGTCGAGGAGGCCGGCTCGGAGGGCATCGAGCTGGTGATGTGGCTGATCGCCCGCGGCGCGCTGAGCGACGTCGACGACGGCGGCCGGGTCGACGTCGAACACCGCTTCTACCACGTGCCGGCGTCCAACACCGCCGTCGGCCACCTGATCCTGAACAACCACCCCCGCCTCGAGGAGAACTGAGATGACCACCCAGCAGCCCCTACGGATCGCCCTGGCCGGCGGCGGCGCGTTCGGCGCCAAGCACGCGGCGGCCCTGCGCCGGATCGAGGGCGTGGAGCTGGCCGCCGTGGTCTCCTCCTCCCCGGAGAGCTCCCGCAGGTTCGCCGCCGAGCAGGGCGTCGACCGGGCGGCCGGCAGCCTGGACGAGGTCCTGGCCATGGACGACGTGGACGCGGTGATCCTGGCCACGCCGACGCCGCTGCACGCCGCGCAGACCCAGGCCTGCCTGGCGGCGGGCAAGCACGTGCAGGTGGAGATCCCGGTCGCCGCCTCGCTGCCGGACGCCGAGGCCTGCGTGGCCGAGGCGGAACGCACCGGACTGGTGGCGATGGCCGGGCACACCCGCCGGTTCAACCCCAGCCACCAGTGGGTACGCCGGCGGATCACGGCGGGCGAGTTCGCGATCCAGCAACTCGACGTGCAGACCTACTTCTTCCGCCGCACCAACCTCAACGCCCTAGGCCAGAAGCGCAGTTGGACCGACCACCTGCTGTGGCACCACGCCGCGCACACCGTCGACCTGTTCGCCTACCAGACCGGTTCGCCGATCGTGCAGGCCAACGCGATCCAGGGGCCGGTCCACCCGGAACTGGGCATCGCGATGGACATGTCGATCCAGCTGAAGGCGGCGAGCGGCGCGATCTGCACCCTCTCGCTCTCCTTCAACAACGACGGCCCGCTGGGCACGTTCTTCCGCTACATCGGCGACACCGGCACCTACCTGGCCCGCTACGACGACCTGTTCACCGGCGCGGACGAGCCCGTCGACGTCAGCGGAATCGACGTCTCCCTGGACGGCATCGAACTCCAGGACCGCGAGTTCGTCGCGGCGATCCGCGAGGGCCGCGAACCCAACGCCTCGCTCGCCCAGGTACTGCCCTGCTACCGCACCCTGGCGGCCCTGGAGCAGCAACTCGCATGACGGCGTGAACCGCCCCGGGCCCGGGCCGCGCTCTGCGGCTCGGGCCTGCGGCGTCCCTGCCGTCGGCCCGGGCCGCACGAACCGCCGCCACGCAGGGGCGCGTCGGAGATTCTTGACGCGTCGGACTTTTCCGACGCATAGTGGTGGCCATGCGAACCGATGTGTTCGGCGCGCTGGCAAACCCGGTGCGCCGCCGACTGCTCGAAACCCTGCGGGAGGGTCCTCGCTCCACCGGGGAGCTGGCCGGCCTGTTCGAGCTCGGGAGGCCCGCGGTGTCCGAGCACCTGGCGGTGCTCCGAGCCTCCGGGCTGGTGAGCGAGGAACCGCGCGGACGGCACCGCTTCTACCGCCTCGAACCGGCGCGGCTGGCCGAGGTGGGCGAGTGGCTGCATCCGTTCGAGCACTACTGGAAGCAGCGCCTGGAAGCGCTGTCCGATCTTCTGGACGAGGACGACGAGACGTGACCGAGAACAACACCATCACCTGCGAGAAGTTCCTGCCCCACCCGCCGGCGGCGGTGTGGAAGGCCCTGACCGACCCCGGGCTCCTGGCCCGCTGGTGGGCCGCCGGGGACATCAGGCCGGTCGTCGGCCACCGCTTCGCCCTCGACATGGGCAACTTCGGCAGCCAGCCCTGCGAGGTGACCGAGGTGGACGACCAGCGACTGCTGGCCTACCGGTTCGCCGAGGGCTCGCTCGACACCACCATCACCTGGGCGCTGCATCCCGAGGGCCGGGGAACCCGCCTCGTCCTCACCCACGCGGGCTTCGACCTCGACTCCCCGATGGGCAGGCAGGCGTTCGACGGCATGGGCCACGGGTGGCCGCACGTCCTGAGCCGCCTCGACTCCGTCCTCGGCGACGCCTCTCCGTCCGTGTGACACGCAGGCCAACGAGGCGTCGGGACCGGAAGGTCCCGACGCCTCGTCATTTTCGTTGGTCAGGCGTAGAACCGGGAGACGCTCTGGAGCACGGCGGCCGGCTTGGTGGCGCCCTCGATCTCCACCGTGCCGTCCACGGTGATCTGCACTCCGCCCGGCACCTCCTCGACCTCGGCGAGGCGGGCGAGCAGGCGGATGCGGGAGCCGACCTTGACCGGCGAGGGGAAGCGGACCTTGTTCAGGCCGTAGTTGACCTTGGTGGTGACGCCCTCGACCTCCAGCAGTTCGGTGAACAGCGGGATGAACAGCGACAGCGTCAGGTAGCCGTGCGCGATGGGGGCGCCGAACGGGCCGGCGGCGGCCCGTTCGGGGTCGGTGTGGATCCACTGGTGGTCGTCGGTGGCGTCCGCGAAGGTGTCGATGCGCTGCTGGGTGACCTCCAGCCAGCGGCTGGTGCCGAGGTCGGCGCCGGCCAGCGACTTCAGCTCGTCGAGGCCGTTGACGGTGAGTGCCATGGGTGTTGCCTTTCGGTGGGTTCAGCTGCCGTGCCGGGCACGGAGCCGGTGCTTGAGGATCTTTCCGGAGGCGGTGCGCGGCAGTTCCTCCGCGAGCACCACCGATTTCGGGAGCTTGTACTTGGCGAGCACCCCGGCCAGCGCGGCGAGCAGCGCCGCCGGGTCGAGGTCCGCCCCGGCCTCGGGGACCACCACGGCCCGGCCGACCTCGCCCCACTTGGCGTCGGGGACGCCGAAGACGGCGCACTCGGCGACGCCGGGCAGGGCGAGCAGGGCGTCCTCCACCTCGGCGGGGTAGACGTTCTCGCCGCCGGAGATGTACATGTCCTTGAGCCGGTCGGCGATGGTGACGTAGCCGTCGGCGTCGGCCCGGGCGGCGTCGCCGCTGCGGAACCAGCCGTCGTGGAAGGACTGCGCGGTGGCCTCGGGCAGACCCCAGTAGCCGGGGCCGACGTTGGGCCCGTGGACCAGGAGTTCGCCGATCTCGCCCGGCGCGGCCGGCCGGCCGTCGGGGGTGAGCAGCCGCACGTCGGTGAAGAAGTGCGGGACGCCCGCGCTGCCGGCCTTGGCGGCGGCGTGTTCGGCGTCCAGGAAGAGCACGCCGGGTGCGGTCTCCGTCATGCCGTAGCCCTGGAGGAAGGCCAGGCCGCGCCGCAGGTAGGTGTCGATCAGCGTGGTCGGCACGGGGGCGCCGCCGCAGTTGAGGACCCGCAGGCTGCTCAGGTCCGCGCTCTCCCAGCGTTCCTGAGCGGCGATCAGGTGGTACATGGTCGGCACGCCGAACAGGTAGCTGATCCGCTCGCGTTCGATGATCTCCAGCGTCGCGGCGGGGTCGAAGGACTCCACCAGGTGGCAGGTGCCGCCCTTGAGCAGGACCGGCAGGGTGAGCATGTTGAGGCCGGCCGTATGGAACAGCGGCGCGCTGACCAGGGCCCGGTCGTCGGCGGTCAGGTCCACGTCCACCAGCACGTTGTACGCGTTCCAGGTCAGGTTGCCGTGGGTGAGCACGGCGCCCTTGGGACGGCCGGTGGTGCCCGAGGTGTACATGATGATGCAGGTGTCGTCGAGCGTCACCGGCTCGTCGATCGGGGTGGGATCGGCGGTCAGCAGAGCCTCGTAGGCGGGGCCGACCTGCACCGTCAGCGACGGGCCGGCGCCCACCAGGCCCGCGCAGTCGGGGGCGTGGATCAGCGCCTTCGCCCCGCTGTCCGTCAGCTGATAGGCGATCTCGGGTGCGGCGAGCCGGGTGTTCAGCGGGACGAAGACCGCGCCGAGCAGGCCGGTGGCGAACAGGGTCTCCAGGAAGGCGGGGTGGTTGGGCCCCAGGTACGCCACCCGGTCGCCGCGGCGCAGTCCGGCGGCGCGCAGGGCCTGGGCGAGGCGGGTGGTGCGGTCGGCCAGCTGGGCGTAGCTGACGGTGTGTCCGTGGTGGACGAGTGCGGTGCGGTGCGGGGTCTTCCGGGCCCGGCGGGCGGGCCAGGAGCCGATTCCCTCGTTGCGCATGGGCGGTTGGGGCCCTTTCAGCTCAGCCCGAGCAGCCGGGCGGCGTTGTCCTTGAGGATCTTCGGCCGGACCTCGTCCTTGATCGGCAGCTTCGCGAAGTCGGCGAGCCAGCGGTCGGGGGTGAGGACCGGGTAGTCGGAGCCGAACAGCACCTTGTCCTTGAGCAGGGTGTTGGCGTACTGCACCAGCTGCGGCGGGAAGTACTTCGGGGACCAGCCGGAGAGGTCGATGTGCACGCCGGGCTTGTGGGTGGCGACGGCCAGCGCCTCGTCCTGCCAGGGGAAGGACGGGTGGGCGAGGATGATCTTCAGGTGCGGGAAGTCGGCGGCCACGTCGTCCACGTGCATCGGGTTGGCGTACTTGAGCCGGATGCCGCCGCCGCCGGGGACGCCCGCGCCGATGCCGGTCTGGCCGGTGTGGAACAGCGCGACGGTGCCGGTCTCCTCGATCAGCTCGTACAGCGGGTAGGCGAGCCGGTCGTTGGGGAAGAAGGCCTGGATGCTCGGGTGGAACTTGAAGCCCTTGACGCCGTACTCCTCGACCAGGCGCCGGGCCTGCCGGACGCCCGCCTTGCCGCGGAACGGGTCGATCGAGGCGAACGGGATCAGCACGTCGGCGTTGGCGGCGGCGGCCTCGGCGATCTCCTCGTTGGGGACGGGCGGGCGTCCGGTGGCGTGTTCGGCGTCGACCGTGAACACCACGGCGGCCATCTTCCGCTCCCGGTAGTACGCGGCCATCTCGGCGACGGTGGGCTTGCGGTCGCCGGCCACCTTGAAGTAGCCGCTGGAGGCGTCGTTCAGTTCCTCGTCCAGCGAGGCGTGGCCGTGCGCGGAGACCTCGGCATGGGTGTGGACGTCGATCGCGGTCAGCTCGGCGAGGTTCACTTCGCGCTCGCGGGGACGACCGGGGCGGGGATGCCGACGCTCTGCGGTTCGCGGCCGACCGAGCCGGCCCAGACGGCGGCGATCGTCTCGGGGCTCCAGCCGCCGTCGGCGTACGCGGTCGCCACTTCCTGCGGGTGCGACCACAGGGCGAGCTTGTCGCCGCCGATGCCGATGCACTGGCCGGTGATGCCGGCGGCGGCGTCCGAGGCGAGGAAGGGCAGCAGCGCGGCGCAGTCCTCGGCGGTGCCGAAGCCCTCGCCCTTGCGCAGGAAGTCCGGCAGCGGCGCGCCCTGCTTCATCGCCTCGATGTAGGGGGCGAAGGCGGGGATCGTCTCGGTCATCGCGGTGGCGGCGACCGGGACGACGGCGTTGACGGTGATGCCGGCCCGGCCGAGCTCCATCGACCAGGTGCGCACCATGGCGGCGATGCCGGCCTTGGCGGCGGCGTAGTTGGTCTGCCCGAAGTTGCCGCGCTGTCCGGCCGGGGAGCCGATCATGATCAGCCGGCCGCCGTCGCCCTGCTCGCGCATCCGGACGGCGGCGGCGCGGGCGCAGGTGAAGGTGCCGCGCAGGTGGGTGGCGATGACGGCGTCGAAGTCGTCGTCGGTCATCTTCCAGAGCACCTTGTCGCGCAGGATGCCCGCGTTGGTGACCATCACGTCGAGCCGCCCGAAGGCTTCGACGGCCCGGTCCACCAGCAGTTGGGCGGCTTCGGTGGTGCCGACCGCGGCGGCCTGGGCGACCGCCCGGCCGCCGGCGTCCCGGATGGTGGCGGCGGCCTGCTCGGCGGTGTCGGCGTCCAGGTCGTTGATCACGACGGCGGCGCCGGCGTGGGCGAGGGCGGTGGCGTAGGCGAGGCCGAGGCCGCGCCCGCTGCCGGTGACGACGGCGACCTTGCCGGTGAGGTCGAGGGGCTTGGCCGGGGTGGCGGAGGATTCGTTGCTCATGGCCATTGAAGCTAAGAACAATGATTGCTCTTGTCAATGATTGCTGAGGACCCAGATTTCCGGGCATGATGGGCCCCATGAGTGACGCCCCCTGGATGCACAGCCTGCAGACCGACGCCGGATACCTGCTGTACCGGCTCGGCCAACGGGCCGGCAGCCTGTTCAACGCCGCCCTCGAGCAGCACGGCCTGCGCCTGCGCCACCACGCGATCCTGCGCTTCCTGGCCACCGTCGACGGCGCCCGCCAGCGCGAACTCGCCGACCGCCTCGGCTACGACCCGAGCGCCGTCGTCACCCTGCTCGACGACCTCCAGCGCCTCGGCCTGACCGAACGCCGGGCCGACCCCGCCGACCGCCGCAACCGCATCGTGGTGCTCACCGAGGCCGGCCGCGAACTGCTGCGCACGGCCGACGCCGACAGCCGCCGGGTCACCGACGACCTGCTGCACCCCCTCGACGCCGCCGACCGCGCGACCCTCCTCACCCTGCTGCGCCACCTCGCCGAACCCACCCCCTGACGGGTCAGCCGGCCCAGATCTCCCGGACGGCGCGCAGCGGGTCGCGCTCGACCCGCGCCTCCGCGCCCCACCGCATGGTGGCGCGGCCGTCGCGGTAGGGCGGCCAGGCCGGGTCGAGCTCCCGGACGAAGGCCACCCAGGCGGTGTGCACCGCGTCGGCGAGGGCCTGCGGGGGCCGGGCGCCGAGGGCCTCCTCGACGCCTTCGGCGGCCAGCGCGTCGAAGGCGAACGGCAGGTCGGTGCAGTGGTAGGCCTGACCGGCGCGGCCGGGGGCGCTGCCGGTCCACTCGAACTGGTAGAGCCAGGTGGGGCGCCCGAGAGCGACCCGGGCCTCGGCGAGGGCCAGCGCGGGGGCCCGGAAGAGCCAGTCGGTGAGCACCTCACCCGAACCGGCCCCCGGGTTCTCGGCGTGGAACCGGGCGGCGCGCTCCGGGTCCAGGCCGAGCGCGGCGAGCATCGCGTCCACCTCCGGGCCGCCCGGTGCGGCAGGCCCGGGCGCGGCGAACTCGTGCGCGGTGAAGCCGAGCAGCAGCGGCACCTCGGACTCGGCGACCGCCTCGGCCACCGGGCGGGTCACCAACTCGCCGTCCACGCACGGGGCGAGGGCCAGCAGCGAGTCGCCGTCGTCGCCCAGCGCGTCCTGGAGCGCGAGCAGCTGCTCGTCGCTCGCGTCCTGGAGGGCTTCGGCGGTGAGCACCGCTCCGGTGCGCTCGGCCAGCGTCCGGGCGACGGCCGGGGCGTCGGGTTCGAGCACCGCACCGGAGGCGGAGATCGCGGCGCGCAGCAGCCCGCGCGCCGCGGGCACCGCCAGCAGGGTCTGCACCGCGCCGCCGCCCGCCGACTGCCCGGCGACGGTGACCTTCGCGGGGTCGCCACCGAAGCCGGCGATGTTGTCGCGGACCCACTCCAGGGCGGCGACCCAGTCCCGCACGCCCCGGTTGTCGGGCGCGTCCGGCAGGTGCAGGAAACCCTCGACGCCGAGCCGGTAGCCGACCGTGACCAGCACCACGCCGTCCCGGTTGAACGCCGCGCCGTCGTACCAGGGGCTGGCGGCGCTGCCCGCGACGTAGCCGCCGCCGTGGATCCACACCAGCACCGGCAGGCCCGCCGACGGGTCGGCGGCGGGGGTGAAGACGTTCAGGTTGAGGGTGCCCGCGCCGGGGATCGTCGGCTCGGGGATGGTGGTGACCTCGGCGAACGGCCGCCGCTGCGCGGTCGGCCCGTACGCGGTGGCGTCGAGCACCCCGCTCCACGGCTCCGGCGCCACGGGCGCGGCGAACCGCAGCGCCCCGACGGGGGGTTGGGCGTACGGGATGCCGAGGAAGCACGCGCTCCCGTCGGCGCGGCGCTCGCCGCGCACCGGGCCGCTGCGGGTGGGGACGACGGTCATCTGTTCTGCTCCTGGACGGGTCACGGGGTGGGCCCCTGGTGTTCGACGTAGTGGCGGACGCGGTTGAGCTCGGCCGGATCGGCCGGGCGCGCGCCGTAGGTGCGGTCGGGGGTGACGGGGGTGACGGAGATCCGGTTGTCGCGCAGCAGCGCGGTGGCGTCGGCGTCCGGCACGGTCTCGGTGCAGCGGTCACCGGGCCGGTGCTCGCACCAGCCGAGGCCGATGGCGTAGGCGCCGCCGGTGGTCGGCTCGTAGGCGTGCCAGACCTCCCGGCCGTGGCCGACGGAGGTCCACCGGGCGGGCCCGGCGGGGCGGTCGGCGGTGATGTCCGGGTAGTCCACCTTGAGGGCGAACGTGCGGCTGAGCAGGTCGTGTCCGCGCAGGCCGGCGATCAGCCGGGCGGCGTAGTCGGCGGTGGCCCGGTAGTCCGCGGTCGGGAAGTACTCGCCGCTGTCGTCGCCGGTGGTGGAGAAGGCCAGCGCCGGAACGCCGTCGTCGACGGCGGCGAGCGCCGCGCCGACCGTGCCGGAGTCGTTGACCTGGGCGCTGACGTTGGCCCCGGAGTTGATGCCGGAGACCACCAGGTCGGGCCCGCCGGACCAGCCGGTCCGGTCCGCGAGGGCGGCCCGCAGGGCCAGGTGCACGGTGTCCACGGGGGTGGCGGAGGGGCTGCCGGGCCGGCACGCGTCGTCCAGGCAGACCCCGTACACGGCCCCGCCGGACGGGGCGGCGGCGCAGTCCGCGCCATACCCGGCGGGCAGCTCGCCGCGGCGGGCCAGCGCCAGCGTGCCGCTGTTGCTGACCGCGGTGCCCTTGCCGGACTGGACCTGCCAGGGCGCCATCACCACCACGTCCGCGCCGGCCGCGCACAGGGCGCGGCGCAGCTCGTACAGGCCGAGGCCGTCGGACTGCGAGGCCTTGGCGGCCCGCATCGAGTCGTCGTTGGTGAGCAGCACCCGCAGGCCCGCCAGCGGCCGGACGGCCGGTGCGGGGGCGTCGGGCGCGGCGGCGGCGGAACCGGTCACGGCCAGGGTGCAGGCGGCGGTGGCGGCGGCGAGCAGGCGGCGGGCGGTGCGTCTCACGTGAGGTTTCCTCTCTGTCCGCGGGTCACAGGTCGAGCCCGTGGCCGAACGCGAAGACCGGGTCGGCGGTGTCGTTGGGCACGTCGGGGCGGGAGGCCGCCACGGCGGCCATCGAGCGCGGCAGTTCGAACGGCAGGCGGCCCTCGGGGCGGGCCCGGCCGAACACCACGTCGAGCAGGGCGTCGTCCTGCGCGCCGTAGTCGGCGACCAGGGCGTGCGCGCGCTCGGCGATCTCGGGGAGCACGGCCGGCCGTTCCAGGTTGATCAGCACGACGGTCGGCACGGCGTCCAGGACGGCGAGGATCCGGGCGAGTTCGTCCGCCGGGAAGTCCAGGTGCCCGGAGTGGAACAGCGACTCGAAGCGGTTCGGGCGCTGCTCGTACGGCGTGTACAGGCGCAGCACGGCGAGGTCGGCCTCGGCCGGGTCCTGGACGGCCCGGCCGTACCGGGCGACGACGGCCGCGTCCAGGCCCTCGGTGTAGAGGCGGGGCGCCGGACGGGTGACGGGCAGGGTGGCGTCGCGGTTGACCAGGACGGTCAGCGAGCGGCGCTGCGCCGCGGCCCCCTCGGCGCGGAACTCCGGGTTGCCGACGATCAGTTCGGCGGCGTCGGGGTCCACGTACCGCCGCTCGTCGAACAGGCCGAGGACGAACTTCTCCCGCAGCAGCCGTCGCACCGAGGTGTCGAGCCGCGCCTCGGTGATCCGCCCGTCGTGCAGCAGGGCGAGCAGCAGTTCGGGGCACTCCTCGCCGCCGAACTGGTCGACGCCGGCGTCGAGCGCCTTGGCGGCGCGTTCGGCCGGGGTGAGGTGTTCGACGCCCCAGGCGCGGGCGCGGTGCGGCTCGCCGAAGATCTCGTCGTCGTTGAGCAGGCCCCAGTCGGTGCACACGATGCCCTGGAAGCCGAGCTCTTCGCGCAGCAGGCCGGTGACCACGTCGCGGTTGAAGCCGAATCCGACCTCCTCCCAGTCGGTGCCGATCGGCTGCCCGTAGTAGGGCATCATCTGGGCGGCTCCGGCCGCGACGGCGGCCCGGAACGGGGCGAGGTGCAGTTCGCGCATCCCGCCGGGGTAGACCTGTTCCTTGCCGTGCGGGAAGTGCGGGTCCTCGCCGTCCTTCTGCGGCCCGCCGCCGGGGAAGTGCTTGACCATGGCGGCCACGCTGTCCGGGCCGAGCCGCTCGCCCTGGAGGCCGCGGATGTACGCCTCGGCGAGTTCGGCGGTGAGGGCGGCGTCGGAGCCGAAGGTGCCGGTCTGCCGCGACCAGCGCGGTTCGGTGGCGAGGTCGAGCTGAGGGTGCAGGGCGACCCGCAGGCCGACGGCGAGGTACTCGCGGCGGGCGATGTCGGCGAAGCGGTGCACCAGTTCGGGGTCGCGGACGGCGGCCAGGCCGATCGGCTCGGGCCAGGCGGAGAACGCGCCGGCCCGGATCGAGGCGCCGATGTTGGCGGTGAAGGAGTGGCGGGGGTCGGTGGAGAGGGTGACCGGGATGCCGAGCCGGGTGCCGTGGGCGATCTCCTGGACGGCGTTGTGCCATTCGGCGATCCGGCGCGGCTCGGCGGTGCCCACCAGGTTGAAGTGGCTCAGGCCCTGGTCCCGGATCAGGCCGGTGGTGTCGGCGGGGAAGTCGCTGTCGTCGCCGTCCTCCACGGGCCGGCCGTCGGCGTGCATCGGCAGCATGGTGTGGAACATCAGGCCGGCCTTCTCCTGCGGCGTCATCCGGCCGAGCAGGTCCTCGACGCGTTCGTCCACCGGCCGGGCGGGGTCCTGGTAAGGGAGGGGGGTCTGGTGCATGGTGTTTCTCCGAGTGCCGGGGGGGGTGAGGGTGGGGGCGAGGGGCGGTCAGCGGACGCCGCGGATCGGGACGACGGCGAGCGCGCCGCCCAGGATGATCAGGGCGCCGGCCAGGTAGAGCGCGTCGTAGCCGGCCAGGCTGACCACCGCGGAGGCGACCAGCGGGGCGAGGATCTGCGGGCCGGCGTTGGCGATGTTCAGCACTCCCAGGTCGCGGGCGGCGTCGGCGGCGCTCGGCAGCACCTGGGTGACCAGGGCGGTGTCCACGGCCATGTAGCAGCCGAACGCGATCCCGGCGAGCACGGTGTACAGCAGGATGCCGGTCCAGGTGGGCATCAGGACGGGGACGGCCATGGTGGCGGAGGCCAGCACGCAGGAGATGGCGATCAGCGGCTTGCGGCGGCCGAGCCGGTCGGACAGCCAGCCGCCGAGGACGGTGGCGGCGAGCGTGGAGACCGCGTCCACCGGGGCGAGGTAGGTCTGGGCGCCGGGGGCGTCCATGCCGTCGGGGAGCCGGATGTGGTCCTGCAGGATGTAGAACTGGAACAGCGAGACGGCGAAGAAGCCGAGCATCATCAGGAACCGGCCGATGAACGCCCAGCGGAAGTCGGCGACCTTCAAGGTCTCGGCGAACGCGGCGAGTTGGCGGCGCAGCGGGACGGGTTCGGTCTTCGTCGGGCGCTCTTCGCGGACCAGTGCGGTGAACAGCACGGCGGCCAGCGCCATGACGGCGCCGATCAGCAGGTAGCCGGTGTCGAGCGAGTCGGGGACGAAGTGGGCGGCGAGCAGGATGCCGACCACCGAGCCGATCGGGGTGCCGATGCCGACCATCGCGGAGGCCACTCCGCGGCGTTCGGCGGGCACCCGGTCGGGAACCACGGCGGTGATGGCGGCCTGGAAGCAGTTCATGGTGGCCTGCACCAGGCACCAGACCAGGGTGACCAGCAGGATGGTGCGGACCTGGCCGAGCAGGGCCAGCGCGCCGAAGGAGGCGAGGCCGCCGCCGAGGATCCACGGGTTGCGGCGACCGGAGCGGTCGGAGAGCAGCCCGGCGAGCGGGTTGAACAGGGTGGCGAACACGGCGGCGATGCCGGAGACCAGGCCGAGGCTGCCGACCTTGCCGTCCGGGTCGAGCAGTTCGATCTGGGCGGGCAGCAGGACGCCACCCACCCCGAGGTAGACCAGGTACAGCGCGGAGTTGCCGAGGGTGAGCATCGGCAGCAGCGCCCGGCCGGCGCCGGTGGCTCTCGGGTGGTCGACGGCGTCGTCGGCGGTGGTCATGACCGGCCTCCTGGGGTGGCCACGGTCCCGTGCGGCGGGAGGGTGAAGGGTGGGGGTGCCCCGCACGCGGTGCGGCACGGCGAACGGGCGGCACGTCAGGTGGCCGTCCGGCCCGATCGGGCACGGCGGCGGGGCCGGACCAGCAAAGCACGAAAACCGAGTGGTCAGTAGGTATTCATTTTGTGACCTGGGTCACATCGGGTGGGGCTCCGTGGAGGGTTGGCTAAGGTGGCAGCCATGGACGTGAAGCACGAGCCGGCCCGCCGCGGCAGCTACGCGGTCGGCGACGAGCGCCGCACCCGCATTCTGGACACCGCCGTCGCGCACTTCGCCCAACTCGGCTTCCGCGGCACCTCGCTGGCCCGGATCGCCAAGGACGCCGGGCTGACCCAGGGCGGCCTGCTGCACCACTTCCGCACCAAGGAGGCGCTGCTGGTCTCGGTGCTGGAGGCCAGTGACGAGCACGACATCGAGCGGTTCTTCGCCGAGGAGTGCGCGAGCGTCGCCGAGTGGTTCCACCGCCTGGTCGACCTGGCCGCGTACAACGCCCGCCGGCCCGAACGCACCCGGATGTTCAACGCCCTGGCCGGCGAGTCCGGCGACCCGGAGCACCCGGCGCACGCCTTCTTCGCCCGCCGCTACCGTGCCCTGTCCGCCGACGCCGCGCAGTCGCTGCACCGCGGCGTGGACAGCGGGGAGCTGCGCGCCGACACGGACTGCCCCGCCCTGGCGCGCGAACTGCTCGCCGTGATGGACGGGTTGCAGCTCCAGTGGGTGCTCGACCCGCAGGCGGTGGACATGCCCGCGCACCTGCGCCGCTACCTCGACCGGCTGTACCGCGCCCTGTCGAGCACCGGCGCGCCGCTGCCGGGCGCCTGACGGCCCGGGGCGCGGCCCCCGGGCGTGCACCCTCCGGGGTGGGCCGGAACCAGGATTCGAGCACTGTGAGGCTCCGGATCTTTCCGAAGTCCCGTTCCCCTTCGCGCAGTTCCCCGCGCCCCTGGTTCCGCACCCACTCGCGTCCCTGCTCCGTCAGGCCGGTGCGGACTCTTCGGCGGTGAGCCTGCGGCGGTCCTCGGCGATCCGGTCCGGGTCCCAGCCGCGGTGCGGCACCGAGTCCAGCAGCAGCCTGGTGTACGCGTGCGCAGGGTCCGTCAGCACCTGCCCGGTGGGGCCGGATTCGACCACCCGGCCGTGCCGGAGCACCACGACCCGCTCGGTGAGGTGGCGCACCACCGCCAGGTCGTGGCTGACGAACAGCAGCGCGATGCCGCTCTCGCGGCGGATCCCGGCGAGCAGGTCGAGGATCTGCGCCTGGATCGACACGTCGAGTGCGGCGACCGCCTCGTCCAGCACCAGCACCTTCGGCCGGGCGGCCAGCGCCCGGGCGACGGCGACACGTTGGCGCTGGCCGCCGGACAGGGCGCGGGGCAGCGCGGCGGCCTCGCGGGGGCCGAGCCCGACCTGGTCGAGCAGTTCCGCGACGCGGGTGTCGGACCGCCCGCCGCCGTGCAGGCGCAGCACCTCCCGGACGGCCTCGCCGACCGGGATGCGCGGGTCGAGCGACAGGTACGGGTCCTGGAACACCAGTTGGACGCCGCGGGCGTGCGCCAGCCGGGCGGCCCGGCCGCGCGGGCGGACCAGCCGGTCCGCGCCGTCGAGGTGGACGGTGCCGCCGTCGGGCCGTTCCAGGCCGACCAGCATCCGGGCGGTGGTGCTCTTGCCGCAGCCCGATTCGCCGACCACGCCGAGCGCGCCGCCCGGCTCCAGCGCGAAGGACACTCCGTCGACCGCCCACCGGTCGGCGAAACGTTTGCGCAGCCCGTGCACGACGAGTCCAGTGGTCACGGCAGGATCCCTTCGTCGGCGCGCAGGCAGGCGGCCAGGCCGTCGCCGTACGGGAGCAGCGCGGGTTTCTCGGTGCGGCAGCGGGGTTCGGCCAGCGCGCAGCGGTCGGCGAAGGCACACCCGGTGGGGGCCTCGGCGAGCGACAGCGGCCGGCCGGGGACGGGCCGCGGCGGTGGCGCACCCGGTTCGATCCGGGGCGTGCAGGCGACCAGCCCGGCGGTGTAGGGGTGCCGCGGGCGGGCGAACAGCTCCTCGGTGCGGCGGGTCTCGACGATCCGTCCGGCGTACATGACGTAGATGCGGTCGCAGACGGCGGCGGCGAGTTCCAGGTCGTGGGTGACGAACAGCATCCCGGTGCCGCGCCGCCGCTGCAGCCTGGTGAGGACGGAGATCACCTCGGCCTGGGTGGTGACGTCCAGCGCGGTGGTGGGCTCGTCGGCGAGCAGCAGTTCGGGCTCTCCGGCGAGCGCGGCGGCGATCACCACGCGTTGCAGCATGCCGCCGGAGAACTCGTGGGGGCGGCGGTGCAGGGCGGCGGCCGGGTCGGGGATGCCGACCGCGGCGAGCAGTTCCTCGGCGCGGGCGCGGGCGGCGCCCGCCGGGGTGCCGGCCGCGCGCAGGCCCTCGGTGAGGAAGTCGCCGATCCGGTGCAGCGGGTTGACGGCGGCGCGCGGGTCCTGGAACACCATGGCGACCCGGCGTCTGCGCACCTCGCGCAGCGCGGCCGCGTCCAGGGTGAGCACGTCGCGTCCGCCGACCAGGACCCGGCCGGTGGCGGTGGCCTTCTCGGGCAGCAGGCCGAGGACGGTGCGGCAGGCGACGGATTTGCCGGAGCCGGATTCGCCGACCAGTCCGACGGTCTCCCCGGCGTCGACGTGCAGGCCGACGCCGTCGAGCAGCGGGCGGGCGGCGCGGCCGCCGGGGAGTGCGACGGTCAGGGCGTCGAACTCCAGCAGGTGCGGGGCTGTCATGTCAGTTCTCCCGTCGGGCGAGCCGGTCGGCGATGCCCTCGCCGACGATCCCGAAGGCGACCACGGCCAGCACCAGGCACCCGGAGGGCGCGAGGGCGGGCATCATGGCGCCCTGCTGGAGGGCGGACTCGCCTTCGTTGATCATCGCGCCCCAGTCGGCGGCGGGCGGTTGGACGCCGAAGCCGAGGAAGGAGAGCGCGGCGAGGTCCATCAGCGCGTAGCCGAAGTTGATCGCGGACTGGGCGAGGACGGTCGGGGCGAGGTTGGGCAGCAGGTGGCGCAGGCAGATGCTCCACCCGGACCAGCCCTGCACCCGGTAGGACTCCAGGTAGGGCCGGGCCTTCTCCTGCTGGGCCAGCCCGCGCACCAGGCGTCCGACGTACGGCGTGTAGGCCACCGCCATGGCGATCACGGGTGCGGTCATGCCCGGTCCGGAGACGGTGACGAACATGACGGCGAGCAGCAGACCGGGGACGGCGAACACCAGGTCGAGCGAGCGCGAGAGCAGCATGTCGGCCCAGCCGCCGCACCAGCCGGCGACCGTACCGAGCAGCGCGCCGGCGGCGGTCGACAGGGCGATCACCAGCAGCGGCCCGAGCAGTCCGGTGCGGGCGCCGTACAGCAGCCGGGACAGCACGTCGCGGCCGGACTGGTCGGTGCCGAGCAGGTGGTCGACGCTGGAGCCGGCCAGCGGGTTGCGCAGGTCGACGGCGTTCGGATCGTGCGGAGCGAGCACCGGGGCGAGCAGGGCGACCAGCACCAGCAGGACCAGCAGCGCCGCGGAAGCGGTGAACAGCGGCCCGCCGCCCAGCGAGCGCAGCCGGCGCAGCAGCGGCCGGCGGACCGGTGCGGTCAGTGCGGCGGTGGTCATGCGGCGCCTCCCCGGGCGGTGCGCGGATCGACCAGCGGCCCGAGCAGGTCGACGCCGAGGTTGACCAGTCCGAAGCCGAGCACCGTCAGCAGGGTGACGGCCTGGACCACGGGCAGGTCCTTGGCGGTGACGGACTGCACCAGCAGCGAGCCGACGCCGGTGGTGTTGAAGGCGGTCTCCACGATCGAGGTGGACACCAGCAGCCCGGCCAGCGTGGTGCCGCCGACGGTGACGATCGGGCCGAGCGCGCCGCGCAGCACGTGGCGGCGGATCACCTGCCGCTCCGGCACCCCGCGGGAGCGGGCCACCTCGACGTGGTCGCGGCCGAGTTCGTCCAGCATCGCGGAGCGGGTGACCCGGGCCAGCAGGCCGGCCAGCGTGACGGCGAGCGCGAAGGCGGGCAGGGTCAGGTGGTACAGCCGGTCGCCGAGGCCGCCGCCCTGCGAGCCCGGTCCGGGGAACCAGTGGAGCTGGACGGCGAACAGCGACACCAGGCCGATCGCGCTGACGAACGGCGGGGTGGCGGTGGCGACACCGGTGCCGAGCAGCACCAGCCGGTCGACCGGGCCGGGTCGCAGCGCGGCGAGCGCGCCGAGCGACACGCCGCCGACGCACACCAGGACGGCCGCGTAGCCGATCAGCAGCCCGGTACCGGGCAGTCGGGAGGCGATCAACTCGCCGACGTCCTGCCGGAATTGCACGGACCGGCCGAAGTCGCCGTGCAGCGCGCCGCCCAGCCACTTGCCGTACTGCACCAGGAACGGGTCGTCGAGGTGGTACTGGGCGGCGATCGCGGCCCGCGCCTCGGGGGTGGCCGGGTGGCCCTTGAGCAGGAAGGACACCGGGTCCCCGGGGGCGAGGTGCACGGCGCTGAAGACCAGGAAGGAGGTCGCCAGCAGCACCGCGGCCAGCGCGAGGACCCGGCCGAACAGGTAGCGGGCCATCAGCGGGCGGCGCCGATCGTCGCGGCCCACGGGTAGTACAGCTGGGCGATGCCGGCGGGCGCGCCGGTGATCCGGCTGCCGAGGAACACCGAGAACGGGGCCTCGTACAGCGGGATGCTGGGCAGTTCGCGCACCGCGATCTGCTGGAGCCGGGCGGTGAGGTCGGCGCGGGCGGCCGGGTCGGTGGTACCGACGGCCTGGTCGAACAGGCTGTCGTACTCGGGGTCGGACCAGCCGGCGTAGTTGGCGAAGTCGCCGGTGCGCAGCGACTGGTAGAACTCCAGCGGGTCGGGGGTGTTGTCGTAGCCGTTGGTGACCACCAGGTCGATGCCGGCCCGGGCGCCGGGGTCGGTGAACAGGGCGGTGTAGGCGTCGGGCGCGACCGGCCGCAGTTCGACGTCGAGGCCGATCTCGCGTCCGGCGGCCTGCACGGCGTTGCCGACGACGCTGATCTCCGGGGCCAGCGAGCTGGTCGCCATCACCAGGTGCTTGCCGCCGGCCCCGGCCTCCGCGATCAGCTGCTTGGCCTTGGCCACGTCCTGGACGGGGTCGGGCAGTTGGGAGAAGTACCCGGCGGTGCGCTCCGGGGCGAGCCCCCAGGCGTCGCGCGCCGCGGGCGCCTTGGCGGGGACGCCGACGCCGCCCGCCGCGGACTTGATCAGGCCGGGCCGGTCGATGGCCAGCGACAGCGCCTGCCGGACCTTCAGGTCCCGCAGGGTGCCCTGCAGGTCGAGCACCGCGAGGTCGGCGGCGGCGGTGTTCGGGCCGAAGTACACCTTGCCCTTGTCGGTGCCGCCCAGTTGGGCCAGGGAGGCGGAGGGCACCATGTAGCCGCCGTCCACGGCGCCGGACAGCCAGCCGTTGGCGCGGGCCGCCGAGTCGCCGATGAACACGAACTTGACCTTGTCGGCCTTCGGCGTGAGCGCGGTGTCCCAGTAGTCGGGGTTCTTGCGCAGCGTGATGCTGTCGCCCTGGGTCCAGCGGTCGATCGCGTAGGGGCCGGTGCAGTCGACGCCGCCGGACGGGCTGCCGTAGTCCTTGCCGGCCTTCTCCAGGTACGCGGCGCTCTCCACGGTGCCGGGCGAGGCGGCGAGCAGTTCGTTGAGCAGCGCGTCCGGCTTGCTGAGGGTGATGGTCACCTGCATCGGCCCGGTCTTGCTGACGGCGACCACGTTCTTGAACGCGGTGCCCCAGGCGGAGCCGGTGGCGGGCAGCAGGTGCCGGGTGAGCGAGGCCACCACGTCGTCGGCGGTCATCGTCGAGCCGTCGTGGAACTTCACGCCCTCGCGCAGGGTGTAGACCCAGGTCCGCGGGTCGGGGTTGGTGAAGCCGGTGGCCAGCCCGGGTTCGATCTTCATGTCCGGGGTGACCCGCAGCAGTTGCTCGCAGACGTTGGCGAGCACGGTGTTCGGCGGGTAGTCGTAGGCGAGCGCGTAGTCGAGGCTCTGCGGCTCCGCGTACAGCGACCAGGTGAACGAGGCGACGGCGCCTTTGCCCGGTGGGGTGAGCGCCGTGGTGGCGAAGCCCGTCCCGTCGGCGGAGGCGGGCGGACCCGGTTTGACGGTGGCGCCCGAACAGGCCGTCAGCAGCAGCGCGCCGGCGGCGAGCAGGGCGATGGTTCCGGAGGCAGATCTGGGGGAGCGCGGCAGAAGGCGCACGGAAGAACCCACCCCTTTCCGAGTCGTGGGGGCTGTGGGTGCTGTGGAGTATTGATGCGGGAACGTTCCCGCACAAGGAGTTTCGGGAGTGCGGTTTCGTCACGGCGCGGAAGGCCCGCCGCTGCCCGAGGGGGTGACGGACCGTCACCGGTGCTGGCAGCATCGGCCCATGAGCGTCGCGCGGCCCGCCGAGGGCCCCCTTCCCCGTGTCCGGCTGGTCGACGTGGCCCGCGAGTCCGGCCTGTCCAAGACCACCGTCTCCGCCGCGCTGAACGGCACCGGCCGGATGTCCGAGGAGGTGCGCCGCCGGGCCCGCGAGACGGCCCGCCGGCTGGGCTACCGGCCCAACGCCACCGCCCGGCTGCTGCGCGCCGGGCACGCCCGGCTGATCGGCTACGCGGTCGGCGAGTTCGCGGGCGAGCCCGGCACGTACCTGACCTCCCCGTACTTCGCCCGGCTGACCAGCGCCACCACCGCGGCCGCCCTGGAGCACGGCTACGCGCTCGTCCTGCTGCCCTCCCGGTGCGGCCCCGAGGAGTGGGCGGACCTGCCGCTGGACGCCGCCATCGTCGCCGACCCGGTCGACCGCGACCCGCTGGTCGAGGACTTCCTCGCGGCCCGGATCCCGCTGTTCACCGACCGCTCCGTGGAGGGCCGCCCCGGCGCGCACTGGGTGGACGTGGACACCGAGGGGGCCGTGCGCGAGGTCCTCGACCACCTGTACGCGCAGGGTGCCCGGCGAATCGCGCTGGTCCTCCCCGGCACCGTCATCCGCTTCCACCGGGCGGCCTCCGACACCCACCGCCGCTGGTGCGACGAGCGCGGACTGACGGCCCGCCAGGCCCGCACCGACGGGGCCGGCGACGGCCCGGTGATCACCGCCGTCGAGGCCGTGCTGTCCGGGCCCGAGCCGCCGGACGCGCTGTTCGTGCTGGCCGAGGCCGGCCCGCCGCTGGTGCTGGAGGCGGTGCGCCGCGCGGGCCTCGCCGTGCCCGAGCAGCTGCTGCTGGTGTGCGCCAGCGAGGAGTCCTCCGCCGAGCACACCCGGCCGGCCGTCAGCACGCTCAGCCTGCAGCCCGCCGCGGTCGCCGAGAAGGGCATCGAGCTGCTGATCGCCGCCCTGGAGAGCGGCAGCCGCGAGAGCACCGGCGCCCTGGTGCCCACCCGGCTGGAGATCCGCGCCTCCTCGCTGCGACGCTCCCCGGGCCCTTACGACAACACGGTTGACCTTGGTGGGCCGGGAACGGTCTGATGACGGCATCCGGGCCCCGCACCCCCGCTCCGGGGCCCGGCGTCCCCCTGCACCGCCGAAGGAGCGCCGCCATGGCCGACCCCGTCCACGCCCTCCGGGACGCCCAGCCCGTACCGTTCTGGCTGGACTCCCCCGACCGGCCCGCGGCCGAACCCGCCCTGGTCGGCCAGACCCGCTGCGACCTGCTGGTGGTCGGCGGCGGCTACAGCGGACTGTGGACCGCGCTGATCGCCAAGGAGCGCGACCCGTCGCTGGACGTGCTGCTGATCGAGGGCCGCGAAGCCGGCTGGGCCGCCTCCGGCCGCAACGGCGGCTTCTGCGAGGCCAGCCTCACCCACGGCCTGGCCAACGGCCACCAGCGCTGGCCCGGCGAACTCGCCGTCCTGGAACGCCTCGGGCAGAGCAACCTCGACGCCATGCAGGAGACCGTCCGCCGCCACAACATCGACTGCGACTGGCGGCGCAGCGGCGCCCTCAATGTCGCCACCGAGCCCCACCAGGTGGACGAGCTGCGGGAGTTCGCCGAGCTCGCGGCCCGCTACGGCAGCCACCTCGACGTCCTCGACCAGGACGCCGTGCGCGCCGAGATCGACTCCCCCACCTTCCTCGGCGGCCTCTGGGACCGCGACGGCGTCGCCATGCTCGACCCGGCCCGCCTCGCCTGGGGCCTCAAGCGCGCCTGCCTCGACCTCGGCGTCCGCATCCACGAGCACACGCCCGCCACCGCCCTCGCCGACACCCCCGGCGGCCTGGCCGTCCGCACCCCCTACGGCCGGATCACCGCCCGCCGCGCCGCGCTCGCCACCAACGCCTTCCCGTCGCTGCTGCGCCGCCACCGGCCGTACACCGTCCCGGTCTACGACTACGCGCTGATGACCGAACCGCTGACGGACGCCCAACTCGCCTCCGTCGGCTGGCAGAACCGGCAGGGCTGGTCCGACAGCGCCAACCACTTCCACTACGTGCGGCTGTCCGCCGACAACCGGATCCTGTTCGGCGGCTACGACGTCGTCCACCAGTACCGCGGCCGGGTCAGCGCCGAGCGCGACCAGCGGCCGGAGACCTTCGCGACCCTGGCCCGCCACTTCTTCCGGACCTTCCCGCAGTTGGCGGGCCTGCGCTTCACCCACGCCTGGGGCGGCGCGATCGACACCTGCACCCGGTTCTCGGCCTTCTTCGACCTGTCCCACCGCGGGAAGGTCGCCTACGCCGCCGGGTTCACCGGTCTCGGCGTCGGCGCCACCCGGTTCGGCGCCGAAGTGATGCTCGACCTGCTCGCCGGGGAGCGCACCGAGCGCACCGCGCTGGAGATGGTCCGCCGCAAGCCGCTGCCGTTCCCGCCGGAGCCGGTCCGCTCGGTCGGCATCGGCATCACCCAGTGGGCCCTCACCCGGGCCGACGCCAACGCCGGGCACCGCAATCTGTGGCTGCGCACCCTCGACCGTTTCGGCCTGGGCTTCGACAGCTGAACGCTCCGGGAGGGCGGCGCAAGGGCCGCCCTCCCGGAGCGGGGCGTCAGCCGGGGATCCGCCGGATCCCGTTGCCCGCCGCCGAAACCTGCAGCGGGTCGGAGACGGACTTGACGGTCATGCTCGGGAACTGCCCGCCGTAGCCGACGGTGTTGAGCGCGACCACCCGGTAGCTGTACGAGTTCGTCGCCGCGGACGTCATGTCGACGAAGGTGCGGCTCTGATGGATGTTGGGCTGGTCGAGCGGCGAGGCGATCGTCCCGACGTCGGTCCAGTTCGTGCCGTCGGTGGAGCGCTGGACGGTGAACGAGGTCTCGGTGATCGAGTTGTCCTGCCACTGGAGCTGGACCTTGGCGTTGCTGCCCTGGCCGACCACGGCGGCGCTCAGTCCGTCGGGTTTGGCCGGGGGCAGGGCGAGCGATTCGGGCCGCATCATGTCCATCTCCTCGTGGCTGAGGATGTGGCAGTGGATGACGTACTCCCAGCCGAAGTTGACCAGTTGGTTGGTGATGGCGTTGGTCGGGTTGCCCTGCGGGTCGGTGTTGTTGAACATCGAGGTGTCACCGGCGGGCATCGCCGGGTCCAACAGCCGTACCGAGTTGGGTACTTCGAAGGGCACGGTGGGCACCACGGGTCGCAGCGCGACGATGGTGTCCTCCAGTGGGCTCATCCGTACGGTGTCCTTCCAGCCGAGTTCGTTGGCGTCCGGCCGGATGATGATGTTGTCCCAGGTCACCCGGTTGAGCACTTGGACGTCGTAGAGGTGGAAGTGGATCGGATGGGTGTCGACGCCGTTGTGGGTGAACCGCCAGATCTGGGTGCCGTCGGCGGCGTTTCCGATCGGGGTGACCTTGACGTCTCCTCTTGGTAGCGAGGTGCCGTCGATCAGTTCGGTCTGTGGGTTGATGTAGGGGTACAGGGTGACGTTCTGGGCTCCTGGGGTGGGTGGTTGGGCTTCGACGCCGAGGGTGGCCTGCATGCGGCCGTAGGCGTCGAAGGTGGTGGCGTTCATCTCGTCGTGGATGGCCTTGGGTTGGAGTGGCAGGGTGGTTTTCGACGTCGGCGCTTTGAGCGTGTTGAAGTTGAACGCCGTGGTGTCGTTGACCCGGACCAGTCCGTCGCAGTTGTTCTGCGTCGAGTTCGCGGTGTTGCAGTTGCTGCCGGCGGAGAAGCTGGTGCCGTAGGCCGAGTTGTAGGCCGCCTGGCCGACGATCACCGGGTGCTGGCCGGATTCGAAGACGCCGGAGCCGTCCGCGTGGTGGCGGAAGGCGGCCTGGAGCTTCGACAGGTTGAACGCGGGGGCGGGGGCGGTGTTGGCGACGGTCACCTGCATGACGGTGCGGGTGTTGGGGCCGTAGCCGGGCATGATCTTCGGGGCGCCGGCCGGGGCGAGGTCGGGGGCGCCGGTGTAGTAGTCGTAGGAGGCGACCCGGGCGGGGTACGCGGCGGGCGCGTCGTTGTAGAGGATCAGGGTCTTGCCCGCGAACTTCGCGAAGTCGACCAGCACGTCGGCCCGTTCGGCGGGGGCGAGGGTCAGGGAGTGCTTGTCCACGTTGCCCACGTCGAAGCGGGTGGGGTCGGTGATCCAGGTGGTCGGCTGCTGTCCGTCGATGACGGCGGGGGCGGGCAGGAAGCCGCCCTCGCTGGCGATCTGGATCCAGCTCGGCCCGGCGGCCGCGTTGTGCGCGTCCTTCGGAGTGGGCGACACGTTGGGGTCGGTCTGGGCGGCCTTCAACTCATCGGGGTTGAGGGCGACTTCGGTGGTGCCGTCACCCTGGTTCGGGTCGGCGGTGTACCACTGGAAGTTGAAGAACCGGTCGTTGGCGGCGTTGAGCATCCGCATCCGGTAGGTCTTCGGCTGGACGGTCAGCTTCGGGTAGGCGACGCCGTTGACGATGGGGGTGTCGTTGAACTGCTCCATGCCCATGGAGATGTTCGGGGTGCCGGGGATCTGTTCCGGCTCGCAGTAGGGCGCGGCCTGGTACTGCCAGGTGGTCGGGTCGTCCAGCTTGCAGTGCGGGTCGTGGTACGGGTTGGGAATCGGCCCGTACGTGGTGTTGCCGGCCGGCGGCCAGAACCACGGCCCGTACATCCAGCGCCCGTAGGAGCTCATGCCGCTGGAGTCGCCGGGGTTCTGCGCGGGCATGTAGACGTGGTGGTACCAGAAGCTGCCCTTTCCGCCCCAGCGTTTGGCGTCCCAGGTCGGGTCCTGGCCGTAGGTGACCCGGTCGCCGCCCGCGTCGAACTGGTCCTTGAGCTGGGTGTCGTCGGGCACGAAGGTGCGGTCCTGGACCAGCAGCGGAATGGTTGACGCGGCGTCGGGGATGGTGCCGCTGCTGATCAGCGCCTTCTCGGTGTCGTCGGTGATGGTGTAGCCGGCCGCTTCGCCCGCGTACACGTTCAGGCGGGTGATGCCGTAGGAGTGGTCGTGGTAGAACATCAGCCGCGCGCTCTGCTGGTTCGTGTAGTAGAACGTCGAGCAGCCGTCGTCGGCGGCGGCGCACAGGGTCGCGCCGGAGCCGTCCACCATGTCGGGCACGTTCTGCACGCCGACGCCCTGCGGCCAGTCGGTGTGCTCGCCCGCGGGGGTGATCCACTGGTGCGGGGTGCCGTCGCTGATCCACGGGGTGATGCCGCCGTGCAGGTGCAGGTTGGCCCGGTTGTCCGTGTAGCAGCCGGACTTGGCGTTGGTGCAGGGCGGGTTGCGCACCTCGTCGGTGACGGTGGAGCTGTTGCCGGGGGCGGGCATCGTCATCGGGCCCATGCCGGCGCCC
Source organism: Kitasatospora sp. NPDC004615 (assembly GCF_042873545.1). Classification (NCBI taxonomy): domain Bacteria; kingdom Bacillati; phylum Actinomycetota; class Actinomycetes; order Kitasatosporales; family Streptomycetaceae; genus Kitasatospora; species Kitasatospora sp. NPDC004615. The sequence goes on from NZ_JBIALQ010000005.1 coordinate 365,924, forward strand.
ATTCCGGTGCTGTCGGACGGCAGGAACAGGTCTCCGGCGGCGCCGGTGGGCAGCAGGTTGCGGAACACCACCCGCACCGGCCGGTCCTTGGTGGCGGCGATCAGCGGGCCCATCCACTGCGGTGCGGCGACGCCGGTGTACGGCAGTTGCTGCCGGGTGCCGTCCATCAGCTCGTTGTACAGCGGGACCTTGCGGCCGGGCACCGCGTCGGTGGAGAGCTGGACGTAGCCGCGCACCAGGGTGGGCGGCAGGTCGGAGGAGAACCGGGTGCGGTACTGCACCAGGGCGATGACGTACTGGTCGGCCTGCTTGCCGCCGGTGGTGACGGTCTCCGGCACCGCCTCGGGGATGAACTTGGCCGCCGGGTCGGTGCTCGGGTCGGTCAGCTGCTGCACGTCCGGGCAGCCGGTGCCGTTCGCACCCGGGTTGCAGGTGACGGGCAGCTTGTCCTGGAACTTCTTGATGCCGGGCGTCAGGTAGCCGGCGCCGGGGCTGGTGACGCTGATCGAGCTGATCGCGCCGAGGTTGGTCACGGCGCTCGCCGTGGCCCCCGAACCGCCGTGGCCGGTGGGGTCGGTGACGGCGACGTCGGGCGTCGAGGCGTAGCCGGAGCCGGGCGTGTCGACGGTGAGCGTCAGCAGCTTCAGGCCGCTGGCGGCGGCGGCCGGGGTGGCGCCGGCGATCGGATCGGCGAGGGTGCCGTTGCGGATGGTGACGCCGGGCGCGGCGGTGTAGCCGCTGCCGGGGTCGTCGACGATCACCTTGGCGACGCCGCCGCCCGGGGTCAGGTCGGCCGGGTCGACGTGGCCCTTGGCCACCGTGCCGTCCGGCTGGGCGGGCAGGTCGAAGTCGACGGTCGGCATGGTGTAGCCCGCGCCGCTGTCGGTGACGTTCACGGCCGCCACGCCGCCGGACGCGGTGGCCGCGGCGCCGCTGCCGCCGCCGCCGGTGACGGCGACCTCGAAGCCGCCGTAGCCGCTGCCGCCCGCGCCGACCTTGTAGTCGACCACGCTGCGGGTCTGCTGGATGGCGGCGGTGGCGGTGGCGGCCGTGGTGCCGCCCTCGACGGTGACGGTGGTCGCGCCCTCGGCGTAGCCGTGGCCGGGCGTGGTCACCTCGATGCTCGCGATGCCACCGGTGCGCGGGTCGACGGTGGCGGTGGCCTCCGCGCCGCCGCCGCCGCCGGCCAGCGCGACCTGCGCGCCGAAGGAGTACGTCCGGTCCTGCGTGGCGTAGCGCTCCCAGCCGGGCGCGCCGACGGTGAGGGTGGCGTCCTTGGCGGGGGCGACTCCGGTCGCCGGGCTGGTGCTGTTGTCCGCGCCGGCCGGGTACACCAGGGTGTCGGCCGGGTGCTCGACGCCGGTGTCGACGGGGACGCCCTCGCCGTAGAAGGCGATCAGGTCGCCGGCCTGGACGGGCGTGTCCGGCATGTCGTACGTGGTGATCTCGCCGCCTGCGGTGCCCGCCGCGGGCACCGTGCGCAGTCCGCTGTCGGCGACCACCGTGTACGTGTCGGCGGTGCCGGTCGGGCGCAGCACGTAGCCGTGGAACAGGCCGCCCTCGGAGCTGCTGGGGCTGTTGCCCGGGGTGGTCTGGTTCCAGCTGCGGAAGTTCTTGAGGGTGCCGGCGGGCAGCGGGGTGCTCGTCAGGATGACGAACACCGGCCCGAGTTGGCCCTTCGGGGTGGCGTAGTCGGTGGCGTAGGCCCGGGCGGTCAGCGGGTTGCCCACGGCCACGGTGGTGACGTTGCTGCTGATGTGGACCTTGGCCCGGGACGTCGTGAGCGGGCTGTTCGCCCAGTTCGGCCAGGGGCCGAAGTAGTGCGGGACCTTGCTCTGGTCGGTCGGCCCGGACGGGCCGGCGGCGGCCGCCTGCTGGGTCTGGGCCGGGGGCAGTCCGAGCAGGGCCGCGACCACGGCCCAGACGCCGGCCATCGCGACGAGGTGCCGCCGCTTGCGGCCTGGCGGCCTCGTTGTCTGGCGCGTGAACACGCCTTTTCTCCTTCCGTCGGCACCCGGCCGCCGTCGCGCGGGTCCGTCCCTTCCGGCTCGGCGGGAGCGGCGGGTGCCACGGGGGTGTGCGGGCCGCGTCGCCGGCCGGCCACGAGCGGCGGCGGATGCGGCCCCAGTGTGGGGACGGCCGCCGGGTGGGCCGGGGAAGATGACATTCCTGTCATGAAGCCGTCATGACGGCACATCAGCTCCGCAGCGCACACACAAAGTGCGATAATCATCCGCAACTTGGGCGCGATTGCCGCCCAGCGGGCGGGGGAGGCAGTACCGAGCATGGCACGACTGCTGGTCGTCGAGGACGAAGCCCGCCTGCGGGCCTACCTGACCCGCACCCTGAGCGCGGACGGCCACCTCGTCCACGGCGCCGCCACCGGCCCCGAAGCCGTCCAGCGCCTGCGCGACCAGGCGTACGACCTGGCCGTGCTCGACCTGATGCTGCCCGGCTTCGACGGCTTCGAAGTGATGCGCCAGACCTTCGAACTACGCCCCGAACAACGCGTGTTGGTACTGTCCGCCGTGGTCGACGTGGCCACCCGGGTGCGCTGCCTGCGGATCGGCGCCGTCGACTTCCTCGGCAAACCCTTCGCCACCGCCGAACTGGTCGAACGCGTCCGCTCCCGGCTGCGCACCGCCCCCGCCGGCGCACCCCAGCGCTGGCTGCGGGTCGGCGACGTCGCGCTCGACCTCGAACGGCAGGCGCTCGGCATCGACGGGCGCCAGATCCCGCTCTCGCACCGGGAGTTCATGCTGCTCGGCCACCTGATGCGGCAGGCCGGACAGGTGTGCAGCCGGCACGAACTGCTGGCCGGCGTCTGGGGCTACAGCGACGACCTGGCCAGCAACGTGGTCGACGTGACGGTCCGCCGGATCCGCGGCAAGGCGCCGCGGCCGATCATCGAAACGGTGCGCAACGTCGGGTACGCGTTCAGTGCCTGCTGACCGCACCGCGCGGGATCGCGCTCTCTTCGCGGGCTGGGTGCTGTTCGTCGCCTGCACCCAACTCGTGCTGCTGGTCGCGCCCGAGCTGGAGACGGTGGCGTTCCACCTGGTGTGGATCAGCATGTCCATCGTCTACGGCTTCCAGGCCTGGTCCACCCGCCGGACGGCCGTAGTGCTCACCACCGTCGCCCTGGTCACCGGCGGCACCATGGCCGGGTACGCCGCACACGGCCACCTCGGCTGGGACGAACTCGCCGAAGTCCCGCTGATGGCACTAGTGTTCCTCGCCATGGCCTGGCACGTCCGCCGCCGCGCCGCCGCCCTCGCCGAGGTCCGCGCCGCCGCCGAACGGGAGCGCCGCGCCCAGCAGGACAAGGAACTGTTCGTCCGCACCTGCTCGCACGAGATGCGCACCCCGATCACCGTCGCCCGCTGCTACGCCGAACTCGTCCAGGGCGAACTGCCCGCCGGGGCCGGGCGGGAGGACCTCGACGTGGTCCTCGACGAACTCGACAAGCTCGCCCGCCTGTCCGGCCGGCTGCTGGTCCTCGCCGACGCCTACCACCCCGCCGAACCCGAGCACGGCCCCGTCGACCTCGACGCCCTGGTGCACCGCACCGTCCAGCGCTGGCGGCCCGCGACCGACCGCCACTGGCACCTGGACGCGCCCGCCGTCCGCATCGAGGGCGACGAATCCCGCCTGGAGGCCGCCCTCGACGCCCTGGTCGAGAACGCCGTCAAGTACACCGCCCCCGGCGACGCCATCACCCTGCGCTGCCGCACCGGCCGGGACGGCGCCGAACTCGACGTCGAGGACACCGGCGTCGGCTTCGCCCACTCCCCCGCCACCGGCCTGTCCGGCACCGGCCTGGGCCTGGCCATCGTCCGCGCTGTCCTCGACGCGCACGCCGGCGACCTCACCATCTCCCCCGCCCCGCACGGCGGTTCCCTGCTCCGCCTGCGCTTCCCCGGCTGAGCGGCCGCCGGGCACGGCCCTCAGGACCCGGTGGCGAGGGCGATCCGCAGGGTGCGGATCTCGAACGGGCGGAGGGTGAGGACCGGCCCGGGCCGGTCGGCGGCGTGGACGGGCTCGGCGTCCGGCAGCGGCCGCTCCAGCAGGTCGGTCTCGGTGACGGTGCGCCAGGGGACGGAGACGGCCAGGGTGGTACGGGCCCGGCCGCCATGGGCCTCGTAGAGGCGGACCACCAGGTCGCCGGACGCGTCGTCGGCGAGTTTGACGGCCTCGATCACCACGGCGTCGTCCGCGACGGAGACCAGCGGGGCCACCGCCGTACCACCGGGCACGGCCCGCTCTGCGAGGTTGAGGGCGTAGCCCTCGCGGACGGCGTCGGCGACCGAGGCGCCGAGCAGCAGGCCGTACCGCAGGCGGTGGGTGCCCTGGTCCGCGTCCGGGTCGGGAAAGCGCGGGGCGCGCAGCAGCGACAGCCGCACGGTCGTGGTGGTGCCACCGTCGGGGCGCACGTCGCGGGTGACGTCGTGGCCGTAGGTGGAGTCGTTGACCAGGGCCGCGCCCCAGCCCCGTTCGCCGACGTGCAGGAAGCGGTGGGCGCAGATCTCGAACCTGGCCGCGTCCCAGCTCGTGTTGGTGTGGGTGGGGCGCCGGACGTGGCCGAACGGGATCTCCGCGGTGGAGTGGTCGGCCCGCACGTCCAGTGGGAAGGCCGCCTTGAGGATGCGTTCGCGCTCGTGCCAGTCGATCTCGGTGTCGATGTCGAGGCGCCGGGCACCCTCCCGCAGGGACAGCCGCTGCCGGATCCGCGAGCTGCCGAAGCTGCGGCGGACCTCGACGCCGCCGGGCACGGCCGTCACCTCGTCGGCCACGTCCAGGTCGCGGACGGTGTTGCGGTAGAACGCGTCGAGGTCCCAGGCGTCGTACTCGTTGGGGAAGTCCTGGTGGAGCTGGAGCAGGTTGGCCGCGGCGCCGGGCGGCAGGGCCTCGCGGCCGGCGGCCAGGTCGACGGCGGAGACCACCAGGCCGCGGGCGTCGACGGTGAACCGGACCAGCCCGTTGTCCAGCACCAGGCGGCCGTCCCCGTCCGGCACCGGGTCGACCTCGGGCGCCGGCTCCCCCGCGCGCGGCGCCGAGCCGAACGCGGGGACGCCGCCGCGGGCGTGCGGCGCGCCGTTGAAGACCACCGTGCCGTCCCCGGGGCCGGCCAGCGCCCGCTGCGCCGCATCGACGATCCCGGTCAGTTCGGCGTGGACGGCGGCGTACGTCTCCTCGGCCTGCCGGTGCACCCAGGCGATGGACGAGCCGGGCAGGATGTCGTGGAACTGGTGCAGCAGGACGGTCTTCCACAGCCGGTCGAGCGCCTCGTACGGGTACGGCAGGCCGCGGTGCACGGCGGCCGTGGCGGACCACAGTTCGGCCTCGCGCAGCAGGTGCTCGCTGCGCCGGTTGCCCTGCTTGGTGCGCAACTGACTGGTCAGCGTGCCCCGGTGGAACTCCAGATAGAGCTCGCCGAGCCACACCGGCGCGTCGGGGTACTCGGCGTGGGCGCGCGCGAAGAACGCGGCGGGCGGTTCGATCTCGACCCGCGGCGAGCCCTCCAGGTCGGCGAGCCGCTCGGCGCGGGCCAGCATCTCCCGGGTGGGCCCGCCGCCGCCGTCGCCGTACCCGAACGGCAGCAGCGACCGGTTGGCGGGCCCCTTGTCCTGGAAGTTGCGGACGGTGTGGGCGAGTTCGGCGCCGGTCAGCTCGCCGTTGTAGGTGTCCGCGGGCGGGAAGTGGGTGAAGATCCGGGTGCCGTCGATGCCCTCCCACCAGAAGGTGTGGTGCGGGAACTTGTTGGTGGTGTTCCAGGAGATCTTCTGGGTGAGGAACCAGCGCACCCCGGCGAGTTTCAGCAGCTGCGGCATCGCCGCCTGGTAGCCGAAGGTGTCGGGCAGCCACAGCTCCTCGGTCTCGACGCCGAACTCCTGCGCGTAGAACCGTTTGCCGTGGACGAGTTGGCGGACGAACGCCTCCCCGCCGGTGATGTTGGTGTCGGGTTCCACCCACAGGCTGCCCACCGGGAGGAACTGCCCGCTCGCGGCCTTCTCCCGGACCCGGGCGTAGAGCGCCGGGTGCTGCTCCTTCAGCCAGGCCAGCTGCTGCGCCTGGGACATCGCGAAGCGGAAGCCGGGGTGATGATCCATCAGGTGGGTGACGTTCGAGACCGTCCGGGCGACCTTGCGGGCGGCCTCGCGCAGCGGCCACAGCCAGGCGGTGTCGATGTGGGCGTGCCCGACCGCGGAGATCCGGTGGGCGCCGGCGGTCGCGGGCGCGGCCAGGGCCGGGCGCAGGACGGCCCGGGCGGCGGCCGCGGTGGCCGGGACGTCCTGCACGTCCACGGCGTCCAGGGCCCGTTCGAGGGTGTGCAGGAGCTGCCAGCGGCGCTCCGCGCCCTCGGGCAGGGCGTGCATCAACTCGCCGAGCACGTCGAGGTCCTGGGCGAGCTCCCAGACCTCCCGGTCGAAGACGGTCAGCTCGGCCCGGCGCAGCCGGTAGAGCGGGTCGCCGCCGGCGGCCGCCGCGCCGGTCAGCCAGGCCGGCCGGTCCCCGGCCCGGGTCGGCGCGTGGTGCGCCTCGCCGGGCAGCGGCACGGTCGGGTTGGCGGCGGCCTCCACGTAGTACGTGAAGCGCTCGCCGCCGCTCGCCGGGTCGGCGACGGGGATCCAGGCGTTGCGCGGATTGAGCGCCTTCACCACGCTGCCGTCGGGGCGGTGCACCAGGCCCTCGGTGGAGAAACCGGGGCCGGTGACGTCGAAGCCCAGGTCGAGCACCGCCTCGATCCGCTGCCCCGCCCAGTGGGCGGGGACTTCGCCGCTGATCCGGAACCAGCTGGTCGACCAGGCCGGCCCCCACCGGTGCCCGACCGCGACGGGCCGGTACGGCGCGGCGATCGCCTGCGCGGCGGGCACCGGCTCTCCGGGGGCGTTCCAGATCTCCACCGTCAGCGGCAGCGCGCGGGCGTGGACGGCCGGGCGGACGCGCTGCGACAGGACGCGGGCGAGCCGCTGCTCGGTCAACCGCTGCTTGCTGTGCACGGGGGTGCTCCCTTCGGGGCGGGGCGGGGCGCGGGCGTGGGCGGGTCGGTTCGGTTCCGTTCGGTGGACGGGTCAGTTCAGCGGGCGGCACAGCAGCGCGTCGGGCACGCCGCCGTGGTTCCACTTCCAGGTGTAGGCGACGCCCGCCAGGTACTCGTTGTCGGCGCACTGGCCCTTGTAGTAGCCGGGCGCCCAGTCGCTGGCCGCCGAACCGCCGGTGGCGGGCCGGTTGTCGCCGCTGTCGAACCACACGTTGCGCCCGGTCAGGGGCAGCGCGTTGGCGGCGGGCGCGCACAGCAGGGCGGACATCGCGTTGCGGTTGACGCTGTAGCCGACGGCGAAGGTGTTGTCCGGGCACTGGAGCTTGTTGTAGCCGCTCGCCCAGTCCCCGTGGGTGACGTAGCGCTCGTCGGTGACGGTCGTCCAGGCGCCGGCACCCTTGGCCGGCCGGCCGGCATCGGTGCACAGGCCGCGGCTGTCGCTGCGGCCGAGGCCGGCCAGGCGCTGGGTGTCGGGGCAGTTGCCCTTGCGGTTGCCGTAGGACCAGTCGGGCCCGGCCAGCATGGCGGCGGACAGGTTGGCGTCGTAGTGGTCGAGGTTGAGCATGTTCCAGCGCGGGCCGTCGGCGACCGGTCCGCTGCGGGCGGGGGCGCCGATCAGCTTGTTCCAGTCGGCGGCGCGCCAGTCGCCGGTGTCCATGACGCCGAGCCGGGTGCCGTCCGCCGTGTAGTTGACCATCGCCCAGTTGTCCTGCGGCGTTCCGGTGTTGTCGCTCCAGCCGACCAGCGGCCAGATCGCGAAATCGGTGTCGTTGCGCACCAGGATGTCGGTGAAGTTGTCGAACCAGGCGCGTTCGCGGGCGTCGGCGGGGCCGCGGCCGGCGGCGCCGAACTCGCTGATCCACACCGGTGCGGTGAAGTGCTGGCCGGTGCGGGTGACGAACAGCGCCTCGTCGTCGACCGCCTGGGCGAGCTGGTCGGGGGTGAGTTCCTCGTAGCGCGGGTCGTGGGTCTCGCCGGTGCCGGTGGCGCCGGTGTGCCTGGGGCCGGTGTAGCCGTAGAAGTGCGCGGAGTAGACGAGTTTGTCGGAGCGGATCAGGGTGTTGGACAGGGTGGCGACGGGGGTGAGCATGGGGCGCCAGTGCGGGGTCAGGTCGGTCGGGATGCCCTGCCAGTTGATGCCTTCCATGACGATCAGCAGGTCGGGGTCGGCCTGCAGGATCCGGTTGCCGGCGTCCTCCAGCGCCTGGTTGAGGTCGTGGTCGTCGCCCCAGCCCCAGTTGGCGTCGTTCCAGGTGTCGCGGCGGACCTCGTTGCGCAGGTCGGCGCCGACCACCCGCTTGTTGTCCTGGTACCGCTTGGCCAGGAACACCCAGTCGTCGATCCACTGCTGGGTGGACTGCCCGCTGTTCCAGCGTTCGTTGCCGTCCAGGCCGCAGCAGAACCGGTAGCTGGTGGTGTGGTTGTTGAGGATCACCGCGAAGCCGTCCGCGGTCAGCGCCGCGACCACGGCGTCCATCACCTGCAGCGGTGTCTTGCCCCTGAGCTGCGGGTTGGCCGCGACGGCCGAGTCCGGGACGGCGGTGGTGTCGTGGACGAGCGCGTTGGCGAACGGCAGCCGGATGCTGTTCAGGCCCATGGTGTGGAAGTCCGCCAGGATCCGGGCGATCGGGGTCCGGTCCAGGCCCAGCGGAATGTTGTTCGACATCTGCCGGGCCTGGTGGTTCGCCGGGTCGCGGACGTCGCCGCTGCCCTGCCAAGTGCCTTGGGCTCCGGCCCAGTTGCCGGACTTGAGCTTGAACCGGTCGCCGTTCGCGTCGACCACGTACCGGCCCCGGGTGGACAGCGGGCCGGCCCAGGAGGCGGCGAGCTGCGGGCCGGTGAGGACGGGCGCCGCGACGGTCGGAGTGTCGGCGGCGGACGTGGTGGGCGCGGCGGACGCGGTGGGGGTGAGGGTGCCGAGCACGAGGGCGCACGCCGCGGCGAGGGCGGCGGACGTGCACCGGAGCACGGTGGGGCGAGGTTTCACGGAACGCTCCTGACGAGGGGGAGAGGTGCGTCTTACCTTGCGCGATGCGGTGGTGCGGTGGTGACGCCGGGTCAGCCCTTGAGGCCGCTGGAGGCGATGCCTTCGACGATGTACCGCTGGGCGACCAGGAACATGACGACCAGCGGCGTGATGGTGACCACGGCGCCGGCGAACAGCCCGGGAAGGTTGATGGTCTGCGAGGTGAGGAAGGTGGACAGCGCGATCTGCGCGGTCCAGGCGGACGGGTCCTGGCCGATCACCAGCGGCCACAGGAAGGCGTTCCAGCTGTCGATGAAGGCCAGTGCCCCGAGCGAGGCCAGCATCGCTCCGGAGCTGGGCAGCGCGATCCGCCGGTACAGGCCGAGCCAGCCGAGGCCGTCGAGCCGGCCGGCGTCCTCGATCTCGCTCGGGAACTGCAGGTAGAAGTTGCGGAACAGCAGCACCGCGAACGGGTTGAACAGGCCGGGCGCGACGATGCCCCACAGCGTGTTGACGCCCCCCATCGAGCCGACCACGACGAACGTCGGCACGAAGGTCGCCGAGCCGGGGATCATCAGCGTCGCCACCACCAGCGCCAGCACCACGCCGCGCCCGCGGACGGGAATCCGGGCCAGCGCGTACCCGGCGGCCGAGGCGAGCAGCGTGGACAGCGGCGCGGTGACGGCGGCGACCAGCAGCGAGTTGCCGAGCGCCGGGCCCATCGCGACGGACGGGTCCTGGAACAGCGCGGTGAAGTTGTCGAAGTGCATGGTGGACGGCCACCACGTCCACTCCGGCGCCGTCAGACCCCGGCTGTCCATCAGCGCGTTGCGGAGCATCAGGTAGAAGGGCGCCAGGAAGACCGCGGTCAGCAGGCCGATCAGCAGGCCGCGGACGGTGACGCGGGCGGCCCGCAGCGGGGCGGACAAGGTGCTCATGCGGCGCTCACTCCCCGGCCCGGCCGAAGCCGGTGACCCGGCCCTGGATCAGCGTCACCCCGACGATCAGGGCGGTCAGCAGAAACGCCCCGGCGGAGCCGACGCCGTAGTTCTGGCTTCCCAGCGCGGTGTTGTAGAGGTGGACCAGCGGGGTCTGCACGGGCGCCGTCCCGGTGCCGGACATGCCGCTGCTGAACAGGTTGTAGAACTCGTCGAAGGCCTGGAACGCGGCGATGAACAGCAGCATCAGCACGGCGACGGAGGTGTTGCGCAGCATCGGCAGGGTGACGCCGGTCAACAGCCGTCTGCCGGAGGCCCCGTCGAGCGCCGCGGCCTCGTACACCTCCCGCGGAATGGCTTGCAGGCCGGCCAGGAACAGCACCATGTAGAAGCCGACCTGGAGCCAAAGCCGCAGCGTCACCAGCACCACCCAGTACAGCGGTGGCGAGACGGTCTGCAGCCAAGGCACGGGCTCGGCGCCGAACCAGCCGCCGATCAGGTTGGCGACACCGGTCGGCAGCCCGTTGAACAGGCACATCTTCCACAGCAGCGAGGCCGCCACGTACGAGACGGCGGTCGGGATCAGGAAGGCGGTGCGCAGCAGTGCCCGGCCGCGCCGGACGCGGTGCACGAGCAGGGCGAGGCCGAGCGAGGCCGCGAAGGTGACCGGCACGATGAACGCGGTGAACAGCAGGATCGTCAGCAGCGAGTCGCGGAAGGCATGGTCGGCCAGCAGCGTGCGGTAGTTGTCGAGTCCGACCCAGTGGCCGAGGGCGATGCTGCCGCGCGCCTCGCTGAGGCTGAGCAGGAAGCTCCAGCCGATCGCCAGGTACTTGAAGAGGCCGAGCCCGATCAGCATGGGCGCGGTGAGCAGGGCGAACGCGAGCCGGCCGGAACGGCTCGCCCGGGCGGCCCGGGCGGTGCGGGCCCGTCGGCCGGCCGCGGGACGGGTCCTGTCGAGGGCGGGGATCATCGGCCGAGCTGCTTGTCGATCTCGCTCTGGGCCTTGCCCGCCGCGTCGGCGAGCAGGGCGGCGGGGTCGCCCTGGCCGGTGGCGATCTTCGCCGCGGCCGCGTTGAAGGCGGTGCTGACCGCGGTGTTCCAGGTGCCGGGGTTGTGCCGGCCGTACTTCAGGGCGAGGTCGACGGTCTCCTTCGCGGGGCCGGTGGTGAGCTTGGTCGCGGTGGCGGCCACCGAGGTGCGCGGCGGCACGTGCAGGCCGTAGCTCTCGGCGAAGTCCCGCTGCAGGTCGGAGTTCTGCACCCACAGCCACTGGACGAACTTCTTCGCCGCGTCCACGTGCTGGCCCTTGGCGTTGACGCAGCTGGTCCAGCCGCCGACCCGCAGCACGGGGGTGCCGCCTTCACGGAACGCGGGCCACGGCATGACGCCGAAGTCGTCGCCGAGCGCGGTCCGGACGGCGGGCATCGCCCACAGGCCGCACCACTGCATCGCCGCCATGCCCTGGGTGAACGCGGACGGGTCCCACCAGTCGGTGGTGAAGCCGAGCAGCAGCGACTTGTCGTCGTGCAGGCGCTTGAAGGCGGTGAGCGCCTCCAGGGCCTGCGGCGAGCCGAACGCCACCTTGCCCTCGCGGGTGACCAGTTCGCCGCCGGTGGACATCACGGCGATGGCGGGGCCGTCGCCGGTGCCGTCGGTGCCCAGGTACAGGCCCTTGGACTTTCCGGTGCTCAGCGCCTTCGCGGCGGCGGCCAGGCCGTCGAAGGTGGTGGGCGGGGTGATTCCGGCCGCGGCCAGGACGCTCTTGCGGTAGTAGACCATCAGCACGTCGTCGATCATCTTGACGCCGTACAGCTTGCCCTCGACGGTGACGGTGTCGAGGGCGGCGGCGTTGAAGTCGGCCTTGGCGTCGCCGTAGAGGTCGTCGAGCGGGGCTATCTGCCCGCGGTGGGCGAGGCCCTCGTCGAAGTCGCCGATCTCGAACACGTCGGGGGCCGCGTCTGTCAGCAGGCTGGCGTAGAGCTTGCCCGCGTAGTCGCCCGGGACCCAGGTCACCTTGACCGCGATGTCCGGGTTGGCCTTGGTGAAGGCGGTGGCGTAGCGGAGCACTGCCTGCTGGGTGCCGGCCTCGCCGTAGGCGTGGTACCAGACGTTGAGGGTGGTCCTACCGCCGGAGGACCCGCCGGTGGGATCGGTACTGCAGGCGGTGCTGACGACCGCTCCGGCGGCGATCAGCAGCGATCCGGTGAGGAACCTGCGTCGGTCGATCTGGGGCGCGGGGGTGTTCATGGGGCGCGTGTCCTTGCTGTGAGGGGGTTGCAGGGCACTTGCTCACCCCGACCGGCTCGTCGCCGCTGCCTGCCGGCCCGGGCGGGCGGCGGGCGGAGGTCGGGGGTCAGGAATCGGGGGCCGAAAGGTCGGCGGTCGGACGGTCGGGAAATCGGTGGACGGGGGCCGGCGGTCAAGGGGCCGAGAGGTCGGCAGTCCGGCGGTCGGCAGTCGGGAATCGGTGCCGAGGAGTCAGCGGTCGGGCAGTCAGAGACCGGGAAGTCGGGGGCGGGGTCGGGAAGTCGGAGGGTCGGGCGCGGCTGCGGGTCAGCCGCCGGCCGGAGGTTGCGGGAAGAGCGCCTGGATGGCCACCGCCGCGCCGCCGCGGGCCCATTCCTGCCAGGGCAGCGGGCGCAGCGACAGCGGGCAGCGGGAGGCCGCGCCGAAGGCGTGCGCCGCGTACGCGTCCTGGATGTGACGGCTGAACAGGTCGTAGGCGTCGACGCCCTCGCCGCTGACCACCACCCGCTCCGGGCCGATCAGGTTGACCAGCGCGGCAATGCCGGTGCCGATCGCCTTCCCGGCCCTGGCGAACGCCTCGCGGGCCTCGGGCCGGCCCTCGCGGGCCATCCGGACCACCTCGGGGAAGGTGAGCCGCGGATCTCCGGCCGCCTGCCGGACGGTGTCGAGGATGACGTCGATCGATCCGATCGCCTCGACGCAGCCCCGGGCGCCGCACCGGCAGCGCGGCCCGGCCGGGTCGACGCACAGGTGGCCGACCTCGCCCGCGACGCCGTACGCGCCGCGCATCAGCTGGCCGTTGACGACCAGGGCGGAGCCGATGCCCGAACCGATGGTGACCAGGGCGAAGTAGCCGGTGCCGATGCCTTCGCCGAACCAGTGCTCGGCGACCGTCAGCGCCCGCACGTCGTTCTCCACGGTGACGCTCAACCCGGTTGCGGCCTCCAGTAGTTCGGCCAGCGGGACGTTGCGCCAGCCGAGCAGGCCGGAGTGCCGCAGCCGTCCCCGGTCGCGGTCCACGTCGCCGTTCACCGCGATCCCGAGGTGGCGGGTGCGGGCCCGGAACCCGGGCTCGGAGTCGAGCAGTTCCTCGACCAGTTCGGCGAGCAGCGCAGTGACGGCCTCCGGGGTGCAAACCTCCACCGGCCGGACTGCGGTGTCCCGGATGCCCGCCCTCAAGTCGCATACCGCGCCGAAGAGTTGGTCGGCGCTGATTTTCACGCCGAGGAAGTACTCGCGGTCCCGGTCGACCGCGAGCGGGTACACCGGCCGGCCCGCACCGGGGGCGGTGCGCTCGGGTGGCAGTTCGTACAGGTAGCCACCGTCGATCAGTGGTCGGGCCGCCTTGGTGACGGCCGTCGAGGAGAGCCCGGTGCGGCGCGCCAACTCGACTCTGCTGAGCGGCCCTTCGGCCAGCAGACGGGAAAGGATCGCGGTCTCGGCCGGGGCGCTGACAAGGGGTTGCGAGCGTTGTCGGGACACGTGGGCAATCTAGAGCAAATAAATAACTTCCGACAGTATTGATTCGGGAACCGGGACCGCCCTACGCTCGGGAGCCGCCTCCGGCCGGACGCCACCCAACTCCCTTCGCGCGTCAGGGGTTTCACTCGTGCCCGCCACGCCTCCGCCCGTCAGCTTCGACCCCGACCGCGGCCTCGCGGTCCTGCGCACCCCGAACAGCGTGTACGCCCTGCGCCTGCACCCCGACGGCAGCCCCCGGCACCTGTACTGGGGCGCCCCGCTCGACACCGCCGCCCTGGCGGCGCTGCCCGCCGCCGGCTCCCCCGCCGACAGCAGCTTCGAGGACGACGCCGCCGCCGACGAACTCGCGCCGCAGACCGGCGCGCGCTTCGGCCCGGCCGGCCTCCAGGTCCGCTTCGCCGACGGCACCCGCGGCGCCCAGTGGCGCTTCACCGGCCACCACGTCGACGGCGGCGAACTGCGGCTGCGCCTCCAGGACCGCCGCCGCCCGCTGCGCGCCGAACTCTGCTACCGCGTCCGGCCCGACAGCGACGTGATCGAGCGCTGGACCGAACTGACCCACCTCGGCCCCGCGGACGGCCCCGACGAACCGATCACCGTCGACCGGCTCGACTCGGCCGCCTGGCGGACCCCCGCGCTGGCCGACTACCGGCTCAGCCACCTGGTGGGCGGCTGGAACAGCGAGTTCCAGCTGCGGCGCGACCGGCTGCCGGTCGCCGAGACCGTCCTGACCAGCCGCCGGGGCCTGACCGGGCACCACGCGAACCCCTGGCTGGCCGTGGACGACGGCACTGCGGCCGAGGAACACGGCGAGGTGTGGAGCACCGCACTGGCCTGGAGCGGCAGTTGGCGCATCACCGTGCACCGCGACCCGGTCGGCCGCACCGGCTGGACCGGCGGCTTCGGCCACGACGGCACCGCCTGGACGCTGCGGGCCGGCGAGCGGCTGCACACCCCCGTGTTCGCCGGCCTGTACACCGCGCACGGCTTCGGCGCGTCCAGTGCCGCCTGGCACGACCACGTACGCAGACACGTCCTGCCGCGGCCCGAACAGGACCGGCCGGTGCTGTACAACTCCTGGGAGGCCACCGGCTTCGACGTCTCCGAGGCCGGCCAGCTCCGCCTGGCGCGGCTCGCCGCCGGGCTCGGCGCCGAACTGTTCGTGCTGGACGACGGCTGGTTCGGCACCCGGCGCGACGACCGCTCCGGGCTCGGCGACTGGACGCCCCGGCCCGCCGCCTTCCCCCGCGGGCTGCGCCCGCTGGCCGACGAAGTGCACCGGCTCGGAATGGAGTTCGGACTCTGGGTGGAACCGGAGATGGTCAACCGCGACAGCGAGCTGTACCGCACCCACCCCGACTGGGTGGCGCACTCCCCGCACCTGGACGCCACCGAGCTGCGCCACCAGCTGGTGCTGAACTTCGCCCGGCCGGAGGTCGAGTCCTGGGCCCACGGCACGCTCGACGCCCTGGTCCGCGAACACGCCGTCGACTGGCTGAAGTGGGACGCCAACCGGCCCTTCACCGAAGCAGGTTGGGACGGCCACCCGGACCCGGACCGGCTGTGGATCGAACACACCCGGGCCGTCCACCGGATCATGGACCGGCTGCGCGCCGACCACCCGGGCCTGCGCATCGAGGCCTGCGCGGGCGGCGGCGGCCGGGTCGACCTCGGCATGCTCGCCCGCACCGACCAGGCCTGGACGTCCGACAACACCGACCCGGTCGACCGGATCGGGATCCAGCACGGCTTCTCACAGCTCTTCCCCGCCCAGGCGATGGCCGCGTGGGTCACCGACAGCCCCAACCCGGCGACCGGGCGGAGCACCCCGCTGCGGTTCCGCTTCCACGTCGCGATGGCCGGGGCGCTCGGGATCGGCGGCGACCTGACGTCCTGGTCGGCGGAGGACCTCGCCGAGGCCGCCGAACTCGTCACCCGCTACAAGCAGATCCGCCCGCTCGTCCAGCGCGGCGTCCAGCACCGGCTCGCGCCGCCCGGACCGGTGGGCGCCGTCCACTACGCCTCCCACGACGGCCGGGACCACGCGCTCCTCGCCTGGCGCCCCACCACCCGCTTCGGGCACCCGCCCGCCCCGATCCGCCTGCCCACGCTCGACCCTGCCGCCAACTACCTAGACCTGGACCGGAACCGGGAGTACAGCGGCGCCGTCCTGGTCCACCACGGCATCGAGCCACCGCTGCCGGCCGGCGACTACGCCAGCTGCCTGGTCCGCCTGTGCCGCGCCGACGACTGACCACCGGCGGCTGACCGGCTGCCGCGCAGCGGTCTGCCGCGCAGCCGTGTAACGCGCAGCGGTCTGCCGCGCAGCGGTGTGGCGGCGCGCCCAAGGCCCCTGCCTCGCGGGAGGATTGCGCGGCAGTTGTGCGGGCGGGTGGGAGGTGAGTGCCGGTGTGGACCGACCGCGGTGAGGACGGCGCGGGGTACGGGGTCGGCAGGGTGGGGCGGGTGGTGTCGCTGGGGACCGCCGTCCTGATGTACTGCGTGATGGTCGGCCTGCAGTTCGCGCCGGACGGCTGGCAGACGCCGTCGGTGGTGGTCGCGGTGCCGGCCCTGGTGTCGATGGCGTTCCGGCCGCCGATGATCCTGGCGTCGGCGGTGCTCGCGATCGGCACCCGCTGGGCCTTCGTCCCGGACGAACCGGGCCGGATCGGCGCCGCGATCGGCACCACCTCGGTGATCGTCATCATCGCCGCGCTGGGCGTCTACCTGGTGCACCGTCGCGAGCAGGCGGCCGCGCACCTGGTGGAGGTCAGTTCGGTCGCCGAGGCCGCCCAGCGCGCGATCCTGCGGCCGCCGCCGCCCGTCGTCGGACCGTTCCGCACCGCCGCCGCGTACCGGGCCGCCGCACAGTACGCCCGGGTCGGCGGGGACTTGTACGCGGTGGCGGACACCGCGTTCGGCGTCCGCGCCCTGATCGGCGACGTCCGCGGCAAGGGCCTGGACGCCGTCGCCACCGCCGCCGTCATCCTCGGCTCGTTCCACGAGGCCGCCCAGGACCACGCCCGCCTCGACGACCTCGCGGACCGGATGGACACCAGCCTGCGGCGCCACCTGAACGACTCGGAGGCGTTCGGCACCGCCTTCCTGGTCGAGATCGCCGCCGACGGCACCGCCCACGGGCTGTCCTGCGGGCACCCGCCGCCGCTGATCCTGCACGGCACCGGCGTCGCCGAACTCCCGGTCTCCCCGCGCCCGCCGCTCGGCCTGAGCGGCCTGCTCCCCGACCCGGTGGCCGCGGAGCCCGCACCCGCCGTCCCGCTGGGCCCCGGCGACACCCTGCTGCTGTACACCGACGGCCTCACCGAGGCCCGCGCCGCCGACGGCGCCTTCTACCCGCTGCTCCCCCGCCTGACCGCCCACCTGGAGTCGCAGCCCGACGGCCCCGACCCCGTCGCCCTGCTGGACTGGCTGCACCGCGACTCCCGCGCCTTCGCCACCGGCGGCGCCGACGACGACGCCGCGCTGCTCGCGCTGGCCTGGCCGCGGGTCGTGGAACATCCCAGAAACCTGGGATACCCGGAGCGCCCACCCCTCTGACAGGCTGACCTGTCATGGACGCGCGCAGCAACGATGCTCCGTGCGGGTGAGGAGGCTTCGTGATCGCCGGACTGAATCACCGCCCCGCCACCCCGAACCCCGAGCGCCCACCGCTGCGCTTCCGCCTGCTCGGCCAGCTCGCCGCCGAGACCGGCCACGGCCCGCTCGCCCTCGGCTCGCTCAAACAGCGCGCCGTCCTGGCCGCCCTGCTCGGCCACCCCAACACGCTGCTCTCCACCGACCTGCTGACCGAGGCCGTCTGGGAGGACGAACCGCCCCGGTCCGCCCGCAAGAACCTCCAGGTGTACGTCTCCGGCCTGCGCGGGGCACTCGGCGCAGGGCGCCTGGTGCACCGCCCCGGCGGCTACGAACTGCACGTCGCCGACGAGGAGTTGGACACCCTGCGGTTCGCCGCCCTGGTCCGGTCCGGCCGGGAGGCGGCGGCCCGGCAGGACGACGAACAGGCCGGCCGGCTGCTCGGCGAGGCACTGCGGCTGTGGGCCGGCCCGCCACTGCCGGAACTGCGGCACTCCTCCGCACTGCGGGCCGTCGCCGAACGACTGACCGCCCGCTACCTCGCGGCCGTCGAGGACTGGGCCGAGGTCGAACTGCGGCTCGGCCACGCCGGCCGGGTCGCGGGCGCCCTCACCGACCTGACCGACCGTCACCCCCTGCGCGAACGCCTCCAGGCCGTCCACCTGCTCGCCCTGCACCGCGCCGGGCGGCGCGCCGAAGCACTCGCCGCGTTCGCGCAACTGCGCCAGCAACTCTCCCGCGAACTGGGCCTGTCCCCCGGCCCCGAGCTGGAGGCCTGCCACCGCGAACTGCTCGCCGACCGCCCGACGCCCCCGCCTCCGCCTGCCGCCGCGCGCTCGGGCCGGACCGTGCTGCCGCCGGACACCACCGCGTTCACCGGACGGGAACAGCAGGTCGCGGAACTGGTCCGCGCCGCACGCCGCGCCGAACGGCCGGTGGTGCTGACCGGACCGATCGGCGTCGGCAAGACCGCACTCGCGATCCGCGCCGCCCACGCACTGCGCGACGACTTCCCCGACGGCCGCCTCTTCATCCACCTGCGGGACGCCACCGGCCGCGCCCGCGAACCCCGGGCCGTCGCCGCCGACCTGGCCCGGCTGCTCGCCACCGACACCGCCGACCCCCTGCAGACCTGGCGCGAATGGCTGGCCGAACACCGGGCACTGGTCGTCCTGGACGGCGCCTCCGACGACCACACCACCCACGCCCTGCTCCCACCGCCCGGCCCCGCCGTCGCCCTGGTCACCGGCCGCACCCCCCTCCCCGGCCTCGGCGCCACCCACCGCACCGACCTCGCCCCCTTCACCCTCCCCGAAGCCCTCGCCCTGCTGTCACTCCTCGTCGGCACCCACCGCGTCGACGCCGCCCCCACCGCCGCCGAACGCATCGTCACCGCATGCGGCCTCCTGCCCTCCGCCGTCCGCCTGGCCGGCTACAAACTCGCCGCCCTCCGCCACCTCCCCCTCGACGAATTCGCCGACCGCCTCACCGACCCCCACCGCGCCCTCGACGAACTCGCCGTCGGAGAAACCCGCCTCCGCGACCGCCTCGACACCCAATGGCACGCCCTCACCCCCGACCAACGCACCACCCTCACCCACCTGGCCCGCCACCCCTGGACCCCCACCTTCGACCTCACCCACGCCCGCCACACCCTCGACCTCCCCCCCGCCCCCGCCCTCGCCGCCCTCGAACACCTCATCCTGGCCGGCGTCCTCCTCTGCCCCACCGAAGAAGCCCCCGCCCACATCGCCCACTACTCCCTCCCACGCCTCACCCACCTCCACGCCCACCTCCAACAGCCCGCGCCTGACCGACCGTGAGCACCAGAATGAGGAGCATGAGCGAGCCCACCCAGAAGCACTCGATCACCACGCCTCGCGACATTGCCGAAGCGGCCCGACCCGCAGCGACCCCTCCGGCTGTCCGCCGGCTCGAACGGGACAACCTCGACGAGCTCATCACCCTCGCCGAGGCCGAACACGGCCCGATCACCCCCGAAGAGATCCACGAGCGTCGCGACCTGCTGCGCCGCACGCGCGACGAGCAGCGCGCCTCCGACACGAGCAGCTGAACGTCATGCCTGGCGAGCCCGGCCTCACCACTTACACGCCCACCCCGGCCCGCGTGACGGAACGCAAAAGCGCCGACCACCGTTATGGTGGCCGGCGCTTTGCGGCTGGTGGGCGGGGCCGCTACTGGACGAAGAGGACGCTCTGGCCGAGCGTGAGGTCCTTGGTCTCGCCCGGCAGCATGGCGCCGAGTACGTGGCCGGTGCAGTCGGGTGCGTCGAAGATCAGGGCGACCCCTTCGGTCTGGTTGGTGACGGTGGAGGGGGATGTGTCGGCCTTGACGCAGCTCTTCGCGTCGGCGTCCTCCGTCTGCGTCCCGGCGGGGTCCTGAGCCGGGTCCTGAGCCGGATCCTCGGCCGGGGTCTGCGTCCCGGCCTCAGCCGGGGCCGGGGCCTGGTCGGGCTGCTGGGGGATGTCCGCCGACGCTGTCGGGCCGGCGGCCAGGACGGCCGCGCCGAGGGTGGTCGCGATGAGCATGCCGATACGACGCATGAAGAACCGCCTTCGAGTACGAGGGGAATGGTTCGAGACCGTTCCCCGCCGCGAACGGCCCGGTGCGGGATCCGCCCCGTGGTCACCCGCGCGCCGTGCAATCGCCCACCGAACGGATCCCGGGCCGGTGTCGGCGGCGGGCGCTACGGTGCGTCGCCATGAGCGCTGATGATCTTGACCAGTACGACGGAGAGTGGGCGGACGTCATCGCGAGCTGGCAGGTCGAGAAGGACACCGCCGCGACCTGGGAGGAACACCGGCCGGAGTTCCACGTGGACACCTCGCACGACGTACGGACGGTCATGGCCGCGATGGCCGCCGAGGTCAAGGACGGCCCGCAGTACGACGCGGTGCCGTGGGACTGGTTCGACGGCGCCGAGATCCCCCACCTGCTGGAGCAGATCCGCCACGGCGACACGGAGAGCGCCGACCGGGCGCTGTCCCGCCTGTGGAACAGCGTCTGCCATCAGGGCACCCCTTCCACAGCCGGCACCCTCGCCGTCCCCTTCCTGATCCGCACCGCCCTCACTCGTCCCGACCCCGATGTCCTCCTCCTGGTCGGGAGTCTCGCCCGCCGCCCACACTTCGGAAGCGGCTCCCGCACCGGACTGCTACGGGCCGGCGAACCTGCCGACCGCGTTGTCTTCGATTGCAGCGGCCACAACGCCAACTGGTCCGTCCAGGCCGCCCAGCAGGCCATCGCCGACGACACGGACCTGCTCCTGCCCCTGCTCGACCACCCCACCGCGACGCTCCGCGCCGTCACCGCCTACGCCCTCGCGGCCGCCGCCGTCCCCGCCCGCGACCGGATCACGGCCGCCCTGCACACCCGCTTCGCCACCGAGACCGACCCGATGACCCGCGCAAGCCTGGTCCTCGCAATCGCCCAACTGGCCTGGGAGACACGCGATCCCACCACAATCGCCCACACCCGCACCTGGTGGCAGGACCCCACCCGGCCGACGGAGGTACGAGTGAGCGCGGCCATCGCCTGGCTCTGCCTCGTCGACGACCCCATCCCCGCCGAACTCGACCCCCTCCTCGACGCCGCGGCCGCCGACGAACTCATCGACACCGTCCGCTGGATCCACGACGCCGACGGACTGCGCAACATCCTCGACCAAATGCGCAACCCCGACGACCACCCCTGGATCGCCCACCTGCACTGAAACCCCGACCCGGCCCCCACGCCCTGGCGGTCGCGTGCACTCGATGGACCGCCCCGCGCACCCTGGCGGCATGCGACGCGCCCAACTGCTGCGGTTCGTAAGGTCGTTCGCGCCCAACAGTGCGCCCGGAGGAGTAGCTACTCCGCGCCGAGGATGCGCAGGCCGTGATGGGCTCGGAAGTCCTCGTAGTCCTTGAGGTTGAGCGTGGCGAGCGGCAGGTCGTAGGTGAGGGCGCAGGCCGCGATCCACATGTCGTTGATCGGGCGTGGGCGTCCGCGCTGGATGCCCGCGGCTGACAGGCGGCCCCAGGTCGCGGCGACGGCTTCGTCGCCGGGCAGGAGCGGCATTCCGGAGAGCCAGTCGGCGAGTTCCTGGCGGCTGCGGGTGCCCCAGTGGCGGATCTCGGTCCACTTGGCCAGTTCGCCGAAGGCCACGAAGGTGATCAGCGGCTTGCGGCGATCAACCTGGTGGCGAGCGGGCCGGTGAGCTTGCGCTTGTGGGAGAGCGAGGCGACGTCGGTGTCGAGGATGACAGGTTGCACGGCGGCGGCTCAGGCGACGTCGCGGTGACGCTCGGCGTACGTGAAGGCCAGGAACTCCTCCAGTTCCTCGTCCGACTCGAAGGTGTCGGCGGCGAGGTCGTCCAGGGACCGGATCGGCTGGGCGTTCTTCGCGGCCAGCAACTCCTCGACCGAAACGCGGGGCCGCAACGGCGGGTAGCCGGAGTAGTCCGCGTCGAGTGTGCTCATCGGGGACCTCCAGCAGGGACGGGACATGGCTACCGAGGCCAGCGTACGGGGGACTGCCCCGCGCTGACACCGACCTTCACCCCATGGAGCTGCTCTCCGAACACAGGTGCTCCCGCCCTCGCGGGCATTGGCAGGACGGTGGATCGACGGCCTCCGGCCCGGGGCGGGACCGCCCTCGAGCAGGCGTCCGAACAACCATGCGCCGCCGGCCCGGAGCAGCCTGCGCGGCCGCGCGACGCTGTTGTACGGCAAGGTCACCGAACGGCCCGATGTACCGCCCCTTATGCGGCCCTGTACCGGCCCGCAACCGGCGCCCCCCACAGTCCTGGTGACACTCGCTCGGAGGGGAGGGACGGACGTGGAGCTGTCGGAGATCCTCGGTCTGCGTCCGGAGCCGGCCGCCGGGTTGTTGGTTGCTCTGACCCGGCGGTGCCCGTTGAGTTGTGCGCACTGTTCGACGGCCTCCTCGATGGACTCGGCCGAGCATCCGGACGGTACACGGCGCGTTCAACTCCTGCGGTTCGTAAGGTCGTTCATGCCGGAGCAGCGCCCGGAGGTGGTGCTGCTGACCGGCGGTGAGCCGCTGCTGCTGCCGGGGCTGGCGTACGAGCTGACGCGCGCGGCGCAGCACACCGGGGCGCGGGTCTCGTTGCTGAGTGGGTTGTTCTTCGCGCGCGACGGCGGTCGTATCCCGGCGCCGATCCTGCGGACGATCACGGCGCTCGACCACTTCTCGGCCAGCCTGGACGCCCCGCACGAGCGCGAGGTTTCGCGTGCGGACGTGTTCCGGGTGCTGGCGCGGGTGCTGGACGCGGGGGTGGCCGTCAGCCTGCACCTGACGGGTAGCGGCCCGGACGATCCGTACCTGGCGGAGGCGACGGCTGCGGTGGTCAAGGAGTTCGGCGATCGGGTGCCGATGCTGGTCAACGAGGTGCGCGCGGTCGGCCGCGCCACCAGCGGCCGGACGGTGGCGGGGCCGGGCGGGCCGTGCGCGATGGCGGCGTGGCCGACCGTCGCGCCCGACGGGACGGTGCTCGCCTGCTGCAACCAGCGGACGGTGGACCTGCGGCCCGTCCCGCCGCACCTGCGGCTCGGGCACATCGCGGAGGACGACTGGCCGACCGTCCGCCGCCGCACCCTGGACTCGCCGCGGCTGCGGCTGATCCGCACCCTCGGGCCGGACCAGTTGCGTGCCCGCAGCGGCGCCGACCCCGCCGAGGGCGGCTACTGCGCCGGCTGCCGCGCCCTCCCGGCGGCGCCGGGCCCGGACGACGCCGCCGCGGCCGGCGCGGCCGGCCGGCTGCTGGACCAGCTCTCCGCCGCCCGCCTGCGCGCCCAGGGCCCGGTGGCCCTGCTGCGCCGCTACGGCTGCGCGCCGTACGCGCATCTGGTGCGGCCCGGGAGCCCGGTGTGAGCGTCCCGGCCTCCCGCGCACTGGACGCCCGGCTGGCGCTGGTCGCGCCCGCGCTGCATCGGGCGAGCTCCCGACTGTGGCGGCCAGAAGGCGATCTGACAGGCCGCTACATCGACTACCTGTGGGCGATGCACGCGCTGACCGTCGCCTCCGTCCCGCTGCTGGAGCGCGCCGCGGCGGCCTGTGCGCGGCTGGACGAGGAGTGGGCGCCGCGGTTGGCGGCGTACTTCGCGGTCCACGCGGAGGAGGAACGGGGGCACGACGCCTGGCTGTTGGCGGATCTGGTGGCGGCCGGGGAGCAGCAGGAACCGCCGTTGCCGCCGCCGCTGGTGGTGGAGCTGGCGGGCGCGCAGTACTACCGGATCGAGCACCGCCATCCGGCCGCGCTGCTCGGCTATCTCGCGGTGCTGGAGGGCCATGCCCCGTCGCCCGCCCTGGCGGGGGTGCTGGCCGCCCGGACGGGGCTGCCGGAAGCCGCGTTCCGGACGGTGCGCGAGCACGCGGCGCTCGACGCGGGGCATCTCGCCGAGGTCCGACGTCAGCTCGACCGGCTCGAGTTGACAGCTGCGCAGCAGACCGAGGTCGCCGTCAGCGCCCTGCACACCGCGGGCATCCTCGCCCGGCTCTTCCACCAGCTCGCCGCGGATCCAGGAGGACAGCAATGACTGACCGCACCGACCCGGCCCTGGCGGCCCTGGCTGCCGCCGGTTTCGACCTGAGCGGCCTCACCGAGGAGCAGCACGCGGTGCTGCGTTCGCTCACCGAGCAGGAGCTCGGCCTGCTGACCGATCTGCGGGGCCGGCTGGAGGAGGCCGGGCCGGAGGTCCAGGGGCATGCGGAGGTGGCGGGCGGTGCTCTCTTCTGACGTGTTCGGCCCGGATCCGGCGGGCGGGCGCTGCCCGGGGTGCCACCGTCCGCTGCCGGTGGAGGCCCGGTTCTGCGCGGCGTGCGGGACTCCGCGCGCCGACGCCCGGGGTCCGGAGACGGCCGGCCGCAAGATCGTCACGGTGCTGTTCTGCGACCTGGTCGGTTCGACGGCGCTGTCGGGGACGCTCGATCCGGAGGCGCTGCGCGGGGTGACGCTGCGCTACTTCGACGCGATGCGGGCGGCGATCGAGGAGCACGGCGGCACGGTGGAGAAGTTCATCGGCGATGCCGTGATGGCGGTGTTCGGCGTGCCGTCGGTGCGCGAGGACGACGCCCGGCGGGGGCTGGCCGCGGCGCTCGGGATGCTGGCGGCGCTGCGGGCGCTCAACGAGGAGCTGCACGCCGAGTTGGGTCTACGGCTGACGGTCCGGATCGGCGTCAACACGGGCCGGGTGGTGACGGGTTCGGACGCGTCGGCGCGGCAGGCGCTGGTGTCCGGCGAGGTGGTGAACGTCGCGGCGCGGCTGGAGCAGAACGCCGGGCCGGGCGAGGTGCTGATCGGTCCGGACACCCTGCGGGCCGCGGGCGAGGGGGTGCGGGCGGTCGAGGTCGGGCCGCTGCGGCTCAAGGGCAAGGAGCAGGAGGTGACGGCGCACCGGCTGCTCGGGCTGGAGCTCAGGGCGCCGGAGCGCCTCGACCTGCCGTTCGTCGGCCGCGAAGCCGAACTGGCGCTGCTGGACACGGAGTTCGAACGCACAGCCACCGAGCGAACGGCCCGCCTGCTGGTGCTGGGCGGCGAGCCTGGTCAGGGCAAGACCCGGCTGCTCCGGCACTGGCTCGAACTCTCGAGCAACTCCGGCCGGTTCGGTGCGGGCCGGTGCCGCCCGCCGGGCGAGCAGGCGGGCCTTCAGCCGCTGGCGGACGCCGTCACCGCGCTGCTGGCCAAGGCCCCCGACCACCGGCAGCTGCCCGGCCTGGAGGTGCTGGCGCAGGGCCTGCTCGCGGACGGCACGCCGACGCCGTCGCCGGAGGACACCGGCGCGGCGCTGGTCGAGCTGCTGGGCGCGCTGGCGGGGCGCGCGCCGCTGGTGCTGGTGATCGACGACGCGCACTGGGCGGCCGCGTTGCTGCTCGACCTGCTGGACCGGGTGGTGGCGGCACTCGCGGACGCCCCGGTGCTGGTGGCGGTGCTGGGCCGGCCCGAGCTGCTGGACGCCGGCCCGGCCGGTCCGCACCGGGTGCTGACGCTCGGTGCGCTGTCCGACCGGGAGGCGCGGCAGTTGGCCGGGGCGCTGGGCGGGGCGGCGCCCGCGCACCTGCTGGAGCGGGCGGGCGGCAATCCGCTGCATCTGGAACAGCTGCTCACGGCCCCGGCGAACAAGAGCGAGCGCGGCGACGGGGTTCCGCTGACCCTGCAGACGCTGATCGGAGCCCGGCTGGACGCGTTGGACCCGGCCGAGCGGCGGGCGGTCGATCTGGCGTGCGTGCTGGGCCGCGAGTTCGCCGCCGATGAGTTGGCGGCGCTGGACACCGCCGGTCCCGATCTGTCGGCGGCGCTGCGGCGGCTGGGGCGGCACCGGCTGGTGGTGGCGGACGGTGCGTCGTTCCGGTTCGCCAGCGGCGTGGTGCAGGAGGTCGCGTACGAGTGCCTGTCCAAGCAGGGCCGGGCCGAACGGCACGAGCGGGCGGCCGCGCTGCGTTCGGTGCGGGCGGGTGGCCCGGCGGTGGTCGGCGGCCATCTGGAGCGCGCGCACCGGTACCGGGCCGAGCTGGGTCTGCACGGCGAGCGCACGGACGCGCTGCGGCGGGGCGCGGCGGCCGCGCTGGCCGAGGCGGGTGCCCGGGCGGCGGCCCGGACCGACCCGGGCTGGGCGGTGGAGCTGCTGACCAGGGCGACCGCGCTGCTGCACCCGGGCGAGGACGGGCGGCTTCCGGCGGCCCGCCGGCTGGGCGAGGCGCTGCTCGCGCTGGGCCGGATCGAGCCGGGCCGGGTGCTGCTCGCCGAGGTCGGTGCGAGTGCGGACGATCCGGTGGAGGCGGCGCACGCGCGGCTCAGCCTGGCGGCCGTCGGCCAGCAGCGGGCGCCCGCGCCGGTGGCCCGGGAGACCCTGCCGGTGTTCCAGCGGGCGGGCGACCAGTTGGGTCAGGCGCGGGCCTGTCTGCGGCTGGCGCAGCAGGAGCAGATCGACGGGCGGCACGCGGCGGCGACCCGGTTGCTGGCGCGGGCGCTGCGGCATGCCGAGCGTTCGGACGGCGAGCAGGAGCGGGCGTCGGCGCTGGGTGCGATCGGGGTGTCGCTGTGGCGCGGTCCGGTGCCGGCCGCCACCGCGATAAAGCGCTGCCAGGACCTGCTGGCCGCACAGGGCCGGGGGCGGCGGGCGGTGCGGGTGACGTTGAACTGTCCGCTGGCGGTGCTGCTGGCGCTCGGCGACGACCGGGCGGGGGCGGCGGCCTGCCTGGCGGAGGCCTCGCACCACGCCGAGCGGCTGGGGTACGCGGAGGCGGCGGCGTTCCTGCCGCTGTTCGGCGCGACGGTGGCGGCGCTCGGTGGTCGGCCGAGGGAGGCGCTGGAGTTGCTGGCGGCGACGGCCGCGGCCGCCCGGGAGTTGGGCGGGGGTGCGCTGCTGAGCGGTGCGCTGCTCGACATGGCACGCCTGCACCTGGACCTGGACGAGCGCCGGGCCGCCAGGGCCGCGCTGGCCGCGCTGGAGGAGGAGCGGGCCCGCGCCGGCGGCCGGTTGTCGTTCGCGACGCTGGCGGAGCGCGACGGCCTGCGGGCCCGGCTGGCGGCCGCCGGCGGCGACCGGGTGCCCGCGCTGCGGCTGGCCCGCGGCGCGGTCGAGGTGGCCGGCCGGACGGATTCGCCGATCCTGCAGGGCCTGGCCGCCGCCGACCTGGCCCGTACCGCCGCGCTGCTCGGCCTGGACCAGCAGCGTCTGCTGTCCGCCGCCGCGGCCGGCGGCCGATTCGCGGCCAAGGGGCACGGCCCGGGCGTGCGGCTCGCCGAGGCCCTGGCCGGCCACCATCCCCGCAGAGAGGCAGTTTCGTGATGACGACCGTGCCCCACGCCGTGCCCCCGCGCGGCCTGACCTGGCGCCTCGCCGGCCGGACCCCCGAGGACGTCCGGACGGAGGCGGACGCGCTGCCCGAGCGGCCCGCGGCGGGCACGCTGGTCGGGGGTTCCGGGCGGGGCGTGCGGGTCTGCGTGGTCGACTCCGGCGTGGACGGGTCCCATCCGCTGGTCGGACCGGTGGCGGGCGCGCACGTGGTGCGCAAGGACGAGGCCGGGACGATCCGGGTCGAGGCGCTCGGCGCGGACGACCCGGGCGACGTCTCCGGCCACGGCACGGCCTGCGCGAGCATCGTCCGGCGGGCCGCGCCGGACTGCGAGATCCACAGCGTCCGGGTGCTCGGCGAGCGCTTCACCGGCAGCGGCGACGTGCTGCTGGCGGGGCTGCGGTGGGCGATCCGGCAGGGCTTCGACGTGATCAACCTGAGCCTGTCGACCACCCGCACCCGGTACCTGGAGGACCTGCACGTGCTGGCCGACGAGGCGTACTTCGGGCGCAGCACGATCGTCGCGTCCGCCCACAACGCCCAGGTGGAGAGCTTCCCGTGGCGGTTCTCGTCAGTGATCTCGGTGGGCAGCCACCGGGAGGACGACCCCGATCTGCACCTGTACAACCCCGAGCCGCCGGTGGAGTTCTTCGGCCCCGGCGTCAACGTCGAGGTGGCCTGGCTCGGCGGCGCCACCTTGCGCAGCAGTGGCAACAGCTTCGCGACGCCGTTCGTCGCGGGCCTGTGCGCCCGGATCCTGTCCGAGCGGCCCAGGCTGACGCCGTTCCAGCTGAAGCACGCCCTGTACCTGTCCGCAGCGAACGTCCATGTCGGCGGCACCCGGTGAGCGCCGGGCCGCACGTCGTGAGAAAGGGACCGTGGTCGAGATGACCCAGTCAACCGCCCCCGCCGCGCCGTCGACCGATCCCGTGGTGGCGGAACTCCTGCAGTCGGTGGTCGATGTGGCCCGCGCCATCTTCGGCGCCCAGGCCGGTTCGATCCTGCTGCTCGACCACCAGTCCTTCGAGCTGGTCTTCCAGGCGGTGTCCGGCCAGGGGCAGGAGTTCCTGATCGGCCGCCGCTTCCCCGCCGGCCAGGGCATCGCCGGCTGGGTGGCCGGTTCGGGCGAGCCGATGATCGTCGACGACCTGCGCCGCAGCACGTCCTTCGACCAGGAGGTCGCCGAGTCCACCGGCTACGTCCCGGACGCCCTGATGGCCGCCCCGCTCATTCACGGCGACCGCGTCCTGGGCGTCCTGGAGGTGCTGGACCCGGCCCCCGGCCCCACCCGGGCCTGCCTCCCGGAACTCGACCTGCTCGCCCTGTTCGCCCGCCAGGCCGCGGTGGCCCTGCGGGTCGCCGTCGACGGCCCGGCCCCGGCACTCGCCGCGGGCGACCGCGACCGGGCGGTACGACTGCTCGCCGAGGTGCAGCGGCTGATCGGCGACCGCGCCGACTGGTGATGTACCGGCCCTGAACCGGCCCTGAAGCGGCGCCAACTACCCTTTCCGCCAAGGCAGTTGAGCCATCTGAGTGACGAGGAGACCGCGATGGGCACCGACGACCGCACCCCCGAGGACAGCGCCACCGAGTCCGAGGCCGTCCTCTCCCTCCAGGAGACCGCCACCGCCGACGACATCGAGGCCCACGGCCTGGTCCAGAGCGTGTTCTGCTCCCCCGAGACCATGACCATCACGGTCGCCTAGCCTCCGGAGGCCAATATGAGCACCGACCGCATTCCCGAGGACGCCGCCGCCGAGGCGGAAGCCGTCCGCTCCCTCCAGCAGGCACCCGCCGCCGAGGCCGAGGACGTCGAGGGCCACGTCTTCAGCGTCCTCAGCGTGGCCTGCAACACCATCATCGTGACCGAGACGCTGTAGGGCCCGTGAGCACCGACGACAGCGCCGCCGAGGCCGAGGCCGTCCGCGTCCTCCAGGAAGCGCCCGGCGTCGCGGACGACGACGTCCGGGCCCACGCCGCGTTCAGCGTCCAGACCGGCGACCTCACCAGCTTCACCGCCACCCACCTCCCCCAGGCCTGACCGATCCACCCCCATCCGAACACGGGAGACCGCGATGAGCACCGACCGCACCCCCGACCACGACGCCGCCGAGACCGAGACCGTCCTCTCCCTCCAGGAGACCGCCACCGCCGACACCGGCGACGACGTCGAGGCCCACGACACCGCCTGCCACAACTGCTGGCCGCCGACCACCGAAATGGTGTTCTAGTGCCGCGTCAGGCAACCTTCGCCCCGTCGCGACGCCCGGCACGCACTCTCGCCGCACCGGTCGAAAACCCAAGTACATCCAGTACGAGGGCTTCCGTCCGGCACGCCGATAGCACGCACCGGACGCCGCTCCTTGACGGGCAAAGGCTGCCTGACGCGGCACTAGCTCCCGCCATCACCCGACAGGAGACGTTCATGGCCGAGGCGCCGGCGGAGTTCACCGTCGCGGACCGGGAGTACTACGCGCCGCTGGACACCGCCGCGCCGAAGGGCGACCCGTTCACGCCGGGCCGGCCCGCCGAGGGCTGGCTGGGGGTGGCGAGCGGGGTGTGGACGATGTGGCACCGGGAGGGGATGCCCGCGCTGCCCGCGGACGGCTGGAAGGTGCACGTCTCCGCGCGCCGGTCACGCGCGGCCGCCGTGCTGGACACCGTCGCGGAGATCTGTTTCGCGCAGGACGTCGCGTTCAAGCATCTCGCCACCGACCACTGGTACTGGTGGATCCACCGCAAGCACGCGTCCCGGCCGCAGAGCGGCAAGTTCATCGTCGCGTACCCGGCGGACACCGCCGCCTCCCGCCGCCTGATGGAGGCGCTGCGGGAGGCGCTGGACGGCGAGCAGGGGCCGCTGATCCTGACGGACCGCCGTTTCCCGGGCAGCGAGACCGTCCAGTACCGGTACGGGGCGTACCGGACGCGCGAGCGGCTGGACGCGGACGGCACCCGCACCCTGCTGACCCGCGGTGCCGGTGGCGAGGAGGTGCCGGACCGGCGCGGTGCCTCGTTCCAGCTGCCGGCGGGCATCGCCGACCCGTTCGCGGTGCGCCCGGTCCCGGCCCGCCCCGAGGGGCCGGTGGTGCTGCGCGGCTTCTCGGTCGGGGACGCGATCGTCCACTCGAGCGGCGGCGGCGCCTACCAGGGGGTGGAGGTCGCCACCGGCCGGAAGGTGTTCGTCAAGGAGGCCCGACAGTTCCACGGTCTGGGCGAGGGCGAGGACGACGCGGTCTCCCGGCTGCACCGGGAGTGGCGGACGCTGACCGCCCTGCACGCTCTCGCGCCCGGCCTGGCGCCGGAGCCGATCGCTCAATTCCGGGCGGGTGGGCACGAGTTCATGGTCACCGAGTTCGTCGGGGGCAAGGCGCTGAACCGGATCCCGCCGACCGGCCACCCCGGGCTGAAGACCGGCAGCACCGCCGAGGAGTTCGCGGCCTACTACGCGCGGTGCGAGCGGATCCTCGCCGCGATCGAGGCCGCGATGGAACGCCTGCACGCCCTCGGCTGGACGTTCGTGGACGTCAGCCCGGCCAACGTGCTGGTGACGCCCGACGACGGCATCAGGCTGATCGACTTCGAGACCGCCTGCGGCCCCGGCGACACCCCCGGCCGGATGGGCACGCCCGGGTACGTCGCGCCGCGGCACGTCGTGGAGCGTGACGGCCGCACCGCCCACGACGACTTCGGCGTCAGCGGCCTGGCGATGCTGCTGCTGGGCTGCCTGCCGAACACCCCCGGCCGCACGCCCGACTCGCTCACCCACTTCCACCACGACCTGACCGGGAGCGCCCCGATCAGCGAGGTGCTGTGGAAGCGCGCCACCCGCTACCACCCGCCGAGCGAGAACCCGGCGCTGCCCTCGCCGGAGGAGGTCGCCGCCGACCCGCAGCGCCACCTCGCCGAGCTGCGCGACGCCACCGCTGCCGGGCTGCTCGCCGCCGCCGACCCGGCGCACCCGGCGCGGACCTTCCCGACCGTCCCGCAGGGGTACACCGCCAACACCCTGTGCGTGCTCTACGGTGCGGCCGGCGTGCTGCACGCGCTGCACCGCTGCGGCATCGCCGCCCCCGAGGGCGCGCTGGAGCGGCTGCGCCGCGACGCCCTCGCCGCCGGCCCGGAGCTCGCGCCCGGGCTCTACGTCGGCCTGGCCGGGATCGCCTGGGTGCTGGCCGAACACGGCCTGCTGGACGAGGCCCGGAGCCTGCTGGACACCGCCGACGCGCACCCGCTGACCGGGCGGAGCGCCACCCTGTCCGGCGGCGCGGCCGGCCTGGCGATGGGCCACCTCGCGCTGTACCGCCGCACCGGCGACGCACACCACGCCGAGCGCGCGCACGCCCTGCTGACCGCCCAGCCGGACGGGGCGGACCTGTCGCCCCGGCTCGGCCCCGACGACGCCACCGGCCTGCTGCACGGGCGCGCCGGACTGGCCCTGGCCCACCAGCAGTTCGCCCGGGTCACCGGCGACACCTCACTGCTGCCGAGGGGCCTGGCCCTGCTGCACGCCGAACTCGACCGGGCCACCGACCCGGACGCGCCGGGCCTGCTGTTCCCGGTCTCCGCCGAGGACCGGCGCGCCATGCCGTACCTGGACTGCGGCTCGGCGGGCCTGGCCCACGTCGCCGCCCGGTACCTGCGCACCGTCGCCGACGAACGGCTGGCCGCCGCCGTGCCGCGCCTGCTCGCCCCGCTGCACGGCACCCACACCGCGCTGCCCGCCCTGTACAACGGTGCCGCCGGGTTCGCGTTCGTCCTCGCCGAGCACGCCCTGCTGACCGGTGACGAGCACTCCCGCACCGGGGCCGTCCGCGCCGCCCGCGGGCTGTACAAGCACGCGGTGCCGCACGACGGGACGGTGCGCTTCCTCGGCATGGGCCTGCTGCGGTACAGCACCGAACTGTGGACCGGCTCGGCCGGCGTCCTGCTCGCCCTCGACCAGGTCCTCGCGCCGCGCGCCGACCTGCTGTTCACCCTCGACGCCCCGGCCGGGTGAGCCGGTGGCCCGCACCGACACCGTCGCACAGTGATCAGCTGCGCACACACCGTCGCCACAACCCGAACACGGATGCTAGCGTCCGCCCATGGGATTACGCGGACCGCAGCGCGCCGCCGCGCGCGCGGCGATCGAAGGCCTGCGGGAACTCACCGCGCAGCGCCTGACCACCAGTCAGCTGTTCCGCCATGCCGATGAACTCCTGCGCCCCGTACTGGAGTTCGACGCGGTCTGCTGGCACACGACCGACCCGGCCACCGGGCTGGTCAACTCGGTGCAGAGCGACGACCTCAACCTCGGCCAGTTCGAGGACGCGGTGCACCTGGAGGTGTGGGCGGACGACCTCGCCACCTTCCCGAAGATCCGCAGCAGCGGGGTGCAGGCCGAGACGCTCAGCCGGGCCAGCCGCGGCGCGCCGCAGAACAGCATCCGCTTCCGCGAGCAGATCTCCCGGTACGGCTTCGGCGACGAGCTGCGCGCGGTGTTCGACGCGGCGGGCGGCATGTGGGGCTGCGCCGCCTTCATGCGCGCCACCGACCGCGGCCCGTACCCGGCGCGGCAGCGCGAACTCGCCGACACCGCAGCCCGGTTGCTCGGCCAGGCGCTGCGCACCAGCCACCTCCCGCCGACCGGTCCGGCGCCCGCCGACCCCACCCCCGCCGTGCTGCTGCTCGACCGGCACAACCGGCCGCGCACACTGTCCGGCCCGGCGGAGGAACTGCTCTCCCGGGTCGCCGACCCCTCCCCCACCTCGCTCGACGTGCCGACCGCGATCGCGATGGCCGCCGAGCACGCCCGCCGCGCCGCGCACGGCTTGCCGACCCCGCAGATCCCGGTCCGGATCCGCACCCACGACGGCCACTGGTACCTGCTGCACGCCTCACCGGCCCGCGACGCCCGCGACGCCCGGGCCGGCGGTTCGGCCGCCGACGAGGTCACCGTGGTCGCCACCCCCGCCTCCCCCGCGCACGTCATCCCGCTGCACCTGGCCGCCTACGGCCTCACGGCGCGCGAGCAGGACGTGGCGCTGCTGCTGATCCGCGGCGCCGACACCCGCGAGGTCGCGCAGCGCCTGGCGATGGCCCCGTACACCGTCCAGGACCACCTCAAGTCGGTCTTCACCAAGACCGGGGTGAGCCGCCGCCAGGAGCTGACCGCCCTGATCATGCTGGCCCTCAACCCCGGGCCCTGAACGGTCAGTCGGCCTCGCCCATCAAGCGGTTCAGCCACTCGCGCAGCAGCGCCGTCTCGGCCGCCGTGAACCGGTTCGGCCGCTCGGGCAGGGTCGCGTCCAGGGCGATGGCGAGGGCGGCGGGGGTGAGCTGCTCGGGAGCGGGGGCCGGGGCGCAGGTGATGGCGGCGAGGACGGTCTCGCGGGTGCGGACGGACAGCGCGACGTCGCGGGTGGCGGGCGGTTCGGCGATCAGCGTCAGGGTGACGCCGAGGGCGGCGGCGCGGAGCATCTGCGCGGCCATCGGCACGGGCAGGCGCAGCCGGCCGTCGCGGGCGACGCGTTCCAGCATCGCGGTGAGCATCCGGCCGGCCCGTTCGGCGGCCTCGACGGCCTCGCCGGGGCGGGCGGCGTTGTACATCAGCGTGTAGAAGGCGGGCTGGGCGAGGCCGAATCCGACATGCAGGTCCCAACCGCGGCGCAGGTCGTCGACCGGGTCGGAGCCGGGCGTGCGGGAGGCCTTCTCGGCGAGGTAGCGGGCGAAGCCGTAGTTCACCACGGCGTCCAGCAGGCCCTGCTTGTCGCCGAACAGCCGGTAGAGGGTCGGCGCCTGCACGCCGGCGGCGGCGCCGACGGCGCGGGTGGACATGGCCTCGCTGCCGCCCTGGGCGAGGAGTTCGGCGGCGGCGGCGAGGATGCGTTCGCGGGGGTCGGCGGGGGTGTCGGCGCTGCTCATGTGGAGCAACGTTACCGGAATCTTGTTAGCGCTGGATTATCAGTGCTACGGTCCTCTCGTTAGCATTGATACCGAGCGAACGGGGAACCTCTCATGGACACGCGCACCCTCGGCACCGACGGCCCGGTCGTCTCCGCCCTCGGACTCGGCCTGATGGGCATGTCGGACGCCTACGGCGCCGCCGACGACACCGAATCCGTCGCCACCGTCCACGCCGCGCTCGACGCCGGCATCACGCTGCTGGACACCGGCGACTTCTACGGCATGGGCCACAACGAGATGCTGCTGCGCGACGCCCTGCGCGGGCGCGACCGCGACAGCGCCGTGATCAGCGTCAAGTTCGGCGCCCTGCGCGACCCGCTCGGCGCCCCGCTCGGCGTGGACGCCCGCCCGGCCGCCGTGAAGACCTCGCTGGCCTACTCGCTGCGCCGCCTCGGCACCGACCACATCGACATCTACCGCCCGGCCCGGCTCGACCCGGCCGTCCCGATCGAGGAGACCGTCGGCGCGATCGCCGAGATGGTGCGGGCCGGACTGGTCCGCCACATCGGCCTGTCCGAGGTCGGCGCCGAGACGCTGCGCCGCGCCCACGCCGTGCACCCGATCGCCGACCTGCAGATCGAGTACTCGCTGCTCTCCCGCGGCATCGAGGCCGAGATCCTGCCGACCGCCCGCGAGCTCGGCATCGGCATCACCGCCTACGGCGTGCTCTCCCGTGGCCTGCTCTCCGGCCACTGGAGCCGGCAGCGCGAGCTCGGCGAGCGCGACTTCCGCGGCTTCAGCCCGCGCTTCCAGGGCGAGAACCTCGACCACAACCTGGCCCTGGTCGAGGCCCTGCGCGCCGTTGCCGACACCAAGGGCGCCACCGTCGCCCAGGTCGCCATCGCCTGGGTCGCCGCCCAGGGCAAGGACGTCGTCCCCCTGGTCGGCGCCCGCCGCCGCGACCGCCTCGCCGAGGCCCTCGCCGCCGGCACCCTCGACCTGACCGCCGCCGACCTCACCGCCATCGAACGGGCCGTCCCCGCCGACTCCGCCGCCGGCAGCCGCTACGCCGCCCCGTTCATGGCCCAGCTCGACAGCGAACGCTGACCGCCCCCGAGGCCGTCGCATGGCCGCCATAACAGCAGGCGTAAGTCAGTTGATCACCTGCCGCCCGTGCCGATACCAATTGCCCGTGATTCAAGGCGAATTGATCGGGCTGCGCGCCCGACACGACAGCGACATCCCGGTCCTGCACTCCGAGCTGTACGAGGACGTGGCCACCCGGTCACGCGCCGACTCCCGCCCCTGGCAGCCCATCTCCGCCGCGTCGGGCCACTCCCCGTTCGTGGTGCCCGGGCCGTCCGACGAGGCGGCCTGCTTCTCCGTCGTCGAGCTGGAGTCGCAGGAACTGGCCGGCGAGGCCCTGCTCTGGGGCATCGACACCCACAGCCGGACGGCTCATCTCGGCCTCGCCCTGCGCCCCGCGTTCCGCGGCCGCGGCCTGGCCGTCGACATCGTGCACACCCTGTGCGAGTACGGATTCCTCGTCCGTGGCTTCCAGCGCCTCCAGCTCGAGACACTGACCGACAACACCCCGATGCTCGCCGCCGCGGCCCGCGCCGGATTCGTCCTGGAGGGAACCCTACGACGCGCCGCCTGGGCATACGGCGGGTACGCGGACCAGGCCGTCCTCGGCCTCCTCTCGGACGAGTGGAAGCCCCGCGAAATCAAGCCCACCCGATAACGAAACAGCCTCGGAAGCAGCCCCGGGCACTCCCCTGCGGAGTGTCCGGGCACGCTCTGCGATCCGGCCGGTCCGGTGGTTCCCCAACAGGTCGCAACCGTGTCCGCGTGCTCAGCCGGGGCGGTGACCCACGGCGGCGAACATCGTCACCGACAGGTGAAAGGCGCCCCGGTCGGCGGCGGCGGTGAGGTCGGCGTACAGCCGGTCGCGCTGTTCCTCGGAGATCAGACCCCGGTCCAGGGCGGCGGTGGCGAGGCCCTGCACGATCGGCAGGCTGACAGTGCGCGGGTCGTGCAGGAGGACGTCGGCGCCGGTGCGGTCGACGGTCAGGCCCGCGTCGGTGAGCCACTGGGTGAGACGGCGTCCGGCGTCGGAGGTGGCGGCGGTGCCCTGGGCGATGGTGGCCAGCGCGGGCAGGACCGCCGGGTCGACGGGGTGGAGCACGAAAGTGGACCAGTCGGTGTCGAGCAGCGCGACCCTGCCGCCCGGGCGCAGAACCCGGGCGATCTCGGTGACGGCCCGCGCCGGTTCGGACAGGTGCTGGAGGACGCGCTCGCACCGGACGGCGTCCAAACCCGCGTCGGGCAGCGACAGGGCGAGCGCGTCACCATCCACGAAGCGGGCCCGGCTGCCGGCCTCCGCCGCGCGCCGTTCCGCCTCGGCGCGCAGGCCCGGGTGGGGTTCCACGCCGATCGCGGAGCCGTCCGGGCCGACGTCCTCGGCGAGTACCTGGGTCTCCGAGCCGGTGCCGGAGCCGATGTCCACCGCCCGCTCGCCCGGCATTGCGGCGAGGCCCGCGCGGGCCCAGGCACGCAGCCGACGCACGCCCGGGTTGGCAGCCTGGGCGTCCAGCGCGGCGATCAGCCGGTCCGTGACCGCCGGGTCGGTGTTGGCCGCGTGGAACGCCGATGTGGGGCGCCGATCGGTCATGGCTCCACTGTAGGCATGCCCGCACCGGCCGGCCCCGCGCCTCCAGTGCACAGGCGCGGTGACGCGCCTCCTCCGCCTCGTTCAACCGCTTCGCATCCCGTCCCGGCGCGGCCGTGCGCGCCCGGGCCGCAACCGGCGCACCCACTCCCGCAACCACATCGAACGCCTGCCGGTGAGCACCTTCGAGCGCTCCCGCTCCCAGGCCCGGCTGCCACTGCGGCGGCCGTGGACCGCAGCCCGCCCGCAACGCCGGGTGCGCCGCAGGAGTGCTGACCGGAGCGTGAGTGCGGGAGCCCGAGGCGGAACTGCTGAACCGCGTGCTGCGGGACGCGCTGGCCGCCGTCGAGGAGGGCGTGCTCGTCCGCAGGTGAGCTGCGGGCTCAACCGGTGAGCCGCAGCTCCTCGGCCCGGCAGCTCGGGTGGAGGAGCTGCCCGTGCCGCTTGACCGCGTTCCCGGCGACCAGCACGGTGTTCACGACGGCGCGGTCCATGGCACAGACCACCGTGCCCACCGGGTCGTGCGCCGGCAGTACGCCCGACCGTCCGGGGCGCCGCCGAGATGCAGGGCGGAGCAGCGGGAGACCTGGCGGGCCATCAGTCACGGGACAGCCTTTGGTCGGCCTCAGCGGGTGGCGAGCAGGTATTCGTGCTCGGGGCGGCCGGTGTCCCCGTAGCGGAGGGACAGGCGCAGTCGGCGGTCGCGGGCCAGGTGCTTGAGGTAGCGCTGGGCGGTGGAGCGCGACAGGCCGGTGGCGTCGGCGACCTGCTGGGCGGACAGTGGCTGCCCGGCGTCGCGCAGGGCCCCGAGGACGAGGTCGGTGGTGGGCGCGCTGTGGCCCTTGGGCAGGGCGGTGGCCGGAGAGGCCGCGGTACGCAGGGCGGCGAACATCCGGTCGACCTCGTCCTGGGAGGTCTCCCGGGCGGCGGGTCCGGCCAGGGCGTGGCGCAGGTCGGCGTAGGCGGTGAGTTTGTCGCGCAGGCCGGCGAAGCTGAATGGCTTGACCAGGTACTGCAGGGCGCCGTGTTGCATCGCCTCGTGGACGGTGGAGACGTCGCGGGCGGCGGTGACCATCATGACGTCGCAGCGGATGCCGGCTTCACGCAGGCGTCGGACCAGGGCCAGGCCGCTTTCGTCGGGCAGGTGGTGGTCGAGCAGCACCAGGTCGACGGGGGCGCGTTCGAGGACGGCCAGTGCCTGGCCGGCGCTGTGCGCGGTCCCGGTGACCCGGAACCCCGGGATCTTCGCGACGTACGCGGCGTGTACGTCCGCGACCCGGAAGTCGTCGTCGACCACGAGGACGTCAATCATGCGTTCTCCACGGTGTGCAGGGCCTCGGGCAGTTCGACGGTGAAGCGGGCCCCGCCGAGAGCTCCGGTG
The DNA here is from genome assembly GCF_042873545.1 of Kitasatospora sp. NPDC004615. Classification (NCBI taxonomy): domain Bacteria; kingdom Bacillati; phylum Actinomycetota; class Actinomycetes; order Kitasatosporales; family Streptomycetaceae; genus Kitasatospora; species Kitasatospora sp. NPDC004615. The sequence goes on from NZ_JBIALQ010000005.1 coordinate 403,952, forward strand.
CCGACGGCGAGTCGCCCGCCGGAGCGTTCGACCAGGCGGCGTACCAGGGCGAGGCCGAGGCCGCGGGGGCGGTGCGCGGGGGCGCCCTTGCTGGTCCAGCCCTCCTCGAAGATCCGCTCGCGCAGGTGCGCCGGGACGCCGGGGCCGCTGTCGGCGACCTCGGCCAGCACGGTGGGGCCGACGGCGCGCAGCCGCACCTCGACGGCGCCGCCCGGCACCGCGTCCAGGGCGTTGTCGACCAGGTTGCCGACCACGGTGACCAGGGTCCGGGCGTCGACGGCGGCGTCGGGCAGGTGGCTGTCGGAGGTGACGGTCAGCCGGATGCCGCGTTCGGCGGCGACGGCGGCCTTGCCCGCCAGCAGGGCAGCCAGGTGCGGGTCCTGGACCTGTGCGCCGATCCGGGCGGCGAGCGCGGCGTGCGAGCCGGACTGCTCGGAGATGAACGCGGCGGCCTGGTCGTGTCGGCCGAGTTCGAGCAGCCCGAGCAGGGTGTGCATCCGGTTGGCGTGCTCGTGGTCCTGCGCCCGCAGAGCCTCGGTCAGCCCCCGGGTGTGGTCCAACTCCCTCACCAGGTACTCCAGTTCGGTGCGGTCGCGGAGGGTGATGACGGCGCCGCCATCGGCGGGGGCGGTCCGGTTGACGACCAGCACCCGCTCGTCGCGGACGGCCGGCAGGTCGGCGCCCTCGATCCGCCCGGTCAGCGCGTCGGCGAGCCGGCCCGGCGGCAGGACCTCGTCGACGGTGCGCCCGGCGCAGTCGGCCGGCAGCGCGAGCAGGCGCAGCGCCTCGTCGTTGGCCAGGCGGATCCGGCCGGAGGCGTCGAGCGCCAGCATGCCCTCGCGGATGCCGTGCAGCATGGCCTCGCGCTCGATCAGCAGGGCGGCGATGTCGGCGACCGCGATGTTGTGGGTGCGGCGCTTCAAACGCCGGGCGAGCACCAGCGTGGCCGCGAGGCCGACGACCAGGCCCGCGCCCGCGCACAGCAGGATGCCGCCGGCCATCGACAGCAGCTGGCCGCGGATCGAGTCGTCGCTGAGGCCGACCGACACCTCGCCGACGATCCGGCCGTCGGCCAGGCGCAGCGGCACCTTGCCGCGGGCGGTGCGCCCCAGGGTGCCGTCCTGGATCGCGGTGACGCTCTCGCCGCGCAGCGCGGGTTCGGGGTCGGTGGAGACCCGCAGGCCGATCCGGGTCGGGTCGGTGTGCGAGAGCCGGATGCCCGCGGTGTCGGTGATGACGACGAACTCGGCTCCGGTGGAGCGCCGCACCCGTTCGGCGACGTCCTGGGCGGTGTCCGAGTCGCGGGCGGCCGCGGCTGCGGCGACGTTCGGGTCGGTGGCGGTGACCTGGGCGATGGCCAGCGCCCGCTGCATGGCCGCGCGGTCGAGTTCGCGGCTGACCGGGGCGAGGAACAGCCCGGCGGTCAGGGCGCTGACGCCGACGGTCACGACCGTCTGGGCGAGCAGGAGCTGGGCGAAGACCCGGCGGGGCCAGTGGGGGCGCCTCATCGCGGTCTCCTTCCGGCGCGGCGGGGCGAGGGTGCAGGTCACCCTATGTTTCCGGGGTGTTTCTGTCAGCCCCCGCCCCCGTTGTTGTAGCGGAAGCAAAACGAGCACAACACCCCTCAACGCCGCAAAGCCGCGATACGCCCGCAAGGCTCCCGCGCCGCTCCCGCTGCTCGTAGCGTCCCGGTCCACAGCAGCGGGCCGGCGTGGGAGCCGGCCGAGGAGGAGGTGGTTCACGTGGACCCGCACAAGGCCGGGGCCGTCCCGGCGATCGAGTTGACCGGGGCGACCAAACGCTTTCGGACGCCGTCCGGCACCCTGCACACCGCCGTCCGGGAGCTCGACCTGACCGTCGCCCCGGGCGAGTTCGTCGCCGTCGTCGGCCCGACCGGCTGTGGCAAGTCCACCACGCTGACCCTGGTCAGCGGCCTGGAGGAACCCACCGAGGGCGAGGTGCGGGTGTACGGCGAGCCGGTGTCCGGCATCAACGGGCACGTCGGCTTCGTCTTCCAGCAGGACGCCGTCTTCCCGTGGCGCACGGTGCTCTCCAACGTCATGGCCGGTCCCCGCTTCCGCGGCGTCCCGGCCGAGCAGGCCCGGGAGAAGGCCCGCGACTGGCTGGCCCGGGTGGGCCTGTCGGCGTTCGAGGACCGCTACCCGCACCAGCTCTCCGGCGGCATGCGCAAGCGCGTCGCGCTGGCCCAGACCTTCGTCAACGACCCGCGGATCCTGCTGATGGACGAGCCGTTCTCCGCACTCGACGTGCAGACCCGGGCGCTGATGTCCGACCAGTTGCTGGAGCTGTGGGCGGGCACCGGCTCGTCGGTGGTCTTCGTCACCCACGACCTGGACGAGGCGATCGCGCTGGCCGACCGGGTGGTCGTGATGACCGCCGGCCCCGCCACCGTCAAGGAGATCTTCACCGTCGACCTGCCGCGCCCGCGCACCGTCGAGGCCGTCCGCCTGGAGCCGCGCTTCGTCGAGCTGTACCGCGAGATCTGGGCCTCGCTGGGCGAAGAGGTCCGCATCACCCGTGAGAGAGGAGCGGGTCGTGCCGCTTGAGACCGCCCCCGCCCCTGCCGCGCCCGCGGCCACCCGCACCGAGATCCGTGAACGGGCCGCCCGCAACCGCAAATTGGGCGTGTACGGGGCCCGGGCCACCGTGCTGGCCGCCTTCCTCGGCCTGTGGGAGGTCTGCTCCCGCACCGGGGTGATCGACCCGTTCAACTTCTCCCAGCCGTCAAGGATCTGGGACCAGATCTGGCAGTGGATCACCCACGGCACCGCGCAGGGCTCGCTCGGCGAGCAGATCGGCTACACCCTGTACGAGGCGCTGACCGGCTGGGTACTGGGCGTGGCCGGCGGTGTGCTGCTGGGCATCGCGCTGGGCCGCGTCCGCTTCCTGGCCGACGTGTTCGGCCCGTACGTCAAGGTGCTGAACGCGATCCCGCGGATCGTGCTGGCACCGATCTTCCTGATCTGGTTCGGCCTCGGCCCCGCCTCCAAGGTCGCCTCCGCCGTGGTCCTGGTGTTCTTCCCGGTGTTCTTCAACGCCTTCCAGGGCGCCCGCGAGGTGGACCGCAACCTGGTCGCCAACGCCCGCATCCTGGGCGCCGACAACCGCAAGGTCACCCTGCAGGTGGTCATCCCCGCCGCCACCACCTGGATCTTCACCAGCCTGCACGTCAGCTTCGGCTTCGCCCTGATCGGCGCGATCGTCGGCGAGTACATCGGCGCCACCAAGGGTCTGGGCCTGATGGTCGCCGCCGCCCAGGGCACCTTCAACGCGGCCGGCGTGTACGCCGCGATGACCATCCTGGCCGTGGTCGCGCTGCTGACCGAGGGCCTGCTGACCTTCGCCGAGAAGCGGCTGTTCCGCTGGAAGCCGGCCGACACCGGCGACGGCCGCTGACCCCACCCCACCCGTTCCCCCTTCACCCCGAGAGGCTCCCCCCACCATGCGCAGAACCGCTGCCGCCGCCCTCGCCGCCGTCCTCCTGCTGCCGCTGGCCGCCTGTGCCAACGACGCCGCCACCTCGCACAACGGCGCCGCCCCCGCGGGGAAGAAGGTCGACGGCCCCACCGTCAAGATCATGGTCGGCGGCCTGGACAAGGTCATCTACCTGCCCGCCATGCTGACCCAGCGACTCGGCTACTTCGCCGACGCCGGCGTCAACGTCGAACTGCTCAGCGAGCCGGCCGGCGTGAACGCCACCACCGCGCTGCTGGCCGGCGACGTACAGGGCGCCGTGGGCTTCTACGACCACACCATCGACCTGCAGGCCAAGGGCAAGAGCGTCGAATCGGTCGTCCAGTTCGCCCAGGCCCCCGGCGAGGTCGAAGTGGTCTCCGCCAAGCAGGCCGACGCGATCAAGACCGGCGCGGACTTCAAGGGCCGCAAGCTCGGCGTCACCAGCATCGGCTCCTCCACCGACTTCCTCACCAAGTACCTGGCCGTCAAGAACGGCGTCAGCGCGAACGAGTTCAGCCCGATCGCGGTCGGCGCCGGCCAGACCTTCATCGCCGCGCTCCAGCAGGGCTCGATCGACGCCGGCATGACCACCGACCCGACGGTGGCGAACATCCTGTCCAAGCAACTCGGCACCGTCCTGTACGACATGCGCACCCCCGAAGGCTCCCGGGCCGCGCTCGGCGGCCTCTACCCCTCCTCCTCGCTCTACATGAACACCGCCTGGGTGAACGGCAACAAGGACACCGTCCAGAAGCTCGCCAACGCTTTCGTGAAAACCCTGAAGTGGATGAACACCCACACCCCGGAGGAGATCGCCGCCCAGATGCCCGCCGACTACGCCCAAGGCGGCGCCGCCGAGTACGCGGCCGCGATCAAGGCCACCCTGCCGATGTTCACCACCGACGGCCTGATGCCCGCCGGCGGCCCGGAGACCGTGCTCTCCGTGCTGGCCGCCTTCCACCCGGACGTCCAGGGCAAGGAGTCCACCGTCGACCTGTCCAAGACCTACACCACCGAGTTCGCCACCAAGGCCACCGGCTGACCCTCCCGCCACCGGTGACGGTCCCGAGCCCTCCGCACAACGGGCGCGGGACCGCCGGGCGGACAGTGGCGAAATCGGATCAGCCGAACAATCGGCGCACGGCAGGCGGTTGAGCGCCGAACCGCTGGCGATCCTGCGGCGGTCGATGGGCGAGGAGAACGGGTACGGGCCCCGCCGGCATCGCCGAGCGGGCCTGTCAGCCGTACACCGGGTCGCCGGGCTCGGGGTGCGGGTAGGCCTGCGTGCTCGCCGCCCCCGCACCGGGTGTCCTGCGGGCGGCCCTCGGTCCGGGGGCTCTTCACCTGGTCACGGCCCCGCCCCTTCGGGTGCGAGCCGCCGCCCTTTCCCCGCCCGCCACTGCCCGAACGCGGGTGATGGAGACCGTCGCCACGCTACGCCCTCCTTCGTGACGCGAGCGCAAGTGCCCGCCACCGGCGTTCGTTCTGACCGAGGGTCAGGCCGCCGACAGCCCGCAGTTCATCCCCGTGCTGCGGAAGGTTCGGGCCCGCGGGCCGGTCGGCCGACCCCGCACCCGTCCCGACGCGGCCGCCGGGGACAAGTCCTGCGACCGCGGCGTTCATGCTGCCGCACATAGTCCAGCTCTGCGATCACTTCCACGCCGGAGCCGGTTCCGGACCGGCCTCCCCGAGTGAACCGCGCCCACACCTCGGCGTCAAGACTTAACGGCAACGCTGATGAAATGTCAAAGGCCAAGCCCTGAAAGCACATTGAGCATTCAAGAACCGAATCCACAGGGCTTGACGTGACTGGTTCAGACCTTTTAGGTTCACGCCACAGCCAGCCCGAAGGCCACCGCAGAATCCGGGCACCGCACCAGGAACTCCCTCGCGCCGCCGATCCGCCCACTGCACGACCAGGCCCCGCCGATGTACCCGTCCAACCCGCCGACAGGCCCCGGCGGCCCCTCCCGCCCCATGGCTTCGCACGCCCACACGACAGGCGGCCCCACCGCCGGCGCATCCCCCAGGCACCACGCCATGAACGTCCCCTTCCCGCGGCTCACCCCCACCGAAGGAGCGACACCATGCCCCGCCGACCCACCCCCCGGCGGCTCCCCCGAGCCGTCCTCGCCCTGATCGCCCTCCTGCTCGGCGCCCTCTCCCCCGCCGCTCACGCGAGCGCCGCCGCACCGGACTTCAAGGTGATCGCGTTCTACAGCGGCACCTGGGACGCCGCCCACATCGACTTCGACAAGGAAGCCAACGCCTGGTTCCCCCAGGCCGCGGCTGCCAACAACTTCACCTACACCGCGACCACGAACTGGGACCTGCTGGCCAACGGCGGCGTCGACGCCTACGACGTCGTCCTGTTCCTCGACGACGCCCCGCAGAGCGCCGCCCAGCGGGCCGGCTTCGAGCGGTACATGCGCGGCGGTGGCGCCTGGCTCGGCTTCCACGTCTCAGCGTTTACCACCGACGCCTCGAGCTGGGACTGGTACTACAACCAGTTCCTGGGCAGCGGGAACTTCCGCTCCAACACCTGGGGCCCCACCACCGCCGTCCTGCGCACCGAGAACGGCACCCACCCCGCCGCGGCGTCGCTGCCGGCGACCTGGACCTCGGCCGTCAGCGAGTGGTACGCCTGGTCGAACAACCTGCGGGCCAATCCGAACATCAAGGTCCTGGCCTCGGTCGACCCGTCCAGCTTCCCGCTCGGCAGCGACCCCAACCAGGCCTGGTACAGCGGCGACTACCCGATCATCTGGACCAACACGCAGTACCGCATGCTGTACGCCAACTTCGGCCACAACGCCATGAACTACAGCACCAACACCCGTACCTCCTCCACCTTCGCCTCCGCCACCCAGAACCGGATGCTGATCGACTCGCTGAAGTGGCTGGGCAAGGCTCCGGCCACGACCGACCCCTGGTACACCCTCACCTCGCAGGCCAACGGCCTGTGCGTGGACGCCCGCGCCGCCGCCACCGCCAACGGCACCGCGATCCAGCAGTACACCTGCAACGGCACCACCGCCCAGCACTTCCGCACCACCGCCACCGACAGCGGCTACGTCCGCCTCGCGGCCCGCAACAACCCCGACCAGGTCATCGACGTCACCGGCGTCTCCACCGCCGACAACGCGCCCCTGCAGCTGTGGACCTACGGCGGCGGCGCCAACCAGCAGTGGCGGCCCGTCACCGAGGCCAACGGCGCCCAGCACTTCGTCGCCCGCCACAGCGGCAAGTGCCTCACCGCCGCCACCACCGCGGCCACCAACTCCGTCCAACTCGTCCAGCGCACCTGCGACAACTCCGCCGCCCAGAGCTTCCGCCTCACCGCACAGCCCTGACCCGCCGGGCACACCGCCGGGCGGGTCACCGTACGCCCGGCGGCGCTGCCGCACAGCCCGCACCGGCGCGTAGCACACCACCGCGCGGGCCGGGTGCGCCTGGTGTTCACCGCCAACACCGGCCGGCCGGCGGGCCAGGTGTCCCAACTCCAGGTCTACGCCTCCTGATCCGTGCCCCTGCGCCCTGTCGCACGGGCTCCCGGTCGGAAGAGCCCCCTGTCCGGTCCGTGGACGGCACCAGACCTCCTCAGCCCAGACCTCCTCAGCCCAGACCCCGCTCATGTCACAGACCTGCCTCTCTGTAAGGAGTTGCCTTGATCCGCTCCGTTGTCCGCCGCACTCTGGCGGCAGCCGTCGCGCTGCCCGCCACCGTCGCGGCCATGCTGGTGGCCGGCGCCGGCCCGGCCTCCGCCGCGGCCAACCCCGGGCCCGGCTTCCCGGCCCACTTCGCCGCCCCGTACCTGGAGACGTGGAATCCGACGTCGGTGCTGACCGACGTCCGCAACGCCGGACTGAAGTACGTCACCCTCGCCTTCGTGATCAGCGACGGCAGCTGCAACGCCACCTTCAACGGCAACGTCTCGATCACGGACGTGTCCTGGACCAACGCGGTCAACGCGCACCGGGCGGCCGGCGGCGACGTGATCGCCTCCTTCGGCGGCGCCGGCGGCACCGAGCTGGGCCAGGCCTGTACCAGCGTCTCCGCGCTGCAGGCGCAGTACAAGCGGGTGGTGGATGCGCTCAACCTGACCCGGATCGACCTGGACATCGAGGGTGCCGCCCTCAACGACACCGCCGCGAACGACCGCCGCAACCAGGCGCTCGCCCAGCTTCAGCAGGCGCAGGCCGCGGCCGGCAAGCGCCTCGACGTCAACTACACCCTCCCGGTCAACCCCACCGGTCTGGAGTCCAACTCCCTCAGCCTGCTCAACAACGCCAAGAGCCGCGGTCTGACGGTCAACGCCGTCAACATCATGACGATGGACTACGGCCCGGCGATGGACATGGGCCAGGCCGCGATCAACGCCGCCAATGCCCTGCACACCCAGCTCGGGCAGATCTGGAACACCAAGACCTCCGCGCAGCTGTGGGCGATGGAGGGCAACACCCCGATGATCGGGGTCAACGACTCCACCGTCGAGGTGTTCTCCACCGCCAACGCGCAGGCCCTGGAGTCCTTCGCCGCAGCCAACGGCATCCAGATGCTGGCGTTCTGGGCCCTCGGCCGCGACAAGGCCTGCGCCAGCAACGGCACCCTGTCCGACAGTTGCAGCGGCACCTCGCAGTACCCCTGGCAGTTCGCCCAGACCTTCAACCAGATCACCGGCGGCACCACCACCCCGCCGCCGAGCGGCCGGACCGGCCAGATCACCGGCTACGGCGGCAAGTGCGTGGACGTCGCGGCCGCCAACTCGGCCAACGGCACCGCGATCCAGCTCTACGACTGCAACGGCACCGCCGCGCAGTCCTGGACGGTCGGCACCGACGGTACGATCCGCGCGCTCGGCAAGTGCCTGGACCTGACCTCGGGCGGCACCGCCAACGGCACCCAGGCCCAGCTGTACGACTGCAACGGCACCGGCGCCCAGCAGTGGCAGGCGCAGTCGAACAAGACCCTGGTGAACCCGGCCTCCGGCCGCTGCCTGGACGCCACCGGCCCGTCCTCCGCGAACGGCACCCGGCTGCAGATCTGGGACTGCTTCGCCGGTGCCAACCAGCAGTGGACCCTGCCCGCCTGACAGCCCGCCGACCGGACGCCCGGCACGCACCTGCCGGGCGCGCCCCACCCCCTGTTTCGGCACCGCACGTCCTGACGCTCCATCACCCCTGAACAGGAGCACAGCACTTGAAACCCACTCCGCCGCGCCGACGGGTTCTTCCCCTGAGTGCGACCGCCGGCCTGCTGGCCTCCACCGCGGTCCTGCTGGCCCCCGCCCCCGCCGCCCTCGCCGCCGTCCCCACCACTGCGAGCACCCTCGTCGCGCAGAACTCCGGCAAGTGCGTCGATGCCGCCAACGCCGCCACCGCCAATGGCACCGCCGTCCAGCAGTACGCCTGCAACGGCACCGGCGCCCAGCAGTGGCTGGCCCAGGACCTCGGCAACGGCTACGTCCGCATCAACGCCTCCGCCAACACCGCCCAGGCCCTCGACGTCACCGACGTCTCCACCGCCGACGGAGCCAGGATCCAGCTCTGGGCCTACGGAGGCGGCCTCAACCAGCAGTGGCAGGCCGTCCCCGAGGCATCCGGTGCCTACCACTTCGTCAACCGCAACAGCGGCAAGTGCCTGGACATCCCCTCCGCCTCCACCGCCGACGCCGTCCAGCTGCAGCAGTACACCTGCAACGGCACCGCCGCCCAGTCCTTCACCTTCGGCGCCACCTCCACCACCCCCAACCCGCCCGGCACCCCCGACTTCGGCCCCAACGTCGCCGTCTTCGACCCCAGCACCCCCCAGGCCACCATCCAAGCCAAGCTCAACCAGGTCTTCTCCCAGCAGGAGAGCAACCAGTTCGGCACCCAGCGTCAGGCCCTGCTCTTCAAGCCCGGCAGCTACAACGTCAACGCCAACGTCGGCTTCTACACCCAGGTCGCGGGCCTCGGCCTGTCCCCCGACGACGTCACCATCAACGGCGCGGTGCACGCCGAGGCCGACTGGTTCCAGGGCAACGCCACCCAGAACTTCTGGCGCTCCGCCGAGAACCTCTCGGTCAACCCGACCGGCGGCGCCGACCGCTGGGCGGTCTCGCAGGCCGCCCCGTACCGGCGCATGCACGTGCGCGGCAACCTGCAGCTCGACGACGGCGGCTGGTCCTCCGGCGGTTTCATCTCCGACTCGAAGATCGACGGCCAGATCAACTCCGGCTCCCAGCAGCAGTGGCTCTCCCGCAACTCCCAGTGGGGCAGCTGGGCCGGAGCCAACTGGAACATGGTGTTCGTCGGCGACGTCAACGCCCCCGCCAACACCTTCCCCAACCCGCCCTACACCACCGTCGGCCAGACCCCCGTCGTGCGCGAGAAGCCCTTCCTGTATGTCGACGCCGCCGGCGCCTACAAGGTCTTCGTCCCCGCGCTGCGCAACAACACCACCGGGATCACCTGGGCCGGCGCCCAGCAGGGCACGTCCCTGCCGATCGACCAGTTCTACATCGTCAAGCCCGGCGCCGGCGCCGCCGACATGAACACCGCCCTCGCCCAGGGCAAGAACCTGCTGGTCACCCCCGGGGTCTACCACCTCAACCAGGCCTTGAACATCACCCGGCCCGACACCGTCGTCCTCGGCCTGGGCCTGGCCACCCTCGTCCCCGACAACGGCATCACCGCCGTCAACGTCGCCGACGTCGACGGCGTCAAGGTCGCGGGCCTGCTCATCGACGCCGGCACCGTCAACTCGCAGACGCTCATGCAGATCGGCGCCGGCACCGCGAGCGCCGTCGACCACAGCGCCAACCCCACCTCCTTGCACGACGTGTTCTTCCGCATCGGCGGCGCGGGCGTCGGCAAGGCCACCCAGTCGCTGGTCGTCAACTCCAACAACGTCATCGGCGACCACATGTGGCTGTGGCGCGCCGACCACGGCAGCGGCGTCGGCTGGACCAGCAACACCGCCGCCAACGGGCTGATCGTCAACGGCAACAACGTCACCCTGTACGGCCTGTTCGTCGAGCACTACCAGCAGACCCAGGTGATCTGGAACGGCAACAACGGCCGCACCTACTTCTTCCAGAACGAGCTTCCCTACGATCCGCCGAACCAGGCCGCCTGGATGAACGGCGCCACCCGCGGCTTCCCCGCCTACAAGGTCGCCGACTCCGTGACCAACCATGAAGCCTGGGGCCTGGGCTCCTACGCCTACTTCAACGTCAACCCCGCCGTGGTCGAGGAGCACTCCTTCGAGGTGCCCTACCGCTCCACGGTCCGCTTCCACGACATGGTGACCGTCTCGCTCGGCGGCACCGGCACCATCGCCCACGTCATCAACTCCACCGGCGGCCCCTCCAACTCGGCCACCAACGTGGCCAACCTGGTCGCCTACCCGTAGACCACAGCGCACCGGTCGCCCCCTCCCCTTGCCGGGGGGCCGACCGGTGCACTGCCGCAGACCCGTCGTCGATGCCGACCCCCACTTTTCCAGGGCTTCGCACGGTAGAGCACAGAGACGAGGCAGGACATGAAGGTCGCGTTCGGGTGGAAGCTGCACGGGGACGGCCGCGCCCCGCAGCCCGGGGCGGTGGTGAAGCCGAACGAACGGCTGTCGTGGGGGCGCACGATCGGGCTCGGCGCGCAGCATGTCGTGGCCGGAGGCCTCCTCAGGTCGGCCGGTTGTGCCTGCCGGTCAGGGTGTCGTGCAGAACACCGAGGCCTCCAGGTTGCGGGGCCCCTCCGAGTGGTTCGTGCCCTGGGCGGTCCAGCCCGTCGCGGTCGGGCCCGACCCGTTCAACAGGGCATCGAGACCGATGTCTGCGCCCCCGCCCGTCGGCACCTGCCCGGCGGGGCACTCCGCATGGGCCGTCCCCACGGCTCCGGCCGCCACGCTGACGACGCTCACCCTGAGGGTGGGCTGCGTGTCGGAGCAGACGGCGAACGCCCGGACGTACGACAGCGGGGCGTCCGGGGAGAAGTCCGTGTACTTCGCGCCCGCCGTCCATGACCTGACGGAGGACCAGTCCGACCACATGACGAACGTCTTGGGTCCGGCCTGCACTCCGCCGCCCACCACGAACTGGGTATTGCTGCAGCCCGCCCCGTTGGCCGAGTTGAAGTCCCCGGGGTCGATGGAACTGTCCGGCCCGACACTGAAGTTGATGCTGCTGTCCGTCGTGCAGATCACCCGGGGGTGCACCGTCTGCACCTCGTCGCTGGCGTTGTAGGCGTGCACCACCCACCTGTTCCGCTCCGGGTCGGGAGCCGACTCCTGGAAGTAGACCGGGGCCAGCGGGTCGGACTCGACCGCCGCGCCTCCCCCGCTGGGCTTCGTCCCCTGCGGGCAGTACGCCGCCGCCGTCCCTTCCCTGCCGGGATAGAGGATGATCGGATGGCCCGGTTCCTGTCCCACGGAGCGGGTCACCGATGCCCCGCTCCCGTCCGCACGGGCGGACGGGAGCGAGACGGGGAGCAGTGCGGCAAGAAGCACACTGGTCGTCAGTGCGATGTTTCGAAAACGCCGGATTCCGATCATTTGCGACCTCCTCGCGGTCCGGTTGTAGAACAGACGTTCCCCGCCGCCCATCCGCCGAGAGTGGTGACCGCCCGGATGCCTCCCTCATTCACCCGGTCGAACGCGAGTGCCCGAGCGCCGTCAACTCCGCTGCGTGATCACCCAGCAGGCCATGCTCCCGATTCCACGCACCGAGCGTCCGGGCGCAGGCCGAACGCCCTGGTACACCGTGGGTGGGCGATGGGCCACTGAGTGGCTTCTTCGACGGTGCGCAGGGTACTGGTGGCCTTGTCGAGGTCGGGGTGGCTGGTCCAGCCACAGTCGTAGCCGTCGAAGACCTCAACGAACCGGACGCCGTGTTCGCGGGCGACGGCAGGGGTGCCGGCGTTGTAGGCGACGGCGGTTCGGGCGAGGGTCGCGGCTTCGGCCCACGCGCGGACGGGCATTCGTGCGCCGCCCCGGTGGACGACCCGGTCGAGTGAATGCGCGGCGGCGAGTTGATCAGCGAGTGCCTTGGCGGCCTGAAGTGCGGTGCAGCCGGTCAGGGCGGTGGGGATCTGCTGGCGTGCGGCGGCACGGGCGGCCCGTTAGAACTGGCCGGAGCGGCGGACGGTCTGCTGGGAGTGGCGGAGCATGTCCGTGTAGGTGTCGGTGGTGAGGGCTTGCAGGGCGTGCTGGTGGCTGCTGGTCCAGGTGAAGGCCGTGCCGAGGGTGGCGGCCGCGGTGGCGGCTCCTTGCTCGTAGATGGCGGGCATCGTCTGGTGGGCGAAGTCGGGGGCGGCCGTTTCGACGGCCCATTGGAAGCTTCAGGCGTTCTCCCAGCCCGGCCGCCCGGCCGCCGACCCAGGGGTCGGCCGGTCGGCGTCTCGGGTGGGCGCGAGGAAGCGAGGCGCCCGATTCTACGAGCCGAGCCCCGAGCCCCGAGGGGGGTACGGCGCCGCCCGGCCGCCATCCAGCACCTTCAACTCCCATTTCATGGAAGGTCTGGTCGACTGTGCATGGAAGTGGGGTCTCCCGCACAGCTCGTGGGTATCGAATCCAACCGAGCGACAGGAAGCGTCTGGTACCGCCGCCTTCCATGTCCGTCTCCGCGCCGTTGTCGTCCCACTCCGCCGCTGAGACGTACTCGCGGCGATCGTGTTCGTCGCCAGGTCGGGAAGCATCTGGTGCCGGCACCCGCCTCGGGTCGTGGTGGCAGACCGCCTGCCGGTGCTTCGCCCGCTGGAGCCGCGCCCGGGCGACCCCGGGGCGCGCCGACCGGTCCAATCACGGCTGCGGCTCGGCTCCTTGAGGCTGGATCGCCGAATGTCGTCCTTGGTTCGGGCGGGCTCCGCACAGGCCGGCTCGGATGCCGCCGATGCATGACTGCACCGACCCAACTGGTCCCTCCCACGGCCCATTTGAGGCCGGACATTTCTCGCCCCACGGCCTCCTCCCGACGTACCAGCACAGGTTGCGGGCGGCACCGGCCGGGTGTGTTTTGAAGGCACAACCCCCCTTCCACTCGCCGAAAGGTGATTCGACGATGTTCAGAAGCCGTCCGCACCCCGCCCCGAAAAGGCTCCTCGTCGCCCTGACCGCCGTCGCACTCCTGCTGGTCGGGTTCGGGGTGTACGTGACGGACCGGGCACCGTCCGCCTCGGCCAGCCCGAGGTCCGCCATCGTCACCGGCGGGCTGTCGGTCAGCGTCATGCCGAGCAGTGTCACCGTCGGCGTCGGCACCGTGTCCGCCACCATCCTCTACACCTGCACCGACACCGCCGCCCCGGGCGGAAACGCCGCGCTGCGCGTCGAGTTCGACCAGCACGGCAACGACGCGTCCGCGGAGGTCGCCGTCCCGTGCGGCATCGCGAACGTGAACAAGACGCAGACCGTGACCGCCACTCAGGTCGGCATGAGCGGCACCCAGGAGATCACCGTGGTCGCCGGCCTGACCGACGGCCCCGTGACGGCCGTCGACACCGCCGACACCGTCACCGGCGGCATCTACGTGCACCTCGACCCGTCCGCGACCTTCCCGGGCAACGGCACCGTCACCCGCACCGGCTACTACAACTGCGCCACCGGCACACCCACCCCGACCTCGGCGATCATCAACCTCGACCAGGTCCAAGCCGGCAACCTCGCCGCCGCCGGAGAAGGCGTGGTCACCGTCCTCACCTGCAACGGCGCCAACCAGACCTTCAACATCAACATCACCAGCTGCACCGGAAACGGCTTCACGGCCGGCACCCCCCTTGCGAGCCAGGCTGTGATTCCCACGATCGGCGGGGGCGGCAGCTTCACCGGCCGCAGCACCATCGACTACTCGCTCCTCATCGGCTGACCGAGGACGTCCGGGCACGCCGACCGGATACCGGCGCGCCGACGCCCGGGCCGCCACACGACCCGCGCCCCGGTGCCGCCCGGTCACGGCTACAGCGGGCGAAGTCGGCGCCGTCCCGCTGATCCGCTTGCGGCGCGGCCCCGGACGCCGCAGGCCCGGCAGGCTGCACGGCGACAAGACGACCACCGGTTCATCCCGCTCCTACCTGCGCCGACGCCGGATCCGGCCCGCGTCACCCGCCAAGGCACCGAATCCGTCCAGCGTCTCGGCCGGCACCGATGGGTGATCGAGCGCCTCGTCAACACCGGGGAACTGCTGTGGTCCGGCAAACCGGCCGTCCCGTTCGACGGCCCGGCCAACGGCTGGTCCCTGACCGGACAGGAGTTGACGGAGTTCCGGGAGCCCGTGACCGCCACGATCAACGCGATATGGGCCAACGGCACTCTTGCCGAAGCGAATTGGCTGCGGTGGAAGGTCGTGATGCCCGGGCAGGTCGATCGACTCCTCAAGTGGGCCGAAGACCCCAGCAGCGAGGGCCAGTTCCGCGCGTGGATGGGCTGGCGGTCACTCCAGCTGGGCTGGCGGTCACTCCAGCTGCTGGCCTTCGGAGGCTTCCGCCCGAAGCGGCCCTGTCAGGCTGCGGTCTGGGCCACCCTCACGTTCGTCAGGAGTTCTTCGACGCCGTGGTTCACCCGGCGTTCGACGCGGGTTCGCCCGAGGTGGTGGCCGCATTGGCCCAGCCGGGCGGATTTGCGTCACCCAGGATGCACTTTCAGACGGGCTGGCACTTCGAAGGCAGGAATGGCCCGGAGCCTTGGAATCGCATGGCAGAGTTGGGGTCATGGCACACGTGAAATGTCACATGGCTAACGGTGCCTGCCTCCGAACGGTTTCTCGCATCGTCTGAAGGAGAAGACCATGAACCGCATCACCCGCATCGCGGTGGGCGCCGCCGGTGCCGCCGCCCTGCTCACGGCGCCCGTGCCGGCCTTCGCCGCCGCGAGCGGCGCCGACACCGCCGCCGCCACGGTCACGACTTGCAAGTACGCTCTCCAGGCCGGGTTGGCGACGTACGCCTGCGCAGACGTCACCGGCAGCAGCGTCGTGATCTACGGGAAGATCGGCCTTGCCGGCCCGCCCGACGGGCCGGTGTCGTGGCAGACCCTGTACACCAACCTGTCGGCCGAGGTGGTCGGCGGCAACTCGCTCGGCTCCGTGAGCGGGAGCACGCCGTTCCACTCCACCACGGTGCAGGTGAACGGCTTCACCGCCACCGCCCCGTGCGGTTCGACAGTGCGTGCGACCTTCTCGGTGCAGGGAAGCGGCCCATACGGCACTCGGCCGGTGGTGGAAGTTCCGGTGACTTGCTGACGCTTCATCAATGTGCGAGCTGAGCCCGGGAGTTGTCGGCATCCCGGGCTCGGCCGCCGTGGCGGCCCGCATGGACCTCGTCCGCCGCAGAGGCCCACATGGATGCCCCGGCTCACACATCCCCGGGGATGCGTGAGCCAGGGCATCCGGGCTCACGCGCCGGTCAGTACCGGGTGGTGACGGTGACGCCGCTGAACGCGGTCTTGCCGTAGAGGGTGATATAGCGGTAGCCGGCCGCGGTGTTGGTGACGGTCACGGTCTGGGTGGTGCCGCTGTTCGTGGAAGAGGCGGCGTAGTCCGTGTTCGAGGCCCAGCGGTCCGGACTGTAGTAGAGGTAGGCGGTCCCGGTGCCGCCGGTGGTGGAGACGGTCAGCGTGGTGGTGCCGGCCGGCATGTAGATGTACATCAGGTCCGAGCTTCCGGCGTCGGCGGAGCGGCCGCTGCGGAAGCAGTTGTAGTCCATCTTCCGGGCGTCGGGGTCGGTGCAGGCCGCCGGTGCGGCCGGCGCGGTGACGGTGACGGTCCGGGTCGTGGTGGCCGTCCTGCCGTTGCTGTCGGTGACGGTGAGGGTGACGGTGTAGGTACCGGCAGCGCGGTAGGACTTCGACGGGGAGGCCGCGGTACCGGTGGTGCCGTCGCCGAAGTTCCAGGCCCAGCCGGTGATGCTGCCCTTGCCGGCGGTCTCGGTGGAACGGTCGGTCAGCTGGACGTTCAGGTCCCGCACCGCGACGTCGAAGGCCGCCTTCGGGGTGCCCGCGGTAAGGCAGGTGTCGGCGGCGCAGGTGTCGACCCACCTGGTGAAGTCGGCGTCGTAGGCGGTGCCGATGCCGTTGTAGTACGCGTAGGCGCGGGCGTAGTCGCCGGTGCGGAAGTAGCCGAGCATGGTCTGGACGACGCCCGGGTAGCGCTCGATCATGTAGCGGGCGGCCAGGTAGCCCCAGTGGTAGGTGCGGACGACGTCGCTGTTCAGGTACGTGCTCTGGAGCAGGGTGCTGAGCGCGTAGGTGTGCTTGGGGGCCCAGGAGACCGCGTTGAGGTCGGTGACGCCGCGGTAGGTGTAGGAGACGTACTCGGCGACGCCCTCGATCCACCACAGGTCGGGCACGCTGGTCTGCTGGTAGAAGTCGCCCTTCATGTCGTAGCGGGCGTCCAGGACGTGGGCGTACTCGTGGTTGAGGTTCCAGATCCGGGCGGTGAAGCCGTTCTCGTTCGGATGCCGGTACATGAGGGAGACCGGCTGGTTGGCAGGGTCGGTCGGGATCCCGGTGAGGGTGACCCCGCCGTTGTTGGTGTTCGCCTCGTACATCGCACCGGCGTAGGTCTGGTAGTCGGCCTGGCTCGCGAAGACCACGAGCTGCACGGACGACTCGTACTGGCCGGGGATGGGGCCGTTGTCGCGGACGAGGTTGTGGAAGTACGCGTCCTCGCCCTTGAGATCGGCGCAGACGGCGGCGAGTTCGGCCGCGGTGAGGTCCTGGGCCAGGACGGTGAGGGTGGCGTTGCAGGTCTGCCTGATCGGCAGCACGGCCTTGGTCAGCTGCTGCTTCAGGTCGCAGACGCCGTAGTAGGAGCACTGGTCCTTGTCGAAGAAGGCGGCCATGTTGGCCGTGCCGACCCACAGCGGGGCGGTGGGACCGGTCATCGACGAGCTGTCGAGCAGGGCCTTGGCCAGCGGGCGGATCCTGGCCTGGAACGCCGGGTACTTGACGAACCGGGTCAGCTCGATGCCGGCGTTGGAGACCAGGAAGCCGGGGTAGGTGCCGAGCAGGTCGTGGTGGGTGCGGGTGAACGCGTCGAGGGTGTCGATGATGCCCGGGTCCGCGGTCACCGCGTCGACGAAGGACTTGTTCTCGTGCCCCCGGTCCAGCGCGGCGAGGGCGCTGTTGACGTACGTGAGCAGGTTCTTCGAGCTGTCGTACGCGCTGGTGTAGCCGTTCAGCACCTGCCGGTAGGTGTTCAGGTAGCGGCCCTGCTGCCCGGCGCTGTCGGTGAGGATGATGACGTCGTTGGCGACCTGGCCGTTCGCGTCGGTGACGTCCGCGGCGTGCGGGCCGGCCAGGAAGGCGTCGATGCCGCGCGTCACGGCGGCGGTCAGCGTCGCGTCGTAGGGGCCGACGTGCGCGAGGTCCCTGTCCTGCACGTAGTAGCCCGCGCGCAGGTACAGGACGACCTGCCAGGTGGCGGCGGAGTTGTCGCCGGGGTAGGAGGCGGCGGCGCTCTGGAAGGCGTCGGCCATCGTCGCCATCTGGCTCTGGCGGAACAGCGCCGAGGCGTACGGGCTTCCCGCGGTGTAGAACAGCGAGCCGATGCACTGGGGGGTCGAGGCCTTGACGTAGGACACCAGAGCGGCCCCGGTCCTACTGGCGAAGTCGGCCGGGGTGCACGACTGGGCGGTGGCCGACCCCTCCGCGAGCGCGCGCGGTGCGGCCTTGGCCAGGCCCTTGTCCGGGCCGGTCTCCACCGGCGCCGTGACGGACAGCGGGTTGACCAGCGGCAGCTGCGCGGCCGTGAGCCGGCGGGACTGCGGCGCGCCCGGGCTCTCGGGATCGGCGAACGGACTGCCGGGAACCTCCGACGAGCTGCCGGAAGGCTGCTGCGGGCCGGCAGCGACCGGTGCGGGGGTGACCGGCATGGAGGCGGCCTGGCTCGGTCCGACGGATATGCCGAGCAGGACGGTGCCTGCCGCGGCAGCCGCGGCCAGCAGCCTGGACATGCGTGAGAGCTGACGCATCGTCTATTCCTTTGTGGGGGAAGCACGAACGGAGCGCCCCGGACATCGGGACGTGGGAGGCATCCGAAGCGCGTGACGCACCGTCTCACAAGACCGGCGGAGCTATCAATAGGGTGTGACATGTCACCTGTCTCGGTTCACCTCTGCCGAGAACGGCGGCCCTGGCACACCAGGGGATCCGAACGGCCCGGCCCGAAGCCGAGAGTTGGTCGACCTGACCGTCCCGGTCGTATTCGTCGTCGATGCCGACCCCCACTCTTCACTGCCGCTTTCAGCGACGGTGGGTAACCGGGGACGGTGGGTTCTGCGATACCGCCGGTCGGGTGATCCCCCGAGGTCAGGGCGGTGGGAGCGATAGGAGATCATGTCGCGACCGGTTGCATGGTCGCCCACCAGGGTTTCGCACGGTACAGCAGAGACGAGGCAAGGACATGAAGGTCGCGTTCGGGTGGAAGCTGCACGGGGACGGCCGCGCCCCGCAGCCCGGGGCGGTGGTGAAGCCGGACGAGCGGCTGTCGTGGGGGCGCACCATCGGGCTCGGCGCGCAGCACGTGGTGGCCATGTTCGGTGCCACTTTCGTCGCCCCAGTTCTCATGGGCCTGGACCCGAACCTGGCGGTGATGGTCTCCGGTGTCGCGACGATCTTCTTCCTGCTGGTGACGAGCGGCCGGATCCCGTCGTACCTGGGTTCCAGTCTGTCGTTCGTGGGTGTGGCGGCCGTGATCAAGGCGCAGGGCGGGGACGCGGCGACGCTGACCGGTTCGCTGCTGGTGGTCGGTGCGGTGCTGGCGGCGTGCGGTGCGGTGGTGCAGGGCTTCGGCGCGAAGGTGATCCACGCGGTGCTGCCGCCGATCGTGACCGGTGCGGTGGTCATGCTGATCGGTTTCAACCTGGCGCCGGTCGCGGCGGGCGTGTACTGGCCGCAGGACCAGTGGGTGGCGCTGCTGACGATGTTCTTCACGGGGCTGGCCCTGGTGGTGCTGCGCGGGTTCTGGTCGCGGATCGCGATCTTCCTGGGTCTGGTGTTCGGCTACGTGGTGTCCTGGCTGTTCGACCGGATCTTCGGCCAGATCCACTCCTCGGTGGGCGGCGGCCCGGCCGCCGATCACTGGCGGCTGGACTTCTCGGGCGTCGGCAAGGCCGACTGGATCGGCCTGCCCTCGCTGCACGCCCCCAGCTTCTCGCTGTCCGCGATCCTGGTGGCGCTGCCCGTGGTGGTCGCGCTGATCGCCGAGAACGCCGGCCACGTGAAGGCGGTCGCCGAGATGACGGGTGACCGGCTGGACGACAAGATGGGCACCGCGATCATGGCGGACGGCGCGGCCACCATGATGTCCACGGCGGTCGGCGGCCCGGCGACCACCACGTACGCGGAGAACATCGGCGTGATGGCGGCGACCCGGGTGTACTCGACGGCGGCGTACTGGTGCGCGGCCGGTTTCGCGATCCTGTTCGGCCTGTGCCCGAAGTTCGGCGCGGTGATCGCGGCCATCCCGGGCGGCGTGCTCGGCGGTATCACGGTGGTGCTGTACGGCATGATCGGCCTGCTCGGCGCGCAGATCTGGATCCACAACAAGGTGGACCTGACCAACCCGCTGAACCTGGTCCCGATCGCGGCGGGCGTGATCGTCGGCATCGGCAACGTCAACCTGAAGATCACCGACAACTTCGAGCTCGGCGGCATCGCCCTGGGCACCCTGATCGTCCTGACCGGCTACCACACCCTGCGGGCCATGGCCCCGGCGCACCTCAAGCACCCGAGCCCGGCCAACGGCCCACTGCTCGACGAGGGCACCAGCACCTACGACGACAACAACCGTTCGGACAGCTGAACGTCCGACTGCCTGTGCCGCCAACCCCGTCGAACGCACCCCTGCGGTCGGCGGGGTTCGCCGT
The DNA here is from genome assembly GCF_042873545.1 of Kitasatospora sp. NPDC004615. Classification (NCBI taxonomy): domain Bacteria; kingdom Bacillati; phylum Actinomycetota; class Actinomycetes; order Kitasatosporales; family Streptomycetaceae; genus Kitasatospora; species Kitasatospora sp. NPDC004615. The sequence goes on from NZ_JBIALQ010000005.1 coordinate 424,264, forward strand.
TCCGTCAGCCGGCCGCGTCCCGGGCCAGCAGCGCCGCCTGGACGCGGTTGGTGACGGCGAGCGCGGTGAGGATCCGGCTGACGTGCGCCTTGACGGTGCTCTCCCGCATCGCGAGGCGCTCGGCGATGTCGGCGTTGGCGAGGCCCTCGGCGAGCAGCGCCAGCACGTCGCGTTCGCGCGGGGTGAGCCGCTCCAGGCGGGCCCGGGCGGCGGTCGCGGCGGTGCGGCCGCTCGCGTGGTAGCGGTCGATGACGCGGCGCGCGGCGGCGGGGTGCAGCATCGCGGAGCCGGCCGCGACCAGGTGGACGGCGCGCAGGATCTCGGCGGGGTCGGTGTCCTTCAGCAGGAACCCGTCGGCGCCGGCGGCCAGCGCGTCGTAGACGTACCGGTCGAGGTCGAAGGTGGTCAGCACGATCACCTTCGGCGGCGACGGCAGGGCGCGCAGCCGGGCGGTGGCGGTGATGCCGTCCATCCGGGGCATCCGGATGTCGACCAGGGCGACGTCGATGCGGAAAGCGCTTGCCCGTTCGATCGCCTGGAGGCCGTCGGCGGCCTGCGCGGCCACCTCGATGCCGGGGTCGCCGTCGAGCAGGTCGGTGAGGCCGAGGCGGACCAGTGCGTCGTCGTCGACGACCAGGGTGCGAATCATCGAAGCCGCCCTTCGAGCGGTGGAACGGAAAGCATGTGCCGACGCGAGCACCCCCACACCCGGGCGGGCCGCCGGAGTGCGGCTCATGCGGAGCCGTCCTTCGCCGCGGGGTGCGGGAGGCGGGCGGACAGCCGCCAGGAGCCGGTGCCGGCCGGGCCGGCGTCGAGCCGGCCGCCGAGCGCGGTGACGCGTTCGCGCAGGCCGACCAGGCCGTAGCCGGAGTCGACGGCGGTGGACGCGGCGGTGCCCGCGCCGTTGGTGACCTCGACCAGGGTGGCGGGCGGCCGGTAGTCGACCCGGACCTCGACCTGCGCCCCGTCGGCGTGCTTGCGGGCGTTGGTGAGCGCCTCCTGGACGATCCGGTAGGCGGCCAGCCGGTGCGTGGTCGGCGCGTCCGGGCCCCGGCCGGTGACGGTCAGCGCGACCTGCTGCCCGGCGGCGCGGGCGTCCTCGACCAGCGCGGCGACCTCGCGGACGGCGGGCGCGTCGGCCGCTACCGCTTGCGGGTCGTGGAGCGCGCCGAGCACCTCGCGCAGGTCGGTGAGCGCCTCGACGGAGGTGGTGCGGAGGATGGCCAGCCGGTCGGCGACCGGGCCGGGCAGCTGGGCCCCGCGGGTGGCGAGGACGCCGGTGTGCAGAGCGATGAGGCTGAGCCGGTGGGCGAGGACGTCGTGCATCTCGGCGGCGATCCGGGACCGTTCGGCGGCACGTGCCGCGTCCTCCCGCAGCCGGGTCTCCACCCGCAACTGTTCGACCTGCCCGCCCAGGGTCTGCACCAGGCGGCGCCGGTTGCCCTGCCACAGGCCGAGCACCAGCCCGAACAGCAGCACCGTCAGCGTGGACATCCACCGCTGCCCGACCCACACCGAGGCGGCCCGCGGGCCCGCCAGGTTGCCGGCCAGCGCGAGCGCGGCGCAGAGCAGCGCGAGCCTGGTCCGCCGGGCCACCGCCAGGTCGAACATCACCGCGGCGAGCAGCAGATCGACCAGCCAGCCCCACCATGCGGTGAACACCACGGTCACCACCGGCGCTACTTTCAAACGTAGTTGAGGAACCGTCAGACACGCGGCGCAGCACGCCGCGGCCAGGGTGAGCTTCAACCGCTCGCTCTCGTAGCCGAGTTTGGCGCTGTTCTGGTTGATCGCCACCACCAGGAAGGTCAGCACCGCCGCCCGTCCGGCGATCGCCCACAGTGGGCTCTTCCACCACGTCACGGCGTCCATGCTAGGCAGTCTTCCCGGCCGGTGGGATCGCCGAACGGCCGTACCCACCACCGACTTTCGTCGGTACCGACGGCCGCCCGACGGCGGATCGCCGAAGCGCTTCGCGTTCCTAGCGTCGAAGGCATGACCGATCAGAGCATTCCGCCGCCGCGGCCCCGGGCCGACGGTCTGGCGTTCCTCCGCGAAGCCGTCCGCGACCTGCGCACCACCGGCGCGGTCGCCCCCAGCAGCCGGGCCCTCGCCCGGGCGCTGACCGCCCCGGTGCGGGTCCGCGCCCCGCACCCGATCGACGTCCTGGAGGCCGGCGCGGGCACCGGCGCCGTCACCCGCGTCCTGCTGCCCCAACTCCCGCGCGGCAGCCGCCTGGACGTGGTCGAGGCCAATCCGCGCTTCGCCGCCCGGCTGCGCGACCTGGTGCCCGCGCAGGCCGCCACCCGGGTGACGGTGCACCAGGCGTACGTGGAGGAGCTGGCCACCGACCGGCGCTACGACGTGATCGTCTCCGGCCTGCCGCTGACCAACTTCACGCCCGCGCAGGTCGATCGCATCATGGCCCGCTACCTCGAACTTCTGCACCCTGGTGGGACGTTGACCTGGTTCGCCTACCTCGGCACCCGTCGCGCCCGGGCACTGTTCGCCACCCGCGCCGAGCTCCACCGGCACGCCATGGTGGAGCGCACCGTGGCCGCCCACCTGCGGGCCGGCGCGACCGGCAGCCGCACCGTGCTGGCGAACCTGCCCCCGGCCCGGGTCTGGCAGCTGCACCTGCCCGGGTTGCCCGAACACCCGTCCGGCGCGACCTCTTGACCGCGCCCGCCACGCCGCTATCGTCTCCCTCGGCGCATCCGGTCTAGACCTATGACCGCTCTCCCGGCCCCGCCCCGATCGGTTGCCGGGAGGCGCGCCCTGACCCCACATCAGGAGGCAAAGAGAGATGAAGGCAGACAGAAAGGTGACCGCCGCGATCGGCGCGCTGGTCGCCCCGCTGCTCGGGCTGACCATGTCGGCCGGCACCGCCAGCGCCCACGGCTGGGTCACCGACCCGGCCAGCCGCCAGGCGCAGTGCGCCAACGAGGTCGTGGTCTGCGGGCAGATCAAGTACGAACCGCAGAGCGTCGAGGGCCCGAAGGGCCTGTTCAGCTGCTCCGGCGGCCACTCCGAGTACGCGGAGCTGGACGACGACTCCAAGGGCTGGCAGGTCGCCAACGTGTCCTCCACCCAGACCTTCAGCTGGCACCTGACGGCCCGTCACGCCACTGCGAACTGGCAGTACTTCATCGGAAACCGGTTGATCGCCCAGTTCTCCGGCAACAACGCCCAGCCCCCGGCGGACGTCAGCCACCAGGTGAACTTCGGCAGCTACACCGGCCGGCAGAAGGTCCTCGCGGTGTGGAACGTCTCCGACACCGCGAACGCGTTCTACTCCTGCATCGACGTCAACATCGGCGGCACCGGCGGCGGCAACCCCGGTGGCGGCAACGGCAGTTGCACGGCCGCGGCGTGGGACCCGGCCCGGGTCTACAACGGCGGCGACAGCGCCTCCTACAGCAACCACAACTGGCGCGCCAAGTGGTGGACCCAGGGCGAACAGCCCGGCAGCACCGGCCAGTGGGGCGTCTGGGAGGACCTCGGGGCCTGCAAGTAGCAGCCGCCCCTGAATCGGAACGGCCGCCCGGCGACCCCCTGTGGGGGAGGGTCTCCGGGCGGCCGAACGAATGACGGTCAGTCGATCCCGCCCAGCGCGTCCCGCAGTTGGGCCCGCGCCCGGATGCCGAGCTTGGCGAACACCTTCCGCAGGTGGTAGCCGACGGTGCGCGGCGACAGGTACAGCCGGGCGGCGATGTCCCGGTTGGTCAGCCCCCGGGCGGCGAGTTCGGCGATCCGCTGTTCCTGCGGGGTGAGCGGATCCTGCGACGCGCCGGCGTCGGCGGTCGACACGTCCGCACCGGCCGCCCGCAGTTCGGCGGCGGCCCGGTCGCGCCACGGCCCGGCGTCCAGGCGCCGGAAGGTCTCGAGCGCCGCGCCGAGCAGCGGTCGGGCCTCCGCAGACCGGCGTCGGCGCCGCAGCCACTCCGCGTGGTCCAGCTGGGCCAGCGCCCGCTCGAACGGCCAGTTGTCCCCGGCCGGATCCGCCAGCGCCGCCCGGAAGTGCCGTTCCGCGTCCTCGCCCTCGGCCAGCAGCGCCGCCGCCCGCTCGGCGATCGCGTGCAGTCGCGGCGAGCGGTCCTCGCCGAGGTCGGGCTGGACGGACTCCAGCACCGCACGGGCGTCCGCGGCCTCGTCGGCGTGCACGGCGGCCGCCGCCAGATCGCCCAGGTAGTACAGCGAGGCGTGGTAGTGCACCGGCCGGGGCCGGATGTCCCTGGTGAACACGGCCCGGATCTGCCGGTACGCCTCGGCGTGGTCACCGGCGGCGGTGGCGGCGATCGACAGTGCCACCCGATGGCGCACCTGGAGGGCCAGCGAGCGGCGCAGGTCGAGGCCGCGCACCGCCGCCTCGGCCCGCTCCCGGGCCGCCGGGTCGCCCTGCCGGGCATCCAGGGTGGCCTGCAGGATCCGGGTGCCGGTGGCGGACAGGTCGGCGCCCGCCTCGGCGGCCATCCACAGGGTGTCCTCGGTGCTGTTGCGCGCGGCCGTCCAGGCCCCCGACTCGTACTGGGCGAGCGCGAGTGCCTGCGAGACGGTGGCGTTGGTGCCGGCCGTACCCGCCCGGCGGAGCTGGTCCAGGGCGCGGCCGAGCAGCTCCATGGCGGGCTCCGTCTCGTCCAGGCACCAGGCGGTGCCGCCGAGGACGACGAGGTGGCCCAGGTCGTCCTCCCGCATCGTTGCGCGGGCCGCCACGAACAGCTCCAGCGCGCGGGCCCGGTCGGCGGTCGCGGCGGCGAGCCAGGCGCGGCCGACCGCGTCCGGCACGTCCGTCAACGGCTCGGCCAGCCGCCGCAGTTCGGACCGGTAGAAGGGGTCTCCGGAGGCGTACGCGGAGGTTGCGGCCACGCTGAGCGCGTTGAACGCGAGCCCGGGCAAAGTCGCCGAGTGCTGCTCGGCGACCGCCAACAGGGACTCCAGGGCCGCATCATGACGGAGAGTCACGCCGAGCGCCCAGCCGGAGTGCACGCCCGCCTGGGCGCGGAGCTCCGGCCGGTCGGTGGTCGCGGGCACCCGGGCGGTCAATTCGCCCACCCACTGCGGATGCCCGCCGAACATCGCGGACTGGGCGGCCGCCAGCAGCCGCCGGCAGCGCAGCTCCGGGTCCGGTGTGAGGTCGGCGGCGCGTTCCAGGGCCGCCGCGGCGGCCGCGTGCCCGCCCCGGCTGCGGGCGCGTTCGGCGCTGCCGGCGAGCGCGTCGGCGACCTCGGCGTCCGGGCCGGTCGCGGCGGCGGCCAGGTGCCAGGCCCGCCGGTCGGGTTCGTGGCCGAGCGCGCCCGCCAGCGCCAGGTGGGCGGATCGGCGTTCGGTGAAGGACGCCGCCCCGTAGATCGCGGACCGGACCAGCGGGTGCCGCAGCCGCAGCAGACCGTCCTGGACGCGGACCAGCCCGGCGCGTTCGGCGGGCTCCAGCGCCGCCAGGCAGTCCAGGCCTCCGGCCGCGCCGACCACGTCGGACAGCTCGCCGGTGTCGGTGGCCGCGGTGAGCAGCAGGGCCCGCCGGGTGTCCGGCGGCAGATCCGGGAGGTCCGCGGCGAACAGGTTCTCCAGCCGCTTGGTCAGCGGCAGCGTCCGGCTGCCGCCGGACTCGGCGCGGCCGTGGGCGAGGGCACGGCTGAGCTCCACCAGGGCCAGCGGGTTCCCGGCCGCCTCCTGAAGGATCCGGGACCGGGCCCGGCCGGACGGCGGAACGGGCTGGGCGTCCAGCAGCAGCCCGGCCGAGGCCCGGTCCAGCGGCCCGGCGGCCAGCTGCGGGAAGTCCCGGTCGAACCGCAGCGGAACGGTGTCCTCGCGGGCGGCGGCCAGCAGCGCGGCGGCCTCGCCGTCCAGCCGGCGCGCGACGAAGGCCAGCAGGTCCAGCGAACCGAGGTCCAGCCACTGGAGGTCGTCGACCACCAGCAGCAGCGGCTGCCGGACGGCGGCGTCACCGACCAGGGTCGCGACACCGACCCGCAGGTGCAGCGGATCGACCGGCTCCCCGGCCCGGGCCCCGATGCCGAACGCGCCGCGCACGGCCCGGCGCTGGATCTCCGGAAGCCGCCCGGCACCGGCCAGCAGCGGCCGCAGCAGCTGGTGCAGCGCGGCCAGGCCGATCCCGTGCTCGCTCTCGCTACCGCGGGCCCGCAGCACCAGCGCACCCCGCGCGGCCGCCTGCTCGGCGGCCTGGTCGAGCAGCGACGTCTTCCCGGCGCCGGGTTCACCGGTCAGCACCAGCACGGACGGTCCCCGGCCCGCGCCGACCGCCGTCTCGACCAACTCGCCGATCCTGGCCCGCTCGCCTTCGCGGCCGAGCAGTGGCTGCTCCGCCGGCAGCTGGGGTCGGACGGCCGCCGATTCCCCGGACGGCCTGCGCGGGCCCCTCAGGTCGGCGCCGGCAGGGGCGGTCGTCACGTCGCTGGCCTCGTCGTTCTTCGGATCCGTCTGGTCCCGGCCATCCTGCCACGCGGCGCCCCGGCCACCCGCCGGCAGCTGTGCGTGGACGGCACCGGACGCCCCGCAGTGCGCTGTGAGGCCAGTTCTGTGCACGGAGAGTGCGCGGAGAGGTCGGTTCCGCGCGCGGAGAGTGCGCGGGAGGTCGGTTCCGCGCGCGGAGAGGATCAGGCGGGGCGGGTGTCGGCGCGGCCCTGCCACTGGCTGGGGGTCAGGCCGTAGACCTCGCGGAACACCCTGCTGAAGTGCGAGGCGCTGATGAATCCCCAGCGACCCGCGACGACCGCCACCGGCACCCGGCGGTTCGCCGGCCGGTCCAGGTCGCGGCGGCAGGCTTCCAGGCGGCGGTGGCGGATCCACTGGCCGACCGTCGTGCCGTCCTGCTGGAACAGCCGGTGGAGGTAGCGGACCGAGATGCAGAGGGCGCCCGCGACGGACTCCGGCGACAGCTCGGGGTCGCCCAGGTTCTGCTCGATGTGGGCCCGGATCCGGGCGAGCAGTTCGGCGGAGCCGCCCGCCCGGCCCGGGTCGTCCTGGTCCAGCAGGTCCGTGATCAGGAGTGCGAGCAGGTCGGCAGTGCTGCGGGCCAGCCGGATCCGGGCCAGCGGGGCGAGGCGGTCGGAGTGTTCGCCCAGCGCGGCGAGGAACTGCGAGGCCAGCGCCCCGGTCCCGGTGGAGCCCGGGGCGAGCAGGGTGCCGGCGGCCCGCACCTCGGCCGCGGAGATCCCCAGCACCTTGCACGGCACCCGGTACATCCGGCTCGCGCAGTCGGCCCCCCGCAGCAGGTTCGCCGGGTACCGACCGCCACTGATCACCAGATCGCCCGGTACGACGGGCAGTTCGGCGTGCGGGCGGCGCAGGACCGCCCGCCCGGCCAGGTGCAGCGTGACGTAGACGCACTGCTCGGCGGCGGCGCCCGCCGATGCGGGCAGCAAGTCGAGGATGCCGCCGCCGGAGCCCGCCTCCGGGGCAGGCCGCGGCGCCGGGACGAATGCCGAGAGAGCGCTGGGGGCGGACAGGAGTGCGTTGGTGCCCGAGTGGTGCATGGAAGGGTCCCATCGTGTCGTTCCAGAGGTCGGTACAGGCCCCGACCGGCTCTCGCGCCGCGTGAAGGTTCGAATACGTCCGACCGGTGCGGGATCGGTGCTCCGAAGGTTCACACCCGGCAACGGTCCGAGCCTGGAAGGGGCGGCCGAGGAGCGCACCGGTCGGATTCCGTCCGGGCTGCGTCGCGCCCCCTCGTCCTGACAGCATTCCTATCCGCCCGGAACGGCGGCGGCCAACCGCCCGCCCACGCGGACCGGCGACTCACCGGCCACCCGCCAAGCCGCCGAAACCCGCCCTGACCTGCGACGATGCCATCCCACCCGGGGCCGGCCGGCGGGCGGAGCAGGTCACGGCGACTGGTCATTCGACCGATGCCCACCGAATGCCGCACGACTAGGTTCTTTCCGGCCGATCTTGTCGGATCAGCGCGTCTCCCCAGTCGTTGCGGACTGGGGGTGGGGTTCCGGCGGCACGCACCCGGCAGGATCGGCCGGACAAGCCCCGGGCCCCGCGCCGACGTCAACGCCCCGGGCCCCGCGCCGACGTCAACGCCCCGGCACCGGGGTCGGCCGCGTGTCAGCCCACCAGCTTCGCCCACAGGCCGGCCCACCAGCCGCGACGCCGCTCCGGCACCGCGCGCACGGGCTCGACCGGCGGAGCGTACCCGGCGGGCGGGGTGGGCGGCGCGGGCACGGGGGTGGAGATCACCGGGGCGCTGGCCGTGGTGGTCGGGTCCTGCGGCTGCAGCGCGTTGCGCGGGGTGAAGCTGACCGGCAGCCCGGTCAGGTGCCGCGACATCCAGTTCCCGCGCCAGACCAACTCGTCCTCCTCGACCGCCAGTTGGAGGTCCGGCAGCCGGGTGAGCAGAATGTCGATACCGGTCTCGGCGATCGCCCGGCCGATCTCCTGGCCGGGGCACTCGTGCGGGCCGCTGCCGAACGCCAGGTGCGAACGGTTGCCGAACAAGGGCTTGTTCAGGTCCGGCCGCACCGCAGGGTCGGCGTTTCCGGCGGCGAGGCCGATCAGCAGCATGTCGCCGGCCTTGATGCTACGGCCCGCGAGCTCGGTGTCGCCGGTCGCCCAGCGGCCCGGGACCAGCATGAACGGCGGCGCGTCCCACAGGACTTGGTCGAGCGCGTCCGGCAGGGTCATCTGCCCGCCGGACAGGTGGGCACGGAAACGGCCGTCGGTGAGCACCATCTTCAGCGTCTCGGAGATCAGGTTGATGGTGGTCTCGTTGGCCGCCAGCAGCACCGATCGCAGGTGCTGGAGCACCTCGTCCTCGCTCAGGCCGGACTCGTGCTCCATCAGCCGGGTGACCAGGTCCGATCCGGGGGCGGAGCGCTTGCGGTCCATGGTGCGGCGCAGCGACTCCACCACGTACTCGTTGGAGGCGACGGCGGTCTCGGTGCCCCGGACCAGGTCGCGGGCGGCCTCGACCAGCCGCGGGCCGTACTCCTCGGGCATGCCGACCAGTTGGGTCATCACCAGCATCGGCAGCTGCTCGGAGAACTGGGAGACCAGGTCGGCCCGGCCGGTGCCGCCGAACTCGGCGATCAGCTGGTCGGCGAAGCGGGTGACGTAACGCCGCATGCCGCGCCGGTCGAAGCCGTTCAGGCCGTCGGTGACGGCGGTGCGCAGCCGCCGGTGCTCCTCGCCGTCGACGAACGAGCAGGTCGGCTGCCAGGCGATCACCGGCAGCACCGGCGAGTCGGGGGCGACCCGGCCCTCCTGGAACTCGGTCCAGCGGCGGGAGTCGCGGGAGAACCGGGAGGGGGTGCGCATCGCGGTGAGGTTGGCGGAGTAGCCGAGCACCAGCCAGGCCGGCAGGTCGCCGTGCAGCAGGACGGGCGCGACGTCGCCGTGCTCGGCGCGCAGCTTCTCGTACAGGCCGACCGGGTCGGCCTCGGCCTCCGGCCCGAACAGCCGCCGCAGGTCGCTCCGTTGGAGCGGGGTGGCGCCGTGGGCCGGGCAGCCGGGCGGGGGGACGGCGCCGTTGTACGTGCGCTCTTCGGGGATCACGGGAGGTCTCCGATCGGTACGGTGCAGGGCGTCAACGGACGTGTGGGGCTTCAGCCGGCAGGCCGGGCTTCAGCCGACGGGCCGGGCTTCAACCGGCGGGCCGGGCTTCAACCGGCGGGCCGGGCTTCAGCCGACGGGCTGGGCCGCGAGGTCGTACAGGTAGCGCATCAGCGCCATCAACACGTCGCGGCCCGACTCCCGGGCGCGGGCGTCGCACTCGACGATCGGCACGTGCGACGGCAGGTCGAGCGCGGCGCGCAGTTCGTCGAGCGGGTAGGCCGGGGACTCGGGGAAGGAGTTGACGGCGACGACGAACGGCACGCCGCGGTCCTCCAGCCGGCCCAGCACGTCGAAGCCGGCCTCCAGGCGGCGGGTGTCGACCAGCACGACCGCACCGAGTGCGCCTTCGAACAGGCCGTTCCAGAGGAACCAGAAGCGTTCCTGGCCGGGGGTCCCGAAGACGTACAGCACCAGCTCCTCGCTGATGGTGATCCGGCCGAAGTCCATCGCCACGGTGGTGGCGCGCTTGCGTTCCACCCCGGCCAGGTCGTCGATGCCGACGCCGGCCTCGGTCATGGTCTCCTCGGTGGTCAGCGGTCGGATCTCGCTGACCGAGCCGACCAGGGTGGTCTTGCCGACCCCGAAGCCGCCGACCACGACGACCTTGACGGCGGCGGCCACCGTGGCCGGGAGCAGGTCGGCCTCGCGCGGCCCGCGCACCGGCTCAGAGCCGCTGAAGTCCATGGATCACTGCCTCCAACAGGGAAAGGTCGGGAAGGTCGGCCGGCGGGATCGGGGCGCGCGCCTCGATCCGGCGTGCGCCGAACAGCTCGGTCAGCAGGTCGATGACCAGGCTGTTCGGCAGTCGCAGGTACGCGGAGATCTCGGCCACCGACAGCGGCGAGCCGCAGATCCGCAGGATCGCCGCGTGCTCGGGCGGCATGGCGGGCTCGGGCCGGGAACGGGCGAGGATCAGCGTGACCAGGTCGAAGTCCGTCGCGGCGGGCTGCCCGTCGCGCCCCCGGCCGATCACGAAGTACCGCTCGGGGCCGACCTGTTCCCAGTCCTGGTTGCTCATCGGGGACGCCGACTCACGCGAGCTGTTCGCCGGTACGGGCCGGTGTGGTGAGGTGCTCGCCGATCCGCGCGACCAGGTCGCGCATCCGCTGGCCGACCAGTCCTGCGTCCACGCCCTCGTCGGCGAGCACCGCGAGGAACGCTCGGGAGCCGGCCGCCATCAGGTAGAAGAAACCGCCGCCGACCTCGATCACCACCAGCCGCATCCGGCCGTCGCCGTGCGGGAATTCGCTGCCCACCGCGTGCGCCAGGCTCTGCAGTCCGGCGCAGGCCGCGGCCAGCCGGTCGGCGGTGTCCGGGTCGGTGCCGTGCTGGGCCAGCCGCAGGCCGTCGGCCGACAGGACGATGGCGTGCCGGGCGTGCGGGACGCTCTCCGCGAGGTCCCTGAGCATCCAGTCCATGTTGGTCCGTTGCTGAATCACTTCTCGCCTTTCCCTGCTGACTCTTCACTGGCGTGGTGGCCGTCCGCCGGGGCGCCGGGCGCGGTGCCGTTGACGCCCTCGGTGAACGCGGCCAGCCACAGGCCGGGCTGAACCGGCTCGGCGACGGGCGCGGGTGCGGGTACGGGTGCTGATGCCTGCGCGGGAGCGGGTGCGGTGGCGGGTGCCTGTGCGGGGGCCCGCCGAGGCCGGGGGGCGCCGAGCCCGACCGTGCCGCGCAGCGGCGGGGCGTGGCGGCGGCGCTGCGGCAGGCCGTTGGCGGTCCGCTCGGTCACCACCGGGTAGTCGTCCTCGCCCGGGAACGGGGGCGGGGACGGGAACGGGGACGGGGACGGCGCGGGCACCCGCGGCCGGGCTGCGGCGGAGCCTCCGGCGGCCGGGAAGGCCGAGGCGGCGGCGAATCCGCCGGACGGCGTGTGGGTCGGGACGGCCGGGGCGGGGACGGGGGCCGGGGCCGGCTCAGTGGCCGGCTCGGTGGCGGGCTCGCCGGCGGGCGGCGTCCACACCGGGTTCCCCGGGTGCATGTCCGTCCTGCGGTTCGCCGCCGGGTGGCCGCTGGCCATCCGGCCGATGCCGTGGGCCCGGGCGGGCGCGGGCGCGGTGGTGATGTACCGCTGCGGGACGATCAGCACGGCCCGCACGCCGCCGTACGCGGACGGGCGCAGCGACACCTGGAAGCCGTACATGCGGGACAGCCGGCCGACCACGGCGAGGCCGAGCCGCGGGGTCTCGCCGAGGTCGTTGAGGTCGATGCCGGACTGCGCCTCCTCCAGCATCCGTTCGGCCCTGGCCCGGCCCTCCTCGCCGAGGCTGAGGCCGCCGTCCTCGATCTCGATCGCGATGCCGGTCTGCACCTCGACGGCGGTGAGGTGGACGTCGGTCTGCGGCGGCGAGTAGCGGGTGGCGTTGTCGAGTAGTTCGGCCAGCGCGTGGATCAGCGGTTCGACGGCGGGTCCGACGATCGCGACCTCGGAGACCGGGTGCAGTGAGATCCGGCGGAAGTCGAGGATCCGGGACATGGCGCCGCGCAGCACGCTGTACAGCGGGACGGGCCGGCTCCACTGGCGGCCGGGTCGGGCACCCCCGAGCACGGCGATCGAGTCGGCGAGGCGGCCGATCAGCGCGTTGCCGTGGTCGAGCAGCAGCAGGTCGTTGAAGACGGCGGGCATGTCGCCGTGCCGCATCTCCATCTCGCGCAGGTCGACGGCCTGCCGGTGGACGATCGCCTGCACGCGGCGGGCGATGTTCACGAACGCGCGCTGGGTGGACTCGCGCATCGCCTCCTCGTTGTCGACGGCGTCGAGGACGGAGCGCACCACGGTGTGCCGGGCCTCGTGGAAGTCCTCGCCGACGTCGGCCAGGTGGCGCTGCTCGTAGGAGCGGAGCACGTCGGTGATGAACTCGCCGCGCTGGAGCCGGTTGATCGCCTCGGGCAGTTCCCGCTTGGCCAGGTCGATCATGCCGGCCTGCTGGCGGGCGAGCCGCCGGAGCACGTCCTCCTCCTGCCGCGCGCCGGCCGCGCGCGCCTCCTCCAACGCCCGGCCCCGGCGCACCGCTTCGAGCCCTGCCGCCGCCACGGCCGCGGCGCCCACCAGACCGCACAGCAGAATCCCCGAGATCGCCTGCCCCGGCCCGGCGGTCGCCGCGAGGGCCACCGTCACGCCGGTCACGACCGCGGGCAGCAGGCCGACGAGTACGGCTGCGGGCAGCCGGTTTCCTGGCGACGATCCGGGTCGAAGCATCGGTGTCCTCATACGGTCAAAGGGATGGAGACGCGGGTCCGGGCGGTGCGGCGGGGCCCGGGCGCGAAGCAGCATAGCCGGTGGCTCGAATGGTTCTGACGGTCCGTCAGAATGCCTTTCCACCAACGGAGTTACCCCTTCCAGCAGGGGATTCCCGAACGCGCGGACGAACGGTTCGTGCGCCCCCCGCCGGGACTCTCAGACTTGTCGCACCACGCACCCCGCGACGGCCCCCCGCCCCGGATTCACCCGGACGAGCGGCGCGCGCGGCGATCCTTCAGCGCCGCGTCCCGGATGGTGCTACAGCCGCGTTCGGCCATGACCGGTTCGCCATCACCACGCCGAGTACTCACCTGCCGGTGGGCCACGCCTCACCGGCGGTTCACCCCGGCGGGTAGACAGCCGGGCGACGCCGACCGCTCTGGAGAACGCCATGCCCGCCGATCCCCATCTCCCTTCCACCGACCGCCAGTTGACCGATCGCCGCACCGTGCTGCGCACCGGCCTGGCCACCGGCGCCGCCGCCGCCCTGACGGGCACCACCGGCCAGGCGCACGCCGCCGCCTCGGACCAGGTGCTCACCCTGACCGGCCAACTACCCACCGGCGCACCGGACTTCGTCTACCTCCCGTTCGACGTACCGCGCGGTGTACGGGAGATCGCGGTCTCCTACAGCTACGACCGGCCGGCCGTCCCGCCCGGCACACCCGGCAACTCGTGCGACATCGGCATCTTCGACGAACGCGGCACCGCCCTCGGCGGCGAAGGCTTCCGCGGGTGGTCGGGCGGCTTCCGCACCGAGTTCAGCCTGTCCCGCGAGACCGCCACCCCCGGCTACCTGCCCGGACCGATCAACCCCGGCACCTGGCACGTCGTCCTCGGCCCCTACCAGGTCGCCCCCGCCGGACTCGCCTACACCGTTCAGGTCACCCTCCGGTTCGGCCCGCCCGGCCCGGCCTTCGTCCCCGCCTACCCGCCGGAGCGGGCCCGCGGCCGCGGCCGCGCCTGGTACCGGGGCGACTGCCACCTGCACACGGTGCACTCCGACGGCCGCCGGCTGCCCGCCGAGGTCGCCGCCGGGGCACGCGCCGCCGGCCTCGACTTCATCGTCTCCACCGACCACAACACCTCGTCCTCGCACGGAAGTTGGGGCCCACTGGCCGGCCCCGACCTACTGATCGTCCCCGGTGAGGAGATCACCACCCGCAACGGCCACTGGCTGGCCCTCGGCCTGGCCCCCGGCCAGTTCGTCGACTGGCGCTACCGGGCCCGCGACGACCAGTTCCCCCGCTTCGCCCGCCAGGTCCACCGCTCCGGCGGCCTCGTCGTCGCTGCCCACCCTTACTGCCCGTACGTCGCCTGCCAGTGGAAGTTCGGCTACCAGGACACCGACGCCGTCGAGGTGTGGAACGGCCCCTGGACGTACGACGACGAATCCACCGTCGACACCTGGGACGCCAACCTCGCCACCGCCCTCCGCGAGGGCCGCAACTGGCTCCCCGCCCTCGGCAACAGCGACGCCCACAGCGCCCCCCAGCCCATCGGCACCCCCCACAACGTGGTCCTCGCCGACGACCTCAACCGCACCGCCATCCTCACCGCCCTCCGCGCCGGCCACACCTGGCTGGCCGAATCCGCCGCCGTCCAGCTCGAGTTCACCGCCACCGGCCACGGCCGCCGAGCCACCATCGGCGAACGGCTCACCGTCCCCGCCGACGCCCCCGTCGACGTCCGCCTCACCGTCACCGGCGTCCCGAACGGCACCGTCCGCCTCATCACCGACGAGGGCCAACTCCACCAGGAGCCCCTCCCCACCACCGGCACCGCCACCGTGACGTGGCGCACCACCGCCTCCCTCGCCACCTACGTCCGCGCCGAAGTCCGCCACCCCAAGCCGGACGGCACCCCGGGCAAGGGCAACTCCATGGGCCCCGACCTGCCGTGGGGTCCGATGGCAGCACTCACCAACCCGATTGTGCTGCACGCCTCCTGACGATCCATCAGCCAGGCTCACCGGTCGACGCGCTCGACCGGTGGCCGGTGGCGCTCAGGCCTCAACCCTGCGCAACATCAGCTCATGACCCGCCGCCTGCACCAGCCGCTGCGCTGCGCGGATCCTTTGCAGGCTTCGCGCACGAGCTGAGCGCAGGAACCGTCACCCGCAACCTCCAGGGGCCGGACGGAAACCTCGTCGCCACGACGGGCAGGACCGGCGGTACCGTCCTGCAGTTCACCAACCTGCACGTCGACGTGGCGCTTCAACTCCCCGCCGACACCGCCCAGGCTCCAACCGTGCTCGACGCAGACGAGTACGGCAATCCGCGCGCCGGACAGCAACCGGCCCGCTACGGATGGTTGGGCGGAAAGCAGCGATCGGACGAGACCGCCACCGGCCTCGTTCTGATGGGGCTGCGCCTGTACGATCCGGCGACCGGACGATTCCTGACCAAGGACCCGGCCCCCGGAGGGAGCGCCAACGCCTATGACTACGGCAACGGCGATCCGGTCAATCACTACGACCTCGATGGCAGGACCAGCAAGACGAGCCAGGAATGGAGCGCGTGCATGAGCCTCGGCTATGCCCGCTGCGTCATGGTCTCCTGCTTCTCCCAGATCCTCGTCTGGAGGATCGGCACCAGCGAGTCCCGGAACAATGCAGCGCGCCACTTCATCTGGATGGCCACTCTGACGTACTTCGTCGGCGCCACAGCAGCTCAGAGGCTCGGTGACGCCCATGAATACGGAGAAAAGGCGAAATGCCGCCCCGGTAGGCGGTGCGACACGGACATCGACCAGTACAACAACCGAAAGGCGCGCATCTTCGTCAGCAGTTCCTGGAACCGTTCGCAGATGACCTATTGGAACAATCGCGGCCTTCTGATCCAGTACCTGCACAAAATCGGGAACTGGCTCTATGATCAAAACCACCTGGCAAGGTAGGCTGACAAGTAGGACCTGATCTTCGAACTGAGCCATTCCGATCGGCGCCCGCCACTTAGTGGCGGGCGCCGTGCATTTGTGCATCGCTTTCTATCGACTGCAGGGGGAAATGTGCCACACGGCAAATTCAGTAAGATGGTTGTGCTCATTTCTATGGCGCTCGCGATCACCCCACTCAGTGGGTGCTCGACTACGCAGTCGTTGAGCTGTGGGGGAAGTGGCGCGCAGCTCCAAAAGCTCGAGGAAATTCCTATCCTCGGCGCCATGCCTCCCGGCTCATCCGTGCCGAATGAGCCGACCGAGCCAGATCCTCTCGGGTATTCGAACAATGAATCCGAATGTGTAGACGGCGACTCCGGGAAGCCCTGGATCTACGCATCGCACACCTATGCACACCCTGGGCCACGGGCGGAAATTCTGTCCTATTACAAAAAGGCGGCCAGCGAAGCGGGCTGGACGCTTGGCGAGAATGTGACCGGAACGCCGGAGGATGTGGCGGGAATATGCCTCACTAAAAAAATCGATGGCCGTAGCGCCCAGCTGACCATTGACTTCAAGGTGAGATCTGGATACCAGCCCGAGGCTGGGGCGTACCGAGTTCAGGTGGGATCGAATCTCGATGGTTCACCGCTCCACTGTTACTGATGCGACGATGAAATCCGCCTCCACGAAGCAGGCGCGGCCTGAGCCGCTAGAACCGCCGGAGCGGGGGCCGGACGAGGGCGACGTCGCGGCCGAACCCGATGGCCAGGGCGCCGTCGGGGGTGGTCGCGAGGGTGGTGGCGGGGATCGGCAGGCGCAGGGGGCGGGCCAGCGGGTGGCCGGTGCTGAGGTCGGTGAGGCTGACGGTGCCGTCCGTGCGGGCGATGTACGCCTCGGGCCAGGTGCGGGCGGCGAATGCGGTGACGGGCGCGGCGTCCTCGATGGCGGGTCCGGCGGGGCGGCCGTCCCGGTGCCAGGTGCGGATCACGGTGGCATCGGGGGCGGGCGCGCTGTGCGGGTAACGCCGCCAGTTGCGCACGCGGGCGCCGAGCACGTGGCCCTGGTCCGACCGGACGGCCACGAAACGGCCGTCGAGTACGGCCAGCAGGGGGTGACCGTCCGTGCCCGGGACGCTGTCCGGCGGGGCGGTGGGGTCGTCGGGGTTGTACAGCCGGATCGGTTCCTCGGAGTGGGAGGAGACCACCGCGGTCGGGCGTCCGTCGAGCGTCGCGACAGCAAGACCGGTGATGCCCGACTCGACGTCGGTGGCGACGATCCGGGCGAGCAGGGTGCCGTCGGCGGGGTGCCAGAACCGGATCTCGTTCTCCCAGCCGTGGTCCTCTTCGGCCTCCTCGTCCTCGTCCGGGCGGGAGTCGAAGTCCGCGGGCGGGTACAGGCCGGCGGTGGCCACCGCGTCGCCACCGCGCAGGCGCAGGTGGGCGATCCAGTGGACGACGGCGGTGCCCGTGTCGACCGGTTCGCCCAGCGGGCTGCCGGCGGCGAGATCCCAGCGGTACAGGCGCTGGTTGGGGAAGATGTGGATGCCGTACCCGGTGGCGGCGTACGGACGGCCGTCCGCCGACCAGGCAGTCAGGCTCCTCGTCACCTGGACGCCCGTGCGCAGGGGCGGGGCCAGCGGGGTGCCGTCGGCGGCGCGGCGGGCCAGCAGGGTTCCGCCCTCGTCGGCGCTCACCACGGTGCCGTCCGGTGCGGTGACGGCGAGTGCCGCCAGCCGCTGGGTGTGGCCGGGTTCGCGGTGCACCGGGACGGCCGGGTCCCAGAGCGCGACCACACCGTCCCGCTTCGAAGAGGTGAGCAGCAGGTCGCGGCCGTCCCGGCGGACGGCGGTGGTCTCGGCCAGCGCGACGGGGCCGGTGATCGGCGGGCCGAGCGGCCGCAGCGTCTCGACGTCCCAGAGGTGGACGTTCCACATCGTCGGCACGGCGACGGCGGATCCCACGACGGTCGGGTTGTGGTGCGGCCCGATGCGGCTGTGCGTGTTCGTCAGGCTCTCCCCCTGGTAGCCCACGTGTGCGTCGAGGAGGCCGGCCGTGGGCTGCCCGGTCGCCACATCGACGGTGCCCAGGACGCGGGACTCGTCGGCGACGGTCAGCAGTTCCCGTCCGCCCGCCAGTGACAGGGTCGCGCCCCGGATATCGCGCATCCCGGCGGGCACCGGAAGCCGGGACGTCCGGCCGTCCTGCGGGTCCCAGCACAGGACACCGTCATCGGTGACCAGGGCGACCTGGCGCCCGTCGGCGCGGGTGGCGGTGCTGAGGTTGGAACCGACCGGCAGGCCAGCGCGGTCGAGCGGCACACCGGTCGCCAACTCCCATTGCTGGAGGCCGTCCCTGCTCCAGTAGGTCTCCATCAGCAGTCGGGCATCGACACCACGGCCGAGGACGGTCATGCGCCAAGGGCTCCCGCCTATGTCGGCCAACCACCGCAGGGCGAGATCGTCGAGGCCCCAGACCCGTACGGTGTCGTCCCAGTGGGCGGAGATCAGCAGCGGTTCCACCGCGTCGGCCGCCACCGCCAGCAACGTGACCGGCACCTCGCAACCGACGGTCCGGACCCGGCCCGTCGGGACGTCCCGCACCTCCAGCCGGTGCCGGCGCAGCTTCGCGTCGACCGGCGGGTACTCGTCCAGCGCGATGGCCAGCGCCAGCACGGGCCCGTCCCCGGTCTCGCCCCAGGCCGCGGTCTCGACCGGTCCGACGTGCGCCTGCCACACCAGCCGGGGGTCCAGGTCAGTACCGCTGGCCCAGTCGGCCCGCCACAGTGCACCGTCCGGGTCCGCGGCGGCCTCGGCGTCGCCCCGACGCACGGCGTCGAGGTAGGCCGCCTGCCGCCGGTCGATCTCGTCCGGGCCCGGGTACGGACTCGCGGCGGTTGCCTGCTCCAACTGACGCTCCCCTGTCGTCCCGCCCCCGCGCGGAGGCGGGCTGCCGGGAGCCGATCGTACGGATCTCCCGGCCAGCCCGCCTCGGCGGGCGGCAGTTGACCTGGTGACGCCGTCTCAGCTCAGCTCCAGCACCTTCCGCCCGCAGCGCAGGAACACCCGGCGCTGTGCGCTGGCCCGAGTCAGGTCGTGGGCGCCGAGCACCACCAGCAGACGCTCGTCGGCGTCCGCGCGGGACAGCGGGACGGTGCGCCCGCCGCCGTCGGAAGTCTCCACCACCAGGCGGAGGCCGCCCGCCTCGGCGACCCGGCGGACCTGGTTGAGGCTCGGGAGTTCCCCGCTGATCTTCACCAGGAGCTCGCCGAGGGTCGCCGCGCCGTGCTGGGCCGCGTCCACGGCGGGCAGCGGGCCGGCGTCGGAGAAGCGGCGCTGCGAGAAGCGGGCGCGGAAGGCGTCGCGGGCGGCGAGTGCGGCCGGGGCGCCGTGCACGGTCGCGGTGACGGCGGCGGCCAGCAGGGTCTTCACCGCCATCGGGTGGCGGCGGCCGTCGGCGGCCTGGGCGAGCAGCAACTCGACTTCCTCGTCGACGAGTTCGGTGAGCAGCCGGAGGTAGTCCGGCAGCAGCCGGTCCGCGCAGGCCATCAGGCGGCCGAACATCTCCTCGGCAGGGAAAGCCAAGCCAACGTAGTTGTTCTTCGACTTGCTCATCTTGGCGCCGGTGCCGTCGGTGCCCTCGATCAGCCCGGTCGCCAGCACCACCTCCGGCTGCTGACCGGCGGACGTCTGCACCCGGCGGCACATCTGGAGGTTCAACAGCTGGTCCAGGCCGCCGAGTTCGATGTCGGCGACGAGCTCCACCGAGTCCAGTGCCATCACCACGGAGTACACCAGCTCGGCCAGCGTCAGCCCGCTGCCCTCGGCGAGCCTGGTCCGGAAGTCCTCCCGCTGCAATGCCGCCGAGGCGGGCAGCCGGGACAGCACCGTGAGGAAGTCCGGCAGCGTCAGCGGCGCCAACCACTCACTGTTGAACCGGAATTCGGCCCGCTCGAAGTCGAAGAACGGACCGACCTGCGCCTGGTACGTCGCGACATTGCGGCTCACGTCCTCGGCCGTCAGCGGCGGCCGCTCCGCACTCCGGCCCGACGGGTCGCCGATCCGCGCCGTGATGTCCCCCACCAGGAACACCACCCGGTGCCCCATCCGCTGCAACCTGCTGGCCAGGATCATCGGCACCGCATGCCCGAGATGCACCTCCGCCCCGGTCGGGTCGATGCCGTACTTCACCGTCAACACCCGCCCCTGACCGAGCAGTTCGGCCAGTTGCCGCTCCCCCGGCAGCACCGCCGCCGCCCGCGCCCCCAGCAGCGCGGCCTGCCGCTGCGGCTCCAGCCCCGAGAGATCGGCCCGCTGCCGCCCCGCCAGCACCTCCAGCAACCGGCCGAGCGCCGGGCCCTCCCTCAACTCCTCTTCCTTCTCGATCAGTTCACTCATCAACGCAATGCTGCGGTCGAACGCGGTGGCGGCCATGGCCATCCTCTCGGGGTACAGGAACAACAGACGTCGGACGCACCCGCCCCGCGATACACGGCACCACCAAAAACGACGACCGCACCCGCGCCGACACCTGCGGTTGAGCACACGCAGACAGCCGGACAGGCATTCGCAACAGGTCGTTCAAGAAATCCGGAGGCCCGGCCGCCGTCACTTCAGGCAGGCCGGAGGGCGGTGGGGACCGCCACTAATATCGCTTCACCACGTGAAACCTCCGGGAACAGGAAGCGGCAGCAGCCCCTCGGCTCCACCGCAGCCCCCATCATGCACCATCCCCACACCACCCCGCACCCGGCTATCTCGCCGCCCGGGCCACGTGCGATCAGATCTCCCATACCTCACTTGGCAGTTGGTGCCAGACGTCGTCCATGAGATCGGCGGCCAGGAAGACAGGCCTGGTGAGTAGCTGGTCACCGGCCCGCTGCACGCACAGCACGACTCCGAGCGTCAGCGATCCAGCCGCCGCGGCCGACCGGAGGTCGCAGGCCCCCTGCACTCGGCCCGATCGATCAGCCACTGTTCCAACCGGGAGAGAACCCGACC
The DNA here is from genome assembly GCF_042873545.1 of Kitasatospora sp. NPDC004615. Taxonomy (NCBI): domain Bacteria; kingdom Bacillati; phylum Actinomycetota; class Actinomycetes; order Kitasatosporales; family Streptomycetaceae; genus Kitasatospora; species Kitasatospora sp. NPDC004615. The sequence continues at coordinate 444,957 of NZ_JBIALQ010000005.1, forward strand.
GACCAGCGCCACCCCACCGCGGACCGGACATGACCTGACCCCTGGTCAACCTTCCCCGACCGCACCGTGATCGGAACCCAAGGCCCGCTTCGGCAGCACGATGACGGCGCGGCCCGACCCCAGATCGACGGTCGAACGGGGCGGCGCGGCGTCCCCCTCCTCGTCCCGACGCATCGCCTCGGCGGAGCGTTCCTCCAACTCGGCCGCCTTGCCGGCGTTCACCGAGCCGGTGAATACGTCCAGGGCCGCAGTGGACATCGAAGGCGCCTTACCGACCCGGCCCGGCCGCCTGCGGAACCGCGCCGGGACAAAGCCCGAACCGGCCAGCCGCCCCACCGTCTTCGAGGCCGCCATGAACAGCACCACCGCCACCGCCACTCCGGGCAACGTGAGCGAAAAAACCAGACCCATTCGTCCACACCCCTCCTGCGCGGCCCTCCCCGGGTCGTGCACCCTACCGCCCAACGGCCGTGTCCCACACGGGAGTTCCCTGGCCGCGAAAGCCGCCCGGGCCGGCCACTGCGGCAGCGGGACGCCCACCACCGGGCCGAGGCCGGTTCGCCGCACCCGCCGAAGTGCTCGTGGTCTCCGCCCGGCCCGCGCGTCGTGTCTTGGCAGCCTCCCGGCCCCCTGCCATCGTGGGCGCATCATCTGCTTGTCGGTTCGTCACCGAAGGAGGATGGATGCCCATGACCACACCGGTGCTGACGGTCGATCAGGTGGTCGACCGGATGACGGAGCTCTCGACCGAACTGCCCGCCGCGGACGGTGTCGCCGTCTTCAACGCGATGTACCTGACCGTGACCCGCCTGGTCCGCGACCATCTCGCCGTCGCGTACTTCGACGACCCCGCCACCATGGCGGAGCTCGACGCCGTGTTCGCCGCCCGCTACCTGGCCGCCGTCGAAGACGACCGGGCGGGGCGGCGGCCGGCGGCCTGCTGGCGGCCGTTGTTCGAGCTGCGCGGCGCGGCGAACGTCCACCCGCTGCAGTTCGCGCTGGCCGGCATGAACGCCCACATCGAGAACGACCTGCCGCTCGCCGTCCTCGACACCTGCCGGCTGACCGGCCACCGGCCGGAGCAGCTGCACGCCGACTACCTGCGGATCAACACCCTGCTGGCCGAGGTGGAGGCGCAGGTCCGCGCCACGCTGCTGCCGCTCCCGGCCGGTGACCCGCTGTTGCACATCGTCGGCGTCTGGAGCATCGACCGGGCCCGCGAGGCCGCCTGGGCGTCCGTCCTGGCGCTGTGGGAGCTGCACCGCCTGCCGCCCGCGTACCGCCTGGTGGCGGACGCGCTGTCGGGGTCGGTCGGCATGGTCGGCCGGGCGCTGCTCACCCCGCTGTCGCTCAACTGAAGCCCCCCTCGTACAAAACCCGGGCGGGCCCCCGCGAGGGGAGCCCGCCCGAAAAGCCCGAAAGCCCGAAAGCCCGAAAGCCCGAAAGCGCGAGACCGTCAGGCCCAGCTGGAGTGCAGCGGCTTGCCCTCGGCGTAGCCGGCCGCGCTCTGCACGCCGACGATCGCGTTCTGCCGGAACTCCTCGAGGTCGGCCGCGCCGGCGTAGGTGCAGGAGGAGCGGATGCCGGCCACGATCGAGTCGATGAGGTCCTCGACGCCGGGGCTGGCGGGGTCGATGAACATCCGGGAGTGCGAGATGCCCTCCTCGAACAGCCCCTTGCGGGCCCGGTCGTAGGCGGACTCCTCGGAGGTGCGGTTGCTCACGGCGCGGGCCGAGGCCATGCCGAAGCTCTCCTTGTACTGGCGGCCGTCGGCGGTGGTCTGGACGTCGCCGGGGGATTCCAGGGTGCCGGCGAACCAGGAGCCGATCATCACGTTGGACGCGCCGGCGGCCAGCGCCATCGCCACGTCGCGCGGGTGCCGGACGCCGCCGTCGGCCCAGACGTGCTTGCCGAGCCGGCGGGCCTCCTCGGCGCACTCCAGGACGGCGGAGAACTGCGGGCGGCCGACGCCGGTCATCATCCGGGTGGTGCACATGGCGCCGGGGCCGACGCCGACCTTGAGGATGTCCGCGCCGGCCTCGACCAGGTCGCGCACGCCGGCGGCGGAGACCACGTTGCCGGCCACGATCGGGACTCGCGGGTCGAGGGCGCGCACGGCGCGCAGCGCGGCGATCATTCCCTCCTGGTGGCCGTGCGCGGTGTCCACCACCAGCACGTCGGCGCCGGCCTCCAGCAGGGCCTTGGCGCGGCCGGCGACGTCGCCGTTGATGCCGACGGTGGCGGCGACCCGCAGGCGGCCGGACGCGTCGACGGCGGGGGTGTAGAGGGTGGCGCGCAGCGCGTTCTTGCGGGTGAGGATGCCGACCAGGGTGCCGTCGGGGGCGACCACGGGGGCGAGCTTGCGGTGCGCCTCGTTGAGGCGGTCGAACGCGGCGCGCGGGTCGATGTCCTGGTCGAGCAGCAGCAGGTCGCGGGACATCACCTCGGACAGGCTGGTGAACCGGTCCACGCCCTGGCAGTCGCCCTCGGTGACGACGCCGACGGGCCGGCCGCCCTCGACCACGACCACCGCGCCGTGGGCGCGCTTGGGCATCAGCACCAGGGCGTCGGCGACGGTGTCGCCGGGGGCGAGGGCGAGTGCGGTGTCGTGCACGAGGTGACGCTGCTTGACCCAGCCGATCACCTCGGCGACGACCTCGATCGGGACGTCCTGCGGGATGGCGACCAGTCCGCCGCGGCGGGCGACGGTCTCGGCCATCCGGCGTCCGGCGATCGCGGTCATGTTGGCGACCACCAGCGGGATGGTGGTGCCGGTGCCGTCGTGGGAGGAGAGGTCGACGGCCTGCCGGGAGCCCACGGCGGAACGGCTGGGGACCATGAAGACGTCGTCGTACGTCAGGTCGTACGCGGGCTTGAGGTCATTCAGGAAGCGCATGAAGAGGCTCTCTGGCTGGGGAGGAACGTTTCACCTGGGGCGCAGGTACGGCTGTGCCATGAGACACACCGGGCGCGCCGCACCCAGCGTTCAATCCTCACCGATTCCCTGATCGGAGGCCAGCCCGCACGGGAATCCTGAAGATCGACACAAGCGGACGGCCACCGTTCCACAAGCGGTTTGGAGGAAGCTACAGGGGCTCGGAGGCGAGCCGTCGGCCCTCCGCCAGGAAAGCCGTGGTCGCCGACAGATCGCCCAGCTCGGCGAGGGTGCGGGCGGCACCGAACGGGGCGTTCCAGAACGCGCCGGTGCGCGGCGCCGGCGGGCCGACGTACGCGTACGGCTCGGCCAGGAAGGTGTCGCCGGGCGAGACGCCGTAGTTCACCTCGTCCATCGTCACCGCCAGATCGAAGTGCTCCGGCCACAGCACCGGATCGGCCTGCGCGAACAGCGCCCGCAACGCGGCGTCGCCGTGCGCGAAGCAGGCGGCGACGGCGTCCGCACCCGCCGCGTCCAGCTCCAACGGCTGGTCGAGGGCCACGCCCGAACCGTCCCCGTACAACCCCTCGGGGCGGCCCGGCACGATCCCGACGAGCGCCCCGAGTTCCGCGCAGCTCGCCCCCGCGAGCTCCAACGACCGTCCGGCGCTGAGCAGTTGAGCACCACTGACCCGCAGCCGAGGCTCGAAGCGAGTGGCGAACCCACCCGGATACGCACGCAACCGCACCGTCCCCGCCGCCCGGTACTGCGGACCGGCCAGCAGGTGCTCGGCCACCGCGTGCAGCGCGGTGCGGGCCTTGGCGAACCGCTGCGCGTCCATACCGCCATCCTCGCGCGCGAGCCCGCCCGGGGCCAGGGGCGACGGCGACGGGATCCGGCCCGGCTCCGCTCAGGCTCCGCCGGGGCGCAGCTCCGGGTGTGAGTAGTTGAGGTACAGGAAATCCCGGTGAGATTGATCTTGCTGTGCTCCCCTACCTGTCGCCGTTCCGGGCCTGCGCGAGCAGCTGGGCCACCAGGTCGTCGGAGCCGCCTTCGGCCTGGCGGGCCAGTTCGTCCAGCACGGTGTCGCCGTTGAGGACCTGCACGGTGAGCCGGTCATGCGACCTGATTCCGCCGGGGCCGTGGGGTGAGCGCGGACGGGCCCGGCGTTCGCGGATTGCGGTCGCTTACCCCGCTCCGGCGCATGCCTCCGCCTCGGCCAGGTACCGCGCCACCGGGCCCAGGGTCAGCATTCCGCTAGCGGCGCCGGCGTGATCTGCACGGGCATCACGCAAGGCAGCCGCAGCGCGCGCGGCGATTCCGCGCTCGCCGAGGCGCACGGCGGCGCGGGCGGTCAGGCACCACAGCGCTTCCTGCATGTGGTCACGCGGTGGTTCGGGCACCGCAGCGAGGGCGGTACGCGCCTGCTCGCCCCGGTCCTGGGCGAGCAGCACGAGGGGGCGAGTCCAGGGCCTGTACGGGCCCCAGTCGAGGTGCGGGTCGGTGGGCGCGGGCCGGCCGTGCAGCAGGCGCAGTCCCAGTAGGGCGAGCGGGAACAGGCCGCGATGCAGCCCCGGCATTCCGGCCGTCCGGAGGGCGTCCTCGGCAGCGCGGTAGTGCGCTGCTGCCGTGGCGGCAGTCGGTCCGCCCGGTTCGGCGCTGCGGGCGGCCGTGGCCCGGGCCCTGAACCACCCGGTGAGGACGGAGACGAGGGGCGCCTCGGTGGTGGCGGCGAGCTGGTCGGCTGCATTGGCGTGCGAGGTCGCGGCGTCGAGGTCGCCGAGGGCCGAGGCGGATTGCAGGCGGACGAGTCGGCCGAGCACGGCGAAGTTCGGCAGCTCGTGCCGGGTGGCCAGGTCGAGGATCTCGGCGCCGGTCCTGTCCCGTGCGGCCGCGAGCCCGGGGCTGCTGAATGACTGCAGGAACACCCCATTGAGGGCGAAGGCCAGCAGGGCGGGATCGGCCAAGTCCCGTGCCAGTTCCTCGGCCTGACGCGCCGCCTGCTGCGCGTGCTTCAGCTCGGTCCCGGACAGATCGGCGCTGCGGCTCTCAACGGCGACCGTGGCCAGGAGGCGGGCGCGCAGGTCGGCGGGGCCGTCTGGGCCCAGCCCTGTGAGCGTGCGCTCGGCAGCCGCGACGACGGCGCGGGACTGCTCGGGGTCGTCGGCCCGGCTCCAGATGGCGGGCACGTCGTAGGCGCCGATGATCCGGGCGGTCAGGGAGAGGTCTCCCGTGCGTTCCGCCGCCTGGATGGCGGCGAGGCGGTCGCGCCGCGAACGCACGAGGGCGTCGCCACCCGCCAGTGCGAGGGTACGGGCCAGATCCACGGTGGTGCGCGGGCCGAGCCGGACACCAGGGCCGGTCCACGCCGTACGTGCTCCTTCGGGGGGCGCGGACCCGTTGAGGATGTCCGTCTCCAGGCGCTGAAGGTCGCCACCGGGGTCGAGTCCGAGTTGGTCGACGAGCATCGCGCGGGCACGGCGGAGGGTGGCCAGCGCGTCGGCCTGGCGGCCCGCGCGGTACAGCGCGCGGGCAAGCAGCTCCCAGGCCGGCTCGCGCCATGGGTGTTCGGCGACATGGGCACCCAGTTCGGCAACGAGACCGGCCCCTTCCCCGGAGTCGAGAAGGATCCGGGCGCGCAGTTCCACCCCCTCCAACCTCAATTCCTCCAGCCGGTTCCGCTCGCGCTGCGCCCATGCGGAGCCGGTCACATCGGCGTAGGCGGGTCCTCGCCAGGCCGCGAGTGCCGCGCCGAGGTCGGTCACCGCGGCGGGGTTGCGGCGGGCTCGGGCCAGGGTGTCCTGGAACCGCTGGACGTCCATGTCCTCGCGCGGCAGGCGCAGCGCGTAGCCGGGACCTTCGGTGACGATGACGCGCGGCGGATTGCGGGGCGGCCGGTCGGGTTCGAGGGCACGGCGCAGCGCGGCGACGAAGGTACGCAAAGCGCCAACGGCGCGGGCAGGCGGATCGGTCCACAGGTCATTGACAAGGGTGTCGGTGGTGACCATCCGTCCCTCGGCGGCGACGAGCCGGGCGAGTACCTCACGATGGCGGGGTCCGCCCAGGTCAACCGGGCTGCCGTCGTCGCGGAGGGCCCGCACCACACCGAGCACGTCGATTCGCATGCCCTCATCCTCCGTGCCGGGGGTCGGCTGCGCCCAACCGTACTGATCGGTTGCTGATCGCCGTCGCCCAGGCTGATCCGGTCAAGTCCCCGACCCGAAAGGGTGGTCCTTCATGACGCTCACCATTCCCGGCTTCGATCACATCCGCCTGCCCGGTGCGGACGGTGTGGAGCTGGCTGCAGCTGTCGGCGGCAGCGGCAGCCCGGTCGTGCTGTTGCACGGTTTTCCCCAGACCCACCTGATGTGGCGACACGTCGCCGAGCGGCTCGCCGACGAGCACACGGTGATCTGTCCTGACCTGCGGGGCTACGGCGCCAGCGACAAGCCGGCCGCCACCGACCCCGATGTGTACGCCAAGCGCACCATGGCCGCCGACGTCGTGTCCCTGGCGGCGGCGCTCGGCCACGAGCGTTTTGCCCTCGTCGGCCACGACCGGGGCGCCCACGTCGCCTTCCGGGCGGGGCTGGACCACCCCGAGACCATCACCCACCTGGGCATCCTCGACATCGTGCCGACGCTCGACATGTGGAACGTCCTGCATGGCGTCTCGGCGGCGGTCGGCTACCACCTCTTCCTGATGGCGCAGCCGCCGGGCCTGCCGGAGGCGATGATCGCAGGCAGCGCGGACGCGTTCTTCGGCTCGTTCCTCGACGCCTGGGCCAACGACCCGACCATCATGCCCGAGGACGTACGTGCCGAATACCTGCGCGCGAGCGCCGCGGCAGTGACGTCGATCGTCGCGGACTACCGGGCCTCGGCGGACATCGACGTCACGCACGACCAAGCGGACCTGGACGCCGGGTCGCAGCTGGCCATGCCCGTGACGGTCGTCCAGCAGGACTGGGGCGCGCACCTCGGCTACGACGCTGCCGGGGTGTGGAAGGCGTGGGCGCCGGACCTGGACCACCGGCTGACCCACTCCGGGCACTTCATGGCCGAAGAGGCACCCGACGAGATCGCAGCCGTGATCCGGGGCCTGCTGGCCCGCTGAGCCTCCTGCTCTCGACTCGTCGGCTGGGCCACGGTCGGTCGGCGAGCGCCAGGTTCTCGGCGATCAGCATTCTTTTCCTGCGCTGGGTCCCCAAGCGGTGCCGCCCGGCCTACCCGGGGTACAACGAACGGCCCAACGTCTTGGGTGCGCCGGCGGTCAGTTCTCTTCCTCGTCGTCCTCGGCCGCGGGGTCGCGGAAGGGGCGCAGGCCCTGGCCGGGGCCGCTGGCCGTGATGTTGAACAGGTAGCGGCCCAGGAAGTTGATGTGCCGGTCCTTGCGCGGGGAGAGGCGAGCTGCGTCCTCGTCCTTGATGTCGTGGCCCACGGCGCGGAGCCGGGCCACGGCGGCATCCAGGTAGCGGGTGTTCCACAGCACCACCGCACCGCGCCGAGCGCGTCCGACTCACCCAGCAGAGACAGGAACGGCCGGACGGTGTTGTAGCGCAGGGCCGGCTTCTCCCGCATGGCCGCCTCGGTCGACCCGTCGTCCTCCGGCACCAGGGCCTCCAGGGTCGCGACCGCCCCCGCGACCGCCGTACGCGGCACGGCCTCCTCGACCGCCGCCCACAACGCGCCGCTGGACCTGTTCGCGGTGCTGATGGCGAACCGGCTGATCAGCCCGGCCCGTCGGGCGTCGGACCGGGATCGTCTCGCGATGCTGCCGCAGTTGGAGAAGGCGGCCCGCATCCTGGCGAAGGCGTCGAAGATCCTGACCGAGGAGCTGGACCTGGTCAGCTCGGGCTCCGCTCAGGCGCAGCTCAGGCGCCGAGGTAGCGCAGGACGGCCAGGACGCGGCGGCTGTAGCCGGCGGTGCGGGGGAGGTCGAGTTTGTCGAACAGGGCGTTGAGGTGTTTTTCGACGGCGCTCAGGGAGAGGTGCAGGCGGGCGGCGATCGCGGTGTTGGTGTGGCCCTCGGCGAGGGCCTCCAGGACGGTGCGTTCGCGGGGGGTGAGGCGGGCCAGCGGGTCGGCGTGCTCGGTGCGGACGACCAGGCGGCGCACCACCTCGGGGTCGATCACCGTACCGCCGGAGCCGATCCGGGTGAGGGCGTCCAGGAACTCGTCCACCTCGGCGACCCGGTCCTTGAGCAGGTAGCCGACCCGTTCCGCGCCGGACGCCAACAGCTGGGCGGCGTAACCGCGTTCGATGTGCTGGGAGAGCACCAGCACGCCGACCTCGGGCCGGCTCTCGCGGATCCGCACCGCGGCCCGCACCCCTTCGTCGGTGTGCGTGGGCGGCATCCGGATGTCGACCACCACGACGTCCGGCGGGTCGGCGTCGACCGCCGCGAGCAGGGCCTCGGCGTCGCCGACGGCGGCCAGCACCTGGTGGCCCTCCTCGGCGAGCAGCCGGACCAGGCCCTCCCGCAGCAGGGTCGAATCCTCGGCGACGATCACCCGCATGGCAGCTCCGCAGTGACGACGGTGGGGCCCCCGGCGGGGCTGTGGACGTGCAGTGTCCCGTCGAGCGCGGCGACCCGGCCGCGCAGCCCGGACAGGCCGCCGCCCGCCGGGTCCGCGCCGCCCCTCCCGTCGTCCTCGACCCGGACGGTGAGCCGCGCGCCGTCCCGCCCCACGACGACCTCGACGGTGTTGGCGGCGGAGTGCTTGGCGGCATTGGTGACGCACTCGCTGACCACGAAGTACGCGGCGGTGAGCACCGGTTGGGGCAGCATCCCGGCCTCCCGGCAGTGCACCCGCAGCGGGATCGGGCAGCGTTCGGCGAGGCCGGCCAGCGCCTCGTCCAGCCCGAGGGTGTCCAGCGCGGACGGGAAGACCCGCCAGGCGACCTCGCGCAGCTCGGTCAGCACCTCGGCCGCCTCCCGATGCGCCTGGCGCAGCAGCTCGTCGGTGCGCTGCGGGTCACCGCCGCGCCGGGCCCGGCCGAGCAGCAGCCGCAACGCGACCAGCCGCTGCTGGACGCCGTCGTGCAGGTCACGTTCGATCCGGCGGCGTTCGGCGTCCACGGCGTGCAGCACCGCGGCCCGGCTGTCGGCGAGTTCGGCGATCCGGTGGCGCAGCAGCTCGGCCTCGGACGGGCCGAAACAGTCGCGGGCCAGCCGGGCGTCCAGGTCGGCGAGCGAGGCCAGGCCCTGAACGGCGAGAAACAGCAGCACACCGCCGAGCAGCACCTGCCCGAACAGATCGGCCACACTCAGCGTGCCGCGCAGCGCCCCCGCCGCGAGCAGCACCACCAGAACGGCGCCGAACCCGATCAGACCGAGCACCAGCCCCGCCACCAGCCCGACCCCGGTGCGACGGGCCAGGTAGCGCAGCAACTCGCGGTCCCCGGCGCGGTAGTGGACGGGGAAGCGGTCACCGAACCAGACGGCCCGGCGCGCCCGTTCCACGGCGGCCAGCCGGACGGCCCCGCCCTGCAACGCGGCCCGGGCCCCCGGCCCGATCCCCGGCCACGGCAGCAACGGACCCAGCAGCGCACCCGCCACCACCAGGTACAGCGCGGCCGGCGGTGCGGTCAGCACCCCCAGCAGCCCGCCGAGAGCGCGCCGCGGCCACGGCGCCGGTGCGACGCCGTCCCCCACCACCATCGATCCCTCCCCCATGGACGGGAGCCTACTGTCCACCACGATCACCCCACCCCCACGGGCCACTTGAGCCACCACCACCACCACCACCGGCCATCGGCGACACCCCGGTTGCCCGCAGCGATCGCCCCACCACCCACCGCCGGCCCCCACCCCTACCGCCCGCGGCGGGCGTCAGCGGGCGCGGCGGTGGCGGGCGTCGCGGCCGCGCAGGCGCAGGCCGAGGTAGACGGCGATCGCGATCAGGGCGAGCACCAGGACGGTCTTGGAGAAGATTCCGACGTAGCCCTCGACCACGTCCCAGCGGTCGCCGAGTACGTAGCCGGCCATGACCAGCACGCTGTTCCAGGCGAGGCTGCCGATGGCGGTGAGTGCGGTGAAGCGGGCCAGGGCCATGCGTTCGACGCCGGCGGGGACCGAGATCAGGCTGCGGAAGATCGGCACCATCCGGCCGAGCAGGACGGCTTTGGTGCCGTGGCGGGCGAACCAGGCCTCGGTGCGTTCCAGGTCGGAGGCCTTGACCAGGGGCAGCCGGGCCCAGATCGCGTGCATCCGGTCACGGCCGAAGACGGCGCCGAGCAGGTAGAGGGCGAGGGCGCCGGCCACCGAGCCGGCCGTGGTCCAGCCGAGTGCGGACAGCAGGCTGATGGTGCCGCGCCCGGCGGCGAAGCCGGTGAGCGGGAGGATCACCTCGCTGGGCAGTGGCGGGAACAGGTTCTCCAGCGCGATGGCGAGTCCGGCGCCGGGCCCGCCGAGGGTGTCGACCAGGCCGGCCGCCCAGCCGGCGACGCCGTCGGTGGGTGCCTGCTCGGTCGCCAGGGAAGCGGTCGCCAGGGAAATGAGCTGCATCGCCGGGGTTCTCCTCACGAGTGGGTGGCCCGCGGGCCGTTCGCCCGGGGTCGTCACTCATCCTGGAATCCGCAGCTCACCGGCGGTACGCGGTTTCCCACCCACTCCGATTACGGGTTTCCGCACCCCCGTCCGGAACGGTTCCAGACATGCCGCGGCCCCCTGCGGAACGAGTCCGCAGGGGGCCGAAGGGCAGAGCTGGCCCGGAAGCCGGCTTAGTAGCCCTTCCAGTAGGCGCCGTAGCCGCGGGCGGCGGCCATGTTGTCCATGGAGCCGTAGCGGGCGTCGCAGTAGCGCGAGCTGGCGATCAGGTTGTCGACGGGGTTCCGGATGTCCTTGTGGCCGGGCAGCGAGTAGGCGCGGAAGGTCGGCTCGATCATCTGGGTCAGGCCGATCGACGGGGTGCCCTTCTTGGCGTTGATGTCCCAGTTGTTGACGGCGTTCGGGTTGCCGGAGGACTCGGCGATCGCCGCGGCGTGCATCGCCTTCGCGGACGGGACGGGCTTTCCGGCGGCGGCCAGCGCGTCGCGGGCCTCGGCGATCCAGCCGTCCAGGTTGTTGGCGTAGGTCGGCTTGGCCGGCGCGGGGGCGGGCGCCGGGGCGGGGGCCGGGGCCGGGGCCGGGGCCGGAGCGGGGGCGGGGGCCGGCTCGGGAGCGGGAGCGGGGGCCGGCTCGGGCTGCGGCTGCGGCTGCGGCTGCTCGGCAGGCTGCTGCTGCGGCTGCTCGGCAGGCTGCTGCGCGGCAGGCTGCTGCGCGGCGTTCTGGCCGTCGGTGGCGACCGCAGCGGTCGCGGCGGGGGCGGGCGACGGGCTGGCGAACGCCTGGGTGGCGGGCAGCAGGGCGCCGACGGCGATGGCACCGGCCAGGCCCACGCCGAGGAAGGCGTCGGGCATGCGGTGGTGGCCCATGCGGATCTGGCGGATCTGCGGCAGTCGGCCCAGGTTGTTCTTGATGCGTCGCATTTCGGGTACCTCCGAGAGTCGTGTTCCAGGTCACGCCGCACCCGGTTTTTGCCAAGGGGGGACCTCCGCAGGACTGCGGGGGTTCCTCGGCCCGGGACGGCCGGCCCGGCGGCTCGTGCTCACCGGGGACGCTGCGCCGCATGTGTGCTGCGGTCTGCTGCGCCGTGAAGCCCCGTGAGCAGCTGAACGGCTCGGGGCACAACCACGACATTGCCTGAGCGCCCAACCCGGCCGCAAACACCGCGAAATGGGACGACCCGGGCCGGTCGACCGGCCCGCATCCCTTGCGTCCCAAGGGAATTGGCGCGTCGTCGCGGCCGGTTTTCCCAGCTGCTTATGAGCAGCCTCACAGCCGGCTCCCAGGAAGCGCCAACCCCGCCCGGCGCCACGGAATTTGGGCCGGAGCCCAGTCCTGCCAAGGGTTCCGCGCCATCGCCGACCGGCCGCCCGCCCGCTCCGGGCCGCGGGGCCCTGTGACCCCGGCCACCGCCCGTCCGCTGTGACCCGGCCCTCACCCCGACCACCCACCGCAGCCGCCCGGCCACCCGTCGCGGCGGGGCTGTGACGGGGGCCACCGGCCACCCCTGCCCGGCTGTGACGGGGGCCACCGACCGCCCTGCCGCACACCCGCACACCCGCACACCCGCACACCCGCGCCCGGCTGTGGCCCGGGCCACCCGAACCGGCCGACGGCCGCCGCCGGGCTGTGACGGGGGCCACCGCCGACCCCGCCGAACGACCGTTCGGGCACGCCTGGTTGACTGCGGCGGGAGGTCAGGTGGAAGCGTTGGTCGCGGCGTTCGCGCCGATCTGGGTGCTGACTGCGGTCGGGTGGCTGGCGGCACGGACGGGGCTGCTGGGTGCGGACGCCGAGTCGGTGCTCGGCCGGTTCGTGTTCCACGTGGCGATGCCGGCCGCGCTGTTCACGGTGGTCGCCCGCACCGATCTGGCGGGGTTCGCCAACACCTCGATGCTGGCGTTCGCCGCCGGAACGCTGGCCGCCTCGGCGCTGGCCCTGCTGGCGGGCCGCCGACTGTTCAAGCGCGGACCCGCCGAGCGGACCATGGCCGTGATGGCGGCGGGCTACGTGAACTCGGGCAACCTCGGCATCCCGGTGGCCGCGCAGGTGCTCGGCGACGCGTCCTTCGTCGCACCGGTGCTGCTGTTCCAGGTGCTGCTGGTGACGCCCGTCATGCTGGCCCTGCTGGACTCCGCGACCGGTTCCGCCGCCCGACCGGCCGAGCGGCTGCGGCGCCTGGCGCTGCTGCCGCTGCGCAACCCGGTGATCCTCGGTGCGGGGCTGGGCGCGGTGTTCTCGGCGGCCCACTGGCACCTGCCCGGGCCGCTGGCGCACTCCATGGAACTGCTGGGCGGCGCGGCCGTCCCGGCGGCGCTGGTCACCCTCGGCCTGTCCCTGCACACCCCGCCCGGCGCGGCGGCGCAGCGTCCGGACCGGGCCGAGCTGGCCGTCACGGTATTGGTGAAGACCGTCGCCCAGCCGCTGGCCGCGCTGGCGGTGGGCGCGCTGCTGCTGCACCTGCCGGGGCCGCAGCTGCTGGCGGTGGTGCTCCTGTCGGCGCTGCCGACCGCGCAGAACGTGTACGTGTACGCCCGGCTGTACGGGGCGGCGCCGGCGCTGGCACGCTCCTCCGTCCTGGTCTCCACGGTGCTGTCGATGCTCACGCTGTCGGGCATCGCCTGGGCACTGGGCGGACGTTGAGCCCTCTCGGGCGTGCTGCACCGAAGTGCGGCAGGTCACAGGCTTCGCCCCGGCCCGGCCCGCTCACGTAGAGTTCGCCGGTATCCATGGGGAGATAGAGGAAGCATCCGCAGTGACGAACGCGCAGAGCCAGCCGGGCACCGAACCGGTCGAGGACGACATCGACTACGGCAAGGGCATCGACCCCGATCGCCTTGAGCTGTGCCTGAGCGTGATCGCCGAGCTGGACGAGATCCACGTGGACCACCCGGACGCGATCCGGGTCCGGATGGCCGTCGGCGGGATCTTCCGCACGCTGAAGCAGCGCCGCCGCCAGGAGACCCGGGCCCGCAAGACCGCCAACGACCGCGCGGTGACGTCCCGGACCGCGACGGGTGCGCCGGGCCGGATCGACGACGAGACGGCGGGTGTGTTCGGTCTGAGCACCGAGACCACCAGCGAGCTGGCGGGCATCCTGGAGCGGGCCCGCTCCTGCTACATGTGCAAGCAGCGGTACACCGAGGTGGACGCGTTCTACCACCAGCTGTGCCGCAACTGCGCCGCGCTCAGCCGGCAGCGGCGGACCGCCCGCGCCGACCTGACCGGCAAGCGCGCGCTGCTGACCGGCGGCCGCGCCAAGATCGGCATGTACATCGCGCTGTGCCTGCTGCGCGACGGCGCGCACACCACCATCACCACCCGGTTCCCGAACGACGCGATCCGCCGCTTCTCGGCGATGCCGGACAGCGCCGAGTGGATCCACCGCCTGAAGGTGGTCGGCATCGACCTGCGCGACCCGGCGCAGGTGATGGCGCTGGCCGACGAGGTCGCCGCGGACGGCCCGCTGGACATCCTGATCAACAACGCCGCGCAGACCGTGCGCCGCTCCCCCGCCGCGTACCGCGAGCTGATCGCCGCCGAGTCGGCGCCGCTGCCCGCCGGCGTGCTGCCCGCCTCCACGGTCATCGGCCGGTACGGTTCGGGCGCGGTGGACGTGCCCGCGCTGCCCGGGCAGACCCGCACCGAGCAGCCCGCGGTGAGCGCCGAGGAGGTCACCTCGCTGGCGCTGGTGACGGGTTCGGCCTCGCCGGAGCGGATCGCGGCGGGCACCGCGATCGACGCCGGCGGCCTGGTGCCGGACCTGGCGGACACCAACAGCTGGGTGCAGACCGTCTCCGAGGTCGGCCCGATCGAGCTGCTGGAGGTGCAACTGTGCAACTCCACCGCCCCGTTCATCCTGATCAGCCAGCTGCGCCCGGCGATGGCCGCGTCCCCGGCCCGCCGCAAGTACGTGGTGAACGTGTCCGCGATGGAGGGCGTGTTCGACCGCGGCTACAAGGGCGCCGGCCACCCGCACACCAACATGGCGAAGGCCGCGCTGAACATGCTGACCCGCACCAGCGCGCAGGAGATGTTCGAGACCGACGGCATCCTGATGACCGCCGTGGACACCGGCTGGATCACCGACGAGCGCCCGCACCCCGACAAGATGCGCCTGCACGAGGAGGGCTTCCACGCCCCGCTCGACCTGGTGGACGGCGCGGCCCGGGTGTACGACCCGATCGTCCGCGGCGAGCTGGGCGAGGACCTGTACGGTTGCTTCCTGAAGGACTACCAGAAGGGCAAGTGGTGACGGAAGCTCAACTCCCGGTCGGTCCGCACCCGTTGCCGCTGGTCGGCGCGGGTGGCCCGCACCCGGTTCCGCCACTGGTCGGCGCGGGTGTGATCGTGCCGACCGGGGACGGCCGGGTGCTGATCGGACGGCGCACCACGGCCGGCGAGCCGCCGACCTGGAGCCTGCCGGGCGGCAAGGTCGACCACCCCGGCGAGTCCTTCGAGCAGGCCGCGGCACGGGAGTTGGCCGAGGAGACCGGCATCGTGCTGCCCGCCGAAGAGATGCGGGTGCTGGCGGTGCTGCTCGACCACGAGCTGGGCCGCACCCGGGTGACGGCGGCGGTGCTGGCCCCGCCGAGCCTGGCCGAGGCGCTGGTCACCGAGCCGCACGCGTGCGCCGGCTGGGAACGCTTCCCGGTGGACGCGCTCCCCGAGCCGATGTTCTACCCGTCCGCCCAGGTCCTGGCCGCCTGGCTGCCGAACCATCCGGCGCCCGGCGGCACTTGGCGCTACTCGATCTGACGGTCCGTCAGCTCCCGCTCACCGCGCGTAGCGTCGCGCCGCGAAACTTGCCCTACCATCCCACAACACCCGGTCCAGATGGTGCGGATGCGGATCGTCCGATTCTGCGAGCCGGCCCGCCGCGCCTCCCGGACCGCGCACCTCCGGCCCACGACCCCCTCGCCCCGCCACCGCTCGCCGCGCAACGCCGAAAGTTCGTCTGCCGCCGCACCCAACGCGACCTGCACGGACGTCCGTTCAGCGCTTTTCTCCGCGCCGCCCGGGTCGGTCACCGACCGACCGCGCCCCCACGATCTCCACGCCACGCGCACACCGCCGCCAGGTACCGGTTCGCTGACGATGCGGCAAACACTGGGGCTTACCAGGTGGTCGGCGGCGTGCGGTATGTGTATCGTCGCAATGCGCTATCAGGGACTTACCGCGGGCAGCAGCTGGGGGCGGCCATGGCAATCCAACTACCACCGGGGCTCAATGCCATCGTGGGCCTACTGGGCGTACGGTTCCCCGGTGCCAATGAAGATGAACTGAACCGGCTGGCCGACCAGTTGGAGAAGTTCGCGGGCTCTCTGGACTCCGCCCAGATGACGGCCGACAGAGCACTGACGATGCTCCACGAGGTGTATCAGGGCTCCTCGGCCGACCGGCTGGCGGAGTTGTGGAGCACCATCACCAAATACTCCAAGGTGATCGTCGAGGCCTGCCACACGATATCCAAGGTGCTGCGGGCCGCAGCCCTGGTGGTCGAGGGGGCGAAGACCGCGTCGATCGTCCAACTGGCCAGCATCCAGGCGAGCTTCGCGGCCGCGTCCTCCACCGGTCCGTGGAGCTCCGCGGCGGTCCTGCGGCTCGGCCGCGAGATCATGAAGCAGCTGCTGAACCAGGCGGTCAGCCGGCTCGCCCACACGCTGCTCCAGCCGATCGAGGACATGATCGTCAAGGCGGCGCAGCAGATCGCGCCGACCCCGTCCAACAACTCCAACGGACAGGGCTTCAGCGTCGACCTCGACCAGGTCGCCTCCTGCGCGGCCGATCTGCGCCGCGGCGCGGACGACATCGAGTCGCACGGCCTGGACTTCAAGCGCATCGTCTCGGGCCTGAAGCTGGGCGAGTCCGGCGACCCGTTCGGCCGGTTGGCCATCCAGATCGCGGAGAAGATCCTGCAGACCATCGCCGAGGACGTGCTCAAGCGCATCCTGGGCTCGTTCCGCGACACCGCGGCCAAGATGGACAAGATGGCCGGCAACCTCAGCGACAACGAGGACAGCAACCGGACCTCGCTGAACAGCATCGCCTCCCTGGTGGCGAACCCGCTCAGCCCCAACCTCGCGACCGGCACCGGGGTCAACTCGGTCGGCAGCAGCTCGCATATCGGCGGAGGCCGCGGCTCGGCCGACGCCGGACTCGCCGCGTTCGCCGCGCTGTCGCCCAAGCTCGGCCCGATCGGCGGCGGAGGCTCGCGCGGCGGCAGCAGCGGCAGCGGGCTCGACATGCTGGGCCTGAAGAGGCCGAACCTCGGCGCCGTCGGCTCCGGCAGCCACGGCGGTGGCGGCGGCGGTGGCGGCGGGGCGGGCGGCGGCTCCGGATCCGGCTCCTCGGGTTCGGGCGAGGGCATGGCGGGCGGCTTCGTCACCCGGCTCTCCACTCCCGGCGGCGCCGGCGCCAAGGGTGGCGCCCTGCGCCTGGGCACCAACCTGGACAACGGCCACGACGGCGCTTCCGGCGTCGGCGGCAGCGGCTCCGGCGGCAGCGGCGGCACCGGCACCAGCACCGCGGGCCTGTCCGGCCGTCCGCCGATGGCCGGCGGCATGATGGGCATGCCCATGGCCGGCGGCGGCTACGGCCCGGTCGGCGGCGGCAGCGGCATCCGCGGCGCCCAACGGCGCGGCGGCCAGGTCGCCGGCGACAGTGCCGGCGGCAGCGGTGCGAACGGCGAGAACCCCGCCGACGGCGTCATCGCCGACGCGAGCTCGGTCGGCGCGGGCATGCACTCCTCCCTGCAACTCGGCCGGGTCGCCCCGGCCCGCAAGGAGCCCGGCGAGGAGCGCGCCGAACGCGACGACCGCTACGACGACGACTTCGACGCGGACCTCTCCGACCTCCCGGACTTCACCGAGTTCTCCGACCCCGCCTGATCACCGCACCACCCCAAGGGCCCCGCGCCCGGGCCACCGCCCGGGCGCGGGGCCTTCGGCATGCCCCGGCAACGGACCTGACGGCCGGCCACTTCATCGCACGCCCCATTCCCCACTACTGCCCCTCGCGCCTCATCACACCCCCTGCGTTCCTCTCTTCCCTCCCCCGTGTTTCCTCTGTACCACTTCCCTTGAATTGACCGTGAACGGTAAACTTTCCCCCTTGGTGGTGTGGACCACGAACGAAGGCGGTGGCTAGGGTCGATTCCGGCCCGCACCCTCGAACCTGCGACGGGACATGTCCGTGACCGACACTCTGGCGGCAACCGATGCCGACGGCGCCCGCTACGAAGCCGACCGGCTCGACGCGACCGCCGCCTGGGTGGCCCGGCACCGTCCGCCCGGCAGTGGGGCGCTCGCCGAACTCGGCGCCCGGGACGGCGCGTTGACCGGCCGCTTACTCAGGGCTGGCTACACCGTGCACGCCGCCGAGCCCGACCCGGCACTGCGCCAGCGCCTGCTGTCGGCTTTCGGTCGCCGCACCCGCCTGCGCCTGAGCGCGGCCGATCTCGCCGCCCCGCCCCCGGTGCGCCGCCGTTTCGGTGCCGTGCTGCTGATCGAGGCCCTGCAGGCCGGCCAGGACCTGGAGTTGCTGCACGCCCTGCCCACCGACCTGCTGTTCGTCGCGCTCGCCCCGACCGCGCTGGACGTGTGTCTGCGGCCCTGGCTCTCCGCCCAGCAGGGCTGGCTGCTGGTCGAGGAGATCGATCTCGCAGCCCCGCGCGCCGCCACCCGCCGCCCGGCCCCGGGCAGTCGCGGCATCCTGCTGCGTCGGGCATGCTGACGGCATGTCGATTCCCGGAACCTACGCCGACCGCACCGCCCTCCCCCAACTTGTCGTCCGGGCGGTCGAGTTGGCCGAGCGGCTGGGCTTCACGAAGTCCTGCCGCCCGGAGCAGGGGCGGCTGCTCCGGGCGCTGGCGGCAGGCGCAGCCGGCCGGATCGGCGAGACGGGCACGGGCTGCGGTGTCGGCCTCGGCTGGCTGCTGGCGGGGCGGCGGCCGGGGGTGCGGGTGGTGAGCGTGGAGCGCGAGGCCGAACGAGTGGCGGCCGTACGGGAGTTGTTCGCCGACGTGCCCGACCTGGAGATCGTGCACGGCGACTGGACCTCCATCGCGCCGCACGGCCCGTTCGACCTGCTGGTCCTGGACGGCGGCGGCAACGGCAAGCAGTCGCCGCCCGCCGACCCGGATCTCCTGCTGACCCCGGCGGGCACCCTGGTGGTCGACGACCTGACTCCCCTCACCGCCTGGCCGCCGACCCACCAGGGCCGTCCGGACGCCGGCCGCACCGCCTGGTACGACCACCCGTCCCTGCTCACCACCGAGGTCCGGCTCGCCCCGGACCTCGCCACCCTGCTGGCCACCCGCCGCCCGTGAAGCCCGTGAGGCGTGAGGACCGTGAGGCGTGAGGACCGTGAGGCGTGAGGCCCGTGAGGCGTGAGGCCCGCCGTCAGTACCCGACCGCCTCCCGGAGCAGCAGCACGATGCCCTCGCTGAACCGGGTCGGGCTGTTGAACACCACCAGCTGGTTGACGGCGCTGGGCACCCCGTAGGCGGCCTCGGTGCGGGCGGTCTCCAGCGGGAGGGAGTGCTCCTCCAGGCGGCGCAGCGCGGTGGGCAGGTCGGGGACGATCTTCTGCGCGCCGATGATCCAGATCACCCGGGCGGCGCCGCCGGTGTAGGCGGGCAGTTGGCTTCCGCTGCCGGAGGCCACCACCAGGGAGCCGGTCTCGGTGAGCGCGGCGACGCTGCCGATGACCACGTCGGGGGTGGCGAGCAGGTGCCGGATCCCGTCGGCCTCGGTCTCCCGGTCCATGGTCAGCACGCGGGGCTTGACGGAGCGGGGGTACTGGTCGCTGTTGAGGTCGTCGTCAATGCCGGACAGCCGGAGCGTCTCGCTGGCCGTGGTGAACACGCTCGCCTTCTCCGGGACGAGTTCCCGGACGCGGGCGCGGGCGGCTTCGAGGTCCGGCAGGATCTCGACTCCGAAGCCGCGGGCGGCGAGTGCGTCGGCCGCCCGCTCCAGGCGTTCGGCGGTGGCCGGTTCGGTCCAGCGGGCCGCGGGCGCCTCGGCGGTCTCGCCGGGGGCGGATCCGGCGAGCGGGGTGGTGTCCAGGTAGCGGAGTTCGTAGACCCGCTCGGTGAATCGCCAGCCCTCCGAGGTGCGCCGGTAACTGTCGTGGTAGATGGCGTAGTTGAGGCCTTCGATGCCGTTGCGGGTGCGGGCGATCTCGTGCATGTGGGCGCGGCCGGTGGCGGTGTCGCCGTCGATGGTGATGGCGCCGGGGTGGGTGTTCTGGACGAAGAACACCCACTGTTCCTGGAGCTTCTCGCCGCCGAGCCGGATCTCCTCGGGGCCGGTGAGCTCGATCGGGATGTTGGGCATCCGCAGCACGCCGTCCGCGGTGAACAGCGCGGCGAGGCGGGCGCGGTCGCGCATCGTCACCGCGTCGGTGAACTCGGCCTGCAGCGCCTGGATCTCGACGCGGTCGGCGATCGCCTGAAACGTGGTCATCGGATTCTCCGTTCGTCTTCCTGACCAGTACGACAGAGCAGCCGCGCGAAATGTGACGCGGCGGCGCGACGTCACATTCCGACGCCCTGCGCGGTCCTACCGATGAGGGACGAGAGCCACCGAGAAGGAGACGGACGCGTGCGGAACCCCCTGGACCACCAGCCCCACAACGACCGCGACGACCTGGACGCGATCATGGGCGAGCGTCGCCGGCTGACCAATCTGGCGTACCGGCTGCTCGGTTCGCTGGCCGACGCCGAGGACGTCGTGCAGGAGACGTACGCCCGCTGGTTCGCGCAGTCCGAGCGGCAGCGGGCCGAAATCGAGTCACCGGGCGGGTGGTTGACGACGGTGGCGGGCCGGATCTGCCTCAACCTGCTGGGCTCGGCCCGGGTGCGCCGGGAGCGTTACGTGGGCGAGTGGATCCCGGAGCCGTTGCCCGCCCACCGCGAGGGGGCGGGCGGCGCGGCGGCCGACCCGGCGGACCGGATCACCCTCGACGAGTCGGTCCACATGGCGTTCCTGGTGGTGCTGGAGTCGATGACGCCGGCCGAGCGGGTCGCGTTCGTGCTGCACGACGTGTTCCAGTACCCGTTCGCCGAGGTGGCGCAGGTGCTGGGCCGATCCGCCGCGGCCTGCCGCCAGTTGGCCACCTCGGCCCGCCGCCGGATCCGCTCCTCGCCGTCGCCGACCACACCGGCCGGCGCGCAGGCGGGCATCGTGCGGAGCTTCAAACGGGCCTGGGAGAGCCAGGACGTCCGGTCGCTGATGGACCTGCTCGACCCCGACGCCACGGTGATCGCCGACGGCGGCGGCCTGGTCGGCGCCCTGCTGGAGCCGCTCACCGGCCGCGACAACATCGTCCGCGCCTACCTCAGCATCGCTCACTTCATCCCCGCCATGACGTTCCTGGAACGCACCGTGAACGGCCAGCCGGGCCTGATCGCCCAACTCGACGGCGTCACCGTCACGGTGTTCGCGTTCCGGATCGTCGACGACCGAATCACCCACATCTGGGGCATCCGCAACCCGGAGAAGCTCCGCCCGTGGACGGACGCGGACGCTCCGGCCTAGACACCGACTTGGCCTGGGTGCCGAATCGGCCTATTTGCCGGTCCGGCCGTCCAGCAGCTCCCGCACGATGTCGAGGTGCCCGTTGTGCCGGGCGGTCTCCTCGATCAGGTGTAGCAGGACCCACCGCAGGTCCATGTGCAGGCCGCCGCGCATCGGGCGGACGGCCTTCGCGTCGAGGTCGTGCTCGGCGACCAACTTCCGGAAGCGGACGGCCTGTTCCTCGTACTCCGCGAGCAGCTGCTCCAGCGGTACGTCGACGGCCGTCCGCATCTCCGGGTCGGGGTCCTCCTCGGTGGCGTCGACCAGCGGGCCGGCGTCCTCCCCGCCGAGGAAGACCACGTGGAGCCACCAGTGCTCCACCCACCGCAGGTGGCTGATCAGCCCGCACACCGTCATCAGCGGGGAGTCGGGCAGCGGCGAACGCCGCGCGTCCTCCGCGGAGATTCCCTCGCACTTGGACCGTGCGGTGGCCCGGGCGTAGTCGAGGAAGGTGGTCAGCTGCGTGCGCTCGTCCCAGGCGGGAGGCGTATCGGTTCGCTCAGTCATCGCGCGCAGTCTGCCCGACCGCTGACGATCGGTCGACGAGATTTCAGCCGACGCGGCGGGAGCGCCTCAACTCCAGTGCGCACAGCACCGTGCCGGCCAGGCCCACCAGCATGGCCACGAAGGCGCCGCCGAGCCCGTTGCCGGTGCCGAGCCCGCCGGACGCGGTGGCCGCGACCACGGCGCCGAGGGCCGTGCCGGCGATCGCCGCGCCCAAGGCAGCGGCGGCTCCACGCCGCCCGGGCCCGACGGCGGTCCTGCCCTTGCTGCGGGCCAGCGCGAGTCCGCCGGTGACGGCACCGGCCAGCGCCAGCAGCGCCGCCACGATGGCCCAGATCCGTCCGGCGCCGAAGGTGGTCACACTTGCTGCGACGGGTGCGTCGGCGGTGGCCGGTGCGGCGAGCGCGACGGCGGCGACGAGGACTGCGCAGGCCACAACGGTCAAGCGTCGTACGGACATTGGGGTGCCCCTCTCCTTCTGGCGGTGACCCCGATCCTGTCCGCGGCGCCCGCCCCGGTCGTCCGGCAGGCGCAGACAATCGGCGCTGCTGCGGGTGCCGCAGGGGCTACGGATGTACCGCGAACGCAGCAGCCGGATGATCATCCGCTCGGATGACCCGCCCGCGCGGGCCTCCCGGCTAGGGTGCCGCGCATGGGTAGCGGACGGTCCGGCCTGCGGGCCGTAGCCATGGACTGGGTGATCGCCGTCGGCGTGGCGGTGGCCCTGCTGGTCACCGGACTGTCCGAGCCACACGGCGCGACGGGCCCCGACCTGCTCGGCTTCGCGCTGCTGGCGGCCGGCGGGCTCGCGCTGGCGGCGCGCCGCCGGGCGCCGCGCACCGTCCTGGCCGTCACCGGGCTGTGCGCGGCGGGGTACCAGGCGGCCGGGTTCGACGTGCCGGCCGTCGCGTACCTGTTCGCGGTGTACGCGGCCGTGCGGGCGGGCCACCGCTGGTTCACGGTGGTGGCGAGTGTCGCCATGCTGGCCTCCCTCCCCGCCGCCGCGCTGCTCTCCGGCCTGCACGACACCGGCCAGGCGTTCGCGCAGGCCCGGGGCGCCCTGCAGATCGCCTGGCTGATCGCCGCCGGGGCCGCCGGGGAGGCGCTGCGGCAGGCCGAGTTCCGGGCGGACGCGGCCGAACGCACCCGCGAGGAGACGGCGTTGCGCCGCGCCGACGAGGAACGCCTGCGCATCGCACGGGAGTTGCACGACTCACTGACCCACCAGATCTCGGTCATCAAGGTGCAGGCCGAGGTCGCCGTCCACGTCGCCCGCCGACGCGGCGAGCAGGTGCCGGACGCCCTGCTGGCGATCCAGGAGGCCGGACGTGAGGCAGCACGCGAACTGCGCGCCACGCTCGAGGCGTTGCGCGACGACGACACCGCCCCGCCGCGCGGCCTCGAAGACGTTCCCGACCTGGTCGAGCGGGCCCGCACCTTCGGCCTGCACGCCACACTCACCGTCGAGGGCCAACTCCCGGACGTACCAGCAGCGGTGGGCCGGACCGTCTACCGGATCGTCCAGGAGTCGCTCACCAACGTCGCCCGCCACGCCGACGCCGCAACAGCCTCTGTACTGATCGATTGCCGCCCCGACACCCTGACGGTCCGCATCGACGACGACGGCACAGCCATGCCAACTACCGCCCCGACAGCGGGCGTTGGCCTGCTCGGCATGCGCGAACGGGTGACCGCCCTCGGCGGCCGCCTGCGCGCCGAACCCCGGGACGGCGGCGGCTTCACCGTGCAGGCCGAACTGCCCGTGGACCGGGCCTCGTGATCCGCGTCCTGCTGGCCGACGACCAGCCACTGATCCGCAGCGCCTTCCGCGCCCTCCTCGAACTCGAGGACGACATCGAGGTGGTGGCCGAAGCCGCGAACGGCCAACAGGCCGTGGAACTGGCCCGAACACACCTGCCCGACGTCGCACTCGTCGACATCCAAATGCCCGGCACCGACGGCATCGAGGCAACCGCCCGCATCGCCGCCGACCCCACCCTCACCGGGGTCCACGTCGTCATCCTGACCAACTACGACCTGGACGAGTACGTCTTCCACGCACTGCGCGCGGGCGCCGCCGGATTCCTCGTCAAGGACATCCTCCCCGACGACTTCCTGCACGCCGTCCGCGTCGCCTCCCGCGGCGACGCCCTGCTCGCCCCGTCGATCACTCGCCGCCTGATCGACCGCTTCGTCGCCCAACCGCCAATCGCCTTCACCAACACCGGACTTGAAGAGCTCACCGCCCGCGAACGCGAAGCCGTCACCCTGGTCGCGCAAGGCCTCTCCAACGACGAGATCGCAGCCCGCATGGTGATCAGTCCGGTCACGGCGAAGACCCACATCAACCGAGCCATGACCAAACTCCACGCCCGCGACCGCGCCCAACTCGTCGTCCTCGCCTACGAATCCGGCCTGGTCACCGCCCGCCACCCCTGACCGCCACGGCCCCCAGCCCCCCCGATCAGCACGGTCGGGCACCGACGCCCACCACCAGCACTGGCGGCTGATCCCCGTGGGCGCCCGGGCGTTTACGAGATCGCCAACCGCAGCAGCGGTCGGACCGCGCCCACCGGAACCGCCAGTGGCAGTTGCTCCCCGCGTGATGCCCGACAGCAGGTGTCAGACCGCGACGGCGGCGCTCTCGGCCACGGTCTCGGCGTCGGTCAGCGCGGCGAGGTGGCGCTCGGCGTCCAGCGCGGCGGAGGCGCCGGTGCCGGCGGCGGTGATCGCCTGGCGGTAGACACGGTCCACGACGTCGCCGGCGGCGAAGACGCCGGGGATGTTGGTGCGGGTGGAGGGGGCCTCGACCTTGAGGTAGCCCTCGGCGTCGAGGTCGAGCTGGCCCTTGAACAGGTCGGTGCGCGGGTCGTGGCCGATCGCGATGAACAGGCCGGTGACGGGGAGCTCGCGCAGATCACCGGTGTTGGTGTCCCGGAGGGTCAGACCGGTCAGCTTCGGGTCGCCGTGGATCTCCTCGACCGCGCTGTCCCAGGCGAAGGTGATCTTCGGGTCGGCGAAGGCGCGTTCCTGCATCGCCTTGGAGGCGCGCAGGCTGTTGCGGCGGTGGACCACCGTGACGCTGCGGGCGAAGCGGGACAGGAAGGTGGCTTCCTCGAGGGCGGTGTCGCCGCCGCCGACGACCGCGATGTCCTGGTCGCGGAAGAAGAAGCCGTCGCAGGTCGCGCACCAGGAGACGCCGCGGCCGGAGAGCTTGTCCTCGTTCGGCAGGCCGAGCTTGCGGTGCTGCGAGCCGGTGGTGACGATCACGGCGCGGGCGCGGTGCACGGTGCCCTCGGAGTCGGTGACGGTCTTGATGTCGCCCGTGAGGTCGACGGCGATGACGTCGTCCGGGACCAGCTCGGCGCCGAAGCGCTCGGCCTGGGCGCGCATGTTGTCCATCAGCTCGGGGCCCATGATGCCGTCGCGGAAGCCCGGGAAGTTCTCCACCTCGGTGGTGTTCATCAGCGCGCCGCCGGCCGTGACCGCGCCCTCGAACACCAGCGGCTTCAGCGAGGCACGCGCGGTGTACAGCGCAGCGGTGTATCCGGACGGGCCGGAACCGACGATGATCACGTCACGGACGTCACTGGTGTAGGTCATGGAAATCAACTCTCCGTGTTCTGGGGTGCGTTGGCGTCGATATCAGCGATCAGCCCCTCAATCAGGGTGCGGATCGCGTCGCGGATCGGGCGGACGGCCTCGACGCCCTGCCCGGCCGGGTCGTCGAGCTTCCAGTCGAGGTACTGCTTGCCGGGGAAGTAGGGGCAGGCGTCGCCGCAGCCCATGGTGATCACGTAGTCGGACGCCTGGACGGCCTCGGTGGTGAGGATCTTCGGCCGCTGGTCGGAGATGTCGATGCCGACCTCGGCCATCGCCGCGACGGCGGCGGGGTTGACCTCGCGACCGGGGGCGGAGCCGGCGGAACGGACCTCGACGCGGTCACCGGCAAGGTGGGTGAGGAACCCGGCGGCCATCTGGGAGCGGCCGGCGTTGTGCACGCAGACGAACAGCACGGAGGCGAGCGGCGCGGCGGTCATGGGTGGGCGGTTCCTTCGTTCGATCGGAAGTCGCGGGCCGGAGCAGGCCCTTCGAACAACGGCGTCCGGGCCGATACGCGGCAACGAGGGCAGGATCACACAACAGCTCAGCTGCCACTGATATCAGCCAGGACTGATGCGATAGTATCAGCACATGGTGATGTCAGTCGAGAGTGATGTGAACGGCACAGTGGACCTGCTGAAGGCCCTGGCCGACCCCCTCCGCATGCGGATCCTGACGCTGCTCGCGCACGAGGCGCTCTGCACCAGCCACCTCGTCGAGGAGACCGGCGCCAAGCAGACCAACCTGTCCAACCACCTGAAGATCCTTCGGGAGGCCGGCCTGGTCGACACCGAGCCCTGCGGCCGCTTCACCTACTACAAGCTCCGCCCCGACGCCCTGGAGGCCCTCACCGGCCTGCTCGGCGGTCTCGCCGCCACCGCCCGCGCCACCGCGAGCGCCGACACCAAGAGGTCCTGCCCGTGACCCCGACCAGAACCACCGCTCCCCCGGATCACCCCGAGGCCGGACCGGTCGGCAAGCTCTCCTTCCTGGACCGCTACCTCGCGGTGTGGATCCTGCTCGCCATGGGCCTCGGCCTGGGTCTGGGCCGGACGATCCCCGGCCTGAACGACGCGCTGAGCAAGGTCGAGGTCGGCGGCATCTCGCTGCCGATCGGCCTCGGGCTGCTGGTCATGATGTATCCGGTCCTCGCGAAGGTCCGCTACGACCGCCTGCACACCGTGACCGGCGACCGGAAGCTGATGGTCTCCTCGCTGGTGATCAACTGGCTGGTCGGCCCGGCCGTGATGTTCGCCCTGGCCTGGATCTTCCTGCCGGACCTGCCCGAGTACCGCACCGGTCTGATCATCGTCGGCCTGGCCCGCTGCATCGCCATGGTGATCATCTGGAACGACCTGTCCTGCGGCGACCGCGAGGCCGCCGCCGTCCTGGTCGCGCTGAACAGCGTCTTCCAGGTCGTGATGTTCGGCGTGCTGGGCTGGTTCTACCTCGACGTGCTGCCGGGCTGGCTCGGCCTGTCCCAGGACAACCTGCACTTCTCCGTCGCGAAGATCGTCGTCAACGTCCTGGTCTTCCTCGGCATCCCGCTGGTCGCCGGCTTCCTCACCCGCCGCCTCGGCGAGCAGAAGCTGGGCCGCGAGCGCTACGAGCAGAACTTCCTGCCGAAGATCGGCCCCTGGGCGCTGTACGGGCTGCTGTTCACGATCGTGATCCTGTTCGCCCTCCAGGGGAAGACCATCACCTCCCAGCCGCTCGACGTCGCCCGGATCGCCCTGCCGCTGCTCGCCTACTTCGCGATCATGTGGTTCGGCTCGTTCGCGCTCGGCAAGGGCCTCGGCCTGGCCTACGACCGCACCGCGACGCTGGCGTTCACGGCGGCGGGCAACAACTTCGAACTCGCCATCGCCGTCGCCATCGCCACCTTCGGCGTCACCTCCGGCCAGGCCCTCTCCGGCGTGGTCGGCCCGCTCATCGAGGTCCCCGTCCTGATCGCCCTGGTGTATGTCTCCCTCGCCTGGCGCAAGAAGTTCGCCGTCAGGACCACCACTTCTGTGGAATCGTCGCGCTGAAGCCCCGCAGGTCGCCCGCACCCCCTTTCCGGCGCGGGCGACCCGCCCCGCCGCACCCCTGGAGCAACAGCGATGACCTTCCCCGACCGCCACACCCAGGTCCTGGTGGTCGGTGGCGGCCAGGCCGGTCTCGCGGCCGGGTACTACCTGCGCCGCGCCGGACTCGACTTCGCGATCCTCGACGCCGCCCGGAGCCCCGGCGGCGCCTGGCAGCACTACTGGGAGAGCCTGCGCCTGTTCTCCCCCGCCGCCTTCTCTTCCCTGCCCGGCCGCCCGATGCCCCACCAGCCGGGGCACGAGTACCCGGACGCCGCCCACGTGGTGCGCTACCTCGCCGAGTACGAGGAGCGCTACGAACTGCCCGTGCACCGCCCGGTCGACGTGACCAGCGTCGAGAGCGCCCCCGACGGGCTCATCGCCCTTACCAGCCACGGGACTTGGCGAGCGGACGCGGTGATCTTCGCCACCGGCTCCTGGCAGCGCCCATTCACCCCGTACGTCCCCGGCCAACGCGACTTCGCCGGACACCAACTCCACACCCACCACTACCGCACTGCCGCCGGGTTCGCCGGGCATCACGTGGTGGTCGTCGGCGGCGGCAACTCCGGCGCCCAGATCGCCGCCGACCTCGCCGACGTGGCCACCGTCCGCTGGGCCACCCGCCGCCCGCCGCACTTCCTGCCCGACGCCATCGACGGCCGGGCCCTGTTCGAACTCGCCACCCGCCGCGTCAACGCCGCCGCGCGCGGCGAACATCACGGCGGCGTCGCCTCGCTCGGCAACATCGTCGCCACCGAACCCGTCCGCCGAGCCCGGGACAGCGGGCTGCTCGCCGCCCACCCAATGTTCGAACGACTCACCCCGACCGGCCCGGTCTGGGCCGACGGCAGCACCTTCAACTGCGACACGATCATCTGGTGCACGGGCTTCCGCCCCGACCTCGCCGCCACCCGCCCGCTCGACCTCGGCCGCGTCAACGGGCACATCCCCACCGACGGCACCCGCGCCCTCGCCGACCCCCGCATCCACCTGCTCGGCTACGGCGACTGGACCGGCCCGGCCTCCGCCACCCTGATCGGCGTCGGCCGCACCGCGCGCAGCGCCGTCCAGGAGATCAAGACGCTGCTGGGCTGACGACCCGCACAATCCGACATCGGCTCAGGACGTGAGCGGAGCGCTCGACCCACCCGCGTACGCGCACCGGTCCGAGACCGCGCCCGCCGCCACCCGGCCCAGCACCGCGCCCGACGCGACGACCGCGACGACCGCGACGACCGCGACGACCGCGACGACCCGATGGGACGCGAGCCCGGCCCGGCCGAACTCCTCCCAGCCCGAGGCGTACGTCTCGGCGTCGGCCGCACCGCCTGCCCCGCCCGCACCGCCGTCCAGCAGATCGACGCGCTGTTGAAGGAGCGGTCAGCAGGTGGCGGCGAGCAGCCCGGCCATGGCGGCCAGCACGCCGGGCGCGACGCGGTAGTACACCCACGTGCCGCGCCGCTCGGAGGTCAGCAGGCCGGCCTCGCGGAGCTTCTTCAAGTGGTGGGAGACGGTCGGCTGGGACACGCCCACGTCCTGGATGTCGCACACGCACGCCTCGCCGCCCTCGTGCGAGGCGACCCGGGAGAACAGCCGCAGCCGCACCGGGTCGGACAGCGCCTTGAACATCGCGGCCATCCGCTCCGCGTCCGCCTCCGACAGCGCGGCCGACGTGACCGGCGGGCAGCAGGGCACGGCCGACGCGTCAACGATCGGCAGCTCCACGGAAATCAAGTTCGACATATGTCTATGTTGACACCCGTCGAATCAGTGGGCAAGCTCGACTGTATCGACGAGCGTGGAATCAGCGCTCATCCCTCACGCGACCGCACCACCCGGAGAACCGAGATGAGCGAGCACCCTCCCGTCCCCCAGCTCCCCGTAGCCGTCATCGGCGCCGGACCGGTCGGCCTGGCCGCCGCCGCCCACCTGATCGAGCGCGGCATCGAACCCGTCATCCTGGAGGCCGGACCCAACGCCGCCACCGCGGTGCGCGAGTGGTCGCACGTGCGACTGTTCTCGCAGTGGGCCGAGGTCGTCGACCCCGCCGCCGAGAAGCTCCTCGCCCCCACCGGCTGGGTCCACCCCAACGCCGACGCCTACCCGATGGGCGGCGACTGGGTCGCCAAGTACTTGCAGCCGCTCGCAGACGTCCTCGGCGACCGCGTCCGCTACAACGCCCGCGTCACCGGCGTCGCACGAGCCGGACGGAACCGCATCGTCGACGCCGACCGCGCGGCACAGCCGTTCACCGTCCACCTCCGGCACGCCGACGGCTCCGAGGAACGCATCCTGGCCCGCGCCGTCATCGACGCCTCCGGCACCTGGTCCACCCCCGGCCCGGCCGGCGGCAACGGCCTGCCCGCCCTCGGCGAGCGCGCCGCGAGCGCGAAGATCTCGTACTACGTCCCGGACTTCACCGACCCCGCCACCCGCAAGCGGTACGCCGGCAAGCGCACCGCCGTCGTCGGCGCGGGCGCGTCCGCGTTCACCGCACTCGCCATGCTCGCCGACCTCGCCAAGGACGCCCCCGGCACCCACGCCGAGTGGATCCTGCGCCGGGGCATCTCCGGCTCCACCTACGGCGGCGGCACCGCCGACCAGTTGCCCGAGCGCGGCGCGCTCGGCCTGCGCGCCAAGAAGGCCGTCGAGGACGGGTACGCGAGCGCGCTGACCGGCTTCCGCACGGCGGGCATCGAGAGCGAGGGCGAGCAGCTCGTCCTGGTCGACGAGGACGGCCGCCGCAGCCGGCCCGTCGACGAAATCATCGTGCTGACCGGTTTCCGCCCCGACCTCTCCTTCCTCGACGAACTGCGCCTCAACCTCGACGAACGCCTCCAGGCCCCCGTCTTCCTCGCCGAGCTGATCGACCCCAACCAGCACTCCTGCGGCACCGTCTACCCGCACGGCGCACGCGAGTTGGCGCACCCCGAGCAGGACCTCTACCTGGTCGGCATGAAGTCCTACGGCCGCGCGCCGACGTTCCTCTCCCGCACCGGCTACGAGCAGGTCCGCTCCATCTCCGCCCTCCTCGCCGGTGACACGGAGGCCGCCGCCCGCGTCGAACTCACCCTCCCCGAGACCGGAGTCTGCGGCGGCGCCGGCCTCTTCGACGACCCCGACGCCACCCAGGGCGCAGGCGGCTGCTGCTCCACCCCCGCCGCCGAGCCCGAGACCGTCACCGCCCAGCCCGAAAGCGGCTGTTGCCCCACCCCCGCCGACTCCGAGCCCGCCACCACCCACGCCGACGCCGGTGGCTGCTGCTCCACGACGGCCGAGCCCGAGCTCCTCACCCTCGGCAGCAAGCCGAAGCCGATCCCCCTCGGAGCCCAGGAGCCCACCACCTCCACCAACTCCTGCTCCCCTAGCGGCAGTTGCTGCTGACCGTGGCGAACACCACCCACACCACCACGCACGGGGCAGCGACCGGAACGCCCCTCCGGTCGCGGCCGCGCGCCGCGCTGCCCGCCCTGTGCATCACCCAGATCACCGGCTGGGGCATCCTCTACTACGCCTTTCCCGTCCTGCTCTCGCACATCACCCGCTCCACCGGCTGGTCCACCCAGGCCACCACCGCCGCGTTCTCGGCCGCCCTGCTCACCTCCGCCCTCGCGGGCATCCCCGTCGGCCGGCTCCTCGACCGCCGCGGCCCACGCACCGTGATGACCGCGGGCTCCGTACTCGGCGCCGCCGCCCTGGCCGGGGTCGCCCTGGCGCCGAACCTGCCGGTCTTCTTCCTCGCCTGGTTCGCCGTCGGCACCGCGATGGCCGCCACCTTCTACCAGCCCGCGTTCGCCGCCCTGACCCGCTGGTACGGCCCGGACCGGGTGCGCGCGTTGACCACCGTGACGCTCGCGGGAGGTCTCGCCTCCACCGCCTTCGCGCCCCTCACCGCCGCCCTGGCCGGCCACCTGTCCTGGCGTTCCACCTACCTGACGCTCGCCCTGCTGCTGGCCGCCGTCACCGTCCCGCTGCACGCACTCGGGCTGCGCCACCCCTGGCCACCACCTCCCGAGACGTCCGCAACTCCCGTCCAGGGCAGGGCGGTCGAGCGCGACCCCGCCTTCTGGCGGCTCTCCGCGGCCTTCGCCTTCTCCGCCCTCGCCATGTTCACCGTGATCTTCGGCCTCGTCCCGCTGCTGACCGCACGCGGCGCCGGCCCCACCCTCGCCGCCTGGGCGCTCGGCCTCGGCGGCCTCGGCCAGACCCTGGGCCGCACCCTGTACGCCCCGCTCGCCAGCCGCATACCCGTCCGGGCCCGCACCGCCGTCCTGATCGCCGCCGGCGGCGCCACCACCCTCGCTCTCGCCGCAACTCCCGGACCGGCAGCCCTACTTGTCGCGCTGGCCGTCCTCGGCGGCACCGTCCGCGGCAACCTGACCCTCCTCCAGGCCACCGCCGTCGCCGACCGCTGGGGGACCGCCGCCTACGGCCGCCTCAGCGCCCTGCTCGTCGCCCCCGCCACCGTCGCCGGCGCCCTCGCCCCGTGGGTCGGCTCCGCCCTCGCCGGACCGGTCGGCGGCTACCCCCACCTGTTCCTGCTGCTGACCGCGGTCTCCGCCCTCGCCACCCTCCTGGCGCTCGCCTGACCGTCAACGCGCGCCACCCGGTAGCGATCTCGCCGGCCCGACCCCCTGTAACTTCCTGAAATCAGGCGAAGGAACCACGATGAGCACCGCCCAGGAGAACTCCGAACCTCCACCGGCGACGGCGTTCACCTGACCGCCCAGGGCGAGGACGGGACGTACGCGGCAGGCGAGCCGACCGTCAAGGCGACCACCGCCGGCGGACCGGTCGACCTGGTCGGCTTCGGCGGCCTCGGGGTGTACGTGACGCGCAACCTGTTCCGCCACTTCCGCACCCGTCAGGGCCTGTCCGGTGGGCAGCGCCGCCGCCCACCGGTAGCCACCGCCGGCGTCACACGAGTTGCGCGACCCCGCCGTAGCAGCCCGCCTGCGCGTCCGTGACGGCCGCGTCCCCGGCGCCGTCGGGGCGCCACCGGGGGCTGGCGACGACGCCCGGCGTGAGCAGCCGCCAGTCCTGGAACAGCCCGACGATCTCCGCCTGGGTGCGGGCCTGAAGGTCGGTGCCGGAGTTGCGGTAGACGTTCTCCATCCGGGCGGTGGCCTCGGGGTCGAAGTCCGCGGTGAAGTGGCTGATGACCAGGTAACTCCCCCGTGCGAGACGCGAGATGAACGACTCGACCACATCGGTGGCATTCTCGCCCGGCCGGTCCGCGACGAAGTGCAGCAGCGCGACCATGCTGAGCGCGACGGGGCGCTCCAGGTCCAGCGTGTCGGCGGCGGCGTCGAGTATCGCCCCGGCGTCCCGGACGTCGCCCTGAACGTACGCGGTGCGCCCCTCGGGGGTGCCCTCCAGCAGCGCCTCGGCATGCGTCAGGACGATCGGGTCGTTGTCCGCGTAGACCACCCGGGCCGCGGCGTTGACGCCCTGGGCGACCTCGTGCAGGTTGGGCGAGGTCGGGATGCCGGTGCCGATGTCCAGGAACTGGTCGATGCCGAGTTCGGCGATGGTCCTGGTGGCGCGCCGCATGAACGCCCGGTTGGCGCCCGCGGCGAGCCGGGCGTTGGGGAAGGCGTCGAGCGCCCGGCCGGCGGCCTCCCGGTCGGCGGGGAAGTTGGTCACACCGCCGAGGTAGTAGTCGTACATTCGGGCCGAATGGGCCTGGTGGATGTTCAGATTGATGCCGATCTGCGGCGTCTGGTGAGCGGTTTCGTCAGCCATCGCGCGTCCCCCCTGGTCGCTGAGTCTTCGTCAGCGCTCGGGTGACGCGGCAGGACGCGCCACCCAGCGCGGAACTCATAAGATCATGCCCATGGAACAGCCGGGCAACCGGCCAGGTCGCGCCCTGCCGACTGCATGCCCACCCCGGCCCCGGCCAACCCCCGCCGAGGCCGAACGACCGGGTACGACCCATGTCGAGCCCCCAAGTGGCCGCCCGGCTTTCACTTCTGTGCCCCTGATGTTCGTGGAGTTCCGTTTTCACCACAGGGATCCCGATACGCTGAAATGGTGGTGTGAGGGGAGCGACAATCCCCTCGTCGAGGCATCGGCGTCTGGCGCGAAGGGGGCGCGGGCCACGATCCGATCGGCGCGGGAGAGACTCTCCCGCTGGGAGGGGTGACGGTGGACCCGGAGTTCGGATTGGCGGTACCGCAACGGCGCGATCAGCTGACCTTCGACGCGTTCTGCGAGACCCACGAACAGGCGTGGCTCGGTGCCGCGCGGGCCTGCCGGCTGTCCGACGAGCAGGCCCACGCGGTGGTCGACGCGGTACGCGACTGGCTGTGGGGCGACTGGCAGATGCTGCTGCGCGAGGCGGCCCCCGCGGCCTCCGCATGGAAGGTACTAAAGGACGAGATCGCGAAGGCGGGCCTGGCGGCGACGGCCACCGGCGACGAGCACTGGCCCCACGACCAGTGGCGGGTGGCCATACGCACGGCCATGCACCGCATGCGAATGGAATTCACCCCGGACGTGCACGGCACCTACGAGGCGATCCTGTCACTGCCCGAGCGACAGCAGGACGTGATCATCCTCCGCTACGCTCTCGATCTCCGGGACGAAACGGTCGCGGAGTACCTGGGCTCGACGGTGGGGACGGTGCGCTCCAACGCCCGCCACGCCGAGGACCGCCTCAAGGAGAAGCTCGCCCGGAGGAACGCGTGAGTGGTAGATCCGCGGCAACCGAAGTGATGCTGGAACGCAGCCGGGGAGCCGCCCCGGCGCCGCTGCGCCTGGCACACCGTCAGGCCCGGCACGAGCTCGGCATGCTGTGCTCGCTGATCCTCGCCAACCCGGCGGCGGCGAGTTCCCTGGCCAAGCTCGTCGACAGCGAGGTCGAACGCCCGGACGGCGCGCTGGTCCTGGGCGTCCTGCTGAACCTCGCCGACTACGAGGAGGGTGCCCGCTTCTGGTGGGAGTTCGCGGCCGGCGGCGGCAGCCACCTCGCCGCCTCCTGCCTGTGGTTCCTGCACCAGTCGCGCGGCGAGCCCACGGACGCCAACTTCTGGCGTCTCCAGGCCGAGGCCCTGGCCGAACTCCCGCAACCCGACTGGCGGTTGACCTCCTCCGACCGCCCCCTGGTGTCCCGCAGCGTCCGCGCCGAGATACTCGCCCTCTGCAAGCAGGGCATGTCCCCGCGCCTCCCCCCGCGCCTGGCCGCCGTCCTCAAGTCCCTCCCGGTGGAGGACGACAACGGCGACTGGCCCGAAATCCCGCACTGGAGCCCCGACGTCGTCCACCACCTGCGCGCCGCCGCCGACGACGCCCCCCGCTGACCAGTCGGTCAGGAACGGGTGACGTCCTCGGCGATGCCCGCCAGGACCGCCTCGATGCCGGTGCGGAGGGCGGTGAGACGGGCGCCGACGATCGCCTCCTCCTGGTCCGGGTTGGCCTCGATGAAGGCGTGCAGCGGAGTGCGCAGGTTGCCCATCCGCATGCCGTGCCGCACCCGGGTGCCGGCGCCCTCGGGGGTCAGCTCGTAGTACCAGCGGGCGAACGCGTCGCCCTGGGCGGTGCCGATCTCCGGCAGGACCGACCAGCCGAAGCGCTCGTTCGGAGTGAATTCGGTGATCCGGTTGACCACCTGCCACTCGTACCCGTCCGGCCGGGCATTGTGCCCGGCGAAGTGGGCACCCACGACGGGCCCGTCCGCGTCCTGGAGCCACTCGGTGCGCTGGAGTTCCGGGCTGAAGCGGGGGGAGGTGGAGATGTCCGCCACCAGCTCCCAGACCCGCTCCGGCGGGGCGGGAATCGTCGCCTCGACCACCACGGCGAATTCGTCGGAGAGTCGCACGGTTGCCTCATTCCTGTTCACGTCGACCGGCCCGGCTCCCGCCGGGTCCCTGCTCCCGCAAGGGTGTCATGTACCGTCCGGGCCACGGGCGTTGGGGCGCGATCGGGTTCGACCTAAGGTCTGCTAAGCCCGGGAGCGGTTCAGCTCGGGTAACGTCCCGCACGTCGCGGCGCTCGGCATAGACACGATCAATGGCTTCCATGGACGGCAACTCTTGGACGCTATGCGCGCTGGTCATGCATGGTGGATCTCACCAGCCCACAAGGGTCGATCGCCACCGAGAGGAGTGACCCATGCAGAACCTCACCGAGGGCGTCGCCCGCTTCCAGAGGGACGTCTTCCCGGCCAAGGCGGAGCTCTTCGCCCACCTCGCCACCCACCACACCCCCGACACGCTGTTCATCAGCTGCTCCGACGCCCGCGTCGTCCCCGAACTGATCACCGGCACCGAGCCCGGCGACCTCTTCGTCATCCGCACCGCCGGGAACCTCGTCCCCGCCTACACCCCCGAAGCCGACGGCATCTCCGCCAGCATCGAATACGCGGTGGCCGCCCTGAACGTGAAGGACATCATCGTCTGCGGTCACTCCGCCTGCGGCGCCATGACCGCCCTCGCCGAAGGCCACGACCTCACCGCCGCCCCCGCCGTCGCCTCCTGGCTCCGCCACGCCGACGCCTCGATCGCCCGCACCACCAAGGCCGGGGACGTCGACGCCCTGGTCCGCGAGAACGTCCGCGCCCAACTCGCCAACCTCGCCACCCACCCCTCCGTCGCCAAGACCCTCGCCGCCGGCACCGTCACCCTCCACGGCTGGGTCTACGACATCCCCACCGGCAACGTCGACGACCTGACCGCCCCCACCACCGCCGCCGCAGCCTGAGAACCGAGGAACCCACCGTGGACTTCGCCCAGCGCACCATCGACATCGCCCGCCAGAACGTCATCGAGGGCGGCCGCCCCTTCGCCACCGTCATCGTCAAGGACGGCGAAATCCTCGCCGAAAGCCCCAACCTGGTCGCCCAGACCGGCGACCCGACCGCCCACGCCGAGATCCTCGCCATCCGCGACGCCTGCACCAAGCTCGGCACCGAACACCTCACCGGCACCACCATCTACGTCCTCGCCCACCCCTGCCCCATGTGTCTCGGCTCCCTCTACTACTGCTCCCCGGACGAGGTCGTCTTCCTCACCACCCGCGACGCCTACGAGCCCCACTACGTCGACGACCGCAAGTACTTCGAACTCGACACCTTCTACAGCGAGTTCGCCAAGCCCTGGCAGGAGCGCCGCCTCCCCATGCGCCACGACGACCGCACGGACGCCGTCGACGTCTACCGCCTCTGGCAGCAGCGCAACGGCGGCGAACGCCACGTCGCCGGCGTCCCCACCGCCGAATAACCGACGCGATCGGGACCCCCACCCGCCCCCACCCATCGGACGAACACACAGCCCGGCACAGGCCATCGGGAGCGCCCGGCCAGGACCGAGCCGGGCGGCACCCCCACAGCCCTCGCGGCAGCAGGTCAGCGACAGCGGGCCGGGTCCACCACACTCGTCAACTCCGTCCCCTTCAGCAACATTTGACCTCCCCCTCCCCGCCGATCGCGCCTTCGATACGGTGACGACCATGACCGACACCTTCGCCCCGCCCGCCGACGCCGCCGACGCGATCGCAGAACGGGCCGTCCACCTGCGCCTCGAGGCACACCGCGCCTCGCACGCCGCCGCCGAGTGGGGCGGCAACTACAACTTCCAGGCGGACATGGCCCATCACCTCAAGGCCGCGCAGGACGACGTCTTCCTGGAATGCCTCAGCCAGGTCCTGGGCACCGACGAGCCCGCCGCCGAGGCCTACATCGCAGGCTGGGCCACGAGGAACGGAATCGACCCGGACCCGGCGACCGTCCGCATCCAGGACATGCCGACCGCCAGCCAGCTCTTCATCCAGCGCGCCGAAGCAGAAATCCTGGCCACCCTCCGCGAAGCAGGCACCGCCGGGCTCCCCAGGAAAACCCTGCTGCCCATGCTCGCCAAGCTCGGGTGGCGCGAGGAGGAGACGTGGATCAAGCGAACCCTCAACGCGGGCACCATGGTTGAACGCCAACGCGGGCGCAGCACCGTCTACGTCCACAGCGCCGCCACGGCTCCCCACCCCGAAGGACCGGCCGAACCGACGCCGTGACCAATCGGCGCCCAATCGCTGCACCCGAGTCCACAACAGGCGTCTCCGCAGGTCAGCGCGCCCGCCCCCGCGCCTTCAGCGGCGTGTCGGGAAGCTCCGGAGCCCGCAACCGAGGCCCGTCGTAGCCGTGCACCTCCCCGAACCGGGCCCCCTTCTCCCAATCGGCCCGCGCCTGCGCGATCTCCTCGCCGGTGCGGCCGATGAAGTTCCACCACATCACCAGGCGTTCCTCGAAGGGCTCGCCACCCAGCAGCAGCACGGCAGCGTCGGTGCGGGCCCGGACGGAGAGTTCGCGGCGCCCGCACCCCAGGTACAGGATCGACCCCGGCTCGACCGGCACGCCGTCGATCTCGGCGCTGCCGGACATCGCGAGGACGGCGTACTCGAAGCCCTCCTCGACGGGCAGGCGGTGGGCGGCGCCCTCGCGCAGCGTCAGGTCGGCGCCGGTGATCGGGGTGTACGTGGTGCCGGGCGAGGTCGCGTCGTCGAGGGTGCCGAGGATCAGGTGGGCCGCGAGGCCGTCCGCGGTGACGACGGGAAGCTCGGGGTGGTGTTCGAACGAGGGGGCGGTGTGCCGGTACGCGTCCGGCAGGGCCACCCAGAGCTGGGCGCCGTGCAGGAGGCGGGCGTGGTCGCGCGGCGACTCCTCGGAGTGCGCGATGGCCCGTCCGGAGGTCATCAGGCCCAGCTCGCGCGGGCGGACGGTCTGCAGGCTGCCAAGGCTGTCGCGGTGCAGGATGCTCCCCTCGTGCAGCCAACTGACGGTCTGCAGGCCCATGTGCGGGTGCGGAGGCACTTGCATGCCGGGCTCGTCGGCGATGTCGTCGGGGCCGTAGTGGTCGACGAAGCACCAGGCGCCGACCATCCGCCGGCCGAGGTTCGGCAGCAGTCGGCGCACCACGGTGGACTCCCCCAGCGGCACCTGGCGGCCGGTCAGCAACTCCTGGACGGGGCCGGTCACGGCCTGCTGCCCGCACACCGCGGGGGCGGGCTTGAGATCGAGGTTGCTCATGGCGGCCAGTATCGGCCGCCGTCCCCGCCGCCCACCGCAGCGACTCGTCAGCGAGCCCCGAGCAGCGCCATCGCGTCCGGCATGACGCGTCGCCAGAACCCATCGGTGTGCTCGCCGCGCGGGAAGTGCGCCTGGACGCCGCGCACGCCGGTGAGCTTGCGGGCGGCGGGGCAGAACGGGTCCTCGGTGCCGCACCAGACTCCGGTCCGGTCGACTTCGCCGAGCTCACCGAGGTGCTGCAACGGCTCGTGCTCCCGCCAGTCGGCCTCGTCCCGGTACGCGCCGACGGTCCGGGCGTCGCCCCAACCCCGGAACAGCGCCGGGCCGAGCAGCGCGACCGCCGACAACCCGCCCCGACAGGCGCGCGCGTACTGGAGCGCGCCGGAACCACCCATCGATATACCCAACACCCTGGTGGGATCCGGTAGTTGACGGCTCGCCAACCAGCCGGGCAACTCCCCGGTGAGCATCGCCATCGGATCGTCGCCGGGACTGCGCGCATGCCAGTAACTGTCGCCACCGTCCACCGCCACCACCCGGAACGGCGGGACACCGGCCGCGACCGCAGCCGCCAGGAACTGCGGCACCCCGAGATCGACGAACGACGCCGCACCGCTCCCGTGCCCGTGCAACGCCAAACAGACCGGCAGATCGGCCTGGTCCGCCCCCGGCGGGTCCATCACGACGATCCGCACCTCGCGGCCCCGGGCCCGCGAAATCTCGCTCTCGCTGCGCACCCGCCCACCCGCGACCCCGGGCACCACCCCGTCCCGCCCGGTCATCCTGAGCGCCCGCCGAACCCGGGCACCCCCGGGCAGCACATCCTCGACCATCCCCCCACCGACCGCACCCGCCCCGACCACCGCAACAGCCAGCGCCCCCAACAACCGCCGCCGCCCCAAACTCGGCACCGCCGTCACCCCATCAACTTCCGCCGCCACCCGCACCCTTGCTCCGCCCCACCATCGACCTGACACCCGCCAATTGACCGGACGCCGCATCACGGGACGCCGGACAGCCACGGTCCGGTTTCACGGGATCGGGCCGCAGCGGGGCGAGTGCCGGCAGTGCGCTGCGCCTGCGATGCGCGGACAGGTCGCCAGCGGGAAAGCTGTGCATGGTGGATGCTGCGTTGACCGCCCCGGCAACCACCGCCGGAACTCGAGTGGCGCAGGCGCCAGTCACGGACGCCTGCGCCGGTCTCCGCGACCGGGTCCGCCGCCTCGGCCCCGGCCCCGGCCCACCGGCCCGAACACCGAGCACCGAACACCGAACACCGAGCACCGAGCACCGAGCACCGAGCACCGAGCACCGGCAGGCCGACCCACCCATCACCGTCACCGTCCGACCCCAACGGCCAACGCCGGCAGGGCCGCCCGCCCCTCAGCCCGTGCCATGCCGTCAGTACCGTCAGTGCCGCCAGTACCGTCAGTACCGTCAGTGCCGTCAGTGCCGGCAGCCCCACCCGGCCGCCGCCGTCGCCGTCTCGGCCTGGGCCCGCAGGGCGCTGACGGCGGCGGCCGGGTCCGCCGCGCCGTACACCGCCGAGCCCGCGACGAAGACGTCCGCGCCCGCCTCCGCGCAGGCCTCGATGGTGGCGGGGGCGACGCCGCCGTCCACCTGGAGCCACAGGTCGAGGCCGTGCTTGTCGATGAGCTGCCGGGTGCGGCGGATCTTGGGCAGCATGATGTCGAGGAAGGCCTGGCCGCCGAAGCCGGGTTCCACCGTCATGATCAGCAGCATGTCGAGTTCGGGGAGCAGGTCCTCGTAGGGCTCGATCGGGGTGGCGGGCTTGAGCGCCATCGAGGCCCGGGCGCCCTTGGCGCGGATCTCGCGGGCGAGGCGGACGGGTGCGGCGGCGGCCTCCACGTGGAAGGTGACGGAGCCGGCGCCGGCCTCCACGTACTGCGGGGCCCAGCGGTCGGGTTGTTCGATCATCAGGTGGCAGTCGAGCGGGATGTCGGTGGCCCGGGCCAGGGATTCGACGATCGGCACGCCCAGCGTGAGGTTGGGGACGAAGTGGTTGTCCATCACGTCGACGTGCAGCCAGTCCGCGCCGCGCACCGCCTCGGCTTCCTCGGCGAGGCGGGCAAAGTCCGCGGACAGGATGCTGGGGCTGATCTGGGCCATGATCGACCACCTTCGTGCGGGGGCTGGAACGCCGCGGGAAACGGGTACTTCGGCCCCATCATCCCGCGCCCCGTCACCCGCAACCGCACACCGCAACCCCCGGGTGACCGTCATCACACCCCGGCCGAGGTTACCGTGGCGGCCACCGTGGCCATCAGCCCCCTGTACCAACCCCCAGCCCCACCCCACCCGTCAATACCCATCAATACCCATCAATCCGACAGCGCCCGAGGAAGGCCTCCCCCATGTCCGCTACCGCCGCCGCCCACCCAGCCCGCGCACTGTGGCGGCTCTACGAGCCGGTGTACGCCGTCACCTTCCTCCAGCCCGAGAGCCGCGCCGCCTTCGAGGCGGTGGGGCTGGACGGCAGCTGGCGCGGCTACTTCGCCGGCCGCGCGGCCCCGTTGGGTGCGGTGGACGCGCCACAGGTGATCGCCGCGTTCTTCAGCTTCTCCCCGACGATGGTCGAGCAGGCCGTGCCGGACGTGTGGACGCACGCGAGCCCCGAACAGGCGCTGGCCGCCCGGCTCCAGAGCTCGGAGGCGGTGCTGGCCCGGCTGCTGGAGCCGGTGAAACCGGAGCAGGTCGACGCGGCGGCGACCGCGCTGGACGAGGCGGTGGCCCAACTCGACTGCGCGGGCCGGGTGTTGGCAGCCGCCAACGCCGCACTCCCCCGGCCGACGAACGTCTACGGGCGACTGTGGCAGGCCGCGACCGTGCTGCGCGAGCACCGCGGCGACAGCCATGTGGCGGCACTGGTCGCGGCGGGGCTGGACGGCTGCGAGGCCCCGGTTCTGCACTGCGCGCTGGACGCCAGCCGCGAGGTGCTCCAGCCGATGCGCGGGTGGACGGACACCGAGTGGGAGGCGGCAGCGGCGCGACTG
Organism: Kitasatospora sp. NPDC004615; assembly: GCF_042873545.1. NCBI lineage: Bacteria > Bacillati > Actinomycetota > Actinomycetes > Kitasatosporales > Streptomycetaceae > Kitasatospora > Kitasatospora sp. NPDC004615. The sequence goes on from NZ_JBIALQ010000005.1 coordinate 486,164, forward strand.
GTCGAACGGGGCTGGCTGACGGCGCAGGGGACGGCCACCGAGCTCGGCCGCATCCAGCACCGGTCCATCGAGGCCGCCACCGACCTCGCCGCCGGCCGCGTCTGGGAAAGCATGCCGCAGGACGAACTCGACCACCTGAAAGCCGACTTGAAGCCGATCGCGGCGATCTGTCGCGATCGGATGCCGATCAACCCGCTCGCGATGCCACCGGCGGACCACTGACCCGACCGAACACCGGCGCCCCGCCCTGTCCGAAATCCGCTTGCCGGTACCCGCGCGGAGGAGGCCGCCGAGCGCCCCGGCACCCGGACAACCCGGCCGCGGCACACAGAAGTTCACACGGCGGCAACACATGCCCTTCCCGCCGCCGACCCGCTCTGGCAGGCTCACGAAGCAGCTGGACCCGCACAGCTCGACCCTCACCGAAAGGCGTCCGATGACCCAGGTCGTCCACCCCGCACGTGCCCTGTGGTGGCTGTTCGAACCCGTTCACGCGCTCACGTACTTCTCGCCGGAGGCCCGCGCCGCGTACGAGGCGGCGGGGCTGCGGGGGTACTGGCGCGGATACTTCGGTGGGCGGTCGGCGCCGCTCGGCGCGGTGGAGGCGGCGCCGGTGGTGGCCGCGTTCTTCAACTTCGCGCCGCAGATGGTGGAGCGGGCACTGCCGGAGATCTGGGGGCGGGCGACGCCCGAGCGGGCGCTGGAGGCCCGGGTGGAGGGTGCGACCGGTGCGCTCGGGCGGGTGCTGGCGGAGGTGAAGCCGGATCTGATCGACCGTTCGGTGGAGCTGCTGGAGCGTGCCGTCGAGGGCCTGGACTGCGCGGGGCGGGTGCTGGCCGCCGCGAACGCCGCGCTCCCGGCGCAGGACGGGCGGCTGGCCCGGCTGTGGCAGGCCACCACGGTGCTGCGCGAGCACCGCGGCGACGGACACGTGGCGGCGCTGGTCGCCGAGGGGCTGGACGGCTGCGAGGCGCTGGTGGTGCGCTGCGCGCTGGACACCCGCCGGGAGACCATGCAGCCGCACCGCGGTTGGACGGACGCCGAGTGGGACGAGGCGACGGAGCGCCTGATCGGACGTCAGTGGCTGGCGGCGGACGGTTCGCTGACCACCGAGGGCCGCCGCCGCCACCTCGCGCTGGAGGCCGCCACCGACCTGGCCGCGTCCCGGGTCTGGGCACACTTCCACCGCACCGAGCTCGACGAACTCGCCGACGCGCTCCGCCCGATCTCCACCGCGTGTCGCGCCGACCTGCCGCCAACCACCCCGATCGGCCTGCCGAACGCCTCCTGACCACCCATCTCGGGCCGCCGCCGTTCGAGTGTCAGTACGGCGGCGGCCCGAGCAGAACGCCGCGGCCCGCGTAGAACCGGTCGAAGTCGGCCCAGGGCACCCGGGCGGCGCGCTGGGATTCGTCGGGGAAGCCGGACGGGTTGTGGATGTACAGCGCGTCGTCGTCGGCGCCGACGGCCAGCACCAGGTGGCCGCCGGGGCGGGGGACCTCGGGGGCGAGGGTCCGGATGGCGGGGTGGACGGAGATCATCGGGAGGACGCCCCGGGCGAGTTCCTCCGGCAGCCGGTCGACGGGCAGCGGGCTGATCGCCTGCGCGTCCAGGCCCCAGCGGGTGCGGACGTAGTCGGCGAAGGGCGAGTGGATCAGCCCGTCGAGCCGCCCGTCGGGGTGCCGGATGTACGCGCCGGCCAGTTCGCACTCCTCGGCCAGCCGCACGGACGCGGGGGCGACGCCCCACCAGTGGTCGAGGACCATCCGCAGGCAGGCCATTCCGCACAGCCGCCAGGACCAGTACTCGTACTCGCCCTCGTCGGCCGCACCCGAGCGTTCCCACAGCGGGTCGTCGGCGGCCCGCAGTGTGCCGTCCAGGATGTCGGGCACGAGTTCGGGCGACTCCCACTGGGAGTAGTAGGGCACGGCATGGCTGATCGGCTTCACCCGGTCATCCTGACGTACTTTCATCCCGATCCGGCGCACCCTCGCCCGCGACACCTCAGAACCCCTCCACCACCCGAACAGCGGCACCCCGTACCTGCTCACCCGCACCCAGCCGAGTGACCGCCCACTCAACTCCCTGCCGTGCGATGATCGTTGCTCCCCACCGGACGGAGCCGGCAGTGAACGAAGCCCCACCGAACCTCGAACTCGGACCCCCGGCGCTGGTTCGAGAAGGCGCTGTGACCGGGCCCGTCGTCAGCCTGTGGCGGGCGGGGCTCACCGCCGTGCCGGACCACGTGTGGCAGCGCACCGACGCCGAGGTGCTGATCCTCGCCGAGAACGCGCTGACCGAACTCCCGGACACCATCGGCGACTTCACCGCGCTGCGCACGCTCGACCTGGGCCACAACGCGTTCACCGCCGTCCCCAAGCGGCTCGGCGACCTCACCGGCCTGCACGGGTTCCTCTACCTGCACGACAACCGGCTCACCCGGCTGCCGGCCACTCTCGGCCGGCTCCACCGCCTGCGCTACCTGAACGTCGGCGACAACCCGCTCACCGAACTCCCGGACACCATCGGCGACTTGGCCGAGCTCATCGAACTCCGGGCGCAGCGCTGCCAGTTGACCAAGCTCCCGGAGACCCTCGGCGCACTCTCCCGGCTCCGCGAGCTGCGCCTGGAGGCCAACTCCCTGACCACGCTCCCGGATTCGCTCGCCTCACTCCTCCAGCTGCGCTGCCTCGAACTGCGCGGCAACGCCCTGACCAGCCTCCCCCGCGCCCTCGCCGCCCTGCCGCTGCTGCGCGAACTCGACCTGCGCGGCAACCCGTTGGGGCCGCTGCCCGACTGGCTGGCCGAGCTGCCCGCCCTGGAGAAGCTCGACCTGCGGTGGACGCCGTCCGCACCGGACCCGCGACTGGTGGAGCGGCTCGAACGGCGCGGCTGCACGGTCTGGTACTGACCCCCGGGAGCACAGAACCGCCCCCCGGGGGCCCGGGATCACCAGGCGTAGTGCTCGGGGGCGGTGCGGTGGCCGGGGAAGATCTCGTCCAGCCGCTCCAGCGTCTTGGCGTCCAGCTCGACATCCAACGAGCGTACGGCGGCGGTCAGTTGCTCCTCGGTGCGGGGGCCGATGATCGGCGCGGTGACGGCGGGGCGGCTGCGCAGCCAGGCGAGCGCGACGTCGCCGGGCTGGTGGCCGAGTTCGTCGCACAGGTCCTCGTACGCCTGGATCTGCTCGCGCCGCTCGTTGAGGGTGTCGACGGCCCGGCCCTGGGTGCGGCGCACGCCCTCGCGTTCCTTGCGCAGCACGCCGCCGAGCAGGCCGCCGTGCAGCGGCGACCAGGCGATCAGGCCGAGGCCGTAGTGCTGGGCGGCGGGGACGACCTCCAGTTCGACGCTGCGCTCGATCAGGTTGTACAGCGACTGCTCACTCGTCAGGCCGAGGAAGTGCCGGGCCCGGGCGGCTTCTTGGGCCTGGGCGAGGTGCCAGCCGGCGAAGTTGGAGGAACCGACGTAGATGATCTTGCCCTGGAGGGTGAGCACCTCCATCGCCTGCCAGATCTCGTCCCAGGGGGTGGCCCGGTCGATGTGGTGCATCTGGTACAGGTCGATGTGGTCGGTCTGCAGGCGGCGCAGGCTGGCGTCCACGGCGCGGCGGATGTTGAGCGCGGAGAGCCGGCCTTCGTTGGGCCAGTCGCCCATGTCGCCGTAGAGCTTGGTGGCGATCACGGTCTTCTCGCGCCGGCCGCCGCCCTTGGCGAACCAGTTGCCGATGATCGTCTCGGTGAGGCCCTTGTTCTCACCCCAGCCGTAGACGTTGGCGGTGTCGAAGAAGTTGATGCCGTGCCCGTGCGCGGCGTCCATGATCCGGTGCGCGTCGGCCTCTTCGGTGTGCACGCCGAAGTTCATGGTCCCGAGGCACAGCGGGGAGACGGACAGGCCGGTGCGGCCGAGGTGGGTGTACTCCATGACCCCAACCCTCTGCCGCCCCGGACCGGTTGTCCAGTGCGCAACACCTTTACCAGGATTGACGCATCCTCAGCGCCCGGCGCGGGCGAAGTTCCGTACGGCGAGCGGCACCGCGATCGCCAGCAGCAGCGCGCACCAGCCGAGCGCGGCGGCCACCGGGTGCTGCGCGGGCCAGGCGTCGCCGGGCGCGGACGGGTTGCCGAACAGTTGCCGGCCGGCCTCCACCACGGAGCTGACCGGGTTCCACTCGGCGATCGCGGCCAGCCAGCCGGGCATCCCGCCGGTGGGCACGAACGCGCTGGTCAACATCGACAACGGGATGGCGAGGACGGCGAGTTGACCGGCCGTCTCCTCCTTGCCGACGGCCAGGCCGAGCGCGGTGCCCAGCCAGCCGCAGGCGAACCGGAACAGCAGCAGCAGGCCGAACGCGCCGAGCGCCGGGCCCAGTCCGTGCCGGATCCGCCAGCCGGCGGCCAGGCCGACCAGCGCGGTCGGCACCAGGACGACGGCGGCCACCAGCAGGTCGGCCAGCGCCTGCCCGGTGAGCAGGCCGAGCCGGGACACCGACATCGACCGCAGCCGGTCGGTGACGCCCCGTCCGGCGTCCCGCGCGCCGCCGACCATGGCGGGCATCACGGCGTTCACCGCGACCATCGCGAACAGGCCGGGCATCAGGTACTCGCGGTAACCGCCGCCCGGCACGTTCATCGCACTGCCGAACACGTACCCGAACACCCCGACCATCGCGACCGGCACCATCAGCGAGGACAGCAGCAGACCGGGCGAGTGCCGGTAGATCAGCAGAATCCGCCGGGCGGACGCAGCGGCGTCCACGGGCATCGTCAGCGCACTCATGCGGCCATCTCCGTCTCCGTCACGGCGCCCGCGCCGGTCAGCGCGAGGAACACGTCGTCCAGCGAGGGGGTGCGCAGCGCGACGTCCCGCGCGACCACCCCGGCAGCGTCCAACTCCCGTACCAGGTACGGCAGGACGAGCGGCCGGGCCGGGTCGGAGACGGCACTGACGCGGTACTGCGCTGCGTCCACCTCCGGTGCGCCGCCGGTGAGCACGGCCAGCACGGCGCGGGCCCGTTCCAGGTCGGCGCCCTCGGGCAGGGTGAGTTCGACCAGGGTCCCGATCGCGGCCTTGAGTCGCTGCGGGGTGTCGTCGGCGACGGCCCGCCCGCGGTCCAGCACGGTGATCCGGTCGGCCAGCCGGTCCGCCTCGTCCAGGTACTGGGTGGTCAGCAGGACGGTGGAACCCTGTGCGGCCAACTCCCGTACCGCAGACCAGATTTCCCGTCGGCTGCGCGGGTCGAGCCCGGTGGTCGGCTCGTCCAGGAACAGCACCCGCGGCCGGGTGATCAGGCTCGCCGCCAGGTCCAGCCGGCGGCGCATCCCGCCCGAATAGCCGCGCACCAGCCGATCGGCTGCCTCCTCCAGCGCAAACTCCGCGAGCAGCTCCGCCGCCCGCGCCCGGGCCTTCGCCGCTCCCAAGTGGTGCAGCCTGCCCAGCAGTTCGAGGTTCTCCCGGCCGGTGATCCCCTCCTCGACCGCCGCATACTGCCCGGCCAGCCCGATCACCCGCCGCACCGCCGCAGCCTCCCGCCGCACCTCGTGCCCGCACACCCGGGCCTCCCCCCGATCCGGCCGCACCAGGGTGGCCAGGATCCGCACCAACGTGGTCTTCCCCGCCCCGTTGGGCCCGAGCAGACCGCACACCGCCCCTTCCGGGACGTCGAGTTCGAGTCCGTCCAGCGCGCGTGTGGCGCCGAAGGTCTTGCCCAGGCCGCGAACGGCAATGACCGGGTCGCTCATGGCAGGCCCTTTCTAGGTACAACGTACGTAGTGTCGCTCCGCAGGAGATTACTGGGTACGACGTACGGAGTAAAGCCTCCGGGTCGGCGGACGCACCGACGGATGCCAGGCAGCGACAGCGAGTTGGACCGGGCGGACCTCGGACGGCGTCCGCACCGACGCCGGTGGGGCGCGCGCGGCGATCCCGACTACGGGCGGAGCAACGGCGTCCTCGGCCGGCGCCCCTCACCCAGGCCCCGATGGCGACGGGCCGACGCTCCGGGGGCGGGCCCGCCGCGACGGCCGACCGGGCCGACGCTCCCGGGTCCGGAGCCGGGCGGCGTATCCGGAGATCGCCCACTGCTCACCCAACTCCTCCGGCGCGGAAAGCGGTTGTTCCGGCACCGGGGCAACCGGGGTCTTCATCTGCCGCACAACGTCGACGCATCGACGCACCACGCTACGGCAGGCGCACCACGCCCCCCGGGCCGACACGGCCGCACCGGACCGCACCGGCACGAGGCGCCGACCACGCTACTCGCGCGGCGGCGCCCGGCGCGGAGCGGTCAGTCCTCGACGTCGAGCTCCGCGAGAAACTCCGGCACTTCCTCCAACTCCTCCGCGAACGTCTCCGGATCGTCCTCGACCAGCACGTGGTAGTGACCAAACGCTTCACGCAGCGCGCCCTCCTCCCGCCACACCGCGAGCCGCACCAGTCCCGCCGCCAGGACGGGCCGGGCCGCGGCCCCGGCGCGGAGCGGTCAGTCCTCGGCGTCGAGCTCCGCGAGAAACTCCGTCACTTCCTCCAACTCCTCCGCGAACGTCTCCGGGTCGTCCTCGACCAGCACGCGGTAGTGACCGAGCGCTTCACGCAGCGCGACCGCGGCCTCGGCGTCCCGGCCGTCCTCCGCCCGCCACACCGCGAGCCGCACCAGTCCCGCCGCCAGGGCGGGCCGGGCCGCGGGATCGGCGGCGGCCAGGTCTCGCCGGCAGGCGACCGACTCCTCGGCGACCGCCGCGGCCTCCGCCGGACGGTCCAGCTCGTGCAGGCCCATTGTCTGAATGTCCAGCACGTCGGCCAGCCACGCCGCAGGCGCGGGACCGCCGTCACGGGCTTCGAACAGCGCCCGGCCCAGCACGGTGCACTCCTGGGCGGCCGCCAGCGACTCGGCCGGGCGGTCCGCACCGAGCAGCGCGCCGGCCAGGGCGTGCAGCGCGTCGACGAGTGTCGGCAGCCACCGGTCCGGATCCTGCCCGGCCGCCCACCGCCGGTGCCCGACCGCCTCCCGCCAGGCCTCCGCCGCCTCGGCGAAGCGGTCCTGACGGGCCAGCGCCATGGCGACCGCGCCCCACCCGCCCGCGACCGCCGCCCCGAGCATGGCCGCCCCGGGCAGGTCCGCCGCCCGGGTCCACGCCACCGCTTCCTCGTTCACCGCGGCCGCTTCCGCGGGCCGGTCCAGCGCCAGGAGCCCGCCCGCCAGCAGACCTGCCGCCTCGGCCAGGGCGGCCCGGTACAGTTCCGGCCGGTCCTGCGCCAACGCTTCGAACTGCCGGAACGCGGCCACCCAGTGCTCCGCGGCCTCCGCCCACCGATCCGCCTCGGCCAGTGCCCGGCCCAGCATCACCACGACGCCCGCCGACAGTGACCGGTCGGCAAGCGGGGCGTCCCCGGGAAGCGGCCGGGCCCACTCCGGAATCTCCCGGCTCACCACCAGCACCTCCTCCCACCGCCCCAGCGCACCCAGGTGGAGCAGGTGGGTCGCCAACACCCGCTTCAGCAGCGGCTGGCAGGTGCGCGGATCGTGCGCCGCTGCGGCCCGCAGCAGCCCGGCGGCCTCCTCGGTGGCCGCAACTGCCTCCGGCAACCGGCCCGATGCCACCAGAGCGCCGGCCAGGCCCCCCAACGCCCCGGCCATTTCGACCCGTTGGCCATCGGCCGGGACGGCCGCCCGGAACAGTTCGACGGCCTCCGCCCCGGCGGCCAACGCCTCCTCGGCCCGCCCCGCCGGCACCAACGCCTCCGCCAGGCTGCTCAGCGCCAGCGCGAGGCGGGCCGGGCGATCCGGCGATCTGCGCAACAGTCCGACCGCTTCCTCGGCGTCCGCCAGCGCCTCCTCCCACCGACCCAGAATCAGCAGGCTGCCTGCTCGAAGCGTCAACGCACCGGTGAATTCCACCAGTTGACCACCGTCCTGGCCCAAACGGCGCAACCGCTCCACCACTTCGGTGCCCGCCGTCACCGCCTCCGCCCAGCGGCCGGAGGCGGAGAGCATCGCCGCCCGGAGACTCGCCACCCGTCCGTACAGCTCCGCGTGCCGGTCGGGATCCGCCTCGGCCAGCGCCTCGCCGATCTCCACCGCCTCCCCGAGGTCCGTCAGCGCCTCCGCCCACCGACCGGCTGCCCGTCGTCCCTCGGCCAGTGCGTGCAACGCCTCCACCAGGGCAGGCCCGAACGCCTTCGACAACCGGCCCGCCACCGACCGGAAGTACGCCACCGACTCCGCCCCGGCCACCAACGCCTGCTCCGACTCGCCCAGTTCACCCAGACCGGTGGCGAGGCCACCCAGCGCGATCGCCAACTGCTGTTCGACCAGCTCCGGTTGGACGGCTAGCCCCCGCCGGCATACCGCGACGGCCTCGCGCGCCACCTCCACCGCCCGCGCCCACTGCCCGTCAGCACCGAGGCTGGCCGACTGGACGTTCAACGCCAGGCACAGGCCCATCAGATGGGCGGCCGGGTTGCGGTCGGCCAGCGCCCGGCAGCGATCCACCGCCTCCTCTCCCACCAGCACCGCTTCGTCCGTCCGGCCGGCGCCGCAGAGCCCCTTCGCGTACAGCGTCAGCGCCACGCCGAGCGCGCCCGGCGGCACGCCGGGCGCCCGGTGCTCCTCGACCGTCCCGGCGATCACCGACAGCGCCTCCTCGTCCCTGCCGCTCTCGCTCAGCGCGCCGAACAGTGCGAACACGGCGGCGGCCGACCGCTGCCGGGCGCCCGGGGCCCGGCCACCCGTGGCCAGGGACTCCCGGCCCAGCGCCACCGCCTCGTCCCACTCGCCCAGCGCGCAGAGGCTCAGGGCCCGCAGCCCCAGCGCCTCGGCGAGCAGCTGGTCCCGCCCGCCGCCAGGCGGTAGCGCACGGAATCCGGCGGAAGCCAGCTCGGCGGCCGCCAGCGCCTCCCCGTACCGGCCCTGGGCATGCAGCGCGCGGGCACCGTTCGTCAGCGCCATCGCCTGGCCGAGCGGGTGCTCCCCGACCGCCCGGAACTGCTCGGCCGCCTCCCGGGTCGCCGCGAGCGACTCCTCCCAGCGGCCCAGGTCGCTCAACGCCTTGGACAGCACCACCAGGGACCCCGCCAGCGTCTGCCGGTGCACCCCGGAACCCAGGCCGGCCAGCCGGCGGTGGTGCCGCACCGACTCGGCCGCCGCCTCCAACGCCGCCTCCCACTCGCCCAGTCCGCCCAGCTGGACCGCGAGATTGTTCAACTCCTTCGCCAGACTGTGCAGATGGGTGTCCGGATCGTCCTCCGCCAGCGGCCGCAGCCGACCGACTCCCTCCCGGGCGAGCGCCGCGGCCTCCTCGGGGCTGCCCGCCTCGCCCAGGATCCGCGACAGGCCTGCCAGCATCTGCCCCAGGCCGGGCTCCGCCGCCGCGTCCGGCCCCCGCAGGCCCGCCACCGCCTCCCGCGCCGCCTCGGCCGCCTCCTCGGGCCGGCCCGCACTGCTCAGGCATCCGGACAGCACCCCGAGGGCCAGCACGCGGACCAGCACGATCTCCCGGTCCGGATCCGCCTGCGCCCGCAGCCGCTCCACCGCCTCCCGGGCCACCGTGACCGCCTCCCCGATGAGCCCGGCATCGGCCAGGCCCGCCGCCTGCAGGGCCAGCATCAGCGCCAGGTTCGGCAGATACGCCCACGCGTCCGCGGCGGCCAGCAGGCGGAACCGCTCCACGGACTCCCGGGTGGCCTGCGACAGCTCCGCGTCCGGCGGCCGCACCGCCAGCCCCGAAACGGCCGCGTCCAGCGGATGGTCGCCGTCCAGCCCGGTCAGTCCCCGGCCCACCACGACCGCCTCCCGGAGCACCGGCAGCGACTCCTGGTTGCGACCCGCCAGCAGCAGCACCTTCGACAGCGTGCCCAACGCCAGTGCGAGCCGCGGCAGTTGTTTCTCCGGGTCGCGCTCCGCGAGGCGCCGCCGCAGCTCCACGGACTCCCGGGCGGTCGCCACCGCTTCGTCGAGACGCCCGACCTCACCGAACGCCTCGGCGAGGTCCCGCAGCGCCGCCGCCAGCGCCGATTCCCCGCCGCCCGGGTCCGCCGCCCGGCACTCGTCGACGACCCGTTGTCCGAGCTGCACCGCCGTGTCCGCCAGCACCACGCTCACCGGCGGGAACAGCGCCTGCAGCAGCCGCAGTTCGAGAAGCGAACGGCCGCGGTCCTCGATCACGGCGCGCAGCGCGGCGACCAGCGGCGCGGGCCGGGCGCTGCGGGTGGCGGCGTCGACCACTGCCCGGGCCAGCCGGTCGTGGTGCCGGACGCACAACTCGGTGAGGTGCCGGTCCAGACCGCCGGCCAGCAGCGGGTCCGCGGCCGCCCGCACGTAGACGGTGACGAGCTGCGCCCGCTGGGCCCGGTCCGCCCCCGCCACCAGCCCGCCCGCCAGGCCGGGGTCGGCCAGCAGCACCCGGGCCACCTGCCGCTCGGCGAGCCGGTCCGGCTGCAGGGCGCCGAAGGGGTGCGGCGGAGCCACCGGGTACAGGTCGGCGAGCCAGCGGGTGACGCGCTCGCGCATGTCCGTCGGCTGGTCCGCGACCACCGGGACGCGCAGCCACAGCTCGCGTGCCTGCTCCAGGGTCGCGGCACCGCACAGGTGGGCGGCGGCGAGCGCCGCCTCCAGGGTGTCCGGCGACAGCACGGAAGCGAGCCCGCGCGCCTGCGCGGCACGCACCCAGTAGCTGCGCTCGTGGTCGAGCAGCCGGTCCTCGACCCGCTGCGCGCCGCCCCGGTGCGCGCCCGGGCGGGCGGCGTCCAGCAGGTCCGCCAGTGCGGTCATGTGCAGGGTGAGAGGGTTGCTGTACCGCTTCCCGCCGAGCCCGCCGGGGCCGGTCTGCGCCGCGGCGAGCGCCGCCCAGTCCGGCCCGTCGCACCCGGGCAGCGCGGGCAGTGCCGCCGCGAACCGCTCCACCACCGCCCGGTACAGCTCCGGCCGGTCCGCGGGCAGATCGTCCTCCAGCCCGCCCAGCGCCCACTCCGGCGCGCCGTCCAACTGCTCCCCGATCCGGCTGCGCAGGTCGCGTTCCCACCAGTCGCCGCGGGCGCGGGCCAGCAGCAGGACCTTGAACGGTCGGCTTCCCGAGTGGTCCGCCGCCGCCCGGACCAGCCCGACCAGCTGTTCGGTGCGGCTCTCCGCATAGTCGAGCACCACCAGCAGCGGCCTGGTCACCTCGCGCAGCTCGAGCAGCTCGTCGGCGCCCAGCGCGGGCTGCGGCCAGAGCACCGCCCAGCCCCGCGCGGCCTGTTCACGGGCGAACTCCTGTGCCAGCCGGGTCTTGCCCTGGCCGGCCGGCCCGTGCACCAGGCAGGCATCGAACCCGGCCGGTTCGGACCAGTTCCGCAGCTGCCCCAGCAGCGCGTCCCGGCCGTGGAACGGGACGATCCGGCGGGTGGCGTGCAGCAGCGCCGCGGGCGAACGCGCCGGCGCGCCGTACCGCTCGGGATGGGCCGCCTGGTCCGCCAGTTCGTGCAGTTCTACGGCCTCCAGATCGGCGACCAGGAGGCCGTGGGCGGCCAGCGCGGCCCCGAACGCCGGATCGTGGTGCAGCGCGTACGCGGGCGACAGCACCAGCTGACCGTTGCCGCTGTACGCGCGCTCGGCCGTCACCACGCCGGTCAGCAGCGGCCCGCAGAACACCGCGCCGCCCGACATCCCGCCCCACACCGGCACCGGCCGGTCCCAGCCCGGCGCACTCTCGCGCACCGTCATCACGTACCGGTCGGCGACGTACCCGGTGCCCGGGTTCAGCCACCCGGACGACTGCTCCACCTGCGCCGCCCAGCCGTCGCGCTGGGCATGCTCCGGCAGGCCCCACGCCTGGCAGTCCACCCCGGTCCGGTCGGTGACCAGCCGCCCCCAGCGCACCGGCCGCGGCTCGGCCCAACCCGGGCCGTCGTCCACCCGCAGCAGCGCCGCGTCGTCCCGGCCCCCGACGTGGCCGCACCACACCACGACCGCGCCGAACGTCCCCGCCTCCCCCGGCCGGAACACCCGCACCCGCACCCCGACAGCCGCCGCGCCCCCACCCGACGGCCCCGCCACCGCGTGCGCCGACGTCAGCACCAGCCGCCCGCCGATCGCACAGCCGGACGCCGGCCCGGCCAGCGCGTCCACCCCCACCACCCGTCGCCGATCCACCCGGCCCCTCCCCTCGCCCGCGGTGTACCGCCGGCCCCGGACGGGACCGGCGAACGCAGCCCTGCCCGACGGCCCGCTACTCCGGGATGCGGTCCGAGGTGTCACCCGGACCCGACGGACGGGTCGGGTCGCCGTGCACCAGCAGGTCACCACCGTTCGCAGCGCGCGGGGTCAGCGTGAACGAAACCCGGTGCGTCCGGCCGCGCGAAGCGCCCGCCTCGACCTCCGCGCCGACCGCGAAAATCTTGAACCCGCCCTTCGCCTTGGTGTCGGCCCGCAGTTCGACCTCGAACTCCATCTCCACCGGCCCCACCGCGAACACCAGATCCGGGTGCTCACCCCCGACCCGGGCCGCCGCCAACAACTCGTCCCGCACCGCCGCCACCGCATCCACCAGCGGAATGTCCATGCCCAACCCTCTCTGACGTCCTGCCACTTCGGCGGGCACCACGGTAGGCCGCCGCCCCCCGTGCCCGCAGCGGAATACGTCCGTCACTTGCGTAGACTGACCGCCGAGGTGATCCAACAATGTCGTCCGGCGAGGAACCCGAGCTGATCTGGCTGCGCCCGGAACACTCCGGCCGCGGCCCCCGCCCGGCACACAGCCGGACGTCGATCGCCCGGGCAGCAGTCGACCTCGCCGACCGCGAGGGCCTGGACGCGGTGACGATGCGCCGGATCGCCGCCGAACTCGGCGCCGGCACCATGTCGTTGTACAACTACGTGCCGAAAAAGGAGCACCTCTTCGACCTGATGGTCGACGTGCTCGCCGGCGAATACGACCTACCTGAACACCCCACCGGCGACTGGCGAACCGATCTCACCCTGCTCGCCCACCAGTTGCGAACCGTCCTCACCCGACACACCTGGGCCACCACCCTGATCGCCCACCGCCCCGGCCTCGGCCCGAACGGCCTCCGTGTCACCGAGTACCACCTCGCCGCACTCGCCGGAACCCCCCTCGACGGCACCGCCAAAATGGAAGCCTTCTCCCAACTGACCGGCTACGTCTGCCAATTCACCGACTGGCAACACCGCTCCACCGCCGCCGGCCACCGCTGGCTCACCGACCTGGTCCGTTACCTCCAGACCGCCACCGCCACCGGCCAGTACCCCCACCTCGCCGCCACCCTCGCCGAGAACGCCGCCCCACCCGACACCGACACCACCTTCGAACGCGGCCTCCAACGCCTCCTCACGGCCCTGGTCAAGGGCTAGGGGCGCTGGGGGTACCCCCAGCGAAGCGAGGGGGCGGAACTGCGCGAAGGGGAACGCACCCCGCCGCAAGATCGCGACGCACGACAATCACTTGCACGTGCTCGCGACCTCACGGACCGGTGAGCGCTCGCGCAGCGCCGAACCTCAGGCAGTCCGCCGCAGCAACGCCAGATACATCGCGTCCGTCCCATGCAGGTGCGGCCAAAGCTGAACGTCGGGCCCGTCCCCCAGCTCCGGCACGCCCGGCAGCAGCGGCCGGGCGTCGACCCACTCCACGTCCTCGCGGCCGCGCAGCACGTCGTCCACCACGGCGCGCGTCTCGGCCAGGTGCGGCGAGCACGTCGCGTAGCCGACCACGCCGCCGACCCGCGCCGCGTCCAGCGCGTTCCGCAGCAACTCCCGCTGCAGCGGCCCGAATCCGGCAATGTCCTCGGGTCGTCGGCGCCACCGCGCCTCCGGCCGACGTCGCAGCGCACCCAGACCGGAGCACGGCACGTCCACCAGCACCCGGTCGAACGCCCCTTCCTGCCAAGCCCCTTGCGTACCGTCCGCCGTAATGACCGCATACGGCCCGGGATTCCCGTTCAACGCACGCGCCACCAGCCGGGCGCGGTGCGGCTGCTTCTCGGAGGCGACCAGGGCCGCCCCGCGCGAAGCGGCGATCGCACCGAGCAGCGCGGCCTTGCCGCCGGGGCCGGCGCAGCCGTCCAGCCAGAGCCGGTCGGGGCCGTCCACGGGGGCGTTGGCGAGTGCGAGCGCGACCAGCTGGCTGCCCTCGTCCTGCACGCCGGCCCGGTTCTCGCGGACGGCGTCCAGCCCGGCGGGGTCGCCGCCCTCGGCGAGCCGCAGCGCGTACGGGGACCAGCGGCCGTCCTCGGCCTCCGGCAGCGCCTCGCGCAGTTCGGCGACGTCGGAGCGGCCGGGGCGGGCGACGAGGGTGACCTCGGGGCGGGCGTTGTCGGCCTCCAGCAGGCGCTCCATCGCGGCGCGGCCGGAGTCCTCGGGCTGCCAGCGGCCGAGCGCGTCCCACAGCGAGGAGACCACCCAGCGCGGGTGCGAGTGCACGACGGCAAGGTGGTCCTCGGCGTCGTCCTCGTACGGCGGGGCGACCTGGGCGACCCAGCCTTCCAGGTCCTGCGCGCTGATCTTGCGCAGCACGGCGTTGACGAACTTGGCGCGGCCGTCGCCCAGCACCACGCGGGCGAGTTCGACGGTCGCGGAGACGGCGGCGTGGCTGGGGATGCGGGTGCCGAGCAGCTGGTGCGCGCCGAGCGAGAGGACGTCCAGCACCGGCGGGTCGACCTCGCGCAGCGGGCGGTCCACGCAGGCGGCGATGATCGCGTCGTAGGTGCCCTGGCCGCGCAGCGTGCCGTAGACCAGCTCGGTGGCGAGCGCGGCGTCGCGACGCTCCATGCCCTTGCGCTCGGCCTCGCGGAGCAGCGACGGCAGGATCAGGTTGGCGTACGCGTCGCGCTCGTCGACGGCGCGCAGCGCGCGGAACGCGACGATCCGGGCCGGGTCCTTCTTGGGGCGACGGTGCGGACGGGGGGCGCGCTTGGCGCCGGCGGGGGTGCTCAACGGGTGCCTCGAAACAAAGTGCTGCGGATCAGGTCCGACCCGGCAGCGCGGCCGGGCCTCACCCCGAAGTCTAGGGCGCGACCCGGCCGAACCGGACATCAACCGGCGTCAGCCCTCGAAGCGCTCGCCGGACTCGATCCGCGCGCCGCGCGCCCAGTCGGCGGCCGGCATCGCCTTCTTGCCCTGCGGGCGGACCTCGCCGAGCTCCACCTCGTGACTGCCGGTGCCGACCCGCACACTGTTCTTGCTGACGGCCAACTCCCCTGCCGCCAGGCCGACTTCACCGGGCAGCAGCCGCACGGGGCCGGTCACCTTGAGCCGCTCGCCGCGGAACGTGGTCCACGCGCCGGGCGCGGGCGCGCAGCCGCGCACCACCCGGTCGACCCGCAGCGCGGGGTGGGTCCACTCGATCCGGGCGTCCTCGACGGTGATCTTCGGCGCCAGCGACACCCCGTCCACGGGCTGCGGCTCGGGGCGGGCCTGGCCGTCCTCGATCGCGTCCATGGTGCGCACCAGCAGGTCCGCGCCCGCGTGCGCGAGCCGGCCGAGCAGGTCGCCGCTGGTGTCGGTGGGCTTGACCGTCTCGGTCAGGACGCCGAACACGGGGCCGTCGTCCAGGCCCTCCTGAATCCGGAAGGTGGACGCGCCGGTCACCTCGTCGCCCGCCATGATCGAGTGCTGGACGGGGGCCGCGCCGCGCCACGCGGGCAGCAGCGAGAAGTGCAGGTTCACCCAGCCGTGCACCGGGATCTCCAGCGCACCGGGACGGATCAGCGCGCCGTACGCCACCACCGGGCAGCAGTCGGGGGCGATCTCGGCCAGCCGGGCCATGAACTCCGGCTCACTGGGGCGGGCCGGCTTGAGCACCTCGATGCCCGCCTCCTCGGCGCGCTGCGCGACGGGGCTGGCCACCAGCTTGCGCCCGCGCCCGGCCGGCGCGTCGGGGCGGGTCACCACGGCGACCACCTCGTGCCGGGAGGCCAGCAGGGCGTCCAGGGCGGGAACGGCTACCTCGGGGGTGCCGGCGAAGACGAGACGCACGGGCATGGGCCTTTCTTGAAGTCACACCGACCAGCAGGAAGTCCCACTGGTCAGAACATCGGATTGCCGGAAAATGATCGTCACTTGATCGGGCCTCCGGCTCATCGGGCCTTCGGCTCATCGACCCCCGCGACAATCCCGCAATCCCGTCGAAACACGTCGGAACACATCGGAACACGTGGAAACACGTGGAAACACGTGGAAACACGTCGAAACGCGGAGCACCAACGGGCGCTCGGCGTCGAACCCGTCAGCGAATGACGCCGAACGTGGAATGCGGCGAGATCTTCACCGTCGGCGCCGGAGCCCCGCCCCAGTCCGCCTCCCGGATCGCCTTCATCGCCGCCTTCCGGGTCTCCCGGTCCAGCCGGTCGATGAAGATAATCCCGTCCAGGTGGTCGGTCTCGTGCTGGATGCACCGCGACAGCAGCTCGGTGCCCTCCACCGTCACCGGGTCCCCGTACATGTTGAAGCCCTTCGCCACCACGCCGAACGCCCGCTTGGTGTCGAACCGCAGCCCGGGCAGCGACAGGCAGCCCTCGGGGCCGTCCTGCTCCTCCTCGGTCAACGACAGGTCGGGGTTGATCAGATGCCCCACCACACCGTCCACGTTGTACGTGAACACCCGCAACGAGACGCCCAGTTGCGGCGCCGCGAGGCCCGCGCCCGGCGCCTCCAGCATGGTGTCCGTGAGGTCCTTCACCAGCCTCCGCAGCTCCTTGTCGAAGGTGACCACCGGCTTCGCGGCGGACCGCAGCACGGGGTCACCGAAGATCCGGATCGGCTGAACTGCCAAGACTGCGACTCCCTCTGCACCCGGAACGGGATGTGAACAACGACCTACCGGGAAGTCTATGCAATCCCCGTCACCTGTTCGGAGCGGTCACCGACAAATCCCGACTCGCACTCCGGGCGTGACCCAACGACCCGACGTGCGTTGGTCAATGCGAATTGACCGGGACGCGCGAGCGCCCCGAGCACGCGACCCGACCGAGAGGTGGCAACCAGGCCATGGCCGAGCAGATCAACCACGACGCCCGGGCCAGGGCGTCCCTTCACCTGCTGGTGCGGGACATCGAGCGGGTCCGTCGCCAGGTCGACGCCCTCCGCACGCTCACCGCCCAGCTGGGCAACGTCTACCGCCCGCGCCGCCCCAGCACCTCCGCCGGCTTCGTGGTCTACGGCCGGGCCCCCGCCCCCACCGTCCGGCTCGCCCAGGAGCTGCGCGAAAGCGTCGAAACCCTGGTCGCCGCCGCCGTCGAGTTCGACCGCGCCCTCGGCTTCTCCTGGGACTCCGTCGGCTCCGCCCTCGGCGTCACCAAGCAGGCCGTCCACCGCCGCTACGGCGTCCGCCGCCCCACCACCGAACTCCTCCCCGCCCCCCGCGAAACCGAGACGGCGCCCCCGGCACCCCCCGCCCCCCGCCCCCCGATCCCCCAGGCCCGCCAGGCCAGCCCCTTGATGCCCCAGCGCACCCGGTAAGGAAGCAGGGGCGCGGGGAGCTGCGCGAAGGGGAACGCACCCGCCAGCAAGATCGCGACGCACCACAATGACCTGCACGTGCTCGCGGCCTCACGGACCGGCTTGCGCTTGTCGCCCAGCTCTCCCCGCGCCCAAAAATTTCGTACCCATTCCCCCCACCCCGGTGGTCCCCCTCCCCCTCCCGTCCAAGAATCGATCTCGCACGCCATCCTGCGCCGACGAGAGGGATCGATCCCATGGCCGTGGCCAATACCCCGATGAACCTGACCCGTGCCGCCCATGTCGGCATCTCCGTCTCCGACCTGGACACCTCGATCGAGTTCTACCGCGCCCTGACCGGCCGGGAGCCGGTCGTCGCCGACGAGACCATGCACAGCGTCCCGTTCGGCCTCTCCCAGGGCCTGCCATCGGCGAAGCTCCGCTACGCCACCATCAACCTGGACAACAGCCTCGGCATCGACCTGATCGAGTTCCAGCAGCCGATCGGCTACCGCACCAACGGCGCGGCCAACCGCCCGGGCTCGATGCACCTGTGCTTCCGGGTCGACGACTTCGACGCCGTCCTCGGCCGGATGAAGGAGGCGGGGTACGGCTTCCTCGGCGACGACTACACCTTCCAGGCCGGCGAGGTCACCCCGGAGTCGGCGCTGGGCACCAAGGTCGCCTACTTCAACGACCCGGACGGCACCAACCTGGAGATCATCCAGCCCAAGGGCGGCTTCGCGAGCTGACGTCGACACCCCGCGAGCCACGGACCCGACTCAACCGATGTCTGTCGGGTCCACCCGGATCCGCACCGTCTCCGCCCCTCGCAGCGCCAGCCGGGCGATCTGCGCCGCCTTCAGTGCCGAAGCCAGCGCGGCGCCCTGCCCGGGCGCGACCCGCACCAGCGCCCGCTCGGCGGTCTCGCCCTTGGGCCCGCCGTACACCGGCACCGGCCCGAGCACGTCCGCGCCCTCGGGCAGCCGCACCAACCCCAGCAGGTCCTCCACGGCCTGTGGGGGTCCCGTCACCGCGGCCATCCGGGACACCGGCGGGAACCGGAGTTCCTCCCGCTCGTCGAGTTCCA
The DNA here is from genome assembly GCF_042873545.1 of Kitasatospora sp. NPDC004615. Classification (NCBI taxonomy): domain Bacteria; kingdom Bacillati; phylum Actinomycetota; class Actinomycetes; order Kitasatosporales; family Streptomycetaceae; genus Kitasatospora; species Kitasatospora sp. NPDC004615. The sequence continues at coordinate 504,676 of NZ_JBIALQ010000005.1, forward strand.
TCCCGGCGTGCCCGGCGGGATCCCATCGCACCAGCGCCTGCACGGGCCTCGCGGCCGCCTCGGCGACCACCACCACCGTCCCGCCGTCCCCGGCCGGACGGACCAGCGAGGCGGCCGTCAGCCACCGCCGCACCGTCTCCTCGCCGGCCCGCAGGTCGGGCCGGTTCAGCAGCGCCCACCCGTCCAGCAGCAGCGCCGCCGCGTAACCGGGCCCCTCCGCCACCGGCTCCGCGCCCGGCGTCGAGATCACCAGCGCCGGAGACGAAGGGACGGAAGCAAGGATCGCGTCCCGCCCGGACGTCCGCACCGGCACCCGCGGGAACGCTTTCCCGAGCTCCTCCGCCGTCCGCCGCACGCCCACCACCTGTGCCCGCAGCCGGAACGACCCGCACTCCAGGCAGTGCCAGTCACTCTCCTCTGTCCCGCACCACGCGCACACCAGCGCCGCGTCCGCCGCCGGAGACTCCAGCGGCCCCCCGCACGCACGACACCGCGCCGGCTCGCGGCAGCGCCCGCACGCCAGCCGGGGCGCGTAACCCCGCCGCGGGACCTGAATCAGCACCGGGCCGCGCGAAAGCGCCTCGCGCGCCGTCTCCCACGCCACCGAGGGCAGCCGCGCGGCCTGCGCCGCCGCGTCCCGGCCCTGGTCGTGCTCGGTCACCGTCCGCACCCGCGGTGCGACCTGCCGGACGACCTCGCGCGGAGCGGCCAGCGGCCGCGCCCACCCACTGCGCAGCAGCTGCGCGGCCTCGACGGTCATCGAGACGCCGCCGAGCAGCATCGCGGCGCCCTCCTCGGCGGCCCGCAGCAGCGCCACCTCCCGCACGTGCGGGTACGGCGCGTTGGGATCGCTGTGGCTGCTGTCGCCGTCCGACCACACCACCACCAACCCCAGGTCACGGACCGGCGCGAACACCGCCGCGCGGGTCCCGATCGCGGCGTGCACCGAGCCCCGACTGACGGCCAGCCACCGCCGGTACCGTTCCTGCGGGCCCGCCTCGGCGGCCAGCACCGCGTGCCGGCCCTCCCCGAGCACGCCCCGCAGCGCGGCGTCGACCCGGGCGACCGAGCGCCCGTCCGGCAGCACCACCAGCGCACCGCGCCCGGAGGCGAGCGTCGCCGCCACCGCCCGCGCGATCTCGAACGGCCACTCGGGGCCGGGCAGCGCCGTCCACACCGCACGCGGCGCATGGCCGCCCGCCAGCGAGGCCAGGAAGTCCGGCCCGTGCGCGTACCGCTCCCAACTGCCCGCCGCCGGAGCGCCGGGCGGCGGCAGCGGCCGCGGCGAGTCCTCGCCCTCGGCCCCGGCGTGCCGCGGCGGGATCGCCAGCTGCAGCACATCGGCAAGGGTGCCCGCGTACCGGTCGGCGACGGCCCGGCACAGCCGCAGCAGCCCGGGTGTCAGCACCACCTCGGGCGAGAGCACCCGGGCCAGCGGCGCCAGCGGGCCCGCGTAGTCGGAGTCGTCCCGCCGTTCGACGATGAACCCGTCGTGCAGCGCCCCGCCCTCGCGCCGCCCGTGCGCGCCGACCCGCCCGCCGAAGCGAACCCGGACCCGGACGCCGGGCCGGGCGTCCTCGGACATCGCCTCGGGCACCGCGTAGTCGAAGTACTGGTCGAGGCTCAGCACGCCCTTGTCGACCAGCACCCGGGCCACCGGCTTCCGCTCCGCCAGGACGACGCCGCGCGCGGCCCGAGGCTTCGCCCGGCGCACTGTCTCCCGGATGAACGCCAACTGCTCCCCGGCCCCGTCCGCGCTGCTCACGCCCCCAAACCTAGCGGACCGCACCGACACAACGACAAAGCCGCCCGCCGAGGAGAATCCCTCGACGGGCGGCAGCGTCAACAGCGAGCTCAGGCGGCGACAGCGGCCTTCAGCGCGTCCACGCGGTCGGTGCGCTCCCAGGTGAAGTCCGGCAGCTCACGGCCGAAGTGGCCGTACGCGGCGGTCTGGGCGTAGATCGGCCGCAGCAGGTCCAGGTCGCGGATGATCGCGGCCGGGCGGAGGTCGAAGACCTTGCTGACGGCTTCCTGGATCTTCTGCACCGGAACGGTCTCGGTGCCGAAGGTCTCCACGAACAGGCCGACCGGCTCGGCCTTGCCGATCGCGTACGCGACCTGCACCTCGGCGCGGCCGGCGAGGCCGGCGGCGACGATGTTCTTCGCCACCCAGCGCATCGCGTACGCGGCGGAGCGGTCGACCTTGGACGGGTCCTTGCCGGAGAACGCGCCGCCACCGTGGCGGGCCATGCCGCCGTAGGTGTCGATGATGATCTTGCGACCGGTGAGGCCGGCGTCGCCCATCGGGCCGCCGATCTCGAAGCGGCCGGTCGGGTTGACCAGCAGGCGGTAGCCCTCGGTGGTGAGCTTGATGCCCTCGTCGGCGAGCGCCTTGAGCTCCGGCTCGACCACGAACTCGCGGATGTCCGGGGTGAGCAGCGACTCCAGGTCGATGTCCGAGGCGTGCTGCGAGGAGACCACGACGGTGTCCAGGCGGACGGCGCGGTCGCCGTCGTACTCGATGGTGACCTGGGTCTTGCCGTCGGGGCGCAGGTACGGGATGGTCCCGTTCTTGCGGACCTCGGTCAGGCGGCGGGAGAGCCGGTGCGCCAGGGTGATCGGCAGCGGCATCAGCTCGGGGGTGTCGTCGCAGGCGTAGCCGAACATCAGGCCCTGGTCGCCGGCGCCCTGCCGGTCCAGCTCGTCCTCGACATCGCCCTCGACCCGGTGCTCGTGGGCGGTGTCGACGCCCTGCGCGATGTCCGGGGACTGCGAGCCGATGGACACCGACACGCCGCAGGAGGCGCCGTCGAAGCCCTTCTTCGACGAGTCGTAGCCGATCTCCAGGATCTTCTCGCGGACGAGCTGGGCGATCGGCGCGTACGCCTTGGTGGTGACCTCACCGGCGATGTGCACCAGGCCGGTGGTGATCAGGGTCTCCACGGCGACGCGGGAGGTCGGGTCGTCCTTGAGGAGGGCGTCCAGAATCGTGTCGCTGATCTGGTCAGCGATCTTGTCGGGGTGGCCCTCGGTGACGGACTCCGAGGTGAACAGGCGGCGAGACACAGCGCTCCCTGGGGTTGCAGCGGCTGCTGACTGAATGCGCTCGGAAGTCCCGAGGCATCCGGAAAGACTTGATTCCTGCTGTGGAGTGTAACGGTCGGCTACCGATCACGGACACTCTCTGTGCGCCCCGAACATGTCCGCGATGTGAATCACATCCGGGTGAAACCGGCGGAAACACTCCCGGAACACCCCGAGCCGATCCCCAACTGCCCGGGCCGCTCGGGGTTTTGCAGAAGTCAGTCGGCGAGCCGGACGGCGACCTGGTCCCAGATCGCGTCGGCCAGCATCTCCTTCGGACCATCCGCGATGTGGACCTCCGAACCGTCCGCGCCGAGCAGCACCGCGCTGTTGGTGTCCTGGCCGAACGCCTTGCCGTCGCCGACCTCGTTGACCACCAGCAGATCGCAGCCCTTGCGGGCGAGCTTGGCGCGGCCGTTGGCGAGCACGTCGTCGGTCTCGGCGGCGAAGCCGACCACCAGCTGTCCGGGGCGGGCCCGGTCGGCGGAGATCTCGGCCAGGATGTCGGGGTTGCGGACCAGCACGATCGGCGCGGGCTCGACCCCGTCCACCTTCTTGATCTTGCCGGTGACGTACTCGGCGGGCCGGAAGTCGGCGACCGCGGCGGCCATCACCACGGCGTCGGCCCCGGCGGCGGCCTTCAGCACGGCGTCGCGCAGCTGCAGCGCGGTGCCGGCCCGGACCACGTCCACCCCCGCCGGGTCGGGCAGCGCGGTGTTCGCGGCGATCAGGGTGACCCGGGCGCCGCGGGCGGCGGCGGTGGCGGCCAGCGCGTAACCCTGCTTGCCGGACGAGCGGTTGCCGAGGAAGCGCACCGGGTCCAGCGGCTCCCGGGTGCCGCCGGCGGAGACCACCACGTGCCGGCCGGCCAGGTCCTGCTCCAGCGAACCGCGGGCCAGCACCCGCCGGCAGGCGGCGAAGATCTCGCCCGGATCGGGCAGCCGGCCCTTGCCAGTGTCCACGCCGGTCAGCCGGCCCACGGCGGGCTCGATGACGATCGCGCCGCGGCGGCGCAGCGTGGCCACGTTCTCCTGGGTGGCCGGGTGCTCCCACATCTCGGTGTGCATGGCGGGCGCGAACACCACCGGGCAGCGGGCGGTCAGCAGGGTGTTGGTGAGCAGGTCGTCGGCGAGGCCGTGGGCGGCCTTGGCGAGCAGGTCGGCGGTGGCCGGGGCGACCACCACCAGGTCGGCCTGCTGCCCGATCCGCACGTGCGGGACCTCGTGCACCCGCTCCCAGGTCTCGGTGGCGGCGGGCCGCCCGGACAGCGCCGCCCAGGTCGCCTCGCCGACGAAGTGCAGCGCGGCGGCGGTCGGCACCACCTGCACCTGGTGCCCGGACTCGGTGAACCGGCGCAGCAGTTCGCAGGCCTTGTACGCGGCGATCCCGCCGCTGACACCGAGGACGACACGGGGCGCGGTCATGGCGGTCGATTCTCCTAACGACGGGTCAACCAGCCCACCTTACGACCCGCCGCCGGACCGCTGCGACGTGTCTCCGCGCACACCACCGGCCCACCCGCGCACACCCCGGGGGAGGCGGCGGCTGTTCGCAAGTGATCGCACCCGGTCATAAGTGATCACGCGCCGGAGATTGTCTACGCGGAGATTATCTGCGCATAGACCAACTCCGCCCCGGCCATCCAGACGCCACCGGCCCGCCCGCGCACATGCCGAGGGCCCGCCCGACGCACATGGCATCGGACGGGCCCTCGAAGGAAATGCTGGGGGCTCAGGCGCCCTCGATCGCCTCGGCGGTGAGCAGGCCGGCGTTGATCTCGCGGAGCGCGATCGACAGCGGCTTCTCGTGCACGTGGGTGTCGACCAGCGGGCCGACATACTCCAGCAGGCCCTCGCCGAGCTGGGAGTAGTACGCGTTGATCTGGCGGGCACGCTTGGCCGCGTAGATCACCAGGCTGTACTTGGAGTCGGTGGCCTCGAGCAGCTCGTCGATCGGCGGGTTGATGATGCCCTCGGGCGCGGTCATCGAAGAGGACACGCTGAACCTTCCGAAGTGGTTTTCATGGATTGGCTGGATGCAGCCGATCCGGTCAGGCTACACCGAGCAAGGCTAGCAGTTCGGCCGCTACCTGCTCGACGGAGGTATTGACAAGCGTCGTGTCGAACTCCGCCTCGGCGGCGAGCTCGATCCGGGCCGCTGCCAGCCGCTCGTCGATGACGGCCTGCGACTCGGTGCCGCGGCCGGTGAGCCGGCGCACCAGCTCGTCCCAGCTCGGCGGGGCCAGGAAGACCAACTGGGCCTCGGGCATCGACTCCTTGACCTGCCGGGCACCCTGGAGGTCGATCTCCAGCAGCACCGGCTCGCCCTTGTCGAGCTTGTCGACAACGGCCTGCCGGGGGGTCCCGTACCGGTTGCCGGCGAACACTGCCCACTCCAGCAGTTCGCCGTTGGCGACCAGCTTGTCGAACTGCTCGTTGTCGACGAAGTGGTACTGCACTCCGTCGCGCTCACCCGGGCGCGGGTGGCGGGTCGTCGCCGACACCGACAGCCAGACCTCGGGGAACTGCTTCCTCATATGAGCGACGACCGTGCTCTTGCCGACCCCGGAGGGGCCGGAGAGCACGGTCAGCCGCGGACGCTCACTCATGTACCGATTATCCCGGATCGCGGAGGTTCCGCCGACACCGGCCTCCGTTCAGGAGGCGGCGCCGCCGAACTCCCGCTCCAGGGACGCGATCTGGTTCGTACCGAGGCCCCGCACACGACGGCTCTCGGAGATGCCGAGGCGCTCCATGATCTGCTTGGCGCGGACCTTGCCGACACCCGGCAGGGACTCCAGCAGAGCGGAGACCTTCATCTTGCCGATGACCTCGTCGTCGGACTTGCCGGCCTTGATGACGTCGTGCAGCGAGGCGCCCGAGTGCTTCAGCCGGTTCTTGACGTCGGCACGCTTCCGGCGAGCCTCGGCGGCCTTGGCGAGCGCGGCGGTGCGCTGTTCGGGAGTAAGGGGCGGAAGAGCCACGCCGTTCACCTCAGGTGTGGATGGAAGGGATGTTCCATGACTGGGTTGTGCCCGGACGCCACAGGCTCTGACCTGCGACGGTGGCCGGAACCACCGCCAACTGGCGTCCTACCGCCGGACACTACCCAACTTGGGCCGCCACGTCAGGAAAAGAACACGAAAAGTCCAGGTCAGCAGGGGCCGACCCGGGACTTTTCCGGGCAAATCAGCCGAGTTGGCCACCCCTGGGTCACGCGTTTGTGACGGCCCTCACATCATCGACGAACACCTGCGCGGCCTGTCGCAGTGCGACGACCGACGGTCCGTGCTTCAGCACGTCGCGGCTCACACTGGGCACCACGTTGCGCACCTGGTCGCCGAACACCCGCGGCAGGTCCTGCGCGGTGGCGCCCTGCGCACCCACGCCGGGGGCCAGCAGCGGGCCGTTGATCGCCAGGTCCACGCCCGCGTCGGCGAGCGTCGCGCCGACCACCGCACCGAACGAACCCAGCGGCGCCGCACCGGAGTTCTCCGCCGCGAGCCGCCGCAGCACGGCCTGCGCGACGCTCTCGCCGTCCGCGCCGATCGCCCGCTGCACCTCGTGGCCCTCGGGGTTGGAGGTCAGCGCCAGCGCGAACAGACCGCAGCCGTTGGCGTGCGCCAGGTCGACGGCCGGCTGCAGCGAACCGAAGCCCAGGTACGGGCTGACGGTGAGCGCGTCGGAGAACAGCGGGCTGTCCGGCGACAGGAAGGTCTCCGCGTAGGCGGCCATGGTGGAGCCGATGTCGCCGCGCTTGGCGTCCATCAGCACCAGCGCGCCCGCCTCCCGGGCCTCGGTGACGGTGCGCTCCAGCACCGCGATGCCGCGGCTGCCGAAGCGCTCGAAGAACGCCGACTGCGGCTTAAGCACGGCGACCCGGTCGGCCAGCGCCTCCACCACGGTGCGCGAGAAGCTCTCCAGGCCCGCGAGGTCGTCGTTCAGGCCCCAGGCGGTGAGCAGCGAGCCGTGCGGGTCGATGCCGACGCAGAGCTGGCCGCGGGTGTCCAGGGCGGTCCGCAGGCGGGTGCCGAACGGCGTGATGTCAGTCATCGGTGTCTTTCCTCAGTCTCAAGAATGTGGTCGGCTGCCCGTTTCGAGGAACAGGCTCAGCGGATGCCCTTGCCGACCGCCTCGCCGATGGACGCGTAGCCGGCGGCGCGCAGGCGCGCGGACAGGCCCTTGTGGACCTTGCGCATCCAGAACGGGCCTTCGTAGATGAACGCGGAGTAGCCCTGGACCAGGTCGGCGCCGGCCAGGATGCGCTGCCAGGCGTCCTCGGCGGTCTCGATGCCGCCGACCGAGATGATCGCCAGGCGGCCCTCGGTGCGCTTGCGCAGCCGCTCCAGCACCTCCAGCGAGCGGGCCTTCAGCGGGGCGCCGGACAGGCCGCCCATGCCGATCTCCTCGATCCGCGCGGCAGGGGTCTTCAGGCCTTCGCGGCCGATGGTGGTGTTGGTGGCGATGATGCCGTCCAGGCCGAGGTGCAGCGCCATGTCGGCGATCTCGTCGATGTCCTCGTCGGCGAGGTCGGGGGCGATCTTCACCAGCAGCGGCACGTGGTGGGTGGTGACCTCGTCGGCGGCCTTGCGGACGTCCCACAGCAGCGGGCCGAGGATCTGCACGGCCTGCAGGTTGCGCAGCCCGGGGGTGTTCGGCGAGGAGACGTTGACGACCAGGTAGTCGGCGTAGGGCGCCAGCGCCTTGGCGCTCTTCAGGTAGTCGGGCGTCGCCTGGTCCTCGGGAACGACCTTGGTCTTGCCGATGTTGATGCCGACCACGGGGGTGCTGCTGGTGCGCGCGCGGCCGGCCAGGCGGGCGGCGACCCGGGCGGAGCCCTGGTTGTTGAAGCCCATCCGGTTGATCAGCGCGCGGTCCTCGATCAGGCGGAACAGGCGCGGCGCGGGGTTGCCGGGCTGGGGCTCGCCGGTGATGGTGCCGATCTCGACGTAGTCGAAGCCGAGCATCGACAGGCCGTCGATGCCGATGCCGTTCTTGTCGAAGCCGGCGCCGAGGCCGAACGGGCCGGGCAGGTCCAGGCCGAGGGCGGTGGTGCGCAGCTTGGGGTCGCGCGGGGCGAGCACGGCCCGCACCAGCGAGCGCAGGCCGGGCACCGAGCTGGCCAGCCGGATCCAGAAGAACGCCAGGTGGTGGGCCTTCTCCGGGTCCATCTTCTTGAACAGCAGGTTGAACAGCAGCTTGTACACGTGGGGCCTCCGACGGCTGGCTGGGCTCGGGCATGGACGTGGGGGGCACCCGGCGTGCGGTGTGCCCCCCACGGTTGTCGACCTAGTTGCGGCCGGAGTTGATCAGCGCCGCGTGTTCCTGCAGCGACATCACGCCGACCTCGCCGCGGTGCAGCGCGTCGATGCCCTGCACGGCCGCGCCCATCGCCTGCACGGTGGTCAGGCAGGGGACGGCGCGGGAGACCGCGGCGGTGCGGATCTCGTAGCCGTCCATCCGGCCGCCGGTGCCGTACGGGGTGTTGATGATGAGGTCGATGCCGCCCTCGTGGATCAGCTGGACGATGGTCTTCTCGCCGTTCGGGCCCTCGCCCTCGGAGTGCTTGCGCACCACGGTGGCGGGGATGCCGGCCCGCTGCAGGACCTCGGCGGTGCCGGTGGTGGCGAGCAGTTCGAAGCCGAGCTCGACCAGCGCGCGGGCCGGGAAGACCAGGTTGCGCTTGTCGCGGTTGGCGACCGAGACGAACACCTTGCCGCTGGTGGGCAGGGCGCCGTACGCGCCGGTCTGGGACTTCGCGTAGGCGGTGCCGAAGACCCGGTCGATGCCCATGACCTCGCCGGTGGAGCGCATCTCCGGGCCGAGCACGGTGTCCACGCCGCGGCCGTGCACGTCGCGGAAGCGCGACCACGGCATCACGGCCTCCTTGACGGAGATCGGCGCGTCGGCGGGCAGCGTGCCGCCGTCGCCCTCGCGCGGCAGCAGGCCCTCGGCGCGCAGTTCGGCGATGGTGGCGCCGAGCGAGATCCGGGCGGCGGCCTTGGCCAGCGGCACGGCGGTCGCCTTGGAGGTGAACGGCACGGTGCGGGAGGCGCGCGGGTTGGCCTCCAGCACGTACAGGATGTCGCCGGACAGCGCGAACTGGATGTTGATCAGTCCGCGGACGCCAACTCCCTTGGCGATGCCCTCGGTTGCGGAGCGCAGCCGCTTGATGTCATACCCGCCGAGGGTGATCGGCGGCAGCGCGCACGCCGAGTCACCGGAGTGGATGCCGGCCTCCTCGATGTGCTCCATGACGCCGCCGAGGTACAGCTCCTCGCCGTCGTACAGGGCGTCCACGTCGATCTCGACGGCGTCGTCGAGGAAGCGGTCGATCAGCACGGGGTGCTCGGAGATCAGGCCAGCGTGCCGCTCCAGGTAGGAGGCGAGCGAGGCCTCGTCGTAGACGATCTCCATGCCGCGGCCGCCGAGCACGTAGGACGGGCGGGCGAGGACGGGGTAGCCGATCTCGTCGGCGATGGCCTTGGCCTCGTCGAAGGAGAAGGCGGTGCCGTGCTTGGGGGCGGGCAGGCCCGCGTCCTTCAGCACCCGGCCGAACGCGCCGCGCTCCTCGGCGAGGTGGATCGCCTCGGGCGAGGTGCCGACGACCGGCACGCCGTTGTCCTTGAGCGCCTGCGCCAGGCCCAGCGGGGTCTGGCCGCCGAGCTGCACGATGACGCCGGCCAGCGGGCCGGCCTGCTGCTCGGCGTGGACGATCTCGAGCACGTCCTCCAGGGTGAGCGGCTCGAAGTACAGCCGGTCGGAGGTGTCGTAGTCGGTGGAGACGGTCTCCGGGTTGCAGTTGACCATCACGGTCTCGTACCCGGCGTCGGCGAGCGCGAAGGACGCGTGCACGCAGGAGTAGTCGAACTCGATGCCCTGACCGATCCGGTTCGGGCCGGAGCCCAGGATGATCACGGCGGGCTTGGTGCGCGGCGCGACCTCGTTCTCCTCGTCGTAGGACGAGTAGAAGTACGGGGTCCTGGCGGCGAATTCGGCGGCGCAGGTGTCGACGGTCTTGAACACCGGGCGGATGCCGAGCGCGTGCCGCACCTCGCGGACCACGTCGGTCTTCAGGCCGCGGATCTCGCCGATCTGCTGGTCGGAGAAGCCGTGCTGCTTGGCGTGGCGCAGCAGCTCCGGGTCGAGCTTGTCGCCCTCGGCGAGCTCGACGGCGATCTCGTGGATCAGGAAGAGCTGGTCGACGAACCACGGGTCGATCTTGGTGGCCTCGAACACCTCCTCGGGGGTGGCGCCGGCCCGGATCGCCTCCATGACGGTGTTGATCCGGCCGTCGGTGGGGATCTGAGCCTTCTCCAGCAGCTCGTCCTTCTCCCCCACCTCGCCGACGAAGCTGAACTGCGAGCCCTTCTTCTCCAGCGAACGCAGCGCCTTGTTCAGCGCCTCGGGGAAGTTGCGGCCCATCGCCATGGCCTCGCCGACCGACTTCATGGTGGTGGTCAGCGTGGCGTCGGCGGACGGGAACTTCTCGAACGCGAACCGCGGCACCTTGACGACCACGTAGTCCAGGGTCGGCTCGAAGGAGGCCGGGGTCTGCTCGGTGATGTCGTTGGGGATCTCGTCCAGCGTGTAGCCGACGGCCAGCTTGGCGGCGATCTTGGCGATCGGGAAGCCGGTGGCCTTCGACGCCAGCGCCGACGACCTCGACACACGCGGGTTCATCTCGATGACGATGACCCGGCCGTCGACGGGGTTGACGGCGAACTGGATGTTGCAGCCGCCGGTGTCGACGCCGACCTCGCGGATCACGGCGATGCCGATGTCGCGCAGGATCTGGTACTCGCGGTCGGTGAGGGTCATCGCCGGGGCGACGGTGATCGAGTCACCGGTGTGCACGCCCATCGGGTCGAAGTTCTCGATCGAGCAGACGACCACGACGTTGTCGTGCTTGTCGCGCATCAGCTCGAGCTCGTACTCCTTCCAGCCGAGGATGGACTCCTCCAGGAGCACCTCGGTGGTCGGCGAGAGGGTCAGGCCCTGGCCGGCGATGCGGCGCAGGTCCTCCTCGTCGTGCGCGAAGCCGGAGCCGGCGCCGCCCATGGTGAAGGACGGACGGACCACGACCGGGTAGCCGCCGAGGGTGTCGACGCCGGCGAGCACGTCCTCCATGGAGTGGCAGATCACCGAGCGGGCGGACTCGCCGTGGCCGATCTTGGCGTTGACGGCCTCGACCACGCCCTTGAACAGCTCGCGGTCCTCGCCCTTGTTGATCGCCTCGACGTCGGCGCCGATCAGCTCGACGTCGTACTTGTCGAGGGTGCCGGCGCTGTGCAGGGAGATCGCGGTGTTCAGCGCGGTCTGGCCGCCGAGGGTCGGCAGCAGCGCGTCGGGGCGCTCCTTGGCGATGATCTTCTCGACGAACTCCGGGGTGATCGGCTCGACGTAGGTGGCGTCGGCGATCTCCGGGTCGGTCATGATGGTCGCCGGGTTGGAGTTGACCAGGATGACCCGCAGGCCCTCGGCCTTGAGCACCCGGCAGGCCTGCGTACCCGAGTAGTCGAACTCCGCCGCCTGGCCGATGACGATGGGGCCGGAGCCGATCACCAGGACGGACTTGATGTCGGTGCGCTTAGGCACGCTGGGCCTCCATAAGGCTGACGAAGCGATCGAAGAGGTAGGCGGCGTCGTGCGGGCCGGCTGCCGCTTCGGGGTGGTACTGCACGCTGAAGGCGGGGATGTCGAGTGCCTGCAGGCCCTCGACCACGTCGTCGTTGAGGCAGACGTGGGAGACCTCGACCCGCCCGAAGGGGGTGTCGCTCACCTTGTCCAGCGGCGCGTTCACGGCGAAGCCGTGGTTGTGGGCGGTCACCTCGACCTTGCCGGTGGTGCGGTCCTGCACCGGCTGGTTGATGCCGCGGTGGCCGTACTTGAGCTTGTAGGTGCCGAACCCGAGGGCCCGGCCGAGGATCTGGTTGCCGAAGCAGATGCCGAAGAACGGGGTCTTCTTGGCCAGCACCTCGCGCAGCACCTCGACCTGCCGGTCGGCGGTGGCCGGGTCGCCCGGGCCGTTGGAGAAGAACACGCCGTCGGGCTGCACCGCGTAGATGTCCTCGGCGGTGGAGTTGGCCGGCAGCACGTGCACCTCGATGCCGCGCTCGGCCATCCGCTGCGGGGTCATGCCCTTGATGCCGAGGTCGAGGGCGGCGACGGTGAACTTCTTCTCACCGATCGCGGGGACGACGTAGGTCTCCTTGGTGGCGACCTCGGCGCACAGGTCGGCGCCCTTCATCTCGGGGGCCTGCTGCACCTTGGCCAGCAGCGCGGCCTGGTCCTCGACGGCCGGGCCGGAGAAGATGCCGACCCGCATCGCGCCGCGCTCGCGCAGGTGGCGGGTGAGCGCGCGGGTGTCGATGCCGCTGATGCCGACGACGCCCTGGCGCTCCAGCTCCTCGTCCAGCGAGCGCTTGGCGCGCCAGTTGGAGGCGACCCGGGAGGGGTCGCGGACCACGTAGCCGGCCACCCAGATCTGCTGCGACTCGTCGTCCTCGTCGTTCCAGCCGGTGTTGCCGATCTGCGGGGCAGTCATGACGACCACCTGGCGGTGGTACGACGGGTCGGTCAGGGTCTCCTGGTAGCCGGACATGCCGGTGTTGAAAACCGCCTCGCCGAAGGTCTCGCCGACCGCGCCGTAGGCCTGGCCGCGGAACGTCCGGCCGTCCTCCAGGACGAGCACGGCAGGCACTCGCTCCCGCCTGGTGCGCGTGGTGGTGGGGGCAGGTGCGGTCATTTCGCGGCCTCTTCCGTCTTCTTCGTGCTCGTACGTGTTACCAGTGCCTCGACGGCCTCGACCCAGGCGTCGTGCTCGGCGGCGGCGTCCAGCCGGAAGCCGCTTTCCAACTCCCGCTCCCCGATCGTCCAGCCGACCACCAGCAGGCCCGAGGGGACCACCTTGCCGGCGATGCCGGAGTCGGTGCGGGCGCCGGTGAGGGCTTCGGCGGGGATCCACAGGTCGTCCGCGCCGGGGCGGCGGGCCAGCAGGCCGTGCTCGGTGAGGGTGAGCTCGGCCAGGCTGCGGGTACCCAGGCCGTGCGCGACGACCCGGTCCAGCCAGTTCCCGGCGGTGGTGGAGCCGTGGTACCGGCCGGGGGCGGCCAGCAGGGTCTCACCCGGCTGCGCGGGCACCGCGGGCAGTTCCGGCAGGTCGGACTGCAGGGTCCGGCGCCAGTTCCAGCCCTGGCGCATCAGCCAGTAGACCAGCGCGACCAGGATCAGCAGGCCGACCGTCGCACCGATGTACCCGGGCCAGTTGGTCACCTGGCCCTTCTCGGTGGCGAGCAGCATCAGCGCTCGACCAGTTCGCCCGCGAGGACGGTGGCCTCGCCGCGCAGGAAGGTGGCGTGCACCCGTCCGGGCAGGTCCATGCCCTTGAAGGGGCTGTTGCGGGAGCGGGTGGCGAAGGTGTCGGGGTTCACGACACCACGGTACGCGGGATCGAAGAGCACCAGGTTGGCGGGCTCACCCACCGAGACCGGACGTCCGTGGCCGGTCAGCCGCCCGATCCGGGCCGGGCGGTGCGACATCCGGTCCGCGACGCCCTCCCAGTTCAGCAGGCCGGTCTCGACCATGGTCTGCTGCACGACCGACAGCGCGGTCTCCAGGCCGACCATGCCCATCGCGGCGACCGCCCACTCGCAGTCCTTGTCCTCCGCCGGGTGCGGGGCGTGGTCGGTGGCGACGGCGTCGATGGTGCCGTCGGCCAGCGCGCCGCGCAGCGCCTCGACGTCCGCGGCGGTGCGCAGCGGCGGGTTGACCTTGTACACCGGGTCGTAGCTGCGGACGAGTTCGTCGGTGAGCAGCAGGTGGTGCGGGGTGACCTCGGCGGTGACGTTCCAGCCCTTGCCCTTGGCCCAGCGGACGATCTCCACCGAGCCGGCCGTGGACAGGTGGCAGATGTGCACCCGGGAGCCGACGTGCGCGGCCAGCAGCACGTCCCGGGCGATGATCGACTCCTCGGCGACGGCGGGCCAGCCGCCGAGGCCGAGCTCGCCGGAGACCAGGCCCTCGTTCATCTGGGCGCCGGCGGTCAGCCGCGGCTCCTGGGCGTGCTGGGCGACGACGCCGTCGAAGGCCTTCACGTACTCCAGCGCGCGGCGCATGATGACCGCGTCGTCCACGCACTTGCCGTCGTCGGAGAACACCCGCACCCCGGCGGCGGAGTCGTGCATCGCGCCGAGCTCGGCGAGCTGCTTGCCCTCCAGGCCGACGGTGACGGCGCCGACCGGCTGCACGTCGCAGTAGCCGTACTCCTGGCCGAGCCGCCAGACCTGCTCGACGACGCCGGCGGTGTCGGCGACCGGGAAGGTGTTGGCCATCGCGTGCACCGCGGTGTAGCCGCCCATGGCGGCGGACTGGGTGCCGGTCAGCACGGTCTCGGCGTCCTCGCGGCCGGGCTCGCGCAGGTGGGTGTGCAGGTCGACCAGGCCGGGCAGGGCGATCAGGCCGGTGGCGTCGATCTCGATGTCGGCCTGCACGTCGAGGTGCTCGCCGATGGCGGCGAAGACGCCGTCCACGAGGTGAATGTCCTGGGGGGCGCCGCCGAGGATCTGGGCGTTGCGGATCAGGTAGGTGGTCACTGGGCGGCCTCCGGGGTTTCGGTGGTGCGGGCTGCGTCGGCTGAGCCATCGGCGAAAACGGCGCCGCCGAGCAGCAGGTAAAGGACGGCCATCCGGACCGAGACGCCGTTGGCGACCTGCTCGACCACGGTGCAGCGCGGCGAGTCGGCGACGTCGGCGGTGATCTCCATGCCGCGGACCATCGGGCCGGGGTGCATCACGATGGCGTGCTCCGGCATGGTGGCGAGGCGCAGCCCGTCCAGGCCGTAGCGGCGCGAGTACTCGCGCTCGGTGGGGAAGAACGCGGCGTTCATCCGCTCGCGCTGCACCCGCAGCATCATCACGGCGTCGACCTTCGGCAGCACGGCGTCCAGGTCGTAGGAGACCTGGCAGGGCCAGGTCTCGATGCCGATCGGCAGCAGCGTCGGCGGGGCGACGAAGGTGACCTCGGCGCCGAGCGTGGTCAGCAGGTGCACGTTGGAGCGGGCGACCCGGCTGTGCAGGATGTCGCCGACGATGGCGATCTTCCGGCCGGCCAGGTCGCGGCCGGGGCCGGGGTTGAGGTGGCGGCGCATGGTGAACGCGTCGAGCAGCGCCTGGGTGGGGTGCTCGTGGGTGCCGTCACCGGCGTTGATGACGCTGCCGTGCAGCCAGTCGGAGCCGGCCAGCCGGGCGGCGGCACCGGAGGCGTGGTGGCGGATCACCACGGCGTCGGCGCCCATCGCCTGGAGGGTCAGCGCGGTGTCCTTGAGGCTTTCGCCCTTGGAGACCGAGGAGCCCTTGGCGGAGAAGTTGATGACGTCGGCGGACAGCCGCTTCTCGGCGACCTCGAAGGAGGTCTTGGTGCGGGTGGAGTCCTCGAAGAACAGGTTGACGACGGTGCGGCCGCGCAGCGTGGGGAGCTTCTTGACGGCCCGTCCGGAGAGCTGGGCGAGCTCCTCGGCGGTGTCCAGGATCAGCAGCGCGTCGTCGCGGCTGAGGTCGGCGGCGGAGACGAGGTGGCGCTTCACGCGGTTTTACTCCGAGAGCTGGGGATCGGCGGCAAGAGCCTGGGAACTGCGGGCGGCGTAGTCGCGGTCGCCGAGCAGGACGGCGTCGCGGCCGTCGGTCTCGGAGAGCTGGACCTGCACGGCCTCGCGCAGCGAGGTGGGCAGGTTCTTGCCCACGTAGTCGGCGCGGATCGGGAGTTCGCGGTGTCCGCGGTCGACCATGACGGCCAGCTGCACGGCGCGCGGGCGGCCGATGTCGCCGAGCGCGTCGAGGGCGGCCCGGATGGTGCGGCCGGAGAACAGCACGTCGTCGACCAGGATCACCAGCTTGCCGTCGATGCCGTCGGCGGGGATCTCGGTGTGTTCCAGGGCCCGGGCGGGCTTCAGCCGCAGGTCGTCCCGGTACATGGTGATGTCCAGCGTGCCGAACGGGATCTCCCGGCCGGTGATCTGGGTGAGCTTGGCGCGCAGCCGGCGGGCCAGGTGGACGCCGCGGGTGTGGATGCCGAGGAGTACGACGTCCTCGGCGCCCTTGGCGCGTTCCACGATCTCGTGGGCGATCCGGGTGACGACCCGGGCGACGTCGGTGGCGTCCAGCACCTGGTGCGGGGCGCGGGGAGCAGAACTGGGTGTGGTCATGCCGAAGCGGACCTCCTTCCCCGCCTCACTGGACGGGTCTTAAAGGATGTCGGGAAGGGTTTCCGGCCGCAGCCAGAACCTTGCTCATCGTAGCAGTGCGCTGATCTCGGCCCGTTCGGCACGCGTTCGCACGAGTGCCCCATTCGGCTTGACGCGCCACCCTCACTCTACGTAACCTCACAGTGAGTTACGAACGTGCTCCACTGCGGGCCTCGTGGCTCCCATTCAGCGTCCCATTCAGCGCACGCGAAGCAATCTCGTCCGGGGAGATCCATGTCCAGCGACTATGCAAAGCAGCTCGGGGCCAAGCTCCGGGCGATCCGCACTCAGCAGAATCTCTCCCTGCACGGTGTGGAGGAGAAGTCCACGGGCCGCTGGAAGGCCGTCGTGGTCGGCTCCTACGAGCGCGGCGACCGTGCCGTGACGGTGCAGCGCCTCGCCGAGCTGGCCGATTTCTACGGCGTCCCGGTGCAGGAGCTGCTGCCCGGCGGCACCCCGGGCGGCGCGGCCGAGCCGCCGCCGCGTCTGGTGCTCGACCTCGAGCGGCTGACTCAGGTCCCGTCCGAGAAGGCCGGCCCGCTGCAGCGCTACGCCGCGACCATCCAGTCGCAGCGCGGCGACTACAACGGCAAGATCCTCTCGATCCGCCAGGACGACCTGCGCACCCTCGCGGTCATCTACGACCAGTCCCCCTCGATCCTCACCGAGCAGCTGATCAGCTGGGGCGTGCTGAACCCGGACGCGCGGCGCGCCGTCCGCGAGGACGACGCGAGCTGATCTCCGCTCCCTGAGCGTTCGCACTGAAGAAACGTCACAGCGGGGCGGGGGGGGGGGGGGGCCGGCCCCCCCCCCCCCGGGGCCCCCCCCCCCCCCCGGGGCCCCGGGGGCGGCCCGCCCCCCCCGGGCCCCCGGCCACCCCCCCCCCCCCCGCCGCCCCGCGCCCCCCCCCGCCCGGGCGCCCCCCCCCCCCCCCCCCCCGGGGGGGGGGGGGGGGGGGCCCCCCCCCCCCCCCGCCCCGCTGTCGCACGCTCAGACCACGGTGCCCAGGCTGAAGCCCGGACCGGCCGGGACACCGTGCATCGCCACCTCCGCCGGCGTCCAGTCGAAGCCGGTGCTGCGCCAGGCCCAGGCGACCTGCCGGTACTCGCCGCACAGCGAGCCGGAGCCCTGCGTCCCGTGCAGCACCGCGGCGCCGGGCAGTTCGCCGTACAGACCCGCGCAGAGCACCGCCGTGATCAGGTCGAGGTCCTCGTCGTTGATCCGGACGGCGCCGTCCTCCCAGTGCAGCACCCGGGCGTGCGCCTCCAGCGCCCCGCCGGGGGCGTCCACCGCGACCCGGAACTCGTACGCCCCGCAGCCGGCGCCGACCATCACCCGGCGGAACACCTCGGACGCCTGCTGGTACGTCCAGCGCGCCCGCGGATCGGCGGCCGCCTTCCCCCAGCCCAGGGGGCTCGGAGGTACCCCCACGGCGGCGCACAGCGCGCCGTCCATCACCAGGTCCGCGTGCCGCAGCGTCAGACCGCCCTCGCGGGCCCGGACCAGCCGGGGCACGAAGTCGGCGAGCTCCTCGCCGCGGTAGGTGACCAGCTGGGTCTGCAGCGGCGGGTTGACCAGGTAACCGTCCCGGGCGGCCTGCTCGCCCGGGTCGACGCCGTGCAGCAGGCAGTAGTCCGCGAAGTCCGCGGGGTGGAACATCCGGGCCCGGACCGTCCCGTAGCACTCCACGGCCTCGGCCAGCAGGTCGGCGGTCTCGCGCAGGTAGGTCTCGTAGTCCGGCGCGTCGGTGAGCTGCCACTCCCGCGCCCGGGCGAAGTCGGCCTCGTCGGTCAGGATCCCGGTGACGAACGCCTCGTCGCTGCGGCGCGAGGACTCGGCACCGCAACGGCGCGGCCGACGGCTGTTCCTGGACATCGGTGGCTCCCGGGGATCTCGGTCGAGCAACTGCTGACCGACTTCTCCCCTCCCACACCCGTCCCACACACACGGGCTGTCACAACTCTGCAACTGACCGTCAAGTCCGGCGCGCGCCCCGCCGAGATGGGACCGCCGGGGCGCGGGGCGGCCCAGGAGGCCGATCCGGGCCCGATGGCGCAAGGTTTTGACTATTGACCGCATGGGGCCGCGCTGCGGCAGGCCCCGGCTCACGGCCGGGCGCGAGACCGCCGCAGTGAGCCGAAACCAGCCGAAGGAGCGGTTTCAAGTGAAGGCTGCACGCTACTACGACCGCGGCGACATCCGGATCGAGGACATCGCGGAGCCCGCCGTCCGGCCGGGCACGGTGGGCATCGACGTCGCCTACTGCGGGATCTGCGGCACCGACCTGCACGAATACCTCGACGGCCCGATCTTCGTCCCGCCCGCCGGCCACCCGCACCCGATCTCGGGCGAGAGCGCCCCCGTGACGCTCGGCCATGAGATGTCCGGCGTCGTGTACGCGGTGGGCGAGGGCGTCGACGACCTGAAACCGGGCGACCGCGTGGTCGTCGAGCCCTACATCCTGCGCCCCGAGGTCGACACCGGCGAGAACAACCCGGTCTACCACCTGTCGCCCGACATGAACTTCATCGGCCTCGCGGGGCGCGGTGGCGGACTCGCCGAGAAGATCGTCGTCGAACGCCGGTGGGTGCACCCCGTCGGCGACCTCCCGCTCGACCAGGCGGCCCTGATCGAGCCGCTGTCGGTCGGGTACCACGCGTTCCAGCGCTCGGGCGCGAAGGCCGGCGACTTCGCCCTGGTCGGCGGCGCCGGACCGATCGGGCTGCTCACCTGCGCGGTGCTCAAGGCGATGGGCGTCGAGGTCGCGGTCTCCGAACTCAGCTCGCTGCGGCGGCAGAAGGCGCTGGATTCCAAGGCCGCCGACCACGTCATCGACCCGGCCGCCACCGACGTCGTCGAGGAGGTCCGCCGCCTCACCGCCGGCCGGGGCGCGGACGTCGCGTTCGAGGCGACGTCCGTCAACGCCGTCCTCGACACGCTGTTCGACGCGATCAAGCCGGGCGGGGTGATCACCGTCATCTCGATCTGGGGCAAGCCGGCGTCGCTCGACATGCAGAAGCTCGTCCTCAAGGAGGTCGATCTGCGCGGCACCATCGCCTACGTCAACTCCCACCCGCAGACCATCAAGCTGGTGCAGGAGGGACGGATCGACCTGGCGCCGTTCATCACGAAGACGATCGGGCTGGACCACCTCGTCACCGAAGGCTTCGAGACCCTCATCCACCACAACGAGACGGCCGTCAAGATCCTGGTCGACCCGCGCCGCTGACCTGCCCCGAGCCGGCCCCCGGTCAGCGCGGGGTCTTGGCGAGCTGGCGGGACTGAGCGACCAGGCGGCCGTCCTCGTCCCAGATCTCGCAGTCCTCCTCGAAGTAGCCGCCGGCCAGGTTGCGGGTGGCGTGCGAGACCCGCAGCCAGCCGTCGGCGGGCAGGGCGCGCAGGTGGACGGTCAGTTCGATGGTGGGGGCCCAGCCGGGGCGGCCCAGGTCGAAGGTGACGGGGGGCAGCGCGTCGGCGGTGAGCAGCAGCGAGAGCGGGTCGGCGGGGCGGCCGTCGGCGAGCCGGAACCAGCCCTGGATGCGGCCCTCCTTGGACGGCTGGCCGAGCGCCCAGCCGACGGTGGCCGGGTCCAGGCGCAGGTCGAGGCGCTCCAACAGGGCGGCCTGGGCGATGAGTTCCCTGGGCGCGAGCTCGATGCCGACGCACTGATCGGGGGCGGGCAGCACGGGCGGCAGCGCGGTGGTGGCGACCTCGTCGTCGAGCGCGCCGAGGTCGGTGAACGCGGCGGTGACCCGCAGCCGCTCCTCGCCGTCCTGGGAGAGGATCGCGCTGCCGGTGGCCAGGGTGCGGCCGCGGCGCATGATCTCGGTGCGGACGGTGGCCGGCCCGGGGCGGGACGGCGAGACGTAGGTGCCGCTGACGGTCAGCGGGTGCGGGTGGCCGGGCCCGGCCTCCAGGGCGAGGGCGTGTGCGGCGAAGGCGAGCAGCAGTCCGCCGTTGACGCCGCCGCCGATCTGCCAGCCGTCGCCGAGTTCGCCGTCGTAGCGGCCGGGTTCGTCCGGGTGCGGGGTGAGCGCGATGCCCCGGTCGAACTCGCTGGTGGTCTCCGGCATGGCTGAGGCCCTTCTGCGCAGACGCCAAAACACATTACTAGCCGGTAGCTTACGCGCGAAGGCCGCCGGACCAACAGGTCCGACGGCCTTCGAACAGGCAGTGCGAGCTCAGCGACGAATGGTCGGCTTGAGCTCCAGGAAGCGGGCGAGCAGGCCGTTCACGAAGGCCGGCGACTCGTCCGTGGAGTACTCCTTGGCAATCTCGACGGCCTCGTCCAGGACGACCGCGTCGGGGGTGCCGTCTTCCCAGATCAGCTCGTACGCACCGAGCCGGAGCACGTTGCGGTCCGCGATCGGCATCCGGTCGAGCGTCCAGCCCACCGCGTAGGTGGAGATCAGGTCGTCGATGGTGCGCGCGTGCTGCGAGTAGCCCTCGACCAGCTGCATGGTGTACTCCGCGACCTGCGGAATACCCTCGTCCGGACGGGGGTCGCGCGAGCGCGCGACCCAGTCGGCGAGCACCCGCTCGGGGGCCACGCCGCGGTGGTCCGCCTCGAACAGGATCTGAAAGGCCCGGGTGCGGGCCTTGGTGCGAGCAGAGGCCACGATTACTTGACCCGGCCGAGGTAGCTGCCGTCGCGGGTGTCGACCTTGACCTTCTCGCCGGTGGTGACGAACAGCGGCACCTGGATCTCGGCACCGGTCTCCAGGGTGGCGGGCTTGGTGCCACCGGTGGAGCGGTCGCCCTGCAGGCCCGGCTCGGTCTCGGAGATGACCAGCTCGACCGCGGCGGGGAGCTCGATGTACAGCGGGACGCCCTCGTTCTGCGCGACCAGGGCCTCGAAGCCCTCGAGCAGGTACTTGGCGGCGTCGCCGACGGTGGCGGCGTCGACCGGGACCTGGTCGTAGGTGTCCATGTCCATGAAGATGAAGGTCTCGCCGTCGCGGTACGAGTACTGCATCGTCCGCTTGTCGACGTTGGCGGTCTCGACCTTGACGCCCGCGTTGAAGGTCTTCTCGACGACCTTGCCGGAGAGGACCTCCTTCAGCTTGGTGCGAACGAAGGCCGGGCCCTTGCCGGGCTTGACGTGCTGGAACTCGACGACGGACCAGAGCTTGCCGCCGTCCAGCTTGAGGACCATGCCGTTCTTGAGATCATTCGTGGAAGCCACGGGCGCACTTACTCCTGATATGTCCGCTGTCAAAGAACACCAAGCAGTGCGCCGCCGGAGCCCGTTGGGCTACAGCGCGAGGAGCTCCTTGGTGGTGATGGTGAGCAGCTCGGGCCCGCCCTCCTCGGGAGGCCGCACCACGAGCGTGTCCTCGATCCGGACGCCGCCCCGGCCCGGGAGATGCACTCCTGGACCGACGGTGACCGGCACGCGATTGTCCAGTTTACCCATGTCGGCGGGCCCGAGGCGCGGCGCCTCCCTGATCTCCAGGCCGATGCCGTGCCCGAGCGGGTGGACGGCGTGCTCGGCGTGGCCCGCGGCCTGCAGGATCGAGCGGGCCGCGTCGTCCGGGACGTGCTGCTCGACGCCCGGCCCGAGCGCCTCCCGGCCGGCCCGCTGGGCGCGGAACACCAGGCGGTGCAGCTCGACCTGCCAGGCGGCGGGGGCGGCCCCGATCACGAAGGTGCGGGCGGTGGAGATGCCGTAGCCGCGGTACTGCGCGCCCAGCGCGACGGTGAGGAAGTCGCCCTCCTCGACCCGGCGGTCGGTGGGCTGGTGGCGCTCCAGGCCGGAGTGGCTGCCGGTGCCGACGGAGACCGGGAAGGCGGCCCGGTCGGCGCCGTGGTCGATCATCCGGCGCTCCAGCTCCATCGCCAGGTGGCGTTCGGTGCGGCCGACCAGGATCGATTCGAGCAGCTCGCCGAGCGCCTGGTCGGCGATCTCGGCGGCGATCCGCAGGTCGGCGAGCTCGTGCTCGTCCTTGACCACCCGCAGCCGCTCCACCGCCCGGTCCAGGTCGAGCAGCCGGGCCGGCTC
This sequence comes from Kitasatospora sp. NPDC004615, assembly GCF_042873545.1. Taxonomy (NCBI): domain Bacteria; kingdom Bacillati; phylum Actinomycetota; class Actinomycetes; order Kitasatosporales; family Streptomycetaceae; genus Kitasatospora; species Kitasatospora sp. NPDC004615. Next base: position 527,000 of record NZ_JBIALQ010000005.1, read on the forward strand.
GACCTGCCGGGCGATGGCGCGGTGCCGGGCGACCGTCAGGTCGTGCTCCTCGACGGCGAGGTCCCGCACCCGCAGCCGGGCGGCGGCCTCGGCGGCGGCCACCGCGGCGTCCGTCTCGGCGGGCGCCGCCAGCCGGGTGACCTCCTCGTCCACCTCGCGCTCCACCGACTCCTCGGGCGGCACGTCCTGCGGCAGCGCCAGCACCGCGCGTTCGCGGGTGAGCAGCAGCGCGGCGCCGCACGGCGGGCAGCCGGTGAGGTAGCGGACGTTGGCGGCGCGCGTGATCAGCGCGGCGTCGGCTCCGGAGGCGCTGCAGTACTCGCGGAGGCGTTCGCGTCGGGCGGCGTGCGCGTCGGACATGTCTCCGAGCCTACGAACGGGGCCCGGGGGCCGCCCGTCGGAACGGGCCCGATCGGGGCGGGAATGCGGCGGGGCAGGGGCGTGTTGTGGCCACATGAAAACGGCAATCGTTGCCGAGAGTGGAGGTTCGAGATGGCGCGCAGCGAGCTGCGACCGGTGATCACGCTCCGGTCGGCGGCGGGCACGGGCTTCAGCTACGTGACCCGCAAGAACCGGCGGAACAACCCCGACCGGATCGTCCTGCGGAAGTTCGACCCGGTGGCCGGGCGGCACGTGGAGTTCCGCGAAACCCGCTGACCACAGGGCAGTTGAGGGCGTTCGAAGGCTGTTGAAGGCTTGGCGAAGGAGGAGCAGATGAAGCAGGGAGTGCACCCCGAGTACCGTCCGGTGGTGTTCCGGGACAAGACGGGCGGCCTGTCGTTCCTGACCCGATCCACGGCCACCAGCGGCCGGACGGTCGAGTGGACGGACGGGCGGGCGTACCCGGTGGTGGACGTCGAGACGTCCTCCGCGAGCCACCCGTTCTACACCGGCAAGGCCCGCCTGCTGGACACCGCGGGCCGGGTGGAGCTGTACCGGCGCAGGTACGGCCTCTGACAGACGTGCGGCGAAGGGCCCCGGGAGCTTCCCGGGGCCCTTCGCTCACTTGCCGGCCGGCGGGGGTACGGAGACCACCAGGGTGAGCCGGCAGTCGCCGGCGCCCTCGTTGCGGTAGCTGTGGGCGGTTCCGGCCTCGTAGGAGGCGGTGGAGCCGGCCGGGATGCGGTGGGCGCGGCCGTCGAGGACGAGGGTGAGTTCGCCCTCGTCGATCCGGGCGATCTCGACGGTGCCGGCCGGGTGCGGGTCCGAGGCGTGGGTCTCGCCGGGGCGCAGGTGCCAGGTCCACAGCTCCAGCGGGCCGGGGGCCTCGATGCCGTTCAGCAGGACGCCACTGCCGCCGTCCGGGCCGCTCCACAGCCGCACGGCGTCCTCGGCGGGGATGATCCGCACCACCGAGGTCTCGTCGTAGTCGAGCAGCCGGGCGATCGAGACGCCGAGGGCGTCGGCGAGCCGGACCACGGTGCCGACACTGGGGTTGGTGCGGGCCTGCTCGATCTGGACCACCATGCCGCGGCTGACGCCGGAGCGGGCCGCGAGGGCGTCCAGGGTGTGGCCGCGTTCGGTGCGCAGCCGCTTGAGGTTGCGGGCGAGGGCCTGGGTGACGAGATCGGGTTCCGGCACGCTGAGTCCAATATTTTAGTTGGGTCGGTTGAATGGGTTGAACTATGCTGCGGCAGCACGACAGATCCATCGACTGTACTGCGGAGTCCATCATGCTGCCCCCCGCTCACCGCCCGACGACCTCATGAGCGCCGCCTTCGCGCTGCTCGCCAGCCTGCTCTGGGGCGTCGCCGACTACGGCGGCGGGGCGATCACCCGCCGCCTGCCCGCGCTCGGCGTCGTGGTCCTCTCGCAGACCGCCGCCGCCCTGGTCCTCGTCCTGGCCGTCACCGCCACCGGCGGCTGGGCCGACGCGGGCCCCGCGCTCTGGTACGCCGTCGCGGCCGGCGTGATCGGGCCGATCGCGCTGCTCGCCTTCTACAAGGCACTGGCGCTCGGGCCGATGGGCGTGGTCTCACCGCTGGCCACCGTCGGCGTGCTGGTGCCGATCGGCGTCGGCCTGTTCCTCGGCGAACGGCCGGGCGCCGTCCAGGGGTTGGGGATCCTGGTGGCGATCGCCGGGGTCGCGCTGGCCGGCGGCCCGCAGCGCGGCGGACCGGCCGTGAGCCGCCGGGTCCTCGTCCTCACCCTCTCCGCCGCGTTCGCGTTCGGCGCGGTGCTCGCCCTGATCGCGCATGCCAGCGCCGGCGGCGGACTGCTGCTGACGCTGTGCGTGCAACGACTGACCAACGCGGTGGTCGGCATCGGCATGCTGGCCGCCGCCGCCCGCCGGGAGCCGGTCGAACTGCGCGGCGCGGCCCGTTCGTTGCCCTCACTGACCGCCGTCGGCGTCGCCGACGTGGCCGCGAACGGCCTGTACGCCGCCGCCACCCACCTGGGCTCGGTCGCGGTGGCGGCGGTGCTGGCCTCGCTCTACCCCGTGGTGACGGCGCTGATGGCGCGCGGCCTGCTCAAGGAACGGCTGCTGCGGGTCCAGGTGGTCGGCGCCGGACTGGCCGTCGCCGGAACGCTGATCCTGGCCGCAGGTTGACTTCCCGTCAGGCCGCGCGTTCTCAGGCCCCTGCCCCCGCGAAGGCCTTGGACCGCCGGGCGATCCGCCAGTAGCCGATCGCCGCCGCCCAGACCACCACGAACAGGCCGACGATCACGAAGCCGACGTTTTCCAGACCGAGTCCGGCGATCCAGCCGGACACCGGATCGTCCAGGCCGAACTTGTCGTGCAGCACCGCGACCAGCTCGATGGTGCCGATCACGAAGGCCACCGCGATCGACAGCCCCGTAATGGTCAGGTTGTAGTACACCTTGCGGACCGGGTTGGAGAACGCCCACTGGTAGGCGAAGTTCATGAACGTGCCGTCCAGCGTGTCGAACAGGCTCATCCCGGCCGCGAACAGCAGCGGCAGGCAGACGATCGCGTACCAGGGCAGGCCGGACGCCGCACCCGAACCCGCCATCACCATCAGAGTCACCTCGGTCGCGGTGTCGAAGCCCAGGCCCAGCACCATGCCCACCGGGAACATCTGCCCGGGCCGGGTGATCGAACGGGTCGCCCGGCCCAGGATCCGGGCCAGGAAGCCCCGCGAGTCCAGGTGCTTCTCCAGCTCGGCCTCGTCGTACTCACCGGCCCGCATCGCCCGGAACACCCGCAGGATGCCCAGCAGCGCCACCAGGTTGAGCGCCGCGATCAGGTACAGGAACGCCCCCGACGCGGTGGTGCCGATGGTGCCCAGCACCTGATGGGTCGTCGAACCCTCGTCCATCAGGGTGCCCGCCAGCGCCGCCCCGCCGGCCACCAGCGCAGCCATCAGCACCACCATCGAGGAGTGCCCGAGCGCGAACCAGAAGCCCACCGAGACCGGCCGGCGGCCGTCCGCCATCAGCTTGCGGGTGGTGTTGTCGATCACCGCGATGTGGTCGGCGTCGAAGGCGTGCCGCATGCCCAGCGTGTAGGCCGTGATGCCCAGGCCCACGCCGAACACCTGGGTACCCACCTGGTACTTCTCCGGCACCACCAGGAACAGCAGCGTCCCGAACGCCGCCACGTGCAGGGCCAGGATCACCGCCATCAGGCCGGCGGTGCGCAAGGTGTCCTCGCGCCGCCAGCGGAAAGCAGGAAGAGGGGAGCCCGGGACGTTTCCGGGCATGGTCGAATCGGACGCGGTCATCCGCGCATCACGCTCCAGCACCTCGTGGATCACTTCGTGAGATGCCGTGGCCGGTCTCCTGGCTGACGGGGTGTTCGGCGTCGGCGCCCGGCCTTCCCGGCCGCGAGCGGCCAGTGGCACGAGGTGGGAGCCGACGACTCCCCGATCACAGTGGCGAGGGCCGCTCCGGACTCCTGTGACGAGCACAGTGCACCGGCTTCCCGAACACCACGGCCCGCCCACCGTAGATCCGGCCACCACGCGGCGGCAAGAGCGTCACACCGCGCAGGTGTCGAAGATCACGCCCGCCCGGCGGGCTGACGGCGCGTCACGCCATCCAGAAGAACACGCAGGTCATCCGCTTCTCGTCCAGGGTGGAGCCGTAGTACTCGGTCGCGGTGTGCATCAGGTTGGCGGTGTACAGCAGCAGCCGGTTGTAGCGGTGCGGAACGGCCAGATCCTCGGTGAACGAGTCCGGCGGGACGAAACGGGTGCCCAGCGCGTCCACCAGATTGTTGTGCGGGGCGACCACGGTGTTCCCGCCGAGCCGGCCCCCCGGCAGGCTCTGCCGGTAGAAGCTCGTCCCGCACCGCTTCGGCACGTTCGGGTTGAGGTACAGCACGGCGGCGTACCGGCACAGCGACCGCGAATCGGTGTGCGGCCGCGGCTCGCACTCCCCCTCCCCCACCACCTGCACGCAGTTGTGGTTGAACGTGCCGCCCTCGGCCTCGCTCAACGCCCAGATCCGCGGCACCTGCACGGTCTCCCGCACCAGCTTCTCGACGTGCGCCAACTCCTCCGGCTCCAGCCCGGGCATCGCCCGCAACCCCGGCCAGGGCTCCGGCCTGTGCGGATACCCCTCGTCCCAGTCGGTACGCGCCAGATGCCGGGCCCGCACCGCATCCGGATCCGGCAGGACATCGTCCAGCACCCAGTAGTCACGCCCCTTGGTGGGCTTGCGGTACGGGAGGACCGGAAGGGCCGGAGTCGGGCGCGGGCCCTGGAACGGTTGCACGGGCATGGACCCGACAATAGGAGCGCGCCCCGAACCCCTCGCCCAAGGGCCGGTCAACCTTCCGTCAAGGCTTCCCCACTACCCTCCGTGATGACGACCCGTCATGCCTGCTGGCAGCGCGGACACCAGAACAGGTTCCGGGCCGCCAACTCCTCGGTCCGCACCGGGGTTTCACACACCAGACACGGCTGATCCTGCCGCCGGTACACGTACACCTCACCACCGTGGTCGTCCACCCGCGGCGGACGCCCCATCGCCTCCGGCGTGTGCTCCGGCCGCACGGTGTCGATCCGCCCCGCCGCGACACCGTCATGCATCAGCGCCACCAGATCCGCCCAGATCGCGTCCCACTCGGCCCGGCTCAGATCCCGCCCCGCCCGGTGCGGACTGATCCCCAACCGGAACAGCACCTCCGCGCGATACACGTTGCCGACACCCGCCAGCACCTTCTGATCCATCAGCAACGCGGCCACCGTCGTCCCGCTCCGCGAGATCCGCTGCCACGCCGCATCCCCCACCTCCCCCGGCCGCAACGGATCCGGCCCCAGCCTGCGATGCACCGCCGCCTTCTCCCCCGGCGTCAGCACCTCGCACGCCGTCGGCCCCCGCAGATCCGCGTACCCACTCCCGTTCTCCATCCGCAACCGCACCTGCCCGACCGGCTCCGGAGCCTCCCCCACCCCGAACTCGTACTTCCCGTACAACCCGAGATGCACATGCAGCCAGTCGTCGCCGAACCCCAGGAACAGATGCTTCCCGTGCGCCTCCGCAACCTCCAACACCCGCCCGTCCAGCAGCCCCGCCCCCTCCACGAAGCGCCCCTGCGGCGACGAAACCCGCACCGCCCGCCCCCCGAACAGCTCCCCGTTCAACCCGGCCAACCGATGCACCACATGCCCCTCGGGCACCCGCGCCACCTCCACATTCGTTCCCGTCCAACACCCCCATTCTCCCCGCCCCCACCGACACCCCGGCAGAGCCAAAGGTCCACCCCCACCACGGGCCAGAACGACACCAAGCCTGCGGCGGACGCCCGCACAAGGCGAACCTGCGCAGCGAAAGCCCGTACAGCGAAACCCCACGCAGTGGAGGCGCATACACCCGAAGCCCGCACAACGAAGCTCTCCCAGTGGAAACCCACATGACAAAGACCCGCGCAGCGAGGCCAGCGCCACCGAAGCCCGCGCCACCGAAGCCAGCGCAGCGAGGCCAGCGCAACGAGGCCAGCGCAACGAAAGCCCACACAGCGAAACCCCATGCAGCGGAGACCCGCGCCACAAAAACCCGCACCGCGAAAGGCGGCGCAGCGGAACCCCCTGCACAGCCCTGCCCGGCGAAGGCCCGCGCCGCCGACGCCCGCGCAGCTAGAGCCCCCCAGTGGAAACCCACTCACCGAACCCGGGCAGCGCAGTCCCGCGCAGTGGAAACCCGCGCGGTCAAAGACCGCGCAGCGAAGCTCCGCGCAGCGGAACCCTCCCCATCACAACCCACGCAGCAAAAACCCCTCCGCATCACGGCCCGCCCGGCGAGGACCACGCCGCCGAAGCCCCCGCAGCAAAAGTCCCCGCCGCCGAAGCTCCGCGCAGCGGAAACTCCTCACGCCCAAGCCCCGCGCAGCGGGTTGCCCCCGGCCTGCGCGCAGCGCTCGTCGCGGGTCGGGTTGCGCGGCGCGGGTGGAGGGAGCTCCCCGCAGGGGGTCAGCGTTGGTGGAGGCGGGAGAGGATCGCCTGGTCGAGCGCGGCGGCCGTCTCGGGGACGGTGAGGTTGGAGTTGTCGATGATGGGGAGGCCGGAGGTGCGCCAGCCGGCCATGCGGCCGTGGATGCGGGCCACTTCGTCGTCGGAGAGGCGGCGGTTGCCGGAGCGTTCGGCGTTGCGGGCGAGGACGCGGTCGAGGCCGGGGAGGAGGACGACGGGGATCATGCCGGGGCCGATGTGGCGCTTCCAGCCGCCGAGGCCGATCGCGGGTCGGTCGGGGAAGACGGCGTCGTCGATGATGCAGGAGATGCCGTTGGCGAGGTAGTTGCGGCAGGCGAAGCCGCAGGTGCGCCGGGCGAGGCGGTACTGGGCCTCGGAGGCGGTGTTCCAGCCGGACTGCGGGTTGGCGAACCCGGCCTGGACCCATTCGCGGACGTCGTCGAGGCTGATGTGCGCGGTGGGGGTGGGTCGGCGCTCGGCCCAGTAGCGGGCGACGGTGGTCTTGCCGGCGCCGGCCGCGCCGATCAGCAGGACGGCGATCGGTCCGACGGGCAGCGGGGCGGCCGGTGCGGGCATCGGCGGTGGCGCGGCGGGGAGTTGGACGGTGCCGCCGCTGGGGAGCAGGAAGTGCCCGGTACCGCCGGGCGCGACGGCCTTGAGCGGGACGGTCGGCCGGTCGGGGCGGGTGGCGATCGGCCCGAGGGTGGGTATGGCCTGGGTGGTGGCGGGCAGTACCGGTGCGGGGTACGGCTGTTGAGGGGCCGTCGGATACGGGGGCGTCCCCGGGCGGGGCGGCACCTGGCCCCCCGGATGGTGGCTCTGCGCGTACTGGCTCACCGTCACCTCCCTGCGCCGAATGTACACGTCGGCCCGGTGGCGGGCACAAGTCCGCCACCGGGCCGCGCGGTGCTCAGCGGGTGGTCAGCTGTTCGGCGAGTGCCCGCAGGGCGAGTTCGTACGAGCCGAGACCGAAGCCCGCGATGGTGCCGGAGGCGACCGCGGCGATGACCGAGGTGTGCCGGAAGGTCTCGCGGGTGTACGGGTTGGAGATGTGCACCTCGATGAGCGGGGCGGTGCGCTGTGCGGCGGCGTCCCGCATCGCGTACGAGTAGTGGGTGAACGCGCCGGGGTTGATCACCACGGGGGTCTTGGCGTCCGCCGCTTCGTGCAGCCAACCGACCATCTCGGCCTCGGAGTTGGTCTCCCGGACCTCGACCGAGAGCCCGAGCTCCGCGCCCAGGGCAGCACAGCGCGCAACGAGCCCCGCGTACGACGTGGAGCCGTACACGTCGGGCTCGCGGGAGCCCAGCCGGCCCAGGTTGGGGCCGTTCAGGACGAGCACCGGGACGGCGGTCATCCGGAGACCTCCGCGTACGCGGCGACCAGCAGCGACGGGTCGGGGCCTTCGAGGACGGAGGTCTTGGCGAGGCCGTCGAGGACGATGAAGCGCAGCAGGTCGCCACGCGACTTCTTGTCGATCTTCATGGCGTCCAGCAGCTTCGGCCAGGCATCCGCCCGGTAGCTGAGCGGCAGGCCGACCGAGGCCAGTACGGTGCGGTGCCGGTCGGCGGTGGCGTCGTCCAACCGCCCGGCCAGGCGGCCGAGTTCGGCGGCGAAGACCATGCCGATGGAGATCGCCGCGCCGTGCCGCCACTTGTAGCGCTCGTTGCGTTCGATGGCGTGGCCGAGGGTGTGGCCGTAGTTGAGGATCTCACGGCGGCCGGATTCCTTGAGGTCGCCGGAGACCACGTCGGCCTTGACCTGGATGGCCCGCCGGATGAGTTCCAGGGTGTGCGGGCCGGCGGGGGTGGTGGCGGCCGCGGGGTCCTGCTCGATCAGGTCGAGGATCACCGGGTCGGCGATGAAGCCGGCCTTGATCACCTCGGCCAGGCCGGAGACGTAGTCGTGCTTGCCGAGGGTCTCCAGGGTGCCGAGGTCGGCCAGCACGCCCGCGGGCGGGTGGAAGGCGCCGACCATGTTCTTGCCTTCGGCGATGTTGATGCCGGTCTTGCCGCCGACCGCGGCGTCCACCATGCCGAGCAGCGTGGTGGGCACCGAGATCCAGCGCACCCCGCGCAGCCAGGTGGCGGCGACGAAGCCCGCCAGGTCGGTGGTCGAGCCGCCGCCCAGGCCGATGATGACGTCGCTGCGGGTGAAGCCGGTCTGGCCGAGCACCGACCAGCAGTACGCGGCGACCTCGACGCTCTTGGCGTCCTCGGCGTTCGGGACCTGCAGGACGATCGCCTCGTAGCCCTGGTCGACCAGGTCCTCGCGGATCGCCTCGCCGGTGGCCTCCAGCGCCTCCGGGTGGATGATCGCCACCCGCTTGGCCTTCGGGCCGATCAGCGGGGCGAGTTCGCCGAGCAGCTGGTGCCCGATCAGCACCTCGTACGGGGCGTGGCCGTCACTACCAGCAACGGCAATCCGAACGATGTCACTCATGGGGGTTCTTCAGCTCCAGTGCTTCAAGTACGGCGTCGGCGACCTGCTCGGGCGTGCGGCCCTCGGTGTCGACCACGGCGGTGGCGACCTCCAGGTACAGCGGGCGGCGGGCCTCCATCAGTTCGCGCCAGCGGGCCCGGGGGTTGACCGCGAGCAGCGGGCGGGGGGCGTCCAGGCCGACCCGCTTGACCGCGTCGCCCAGCGCGACCTCCAGGAACACCACGGGCAGCGGGGCGAGCACTTCGCGCGTGGAAGGGGCCATCACGGCGCCCCCGCCGAGCGCGAGCACGCCCTCGAAGTCCGCACAGGCTGCCTCGACAGCTTCGCGCTCCAGCTGCCGGAAGTGCGGCTCGCCCTCGTCGACGAAGATCTCCGGGATGGGCTTGCCGGCCGTCCGCTCGATGTCCTCGTCGGTGTCGCGGAACGGCAGGCCGAGGCGCTCCGCGAGGACCCGCCCGACGGTGGACTTGCCACTGCCGGGCGGGCCGACCAGCACAACTACCGGGGCGCTCATCGGACGATCAGGTTGTCGAGGTACGACTGCACGTTGCGACGGGTCTCGGAGACGTTGTCGCCACCGAACTTCTCCGCCACCGCGTCGGCCAGCACCAGCGCCACCATCGCCTCGGCGACGATGCCGGCGGCCGGCACGGCGCACACGTCGGAGCGCTGGTGGTGCGCCTTCGCGGGCTCGCCGGTGCGCACGTCCAGCGTCTGCAGGGCGCGCGGGACGGTCGCGATCGGCTTCATCGCGGCCCGGACGCGCAGCAGCTCGCCGGTGGACAGTCCGCCCTCGGTGCCGCCGGAGCGGCCGGTGGCGCGCTTGACGCCCTCGGGGGTCGGCAGGATCTCGTCGTGCGCCTGGGAGCCGGGGATCCGGGCCAGTTCGAAGCCGTCGCCGACCTCGACGCCCTTGATCGCCTGGATGCCCATCAGCGCGGCGGCCAGCCGGGCGTCCAGGCGGCGGTCCCAGTGCACGTGCGAGCCGAGGCCGACCGGCACGCCGTACGCCAGCACCTCGACGACGCCGCCCAGGGTGTCGCCGTCCTTGTGGGCCTGGTCGATCTCGGCGACCATCGCCTTCGACGCGTCGGCGTCCAGGCAGCGCACCGGGTCCTCGTCCAGCCGGGCCTCGTCGGCGGGCAGCGGCAGCACCCCGGCCGGGGCCTTGGCGGCGGCCAGCTCGACCACGTGACTGACGATCTCGATGCCGCAGGTCTCCTTCAGGTAGGAGCGGGCGACCACGCCGAGCGCGACCCGGGCGGCGGTCTCCCGGGCGCTGGCGCGCTCCAGGATCGGCCGGGCCTCGTCGATCGAGTACTTCTGCATGCCGGCCAGGTCGGCGTGGCCCGGGCGGGGGCGGGTCAGCGGCTCGTTGCGGGCCAGGCCCGCGAGCACCTCGGGGTCGACCGGGTCGGCCGACATGACCTGCTCCCACTTCGGCCACTCGGTGTTGCCGACCATGATCGCCACCGGCGATCCCATGGTCTCGCCGTGCCGGACACCGCCGAGGAACGTCACCTCGTCCTGCTCGAACTTCATCCGCGCGCCGCGACCATAACCGAGCCGCCGGCGGGCCAGCGCGTCGGCCACCATGGCGGTGGTGACCGGCACTCCGGCCGGCAGGCCCTCCAGCGTCGCGACCAGAGCGGGGCCGTGCGACTCCCCCGCCGTCAGCCAGCGCAAGCTACCCACCGAAAAGCTCCTTCGTCAGCGGCCCGCTCGCCGCGAACGGCGGCCGGTCCGGCGTCTCGTGCTGCCCGGCCGCGGAGCGCGGCGGGGCAAGCACCGATCCTTTCACGTCCGGCGCGCCACCGGGGGCACGGTCCGCGTGGCGGACAGTGAACGTCCGCAATCGCCGTGCCGAAGCCGCAGCTCAGGACGCCAGCGCCGCCTCGCCCGCGGCCCGCATCTCAGCCAGCGGGCCCCGTTCGACGCCCGTGAACCGCTCGAACTGGAGCACCGCCTGGTGCACCAGCAGGTCCAGCCCGCCGAGCACCGTGCCGCCCCGCTCCTGGCAGGCCGCGGCCAGCGCGGTCGGCCACGGGTGGTACAGCACGTCGAACAGCACCCCGGGAGTACCGGTCAGCTGCGCGGCGAAGCCGTCGGTGGCCCCGACCGGCGTGGTGGAGACCGTCAGCGGCCCGGCCAGCGCCTGCGCCGAGTCCGCCCAGTCGGCGGTGCGCACCGCCACCCCGAGCTTCTCCCCCAACTCCCGCATCTCGGCGGCCCGTTCGGCACTGCGCACATACACGGTGACGTCACCGTCGCTGATCTGCCCGAGCGCCGCCAGCGCGGACGAGGCGGTCGCCCCGGCGCCCAGCACCGCCGCCGATTCCACCCGTTCGACGCCCCGCTCGCGCAGCGCGTTGACCAGCCCGGGAACGTCCGTGTTGTCACCGTGCCGCCGCCCGTCCGGCCCGAACACCACGGTGTTGACGGCGTCCACGGCCCGCGCGGTGTCGCTGACGGTGTCCAGCAGCGGCAGGATCGCCCGCTTCAGCGGCATGGTCAGCGACAGCCCCGCCCAGTTGGCGTCCAGCGCGATGACGAACGCCTCCAGCCCGGCCTCGTCGACCTCGTACCGGTCGTAGCGCCACTCGTCCAGGCCGAGCGCGGCATAACCGGCCCGGTGCAGGACGGGCGAGAGCGAGTGGGCGATCGGCGAGCCGAGCACGGCGGCCCTTCTGAGGTCGGTCACGCACCCGGCCCTTCCTGACTTGACGATGCGCTCGCGCCGATCTTCGCACGCGGCATCGACGGATATGAAGTGGATCAAGCCACTCCAGGCCGCAAACAGGCCACTTCGAACACAGAGCACTACCTCACCAACCACACAACCAACACACTAATGCCACTGGTCATACCAATCGCTCCAGAGTGCTCAAGGAGACCTTCATGCGCCGCATAGTCCCCGCTTCACTCGCCACAGCAGCCCTCGCCGTCGGCCTGCTCGGCATCGGCACCGGCACCGCGCAGGCCGCCACCGCCTCGTGCACCACATCCATGCTGGACATGGGGGTGATCGTGCCCGCCACCAGTTCCTACTCGACCGACTGCCTGCTGGGCCAAGGCAACCAGAGCGAGGCCGTCCAGGTGCTGCAGGGTGCCCTGAACGTCTGTTACGGCCAGAACATCTCCAGTGACGGAGTCTTTGGCCCGGCCACCAAGTCCGCGCTCATCGCCGTTCAGCGGCAAATCGGAGTAAGTGCGGACGGGACGTACGGACCCAACACTCGCGATCACATGAAGTTCATCAAGGGCAGCATCAACACCGGGGACTCCGTCTGCCGGGTCTACTGATCCGCGGCCCGGCTGCCCATCGGGTCACCGGCGGGCAGCCGGGCACATCGCTACCGCCTTGAGCTCGACCGGCGGTTCGAGGTCGGCAGCGGTAGCGGGGCGCAGCATCCGGGTCACTCGTGATCCCGGCGGGTGCGGGCGTGCCAGCGGCCCTCGCTGTGGCTGATCCGGATCGGGTGGCGGAAGCAGTCGGAGACCAGCTCGGTGGTGAGCACCTCCGCGGCCGGGCCCGCAGCGGTGACCAGTCCGTCGCGCAGCAGCAGCGCGTGGCTGGTGGTCTCCGGCAGCTCCTCCAGGTGGTGGGTGACCAGCACCGAGGCCACCTCGGGAAAGCGGCGACGCAGTTCGTCCAGGCTGTCCAGCAGCTGCTCGCGGGCGGTGAGGTCGAGCCCGGTTGCGGGCTCGTCGAGCAGCAGCAGCCGGGGCTCGGGCATCAGCGCGCGGGCGATCAGGGCCCGGCCGCGCTCGCCCTGGGAGAGGGTGGTCCAGGGGTTCTCGGCGCGGTGCGCGATGCCCAGGGTAGCGATCAACTCCTCGGCGTGGTCAAGCTGTTCGGCGGTGGGCTTGTGCCACAGGTCAGGCTCGATGGTCTGCGTGGTGCCGGTCAGCACCACCTGGCGCACGGTCAGCGGGGAGCGCAGCGGGTGCCGCGGGTTGACGTGCCCGAGATGCGCCCGCAACTCCCGCACATCGACCCGGCCCAACTGCCGCCCGAGCACCTTCACACTGCCCGCGGTGGGGTGCTCGACCGCACCCAGCAGCGACAGCAGGGTGCTCTTGCCGGCACCGTTGGCACCGAGCACCGCCCAGTGCTCCCCGGCCCGAACGGTCAGCGAGACGTCCCGTAGCAGGTACTGCCCGCCGCGCACCACGTCGACGTGCGCGGCCTCCAGCAGCGCGGGGTCCAGGTTCTGCAAGATCTCCATCCGGATCACGCTACTCGCACCCCCCACCGGCCCGGCAAAGCCGTTCCGCCCACCGGACACCCCTGATTCCGGGGACTCCGGTGGGCTGCACGCGGTCAGGACGTGCAGACGACGTGCTTGGCGTCGTACTTCATCCCGCGGGAGATGCACCAATCCTTGGTGTTCTTGGCGTGCTCGGCGTCCGTCACCGCGAACTTGGTCTCCCTCGGCGAGACGGCCAGCCAGTACGCCCAGTCGCCCGGGGTCGGGTTGAGGACGGCCCGGAGCGCCTCGTCACCGGGGTTGCCGATCGGGGTCGGCGGCAGGCCGGGGTTGAGGTACGTGTTGTACTTGTGCGAGCTGTCGTTGATCTCCTGGTCGGTCAGCTTGGTCCGGCCCAGCTCGTACTGCAAGGTCGTGTCCACTCCGAGCTTGTGCCCGGTGACGTTGGTGGTCAGACGGTTGTACATGGCCCGGGCCATCTTGCCGAAGTCCTCGGAGTTGTTGCCCTCGGCCTGCAGGATGCTGGCCTCGGTCACCACCTCGTACGCGTTCCTCAGGCCGATCTTCTGCGCCGCCTCGTCCAACTTGAGGTCGTTGTAGTGCTGGACCGAGTTGGTCACCATCTGCTTCAGCAGTTCCTCGGGCTTCATGCCGTCGGCGACCGAGTAGCGGGCCGGCCAGAGGAAGCCCTCCGGGTTGTTGTTGGCGTACGCGGGCAGGCCCAGGTTGCCGACCTGGTCCTTGGCGACCTTGGCGGTGGTGCCCTTGTCAAGCTTCAGCTTCTCGTCGATCTTGGCGTAGATGTCCGTGGACTTCAGGCCCTCGGGGATGATCAGCGCGTTGCCGCCGTTCGACTCCACCAGCTCCTTGAACGCGGAGGCGGCGGACATCTGGTGCTTCATCGTGTAGACGCCGGGCTGGATGCCCCGTCCTCGGGGGTCCTTCTCGTACGCGGCCCGAAACGCCTTGAGGCTCTTGACCACGCCGGCGTCCATCAGGATCTTGCCGATCGCGTCGCCACCGGCGCCGGGGGTGACGGTGATGTTGACCGAGCCGGTGCCGTCACCGGCGAAGTCCGGCGGCGGGCCGAAGCGCTGCTGGTACTGGCCGTAGCCCCACCAGCCGGCGCCGCCCGTCGCACCGAGCAGCACCAGGGCGACCACCAGGCAGGCGCCGCTGTTGCGGCGGCCGGACTTCTTGCCCTTCTCCTTGCGCTTGCGCTCGGCCTCGCGGGAGTTGTCCTGTTCGGAGAGGAACGAACCGCGCTCCTCCTCCTCGGCGTACTCGTCCTCGGCCCACTGCTCGGGCTCGCCCGCACGCTCGTCGAACGCGTCCGGCTCGGCCACAGCAGGCGCCCCCGGGTTGTCGAGCGCGGCGGCCTCCGCCTCCCAGTCGATGCCGTCCGGACCGGGCCCCCCGGCCGGCTCGGCCCGCCGGGCCTGCGGCTGAGCGCCCTGGGCCTGCACCGGTTGCGCCATGCCCTGCTGGGACATGCCCGGCTGCTGAACGACCTGCTGCTGCACGCCCTGCTGGGGCATGCCCTGCTGTATCGGCTGCTGCATGCCCTGCTGGACGAACTGCTGCTGACCGCCCTGGGTGCCACCGCGCTGCTGCGGGTAGCCCTGACCGCCCATCTGCATCTGCTGCTGAGGCACACCCTGCTGCGGCATCTGCTGTTGCGGCATCTGCTGCTGCGGAACGCCCTGCTGCGGCATCGCCTGCCCGGGCACGAAGCCCTGCTCCTGGCCGAACTGCTGCTGCACGAACTGCTGCTGACCGCCCTGCGTCATCCCCTGCTGGGGCATGACCTGCTGCGGATACCCCTGCGGCTGCTGCTGGACGAAGCCCTGCTGCTGCGAATAGCCCTGGCCACCCATCGGCGCCTGCTGCTGCGGTACCTGCTGCATCTGCTGCTGCGGCACACCCTGCTGAGGCATCTGCTGCTGCGGGAACCCCTGCTGCGGCACGCCTTGTTGCGGCACACCCTGCTGCTCGAGGTACCCCTGCGGGTACTGCTGCCCGAGGTCCTGCTGACCGTACTGCGGGGGCTGCTGCTGTTCTCCGGGGAACCACGCCTGGTCGCCCTGGGCACCGTAGCGCCCGCTCTGATCAGTCATTGATCCCCTTACCGCGTCCAGGGTGTCCGTCGAACGGGCGCGCTAGTAAACGCCCGTGCTGGGAGACGTTACCGTACCGCAGCGTAGCCAACGGGCGTCGCTCCCTGTTGATCAGGGGACGGAAGGTGCGGGGGCGGAGTCGGTCGGGGACGGGTTCTGTGCACGGTGTGCGTTGAACTCGTCGACGTTCTTCCGTTGTTGGTCGGAGCTGTCGGTGAAGCGGGTGTCGCCGGGTTGGACGGTCACGAAGTACAGCCAGTCACCGTCGGCGGGGTGGATCGCGGCGCGCAGCGCGTCCCGGCCGGGGTTGCCGATGGGGGTGGGTGGCAGGCCGGGGTGGGCGTAGGTGTTGAACGGGGAGTCGAGCCTGGTGTCGGCCACGGTGGTGGTGAGGGTGGAGCGGCCGAGCGCGTAGTTGATGGTGGAGTCGAGCTGCAGCGGCATGTTCTTCGCCAGCCGGTTGTAGACGACCCGGGCGACCTTGGCCATGTCCTCGGGGTTGTCGGCCTCGGCCTGGGCGAGGCTGGCGACGGCGAGCACGCCGTAGGGGGAGATGTTGTTCGCGGCGGCGGCGTCGGCGATCGCGCCGCCGCCGAGCTCGGTGTCGGCTTCCTTCACCATTTCCTGGAGCAGGCTGAGTGCCGTGGTGTCGCCGGTGACGGGGTAGGTCGCCGGGAACAGGTAGCCCTCGGGGTGACCGCTCGCGTCGGCGGGCAGCCCGAGTTCGGCGAGGTGCTCTTCGACGGTGGCCTTGGTGGTGCCGGCGGCCAGGCCGAGCCGGGAGTCGATGGCGGCGTAGACCTGGGTGGAGCGCCAGCCTTCGGGGATGGTCAGGGCGTTGGCGTTGGCGGGGTCGAGCAGCATGTTGAGTGCCGCGGTGGCCGACATCTTCTCCTTGAGGGTGTAGGTGCCGGGTTGGATCCGGTTGCTGGCCGGACTCTTGGCGGCGGCCTCGGTGAACGCCCTGGTGGAGGCGACGACGTGTTTGGCCGTCAGGGTCTTGCCGATCTGGGTGACGCTGGCGCCCTGGGCCACCGACACCTGTACCCGTCCGGTGCCGGCGCCGGCGAAGTCGGGGGCGGGTTTCTTGCCCTCGGGCCAGACCAGGAACAGCGCGACGGCGCCGGCGGTCGCCACCCCGAGCAGGCCGGCCACGCTGAGGCAGCAGGCGGCGCCGGTGCGCAGTCGGCCGGGGTCCGGCGGCTCGACGCCGTACGGCAGGCCGGGCGGGGCGCCCTCGGGTTCGAGGACGGGAGCGCCGAGGTGACCGGGGGTCAGTCCGGGGGCGGTGTACGGGTCGGTCACGGTGGGGCCTCCCGGCGGCGGGCAAACGATCGGGGCCCGTGCGGACGCGCGTCCGCACGGGCCCCGATCGGGAACCTAGACCTGGCCGGTCAGGCCACCGGCTCGACACTCTCGCCGGGTGCGCGTCCGCTCACCCGTTCGGTCTCAAGCGCGGACTGGAGGATCACCACGGCCGCGGCCTGGTCGATCACCGAGCGGCCCTTCTTCGAGGACCGGCCGGAGGCGCGCAGCCCGGCGGCGGCGGTGACGGTGGTCATCCGCTCGTCCACCAGCCGCACGCCGACCGGGTAGGTCAGCATGGCCAGCCGGCCCGCGTACTCGCGGACCTTGGCTGCGGCCGGGCCTTCCTTGCCGCTCAGTGAGCGCGGCAGGCCGACCACCACCTCGATCGCGTCGTACTCCTCGACGATCGCCTTGAGCCGGGCCTGCGAGCGGCCCCCGGCGGGGACGGTCTCCACGGGTGTGGCGATCAGCCCGTCGGGGTCGCAGACCGCGACCCCGATCCGGGCGTCACCCACGTCGACGGCGATCCGCCGGCCGCGCCGGAAGACCTTCTCTTCGGTGTGCTCCTCGCTCACGCGCGCTCGGCCACCAGTGCCCGGACGGCCTCGATCGCCTCGCCGACGGCGGCCGGGTTGGTGCCGCCGCCCTGCGCCACGTCGTCCTTGCCGCCACCGCCGCCGCCGAGCGTCTTCGCCGCGGTGCGGACCAGCTCGCCGGCCTTGATGCCGCGGGCGCGGGCGTCCTCGCTGGTGGCGATGACGGTCAGCGGGCGGTCATTGGCGACGGTGAACGCCGCGACCACGGCCGGGCGGTTGCCGAGCCGGGCGCGGACGTCCAGCACCAGCTTGCGCAGCTCGTCCGCACCGGTGCCGTCACCGACCCGGGCGGCGACCAGGGCCACGCCCTTGACGTCCTCCGCGCCCTCGGCGAGGCCCGCGGCGGCCTGCAGCACCTTCTCGGCGCGGAACTTCTCGATCTCCTTCTCGGCGTCCTTGAGCTTGGCGAGCATGCCGGAGATCTTCTCCGGGAGCTCCTCCGGACGGCCCTTGACCAGCTCGGTGAGCTGGGAGACCACCGTGTGCTCGCGGGCCAGGAACTTGTACGCGTCGACGCCGACCAGCGCCTCCACGCGGCGCACGCCGGAGCCGATCGAGGACTCGCCGAGCAGCTTCACCAGGCCCAGCTGGGCGGTGTTGCCGACGTGCGTGCCACCGCACAGTTCCTTGGAGAAGTCGCCGATGGTGACCACGCGGACCGAGTCGCCGTACTTCTCGCCGAACATCGCGATGGCGCCCTGCTTGCGGGCCTGGTCCATCGTCATGACCTCGGCGGTGACGTCCAGCTCGCGGGTCAGCACGTCGTTGATCTTCTGCTCGACGTCGACCAGCACGCTGCCGGGCACGGCGGCGGGCGAGCCGAAGTCGAAGCGGAAGCGGCCCGGCGCGTTCTCGGAGCCGGCCTGGGCGGCCGTCGGGCCGAGCGCGTCGCGCAGCGCCTGGTGGGTCAGGTGGGTCGCCGAGTGGGCGCGGGCGATGGCCCGGCGGCGCTCGGTGTCGATGGTGGCGTACGCGGACGCGCCGAGCACCACCTCGCCGAACAGCACCCCGCCGGAGTGCACGATGACGCCCGGCACCGGCTGCTGCACGTCGCGGATCTCGACGACCGCGCCGGAGTCCAGCCGGATCCGGCCGTGGTCGGCGAGCTGGCCGCCGCCCTCGGCGTAGAACGGGGTGCGGTCGAGGATCAGCTCGACCTCGTCGCCCTCGCTGGCGGCCGGCGACGGGACGCCGTCCACCAGCAGGCCGACCACGGTGGCCTCGCCCTCGGTGTGGTTGTAGCCGGTGAAGACGGACGCGCCGGCGCTGTCGGCGACCTCGCGGTACGCGGCGACGTCGGCGTGGCCCATCTTCTTCGCCTTGGCGTCGGCCTTGGCGCGGTCCCGCTGCTCCTGCATCAGGCGGCGGAAGCCGGCCTCGTCGACCTGGAGGCCCTGCTCCTCGGCCATCTCCAGGGTCAGGTCGATCGGGAAGCCGTAGGTGTCGTGCAGCTTGAACGCCTGCTCGCCGGAGAGCACCACGCTGCCGCCGGCCTTGGTCTCGGTGACGGCGGCGTCCAGCAGGTTGGTGCCGGAGCGCAGGGTCTGCAGGAAGGCGTTCTCCTCGGCGACCACGACCGTCTCGATGCGCTTGCGGTCGGTCTCCAGCTCCGGGTACTGCGGGGCCATCGCCTTGATCGAGATGTCGATCAGGTCCTTGGCGACCGGCCCGGTGGCGCCGAGCAGGCGCATGTTGCGGATCGCGCGGCGCAGGATGCGGCGCAGCACGTAACCGCGGCCCTCGTTGCCGGGGGTGACGCCGTCACCGACCAGCATCAGCGCGGTGCGGAAGTGGTCGGTGACCACGCGCAGCGAGACGTCCGACTTGTGGTCGGCGCCGTAGGTGTGGCCGGTGAGCTCGGCGGCGCGGTCGAGGATCATCCGGCTGGTGTCGATCTCGAACAGGTTGTCGACGTCCTGCAGGACGGCGGCGAGGCGCTCCAGGCCGAGGCCGGTGTCGATGTTCTTGCTCGGCAGGTCGCCGAGGATCTCGAACCCGTCCTTGCCGTCGCCGTGGCCGCGCTCGTACTGCATGAAGACCAGGTTCCAGATCTCCAGGTAGCGCTCGCCGTTGACCGCCGGGCCGCCCTCCTCGCCGTACGCGGGGCCGCGGTCGTAGTTGATCTCCGAGCACGGGCCGCACGGGCCGGGAACGCCCATCGACCAGAAGTTGTCCTTCATGCCCAGGCGCTGGATCCGCTCGGACGGGACGCCGATGACGTCACGCCAGATCTGCTCGGCCTCGTCGTCGTCCTTGTAGACGGTGATCCAGAGCTTCTCGGGGTCCAGGCCGTAGCCGCCGTCCGCGACGGAGCTGGTGAGCAGCTCCCAGGCGAACTTGATGGCGCCTTCCTTGAAGTAGTCGCCGAACGAGAAGTTGCCGCACATCTGGAAGAACGAGCCGTGCCGGGTGGTCTTCCCGACCTCCTCGATGTCCAGGGTGCGGACGCACTTCTGCACGCTGGTGGCGCGCGAGAACTGCGGCTTGACCTCGCCGAGGAAGTACGGCTTGAAGGGCACCATGCCGGCGTTGACCAGCAGCAGGGTGGGGTCGTCGGCGACCAGCGAGGCCGACGGTACGACGGTGTGGCCGCGCTCCTCGAAGAAGCGCAGCCAGCGGCGGCGGATCTCTGCCGACTCCATCAGTGGGGGTCCTTCCGATCGGTCGTGCTGCCCGGCAGCTCGCGCTGACGGGGCTTGGCAACGATTGTCTGGGGGGTGGTGCGGCGGGTGCCGCGGGACGTGGGCAGGGCGGCGGCCGGGGAGCCCGGGGCCGCCGAGATAGCTCGGCCACCGCTCGACCCGGCCGCGCCGCTGAGCGTGCGGCGGCGGGGCGGCTCGACGACCGCGGTGCCGTCCAGGCCGAGGTCGGCGCGCAGCTGCTGCTCGCGCTCGGCCATGCCGGCCTTCACGTCGCGGGCGAACTGCCGGGCGGCATCGCCGAGTTGGAGCGCGCCGCGGGCGGCGGTGCCGGACAGTGAGTCGGGCGTGAGGCGGTGCACCGCCTCGTTGGCCTTGTTCATGGCCCAGACGGTGGCGCCCGCGCCGACCGCCATCCAGAAGATTCTGCGCACCATCGCCGGTCAGCCCCTCACGGCCCGGCGGACCCGGGCCAGCAGCCCGCCGCGCGGCGCGGTCGCGGCCCGAACCTCGGCCCGGATCAGCCGGGCCAGCTCCTCGCGCTCACCGCTCTGCTGCGGCACCACGGGCCCGGCCTGCTGCCGGTTCACGGCCCGGCGCACGCCGTAGCTGAACGCGGCCAGCTTCACCAGCGGCCCGCCGACGGTGGCGGCCACCGTCGAGGACAGCGCCTTGGCGTCGGCCGCCGCGTCCTGGACGTTGGCGGTGATCTCGTCGACCCGCTCCAGCTGCTCGTGCGCGCTGCGGACGGCGGCGTTCGCGTCCTGCAGCAGCGGCACGGCCTGCTCGGTGACGGCGGAGACCAGGACGGTCGCCTCCCGCAGCACCTTGGACAGCCGGATCAGGACCACGGCGAGCAGGGTGACCAGGACCGCCCAGAAGACGGCGACCAGCAGCCCGGCCAGCTCTCCCACGGACACCTTCGCGCGCTCCCTCGCCTGTCGCTGCGACACTCTTGCAATCCGGGGTTGCGCAACTATCACAATCCCAGAGCTGAACCCTACCGTGGCGGCCGACCGCTCCCCGACCGGATATCGGCAGGTACGCCCGCCCCCGAACCGGTCGGATGTGCGAACACCGCGCGTAACCTACCGCCCGGTCACCTCGTTGGGGAGTTGGCTCGCGGAAGCGCGCGCCCACCGGTGAACGGGTTCCTAGCGACGGGGGCGTCCCTATGGATGGCATGGCGGCAGCGCCGAGAGAACCGGGCCGACTGCCCGCCGAAGCCACCCCGTTCATCGGCCGGGCCGCCGAACTCGAGGCCCTGACCGCCCTGTTGGGCCGCTCCCGGCTGGTCACCGTGACCGGCCCGGGCGGGGTCGGCAAGTCCCGGCTGGCGCTGCGGGCCGCCGCCCGGCTCGCCCCCGACTTCCCGGACGGCACGCGGCTCGCCGACCTCGCGCCGGTCCGTGATCCGCTGCTGCTCGGCCCCGCCGTACGGGCCGCCCTGGACCCCACCGGCCGGTTGCCGCTCGCCGACCGCCGCGTGCTGCTGGTGCTGGACGGCTGCGAGCACCTGGTCGACGCCTGTGCCGAACTGGTCGACTCGCTGCTGCGCGCCGCGCCCGGGCTGCGGGTGCTGGCCACCTCCCGCCAGTCGCTGCGGGCGGCCGGCGAGCACCTGCTGCCGCTGGCCCCGCTGCCGGTCGAGCCGGGAGGCGGCGGGGCCGACTCGGAGGCGATGCGGCTGTTCGCCGACCGGGCCGCCGCCGCCCGGCCCGGCTTCCGCCTGGCGGGCGCCAACCGCGCCGAGGTGGCGCTGCTCTGCCGCCGCCTGGACGGCCTCCCGCTGGCCCTGGAGCTGGCCGCCGGCCGGTTGCGCGCGCTGTCCGTGGAGCAGCTGCTGGCCCGGCTGGACGACCGCTTCCGGCTGCTCACCGGCGGCGGCCGCACCGCTCCGTCCCGGCACCGGACGATGCGCACGGCGATCGGCTGGAGCCACGAACTCTGCACCATGCAGGAACGTTTACTCTGGGCCCGCCTGTCGGTCTTCGCCGGCGACTTCGACCTGGACGCCGCCGAATACGTCTGCGGCGGCCACGGACTGGACCTCGACGACGTCCTCGCCCTGCTCGACTCGCTGGCCGACAAGTCCGTCCTGGAACGCCACGACGGCGAACCCGCCCGGTTCCGGATGCTCGACACCCTGCGCGACTACGGCGGCCACTGGCTGCGGGCCGGCGACGACCACCGGCGGCTGCTGCGCCGCCACCGCGACTGGTATCTGGGCGTCGCCACCTGGGGCGAGGTCGAGTGGTTCGGCCCCCGGCAGGCCGAGACCGCCGAACGCACCCGGCTCGCCCACCCGAACCTGCGCGCCGCCCTGGAGTTCTCGCTCACCGAACCCGGCGAGGAACAGCCCGCCCTCACCCTGGCCGGCGCCCTCTGGTACTTCTGGCTCGGCACCGGCCTGCTCGGCGAGGGCCGCCACTGGCTCGACCGCGCCCTCGCCCGCGCCCCCGAAGCGACCGAAGCCCGCGCCAAGGCCCTCTGGGTCACCGGCCACCTCGCCACCCTCCAGGGCGACCCGGCCCGCGCCCGCCCCGCCCTCGACCGGTGCCACCGCCAGGCCCTGGCCACCGGCGACCGCCGGGCCCTCGCCCACGCCGTCCACCGCCAGGGCTGCGCCGCCCTGATCGGCGACGACCCGGCCCGCGCCGCCGAACTCCTCGACGAGGCCCTGCGGCACTACACCGCCCTCGGCGAGCTCGACACCCACGTCCTGATGGCCATGGCCGAACTCGCCCTGGCCCACCTGTTTCTCGGCGACGACCCGGGCGCCGCCGCCTGGGCGGAACGCGTCCGGCAGACCTGCGAGGCGCACGGCGAGCAGTGGGCGCACGCCTACGGCCTGTACACGCTGGCCCACGCCCGCCGGCAGTCCGGCGAACCGCGGGCCGCCCGGGGCTTCGCCCGCGACTCGATCCGCCTCACCCACCCGCTGGGCGACCCGCTCGGCCTCGCCCTCGCGATGGACCTGCTGGCCCTGCTCACCACCGAGGACCCCGCCCCCGACCCGTACGAGGCACGCGTCCTGCAGGGCGCCGCCCACCGGCTCTGGACGGCCCTCGGCACCCCGTTCCTCGGCTCCCGCACCTTCCGCGGCCCGCACCGCACCTGCGAGCAGCGCGCCCGCGCCGCCCTCACCGCGCAGCAGTACGAGGAAGCGTTCCGGCTCGGCACCCGCCTCGACCTCGACACCGTCGTCCACCGCGCCCTGAACACCTGACCGGAAACGGGAAACGCCCCCGCGGTCCGAAGACCGAGGGGGCGTTCCGCTCGCGGGTCAGCGCGAGTAGTACTCGACGACCAGCTGCTCGTCGCAGACAACCGGAACCTCGCGGCGCTGCGGCGCGCGGTCCAGGCGGAAGGCCAGGGCCTTCAGGTTGACCTCGAGGTACTTCGGGGTCTGGCCCTCGCCGGCGTTGCCACCCTCGCGAGCCACCTGGAAGGGGACCTTCTCCTTGGACTTTTCCTTCACCGTGACGACGTAGCCCGGCTTCATCTGGAACGACGGCTTGTTGACCTTCGAGCCGTTGACCTCGATGTGACCGTGCACGACCATCTGGCGGGCCTGGTAGATGGTGCGGGCGATGCCCGAACGCAGAACCAGGGCGTCGAGGCGGACCTCCAGCAGGGCGACGAGCGCCTCACCGGTCTTGCCCTCGACCTTCTTGGCGGCCTCGAAGGCACGCGCCATCTGCTTCTCGCTGAGGTCGTACTGCGCGCGCAGACGCTGCTTCTCGGTCAGACGGACCTTGTAGTCAGAGTTCTGCTTGCGGCCACGGCCGTGCTGGCCGGGCGGGTACGGGCGGGCCTCGAAGTACTTGACGGACTTCGGGGTCAGCGGAACGCCGAGAGCACGGGCGATCTTGACCTTGGGGCGCTTCTGGTTCGCCATGTTTCCTTTTCCTGTTCAGATACGGCTGTCACCAGGTGTTGACGGAGGACGCTTCTCGCGGCCCGGAGAAAAACCGTCCGTCGCCGGATGGTCAGCCGCTCTCCGCGACCGGGCACTATGTGCTTGCACACGAGACGCCCACCGACCGGGAAAGGTGGCGGGCTGCCCGCGACACCGAAAACCGGTGCGCGCCGCTCCTGGAGAACTCCCTTGCGGGAGGCCTCCGTTGGTTGCCCCGCTGGTGCGGCCGGTCGTTCCTCGCGGAACCCCGGGCCCGGGACACACTGCGGACAGTCTACAGGCTGTTCACTCGCCCTTGAGCCGGGCCCTGGTCCACTCCGCGATCTCCGCGTACCGGGCCTCGCCACCCCGCCTGGTCGGCTTGTAGTACTCCTTGCCGTGCACCGCGTCCGGCGCGTACTGCTGCGCCGCGATGCCCTCCGCCAGGTCGTGCGGGTACTGGTATCCCTTGCCGTGCCCGAGCTTCTTCGCCCCGCCGTAGTGCGCGTCCCGCAGATGCGGCGGCACCGCGCCCGCCAGCCCCTGCCGGACGTCCGCCAGCGCGGCGTCGATCGCCAGGTACGCGGCGTTCGACTTCGGCGCCAGCGCGAGCGCGATCGCCGCCTGCGACAGGATGATCCGCGCCTCCGGGAACCCGATCAGCGCCACCGCCTGCGCCGCCGCGACCGCCGTCGACAGCGCGGTCGGATCGGCCAGCCCGATGTCCTCGCTCGCCGAGATCATCAAGCGGCGCGCGATGAACCGCGGGTCCTCCCCCGCCTCGATCATCCGCGCCAGGTAGTGCAGCGTGGCATCCACATCACTGCCCCGGATCGACTTGATCAGCGCACTCGCCACGTCGTAGTGCTGATCGCCGTCCCGGTCGTACCGCACCGCCGCCTTGTTCACGGCCGTCTCGGTCGCCGCCAGCGTCAGCACGCCCCCGCCCTGCTCCAGCGCCGCCCCCGCCGCCGCCTCCAGCATGGTCAACGCCCGCCGGGCATCACCCCCGGCCAACCGCACCAGGTGGTCCTCCGCCTCCTCCGCCAGCTCCACGCTCCCGCCGAGCCCGCGCTCGTCGGTGGTCGCCCGGCGCAGCAGGACGCGAATGTCCTCGTCGGTCAGCGACTCCAGGGTCAGCAGCAACGACCGCGACAGCAGCGGCGAAATGATCGAGAAGTACGGGTTCTCGGTGGTCGCCGCGATCAGCGTCACCCACCGGTTCTCCACCGCCGGGAGCAAGGAATCCTGCTGTGCCTTCGAGAACCGGTGGATCTCGTCCAGGAACAGCACCGTCTCCCGCCCGGTCATCCCGACCGCCCGACGCGCCCCCTCGATCACCGCCCGGACTTCCTTGACCCCGTGCGTGATCGCTGAAAGCTCGACGAACCGCCCCTCCACCGCCTGGCTGATCACATGCGCCAGCGTGGTCTTCCCCGTCCCCGGCGGCCCCCACAGAATCACCGAACTCGTCGCCGCCGGCCCCTTGGCCCCCGCCACCAGCCGCCGCAACGGCGACCCGTCCTTCAACAGCTGCTGCTGCCCCGCCACCTCGTCCAACGTCCGCGGCCGCATCCGCACCGCCAGTGGGGCGCGCCCCGGCTCGGCACTCTGGCGTTCCTCGGCTGCATGCGTGAAAAGGTCGGGCTCGTCCACGGAACGCAACCCTATACGGTGCGAAATCAGGGGCGCGGGGAACTGCGCGAAGGGGAACGCACCCGTCAGCCAGATCGCGACGCAGGACAATGACCTGCACGTGATCGCGACCTTGCGGACATGATGTGCGCTTGTCACGCAGTCCCCCTGCGCCCCTGTTCTCACGCCCCTCCGCTCGCGCAGGTCTCCCCGCGCCCGCCTGCTCTCAGCCCTCCGACGGCCGGTGCAGCAGGACGACGTCGAACTCCTCCATCCCGTAGATCACCGTCCCGGAAGCCTTGCTCGCCGCCCCCCGCACCGCCGCCTGCGCCCCGCGCGAGGCCTCGAACGCCCCCCGGTCCGCGAAGATCGTCCCGACCACCCCTACCGACCGCCCGCGGTCGATGAGCATGGCGGCGCCCACATACCCGTCGATCTCCCTGATCGCCGGGAGGCCGCTCTCCTCGAAGCCCTTCACCACCCCGTCCAACCCGGCCGCGTCGTACGCGAAGCGAGTCAGCCGGAAGCCCCCGTTCTCCACCGCGGGCCCGGGCTCCGCCGCGACAACGTCCCAGCGGTTGACGGCAACGGTCGCGGCGAACGGCACCAGCAACGTGTCCCGCCGGTCGGCCAACGCGGTGTCACTCGCGGCTTCGTGTTCGGGGCTGTCCCACCAGGAGCCCATGGTGAGCGTGCCGAGCGCCCGGTTGGCGAACAGCCCGTAGCCGCGGTAGCCGGGCTGGGCGGAGAGGAGTTCGACGGACTCGCCGCGCAGCGCGTCGAGGCTGTCCTCCAGCAGGGCGGGGTCTCCGGTGGCGTAGACGGTGCGGACATACATGGGAGTGCCTCCAGCCGTTGCGGGATCCCCTCCATCGCACGCCCGCCCCCTCGGCCGGGTCAACCGGGGGCGGTCACCGGGCGAGCAGTGTCGCGGTGTGGTCGAAGACGTACTTCTGGAGGTCGCGCGGCGGCCGCTGGTACCCGCGTGGTTCGGGCCGGGCCGGAAGTGTGATCGCCGGGCGGACCACCTCGTGGTACGGGACGGAGGACAGCAGGTGGGCGATCATGTTGAGCCGGGCGCGGCGCTTGTCGTCGCTGTCGACGACGTTCCACGGGGATTCGGGGATGTCGGTGTAGACGAACATCTCGTCCTTGGCCCGCGAGTAGTCCTCCCAGCGGGTGATGGATTCGACGTCCATCGGGGAGAGCTTCCACTGCCGCATGGGGTCGTCGAGGCGGTCGCGGAAGCGGCGTTCCTGTTCGATGTCACTGACCGAGAACCAGTACTTGCGCAGCACGATGCCCGCTTCGATGAGCATCCGTTCGAAGGTGGGGCACTGGTGGAGGAACTGCCAGTACTCCTCCTCGGTGCAGAATCCCATCACCTTCTCGACGCCGGCCCGGTTGTACCAGGACCGGTCGAACAGCACCATCTCGCCGGCCGCCGGGAGCTGCTCGACGTAGCGCTGGAAGTACCACTGACCGCGCTGGCGTTCGGTGGGGGCGGGGAGGGCGACGATCCGGGCGATGCGGGGGTTGAGGTATTCGGTGACGCGTTTGATCGCGCCGCCCTTGCCGGCGGCGTCCCGGCCCTCGAAGATCACGACCATCCGGATGCCCTCGCTGCGCACCCACTCCTGCATCTTGACCAGCTCCTGCTGGAGCCGCAGCAGTTCGGGTTCGTAGATCCGCTTCGGGATGCGCGGGGCGCTCTTGGCGCCGCGGGGCTTCCTGCCTCGCTTGGGGTCCGCCACTTCATGTGCCTTTCTCACCGTGCCGCCGACGAGCACTCACGCTACGGGCCGCCGGTGGTCGACGCAGGTCGGCCGACGGCCAGTGGCGGGCGTCGGTCAGATTTCGTCGAACGGCGCCGCGTAGCGGCAGACGCCGTGCGGGGCGCTGTCCGCGCCGGACAGCAGGAGTACCTGGAAGTACACGTCAGGGACGTCGTACGGGCCGCTGATGCGGTGTCCGGAGGCGGGCGCGAAGCCGAACCGCCCGTAGTAGCCGGGGTCGCCGAGGACCACCACGACGCGCTCGCCGGCTTCCGCGGCGGCGGTCAGCGCGGCCCGGACCACGGCGGTGCCGACGCCCTTGCGCTGCCATTCGGGGGCGACGGCGACGGGGGCGAGGGCGAGTCCCTTGCCGTTGCCGATCTTCAGCCGGGTGAGCAGGGCGTGGCCGATGACGACCTCGCGGTCGTCGACGGCGACCAGGGAGAGTTCCGGCAGCCAGGCGGGGTCACGGCGCAGCGCGTCCACCAGGTCCGCCTCTTCGGGGCCTGGGAAGGCCGCCATGTGCACGCGCCGGGTCTCGGCGGTGTCGGTGGGGAGTTCAACTCTGGTTCGTACGGTCATCCTTGACCCCTCTTGCGCCCTGCACCCCGTCGTGCAGCGTTCCGGCCCCGGGCGGTGCGAGCCTACTCCTGGTAGGCGGGCACCGGCCGGGGCCGGAACGAATCGTGATCTTTGTGATGTGCCGTCAGTTTTCGACGGTGCGTCAGACGGTGGGTCAGGCGGTGGGCTCGGCCTCCGCCTTGGCGCCGTCCTTGGCCTTCGGCTTGGCGTCCACGCCGGCCTCCCGGCGCTGGGCCGGGGTGATCGGGGTGGGGGCACCGGTCAGCGGGTCGCCGCCGGTGGAGGTCTTCGGGAAGGCGATGACGTCCCGGATGGTGTCGTAGCCGCCCAGCAGGGTGACCACGCGGTCCAGGCCGAGCGCGATGCCGCCGTGCGGCGGCGGGCCGTAGTTGAAGGCGTCCAGCAGGAAGCCGAACTGCGAGGCGGCCTCCTCCTCGGACAGGCCGATCGCGTCGAACGCCCGCTTCTGCACGTCGCGCTGGTGGATACGGATCGAACCGCCGCCCAGCTCCGAGCCGTTGAGCACCAGGTCGTACGCGTTGGAGAGCGCGCTGCCCGGGTCGGTGTCGAAGGTGGCGAGCGACTCGGCGGTGGGCGCGGTGAACGGGTGGTGCACCGCGTGCCAGCCCTGGAACTCGCCCTTGTCGTCCTCGATCGGCTCGAACATCGGGAAGTCCACGACCCAGAGGAAGGCCCACTGGGACTCGTCGATCAGGTTGCAGCGGCGGCCGATCTCCAGGCGGGCGGCGCCGAGCAGCTCCTGCGAGGCGGTCTTCTTGCCGGCCGCGAAGAACACCGCGTCGCCGGGCTTGGCGCCGGCGGCGGCGGCCAGGCCGGCCAGATGCTCCTCGGACAGGTTCTTGGCGACCGGGCCGCGCAGCTCGCCGGTCTCGGCGTCCACCAGGACGTACGCGAGGCCGCGGGCGCCGCGGGCCTTCGCCCAGTCCTGCCAGGCGTCGAGCTGCTTGCGGGGCTGCGAGGCGCCGCCGGGCATCACGACCGCGCCGACGTACGGCGCCTGGAAGACCCGGAACTCGGTGCCCTTGAAGTACTCGGTCAGGTCGGTGAGTTCCTGGCCGAAGCGGACGTCCGGCTTGTCGGAGCCGTAGCGCGACATGGCGTCGACGTACGTCATCCGCGGCAGCGGGTTGGGGATCTCGTAGCCGTGCACCTCGCGCCAGATCGCGGCGATGACCTTCTCGCCGAGGGCCAGGATGTCCTCCTGGTCGACGAACGACGCCTCGATGTCCAGCTGGGTGAACTCCGGCTGCCGGTCGGCGCGGAAGTCCTCGTCGCGGAAGCAGCGGGCGATCTGGTAGTAGCGCTCCATGCCGGCCACCATCAGCAGCTGCTTGAACAGCTGCGGGGACTGCGGCAGGGCGTACCAGTGGCCGGGCTGGAGGCGGACCGGGACCAGGAAGTCGCGGGCGCCCTCGGGGGTGGAGCGGGTCAGGTACGGGGTCTCGATGTCGAGGTAGTCGTTCTCCTCCATCACCGTGCGGATGATGTGGTTGACCTTCGAGCGCAGCCGCAGCGCGCGGGCCGGGCCCTCGCGGCGCAGGTCGAGGTAGCGGTAGCGGAGCCGCACCTCCTCGTTGACCGAACCGGGCTCGTACTCGGCGACCTGGAACGGCAGCGGCGCGGCCTCGGACAGCACCTCGATGGACTCGACGACGACCTCGACGGCGCCGGTCGGGATGTCCGGGTTCTCGTTGCCCTCGGGGCGGACCCGGACGTCGCCGATCACCTTCACGCAGTACTCGGAGCGCAGCCCGTGCACCGACTCCAGGTCGCGGACCACGACCTGCACGGTGCCGGAGGCGTCCCGCAGATCGATGAAGGCCACGCCGCCGTGGTCACGGCGGCGGGCCACCCAGCCGGCCAGGGTGACGGTGGTGCCGGCGTGCTCCGGTCGGAGCGTGCCCGCGTCGTGCGTGCGGATCACAGCTGCTTCTCCTTCAGGGTGGTGACGAGCGCCTCGAGGGCGACGGGGGTCTGCTCGCCGGACTCCATGTCCTTGAGCTGGACCACGCCCTCGGCGAGGTCCCGGTCGCCCGCGATCAGGGCGAAGCGTGCTCCGGACCTGTTCGCGGACTTCATGGCGTTCTTGATGCTCTTGACGCCGAACGCGAGGTCGGTGGCGACGCCGGCCCGGCGCAGCTCGACGGTCTTCGCGAACAGCACGTTCTTGGCTTCCTCGCCGAGCGCGACCGCGTACACCTCGGTGGTGACGGGCAGGTCGAGCTCGATGCCTTCGGCCTCCAGCGCGAGGAAGGTGCGGTCCACACCCAGGCCCCAGCCGACCGAGGGCAGCGCCGGGCCGCCCAGCATCTCGGACAGGCCGTCGTAGCGGCCGCCGCCGCCGATCGCGGACTGCGAGCCGAGGCCGCCGTGCACGAACTCGAAGGTGGTGCGGGTGTAGTAGTCCAGGCCGCGCACCAGCTTGGGGTCGTCGACGAACGCGACCCCGGCGGCGGTGAGCAGCTCGCGGACCTTCTCGTCGTACGCCTTGCAGTCCTCGCACAGGTAGTCGCGCAGCATGGGCGCGTCCACCAGCTGGGCCTGCACCTCGGGGCGCTTGTCGTCGAGGACGCGCAGCGGGTTGATCTCGGCGCGGCGGCGGGTGTCCGCGTCCAGCTCGAGGCCGGTCAGGAAGTCCACCAGCGCGGTGCGGTAGACCGGGCGGCACTGCTGGTCGCCGAGCGAGTTCAGCAGCAGCTTGTACTCGCGCAGGCCGAGCGAGCGGAAGGCGTCGTCGGCGAGGATGATCAGCTCGGCGTCCAGCGCCGGGTCCTCGGCGCCCAGCGCCTCCGCGCCGACCTGCGAGAACTGCCGGTAGCGGCCCTTCTGCGGGCGCTCGTAGCGGTAGAAGTTGCCGGAGTACCAGAGCTTGACCGGCAGGTTGCCGAGCTTGTGCAGGTTGGCTTCCAGCGTGGCGCGGACCACCGACGCGGTGCCCTCGGGGCGCAGCGCGAGGTCCTCGCTGCTCTCGGGGCGCTTGGCGAGGGTGAACATCTCCTTGGTGACGATGTCGGTGGACTCGCCGACGCCGCGGGAGAACAGCTTGACGTCCTCGAACACGGGGGTCTCGACGTAGCCGTACCCGGCGCGGCGCAGCGGCGCGGACAGCCGCTCGCGGATCGCCAGGTAGGCCGCGGAGTTGACCGTGGGCAGCAGGTCGTAGGTGCCCTTGGGGGCGGTGAAGGTGCTCAACTTCTCTTCCGTCACATTCCTCGTCGCGGGAAAGCCTGGGCGCCGACCGCCCCTGCTGCCTGCTGGAGGTAGGGGTTGGTGGCGCGCTCTCGGCCGATGGTGGTCTGCGAGCCGTGGCCGGAGAGCACCACGGTCGCGTCGTCGAGGGGCAGGCACACCCGGGCCAGTGAGCGCATGATCGCGCCGCTGTCTCCGCCCGGGAGGTCGGTACGCCCGATGGAGCCGGCGAACAGCAGGTCGCCCGAGAACAGCACCGGAGGGATGTCCTGTGCGGCGGGCGTCCTGAACGTCACCGACCCCTTGGTATGGCCGGGGGCGTGGTCGACGGTGAGCCGCATGCCCGCGAGTTCCAGCACGCTGCCGTCGGTCAACTCGCGGACGTCGTCCGGTTCGCCAACGGTGATCGAGCCCATCAACTGCTGCCCGAGGGAGCGCCCGAGACCCTTCTCGGGGTCGGCCATCATGTACCGGTCCTCGGGGTGGATCCAGGCCGGGACACCCTGCGCGCCGCAGACCGGGACCACCGAGGCGATGTGGTCGATGTGCCCGTGGGTGAGCAGGACCGCGACCGGCTTGAGCCGGTGCTCGCGGATCAACTCCTCGACGCCGCTTGCCGCTTCGTGCCCGGGATCGACGATCACGCACTCCTCACCTGCGGCGGGAGCGACCAGGTAACAGTTGGTGCCCCAGGCCCCGGCGGGGAATCCGGCGACGAACACGCGAGTCCTTCGTTTCGTAACGGTGGCGGTCTTGTTTCCCCCGCAGCCTACCGGCGGCACCGGGCCGCGGGCGAACCGGTTCCCGCGCGCGTTCAGGCCTTTCTCATGTGGCACTGATCCCCTGCTGACGCGCGGGGTCCCTACACTTGGCCGCCGACGGGTGCGACGATGCGCACACGACAGTCACAAGTCCCTCGCCCCACAGCGCATTAGGAGACACGTCCGGTGGTCAGCAGCGAACAGCGTCGGCGACAGCTCGCCCGCGAGAAGTACGAGCGCCAGATGCAGGCGCGCGCCGAAGCGGCGACCAAGCGCAAGAAGCGCAACGTCGTGGTGGCCTCGGTGGCGGCCCTGGTGGTGCTGGCGGGCATCGGAGCGACCGCGGCCGGTGTGTTCAGCTCGGACAAGAAGGACGACAAGAAGGCGTCCGCCGCGCCGACTCCGTCCGAGAGCGGCAAGAAGTGGGCGGCCGAGCCGGCCATGTCGATCGACGCCGCGTCCCCGTACACCGCGACGCTGGACACCTCGGCGGGCAAGGTGACCCTCTCGCTGGACGCGAAGAAGGCGCCGCACACCGTCAACTCCTTCGTTTTCCTGGCGGGTCAGCAGTACTTCGACGGCTCCACCTGCCACCGGCTCACCACCGACGGCATCTTCGTCCTCCAGTGCGGCGACCCGACCGGCACCGGCCGCGGCGGCCCCGGCTACCAGTTCCAGGACGAGAACCTGACCGGCGCGACCTACCCGGCGGGCACCGTGGCAATGGCCAACGCCGGCGCCAACACCAACGGCAGCCAGTTCTTCCTGGTCTACAAGGACACCCAACTGCCGCCCCAGTACACCCCGTTCGGCAAGATCACCGGCGGCCTGGACGTGCTCCAGAAGGTCGCCGAGGCCGGCGTCAAGGGCGGCAAGACGGACGGCCCGCCGGCCACCCCGGTCGACCTCAAGGCCGTCACCGCGACCAAGGGCTGACCCGCCGCGAAAATCGACCGGCGCCGGATGCGGACAGCACCGGCGCTGGTCGCCTATGTTGCTGTTGTATAGGGTGCCCAGACCGTCGGCCGTCACCCTCGGCACGACAACGACGGCTCGGGACGGCGGACTCCATCGGTCCGCCGCACATCAACTGTGGACGACGCTCCCGCCCGTGGGCGTGGCGTCATGTGGAGGAGGCGCTGTGAGCAGCGACCCGTGGGGCCGTGTCGACGAGCAGGGGAACGTCTACGTGAGGACGGCCGACGGCGAACGCCAGGTCGGCTCCTGGCAGGCCGGCTCTCCCGAGGAGGCCCTCGCCTACTTCGAGCGCAAGTTCCAGGGCCTGGAGGCGGAGACCGCCCTCCTGGAGCACCGGGTGCGCAAGACCGACCTGGCCGCCAAGGAGGCGCAGGCCGCGCTGGAGCACCTGCGCGCGCAGGTCGTCGAGGCGCACGCGGTCGGCGACCTGGAGTCGCTGGCCAAGCGCCTGGACACGCTGGCCGGCGAGATCGAGACCCGGCAGACCGAGCGCAAGGCCGCCCGGGCGAAGGCCCAGGAGGAGACCCGCACCGCCAAGGAGGCGCTGGTCGCCGAGGCCGAGCAGCTCGCCGACTCCAACCAGTGGCGGGAGGCCGGCGACCGGCTGCGCGCCCTGGTCGACAGCTGGAAGGCGCTGCCGCGCCTGGACCGCAAGAGCGACGACGAGCTGTGGCACCGTTTCTCGCACGCCCGCTCGGTGTTCTCCAAGCACCGCAAGGCGCACTTCGCGGCCCTGGACTCGGAGCGCGACCACGCCCGCGCGGTCAAGGAGAAGCTGGTCGCCGAGGCCGAGCAGCTCGCGAACTCCACCGACTGGGGCCCGACCGCGGCTGCCTACCGCGACCTGATGACCCGCTGGAAGGCCGCCGGCCGCGCCCAGCGCGAGGCGGAGGAGGAGCTGTGGGCCCGCTTCCGCGGCGCCCAGGACGTCTTCTTCCAGGCCCGGTCCGCGGTGTTCACCGAGCGTGACGCCGAGCAGGGCGAGAACCAGAAGGCCAAGGAGGCGCTGCTGGTCGAGGCCGAGGCGATCCTGCCGATCACCGACCTGAAGGCCGCCAAGGCCGCGCTGCGCGAGGTCTCCGAGCGCTGGGAGGCGATCGGTCACGTCCCGCGCGACGCCCGTCCGAAGCTGGACGGCCGGCTGGCCGCGGTGGAGCGCGCCGTCCGCGAGGCCGAGGAGGCCGAGTGGCAGCGCTCCAACCCGGAGGCCCGCGCCCGCGCCACCGGCATGACCGCGCTGCTGCAGTCCGCCGTCGACAAGCTGCAGTCCGACCTGGACAAGGCCCGCTCGGCCGGCAACGCGTCGAAGGCCGCCAAGCTGGAGGCCGAGCTGGCGGGCCGTCAGGCACTGCTCGACCAGGCGCAGAAGTCGCTGCAGGAGTTCAGCTCCTGACGCTTCGTCGAGGAAGGGGCCCGGTCGCCGTCACGGCGGCCGGGCCCTTCTGCGTGCGGGCGCTCAGACGGTGGTCGGGCTGGCCTCGGGCTGGAGCTGGTCGATGTCCATGCTCTGGTCGGGGCCGGGGGTGGCGGAGGGCACCGGGGTGCCGAAGTCGCTGAAGTCGACCGCGCCGACGGACTGTTCCAGCCGCAGCGGCACCGGCGGGCCGGAGGTGGCCACGTACAGGGTGGCGGTGCCGCTGTCGGTGCTGCGGGTGAGGGCGACCGCCGGGCGGCCCTGGACGGTGCTGGTGGCGCCCTTGGCGAGGTCGCTCGCCGCGCTGCCGAGCTGGTCGGCGAGGGCGCCGAGGTCGCACAGGCCGGCGATGTCGCCGAAGTCGGGGTCGTCGCTGGTGGTCTTCAGGTAGCGGTCGCCGACGGCGTCGGCCAGCGCGGCTCCGCCGTGGCTCTGCCAGAACGCCTGGTCGGGTTTGACCCACAGCTGCTGGCCGGCCTTCACCACCTGGAAGCTGCCCACGCCGCTCTGGCCCAGCGTGCCGGTGCAGTTGCCCGCGGTGTCCAGGCGCAGGTCGATGGTGATCGCCGGGCCGTCGCCGCCGACCGTGCCGACCGCCCGTACCGCGTGGGCGTCGGTGAGGGCCTGGACGGACTGCCGGAGGATTTCGTCGGCCGGTCGGCCGGCCACCCCGTTGTCGGTGCCGGGTGCGGGGGCGGTGGCGGTCGCGGTGGCCGCCGCCGGGCTGCCGGCGGCGCCCGGTCCGGTGGAGTGGCCCGAGCCGCAGCCGGCCGTCAGGGCCGCGACGGCCGCCGCCGCGCCGGCCATCGCCGTCGTCGTCCGAATCGCGTGCACGGTGCCTCCGGGAATGAGCGGGCCGCCCCCACCCGGCCAGTGTCTGCGGGGTGGGGGCGGCCTGCACCCGGAGGGCCGGGCGCGGAGGGCTACTTGTTGCGGGCCGAGGTGACCCGGTAGACGTCGTACACGCCTTCGACGCCGCGGACGGCCTTCAGGACGTGGCCGAGGTGCTTCGGGTCGCCCATCTCGAAGGTGAACCGGCTCATCGCCACCCGGTCGCGGGAGGTCTGCACCGCCGCGGACAGGATGTTGACGTGCTGGTCGGAGAGCACCCGGGTGACGTCCGACAGCAGTCGGGAGCGGTCCAGCGCCTCCACCTGGATGGCCACCAGGAACACCGAGGACTGGGTGGCCGCCCACTCGACGTCGATGATCCGCTCGGGCTGCTGCTGCAACGACTCGACGTTGACGCAGTCCGCACGGTGCACCGAGACGCCGTTGCCGCGGGTGATGAAGCCGACGATCGGGTCGCCGGGCACCGGCGTGCAGCAGCGCGCCAGCTTCACCCACAGGTCGTCGACGCCCTTGACGATGATGCCCGGGTCGCCCTTGGCCCGGCGGCGCATCGAGCGCGGCTGGTGGGACGGGGTGGTGGTCTCGACGAGGTCCTCGACCGCGCCTTCCTCGCCGCCCATCGCCTGGACCAGCTTCTGCACGATGGCCGGCGCGGCGACGTGGCCCTCGCCGATCGCCGCGTACAGCGAGGAGATGTCCGGGTAGCGCATCTCATGGGCCAGCGTGACCAGCGAGTCCCCGGTGAGGATCCGCTGGATCGGCAGGCCCTGCTTGCGCATGGTCCGGGCGATCGCCTCCTTGCCCTGCTCGATCGCCTCCTCGCGGCGCTCCTTGGAGAACCAGGCGCGGATCTTGTTCCGGGCCCGCGGCGACTTGACGAAGTTCAGCCAGTCCCGGGACGGGCCGGCGTTCTCCGCCTTCGAGGTGAACACCTCGACCGTGTCGCCGTTCTCCAGCGTCGACTCCAGCGGCACCAGCCGGCCGTTCACCCGGGCGCCGATGGTCCGGCAGCCGACCTCGGTGTGCACCGCGAACGCGAAGTCCACCGGGGTGGCCTTCGCGGGCAGCGCTATCACGTCGCCCTTCGGGGTGAAGACGAACACCTCGTTGCTGGACAGGTCGAAGCGCAGCGACTCGAGGAACTCGCTGGGGTCCTCGGTCTCCTTCTGCCAGTCCAGCAGCTGGCGCAGCCAGGCCATCTCGTTGACCGCGTCGGCCTTGTCGTGCTGCCGCTTGTGGGTCGGGGTGTCGGTGCGCACCTTGGACGCGCCGGCCACCGCCCGCTGCTTGTACTTCCAGTGCGCGGCGATGCCGTACTCTGCACGGCGGTGCATGTCGAAGGTGCGGATCTGGAGTTCGACGGGCTTGCCGCCGGGACCGATCACCGTGGTGTGCAGCGACTGGTACATGTTGAACTTGGGCATCGCGATGTAGTCCTTGAACCGCCCCGGCACCGGGTTCCACCGCGCGTGGATGGTGCCCAGTGCCGCGTAGCAGTCGCGGACGGTGTCGACCAGGACCCGGATGCCCACCAGGTCGTAGATCTCGGCGAAGTCCCGGCCCCGGACGATCATCTTCTGGTAGACCGAGTAGTAGTGCTTCGGGCGGCCCGTCACCTGCGCGGTGATCCGCGCCCCGCGCAGGTCGCCCTGCACCTGGTCGATCACGGTCGCCAGGTACTCGTCGCGCTTCGGGGCGCGCTCGGCCACCAGCCGGACGATCTCGTCGTACATCTTGGGGTAGAGGATGGCGAACGCCAGGTCCTCCAGCTCCCACTTGATGGTGTTCATGCCCAGCCGGTGCGCCAGCGGGGCGTAGATCTCCAGCGTCTCGCGGGCCTTCTTCTCCTGCTTCTCCCGCTTCAGGTAACGCATGGTGCGCATGTTGTGCAGCCGGTCGGCGAGCTTGATCACCAGGACCCGCGGGTCCTTGGCCATCGCGACGACCATCTTGCGGACGGTCTCCGCCTGCGCCGCCTCGCCGAACTTCACCCGGTCCAGCTTGGTGACGCCGTCGACCAGCAGCGCCACCGAGTCACCGAAGTCGTGCCGCAGCGTCTCCAGGCCGTAGTCGGTGTCCTCGACGGTGTCGTGAAGCAGCCCCGCCATCAACGTCGGCGCGTCCATCCCCAGCTCGGCCAGGATGGTCGCCACCGCCAGCGGGTGCGTGATGTACGGATCGCCGCTCTTGCGCTTCTGCCCGCGGTGCCACTTCTCGGCCACCGCGTACGCCCGCTCGATGTCCTTGAGCAGGGCCGGGTCGGCCTTCGGGTCGTTGGCCCGGATGGTCCGGAACAGCGGTTCCAGCACCGGGTTGACCATCGAACTGCGCTGTCCGCCCAGCCGAGCGAGGCGAGCCCGCATCCCGCCGGGGGAAGGGCGGGAACTGGCAGTCGCAGCCGTGGGCACAACCTCGTCGGGCAAGGACACTCCTACGTGCAGACGGATCAATCTTCATCGTACCGGCGGCGCGACGGGCTTCCGCGCCCGGCCGACCCCACCTGTGCGAAAAGCCGCCCGGGAACAGGATCTGTTCCCGGGCGGCTTCCGAAAGCGGTCTTCCCGCTCAGACCACGACCAGGGTCTCCAGCGGCGCACCGTGCAGGTGCGGCTCCAGGCGCTCACGCCCAGTCAGGAACCCGAGCTCCATCAGCACCACGACGCCCACCAGCTCGGCGCCGGCCTCCTGGACCAGGTCCAGCGAGGCGGAGATGGTGCCGCCGGTGGCCAGCACGTCGTCCACCACCAGCACCCTCTCGCCGGGGGCGAACGCGTCGCACTGCACCTCCAGCGTCGCCGACCCGTACTCCAGGTCGTACGAGCGGGAGAACACGTCGCCGGGCAGCTTGCCCTTCTTGCGGATCGGGACGAACCCGAGTCCGGCCGCGACCGCGGCGGGCGCGGCCAGCACGAACCCCCGCGCCTCCAGGCCGACCACCTTGGTGGCGCCGAGTTCCTTCGCCCGCTCGGCCAGCGCCCGGGTCAGCGCGCCGAACGCCTCGGCGTCGGCCAGCAGGGGGGCGATGTCCTTGAACAGGACGCCCGGCTTCGGGTAGTCCTGCACGTCCCGGATCCGGCTGTTGAGCAGCTCGGACAGGGCGGGGTCGGTGGTGGAGGTCACGGGGGTTCCTTAACTGACAGCGGGGTTCAGCGCTTGCCGGACGGCCGTCCCTTGCCCCGGGAGCGGCTGGTCGGCTGGTTGCGCTGTCCGACCATACCTGCCGCGAGCTCCTCGTCGATCATCCCGTCCTCGCCCCGGGCCTCGGCCTCCTCGGCCGCCTTCGCCTCGGACGCCCGGCGCTGCAGGACCCGCTTGGCGAGCGCCTTCATCTCCGGGGTCTGCTCCTTGAGCTGCGCGAGCAGCGGGGTGGCGACGCAGATCGAAGAATAGGCACCGGCGGCGAGACCGATGAACAGCGCCAGCGAGATGTCGTTGAGGGTGCCCGCGCCGAGCAGGCCGCCGCCGATGAACAGCAGGGCGGAGACCGGCAGCAGCGCGACGACCGTGGTGTTGATGGAACGCACCAGGGTCTGGTTGAGGCCGTGGTTGGCGGCCTCGCTGTAGGTCCGGCGCGACTGCTTGGTCAGGCCGTTGGTGTTCTCCTTCACGGTGTCGAAGACGACGACCGTGTCGTAGAGCGAGTAGCCGAGGATGGTCAGGAAGCCGATCACGGTACCCGGAGTGACCTCGAAGCCGACCAGCGCGTAGACACCGATGGTGATCAGCAGGTCGTGGATCAGCGCGACCAACGCGGCCAGCGCCATCCGCCACTCGAAGGCGATCGCCAGGTAGACGGTGACCAGGACCATGAAGATGACCAGGCCGGTCAGCGCCTTCTTGGAGATGTCCGAACCCCAGGAGGGGCCGATCACCTGGGCGTTGATGTCCTTCTCCTCGACGCCGACGGCCTTCGAGAACTCCTTGGTGAAGGTCGCGGCCGGCACCGACTCCTCGGCGCTGATCTGGACCCGGACGTCGCCCTTGTCCGTGGTCTGCACCAGCGCGGTGTTGGAGCCGGTGATCTTGTTCGCGACGTCCTTCGCCTGGGACACCGTCAGTCCGGGCTTGTGCACGGTGTAGACCGAGCCGCCCTTGAACTCGATGCCCAGGTGCAGGCCCATGGCCAGGCCGATCGCGGCCACCAGGACGATCACCGCGGAGATCGAGTACCAGATCTTCCGCTTGCCGACGAAGTCGAACGAGACCTCGCCCTGGTAGAGGCGGTGACCGATGTTGCGGAGCGACATGGGTCAGACCTCCTGGGTCTGCTGGGAGGGGGCGGGACGGCGGCGCGAGCCGCGGATCGGCGGACGGGCGCCGAGCCGCTTCGGGTCCAGGCCGGACCACGGGTGACCGCTGGAGAAGAACTTCGTGCGGGCCAGCAGGGTGATCAGCGGCTTGGTGAACAGGAAGATCACCACGACGTCCAGCAGGGTGGTCAGACCCAGGGTGAAGGCGAAGCCCTGCACCTTGCCGACCGACACCAGGTACAGCACCGCGGCACACAGGAAGGACACGAAGTCCGACACCAGGATGGTCCGCCGGGCCCGCGGCCAGGCACGCTGCACGGCCGGACGCAGCTGGGCGCCCTCGCGGACCTCGTCACGGATGCGCTCGAAGTACACGATGAACGAGTCGGCGGTGATACCGATCGCGACGATCGCGCCACAGACCGCGGGCAGGTTCAGCGCGAAGCCGACGCCGGCACCCAGCAGGCTCATGATCGACCAGGTCAGGACCGCGGAGACCACCAGGCCGGCGATCGAGACCAGGCCCAGGCCGCGGTAGTAGACCAGCGAGTAGACGACCACCAGGACCATGCCGATCAGACCGGCGATCAGGCCGGCCTTCAGCTGGTCGGAGCCGAGCTGCGGGGAGACGGTGGTGACGTCGCTCTTCACGAAGTCCAGCGGGAGCGCGCCGTAGCTCAGCACGTTGCCCAGCGACTTGGCGTCGGCCTGGGTGAAGGTGCCGGAGATGACCGCGCTGCCACCGGTGATCGACTCGGAGACGTACGGGTGCGAGACGACCGCGCCGTCCAGCACGATGGCGAACTGGTTGCCCGGGGACTGCTGGGTGGCGAGCTTGCCGGTGGTGGCCGCGAAGGCCTTCGAGCCCGCGTCGTTGAACGACAGGTCGACCATCCAGCCCTTGGCGCTCTGGGTGTCGTACACGGCCTGCGCCTTGGTGACGTCCTGGCCGTTCACGGCGACACCACCGAGCGCGAACTTGTACCAGAGGCCCTGCTCGGCGTCGTACGAGCAGGCCACGGTCGGCTGGGCCGGGTCGCTGGACTGGTAGTTCTTCCGCTGCTCCTTGACCGAGCAGTCCAGCGCGGTGAACTGCTTCTGCAGCTCGGCCGGGGCAGTGCCCTGAGTCAGCGCGGCAGTCATGTCGGGCTGGTCGGCCGGGGCGCTGGCGCCGGCGCTCGGAGCGGCCGAGCCGGTGGCCGGGGCCGAGGCGGAGCCGCTCGCGGCGGAGGTCGGGTCGGCCTGCAGGGCGCCGGAGACGGCGCGGCCGGCCTTGCTCGCCGAGGAGCTCGGCGAGGCGGGCGCGGAGGCGCTGCCCGAGGCGGACGGGCTGGCCGAGCCGCTGGGCGCCGACGACGGCGACCCGCTCGGCTGCGGCTGGGCGCTCACACCGCTCGGCGCGGCGGCCAGGACCGGGCGGAAGTACAGCTTCGCGGTGTCACCGACCTTGTCGATGGACTCCTGCGTGTTACCACCGTCGGGGATGTTGACGATGATGTTGCTGTTGCCCTGGGTCTGGACCTCGGCCTCGGAGACACCCATGCCGTTGACGCGCTTCTGGATGATGCCGACCGCGGTGTCAAGGTTTGCCTTGTTGATCGCGGAAGGATCGTCCGACTTGGCGGTCAGCGTGACGCTGGTGCCACCGGCGAGGTCGATACCGAGACGCGGCTTGGTGTAGCCCGTCCCGAACATGAGGGCCACCAGGCCGACGGTGACCACCAGGATGAGCGCCAGCGCCCTCCCCGGGTATCCGTCGCGCGACCGCGACTTGGGTGTTGCCACCTTGTTCGTTTCTCCCTGTCCATGCCGCCCGGCGGCCGGCCCCGGACCCCGCACAGGGCGGGGTCCGGGAGAGACGGACGCACGGCGGCCCAAGAGGTCCTGTGGGCTTGCGGCGGATGCCGCTGGTCGGGGAAGAGAGGCCCCCCCGGCCGTACTACTTGCTCTCGGGAGCCTCGGCGCCGACCTTCGCCTCGTCCTTGGACAGGCTCAGCGGCTTCTCGTCGGCGTCCGTGCCCTCGGCGGCCTCGACCACGTCGTCCTCCGACTCGTCCTCGGCGGGACGGCCGTTGATGATCGCCTCGTACTCGAGCGGCTCCAGGACCGCGGCGATGGCGCCCTTGGTGTAGTGCGCCACCACACCGGGAGCGACCTCGAGCTCGACCGTCTCATCGTTGATCGCCTTGACCAGCGCGTACATGCCGCCGATGGTCCGGACACCCGAACCCGGCTGCAGCGCGGACTGCATGGTCTGCATCTGCGCCTGCCGCTTCTTCTGCGAGCGGAACATCAGGAAGATCGCGAGGAGCGGGAGGACAAGAATGATGTATTGAGACACAGCCAGGGTCCTTAGTCGGTCACCGGTCAGGTGGCCAGTGCGTGTACGTCGGCCCGTCGGGCGAGAGGGGCGGTCCGGCGGAGTCTAGGCGACCCGCACTCAACGGACAACGCCAAGCATGCCAGTGCGGCGCCGAAAGTGGCGAGCCTTGGCATGGACATAAACCCCCGATAAGGCAGCCCGGTCAGGCCTGGCCGTCCGCCCACAGTTCGGGCTGCGCCCCGCGCGGCGCCCGGGCCGGCTGCGGCGGAGTGAGACCCAGGTGCTGCCAGGCCGCCGCCGTCGCGATCCGCCCGCGCGGGGTGCGCGCGAGCAGCCCTTCCCTTACCAGGAAGGGCTCGGCGACCTCCTCGACGGTCTCGGACTCCTCCCCGACGGCGACCGCCAGGGTGGACAGGCCGACCGGTCCGCCGCCGAAGAGCTTCAGCAGCGCCTCCAGCACCGCGCGGTCCAGCCGGTCCAGTCCGCGCGCGTCAACCTCGTACACCTCGAGCGCCCGGGCGGCGATTTCCCGGGTGATCAGACCGTCGTGACGGACCTGGGCAAAATCCCTCACCCGGCGCAACAACCGGTTGGCGATGCGGGGCGTACCACGGGAGCGGCCGGCGATCTCCGCCGCGCCCGCCGGGTCGATCTCGACGTCCAGCAGCCCCGCCGAACGGTGGACCACCCGCTCCAGCTCGGCGGGCGCGTAGAACTCCATGTGGCCGGTGAAACCGAACCGGTCGCGCAGCGGCGGCGGCAGCAGACCGGCCCGGGTGGTCGCCCCGACCAGCGTGAACGGCGGCAGCTCCAGCGGGATCGCGGTCGCCCCCGGCCCCTTGCCGACGATCACGTCGACCCGGAAGTCCTCCATCGCCATGTACAGCATTTCCTCGGCGGGCCGGGACATCCGGTGGATCTCGTCGAGGAACAGCACCTCGCCCTCGGTCAGCGAGGACAGGATCGCCGCCAGGTCGCCGGCGTGCTGG
Source organism: Kitasatospora sp. NPDC004615 (assembly GCF_042873545.1). NCBI lineage: Bacteria > Bacillati > Actinomycetota > Actinomycetes > Kitasatosporales > Streptomycetaceae > Kitasatospora > Kitasatospora sp. NPDC004615. The sequence goes on from NZ_JBIALQ010000005.1 coordinate 569,360, forward strand.
ATCGCCGGGCCGGAGGTGATCCGGATCGGCGCGTTCAGCTCCGCCGCGATGATCATCGACAGCGTGGTCTTGCCCAGCCCGGGCGGGCCGCTCAGCAGCACGTGGTCCGGCGCCGCGCCGCGCTGACGGGCCGCCTGCAGCACCAGCGACAGCTGCTCACGCACCCGCTCCTGACCGATGAACTCCTCGAGCATCCTCGGCCGCAGCGCCGCCTCCACCGCCTGGTCCTCGCCGTCGGCGGACGCCGTCACCAGGCGGTCAACGGGCTCGGACTCGTACGGATTCATCGGAAAACGGCTCCCCATCGGCTGGTCGTCGGTCGTGTCGATTGTCGACTTGGTGACGGATCGTCAGATTGCTTTGACGCCGGTCAGCGGGCGCGGTTCAGCCCGCGCAGCGCGAGGCGCAGCAGCGCGCCCACGTCCGGCGTGCCCTGCGCGTCGGCGTCCGGCGTCACCCGGGCCACCGCCTCGTCCGCCTCCCGCGGAGCGTAGCCCAGGCCCACCAGCGCCGAATGCAGCTGCTCGTGCCACGGCGCCGGGCCGGTCGCGACCGGCTTCTGCGCCGGCACCGTCCCGTGCGGGGCGCCCAGCTTGTCCTTGTACTCCAGCAGCAGCTTCGCCGCCTTCGCCTTGCCGATCCCCGGCACCGCGATCAGCGCCTTCTCGTCACCGCCCGCCACCGCGACCCGCAGCGCCTCCGGCGAGTGCACCCCCAGGATCGCCTGCGCCAGCTTCGGCCCCACGCCCGGCGCCGCCTGCAGCACCTCGAACGTCGCGCGCTCGTCGTCGTCCGCGAAACCGAACAGCGTCAGCGAGTCCTCACGGACCACGAGAGACGTCGCCAGCCGGGCCACCTCCCCCACCCGCAGGGTCGCCAGCGTGTTCGGCGTGCACTGCACCGCCATCCCCACTCCCCCGACCTCCACCACGGCCACCCCGGCCCCCACCACCGCGACGGGCCCCTGCACAAAGGCGATCATGGCGCCACACTGTCCTTTCGATGGTTGGAGGTACGAGCTCCGAAAGTCGTTTTTCGGAGCTCGCCGACGGGCCTGGCCGCGCGAAACACTTGCGCTTCTCCGCGCGCGGCGAACATCCTGCGCCCCGTCAGGGGCGCGTGGAAGTGCGCGGCCGGCCAGGCACTCTGCCGTACGCCGCCCGGGGTGCAACTGGCTGCTGCTCGGGCGGATCTTGCCCGATGCCGTCTTCCGCTTCGCGCGGTTCCCCGCGCCCCTGACTGCGCACCCCTCCGCCGCTGTGCCACTTTCCGCTCTCGTGCGCGCGGATGGCCGCCGTCAGACGGTTGGTGGTACCGCCGCGCCAGATGTGGCAGATGGCGAGGGCGAGGGCGTCCGCCGCGTCGGCGGGCTTGGGTGGGGCGTCGAGCCGGAGGAGGCGGGTGACCATGGCGGTGACCTGGGCCTTGTCGGCCCGGCCGGAGCCGGTGACGGCGGCCTTGACCTCGCTGGGGGTGTGCAGGGTGACCGGGATCCCGCGGCGGGTCGCGCACAGGACGGCGACGGCCGAGGCCTGCGCGGTGCCCATCACCGTGCGGACGTTGTGCTGCGCGAAGACCCGCTCGACGGCGACGAGTTCGGGCGAGTAGCGGTCGAGCCACTCCTCCAGCCCGCGTTCGACGGCGAGCAGTCGCGGCCCGAGGTCGTCCCCCGGCGGCGTCCGTACGACGCCGACGCCGAGCATCGTCAACTGCCGCCCGGGCAGCCCCTCGACGACTCCGACGCCGCACCTGGTCAGCCCAGGGTCCACACCCAGTACTCGCACGAGCCCTGCCCCACCTCTCTCCGACCCGGGAAGGCTACCCCTGGCCACGGACAACCGTCCCCGGACACGCTTCCGCCCGGCGGCCGCGAGCAGCCACCGGGCGGGGAAAGCGGAGCGGGACTCAGGCGTCCAGCTCGGCCATGATCTCGTCCGAGACGTCGAAGTTCGCGAAGACGTTCTGCACGTCGTCGCTGTCCTCCAGCGCGTCGATCAGCTTGAAGATCTTGCGGGCGCCGTCGGCGTCCAGCTCGACCTGCATGCTGGGAACGAAGTTGGCGTCGGCGGAGTCGTAGTCGATACCCGCGTCGACCAGGGCGGTGCGGACCGCGACCATGTCGGTGGCCTCGGACATCACCTCGAAGGCCTCGCCGAGGTCGTTGACCTCTTCGGCGCCGGCGTCCAGCACGACGTCCAGGATCTTGTCCTCGTCCACGCCGTCGGCCTTGGGGACGATGACGACGCCCTTGCGGTTGAACAGGTAGGACACCGAGCCCGGGTCCGCCATGTTGCCGCCGTTGCGGGTCATCGCGACGCGGACGTCGGAGGCCGCGCGGTTGCGGTTGTCGGTGAGGCACTCGATCAGGACGGCCACGCCGTTCGGGCCGTAGCCCTCGTACATGATCGTCGAGTAGTCGGCGCCGCCGGCCTCCGCACCGGAGCCGCGCTTGACGGCCCGGTTGATGTTGTCGATCGGGACGGAGCTCTTCTTCGCCTTCTGGATGGCGTCGTAGAGCGTCGGGTTGCCCGCGGGGTCGCCGCCGCCGGTACGAGCCGCCACCTCGATGTTCTTGATCATCTTGGCGAAGAGCTTGCCGCGCTTGGCGTCGATCGCGGCCTTCTTGTGCTTGGTGGTAGCCCACTTAGAGTGGCCGGACATCGCCAGCTCCTTTTCGTCGCCAATGGGAAATGAACAGGGGAGATCTTACCGGTGCCGCACGGGGAGGTGGCACACGGTCACCACGTCGCGCCTAGCGCGCGGCGGCCTCGACCATGCGGACGAAGTACTCGTGGACGCGGTGGTCGCCGGTCAGCTCCGGGTGGAAGGAGGTGGCCAGCAGGTTGCCCTGGCGGACCGCCACGATCCGGGCGTCCGGGCCGTCGGCGGCCGGCACCTCGGCCAGCACCTCGACGCCCGCGCCGACCGACTCGACCCAGGGGGCGCGGATGAAGACGCCGGTGACCGGCTCGGCCATTCCGGCGAACGGGATGGCGGTCTCGAAGGACTCGTTCTGCCGGCCGAAGGCGTTCCGGCGGACCGTCATGTCGATGCCGCCGACGGTCTCCTGGTCGTCGCGGCCGTCCAGGATCTTGTCCGCCAGCATGATCATGCCGGCGCAGGTGCCGTAGACCGGCATGCCGGCCCGGACCCGCTCGCGCAGCGGGTCCATCACGTCGAACAGCACGGCCAGCTTGGAGATGGTGGTGGACTCTCCGCCGGGCATCACCAGGGCGTCGACCTCGGCGAGCTCCTCGGGGCGGCGGACCGGCCGGGCCAGCGCGTCGGCGGCGGCCAGCGCCACCAGGTGCTCACGGACGTCGCCCTGCAGGGCGAGGACACCGATGGTGGGGGTGCTCACGGTTTGTCACTACCTCTTCATCTCGAACAACGGGCCGCAAAAGCCCACGGAGCGGCCCGCCGCGCCGATTGCTCGCGCGGCGGGCCGGAGCCGGGAGGCACGGGCCGGGCAGGCCCGCGAGTCTTACCAGCCGCGGTTGGCGTAGCGCTCGGACTCCGGCAGGGTGTCGCAGTTGATGCCGACCATGGCCTCGCCCAGGTTGCGGGAGGCGTCCGCGATGATCTTCGGGTCGTCGAAGAAGGTGGTGGCCTTCACGATGGCGGCGGCGCGCTTGGCCGGGTCGCCCGACTTGAAGATGCCGGAGCCGACGAACACGCCCTCGGCGCCCAGCTGACGCATCAGCGCGGCGTCGGCCGGGGTGGCGACGCCACCGGCGGAGAACAGCACGACCGGCAGCTTGCCGAGCTCGGCGACCTCGCGGACCAGCTCGTACGGGGCGCGCAGCTCCTTGGCGGCGGCGTACAGCTCGTTGTTGTCGAAGCCGCGCAGCTTGGCGATCTCGTTCTTGATCTGGCGCAGGTGGCGGACGGCCTCGACCACGTTGCCGGTGCCGGCCTCGCCCTTGGAGCGGATCATGGCCGCGCCCTCGGCGATGCGGCGCAGGGCCTCGCCCAGGTTGGTCGCGCCGCAGACGAAGGGGGTCGTGAAGGCCCACTTGTCGGAGTGGTTGATCTCGTCGGCCGGGGTCAGCACCTCGGACTCGTCGATGTAGTCGACGCCAAGCGACTGCAGGACCTGGGCCTCGACGAAGTGGCCGATGCGGGACTTGGCCATCACGGGGATGGAGACCGCGTCGATGATCTCTTCGATCATGTTCGGGTCGGACATCCGGGCCACGCCACCGTCCTTGCGGATGTCGGCGGGCACGCGCTCCAGGGCCATCACGGCGACCGCGCCGGCGTCCTCGGCGATCTTCGCCTGCTCGGCGTTGACCACATCCATGATCACACCGCCCTTGAGCTGCTCGGCCATGCCGCGCTTGACCCGGGCGGTACCGATCTGCGGCTGGTCTGCGGTGGTGGGGGTGGTGGACACGTAAGACCTCACTCAGAGATGAACCGGTGCTATCGACCTATCGTAGGCCCGAGGGGGTCCGGACCCATACGCCACATGGTCCAGCGCCAAACACGGCATACGACAAACAGGCCAGAGCACGACGGGCGGGTAACAGTGGGGGTATCAGCGCCACCCAGCCTACGCGGGAGCCCCCTCCGGGGTGAGCGCGGTCGGCGGTTCGTCGTCCATTTCGAAGGCCATCGGGAACGGCGCCCGGCCCGCCAGCCGGAAGTAGCGCACCAGCCGGTGCTCGCGCACCGCGCGGGCCGCCCGCACCGCGTCGTTGTGGAAACGCCGCGCCATCGGCACCCGGCGCACCGCCTCCACCAGGTCGCGCACCGCCTCCTCGCCGCCGGGCGCCGCCCGCAGCGCCGCCACCTGCGCCGGCTCGTCCAGCACGGCGCGCAGCGCGATGCTCAGCTCGCTCTCGGCCACCTCGCGCTGCTCGTCCTGCGCCTGCCGCGCCCCGTGCGCGGCCTCCAGCAGCAGGATCGACGCGGCCGGGTCGAGCAGCGAGGAGGTGGCCAGTTCCATCGCCACCGAGGCCCGGCGCAGCAACTGGGCGTCCAGCGAGGCCCGGGCCGCGTCGATCCGGGCATGCAGGCGGTCGAGCCTGCCCGCCGTCCAGCTCAGGTAGACGGCGAACAGTACGACGGCCGCGAGGCCCCAGATCCAGTTAGTCACGGGGCGTTACGGTACCCGGCTCAGCCGCCGAAGACCGCCGAGCGGTAGGAGTCCGAGTCGGTCTCGGTGACCGACACGGCCGCCTGCACCGCCCCCGGATCCGCCCCCAGGTACTCGGGCAGCGCGGCCACCGCCGCCTCGGCGAGCGCCGCCTTGGCCTGCGCCGAACGCCCCGGGAAGATCTCGAACTCGATCACCACCAGCGCGAACGTCTCGGCGTCCGCGCCGACCACCGCCTCCTCGGTCCGCCGGAAACGGGTCTTGCAGGCCTCCGGCTTGGCGTCGATCAGCTTCACCGCAAGCCGGTTCAGGGCCAGCCCGAAGCCGCGCCGGTCCAGGCAGTCGGCGAGCCGGTCGGTGTAGTCGACGGTGATCAGCGGCATGGTGGTACCTCTCGCGAGCAGGGTGGTTCAACGACCAAGACGCGAACGCCAGCCGGACGGTTCGGCCTCGGCGACCGGCGGACGACCGTCCGTGACCGTCTCGTACACCGACAGCACCTCCGCGCCGACGGTCTCCCAGTCGAAACGCCGCACGTGCCGGGACGCGGCCTCGCGCAGCGCCGCCAGCCGTTCCGGACTGCCGAGCAGTTTGAGCGCGGCGGCGGCCAGCGCGTCCGCGTCCTCCACCGGGAACAGTTCACCGGCCGCGCCGCCGTCCAGCACCTGGCGGAACGCGTCCAGGTCACTGGCCAGCACCGGCGCACCCGCCGACATCGCCTCGACCAGGATGATGCCGAACGACTCGCCGCCGGTGTTCGGCGCCACGTACAGGTCGACACTGCGCAGCAGCCGGGCCTTGTCCCGGTCGGAGACCATGCCGAGGAACTCGATCCGGGCCCGCACCTCGGCGGGCAGACCGGCCACCGCCTCCTCCTCGTCGCCCTTGCCGGCCACCAGCAGCCGCACCCCGGGGCGCTCGGCGAGGATCCGCGGCAGCGCCGCCAGCAGCGTCGGCAGGCCCTTGCGGGGCTCGTTGATCCGGCCGATGAAGCCGATGGTGCCCGGCCCGCCGTCGGCCGCGCCACCCTGCCACTTCGGGTCCGGCTCGGCGTCCGCGAAGAACCGCACGTCCACACCGTTCGGAATCACCACCGCGTCGCCGCCCAGGTGCTCCACCAGGGTGCGCCGCGCGTACTCCGACACCGCGATCCGGCCCGACATCTTCTCCAGGCCCGGCTGCAGGATCGGCGAGGCCGCCAGCATCGCCCGCGAGCGCGGGTTCGAGGTGTGGAACGTCCCGACCATCGGCCCGGACGCCGCCCAGGCCGCCAGCATCGACAGCGACGGCGAGTTCGGCTCGTGCACGTGCAGCACGTCGAACCGGCCCTCGCGCAGCCAGCGCCGCACCCGCGCCGCCGACAGAATGCCGAAACTCAGCCGCGCCACCGACCCGTTGTACGGCACCGCGACCGCCCGCCCCGCGGACACCACGTACGGCGGCAGCGCCTCCTCGTCCTCCGCCGGAGCCAGCACCGACACCTCGTGACCGAGCCGGATCAGATGCTCCGCCAAGTCCCGGATGTGGAACTGCACACCGCCCGGCACGTCCCAGTCGTACGGGCAGACCACGCCGATCCTCACGACTCGGCCCTCCGCGGCCTCAGATCCGACAGCCACAGCTTCTGCAGCATGTGCCAGTCCACCGCGTGCTCACGGATCGACTCCGCCCACACATCGGCCATCGCCTGCGTCATCACCGCGACCTGCTCCTGCCGCTCCCCCTCGCCGGACGGCACCACCTCCGGGTGCACCTCCGCACGCAGCATCGGCCCGTCGTACCAGAGCGTCACCGGGAACAGCGCCGCACCCGTACGCTGCGCGAGAGCCGCCGGGCCGGCCGGCATCCGGGTCGGCTCGCCGAAGAAGTCCACCTGGATCCCGGCATCCGACAGATCCCGGTCACCGACCAGGCACACCAACTTGCCCTCGCGCAGCCGCCGCGCCAGTGTCCCCACCACCGACACGCTGGAGCCGGTCAGCGCCAGCACCTCCATGCCGAGGCTCTCCCGGTACGCCACGAAACGGTCGAACAGCGACTCCGGCTTCAACCGCTCCGCGACCGTGGTGAACGGGAACCCGCCCGCCGACGCGATCCACGCGCCCGCCAGGTCCCAGTTCGCCATGTGCGGCAGCGCCAGCACCGCGCCGCGGCCCGCCGCCATCGCCTCGTTCAGCTGATCCAGGTTCTTCACCGTTATCGCCTGCGAGACCCGCTCCCGGCTCCAGGTCGGCAGCCGGAACGACTCCATCCAGTACCGCATGTACGACCGCATCCCGGCCCGGGACAACTCCCGCAGCAGGGCCGCGTCCGCACCCGGCCGGACCCGGGCCAGGTTGGCCTCCAACTGCCGGACCCCCTTGCCCTGCCGCCGCCACGCCACATCGGCAATGGTGTTGAACAGGCCGCGGGCCATCGGCTCCGGCAGATGCTTCAGCCCCGCCCAGCCGGCCGCGTAGGCCGCGTCGACCAACCGCTCCTTCATTCGCCCCCCTTGACGGCGCCCGCCGCCTCCAGCTCCGCCGACTCCCGGCGCACCGTCAGCATCCGCTGCGCCACCGTCACCAGGCTGCCCACCGCGACCACCCACAGGGCGACCGGCAGCAGCCACTCGATGTACGGCACCCCGAACTTGTGCAGACCCGCGAAACCGGCCGCCACCAGGCTGATCACCAGCCGCTCGGCCCGCTCCACCAGCCCCGACACGTTCACCGGGAAGCCCAGCGACTCACCGCGCGCCTTCGTGTACGACACCACCTGGCCACTGGCCAGACAGAACATCGCCACCGCGCACAGCACGTTGTTGTCGCCCTTGCCGGCGTACCACATCGCCAGACCGCCGAAGATCGCCGCATCGGCGACCCGGTCGAGCGTGGAGTCCAGGAACGCACCCCACTTGCTGGACCGGCCCGCCTGGCGGGCCATGTTGCCGTCCACCAGGTCGGAGAAAATGAAAAGGGTGATGGTGACCGTGCCCCAGAAGAACTCCCCGCGCGGGAAGAACACCAAGGCACCGGCCACCGAACCGGCCGTTCCGATCAGCGTGACAGCATCCGGACTGACACCCCACCGCAGCAGCATCGCCGCGAACGGGGTGAGGACACGTGTGAAGAAGCCACGCGCGTACTTGTTGAGCATGGCCTTCCGGTCCGCTCCGCTCTTCGGATTGGCACCCGCGAGCCGCTTGCCCGCCGGGCGGCCGCGCGGATGGCCCCGCCCGGCTGGACAATGGTATCCACGCTGATCGAGCGGCAGGAGGCCAGCCATGCCGGACCGGACAGCCCACTCCCCCACTACGCCCGCCGACCGACCCGGCCGGCTCCGCAACCTCGCCCTGGTCGGGGCGGCCGGAGCCGGCAAGACCACCCTCGCAGAAGCCCTCGCCGTCACCGCCGGCGCCCTGACCAGGCCCGGAACCGTCCCCGACGGCACCACCGCGGCCGACTGGGAGGACATCGAGCACCAACAGCAGCGCTCCGTCCAGTTCGCGCTGCTCCCGCTCCCCTGGCAGGACCTCACCGTCAACGTGCTCGACACCCCCGGCTACGCCGACTTCGCCGGCGAACTCCACGCCGCCCTGCGCGCCGCCGAAGCCGCCGTGTTCGTCCACTCCGCCGCCGACGAGACCGTCGCCCGCCCCGTCCAGGCCCTGTGGCAGCAGTGCGAGGCCGCCCACCTGCCGCGCGCCCTCGCCCTCACCCACCTCAACACCACCCGGGTCCGCCTCGACGACGTCCTGCGGATGCTCCAGGACACCCTCGGCACCCCCGACACCGTCCGCCCGCTCCACCACCCCGACCTGCGCGACGGCCACCTGCACGGCACCACCGAGCTGCTCACCGGCCGCACCTACGGCCGCCCCGACGACCCCGGCGACCTCACCGCCGAACGCGCCCGCCTGGTCGAAGCCCTGGCCGGCGAGGACGACGCCCTGATGCAGCGCTACCTCGACGGCGCCGACCTCGACACCGCCGCCCTCACCGCCGGACTGCGCCGCGAATTCCTCGCCGGCACCCTGCACCCCGTTCTCGCCACCGCCCCCGACGGCACCGGCTGCGACGCCCTCCTCGACCTGGTCGCCACCGCCTTCCCCACCCCCGCCGACCGCGCCGACGACCTCCCCGCCGCCGACCCCGACGCCCCCTTCACCGCCCAGGTCGTCCAGACCGGCGAGGACCCCTACCTCGGCCGCCTCAGCCTGCTGCGGATCTTCACCGGCACGCTGCGCCCCGACACCACCGCCCACCTCCCCGACGGCACCGACGAGCGCCTCACCGCCCTGCACAGCCCCTTCGGCCACCAGCTGCGCCCCGTCCCGCAGGCCGTCGCCGGCGACCTCGTCACCGTCGCGAAACTCGGCACCGCCCGCACCGGCGACACCCTCGGCACCGACCACACCGTGCTACCGCCCTGGCCGCTGCCCGAAGCCCTGCTGCCCACCGCCGTCCAGGCCCGCTCCAAGGCCGACGAGGACAAGCTCTCCCAGGCCCTCGGCCGGCTCACCGCCCAGGACCCGGCACTGCGCGTCGAACAGAACCCCGACACCCACCAGCTCGTCCTGTGGTGCACCGGCGAGGCCCACCTCGCCGTCACCCTCGACCGGCTCGCCGGCCGGCACGGCGTTCACGTCGAGACCGTCCCCTACGAGGTCGCCCTGCGCGAGACCTTCGCCGCCCCCGCCAGCGGCCACGGCCGGCACGTCAAACAGTCCGGCGGCCACGGCCAGTACGCGATCTGCGACCTCACCGTGGAACCCCTGCCCGGCGGCGGCTTCGAATTCGTCGACCAGGTCGTCGGCGGCTCCGTCCCGCGCAACTTCATCCCGTCCGTCGAGAAAGGCGTCCGCGCCCAACTCGCCCACGGCCTGCACGGCCACCCGATGACCGACGTCCGGGTCACCCTCACCGACGGCAAGGCGCACTCCGTCGACTCCTCCGACGCCGCCTTCCAGACCGCCGCCGCACTCGCCCTCAAGGAAGCCGCCGACCACACCGACGTACGGGTCCTGGAACCCGTCGACGAAGTCCGGGTGCTGCTCCCCGACGAGTACCAGGGCGCCGTCCTCACCGACCTGTCCGCCCGCCGCGGCCACGTCCTCGGCACCGAGATCGGCGGACCGGGACTCAGCCTGGTCCGCGCCGAAGTCCCCGAACTCGAACTCACCCGCTACTCGCTCGACCTGCGCTCGCTGTCGCACGGAACCGGCCAGTTCACCCGCAGCTACCTGCGCCACGCCCCGATGCCCACGCACCTCGCGGCCCAGCTCGCCACCACGGGGTGACGACTCAGGAACGGCGCGGCAGCGCGCACGCCTTGGTGCCGCCGGGCATCTGGTGCCGGTGCCGCGCCACCCAGCGGTACGCCACCTCCGCGAGCGGCCGCACCGGGGCCAGCGCCAGCAGGCCGCCCGCCCAGGCCCACAGCCCGCCCGACCGCATCAACAGCCGCGCCACCGCCTGCGCGCCGCCGTACACCTTGCGGTCCGGCGTGATCCACAACACCTCGCGGGTGGCCCGCTCCTCCGTCACCTGCCCGCCGGTGAACTCCGACAGCGCGTCCAGATCCGCGAACTGGAACGCCACCGCCTCCCACCCGGCCGAGGACAGGCTCTGCCGCGGGTAGCGCTCGGCCCACCGCACACAGCTCGAGCAGAACGCGCAATCACCGTCGAAAACCAGCACCGGCTCCGGTGCGAAGGCACTCGTCATGGCGCGATCCTAAACCCGTGCGTCGAAGTCCCCGCTGCGGGGCAACATCTCCCCGAAACCGGCTTTCGCGGCCGAGATGTGACCCAGGATCAGTTGATGATCCGCACGGGCAGGCCGCTACGCGGTAACCTGCCGCAGACCATCAGGGGAGGAGGAGCTGCTCAGGTGACTCAGCTCGACATGACGCCGGGCGCACAGGTACCACGGACGGACGTCGGTCATCAGACCGCGGTCACCCAGGCGTTCTCCTCCGCCGCCTACCGCACCGGCGACTACAACGAACTGGAAGCGCTCGCCGGAGTCTCGGTCAAGCCGGGCAAGTTCGCCCTGTTCCGGCCAAGTGCCGGCGAGGCGTTCAGCCGCGCCCTGATCGACCGCACCCTCGGTGGCGGCCGCAAACCGATAGTGCCCTCGCACGGCACCGATGTCCGCATGGTCGTCGAGCACTGCCTCGCCGCCCAGGACCTGCGCGAGGCCCGCGACCGCCGGCTCGCCACCCTCACCGCGGTCTGCGGCCTGCTCTTCCTGCCCGGCACGCTGGTCTGGCTCGCCGCGTACCAGGCCCGCGCCTGGCTCGGCACCAAGAAGTCCGCCGCCAAGGACGGGCTGATCGGCACGCTCGCCCTGCTGGTCGCCGCCGGTCTCACCGTGTTTCTGGCGATCCGACCGCCGGCCCACGGCCTGCTCGGCCTGTACTGCCGTGTGGTGATGATCGGCCCGGTCCTCGGCTGGTACCTCGCCAGGCGCACCGTGATCACCTCCGTGATGCAGCAGCGCGCTCGCTGGGGCGACCTGGTCGGCGGCAGCGCGGTGGCCGCGATCGTCCCCAAGGCCGTCCCCAAGGACGACCTCGACAAGAAGGCCAACGAGCTCCGGGCCGGCCTCGAGCGCCTCTCCCGCGAACAGAACACCAACGTTCAGCACTACGCCGGCCCCAAGGGCATCCTCGGCATCGGCGCCCGCTGGGCCGAGTGGTCGCTGCGCGAGGACCTCCGCCCCGCCGAGGGCCACCCCGACTTCCGCACCTTCCACGTCTGGGACCTCGCCCGCCGGATCACCGACCGCCTCGGCGCCCTCAGCGGCAGCGACGTCCCCAACGGCGGCCTGCCCAAGCCGCAGATCAGCCACTGGGTGGTGCTCGACACCGGCGAGGGCGCCGACGAGATCGGCCGCCCCTCCGGCGCCGAGATGGACGGCGACCGGATGCGCGACTTCGCCGTCTCCGAACTCGCCAACAAGCAGAGCGTCGGCAACGACACCCGGCACCGCATCGCCGTCCAATTCGTGCTCCACAAGGGCCAGCTGGTCACCACCGTGGTGGTCAGCATCATGGTCCTCTCGCACAGCCTCCAGGTCACCGCCACCGCGCACGCGCTCGGCCCGATCGCCGGCTACTTCGGCTCCAAGCCCAAGACCCCGGAGAAGGACGTCCCCAAGACCCTCCGGTTCTGGGAGAACCGCACCGTCCAGCTCCCCGTCGTCACCGACGACGAGATCGTCCGGCAGGCCGTCCGCGCCCCGTTCCACAAGATCCCCAGCCTGCAGAAGTGGCTCGGCGGCTCCATCGGCCTCCCCGAACCCCTGTGCCTGCGCCAGGCCTGGGCCGACCCGGCCTGGAACAGCCGCTTCAAGTCCGACGACGCGCTGTACATCCCCACCCCCGTGGTCGGCCTGATCCACGCCGCCGTCGTCGAGTTCCTCGACGAGCACGACGTCGCCACCGACCGGATCGCCGGCCGCTCCAACATCATCCGCGCCGAAATGCAGGGCACCCGCCCGTTCCGCGCGGACAAGTACGACGCCGGATAACCCCGGACCCACAGACGGCAGGGGCCGTGCGGGAGTTGCTCCCGCACGGCCCCTGCCGTTCGTCCGTCACCGCATCAAACCGGCCACACCTCGGCCAGCACCTTCCGGGTGTCCGCCAGCAACTGCGGCAGCACCTTCGTGTGCCCCACCACCGGCATGAAGTTGGTGTCCCCACCCCAGCGCGGCACCACGTGCTGGTGCAGGTGCGCCGCGATCCCGGCCCCCGCCGCCGCACCCTGGTTCATCCCGATGTTGAACCCGTGCGCCCCCGACGCCGCCCGCAGCGCCGTCATCGCCTTCTTGGTGAACTCCCCGAGCTCCGCCGTCTCCGGCCCGTCCAACTCGGTGTAGTCCGCGACGTGCCGGTACGGCACCACCATCAAGTGCCCACCGTTGTACGGGTACAGGTTCAGCACCGCGAAAACCGACTCGCCGCGCTGCACGATCAGCCCGTCCTCGTCGCTCAGCTTCGGGATCGAACAGAACGGGCAACCGTCGTCCGGAGCCGGCCCGGTGGGCTTGTTCTCCCCCTGGATGTACGCCATCCGATGGGGTGTCCAAAGGCGACGGAAGCCGTCCGGCTCCCCCACGCCCCGCTGCAGTTCCGGCTCACTCGTCATGCCCGCCAGCATATGCTCCGCACCTCGCGAACCAAGCAGTACGGGGCAGACTCCCGAAGGAGACTGCCCCGCAGGTCACATCGGCTTACCAGTATCAGACCTGGACCCGGCTCCGCACCGCTTCAACGATCTCGGCGATCGCTTCGTCACGCGGCACGCCGTTCTTCTGCTCACCGTTGCGGTACCGGAACGACACCGCGCCCGCCTCGACGTCGTCGTTGCCCGCGATCAGCATGTACGGGACCTTCGACTTCTGGGCGTTGCGGATCTTCTTCTGCATCCGGTCGTCCGAGGTGTCGACGTCCACCCGGATCCCGTGCTTCTTCAACTCGGCCGCCACCTCCAGCAGGTACGGCACGTGCTCATCGGTGATCGGGATGCCGGTCACGGTGACGGGGGCCAGCCACGGCGGCATGGCGCCCGCGTAGTGCTCCAGCAGCACCGCGAAGAAGCGCTCGATCGAACCGAACAGCGCACGGTGGATCATCACCGGCCGCTGCCGCGAGCCGTCCGCCGAGGTGTACTCGAGCTCGAAACGCTCCGGCAGGTTGAAGTCCAACTGGATGGTGCTCATCTGCCAGGTGCGGCCGATCGCGTCCCGCGCCTGGACCGAGATCTTCGGGCCGTAGAAGGCCGCGCCACCCGGGTCCGGCACCAGCGGCAGGCCCTGCTTCTCGGCCACGCTCGCCAGAACTGCGGTCGCCTCTTCCCACGCGTCGTCGCTGCCGACGAACTTCTCCGGGTCCTTGGTGGACAGCTCCAGGTAGAAGTCGTTCAGACCGTAGTCGCGCAGCAGGTCCAGCACGAAGGTGAGCGTGCGGTCCAGCTCGTCGGCCATCTGCTCGCGGGTGCAGTAGATGTGCGCGTCGTCCTGCGTGAAGCCGCGGGCGCGGGTCAGGCCGTGCACCACGCCGGACTTCTCGTACCGGTACACGGTGCCGAACTCGAAGAGGCGCAGCGGCAGTTCACGGTAGGAGCGGCCGCGCGCGTCGAAGATCAGGTTGTGCATCGGGCAGTTCATGGGCTTGAGGTAGTAGTCCGTGCCCTCGTCGAGCTGCATGGGGGGGTACATGCCGTCGGCGTACCAGTCGAGGTGGCCGCTGGTTTCGAACAGCTTCCCCTTGGTGGCGTGCGGGGTGTAGACGAACTCGTAGCCCTCTTCCTCGTGCCGCTTGCGCGAGTAGTCCTCCATGGTGCGGCGGATGATGCCGCCCTTGGGGTGGAAGACGGCGAGGCCGGAGCCGATCTGCTCGGGGATGGAGAACAGGTCGAGCTCGGTGCCGAGCTTGCGGTGGTCGCGCTTGGCGGCTTCCTCGAGGAAGTCGAGGTGGGCCTTCAGCTCTTCCTTGGTGGGCCACGCGGTGCCGTAGAGGCGCTGCAGCATGGGGTTCTTCTCGCTGCCGCGCCAGTACGCGGCGGCGGAGCGCATCAGCTTGAACGCCGGGATGTGCCGGGTGCTGGGCAGGTGCGGGCCGCGGCAGAGGTCGCCCCAGCAGACCTCGCCGGTCTTCGGGTCGAGGTTGTCGTAGATGGTGAGTTCGCCGGCGCCGACCTCGACGTCGGCGCCCTCGCCGGCGGTGGCGGCGGAGCCCTTGAGGCCGATCAGCTCGAGCTTGTAGGGCTCCTTGGCGAGCTCCTCGCGGGCGGCCTCGTCGGTGACCACGCGGCGGGAGAACTTCTGTCCCCGCTTGATGATCTCCTGCATGCGCTTCTCGATGGTCTTGAGGTCGTCCGGGTGGAACGGCTTCTCGACGTCGAAGTCGTAGTAGAAGCCGTCGCGGACGGGCGGGCCGATGCCGAGCTTGGCCTCGGGGAAGACCTGCTGGACGGCCTGGGCCATGACGTGCGCGGTGGAGTGGCGCAGGATGTCGAGGCCGTCGGGGCTGGAGATCTCGACGGCCTCGACCTCGTCGCCGTCCTGGACGGCGTAGGCGAGGTCCTTGAGCTGGCCGCCGACGCGGGCGGCGATCACGGCGCGGTCGTCGGCGAAGAGCTCGGCGGCCGTAGTGCCCGTGGTCACCACGCGCTCTTCCCGATCGGGTTCGCGGTTGATGATGATCCGGACGTCCGTCACCGGTCTCTCCTGACGTTCTGGCTATGGGGCGCAGCACAACCGCTGCGTTGTGCATGGTACCGAGCCGGGCCGGGTCCCTGTCGCCGAGGCCCGTGGCGGCCGCGGTGATCGTTCGATCACTTTCTGCCACAAAGGGGGCGTCCGGGACGGTTGACTTTCCGTCAACTGCGGTATCACTTGGACACGGCGCGGCGCTCCGCTGGTCCTCGGTGGCAGCGCCGCCCGGCAAGGGTTCGCGCGGCGTCTGAGGGGGCGTCATGCAACAGCTCCGTTCCTGGTTTCACGGTCCGCTGGCGTCCTTCGACACCGAGACCACGGGTGTGGATGTCGAGCGGGATCGGATCGTCTCGGCCGCCCTGGTGGTGCAGTCCGCCCCGGGCGGGGCGGCCGCCGTCCGCAGCTGGCTGGCGAATCCGGGTGTGCCCATCCCGGAGCAGGCCCGGGCCGTGCACGGCATTTCCGACGACCGGGTACGGGCGCACGGCCGTCCGCCGCGGACGGTGGCGGTGGAGGTGGCGCTCGCGCTGGCCGAGCAGTCCCGCGCGGGGGTGCCGCTGGTGGTGATGAACGCCCCGTACGACCTGACGCTGCTGGACCGGGAGTTGCGTCGGCACGGGGCGGGTTCGCTGACGGAGGTGCTGGGCGGAGCGGAGCTGCTGGTGCTGGATCCGCGGGTGCTGGACAAGCAGGTGGACCGCTACCGCAAGGGCCGGCGCACGCTGACTGACCTGTGCGGGCATTACGGGGTTTCGCTGGTGGGTGCGCACGACGCGGCGGCGGACGCGTTGGCGGCACTGGAGTTGGTGCGGGCGGTGGCGTCCCGGCACTCGGAGCGGTTGGGCGGGCTGTCCCCGGCGGAGCTGCATCTGCGGCAGGCGGTGTGGCACGCGTCGCAGGCCCATGGCCTGGAGCGCTGGTTCGAGCGGGCGGGTACCCCGGAGCGGGTGGACACGGCGTGGCCGTTGCGGCCGGCCCGATGCCGGTGCGGCGAGCGCCTGGAGCCGGGCCACGCCTGCGAGTTGGCGGCCTGACGGGACGACAGCAACGCGGAAGGCCCCGACCTGGTGGTCGGGGCCTTCCGCGTTGTGCTCGGTGGGCGATACTGGGATCGAACCAGTGACCCCTTCGGTGTGAACGAAGTGCTCTCCCGCTGAGCTAATCGCCCGGGCAACGAGATGAACAGTAGCACCACTTGGGCCCGGGTATCCAATCCGTTCCCCGACGGCCCCCCAGATCCCGTGCCGGGCACGTCCGTTGAATGGCTTCCGTGCCGGGCGGGCCAGTTGAATGCCCGTCAGAACTCGGGCCGGGGAACGCGGAAAAGGCGCGGGGCCCCGACCTGATAAACAAGTCGGAGCCCCACGCCTTTGCATTCCGGTGGGCGATACTGGGATCGAACCAGTGACCCCTTCGGTGTGAACGAAGTGCTCTCCCGCTGAGCTAATCGCCCGGGTGCAGAAAGAACATTACCCCATCTGCGCGGGTGCTCCGACCACCCCCGCCCCCCGTCGCGCCCGGTCCGCGTCCCGGGCCCCGACCAGCGGAGTCGGCGGGCCGGCCGGTGGAGGTCGTGGACGGGGCGGTGCTCCGGGCGGGTCCGGCGGCAGCAGCTTCGTGTGTTCCTCCAGCCGTCCGGCCGCAGGTCCGGTGCGACCGCCGGTAATCCGTGCCGTTACCGGGCCGGTCGGCAGCCGGTCGGGCCGTTCGGGGGATTCCGCAATGCGCCGGAAGGGGTACGACTCGCACCGGAATCGGGACAGACGGGTTTACACCGGGCTTTCAGGTGGGATGGTCCGTTCGCCGACGTGCGATTCCCCGAGCGCACACTGAGCGAAAGGCCCTGGCGCTTATGAACACCACGGTCAGCTGCGAGCTGCACCTGCGCCTCATCGTGTCCAGCGAGTCCTCACTGCCCGTCCCCGCGGGCCTGCGCTACGACACTGCCGACCCCTATGCCGTGCATGCGACGTTCCACACCGGAGCAGACGAGACCGTGGAGTGGGTGTTCGCCCGCGACCTCCTCGCGGAGGGGCTGCACCGACCGACCGGTACCGGCGACGTCCGGGTGTGGCCGTCCCGCAGCCATGGTCAAGGCGTGGTTTGCATCGCCCTGAGCTCTCCGGAAGGAGAGGCACTGCTGGAGGCCCCGGCCCGGGCGCTTGAGTCCTTCCTCAAGCGGACGGACGCCGCGGTGCCGCCCGGCACCGAACACCGTCACTTCGACCTCGACCGGGAGCTGTCCCACATCCTCGCCGAGAGCTGAACCCGAACGAGTTACGGCCCGCCGTCGCGCGGCGGCGGGATCGCCTCGATGCGCACCGTCCTACTCGGGGGCACGGTCGCAGTTCGCTGCCGCCCGCCGGCGGCCTCGGGGCCCGGCCCCGGGCGTTCCCTCCCACCGGAGCGGACGTCCGGGGCTAAGCCGCGTCCCGGCCCGAACGGCGGCCCGGGCCGGTAGAGTCGGGCCCCGCGTTGACCGACGCGGCGGTCCACGGGCCGCCGCCGCGTGAGGAGTTCCCACGTGCTGATCACCCATGACACCGAGTGCGCGCTGAGCATCCTGGTGGAGCTGCTGAACACCGCGCCGGAGGCCTGCGGCAGCGAGCAGCTACCCGATGTGGCGGCTCTGAGCGGCTTCGTGGTCCGGCAGGAGATCAGCGAGATCGACTCGCTCGGTCCGGCCGACCTGGCCTCGGTGCACGAGCTGCGCGACCGGCTGCGCGAGGTGTTCTCGGCCGGCACGGTCGAGCAGGCCGCGGAACTGGTCAACGCGCTGGTCGCCGACGCCGGGACGACGCCGCGGCTGACCAACCACGACCACCACGGCTGGCACATCCACTACTTCGCGCCGCACGCCGCGGTCGGCCGGCACCTGGCCGCCGAGCTCGGCATGGCGCTGGCGTTCATCGTGATGGCGGGCGAGCTGGAGCGGCTGCGCCGCTGCGAGGCGCCGGACTGCGCCCGGGTCTTCGTCGACCTGTCCCGCAACCGCTCCCGCCGCTACTGCGACAGCCGCACCTGTGGCAACCGGCTGCACGTGGCCGCGTACCGGGCCCGGCAGCGCTCGGCGGAGGCCGGGGCGGTGGCGGCGGCCGGACGCTGACGTCCGTCCGGGCTGGTCGGGGCCGGGGTCGGAGTGTGGACCTGGGAGACTTGTGGCATGAGCGATTCTCCCCTGCCCCGTGTCGAATTCTGGTGCGACCTGCTGTGCCCCGACTGCCGTACCGCGCTGGCGGACATCCGCGCGCTGCGTGACCGCTTCGGTGACGCGCTGACCGTCGAGCTGCGGCACTTCCCGCTGGAGAAGCACAAGTTCGCGTACCCGGCGGCGGAGGCCGCGACCGAGGCGTTCGAGCAGGGGCGCGGCTGGGAGTTCGTCGAGGCGCTGCTGGCCCGGATCGAGGACGTGGAGCGCGGCGGGGCGCAGGTGCTGGTGGAGATCGCCGGGTCGGTCGGGCTGGACGCGGACGAGGTCGACACCGCGCTGATCGACGGCCGTCACATGCTGCTGGTCGACTCGGACGTGGCCGAGGGCCGGGCGATCGGCGTTTCGGGCACCCCGACGTACGTGGTGGCCGGCAAGCGGCTGGACGGCGGCAAGTCCCAGGACGGGCTGCGCGAGCGCATCGTCGAGCTGCTGGGCGGCTGACCGCCCGCCGATCACCAGGACGGCGGGCGGTCGGCCCCTTTGGAAGTGATCGGGCTCAGAGCAGTGGCTTGCTGAGCCTGCGCAGCATGACCCGGTAGCCGAGCGATTCGTAGAGCGCGACCGCCACGCCGTTGTCGGAGAACACGTTGAGCCCCAGGTCGTGAACGCCTGCGGCGAGGCACTCGCGTTCGGCAAGGCGCATCAGGGTGCGGCCGTGGCCGTGGCCGCGCTGTTCGGCGGCGACCTCGACCAGCATCACCCAGGCCAGCGGGCGGCCGTCCGGCAGGCTGTTCAGGCGGAGGGCGACCCAGAGGCAGCCGAGCACGTTCCCGTCGGCGTCGAGGAGTTGGCGCAGCGCGGTGTCCGGGGTGTCCGGGCCGTCCGGCAGGGCGCGCTGGTGGTCGTGCTCCGATTTCGCGGTGGCTTCGGCGGCGCCGAGACCGGAGTCGATCAGCTCCTGCCGGTAGCCCGCGACCGCGGCCCGCTCCCAGGCGGGGTACTGTTCCGGGCCGATCCGGCGGTCCGTCAATCCTGCTGGCAGCTGCGGGAGTTCGGCGAGCGGCTTGATCATGTTGCGCATCCGCTCGGTGTAGCCGAGGGCGTGGGCCAGCCGCAGGCCGGCCTCCGCCTCCGCGGGCACCGTGATGTCGACCCGGGTGCAGCCCCAGGAGCGCAGCACTTCTTCGGCGGCGAGCGCGGCGACGGTGCCGCGGCCGCGGCGCCGGCCTTCGGTGACCTCGAGTTCGCTGATCTCGCCCGGGCAGAACCCTTCTCCGGGCCAGGCGGTCGTCCGCAGGCCGCCCACCGGATGTCCGTTCACCATGATGTGCCAGCGCCGCGTCCGCCCGTCGTTGGCCGCGGCCTCCTCGGCCCCGTCCGGTCGCAACGTGGTTGTCATACCAGCCCCCTTCCCTCCCCCACTGGGCTTCTACCGTCCCACACTGCCCGCCGGGAATGTGCTCAGACGGGGTCGGTGTTCCGGGCTGCGTGGTCGGCGAAGATCTCCATCGCCTTGCGGGTCACCGGGCCGATGGCGGGGAGGGTGCGGGTGTCGACGCGGGTGACGGCCTGGACGTCGCGGAGGGTGGAGGTGAGGAAGACCTCTTCGGCCTCGGCGAGGGCCTCGAGGGGGACGTCGGTCTCTTCGGCGCCGGTCCAGTCGATGACGAGTTGGCGGGTGATGCCGGCCAGGCAGCCGGAGGAGAGGGTGGGGGTGAGGAGGCGCCCATCGAGGACCAGGAAGACGTTGGAGCCGGTGCCTTCGCAGAGTTGGCCGGCGGTGTTGGCGAGGAGGGCTTCGCTGGCGTCGGCGCGGTGGGCGGCGGCGAGGGCGATGACGTTCTCGGCGTAGGAGGTGGTCTTCAGGCCGGTGACGGCGGAGTGTTCGTTGCGGCGCCAGGGGACGGTGACGACGGCGGTGGTGTCGGGGCGGCGCTCGGCGGAGCCGAGGGCGACGACCAACGTCGGTGCGCCGCCGCCGCGTTCGGAGCCGAGTGGGGCGCGGCCGCCGGTGTAGGTGATGCGCAGGCGGCCGAGCGGGAGCGGCTTCGCGGCGAGGACGGCGGCGCAGGCCTCGCGGACCTGGTCGTGGTCGGGGTCGGGGAGGCCGAGGCCGCGTGCGGAGCGGGTGAGGCGGTCGAGGTGGCGGGTGAGTGCGAAGAGTTGGCCGTGCTCGGCCTTGACGGTTTCGAAGACGCCGTCGCCGACGGTGAGTCCGTGGTCGAGGACGGAGAGGGTGGCCTCGTCCTCGGTGGTGAGGGTTCCGTTGACCCAGATCATCGGCGTCGTACTCCTTGCGCTCAGGCGGGGCTGCCGGTGGAGGCTATCGCCACCAGCCTGGCGGCTTTGAGCTCGGTTTCGTGCCATTCGCGGTCCGGGTCGGAGTCCCAGGTGATTCCGGCGCCGGTACCGAATTTGAGGACGGGCCGGCCGCTGTCCCGTTCGATCCAGAACGAGCGGATGCCGACGGCGAGTTCGGCCTCGCCGCGGTCGGCGTCGACCCAGCCGATGGCGCCGCAGTAGGGGCCGCGGGGGGCGGTCTCCAGGTCTCGGATGATGCGCAGCGCGCTGCTCTTGGGGGCGCCGGTGACGGAGCCGGGCGGGAAGGTGGCGTCGAACAGTTGCGGCCAGCCCGCGTCGGCGCGCAGACGTCCTTCGACGGTGGAGACGAGGTGGACCAGGCCGGGGTGCTTCTCGACGGCGCACAGGTCGGGGACGGTGACGGTGCCGGTGTCGCAGACCTGACCGAGGTCGTTGCGGACCAGGTCGACGATCATCACGTTCTCGGCGTGGTCCTTGTCGAGCAGGTCGTGTTCGGTGCGGCCGGTGCCCTTGATCGGGCCGGAGCGGACGGTGCGGCCGTGCCGGCTCAGGTACAGCTCGGGTGAGGCGGTGGCGATTTCGATGCCGTGCTCGGGGAGCCGGATCGTTCCCGCGTACGGCGCGGGGTTGTGAGCGGCGAGCAGGCCGGTGAGGGCGTCGATGTCGGTGCGCCCGGGGTCGGGCAGGGGTGCGCTCAACACCCGGCAGAGGTTGGCCTGGTAGACCTCGCCGGCGGCGATGTGTTCGCGGATGCGGCGCACTCCGGCGCGGTAGGCGTCGGCGTCGAGGGAGGTGTGCCAGCTGTCCGGGGCGGGGCCGTGCCAGTTGTGGGTGGCCGGCGGGGCCGGGTCGGGGCGGACGTCGTCGAACCGGGCGCAGGTGAGGCGGCCCTCGAAGTCGTGGGCGACGGCCCAGAATCCGCCGCGGTCGAGGGCGGTGGGGTCGTGGGTGACTTCCCGCAGGCCGGTGGCGAGGCGTCCGGCGAAGCGGGCCATCGGCTGGTGGGGGCTGAGCGGGGCGGTGCGGCCGGACACGGTTCTCCTGCGCGGATTGCGGTGCTGCCCGTTGCGCCCGCGCGGGCGCGGGCGTGGGCGCCGGGGGATCGCCCCGGTACCGAAAGTCTAGGTCGGAGGCCTGCTGGAACGTTCCGGCCGAGCCCGACGCTTGGGCATCCGGCGGCCACCCCCGCGCCACGCTGCGGGAACGGATTTTTCAGCTGGGCCGGGGATCCGCTAGAGTTCAACACGTCGCCAGGGAGCGCAGCCGGGAAAAACCGGAAGAGCTTCCAGGGAGACAGGCGGACGTGGCTCAGTTGGTAGAGCATCACCTTGCCAAGGTGAGGGTCGCGAGTTCGAATCTCGTCGTCCGCTCGACGGAGAACAGGTAAGGTCGTTCTCCAAGAGGAACAGGTAAGATCGTTCCTCGCATGTTGCCTGGTGGAGTGGCCGAGAGGCGAGGCAACGGCCTGCAAAGCCGTGTACACGGGTTCAAATCCCGTCTCCACCTCCAAGAGGTATCGCCCGGTTTCGACCGGGTGGTCCTCCCTGCGCGATTAGCTCAGCGGGAGAGCACTACCTTGACACGGTAGGGGTCACTGGTTCAATCCCAGTATCGCGCACTGATCTTCGGATCTTTGATCTTCGGATCATCCCCGCGCGATTAGCTCAGCGGGAGAGCACTACCTTGACACGGTAGGGGTCACTGGTTCAATCCCAGTATCGCGCACCAGACATGAGAGCCGCCGTCCGATATTCGGACGGCGGCTCTCGGCATTTGCGGCAGCGGGCAGGTGCGGCAACAGCCGGGCGTGGCAGCGGACATGGGAATGGCCGGGAACAACACGCCCTCACCGACGTGTTGTTCCCGGCCACCGGGTGAGCCGGAGCTGCAGCCTGCGCCACTCATTTCGTCCGTCCACGACTTGATGAGGGTTGCTCCGGCCGGCGAAGACCCCTACCCCATTGGGGGTCAGCGCCCGATCAGGTCGGCGACCGCTTGGGTCTGCGTCGCCAGTTGGTCCCACGCCCCGAACAGGGCCATCAGCAGGATCGCGCAGGGCAGGGCGATGGCAAGGGCGACCATCGGGTGCCGGGTCTCCGCGGGGTGCGGGGACAGGGGCCGGCGGCGAGGGGCTCTGTTGAGCGGTGCCATGTCTGCTGTGCTCCTGCCGGGCTGCGGTGCTGCGGTCGGGTCGGGGACGGGTGGTGCTGCTTGGCAGCGAGGACGGTCATTCTCGGGGGACGAGCGGGGCCGTCCTCGCTGTGAACAACGGTAGGCGGGACGGCTTTCCGGGTCGTCATGCCGTCGTACTGTTCCGATCGCCTCCGCTGGTAGGAGGAGGGATGGGGCGGTGTACGCCTGGAGGCGGAGACGGGAGTACGCCGACCCCTTAGGCGACCCTGACAGCGCCCCTTGGGGGACGGCCGGATTGCCGGTGGAGCAAGGGATTTGGGGGTGCGCCAGCGACCCTGATCTGACAATCCGACCGGCGGTTCCAGTGTTGCGTGTCGGCACGGGGCCGCTACCAGTCCGTAAGCTGTGCCGAGACAGTTGTCTGACGATGCCCCAAATCCGACGGGGCCTCACCCCACAGGCTGACGGAACGGGAACGGGTACGGGCAAATGGCAATGATGCGGCTGCGGCGTGAGGACCCCCGCATCGTCGGCCCGTACCGGCTGCACCGGCGGCTGGGTGCCGGCGGGATGGGCGTGGTCTTCCTCGGTTCGGACCGGAAGGGGCAGCGGGTCGCGCTGAAGCTGATCCGCGCCGAACTCGCGGAGGACGCCGAGTTCCGCACCCGGTTCGCCCGGGAGATCGCGGCGGCCTCCCGGATCCGCGGCGGCTGCACGGCCCGGGTGATGGGCTCCGACATCGAGGCCGACCGACCGTGGCTGGCCACCGCGTACGTGCCCGGGCCGTCGCTGTACAAGCAGGTCTCCGAAGAAGGCACGCTGGCCTGGCCGGACGCCGCGCGGATCGGCGCGGCGCTGGCCGACGGGCTGGTGAAGGTGCACGAGGCAGGGGTGGTGCACCGCGACCTCAAGCCGTCGAACATCCTGCTCTCCCCCAAGGGCCCGCGAATCATCGACTTCGGCATCGCCTGGTCACGCGGCGCGTCCACCCTCACGCATGTCGGCACCGCCGTCGGCTCGCCGGGCTTCCTGGCGCCCGAGCAGGTGCGCGGCGCGGCCGTGACACCCGCCACCGACGTGTTCGCGTTCGGGGCGACGCTGGCCTTCGCGCTGACCGGGGAGTCGCCGTTCGGGTCGGGCGCCTCCTCCGAAGTGATGCTGTACCGGGTGGTGCACGAGGAACCGGACCTGACCGGGATTCCGCCGGTGCTGGCCCCGGTGGTGCGGGCCTGCCTGGCCAAGGAGCCGTCCGAACGCCCGCCTGCGGCCGCGCTGCACGAGCGCCTGAGCGAACTCGCCGCGCGCGGCCCCGGCGGCCGGGCCGCCCGGGCCGCGGCCCTGGCCGAGGAGCAGGCCGCACCCGCGCCCGCCGCCCCGGCCGGAAACCCGGCGGGCGGACGGCCGGACGGTGCGCCGGTGCGCCGCGCGGCCGGCCCGCAGGGCGTCCCGGTGCCCGGCGCGGGCCGGCGGCCCGCCGACCCCGCACGTGCCTCGGCCGGTGCGCCGCCCGTCCGCCCGGCGCCCGTCCCGGCGCCGAATGCGGACGGTGCGGCAGTAGCGGCCGCGATGCCCCGGCCGGAGGTGCATCCGGACGCCCGCACCGAGCGGGTGCGGCGCCCGGTCCGGGACGGCGACACGGTGCGCGAGCGCCGGCCCGCCGCCCCCGCCGGGCGGGAGCGCACCCCCGTGCCCGGCCGCGACCGCACTCCCCCGCCCGGGCGCCCCGCGGGCCCCGCCCGGCCGACCGCGCGTCAACGGCTGATGCGCCAGCGGCTGGTGGTGTTCGTCACCGTGACGCTCGGGGTCGCGCTGGCCATCGCGGTCGCGCAGGGCTGCGAGAGCCGCGCCACCCACAGCCTCGGGCCGACGCCGACCGCGACCGCCCCCGTGAAGCCGACCTCGGGCGCGACGCTGTCGGTGGACGGCGTGAACACCGTCGGCCACAGCGGCTCGGGTCTGGGCCCGGCGCTCGGCAGCCCGCCGCCCGTGGACTGGCTCAACCGCAGCTACCAGGACCCGTCCGGCGGCCCGGGGATCCAGCTGCGCGACGGCCACTCGACCGACGCGGGCGCGCCCGTCACGCTGACCGCCGTGCTGCCGGCCCGCTTCCGGGACGCCCAGGCGACGCTGGTGGTGCTGCGCCGGGGCGAGGGCTCCGTCCCGACCGACCTGGTGCAGCTGTACGGCTTCACCGGCGACGCCCCGGTGCTGATCGCCGGCCGGACGTCCGCCGCCAACCCGGAGGCCGGGGCGGTGTGGCGGGTGGAGAACGGCGCGCTGATCCGCGAGGAGCGGGTGGACCGCACCGGCGCGGTCTCCTCGACCCGGTACACCGTCCGCCCGGACGGCAGCCTGGAGGAGTCCTTCCCGGGCGCGGGCGTCTCCGGGAACTGAAGCCACCGCTCAACTGCCGGTGACGGTCTGTCAGTGCCCGGCGGGAGCATGTGCCGCATGATGTGGACGACCGACGCGATGCATGTCGCGTACTGCCAGTATTTCCTGTACGGCCCGGAACTGCCGGACGGCTGGGACGCGCACGCGCTGGCCCGGCTGTTCCACGGCAACGGGGTGGCGGCCGGATGCCCTGACCACCTGACGGTGCTGTGCGGCACCCACACCGGGCTGATCCGGCTCGGCGTCGAGCGCGCGGTCGAACGGCCCGCGGAGCCCGGGCCGGAGTGGGAGAGCGCCGTGGAGCTGTCGCTGTACAGCAGCGGCGAGCTGCGGCTGCGGGCCTGGGACGGCGTGGACATCGCCGAGGCCGGCAATCTGGCGCACGCCGGCCGCGGCTGGTACCGGGTCCGGGTGCAGACCCGGGGCCGCGACCGCGGCCGGGAGACCGACACCGCCGCCCGCCCCGTCGAGGAACACCGCCTGACGATCTGGCCCGCTCCCCCGGCCCCCGACCTGGTGCTGCGGGTCGGCGACCTGACGGGCCGCCGCCACCACAGCCCGCGGCGGCCTGCGCCGCAGCCGATATCGCCTCCGGCGGCGCGTCGTGCGGCCTGACCGGTCATCGGGCGGCCGCGGCGGATAATGATCCGCGGAAATCGGGCGAGACCGGGAGGTACGGGAGCAATGGCGCTGGTCGCGGGTGTGCGGGTCAAGCTGGTGACGGAGCTGGCGCTGGGAGACGCGTCCGGGGACGGGGAGACGGTGGGTCTGCTCCTGCTGGGGGCGGGCATCGAGGGCACCGTCGAGCGCGTGGTCGGGGAGGTGACGGCGCCCGAGGAGGTCCGCGAGTACGAGCGGCTGCGGGCGCTGCACGACGACTACGGGCACACCATGCCCACCGAGAGCCTCAAGCAGTTGGAGAACGAGATCGCCAAGCTGGTACCGCACTGGGAGGCGTTCCAGGTGCGGGGGCCGCGCTCGTCGGTCCGGGTCCGCTTCGACAACGGGTTCGTGCTGGACGGGGCCGACGAGGCGGTGCTGACGGCTCTCTAGAACCGGTCGTTCTCCTCCCAGTCGTACCAGCCGTCACCCATCGGGATGTAGTGGCCCTTCTTGGCGGGCGGGGTGGTACCGGGCGGGAAGTACGCGTAGCCGTGGGCGGCGAACGTGCCGCTGCCGCCGATGGCGAACTTCACGCCGCCGCCGACGAATTCGGTCCCGATGACGCGGTAGCCCGCGACCCAGCCCCGGTCTGCCGTGCCGGTGGCCAGGGCGTGGTCGGCCCAGTCGGTGAGCGCCGGGCGGGCCAGCGCGAAGCGGGC
This sequence comes from Kitasatospora sp. NPDC004615, assembly GCF_042873545.1. Classification (NCBI taxonomy): domain Bacteria; kingdom Bacillati; phylum Actinomycetota; class Actinomycetes; order Kitasatosporales; family Streptomycetaceae; genus Kitasatospora; species Kitasatospora sp. NPDC004615. The sequence goes on from NZ_JBIALQ010000005.1 coordinate 595,991, forward strand.
CTCGGCCGGGTCGGTCTGGGTGACCGTCAGCGCGGTGGCGGCCACCAGCAGCGGAGCCACCGCCCAGCGCCAACGGCCGGCCGGGCCTCCGGCGGGCCCGGCAACGGGCCACTGCTGCCACAGCAGCCAGGCGAACGGCAGGCCGATCAGGGTTAGCACGCCGACGCTGAGCAGCGCCAGGTCCTGGCCGGGGACGCTCATGCCCAGCACGACGGCGGCGCAGCCCAGCGCGACGCCGAGCAGTGCGCTGGTGCCGGGGCGACGCAGCCGGGTGAGCGGCCAGGACACCGTCGCGCCGACCACCACCACGCCGATCAGCAGCAGGGGGAAGATGAGCGCGATCATGAACAGCGGGAGCAGCGTGAACTGGTTGCGCAGTCGCCCGTCCGGCAGCGCCACGACGGCGGTCAGCATGGCCGCGACCAGGATCGGGCCGCGGAAGCCCGGGAACGTCAGGCGGCGGAGCGCGGCGGTGCCGTTGGTGATCATGGCGCTATGTCTACCGTAGATCTGCCCGGCGCGGAACCCTCAACTTCCGTTGTAGCGGCGGTAGTCAGCCGTGGTTGACCGCGTAGAACGCGATCGCGGCGGCGGCGCCGACGTTGAGGGAGTCGATGCCGTGTGCCATCGGGATGCGGACCCGCTGATCGGCGGCGGCGAGGGCCTTCGGGGTGAGGCCTTCGCCCTCGGCGCCCAGCATCAGGGCCGCCCTGGGGAGGAGATGGGACTTGGCGACCGTGAAGTCCTCGGCGCCGGACGGGGTGAGCGCGAGCAGTTCGAAGCCGGCCTCGCGGACGGCAGCGAGAGAATCCGGCCACGGGTCGAGGCGGGCGTACGGGACGGAGAACACCGCGCCCATGGACGTCTTCACGGCGCGGCGGTAGAGCGGGTCGGCGCAGTCCGGGGAGAGCAGCACGGCGTCCATGCCGAGAGCGGCCGCCGAGCGGAAGATCGCGCCGAGGTTGGTGTGGTCGACCAGGCCCTCCAGCACCGCGACGCGGCGTGCGCCGTCGAGGACTTCGGCGGCGGTCGGGAGGGGCTTGCGTTCCATCGAGGCGAGGGCGCCGCGGTGCACGTGGTAGCCGGTCACCTGCTCGGCGAGGGCCGGCTCGACGAGATGGACGGGGGCGTCGGTCTCGGCGATCACGTCGCCCATCACGCCGAGCCACTTCGCGGTGAGCAGCATCGACCGCATCCGGAAGCCGGCGGCGAGGGCGCGGCGGATCACCTTCTCGCCCTCCGCGATGAACAGCCCTTCGGCGGGTTCGCGGCGGCGGCGCAGCTCGACGTCGGTGAGGTCGGTGTAGTCGCTCAGCCGGGGGTCGGCGGCGTCGGTGACGGTAATGGGCTCGGACATTGAACGATTTTCGCATGTGGGAGAGCGTCGGCGGTTCGGGGGCGGGCGGGGAGGGGGACCAGAGACGGCGGAACGCAAAGCGCCCCGTTGATCACTCGCAGACTTGGCCCCGCCGTTCCCCGGGCCCCTGGTTTCGCACCCATCAGCCCCCTGAGGGGGCTCTCACTCCCCCAGGACGTTGACCACGTCGCCGATGACGATGACCGCCGGGGGCTTGATGCCCTCGGTGTGGACGGTTTCGCCGATGGTGGCGAGGGTGGCGTCGATGCGGCGCTGGGCGGCGGTGGTGCCCTCCTGGACGACGGCGACCGGGGTGTCTGCGGGGCGCCCGTGCTTCAGCAGCTCCGCGGCGATCTTGGCGATCTTGTCGACGGCCATCAGGAGGACCAGGGTGCCGGTCATGCCGGCGACGGCCTGCCAGTTGGTGAGGGAGCGTTCGCCGGGGCCGACGTGGCCGGAGATGACGGTGAACTCGTGGGTGAGGCCGCGGTGGGTGACGGGGATGCCCGCGGCGGCGGGGACGCTGATCGAGGAGGAGATGCCGGGGACGACGGTGACGGGCACGCCGGCGTCCAGGCAGGCGAGGAGTTCTTCGCCGCCGCGGCCGAAGACGTACGGGTCGCCGCCCTTGAGGCGGACCACGAACTTGCCGGCCTTGGCGTGTTCGATCAGCGTCGCGTTGATCGCCTCCTGGGCCATGTAGCGGCCGTAGGGGATCTTGGAGGCGTCGATCACCTCGACGTGCGGCGGGAGTTCGGCGAGGAGTTCGCGCGGGGCGAGCCGGTCGGCGACGACGACGTCGGCGTCGGCGAGGAGGCGGCGGCCGCGGACCGTGATCAGGTCGGGGTCGCCGGGGCCGCCGCCGACCAGGGCGACGCCGGCGCCGCGGGCGCGGTACTGGCGGGCGGCGAGGGAGCCGTCGCGGAGGCCGGCGACGATGGAGTCGCGCAGTGCGGCGGAGTGCCGGGGGTCGCCGGTGAGGACGGCGACGGTCGCGCCGGCGTCGTGGCCGGAGGCGGGCGTCCAGGCGGTGGCGGCGGAGGCGTCGTCGCTGCGGGAGCAGAACACCCGCAGGCGCTCGGCCTCGGCGGAGACGGCGGTGTTGACGTCCGGGTCGTCGGTGGCGACCAGCACGTACCAGGTGTCGGCGAGGTCGCCGTCCGCGTACGGGCGCTGGTGCCAGGTGAGTTCACCGGCGTCGGCCATCGCGGAGACGGCCGGGGTGGTGGCCGGGGATATCAGGTGCAGGTCGGCGCCGGCGGCGATCAGCGCGGGCAGGCGGCGCTGGGCGACCTGGCCGCCGCCGATCACCACGACGCGGCGGCCGGCCAGTAGCAGCCCGACGGGGTACGGGGTGAGGCCCTGGGTGGACGGGTGCGGGTGCGGCGCGGTCATCGGCGGAGCTCCTGGGTGGGCGGCGGTGCGAGTCCCGTACCGGGCCGGGGTACGGGCCGACGGGCCGCCCCCTGGGTGCGAGGGGCGGCCCGTCCGGTGGATCAGGCCTTCTCGGTGACTCCGGCGGAGTCGAAGGTGGCTACATCGTGCATCGCCCGGGCGGCGCTCTGCACCAGCGGCAGGGCGAGCAGGGCACCGGTGCCCTCGCCCAGACGCAGGTCCAGGTCGATCAGCGGACGCAGGCCGAGCCTGGCGAGCGCGGTCTGGTGGCCCGGCTCGGCGGAGCGGTGGCCCGCGATGCAGGCGGACAGCACCTCCGGCGCGATGGCCTTGGCGACCAGCGCGGCCGAGCCGGCGATCACGCCGTCCAGGATCACCGGGATGCGCAGCGAGGCCGCGCCGAGCAGGAAGCCCGCCAGCGCGGCGTGCTCCAGCCCGCCGACGGCGGCGAGCACGCCGATCGGGTCGGCCGGGTCCGGCTTGTGCAGTTCCAGGGCCTGCCGGACCACCTCGACCTTGCGGGCGTGGGTGGCGTCGTCGATGCCGGTGCCGCGCCCGGTCACCTCGGCCGGGTCGGTGTCGGTGAACACCGAGATCAGCGCGGCGGAGGCGGTGGTGTTGGCGATGCCCATGTCGCCGGTGATCAGCACCTTGTTGCCGGCCGCGACCAGGTCGCGGGCGGTCTCGATGCCGACCTCGATCGCGCGCACCGCCTCGTCCCGGCTCATCGCCGGGCCCTGCGTCATGTCGTCGGTGCCGGGCTTGACCTTGCGCGGCAGCAGGCCGGTGGTGCGGCCCTGCTGGATGGCGTCCGGGAGTTCGGCCGCAACGCCGACGTCCACCACGCACACCTCGGTGCCGACCTGCGCGGCGAACGCGTTGACCACCGCTCCCCCGGCCAGGAAGTTCCCGACCATCTGCGCGGTGACCTCCTGCGGCCACGGCGTCACGCCCTGGGCGTGCACCCCGTGGTCACCGGCGAAGATCGCCACGCAACCCGGCTCCGGGATCGGCGGCGGGCACTGGCGGGCCAGGCCGGACAGCTGCGCCGCGATGATCTCCAGCACGCCGAGCGACCCGGCGGGCTTGGTCATCCGCTTCTGCCGGTCCCACGCCTCGCCGAGCGCCTTGGCGTCCAGCGGACGGATGTTGCGCAGCGTGTCGGACAGCAGGTCGTGCGGCTCCTCGCCGGGCAGCGCGCGGTTGCCGTACTGCTCCTCGTGCACCACCCAGGACAGCGGGCGCTTCTTCGCCCAGCCCTGCTGCTGCAGTTCCGGCTCGTCCGGGAACGCGTCCACGAAGCCGACGCACAGGTAGGCGACGACCTCCAGGTGCTCGGGCAGGCCGAGCTCGCGGACCAGCTCCTCGTCGTCGAAGAAGCTCACCCAGCCGACGCCCAGCCCCTCGGCGCGGGCCGCCAGCCACAGGTTCTCCACCGCCAGGGCCGCCGAGTACGGGGCCATCTGCGGCTGGGTGTGGCGGCCCAGCGTGTGCCGGCCGCCGCGGGTGCGGTCGGCGGTCACCACGATGTTGACCGGCGTCTCGAGGATCGCCTCGATCTTGATTTCCTTGAACTGCTTCGCCCGGCCCTTGGGCAGCGAGTCCGCGTACGCCTCGCGCTGACGCTCCGCCAGCTCGTGCATCTTCCGGCGGGTCTTCGCGGACCGGATCACCACGAAGTCCCACGGCTGCGAGTAGCCGACGCTCGGCGCGGTGTGCGCCGCCTCCAGCACCCGGATCAGCACCTCGTGCGGGATCGGGTCCGGCCGGAAGCCGTTGCGGACGTCGCGGCGCTCGCGGATCACCTGGTGCACGGCCTCGCGGCTCGCGTCGTCGAAGCCGGGGGCGGCGGGGCCGCGGGGCTCCTCCGGGACGGGGGTGACATCGGCGTCGGGGGTGGGGGTGGAGTCGGTTTCCGGGGCGGGGGCCTCGACGGCGGATTCGGCGTCGGGGGCGGGGTCCGCGGTGGGCTCGGCCGCTGCTTCGGCGTCGGCCGGGGCCTCGGGGGCTTCGGCGGCCTCCGGGGCCTCCTCGGACTTGGCGGCCTCGGGAGCCTCGGCGGGCTCCGGCGCGGTCTCCGGTTCGGCGGCAGGCTCGGCGACGGGCTCGGCGACGGGCTCGGCGACGGGCTCTGCCTCGGCGGCGGGGTCGGGCTCGGTAGCGGGCTCGGCCTCGACCTCGGGGGTCGGCTCGGCGGCCGGTTCAGGGGTCTCGGCGGCCGGCTGCTCGGCAACGGCCGGGGTCTCGGCCTCCGCAGCCGCCTGAACGGGCGCGGCAGGCACCGCTCCCTCGGTCGGCGCGGCGGCCTCGGTGGCCTCCGCGGTCTCGGCAACCTCGGCAGCGGGCTGCGGCTCGGCCGACGGCGTCTCGGGGGTCAGCAGCGGCAGACCGGCGGGCGCGGCGAGGAACGCCGAGATGCGGCGGTGCGCACCCCGTCCGGCCGACTTGGTGGCCTGCGCGGGGATCGGCTGCTCCGCGGCCTCGCCCTCGGCAGCCTCCGCCTGGGCGGCCTGCGGCGCGGGCTCCTCGGTGGTGGCGGCTTCCGGCTGCTCGGCCGACGGGGTTTCGGCAGCGGCGGCCTCGGCCTGCGGCTCCGACGGCGCGTCAGCCGCCTCGGCCACGACCGGCTCGACGGCGACCGGCTCGACCGCAACGGGCTCGGCGGACACAGTCTCGGCAGCCGGCTGGGCCTCGGGCTCGGCGGCGGGCGCCTCAGCAGCCGGGGCGTCCGCGGCCGGTGCTTCGGCAGCCGGTTCCTCGGCAGTCGGCGTCTCCGCCGGGGCCGCCTCGGCAGCGGGCGCCTCGGCGGCGACCGGCTCGGCGGCGGGCTGCTCGGCGGCGACCGGCTCGGCGGCGGGCTGCTCGGCGGCGGGCTGCTCGGCGGCAGCCGGGGCCTCGGGGGCCGGGGTGGTCTCGGCGGTGGGCGCCGGGGCGTTCGCGGGTGCGGTGGGCTCGACCGGCTCGACGAACACGGGCGTCAGGTTGGCGGCGGGCGCGGGGATCGCCACGGCCTCCGGCGCCGGCTGTGCGGGGGCCTCGGCGGCAGCGGGCGCTGGCTCGGTGACGACCGGTTCGGCCGCGACGGGGGCGACCGCGATCGGTTCGGCGGCCACCGGCTCGACGGCGATCGGCTGCGCGGCGGCGGCCTCCGGCTCGGCGGCGGGCGCTTCCTCGGCGGGGGCGACCGGCTCGGCGACGGCTGCGGCAGCGGCGGCCTCCACCACGTGCGGCTGCACGGACGCGGGCACCTGCGCAGCGGTCGGCGCGGGTGCGGTCGCCTGGGCGGGCACTGGCACCGGCTGGGCCTGCACGGCCTGCGGCTGGACCGGTTGCTGCACCGTTTCGGCGTTGACCACGGGCACCCCGAAGGCGGGCGTGCCGCCGGGGGTGGACGGGCCCCGGTCGGCCAGCGAGCGGACCGGGACCTGGCCGGTCATCAGCGACGGGTCCGGGATCGGCGGGCCGGCGTGCAGCGGGCGGCGCTGGTGAGGAGGGGTCAGCAGTGGGGCCGCGGCGGGCTGCGCCTGCGGGGTACCGGCTGCGGGGGCGCTCTCCGCCACGGGCTCGGCGGTGAGCACCGGCGGGGCGACCGGCGGCCAGGACGGCGCGACGGGGGTGCCGGGCGGCTGCTCGGCGACCGGCTCGGCGACGGCGGCCTCGGCGGCTGCCGGGGCGTCAGCGGGCCCGGCAGCCGCCTCGGCGGTGCCGTTCACGGCGTCGCCCCAGGCGGTCTGGGGGCCGGGCATCAGCAGGACGTCGTCGTCCTCGTCGCCGTCGGGCTGGTCGAGGAAGGTGTAGGCGGGCCGCTGCTCGCCGTGCCATCCGGCGGCGGCAGGCGGAAGGGGCGCGCCGAGGTGGTGCTCCGGGGCGGACCCGCCGGGCCCGGGTTCGGGCGCGAGGGGACCGGCGTGGGGGGCGTGGCCGCCGTCGGTCATGTCAATGCTCCTTCCAGGCCGCTTGCGCGTCCTTGGCGGGTGTCCCGGAGGTCCCGCCCACTTCGCCGGGGCGGAGCCGCACCGACCCGTCCCTTACTCCATCGGTCGTCACCCTCAGGGGTGGCGTGCCATCAGAAACAACGACAGCCCCGGGCAACCGGCACGACGGCACGGCCGCTTTCGGACGCTCACGGCATTCTTCCGGGCTGGTGCGCACCGCGTCGAATGCCCGCGAAGCGGGCTGTTCGGGTTGCAGTGCGTCAAATCGGCAGTAATCATGCCTGATCGGACACGGTGCTGCCGTGACGAATTGCGCCCCGGGGAAACCCTACCGGCCGCGACCGAACCGTTCTCGAAACCTTGTCCGGATGCGACGGGGATCACCGTACCGTCCGGGTCTGACGGTCAGTCGCGCGGTTCGGCCCAGATCAGCAGGGTGTAGTCGCCGCGCCCGAAGGAGGGTCCGGCGCCGCCGGCCGGTTCGGCGCGCAGCGGGGCCGATTGGAGCAGCAGTCCGTCGGTGCGGTAGCCGGCGGTGTCGAGGATCTGCCGGGTCTCGCCGGCTTCGGCGAGGCTGCGGGCGACGGCGACGACGCGTTCGGGTCGGCGGTCGACGACGGCGCGGACCATGACGGGTCCGCCGTGTTCGACGGCGACGGCGTCGGGTTCGGGGAGGGCGCCGAGGACGTCGGGTCCGGTGCCGGTGGCGGTTTCGATCTCGACGCCGGCCTTGCGGGCGTTGGCGGCTATCCGGGCGCAGTCGGAGGGTTCGGCTTCGACGGCGACGACGGCGGCGCCGAACCGGGCGGCTTCGACGGCGAGTGCGCCGTCGCCCGCGCCGACGGTCCAGAGCAGGTCGCCGGGGGTGGGTGCGAGGCGGGCGAGGGCGAGCGCGCGGACGTGCGGGGGCAGTGCGCGGGGGCGCCTGGTGTCGGCGTCCGCGCCGGCGTACGCCCGGTTGGGAAGCGCCCAGCCGCGCTGCGGTCCGGGGTGGTCGAGGGGTTTGCCGGCCAGCCAGCCCGAAGCGGCCTCGGTGGGCGGGACGTTGCCGATGACCAGGACGACGGAGGGGTCGCGCCAGTCGTGGTCGGGGACGCGTTCGGAGGTGAGGACGGTGACGTCCTCCTCGGGGGTGCCGAGGGCTTCGCAGACCACGAAGGTGCGGGGGACGCCGCGCAGCATCAGGGCGAGTTCGCTGGGTCCGGCACCGGCGGTGGTGAGGACGGCGACCTTGGGGTGGGCGCGGCAGACGTTGGCGGCGCGGCGCAGTCGTCCGCCGTGGGCGGAGACCACCTGGGCGTCCTCCCAGGGCATGCCGGCCCGGGCGAAGGCGGCGGCCACCGAGGAGACGGCGGGCAGCACTTCGAGTTCGAGTCCGTATTCGGGGCGGCGCAGGGTGCGGACGACGCCGAAGAAGCCGGGGTCGCCCTCGGCGACGACGACGGCGGTGCCGCGGTGGTCGGCGAGGCGGCGGGCGGCGGCCCGCAGGTCGGCGAGGCCGATGCGTTCGGCGCGTTCGGGGACGGGGAGTGCGGCGAGCTGGTAGCCCGCTCCGGCGACCAGGGTGGCGGCGGCGAGTGCGCCGGCGGCTGCCTGGGTCAGTGGGGTGCCGTCCCACCCGATGACCGTGATCCGGTCAGCCATCTGCGGCTGTTCTCCCTATGCCGTGTTCCGCCCCTGGTGGGTGCGCCGGTGGCGGATTCCGCCGTCGGTGTTCCCTGGGCAGAGGCTACCGCCTGCCGGGGGTGTGCGGAGCAGGGGCACGCGCCCGGGAGCGCGTTCAGTGGCGCAGGGCACAGAACGCGTCGGTGGCGCGGCGCGGGTCAGTGGCGCAGCGCGTGGTGCTGGTCGGCGGGGTGGGCGGGTTCGGGCGGGTCGAGGTCCTCGGGGAGGAGGCTCCACACGATCAGGTCGGTGTGTTCCTCCGGGCCGGGGCCCCATTCGCCGCCGCGGACTATCGCGGCGTTGCGCAGGACGCCTTCGCTGATCGCGCCGGTTTTCTGGGCGACCTGCTGGGCGGCGGTGTTGCCGGCGGCGGTGCGCAGTTCGAGGCGTTGGAAGCCGCGGTCCTCGAACAGCCACTGGGCGGTGCCGAGGACGGCTTCGGGGGCGTAGCCCTCGCCGCGGGCCCAGGGGGCGGTGATGTACCGGACCTCGGTGGCGCGCAAGTGCCAGTCGGTGCGGTCGAGTTCGAGGAGTCCGACCAGGCGCTGGGTGAGGTGTTCGGTGACGGCGAAAACGATTCCGCGTCCCCCGGTGCGGCGCTCGGGTGCCTGGCGGGTGATCAGGTCGTGGGCGTCGGCCTGGGTGTAGGGCCGGGGGTACTCGGACCAGATCTGGACGAGTTCGTCGGAGAGCATGGTGATCAGGCCGGGGGCGTCCTGGTCCTCAAGGGCGCGCAGCAGCAGCCTTTCGGTGCTGATGGCTGTCTCGGGGAAGTTCGCAACCATGCCGTCTCTCCTCGCCGGGTCGTGGACACACCGTACGCCCCGCCCTTGTCGGGCGTGTCAGCGTACCTGTTCCGCTCCTGACAGCTGGTCGGCACGGTGCCCCCGGCGGGGAGGCCGGGGGCACCGTGGGAGCCGATCGGGTCAGCGGGTGGTTCAGAACGCGGGGATGACGGCGCCCTGGAAGTTGTCGTCGATGTACTTCTTGACGGCGTCGGAGTGCAGCAGCTCGGCGAGCTTCTTGACCCGCGGGTCGCTCTCGTGGCCCTTCTTGACGACCAGGATGTTGGCGTACGGGTTGCCCTGGGCCTTCTCGACCAGCAGCGCGTCGCTGGACGGCTTGAGGCCGGCGCCGAGCGCGTAGTTGCCGTTGATGACGGAGGCGTCGACGTCGTCGAGCGAGCGCGGCAGCTGGGCGGCCTCCAGCTCCTTGATCTTCAGGTGCTTGGGGTTGGAGGCGATGTCGTCGGCGGTGGCGGTGGTTCCGGCGCCGTCCTTGAGGGTGATGATGTTGTTGTCGGCCAGCAGCTTGAGCGCGCGGCCCTCGTTGGTGGCGTCGCTGGGGACGGAGACCACGGCGCCGTCCTTGAGGTCCGCGAGGTTCTTGACCTTCTTGGAGTAGACGCCGAGCGGCTCGAGGTGGACGGTCCCGACGGAGACCAGGTCGGTGCCGTTCTTCTTGTTGAAGTCGTCGAGGTACGGCTGGTGCTGGAAGAAGTTCGCGTCCGCGGATCCGTCCTGGACCGTGGTGTTGGGGGTCACGTAGTCGCTGACCTCCTTGACGTCCAGCTTGAGGCCGGCCTGGGCCGCCAGGTTGTCCTGCACGAACTTGAGGATCTGCGCGTGCGGGGTGGCGCTGGCGGCGACCACCAGGGGCTTGTTGGGGTCGGCCGAGGCGCCGGAGTCGGAGCCGCCGCCGCTGGAGCAGGCGGTGAGGCCGACGACGAGTCCGGCGGCGGTGGCGGTCAGGACGGTGGTCTTCAGAAACTTACGCACGAAAAGTGCCTTTCTGCGGGTGCGAACGGCCCGGGTGGGCCGGGGACCGCTCCGGGTGGGGAGCGGTGGTCAGTGGGAGGAGACGAGGTCCTCTTCGACCGCCTCGGCGGTCTTCTGGGCGCGCGGCGCGGCCTTCGTGGCCTTCGCGGCGCGCAGCAGGCTCAGTCCGCTGCGGTAGTTGCCGCGGTGGCCGAGCCGGCGGGCGATCAGGTCGCCGAGCAGTTGCAGCGCGGTGACGATGATCACGATTTCGGCGACGATGACCCACATGAAGGTGGTCTCGAAGCGCTGGTAGCCGTAGCGGATGGCGAGGTCGCCGAGTCCGCCGCCGCCGACCACGCCGGCCATCGCGGAGTATCCGATCAGGGCGATCAGCGTGGTGGTGAAGGCGGAGACCAGCGAGGGCAGGCTCTCCGGCAGCAGGGTCTTGCGGACGATGGTGCCGGTGCCGGCGCCCATCGCCTTGAGCGCCTCGACCAGTCCGCCGTTCACCTCGCGTACGGCGGTCTCCACCAGGCGGGCGAAGAACGGGATCGCGCCGATGGCGAGCGGGACGGTGGCGGCCTGCCAGCCGAGCGAGGTGCCGCCCGCGACCACCTTGGTGAACGGGATCACCGCGACGATCAGGATGACGAACGGGATGGAGCGCCCGACGTTGACGATCGCCCCGAGCACCCGGCTGACGGCGCGGTTCTGCAGCAGGCCGCCCTTGTCGGTGAGTACCAGCAGCAGCCCGATCGGCAGTCCGACCACCAGGGTGGCGAGGCCGGCGAGGCCGACCATGCTGAGGGTCTCCCAGGTGGCGGGCCACATCAGTTCCTGCATCCGGTCCCAGGTCATGCCGCCACTCCGTTCGACAGGTCGAGGACGTCCACCTGGAGTCCCTGTTGGCGCAGGTAGCCGATCGGCACCACGTTGTCGGTGTGGCTGCCGGGCAGTTCGACCCGCATGCGGCCGACCAGGCGGCCGGCGATGGTCTCCACGGCGGCGCCGAGGATGTTGATGTCGATCTGGTAGGTGCGGGCCAGCTGGGAGACGAACGGCTGGGCGGGTGCGTCGCCCTGGAAGGTGATCTCCAGGACGGTGCGGTCAGGGTTGCCGGAGCCGAAGTCGCCGAGCGGGAACAGGTCGCGGGCGATCCGCGAGTGGCCGTCGGCGAGCAGGTCGGTGAGCTGTCCGCTCTCCACGACCTTGCCGCCGCGCATCAGGGCCGCGGAGTCGCAGACCGACTTGATGACGTCCATCTCGTGGGTGATCAGCAGCACGGTGAGGCCGAGCTGCTGGTTGAGGTCGCGCAGCAGGGCCAGGATCGAGCGGGTGGTCTCCGGGTCGAGGGCGCTGGTGGCCTCGTCGGAGAGCAGCACCTTGGGGTCGCCGGCCAGGGCGCGGGCGATGCCGACGCGCTGCTTCTGGCCGCCGGAGAGCTGGCCGGGGTAGCTGCGCGCCTTGTCGGCGAGGCCGACCAGGTCGAGCAGTTCGGCGGCCTTGCGGCGGCGGTCGTGCCGGTCGAGGCCGATGATCTCCAGCGGGAGTTCGACGTTCTGCTGCACGGTGCGCGAGGACAGCAGGTTGAAGTGCTGGAACACCATGCCGATCCGGCGGCGGGCCTCGCGGAGTTCGCGGCCGGCCCGGTGTTCGCTGCCGGCCAGCGCGGTCAGCTCGACGCCGTCCACGGTGACGGTGCCGGAGGTGGGCCGCTCCAGCAGGTTGACGCACCGGATCAGGGTGGACTTGCCGGCGCCGCTGGTGCCGACGACTCCGAACACCTCGCCCTGCCGCACGTGCAGGTCGACGCTGTCCAGCGCCAGGACGTCACGGCCCCGGGAACGGTAGACCTTGGTCAGGTCCTTGGTGGTGATCACAGCTGCTTCCGTTTGTTCGTCAGCGGACGACCTTTGGGGCATCCGCGCCAATGGAACGGCACCTGGTGCCGGGAGGAAGATCGGGGGCTGACGTCTTGTCGATCACGGCCGCCGGCCGGACGGACCGCGCACGGGCGCGGCCTGTCGGGACATCGGAGGACGGAACGTCAGCGGGCGCTGGGCAGAGCTCTCAGCGACAACACATTCGACGGCACATGCGTCGCTCACCTGCCGGCGTCGCGCCGGTGGGGATGCATGTCGTCGTCATGGTCATGGAACCCAGTAAATCAGACAATTGGTGAACGTCCCAACTTCCAGGACTCACTGTCCAACATGCGGACACGCCCCTTGCGGGACAAGCACTGCGGCACCCGACCGGTGTCCGGTTCGGGTGCCGCAGTGGGTGGTTCAGGCCGCCAGCGAGGCCGCGCCGGGCTTGGCCAGGGTGACGATCGACAGCCGGCGGGAGACCTCGCGCACCTCGGTCTCGCGGTAGCCGAGGCTCTGGTAGAGCCGCAGGTTGCCGAGGCTGCGGTGGCCGCTGAACAGTTCGAAGCCGGTGGCGCCGTCCTCGGTGAGCTGCGCCTCCAGGGCGGTCAGCAGGCGGCGGCCGAGGCCGTGCCGCTGCATCCGCGGGTGCACCACCAGCTTGCCGATCCGGCCGGTGCCGGTCTCGTCCACCGAGCCGCGCACCGAGCCGACCACCTCGTCGCCCAGGCGGGCCACCAGGACGCGGTGCCCGGCGAGTTCGGCCTTCAGGCTCTCCAGGCTCTGGGTCAGCGGCTCGAGGGTCCAGTCGCTGTACAGCTCCGCCTCGCTCTGGTAGCCGAGGTACTGGAGCTTGAGGATCTGCTCCGCTTCATCAGGTCGTGCCGCTGCGATGATCACACTCATGCCCATGTGCGGGGGCCTCCATCGTCAATCGCCCGGCGCGCACGAGTGAGGGTCTGGCACCGGCCTTGTCCGAGGTGTGCCCGGACGGGGATCGGCCCGGCCCGGGAAAAGCGCGACACGTCCCGCCGGACGGTGGCCCGACGGACCGGAACTGACGCGCTCACGCTCAGTATCCGGACGGTCGGACTACGGTCAAGAGAGACGTTCGCCACCGCTCTACCCAGCCGACCACTGTTCTCAACCTCCTGGACGCCCCGACGTGGCGAGCGTCACGCCAACCCCGGCTGTCACCCGTTCGGACGGATGTTCTGGTTCACCCGGAACAGGTTCCCCGGGTCGTAGCGGTCCTTCAGCGCCACCAGCCGCTCGTACTTCGCCAGCCCGTACGCCTCCACCACCCGCCCCTGGCCCTCCACGCCCATCAGGTTCACGTACGCCCCGCCCGAGGAGAACGGCCGCATCGCCTCCAGGCACCCCCGCACCCACGCCACCTGCGGCTCCGCCGGGCCGGTGGTCCACCGACCCACCGCGCTCAGCAGGTACGGGGCCTGCCGGTAGGTGTACGCACTGTCCTCCGCGCCCACCCGGGCCACCGCGCCGCCCAGGAACGCCAGTTGGGCGTGCGCGTCCGGCGAGGGCAGCGCGGCCGTCTGCTCCGCCAGGCAGCCGATCGCCGCGTCGTCCAGCACCGACAGAAACTCCGACCGGCCGAACACGCCCGCACCCGGGCCCCGGCCGGTGTCCAGCATCTGCTGCCACAGCGTGTACGGGCGGGTCTGCACGGTATCCGCCACCACGCCCGGCAGAGCACGCAACGGCGCCAGCACCTCCCGGCCGCGATCGGCCCGGCCGGCCCAGCACAGGCCGATCCGCACCGCCGCCCCCGCCGGCAGCTCCGGCACCCCGCGCGGGTGGCCGAACTCGCACGCCACCGTCAGCCCGTCCGGGGCCTGCGCCATGAAGTCCCGCACCGCCGCCACCGTCTCCGCCAGCGCCTCCCCCGGCAGGTACAGCGCCCCGCACAGCACGTGCGGGCCCACCCGGTGCAGCCGGTACGTGAACGAGGTGACCACCCCGAAGTTCCCGCCGCCGCCGCGCAGCCCCGCGAACAGCTCCGGGTGCGAGGCCGCGCTCGCCGTCAGCAGCCGGCCCTCGGCGGTCACCACGTCCGCCTCGACCAGGTTGTCGCAGGTCAGCCCGTACGCCCGGGTCAGCCAGCCGATGCCGCCACCGAGCGTCGTCCCGGCGATGCCCGCCCCCGAGTACGGCGCGCCCGGCGTGGCCAGGCCGAACGCCTGTGTCTCGTGGTCGAAGCCGCCCCAGGTCGCGCCCGGCTGCGCCCGGGCGGTCCGCCGCTCCGGGTCCACCCGCACCCCCGTCAGGCCGGACAGGTCGATCAGCATCGCGCCCTCGCCCGTCCCGAGCCCCGCCAGGCTGTGCCCGGCGCCGCGGACGGCCACCGGCAGGCCGTGCTCGCGGGCCACCGCGACGGCCTGCAGCACGTCCGCGACCCCGGTGCAGCGGGCGATCACCTCGGGCCGGCGGTCCACCGCCGCGTTCCACACCCCCCGCGCCCGGTCGTAGTCCACGTCCCCGGGCACCACGATCTCGCCCCGGAACCCTTCGGCAAGCGCCACGGCTGCGTCGGCCATGGATCCAGCGTAGGCGGGCTGACCGCCGCCCGCTCCGGCGCGGACCGGCCATCGGGTGACGCACGTCACCGGCAGTTCCCGCCGATTCCGGCCGCCGGACGCGGGCGGACGGCATGCTCGGAACCGATGATTCGCGCGATCTTCAACGGGAACCCCGGCCTGCTGCCCGCGTTCCTGGTCACCGCCCTGCTGCTCGGGGCGCTCTCGTTATTCGTCGGAAAGGCCCGCGGGTGGCCCCGCTGGTCGGCGGTGCTCGGCGGGGTGTCGCTGGCCGGGGTGCTGACGGCCACGCTGTACCCGACCGGCGGGGCGCGGGCGGCCTCGCAGATGTGCCTGTACAGCCGGGACTTCGCGGCGGCGTTCGAGACCCAGCAGGGGCTGATGAACGTCGCGCTGTTCGTGCCGTTGGCGTTCTTCGCGGCGCACGCGACGCGGCGGCCGGTGCCGGTGCTCGCGGGGTGCGTGGGGTGGTCGGCCGTCACCGAGACCGTGCAGTCGCTGACGCCGGGGATCGGCCGGGCCTGCGACTCCGGCGACTTGGTGGCCAACTCGGTCGGCGCGCTGCTGGGCGTGGCGCTGGCGGTGGCGCTGCGGCGGGCGTGGCCGGGGCGGCGGGAGTGGTCGGTGGGCACGGTCGTGCTGCTGGTCCTGGTGGTGCCGGTGGCCGTCGTGCAGCGGGCGGCGGTGACGCCGACTTGGAATGACGCCGCGCTGTCCCCCGCCCACGACAGTGACCAGCTCGAAGCCGCCCGCCGCAACGCGGAGTTGCTGTTCGGACCTGGCACGGCGGTGATCAGCGTGAAGCACTCGGCGGCGATGGGCGAGACGCCGGAGCAGCTCTACGTCACCGCCGGCGACGGTTCGTTCCATCTGGAGTGGCCGTCGGGCCGGCTCGTCTACGGGTCGCTGATCCCGTTCGCCCCCGCGACCGGCGGCAGCGACGAGGAGGCCCGGGCGGCGGCGGATGCGTTCGCCGCTACGTGGTTCCCCGGTGTCACGAGCGGCGCCAACGTGGACGTCTACCAGGCGAACCCGTCGACGGCCCGGCGTACCGTGCAGTACCGGCGCTTCCGGGCCGACGGGCTGCTGCTGCCGATGCGCCTGGACATCGACGTGGACCCGGGCGGCCGGGTCGCGCAGGTCAGTTCACGCATCGTCGCCGACCCGGAGCTGCCCGCCGTAACGGTCACCAAGGACGCGGCGATCGCGGCGGTGACGTCCCGCCACTCCGGGGCCGTCAAGGACGCGTTCCTTCTGGCCGCGCGGACCCGGGACAGCTGGCGGGCGTGCTGGGCGGTCACCGTTATGGTCGACCCCGCCGGGCCAGGGGTGCCGTACACCGTTGACGCGCTCACCGGCGAGGACGTCGTCGCCGACGCGAGCCGCTGACGAGAACGGGGGCCGGACAGTTCGTCCGGCCCCCGTCGATTGCGGTCTCAGCCGATCCAGGCCTGCTGAACGGCCAGGTCCTGCTTGATCTCGGCGAGCTGCACGGCGACGGCCGAGGGGGCGGTGCCGCCGCGGCCGTTGCGGGAGGCGATCGCGCCGTGGACGGACAGGACGGTGCGGACGTCCGGCGTCAGGTGGGAGGAGATCGCGGCGAACTGCTCGTCCGTCAGGTCGGACAGTTCGATGCCCTCGGCCTCGCAGACCTTGACGCAGGCGCCGGCCACCTCGTGCGCGACGCGGAACGGGACGCCCTGCTTGACCAGCCACTCGGCGATGTCGGTGGCGAGCGAGAAGCCGGCCGGGGCGAGCTCCTCGAGGCGCTCGCGGTGCACGGTGAGGGTGGCGATCATGCCGGTGAAGGCGGGGAGCAGGACCTCGAGGGTGTCGCAGGAGTCGAAGACCGGCTCCTTGTCCTCCTGGAGGTCGCGGTTGTAGGCCAGCGGCAGCGCCTTGAGGGTGGCGAGCAGGCCGGTCAGGTTGCCGATCAGGCGGCCGGACTTGCCGCGGGCGAGCTCCGCGATGTCGGGGTTCTTCTTCTGCGGCATGATCGACGACCCGGTGGAGAAGGCGTCGTGCAGCGTGATGAAGCCGAACTCCTTGGTGTTCCAGATGATGATCTCCTCCGCGATCCGCGAGAGGTTGATGCCGATCATCGCGGTGACGAAGGCGAACTCGGCGACGAAGTCGCGGGACGCGGTGCCGTCGATGGAGTTGCCCACCGAGCCGCGCTCGAAGCCGAGTTCGGCGGCGACGGCCTGCGGGTCGAGGCCCAGCGAGGAACCGGCCAGCGCGCCCGAGCCGTACGGCGAAATGGCCGTTCGGGTGTCCCACTGGCGCAGCCGCTCGGCGTCCCGGCCCAGCGACTGGACGTGGGCGAGCACGTGGTGGGCGAACAGCACGGGCTGGGCGTGCTGGAGGTGGGTGCGGCCGGGCATCGCGGTGTTCGGGTGCGCCTCGGCGAGGCCCACCAGGGCGTGCTGGAGGTCGAGGATCAGCGCGCCGATGGTCTTGGCGTGGTCGCGCAGGTACATCCGGAACAGGGTGGCGATCTGGTCGTTGCGCGAGCGGCCGGCCCGCAGCTTGCCGCCGAGGTCGGCGCCGAGGCGCTCCAGCAGGCCGCGCTCCAGGGCGGTGTGCACGTCCTCGTCGGCGACGGTGCCGACGAACGCGCCGGACTCGACGTCGGCCAGCAGCTGGTCCAGCCCGCCGAGCATGCCGGTGAGCTCGTCGTCGCTGAGCAGGCCCGCCTTGTGCAGGACCCGGGCGTGGGCCTTGGAGCCGGCGATGTCGTAGGGGGCGAGCCGCCAGTCGAAGTGGACGGAGGCGGAGAGCTTGGCGAGGGCCTCGGAGGGGCCGTCGGCGAAGCGCGCGCCCCAGAGGCGGACGTCTGCGGGCTGGTTTGCGGTCATCGCGTGGACTCCTTCGAGGGTGGGTCTGAGTGTGGAGATGCCCCGGCCGCCGTGGCGGATACGGCGGGCCGGGGCAGGTACTGCGGGTGGATCAGGCCAGGTCGCGGCGGGCGGCGATCTTCGAGGACATGCCGAAGATCTCGATGAAGCCCTTGGACATGGACTGGTCGAAGGTGTCGCCGGTGTCGTAGGTGGCGAGGTTGAAGTCGTACAGCGACTGGTCCGACTTGCGGCCGTTGACGACGGCGCGGCCGCCGTGCAGGACCATCCGGATCTCGCCGGAGACGGCCTGGTTGGCCTCGTTGACGAAGCCGTCCAGGGCGCGCTTGAGCGGGGAGAACCACAGGCCGTCGTAGACCAGCTCGGCCCAGCGCTGCTCGACCTGCCGCTTGTAGCGGGCGAGTTCGCGCTCGACGGTGACGTTCTCCAGGGCCTGGTGGGCGGTGATCAGGGCGATCGCGCCGGGGGCCTCGTAGATCTCGCGGGACTTGATGCCGACCAGGCGGTCCTCGACCATGTCGAGGCGGCCGATGCCCTGGGCGCCGGCCCGCTTGTTCAGCTCCTCGATGGCCTGCAGGACGGTGACCTTGCGGCCGTCGATGGCGACCGGGACGCCCGCCTCGAAGGTGATGACGACCTCGTCGGCCTCGCGCGGGGTGGCCGGGTTCTGGGTGTACTCGTAGACGTCCTCGATCGGGGCGTTCCAGATGTCCTCGAGGAAGCCGGTCTCGACGGCGCGGCCGAAGACGTTCTGGTCGATCGAGTACGGGTTCTTCTTGGTGGTGACGATCGGGAGGTTCTTGGCCTCGGCGAAGGCGATCGCCTTGTCGCGGGTCATCGCGTAGTCGCGGACCGGGGCGATGCACTTCAGGTTCGGGGCCAGCGACTGGATGCCGACCTCGAAACGGACCTGGTCGTTGCCCTTGCCGGTGCAGCCGTGGGCGACGGTGGTGGCGCCGTGCTTCTGCGCGGCGGCGACCAGGTGCTTGACGATGACCGGGCGGGACAGCGCGGAGACCAGCGGGTACTGGCCCTGGTACAGGGCGTTGGCCTTGAGAGCAGGCAGGCAGTACTCGTTCGCGAACTCGTCGCGGGCGTCGGCGACCTCGGCCTCGACGGCGCCGCAGTCGAGCGCGCGCTGGCGGATGACGTCGAGGTCCTCGCCGCCCTGGCCGACGTCGACCGCGACGGCGATGACCTCGGCGCCGGTCTCCTCGGCGATCCAGCCGATGCAGACGGACGTGTCCAGACCGCCCGAGTAGGCGAGTACGACGCGCTCAGTCACGGCTTTCTCCTTCAGTACAGGTTTCATGCGGCGTTAGGCATAAGTATGCACGAGTGCGTATGCATTGCCAAACCGGTGGCACTCAGTGAGACGGATAAGGGGTGGAGGGCTACTGCGACTTGGCCTGGGCGAGCTGCATCAGGTGGTCGGCGAGCGCCTGGCCGCCGGCCGCGTCGCGGCTGATCAGCAGGACGGTGTCGTCGCCGGCGATGGTGCCGATGATCTCGAACACCTCGGCGGTGTCGATCGCGGAGGCCAGGAACTGGGCGGCACCGGGCGGGGTGCGCAGCACGACCAGGTTGCCGGAGGCGGTCGCGGAGACCATCAGCTCGCCCGCCAGCCGGGCCATCCGGGCCTCGCTGGCGGACTCGCCCATGGGGGCGCGCGGGGTGCGGTCGCCGCCCTCGGCCGGGACGGCGTAGATGAGCGCGCCGTCCCGGTTGCGGATCTTCACCGCTCCGAGTTCGTCCAGGTCCCGGGAGAGGGTGGCCTGGGTGACCACCAGGCCGTCGTCGGCGAGCAGCTTGGCCAGCTGGCTCTGCGAGCGGACGGGCTGACGGGTCAGCAGGTCCACGATCCGGCGGTGGCGCGCGGTGCGGGTCTGCGGGACCTGCGGCGTGGGCGCCGTGGTCGACTCGGGGCGGGGTTCGGTCATAACTGAAGATTCTCCTGAAAGACGCTCAGCTGTTCGCGTCGGGGGCCGTTTCGCGGACCGTTCGGAGGATCGCGGGCAGTGCGGCAAGGAACCGGTCGGCCTGCTCCTCGGTCAGGATCAGCGGCGGAACCAGCCGTACGGCGTCCGCGACGGCCGCGTTGACCAGGAAACCGGCGTCCTGCGCGGCGGCCTGGACCTGGGCGGCGACGGGCTGCGTGAGCACGATACCCAGCAGCAGGCCCTTCCCGCGCACCTGTGCGACCAGCGGATCGCCGATCGCCTCGATGCCGTGGCGCAGCCGCTCGCCGATCTTGGTGACGTGCTCCAGCAGGCCCTGCTCCTCGATGGTGCGCAGCACGGCGAGGCCGGCGGCGGCGACCACGGGGTTGCCGCCGAAGGTGGTGCCGTGCTGGCCGGGGGCGAGCAGTTCGGCGGTGTCGCCGAAGGCGAGCACGGCGCCGATCGGCAGGCCGCCGCCGAGGCCCTTGGCGAGGGTGACGATGTCCGGGTCGGCGCCGTCCTCGGCCTGGTGGGCGTACCAGTGGCCGGTGCGGCCGATGCCGGTCTGGATCTCGTCCATGACCAGCAGGGTGCCGGTGGCGCGGGTGATCTCGCGGGCGGCCTTCAGGTAGCCGTCGGGCAGCGGGACGGCGCCGTTCTCGCCCTGGATGGGCTCCAGGAAGACGGCGGCGGTCTCGGTGGTGACGGCCTGGCGCAGGGCTTCGATGTCGCCGAGCGGGACGTGCGTGACGTCGCCGGGCAGCGGCTTGAAGGGTTCCTGCTTGGCGGGCTGGGCGGTGAGCGCGAGGGCGCCCATGGTGCGGCCGTGGAAGGCGCCCTGGACGGAGACCAGGTGGGTGCGGCCGGTCAGCCGGGAGATCTTGAAGGCGGCCTCGTTGGCCTCGGCGCCGGAGTTGCAGAAGAACACCCGGGCCGGGCGGCCGGCCAACTCGACGAGCTTCTCGGCGAGTTGGATGGTCGGCTCGGCCATGAACAGGTTGGAGACGTGGCCGAGGGTGGCGATCTGCTCGGTGACGGCGGTGACGATCGCGGGGTGCGCGGTGCCGAGCGCGTTGACGGCGATGCCGCCGACCAGGTCGAGGTACTCGTTGCCGTCGGCGTCCCACAGCAGGGCGCCCTCGCCGCGGACCAGCGGGATGCGCGGGGTGCCGTAGTTGTGCATCAGGGTGTGCCGGTACCGCTCGGTGATCGACGCGTTGCTGATGGCTTCGTGCTCGCTCATGCCAGGCCCCCCAGGACGGTGGTGTCGTCGTCGGGCACGACCATGGTGCCGATGCCCTCGTCGGTGAAGATCTCCAGCAGCAGGCTGTGCTGGACCCGTCCGTCCAGGACGCGGGCGGTGCCCACGCCGGAGCGGACGGCGCGCAGGCAGCCCTCCATCTTGGGGAGCATGCCGCTGGCCAGGGTCGGCAGCATCTCCTCCAGTTCGGAGGCGTTGAGCTGGCTGATCACGTCGTCGGAGTTCGGCCAGTCCTTGTAGAGGCCCTCGACATCGGTGAGCACGACCAGCATTTCGGCGCCGAGCGCGACGGCCATCTCGGCGGCGGCGGTGTCGGCGTTGATGTTGTAGATGTGGCCGTCGGCGCCGCGGGCGATCGAGGAGATCACCGGGATGCGGCCGTCGGCGATCAGTGCCTTGACCGCGCCGGCCTCGATGTTGACGATGTCGCCGACCAGGCCGATGTCGACCTGTTCGCCGTCGACCACGGCGTAGCGCTTGACCGCGGTCATGGTGTGGGCGTCCTCGCCGGTCATGCCGACGGCGAACGGGCCGTGCGCGTTGAGCAGACCGACCAGTTCGCGCTGGACCTGCCCGGCGAGCACCATCCGGACCACGTCCATGGTCTCGGGGGTGGTGACACGCAGGCCAGCGGTGAACGAGGACTCCAGGCCGAGCTTGTCGAGCTGGGCGCTGATCTGCGGGCCGCCGCCGTGCACCACGACGGGGTGCAGGCCGGCGTAGCGGAGGAAGACCACGTCCTGGGCGAAGGCGGCCTTCAGGTCCTCGTCGACCATGGCGTTGCCGCCGAACTTGATGACGACGGTCTTGCCGTGGAAGCGCTCCAGCCAGGGCAGCGCCTCGATCAGGGTGCGGGCCTTGGGCAGGGCGGCGTTGCTGCGGGCCTGTTCGCCCTTGGGTGCGATCTGCATGGCGTGTGTCGATTCCCCCGGGTCAGCTGGAGTAGGCGCTGTTCTCGTGCACGTATTCGGCGGTCAGGTCGTTGGTCCAGATGCTGGCGGAGGCCTGACCGGCCTTCAGGTCGGCGGTGATGACGACCTCGCGGCCCTTCATCGAGACCAGGTCGCGGTCCTCGCCGACGCCGCCGCCCCGGCACACCCAGACGCCGTTGATGGCGACGTCCAGCTGGTCCGGGTCGAAGGCGGCGGAGGTGGTGCCGATCGCGGACAGCACCCGGCCCCAGTTCGGGTCCTCGCCGTGGATGGCGCACTTGAGCAGGTTGCTGCGGGAGATGGTGCGGGCGACGTCGACGGCCTCGTCCTCGGTGGCGGCGTTCACGATGTCGATCCGGATGTCCTTGGACGCGCCCTCGGCGTCGCCGATCAGCTGGCGGGCCAGGTCGGCGCAGACGGTGCGCACGGCCTCGGCGAACTCGGCCTGCTCCGGGGCAAGTTCACTGGCGCCGGAGGCGAGCAGCAGCACCGTGTCGTTGGTGGACATGCAGCCGTCGGAGTCGACCCGGTCGAAGGTGGTGCGGGTGGCGTCGCGCAGCGCGGCGTCCAAGGCCTCCGCATCTACCACCGCGTCGGTGGTGACCACGACCAGCATGGTGGCCAGGCCCGGGGCGAGCATGCCCGCGCCCTTGGCCATGCCGCCGACCGTCCAGCCGGCCGGGCTGGTGACCTGGGCGGTCTTGTGCACGGTGTCGGTGGTCTTGATGGCGATCGCGGCGCTCTCGCCGCCGGTGGAGCTGAGCGCCTCGGCGGCCTGCTCGATGCCGGGCAGCAGCTTGTCCATCGGCAGCCGGACGCCGATCAGGCCGGTGGAGCAGACCGCGACCTCGATCGCGCCGACGCCGAGTTCGGCGGCGACCTTCTCGGCGGTGGCGTGGGTGTCCTGGAAGCCCTCCGGGCCGGTGCAGGCGTTCGCGCCACCGGAGTTGAGGACGACGGCGGTCAGCTCGCCGTCCTTCAGCACCTGCCGCGACCACTTCACCGGCGCGGCGTGCACCCGGTTCGAGGTGAACACGCCCGCGGCGGCGTGCAGCGGGCCGTCGTTGACGACCAGCGCCAGGTCCGGGGTGCCGGACGCCTTGATGCCGGCGGTGACGCCCGCCGCGCGGAAGCCCTTCGCCGCGGTGACGCCGATGTTCTGGGTGTCCGTCATGGTGCGACTCCGTTCAGCGGGAGGCCGAGCTCCTCGGGGAGGCCGAGGGCGATGTTCATGCTCTGCACCGCGCCGCCGGCGGTGCCCTTCACCAGGTTGTCGATCGCGCTGATCGCGATGATCCGCCCGGCGTGTTCGTCCAGCACGACCTGCAGCACGGCCGCGTTCGACCCGTACACGGACGAGGTGTGCGGCCACTGCCCCTCGGGCAGCAGGTGGACGAACGGCTCGTCGCCGTACGCCTCCTGGTACGCGGCTTTGATTTTCGCGGCGGTGGTGCCGGGCTTCGCCTTGGCGGAGCAGGTGGCGAGGATGCCGCGCGGCATCGGCGCGAGCGTCGGCGTGAAGGAGACGGTGACCGGCTCGCCCGCGAGCGGCGTCAGGTTCTGCGCCATCTCCGGGGTGTGCCGGTGGCCGCCGCCGACGCCGTAGGGGCTCATCGAGCCCATCACCTCGCTGCCCAGCAGGTGCGTCTTGGTGGCCTTGCCCGCGCCGGACGTACCGGACGCGGCGGTGATCACCGCCTCCGGCTCGGCCAGGCCCGCGGCGAACATCGGGAACATCGCGAGCGTCACTGCGGTCGGGTAGCAACCCGGCACCGCGATCCGCTTGCTGCCCTTCAACGCGTCACGGTGGCCCGGCAGTTCGGGCAGGCCGTAGGGCCAGGTGCCGGCGTGCGGGGAACCGTAGAACTGCTCCCAGTCGGCCGACGACCTCAGCCGGTGATCGGCGCCGAGGTCGACCACCAGGACGTCCTCGCCGAGCTGGGCGGCGATCCCGGCGGACTGGCCGTGCGGCAGACCGAGGAACACGATGTCGTGCCCCGCCAGCGTCTGCGCGTTCGTCGGCTCCAGCACCCGGTCGGCCAGCCCGATCAGGTGCGGCTGCAGCGCGCCGAAGCGCTGACCCGCGTTGGAGCCGCCGGTCAGCGCCCCGATCTCCACCTCCGGATGCCCTTGCAGCAGGCGCAGCACCTCACCGCCCGCATACCCGCTCGCTCCGGCGACGGCAACTCGCAATACCATGGCATTCCCTCCTGAAGCCCAGCATGAATATACGCAGCGCAGCAAAATCATGCAACAATGCTTACTGTCGTACCAGGCCGTGGATGGTGGTTGCAGCTACCGCTCCGGACGGTGTGCCGCCTACTGCCCTTCTCGTCGGCACTCGCCCGCCGCAGTCAGCCTGGCGGCCGCCACGCGGCGGACCTCGGCGGTCTCCAAGAGGTCGTCACGCAGCGCTTTCAGCCGAGTGACCGCCCGCCGGCCCAGCGGCACCAGGGTGGCGGCCAGCAGGCGGACGCCGGACTCGCAGTCCCACAGCCCCTGCGTCAGCGCCCGCCGACTGGCCACCGGGGCGACGGCGGCGATGGCCCGCAGGACGGCGGCGCGTTCGGCCGAGTGCGGGGTCCACTTCCACAGCGCGCCCAGAGCGGGCAGCGCTTCGGCCGCCGCCGGCCCGTACCGGGCGATCGCATCGGCCAGCGGGGCGAAGCCGCACCACTCGTCGGCCTCCCACTTGCGCCTCCACGCGGCCAGCAGATCGGGCAGCGGCGCGTCACCCGGGCCGGCCGGCAGCGCGCCCACCTCGGCCGTCGGCGGGGCGCAGACCGGGCGGATCGGGCCGGTGGCCTGCGCACCGTCCGCAGGTGGGTCCGGCGCCCAGGTCCGCCACGGCTCGGCGGCACCGGGCTCCGTCATGGCGCGGATGGCCCCGACGCCGTGCCCGTTCTGCAGGGAGCCCAACAGGTCGTCGGGGTGCGCGTAGCGCCGGCCCGGCTCGTCGTCGTTGTACCAGTCGGGTTCGGGGGCGCCCTCACCCGTGGGAGCGTTGCCGGTCGTCATCGGGCCCCACCTTGACCCACGGCGCGTCGGTGGGGCCGGCGCATTTCTTCGGCGCCGGCTGTCGGATGCGCGCACTAGCCTGCCGTCATGACCGAACTCGCAGTACTGGCCCGCCTGTCGGACGACGCCGACCACCCGGTGGAACGGCTGACCTGCCACCCGCGCCTGCCGCTGGCGGTCGGTACGGCGACCGAGGGCCGCACCGTGCGCGTCTACGACTGCGGCGAGGGGCAGCTGCGTGAGCTCGCCTCGCTCGACGTCGAGCCGGGCAGCACCCCCTGGGGGGAGGACGCGCCGCCGGCGGTGGCCTGGCATCCGGAGGAGCCGCTGCTGCTGGTGGCCGACGGGGAGTCGCTGCTGCGGTGGAGCCCTGACGGCCCGTCCGATCCGGTGCGTCTTCCGGCCGCGGCCGCGTACGAGGTGCTGGCGTTCAGCCCGGACGGTCGGCACCTGTGGGCCACGCCGTCCGCCGAGGACGAGTGGGCGGGATCGGACGTCCTCGACCCCGCGACCGGCGCGGTGACCGGCCCCGCCCGGCCCTGGGACACCGGCGTCGCCACCCACCCCTCCGGCGCGCTCGTCGCCACCCTGGCCAGTGACCAGGGCGCCACCTTCTGCCTGTTCGCCCAGCCGGACGGCGGTGCGATGCGGGTGCAACGGCACACGCTGGTCCTGGACTGCGACGGCTACGGCACCCCGCTGTTCAGCCCCGACGGGCGGCTGTTCGCGATCCGCGGCAACGCGTACACCGAATCGGTCGACGTCTTCGCCTTCCCGTCCCTGCGCCGCGTGCTGCGCACCTCCTTCCAGGAGCCCGAGAGCGGCGGCGAGTGGTCGCGCCACAATCTCGCCTTCGGCGCCGCTCCGGGCCTGCTGTGGATCGGCACCCCCAACGGGACGCTGCTCGAACTGGACGTCGAGGCCCGGTCGGACGTCGAACACGACCTGCGACTCGGCGCCCCGCTCACCGCGTTGGCCGCCACCGCGAACGGCGAACTGCTGCTCGCCCTCGACAGCGGCGAACTGGTCCTCCTGTCGGCGCTCCACGACCCGGCGCCCGCCACCGGGTCCGCGGCCGAGGACGTCGCAAGCTTCCTCGCCGCGACCGAGGAGGCCCCCGAGGACAGCGACCTGCTCCTCACCGACGGCACCCGCACCTGGACCGACGACGACCTCACCACCGTCACCGAGGCCTCTCCCGCCGACCCGACCTGGCTCCAGATCCAGGCCAACATGAACCAGTTCCGGGGCGCACAGACACCCTGAGGACGGCGGTCTCAGGGAAGCTCGACCGGTTGGTACGGCTGTTGATCACGGCTCAGGTGAAGGGACTGGTCGACGAGCCGCCAGGAGATGCTGTGCCTGCTCAGCGCCCAGGCTTCGGACCCGTGCCGGGCCTTGTCCACCCACTCCCGGAGTGCGGGGAGTGCCTGCTCGCGCAGGATCCGGCGGGCGGCGGCCCGTTCTCCGCTCGGGACGGTGGCGATGGTGATCCAGACGCTCGACCACATGTCGGGGCACAGGCCGGTGCCGTAGTTCGAGCCGATCGGTGGCATCCACGACGCCCGGAGGAGGGTTCCATCCGTCCGGGGAACGTTGTCGAAGTGGAGCATGAGGGCGTTGGACGGCGTCTCACCGAGGGCGGAGCAGACGTCCGTCGAGGTGAGCGGCCACGACAGGTGCCGCGGCAGGCGGCGGTTACGGGCTGGCACGCGCCCGAGGATGACAGACGGCCCGGTCAGAGCGCCCGGAAAATTTGAACCGGCGGCGGCGGGCGGTTGCGCGAACTCACTCCCGTGGAGGACGGGTTGGCGCCCGAGTTCGACCCGGCCGACCGCAGCGCTCTGACGCCGGTCCGCCATAATGGCGCTCATGACTGGTGAGCCCTTGTCCATCTCCCTCGCCGACCTGCGCAAGTCGTTCGACGTGCTGCTGAGCCGCGTGGAAGCCGCCGCGGCGGGTGATTCCGTCCTCCTGGACAAGGAGTACTTCTGGTCCGTCCCCTCGGACGCGCTGTACGACGTCGCCAGGGATCCGGAGATCCTGACGATCGGGCAGCTCTCGGAGTCATGGCAGCATCTGACGGCCCTGCTGGCGGACCAGGATCGCGCGACGGGGCACCACTTGGTGTGGCTCGCCGATGTCCTGCGGGCGATGGGCCATGACCTTCCCGCGTAGCACGCCGTGTTGGTGTCACGCCCGGCCACTACGGTGCCGCTATGACCCAACTCGCCCTGCTGGCCCACCTGTCGGCCGACGGCCGGCGCCCCGTCGAGCAGCTCGCCCGTCACCCCCGGCTCCCACTGGTGGCCGGTACTGCCCGGGAGAGCCGGCTGGTCCGGATCTGGGACTGTGACGGCGGGCGGTTGCGTGAACTCACCCCGGTGGACCTCGGGTTGGCGCCCGAACTCGACCCGGCCGACCGGTGGCGCGCCAACGTCCCTCCCCCGCTGGCGTGGCATCCCGAGCAGCCGCTGCTCGTCGTCGCCGACGGCTCCACCCTGACGCGCTGGACGCCCGACGGGCCGTCGGCACCCGAGCAGGTCACGGCCGTCTACCACCACCTGGCGTTCAGCCCGGACGGCCGCACTCTGTGGGCGAAACCGTCCGGCGACACCTCGGACGTTCTCGATCTCGCCACCGGCGCCACCGCCAAGGGCCCGTACTGGGACACCGGGGTCGGCGCGCACCCGTCCGGGGAGCTCCTCGTCACGCTGGTCAGCGACCAGTCCGCCACCTTCTGCCTGTTCGCCCGGCCCGGCGGCACCGACGGCGGCATGCGGGTGCAGCGGCACGCGCTGATCCTGCACGTCGACGGCTACGACACGCCGCTGTTCAGCGCGGACGGGCGGCATCTCGCCGTCCGGGGCAACGCGTACGTCGAGTCGCTGGACGTGTTCGCGTTCCCCTCGCTGCGGAACGTCCTGACGACGACGCTCGCCGAGGACCCGTCCGAGGCGTGGCCGCACCACAACCTCGCCTGGGACGCCCGGCCCGGTGTGCTGTGGATCGGCACGCCCACCGGTTCGCTGCTCGAACTCGACGTCGAGGCACGGGAGTCCACCGAACACCCGCACCCGGACGGCGTCCCGGTGTCCGCGCTGGCCGCCACCGCGAGCGGTGAACTGCTGGTCGCTCGCGCGAACGGTGAGTTGGCACTCCTGTCAGTGCACCCCGTCGGCGCCGCGCCCGCTCCGAACGACGACGTCGCGGTGTTCCTGGCGGGGACGGAAGAGGCCTCGCCGGAAGGGGAGTTGGAGGAGAACCTCGTGTTCACCGACGGCACCGCCGGCTGGGACGCCGAGTCCCTGGACGTGGTGACCGAGGCCGCCCCCGCCGCCCCGATGCGGCTATGAGCCCGATCCGCCGGCCGGACGAGGGTGCATAACTGACTGACGTGCCGTCACGTCGGGCTCGCTGCACGCCGGTTGACGGTCGGCCCGGCGATCCGGTGGCCGGGAGCAGACGGCCCGGGCGCCGGGCCGCGCCGAAGCTGGAGTTCGGTGCGGCCCGGGTGGCCGGGTCAGGACTCCGGCTGTGCGACCGTCAGCCCCCAGTGCACGTCGGGGGCCGAGGTCAAGACCCCGACGTAGAAGGCCCGGCCCTGTTCGGCCGTGACCACGACCGAGCCGCGGCCGACGGTGTCGACGGGGCAGGGCACGGTGAACTTCACGGGGGTGGTGTCGCCATACTCCGGCCGGTAGGTGACCTGCACTTCACCCGCGCCGTCGCTGCCACCCTGGCAGCCGACCGTGACGACGACCGGCAGGCCGTTGGGGCTGGCGCCGCCGGTGACGGCTCCACCGTTGCCGATCCAGTCCGGGATCCAGATCAGGCCGTCGGGCCCCGGGTGCGGCAGGATCTCGCCCGTGCCGGGCATGCCGTGGTCGGGTTCCCCGTCCTGTCCGGCGGCCGCCGGGCCCGCCGCCACCACGAGTGCCGCCACTGCAGCGACCCACGCGAAAGTCGTACGCTTCATGATTTCCCCTCCGAGACCGTCGGGTTCCGAAATCCCGACGTGCCCGAACAGTTTCGTCCTCCCCCAACCGGCCCTGCCTGAGTACGGATACTCAAGTCCCCTACCCAGGGCCGGAGCAGGCCGTCAGGCGTTCGCGTCGGCGGAGGCCCGGACGACCAGTTGGGGGGCGAAGCGTTCGACGTCCTCGGTCCGTTCCCGCGCGGGGGACGGCAGGAGGGCCAGGGTGCGTTCGGCCATCGCGGCGAGCGGGTGGCGGATCGAGGTGATCGGCGGGTCGAGAAGTTCGAGTATCTCGGTGTCGTCGAAGCCGGTGACGGCGATCTCCCCGGGCACCGACACCGCCGAACGCTGCAGCGTGCTGACCAGGCCCACGGCGAGGACGTCCGCGCCGCAGACGACGGCGTCGATGCCGTCGCGCTGCTCGGCGATCCGCCGCCCGGCGGTGCGGCCGGCATCGGTGGTGAAGCTGGGGAGCAGGACGGTGGTGGCGTCGGCGCCCCGGGCGGCGGTGAAGGCGGCGAGGCGTTCCGCGCCGGAGGAGGAGGCCTGGTCGGCGCGACCAGGGCGATGCGGTGGCGGCCGAGGGTGTCGAGGTGGTCGAGGAGCAGGCGCATCGCGGCGGCGTTGTCGAGGGTGACCGCGACCGTCCCGGAGCCGCCGGCCCAGCGGTCGAACAGGACGAGGGGTGCGCGTTTGGCGGCGGCCCGGACGGCGGGACCGGAGGCGGCGGCCGAGACGGGGACGACGACCAGGCCGTCCACCCGTCCCCCGAGCAGGGTTTCGATCTGTTCGGCCTCGATCTGCGTCGAGTTCGCGGCATCGGAGACGACCAACTGCCCGCCGGCGGCGCGGACTTGCTGGGCGACGGCCGCGGGCTGGAGTTCGTGTTGACCGCGGCGGGGAAAGACCCGCGCTTCGCCGAGCTGCTCACCATGGTGGCGTCCTGCCACGCGTCGCACCGTCTGGGCATCGAGCACAGCTTCCCGATCGGTGAGCCGTGGCTGCCCGGTTCGGCCTGCGACCACCTGCTGCGGAGCCTCCCGCACCTGCACGGCCCGGCCCTGGAGCACTGCCCGCAGCCGGGTGGCGGCGAGGCCCGCGTGCTGTGGCTGCCGCCGGTGACGTCCGCCGAGATCGCGTTCCGTCGCGCGCACGGGCACGAGGCGCTGGAGCAGCTCTT
Organism: Kitasatospora sp. NPDC004615; assembly: GCF_042873545.1. Lineage (NCBI taxonomy): Bacteria > Bacillati > Actinomycetota > Actinomycetes > Kitasatosporales > Streptomycetaceae > Kitasatospora > Kitasatospora sp. NPDC004615. Next base: position 625,697 of record NZ_JBIALQ010000005.1, read on the forward strand.
CGACGAGCACGCGATCGACCCGACGGACCCGCGCCGACCGTCGATGGTGTGATTCAACCAGGGCCAGGGGACAGCAAGTTGACGCTCCGTCAGGCAGTTACGCTGATAACGGGCATCGTCGACGAGGCCCGGGCCCGACCGGCGGCCGGGCAGCGAAAGCGCCCCGCACGGCGGTTGGCCGAGCGGGGCGTTCTGCTGTCCGGACACCCGCCGGGCGGGTGGGGCGAGTCAGTCGTGGGGGACGATGGCGACCGGCGACTTGGCGTGGTGGCTGACCGCGTGGGCGACCCGGCCCAGGCGGTGGCGGCGGCGGCCGACCACCACCAGGGCGGCGCCGGCGGAGGCGTCCACCACTGCCCCGGCACCGCTGCCGATCCGGCTGTCCTCGACCACCGTGACCTGCGGGTACTTGGCCCGCCACACGCCGAGCGCCTGAGTGAGCAGCTCCGCCTCGAGGACGCGGAACTGCTCGGCCTCGGTCGCCGGCGCCACCCCGCCCGCGTAGCCCCAGACCGGGGGCGGAGTCCAGCCGTGGACGGCGCGCAGCACCGCGCCGCGGGCCTCGGCCGCGCGGAAGGCGAATTCGACGACGGCGTCCGCCGGGGCGTGGGTGTCGATCCCGACGACCACCTCGCCGGGGGCCTCGCCCGGCTGCGGCTGCGCGGCCCGTACCAGCACGACCGGCACCTCGCAGCGCGCCGCGACGTCGAGGCCGATCGACCCCACCAGCAGGCCCTCGAAGCGGCCCAGGCCCAGCGAACCGACGGCGAGCAGCTCCGCCTCGGCCGCCGCGGCGGCCAGGTCGGCGGCGGGCTCGCCGCCGGTCAGCAGGCCGGTGTGCAGTTCCAGCCCCGGGTGGGCCTCGCGCACCTGCTGCGCGGTGTCGGCCAGCATCCGCTCCGCCAGGGTGCGCACGGACTCCGGCTGGCTGGGGTCGGCGTGCAGGTCGTCCTCCCAGGTCCAGGCGTGAACGAGGCGCAGGGCGAGGCCGCGGCGCAGCGCCTCGTCGGCCGCCCAGTGCGCTGCGGCGGTGCTCTCGGCCGAACCGTCGGTGCCGGCCAGAACGAACGTGCCCATGGCGGTGTCCCTGCTCTCCGTTGCTCGGGGCGGCCCCGGGCGTGGTCGCCGGGGGTCCATGATCATCCTGGCCGAGGTGCACCCTCCGAGTCCAATGCCTGCCCGGCCCCCGGGCCGGGCCCATGGTCCCGCCCGGTCGGGGGCCGGTGCGGGCGGTCCGGCGAGGCCGTCCCGGACGGGCGACGGCCTGCGGGACCTTCGGGACCCGCCGGGGGCTTCCGACCCCTGTCCGGACGGCCGGGGCCGCGGCGACGCTGACGGGAGCACGAGGCCGGGCGGACCGCCGCCCGGACCATCCGCACCCCCTGGAGGTCCTCCCATGTGCGATTCCGTCGTGGCCGGTGTCGACGGCTCTGCCGAGAGCGCCGCAGCGGCCCGCTGGGCGGCGGCCGACGCGCTCCGGCGCGGCGTCGCCCTCCGGCTGCTGTACGTGGCGTCACCGTCGGGCAGCGCCTTCGGGCACCGCGAACCGGCCGGGCACGCGCTGCCGGAGTTCGCGACGACGCTCCGGGCCGAGCTCGTGCACGCCCTGCCGGGGCTGGACGTCTCCTGCGAGGCGGTCCCCGGCGAGCCGTGGTCCGTGCTGGCCGCCGCCGGTGAGAAGCAGTGGCTGCTGGTGCTCGGTTCCGGGGGATCGGGCCGGCTCGCCGGGCGGCTCCTCGGTTCCGTCGCGCTGCGCACGGCCGCGGAGGCGCGGTGCCCGGTCGTCCTGGTGCCGGGAGGCGCCGCGGACCCGGACGGCCCCGGCGAGGTCGTGGTCGGCATGCGGGGCGAGCAGCCGTCCGGCGCCGTCCTCGGGTTCGCCTTCGAGGAGGCCGCCCGGCGCGGGGCCGTGCTGCGGGCCCTGGAGGGCGGGGCCGAGCCGCACGGGCCGCTGCGGACCGACGCCCCGATCGAACCGGCGGAGATCCGGCGGTCGCTGGTGGAGGCGAAGACCGTCCGCCTGCAGGACGCGCTGGCCCCCTGGCAGGAGAAGTTCCCCGAGGTGCGCACGGTGGCGGAGGTGACCGGCTGGGGCGCGTCCCGGGCCCTGCTGGAGGCCTCGCGCGGCGCGGCCCTGGTGGTGCTGGGCCGGCGCGCCCCCGCGCATCCGCTGGCCGCGCCGCACCTGGGGCATCTGGCACACGCGGTCGTCCACCACGCCCACGGCCCGGTGGCGGTCGTCCCGCACGACCCGGCGCAGCCCCGGTAACCAGCGGCCCTCGGCGGCCGGGGACCTTCAGCCCGCCGCGAGTGCACCGCTCGACCCCTGTGAACGGCGGGCCCGGGCGGTGGGATGGAGACACAGCAGAACCGGCGCGGACCGGAAACCGCCGCCGTTCCGTACGAAGGGCAGGAACACCATGAAGGCCGCCGTCGTCCGCGACTTCACCGCACCGCTCGTCATCGAGGACCGGCCGGTGCCGGCCCCGGCACCGCACCAGGTGCTGGTCCGGCTGGAGGCCTGTGGGCTGTGCCACACCGACATCCACGCCGCCCGCGGCGACTGGCCGGTCAAGCCGAACCCGCCGTTCGTCCCCGGGCACGAGGGAGTCGGCATCGTCGAGGCGACCGGCGCGGACGTCCGGCACGTCCGGGTCGGCGAGCGGGTCGCCATCCCCTGGCTCGCCGAGGCCTGCGGCCGCTGCGACCACTGCGTGGACGGCTGGGAGACCCTCTGCACCCGCCAGCAGAACAGCGGGTACTCGGTGGACGGTGGCTACGCCGAGTACGCCGTCGCCCACGGTGACTACGTCGTCCCCGTCCCCGACGGGGTCGACCCGCTGGACGCCGCTCCGCTCACCTGCGCCGGCGTCACCACCTACAAGGCGCTCAAGGTCTCCGGCGCCCGGCCCGGCACGCGCGTCCTGGTCTCCGGCATCGGCGGCCTCGGCCACCTGGCGCTGCAGTACGCCCGGATCTTCGGCGCCGAGACCGTCGCGGTCGACGTCACCGACGACAAGCTGGCCCTCGCCCGCGAGCTCGGCGCCGACCACGTGATCGACGCCCGGGTCCAGGACGTCGCCGCCGAGGTGCAGCGGCTCGGCGGGGCGGACGCGGCGATCGCCCTCGCCGTCAGCAACGACTCCTTCCGCGCCGCGTACGGCGCGCTGCGGCGCGGCGGCACCCTCGTCCTGGTCGCGCTGCCCGCCGAGGGCGAGCTGACCCTGCCGGTGTTCGAGACGGTGCTGAACGGCACCAAGGTGGTCGGATCCATCGTCGGCACCCGCCAGGACCTCGCCGAGGTGTTCGCCCTGCACGCCCTCGGCCGCACCCGGGTGATCCGGGAGAGCCGCCGCCTGGAGGACGTCAACGCCTGCATCACCGAGGTCCTGGACGGCAAGGTCGCCGCCCGCCTCGTCTTCGACCTGCGCGGCTGAACCGCACCGCGCAACCACGCAACCCGACAACCCACCGATCGGAAGGACACCAGCATGAACGGGACCGGCAGCACGGCGCAGCGGCGCATCGTGGTGGGAGTGGACGGCTCGGAGTCGTCCCGGGCCGCCCTGCGCTGGGCAGTACGGCAGGCGGCCCTGACGGGTGCCGCCGTGGAAGCGGTGATCACCTGGGAGTTCCCGGCCATCTACGGCTGGGGAATGACGCTGACCGACGCGGACTTCACCACGGCCGCCGAGCAGACGCTCGCCCAGGTCACCGAGGAGGAGAAGGACCCGGCCCACCCGGTCGAGATCAGCCGCCGGGTGGAGCGCGGCAACGCGGCCCGCGTCCTGCTGGACGCCGCCAAGGGCGCCGAACTCCTGGTCATCGGCAGCCGGGGCCACGGAGGCTTCACCGGGGCGATGCTCGGCTCGGTCGGCCAGCACTGCGTCCACCACGCCACCTGCCCGGTCGTCGTCGTCCGGGACACCGAGTACCAGGACACCGCCCGCGACACCGAGCACCGGGACACCGCCCGCGACACCGAGCACCGGGACACCGCCCGCGCCGAGCACGCCGACGTGCCGACCGCCGGTCACTGACCCGCAGCCCCGGCTGACAGGGGTTCCAGCCGGACGCACCGGACCCTCACCCGGCCGGGCCCGGTGCGTCCGGCTGCCGGGCAGCAGGACGCCGCCGCCGGGATGCCCGCCCGCCAGGCCGCCACGCAGGACGCCGAGCAGGTGCTCGCCCGCCTGGGCAGCACCTGCGCCGGGCTGTCCGGCGCGGAGGCCGGGCGGCGGCTCGCACTGGGACATCGGCTTCATCCGCCGCTTCATGCTGTGCTTCGGCCCGGTCAGCTCGCTCTTCGACTTCCTCACCTTCTGGGTGATGCTCGGCGTCTTCCACGCCGGGCCCGAGCTGTTCCGCTCCGGCTGGTTCGTGGAATCCCTCGCCACCCAGACGCTGGTGATCTTCGCCATCCGCACCCACCGGATCCCGTTCCTGCGCAGCCGCCCGAGCATCCCGCTGCTGGCCGCGTCGCTCGGCGTGGTGGCCCTGGGCGTCGCGCTCCCGCTCTCGTCCCTGGCCGCGACGCTGGGATTCACGGCTCCGCCGCCCGCCTTCTTCCTCGCCCTTGTGACGATGGTCGTCGTCTACCTCGTCCTGATCGAGGGCGTCAAACGGTGGTTCTTCTCCCGCCCCGCCACCGTCGCGGTACCGCGCACACCCCGCCACCGGCAGGAGGCCCACCGCATCCACCGCAGGGCCAGCCGTTTCAGCCGCCCCGGCCCGCTGACCTGCGCCGGCCCGCTGACCTGGGCCGGGCCCGCCCGGCGCGCCGTCAGGCGTTCGCGTCGGTGGAGGCCCGGACGACCAGCTGCGGAACGAAGCGCTCCACGGTCTCGGTCCGTTCCCTGGAAGGGGCCTGAAGAAGCGTCAGGGTGCGTTCGGCCATCGCGGCGAGCGGGTGGCGGATCGAGGTGATCGGCGGATCGAGGAGTTCGAGTATCTCGGTGTCGTCGAACCCGGTGACGGCGATCTCCCCGGGCACCGACACCGCCGAGCGCTGCAGGGTGGAGACCAGGCCCACGGCGAGGACGTCCGCGCCGCAGACGACGGCGTCGATGCCGTCGCGCTGCGCGGCGATCCGCCGCCCGGCGGTGCGGCCGGCGTCGGTGGTGAAGCTGGGGAGCAGGACGGTGGTGGCGTCGTCGCCGCGGGCGGCGGTGAAGGCGGCGAGGCGTTCCGCGCCGGAGGAGGAGGCCTGGTCGGCGGCGACCAGGGCGATGCGGTGGCGGCCGAGGGTGTCGAGGTGGTCGAGGAGCAGGCGCATCGCGGCGGCGTTGTCGAGGGTGACCGCGACCGTCCCGGAGCCGCCGGCCCAGCGGTCGAACAGGACGAGGGGTGCGCGTTTGGCGGCGGCCCGGACGGCGGGACCGGAGGCGGCGGCCGAGACGGGGACGACGACCAGGCCGTCCACCCGTCCGCCGAGCAGGGTTTCGATCTGTTCGGCCTCGATCTGCGTCGAGTTCGCGGCGTCGGAGACGACCAACTGCCCGCCGGCGGCGCGGACTTGCTGGGCGATGGCGTCGGCGAGCTGGACGAAGTAGGGGTTGGCGAGGGAGGGGACGACCACGCCGACGGTGCCGGTGGTGCCGGTGCGCAGCGCTCTCGCGGAGTGGTTGGTGCGGTAGCCGAGTTCGCGGGCGGCATCCTCGACGCGGCGGGCGAGTTCGGGGTCGACGTTGCGCGGGGTGCCGGCCAGGACGCGTGACGCGGTCGCGCGGGAGACGCCGGCGGCTGCGGCCACGTCGAGGAGTCGGGGCGCTGTCACGTGGGGGTCCTCCCCGGTCGGGAATGGTGTCGGCGGTGGGCGCCGACGATTTCGGTGTCGAAACGATGTCGGCGCGGTCTCGGATCGGGCGGCCGCGGACCGGTATGTCCGAGCTGGCGGAATGCGCAGCACGAGGGTACTTGACGGTCGGCGAGGGCTGGGCCAGAGTGTGGGAAATCGATCTCCCAAGGAGCTCCCAAGGAGCGCAGATGCCGTCCATCACCGTCGTCGGTTCGGTCAACCGCGATCTTGTGCTGACCGTTCAGGACCTGCCGCGACCTGGCGAGACCGTGCTCGCGGAGGGCTTCGTGGAGGGTGTCGGCGGCAAGGGCGCCAACCAGGCCGTGGCGGCCGCCCGGCTCGGTTCGCGGGTGCGGCTGGTGGCCCGGGTCGGGGCGGACGCGGAACCGATCCTGCGGGCGCTGGCCGCCGAGGGTGTGGACGTCGCGGCGGTGCTCCCGGCCGAGGACGCCAGCACCGGGATCGCCTCGGTGGTGGTCGACCGCGCGGGCGAGAACACCATCGTGGTCAACCCGGGCGCGAACGCGGCACTCGCCATCGCCGACCTGCCGGAGCAACTGGCAAGCGCCGCAAGCGATGTACTGCTTCTCCAGCACGAGATCGCCCCCGAGGTGGTCGCCGCCGCGGCGCTCCGGGCCCGACAGCAGGGCGGCACGGTCGTCCTCAACCCGGCGCCGGCCCGCCCGGTGGCGCGGGAGGTGCTGGCGGCAGTAGACGTCCTGGTCCCCAACCTGGGCGAACTCGCCTCGCTGCTGGGCGTCGAGCGTCCGACCGGCCCCGACGGCGCCCGCGAACTGCTGGAGAACGCCGAACTGCCTTGCGGGGCCGTGGTGGTGACGCTCGGCGCGGACGGGGCGCTGGTCAAGCAGCCCGGCCGGCCCGCCGTCCATCTGCCCGCCCCCGAGGTGGAAGCCGTCGACACCGTCGGAGCCGGCGACACCTTCTGCGGGGCACTCGCCGACTCCCTCGCCCGCGGCACCGACCTGCTCGCCGCAGCCGAACGCGCCGTCCGGGCGGCCTCGCTGGCCGTCACCGGGCTCGGCGCGCAATCCTCGATGCCGTACGCGGCGCAGCTCGACTCCCCCACTGCGCCCTGACACCCCCACGCCTTCCTGATTTACCGTCACTTCACTGACGTCCCACAGACTTTCCTGTCACCCGCAGCATCAGTTCAACGGAGAACACCCATGCGCAGCCTCAAGCTCGGACTGTTCGAGAACGCCCAGACCAACGCGAGCGGCACCGCCACCTGGCGCCACCCCGACAGCCGTCGACACCTGTTCGACACTCTCGGCTACTGGCGCGAGGTCGCGCAGCTCTGCGAGGACGCCAAGCTGGACTTCCTGTTCCTGGCGGACGCCTGGGGCTGGTCGGAGATCAACGGGGTGCGCCCGCCGATCGCCACCGAGGAGACCCTCGACCTGCCGCGCCTGGACCCGTTCGTGATCGCCTCGGCGCTGCTCGCCTCGACCACCGACCTCGGCCTGGTGGTGACGGGTTCGGTGCTGGTGGAGCCGCCGTACGGGTTCGCCCGCCGCCTGGCCACCCTGGACCAGCTGTCCGGCGGCCGGCTGGGCTGGAACATCGTCACCACCGGCACCGCCGACACCGCCGTGAAGGCGTTCGGGATGGACATGGTGGCGCACGACGACCGGTACGCGATGGCCGAGGACTTCCTCGACCTGGTCTACAAGTACTGGGAGGGCTCCTGGGAGCCGGACGCCCTGGAGAAGGACAAGGCCGGCCGGTTCGCCGACCCGGCGAAGGTGCACCTGGTCGAGCACGAGGGCCCGTACTTCCGCTCGCACGGCTACGGCAACACCGCCCGCTCCCCGCAGGGCACCCCGGTGCTGTTCCAGGCCGGCGCGTCCCCGGCGGGCCGCCGGGTCGGCGGGCGGCACGGCGAGTGCATGTTCGTCGGCAGCGGCAGCGTCGCGCAGCTGGCGGGCCACACCAAGGCGATCCGCGAGGAGGCCGTGAAGGCCGGCCGCGCCGCCGACCAGGTCAAGATCATGTCGGCGTTCTCCTGCGTGGTCGGCGCGAGCACCCAGGACGCCGAGCGCCGCTGGCAGCGGATCCTGGACGCGCAGCGCCCGGAGGTCACCGTCGCCTCGTACGCGATGTTCACCGGCCTGGACCTGTCCTCGTACGCGCCGGACACCCCGATGAGCGAGCTGTCCACCGAGATGTCGCAGACCCAGGTCGCCCGGTTCGCCGACAAGACGGTCGGCGACGTGCTCGCCGACTGGCACACCCACGGCGTCGGCGCCCGCCCCGTGGTCGGCACCGCCGAGGAGATCGCCGACGAGATCTGCGCGCTCGCCGAGGGCGCGGACCTGGACGGCTTCCTGCTGTCGCCGCCCGTGCAGCCGGCCTCCACCGTCGAGTTCGTCGAGTCGGTCCTGCCGATCCTGCGCAAGCGCGGCGTGTTCCGCGGCGAGTACACGGACGGCGAGTCGCTGCGCGAGCGCCTGACCGGTGCCGAGGACCGCGCCCTGCCGGCCAGCCACCCGGCCGCCCGCTACCGCCGCTGACCCTCCCCGCCCGCACACCCACGCCACCCACGCCATTCGCGCCATTTAGCGACGAGAGGACGACGACGGCCATGGCCACTCCTGCCCACCACCCCACGACAGCCGGTGACTTGAGCACGGCCGCTCGGCCGAGCACGACAGGCGACCTGAGCGCGGCCACGCTGCCCGGGCCGACCGGCGACCTGAGCGCGGCCACGCTGCGCCAGGCCTTCGGGGCGTACCCCACCGGCGTGGTCGCGATCGGCGCACTGCGCGACAGTGCGCCGGACGGGTTCGCGGCGAGCTCGTTCGTGTCGATATCGCTGGAACCGCCGATGATCGCGGTCAGCGTGGCCCGCACCTCGACCACCTGGCCGCGCCTCGCCGACCTGCCGGTGCTGGGGCTCAGCGTGCTCAGCCACGGCCAGGGCACGCTCTGCCGCCGGCTGGCCGCCCGCTCGGGCGACCGCTTCGAGGGCACCGACTGGCAGGCCACGCCGGACGGCGCGGTGCTCATCGAGGGCGCCGCGCTGTGGCTGACCGCCCGGGTCGGCGCGGTGTACGACGGCGGCGACCACGAGATCGTCCTGATGGAGCTGCTCACAGCCGAACTGTTCCCCGGCGTGGAGCCGCTGGTCTTCCACACCAGCCAGTTCCGCGAGCTGTCCCCCCATGCCTGACCCCTCGCCCTCGCCAACCCGCCTGTCCGGCACCGTCGTTCACGGTGCCGGACGGGGCCGGGGCCTCGGCTTCCCCACCGCCAACATCTCCCCCGACCCCGACGCGGACGTCCCGCCACCGGCCATCTACAGCGGCTGGCTGGCCCGCCCGGCCTCCGGCGCCGTGCACCGCGCGACGATCAGCATCGGCACCAACCCCACCTTCGAGGACGGCCCGCGGATCCACACCGAGGTGTACTGCCACGACACCTCCGACGACCTGTACGGCGAGCACGTCGCCCTCTGGTTCGTCGCCCGGATCCGGGACACCGTCAGGTTCGCCTCGGTGGACGAGCTACTGCTCGCCGTGAAGGCGGACGTCCGCCGCTCGGAGGCGCTGCTGGACTCGGCGCACGGCTGCCGCGTTCGGGCCGCTGCGCTCAGCTGACGTTTCGTCAACTTCGTTATTTTTCAGGTACGCACGGCCTCGCGGCCCGTACCCCACAAGCCGGTCGGCCCCGCCCCCGCTTCCCCCGATGCGGGGCCGACCACCCCCTCTTCCCGCTGCACGGCACGCACCCTCCCCCCACACCCACGTCTGCACCCAACGCCCGCGTGCCCGGCCGGCCCCGCCCCCGCATCCTCCCTCGCAGGGCCCGGCCGCTCTTCCCCCTCCTCGCGCCCCCTCCCCCCTTCCCATTGCACGGCACGCACCCTCACCCCCACACCCACGTCTGCGCCCAACGCCCGCGTGCCCGGCCGGCCCCGCCCCCGCATCCTCCCTCGCAGGGCCCGGCCGCTCTTCCCCCTCCTCGCTCCGAACGAACAAAGGTGTGAGCAATGAGCGCATTCAACTGGTTGAACGAGCAGTTCAGCTTCTTCGGACTCCCCGTCTACTGGTCCGACTTCCTGGGCAACATCCTCGCGCTCGCCACCGTCTGGCTGGCGCTGCGCCGTTCGCTGGTGGCCTGGCCCGTCCAGATTCTCGGCTCGGTCTTCCTGTTGATCGCCAGCCTGAACGTGCACCTCGGCGGCAACGCCGCCCGGCAGGTCGTGATCATCATGTCGGCCTCCTGGGGCTGGGCGACCTGGAAGCGCAGCCGCGAGCAGGAAGGCGTCATCAACGTCCGCTGGGCGACCTGGACCGAACGCGCCCTGCTGATAGGCGCGATGGTGCTCGGCACTGCCGCGTTCGGCGCGGTGCTCAACTGGAAGGACGCCTCGTTCTACCCGGGCGCCCCGTGGTGGATGATCCTCGCCGACGCCTGGATCTTCATCGGATCGATTCTCGCCATGTACAGCCAGGCCCGCCGCTACATCGAGTTCTGGTTCGTCTGGCTGGCCGTGGACCTGGTCGGCGTGCCGCTGGCCATCCACTCGGAGCTGTACTTCTCCGGCATCGTCTACGGCATCTTCTTCGTCATGGTCCTGATGGGCATCCGCGACTGGGCGTCCCGCAGCAAGCCCCAGGACATCGCCTCCCCGCTGGAGCCCGCCGTCCAGGTCGAGAGTCGCTCCTGACACTCCCCCGCAACCGCGACAGGCCGGCCCCGCCCACGGGAGCCGGCCTGTTGCGCTTCTGATGCTGCGTCAGTTTGCCTGAAGCGCCCGGTAAACGGCCGCGATCAGCTTGTGGTTCTCCGGGCCCGCGCCGTAGCGGGACGGGAAGCCGAAGCGGCGGCGGGTGTAGGCGTAGGCGAGGCCGCTGCCCGGGTCGGCGAAGCCGAGGGAGCCGGTGGCGCCGCTGTGGCCGAAGGCTTCGGGCCCCAACGGGCGGAACAGGGCGGTGAGTTCCTCGAAGCCGAGGCCGAAGACGTCCTCGTTGCCGGTGATCACGTCGGTGCCGTGGAACTGCGGGCGGGCGAACTCGGTGATGGTCTCCGGCTTCAACAGCTGGGCCCGGCCGTCCACTTCGCCGATCGCCGCCGAGTACATGCCCGCCACGCCGCGGGCGGTGCCGACGCCGCCGGACGAGGCCGGCCCGAGGGCGCGCACGGTGGGGTTGTTGGCGAAGTCCACCAGTTCCGTCTTGTGTGGCCCGTTCTGGTTGCCGGCGACGGCGAGGATGCTGTTCGGGTCGAGCTTGCGGGCCGCGAGCCGCTCGGCCTCCTCCGGCGTCGGCAGGTGCGGCAGCGTCTCGGCCCGGCGCGGCTCCAACTCCTCGGGCAGGCCGAGGTAGAGGTCCAGCCCGTACGGTGCGCGGATCCGCTCCTCGAAGATCTGCTGGATCGAGCGGCCGGTCACCCGCCGCACCACCTCGCCGGTCAGCGCGCCGATCACGAACGCGTGGTAGCCGTACGCCGATCCCGGCTCCCAGAACGGCCGTTGGGCCGCCAGCCGGGCCGCGACCACCCGGTCGTCGGCGATTTCCTCGTCGGTGAAGCCGCCGTCGGCCCCGGGCACGCCCGAGCGGTGCGCGAGCAGCTCGCGCAGCGTCAGCCGATCCTTGCCGTGCGCGCCGAACTCCGGCCAGTACGAGGACACTTCGCGGTCCAGGTCGAGCACGCCGTCCTGCACCAGCAGGGCGACGACCAGGTGCGCCGCGCCCTTCGAGATCGAGAACACGTTCATCAGCGTGTCCGGCTCCGTCCCGTCGCCGGACCACAGGTCGACCACCCGGCGCCCGTTGACGTGCACCACCAGCTGCGCCTCCGGCGAGGCGTTCATCTCGCCCAGCGCGGCGGCGAATTCGTCCCGCACGCCCTCGAAGCCCACCGCCACCGTGCCCTGCACCGCACCGCCCTGGTACGCCATGGCCGTCTCCCCCGTCCACTTCGATCATCCGGCCGCATGTCGACCCGGAGTCCCCAACTACCGTTCCCCCACGAAGATTCCCGCTCCGGACGATCTTCTAGGATCACCTCCGTGACCAGCACTTTTCGCATCGAACGCCGCTTCGCCGACCGGCCGTTCGCCGAGGCCGGCGACCCTGCGGTGGCGGTGACGGACGAGCGCCGCGCCCTGCTCGCGGTGGCGGGCCTGGCCCGCCACGGGCGGCCGGCGCCGGTGGCGGTGTACCGCACCGGCGACCTGGCCTGCGTCGCCCTGCTGCGCTCCGGCTACCCCGTGCACGCGCTGGCGTTCCACCCCGAGCTGCCGCTGCTGGCGATCGGCACCGGCCGGTACGACGGCGGGCACTCCTTCGAGGGCGAGCTGCTCCTGCTGGATCTCGAATCCGGCGCGCACGTCTCGCTGTTCGAGGACTGGATGGGTCGCGAGGTGCTCGGCCTGGAGTGGCTGGACGGGCAGTCGCTGCGGCTGCTGCTCGCCCCGCCGGACGACTGGCAGGACCGCGCCGCGTGGCAGGACGGCCACCGCGCCGTACTGCACCGCCCCGACTGGCGCACCGTCGCCCCCGGGTCCGTCACGCCGGCCGAACTGGCCGGACCGCGTCTTCCCGTCCCCCGCCCGGACGGCGCCGAGGCGGCCCGCCACCTGCTGGACGACCTGCACGGCGGATGGGCGCCGCGCGGTCCGGTCAGCGCCGTCGAGGAACTCCCGGACGGGCGCCTGCTGGTGGCGCTGCCCGGGGTGCTGGAGTGCCGCACACCATCGGACGCCGTCGCCTGGTCGGCGGAACGGGTGGACCGCGCAGGCGAGTTCGCGGTCGCCCCAGAGCGGCAGTCGGTCTTCGTCCGCAGCGCCGAACCGTGGTCGGTCACCGAGCTCTCCCTCGCCGACGGCTCCCGGCTCGCGCAGTATCAACCCCGGCGCAACACCGGGCTGTTGGCGTGCGCGGACGGCCTCCCGGTGATCGTCCCGTTCTGGCACCGCGATCTGCGGATCCGGCACAGCCGCCTGGTGTACACCTCGCCGCACCCGCCCCGGCCCGACCGGTGGGTTGCGACGGCCGACCCGTCGCGCCTGCGCGCCGCCGAACGGCCCTTCCGCACGGTCGGCCGGCTCGAACAGCGCTTCCCGCTGTCCTGGGACCCGACCGAGACCCACCTGCCCGGCCCCGGCGTCGAACTCCCCGACCGCGACCTGCTCCACGCCGGAACCGTCCACCACGGCCAGGGCCTGCAACCGGGCGGCTCCTTCGTGGTCCGCCGTGACCCGTCCGACGGCACGCCGCGCTGGGTCTTCCGCACCGACCGCCCGGCCCTCGCGCTGGACGCCGACTTCGACCGTGGAATCGCTCATGTCGCCTACGACGACGCCGAGTTGGTGACCCTCTCGGCCACCGACGGCACCGTCCTGCGACGCGCCCCGCTCACCGTCGGCCGGGTCACGGCGGTCGCGACGGCACTCACCGTCCCCGGCCCCGGCCGCCTGCTGATCGGCACCGCGGACGGCCGCCTGCTCGCCTGCACCACCTGACGCGGGCCGGTCCGCCGCGCCGGCCTGTGCCATGATCGGCCCATGCCCGAACCCGTGATCCGCCCGCGACGTGACGACGATCTGCCTTCCTGCGTACGGGCGTTGGCCGGCGTGTACGAGTCGGACGGGTATCCGGCGTACTGGCCGACCGAACCGGAACACTGGCTGACGCCAACGGAGTTGCTCGGCGTGTGGGTCGCCGCCGACGGGCCGGAGGTGCTCGGCCACGTGGCCCTCACGCACAGCGGGCCCGTCCTGGCGGCGGCGGTCGGACTCCCGGAGGACCAACTCGCTGCCGTGGCACGGCTGTTCGTCGGGGTTCCGGCGCGGCGGGGTGGTCTGGCCGGCGCGCTGCTGGAACGGGCGGCGCAGGCGGCGATCGAGGGCGGGCGGCGGCCGGTGCTGGAGGTGGAGTCCGGCGCTGCGGGTGCGATCGCGCTGTACGAGCGGGCCGGCTGGCAGTTCGTCTCCACCGCCACCGCGAACTGGCTGACGCCCGCCGGGGAGCCCGCCGTGGTGCACACGTATCTCGGCCCGGCCTGACCCTCTCTCAGGACCTCCCGCCGCTCGTGGGACGATACGAAAATCGGTTCGCTTACCGGCCGCGATTCACGGGAGACTGCCTGGTCGCGATCGGCGTGCCCGATCACCGCCGTCCCGAAGCCCAAGGTGCTGCCGCATGACCGTCCCCACCCCGCCCGACCGCCCCGAAACTGCTTCCGGGCCGGCGCCCGAAGCTGCTGCCGGGCCGGTGTCCGAGGCCACGCCCGCGCCCGTCTCCATGGCAAAGCCTGAGCCCGAGGCCGAGCCTGTCTCCGCGCCCGAACCGGACGCCGAAGCCAAGTCCGAGCTCGTCTCCATGGCGAAGCCTGAGGCCGAGGCCGAGCCTGTCTCCACGCCCGAACCGGAGGCCAAGGCCAAGTCCGAGCTCGTCTCCATGGCGAAGCCTGAATCCGAGGCCGAGCCTGTCTCCACGCCCGAACCGGAGGCCAAGGCCAAGTCCGAGCTCGTCTCCATGGCGAAGCCTGAATCCGCGCCCGCGCCTGCGGCCACGGCCGAGCCCGCGCCCGCCTCCGAGGCCATGGCCGAGCCCGCACCCGCGCCCGCCTCCGAGGCCATGGCCGAGCCCGCACCCCCGTCCGCAGACACCCCGCCATCCGCCAACCCGTGGGCCGCACCGAACCCCAACACGGCACCGCCCACGCCGTATCCGGCACCGACACCGACTCCGACTCCGACTCCGGTCCCCGGCCCGCCCCAGGCCCCTGGCGCCACCGGCACGTACTGGCCGCCGTACGCGCCTCCGGCCCCGCAGCCGCGGAACGGCATGGGCGTGACGGCCCTGGTGCTCGGAATCGTCGGGCTCGTGCTCAGCCTGCCGCTGATCCTGTTCTGGCTCGCCTGGCTGCCCGCCCTGCTCGCGGTGATCTTCGGCTTCATCGGCCTGAGCCTGTCGCGCAAGGGTCTCGCCACCAACCGGGCGATGGCGCTCACCGGCACCATTCTCGGCCTCATCGGCGTGGTGGCCTCCCTCTGCGTCGGCGGACTCGCCATCGTCGCCGTGCAGGCCGGCGTCCGCGAGGAACACCGCCGCGTGCAGGAGCAGCGGCGCGACGACACCGAGAGGCAGCGCCTCGTGGACGAGCGGGCGAGGCAGCGCGCCACCGAGCAGGAGACGAAGGCCGCGGACGAGCGGGCCCGCCGCCTGTCGTTCGGCGGTTCCTACACGTACCCGGACGGCCTGAAGGTCACCATGTCCGAGCCGACCCTCGTCACGCCGAGCCGGAGCGGCGGCGCCCCGCTCCCGGAGGACGCGACGTTCGTCCAGGTCCGGGTCACCGTCGTCAACACCACCAACGCCCAGCTGTCGCTGTACGGTTCGGGCCTGCTGATCGTCAAGGACTCGCACGGCACTCTGCTCCACCCGCTGTACGGCGGCAGCCAGTACAAGGCTCTCCCGCAGAACCTCGACCCCGGCCAGGAGGCCACCGGGCAGGAGACGTACGGGCTGCCGAACGCCTCGGCCAACCCGTTCAGTCTCCAGTTCACCCACGGCACCCGGATGGAGCGCAAGGACGTCATCTGGACCGGCGCCCCGCCCCACTGACCCAGCCCGCCAACGGAGTTCACCCGCATGACCGCCATTCACGAGCTCGCCGCCCTCGGCGAGCCCGTCCTCGCCGTCGCCGACCCCGCCCGCCGGCTGCTCGCCGTGGCGTGCGCGGACAAGTACGGCAAGGCCCTGACGCTCGGCCTGTTCGAGACGGGCGAACGGGCCCGGCTGCTGCGCCGGATCAAGTGCGAGCACCACGTCAGCGCGCTGGCGTTCCACCCGAGCAGCCCGCTGCTCGCGGTGGGCCTCGGCGAGTACGACGGCGGCTACTTCTTCGTGGGCCAGCTACTCCTGGTGGGACTCTTCAACAACACCCGGCGGTCGATGTTCGCCCACTCCTGGGGCCGCCAGGTCATCACCGCCGAGTGGCTGGACGACACCCGGCTGCGCATGCACCTGGCCCCGCACGACGACGACAACGACGACGCCGCCCACCACGAGGCCCACGTGGTCGTCCTGGACCGCCCCGACTGGACGTCCGCCCTCGGCCGCACCATCCCCGACAAGCACCCCCAGGGCCCGCGCATCCCGTTCCCCCGCCCGGTCCACGACCCGTCCGACGCCCGCCAGTTGGCGACCCGCCTGCTCGACCCGCCGGTCCACAACCGCTGACAACCTGCTGCCCGCGGCCTCAACGGCAGAGCTCGGCCACGGTGTCGTCGAACTCGGGGAACTCCAGGGCCGCTTCCTCGATCACCGCGGTGGGCGACTGCCGCCGCTCCCCGGCGAACTGCTCGGCGACAGCCAGCAGCTCGGCCCGCGGCCGGGCCGTCCACTCCCGGCGCCGCGACGGGTCGGCGGCCTCGCCCGGGCCGTACCCGCCGGCCAGCAGCCACACGAACGCGCCCAAGTCGCGGGCCACCACGCCGGTTTCGCCCTCGGATCCGAGGAACACCACGGGCTGCTCCACGACCGGACGCCCCGGCCGGACCAGCCAGAACGCCGCGTGCCCGCCGCTGCCGTCCTGGCCGAACACCCGGAACTCGTCACCGTCCAGTTCGGCGTTCCCGGTCCAGGCCCGGAACCAGGACGTGGTGTCGTCGGCGCACTCGAAAGCCGGGAACGGCTCGAAGTCGATCCCGCAGTCACCGTCGTAGTCGCAGTCGAGGACGAGTGCCAGCGCGGCAGCGAGAGCGGCGGGGAACTGTCGGTCATCGGTGTGGTTCACGTGGGCGAGGCTAGTACTCCAGTGTGACTCCGCGATCTTGATGATCACGCGGTGGCCGCTGCCGTTCCCACCGGCTCCGACCCGAGATCGCGAAGCCTGGAGCACTGAGCCGCCGGCAGTGGGCCGAGTTCGGCGGCCCACTCCGGGTCCGCGATTCCCACGCAGTAGGCGTGGGTGAAGCCGTCGGTGTCGTCGCGGACCCCACCGCCCGGCTCAGCCCGGAGCGCTCGGGCAATTTCCCGCACCACGGCCAGGTACAGGCGACGCTTCGACGTGCAACGCACGGGCCAACTGCGCTCCGCACGTTCGCCGTTGCAGATCCCGGCCTCGAACCACTCGGCCCCCTTGATACGGCCCGTCAGTCCACCTCGTCCGGCGGCATCAGCCGCAGCATCTCGGCCACCGGCAGCGCCGGATTCGCGGCGGCGCCCTGGACGGTCGCCGGGTCCGAGTCGTCCAACAGGGGCAGGAGTTGGGCGAGCGGCAGCGCCGGATGGGCGGCGGCCTTGCGGCGGGCACGTCGATCGCGCAGACAGGCGGTGAGGGTGGGGCCGTCGGCGGCAGGGTGGTCGGCCAGGGCACGCAGGGTGGCGACGTTGTGGTCGGCGCGGACGAGTTCGGCCAGCAGCGCCGTACTCGCGTCGGGGTTGGCCGCGATTCCGGCCCCGACGGCGCGGCCGTGGCGCCGGTGCATTGCTCTCAACTGCCCGTCGTCCAGGCCGGGATGGGGCGCGACGGCGGCAGCGACCTTGGCCACGGCGTCGTCGGCGAGCCGGTCGCGGACGGAGGCGGGCAGGTCGCGGCGGAGTGCGGTGAGGCGGCGCAGTTCGGGGTTGGCGGAGCCGGCGAGCGCGTCCAGTTCGGCGGGCGTGGCGGCGGCGATCCGCGGCAGCAGCAGCGGACCGAGCCAGTCAGTGGCGCACAGCCGGCCCAGGACGTCCAACGGGAGCAGCGGGTGCTGGGCGGCGCTGCGTCGCACCTCCACGGACGGGTCCTCGGCGAGTTGCCGGAGCAGCTCCTCCCCGATCGCGGGGTTGCTCGCCAGCGGCTCCCGCACCCAGATCTCCGGAGCGGCGGCGAGCACGGCGTACGCGGACGCGGGGAGGTCGGTGCGCGAGGCGAGTTGCTCGCGCAGAAACGGCGACGGGGCGTCCAGGTACCGCATCACCTCGGCGACGGGCGCGGCCGGATTCCCGAGCGCGGTCCGCAGAATCGTATGCCGCGCGTACTGGTGACTCCCGTCGCAGGCCGCCCCGCCGGGCAGGGTGCACTCCGGGTCCGGGCAGTCCGGCGGATGGACCCATGGGACGGCGTGGCGCACGCATACGTCACAACTGACCAGCGGCGGACGGTCGTTGATCAGGTCGGCGAGGACGGCGGGCGGCACGTCCCGGTTGAAGCCGAGTTCCGCCCGGACGTGCTGCGACGGGTGCGCGGCCAGCAGCGCGGCGATCTCCGGGTCGTCCGTCTCCTCGGCGAGCGCGAGCGGGACGGCAGGATCGGAGTCGCCCGCCAGCCGCCGCGCCACCTCACGCGGCAGCGCCCGGCACCCGGCCAACTCCTCACGCAACTCGGCCCGTTCGACCAGCACGTGCGCCCATTCGACGGGCGCGAGCCCGGCCCGCAGCAGAGCGAGCGCGGCGACCGGCTGTTGCACCGGGTCGATCCGCTCCACAGCCAACTGCTCACTCTCAACGAGGCCCCCCGCGACCGCGACACCCCGCTCGGCAAGGACCAATCTCTGACGCTCCGTCAGATCAGTGCGCTCCGCGAGCTCCAGCGACAGGTCCGGCTCGCCCATCGCCAACAGCCGGTCCACCGCCTCGACCGGCAGCAACGGATTCTCGGCCAGCCCGGCCCACACATGACGACGCATCCCGGCATCCTCCCCGAATCGCCCGCACCCCGCCGCGAATTACGCCCCGCCCCCGCCCAAGCCGCACCCCGCCGCGAATTACGCCCCGCCCCCCGACTAAGCCGCAGCCTGCCCGCCGCAAGCCGATCGTCCCGCCTCACCCGCCCCCGAACACCCCTGCCTGCCGCGGGATCTCCCGCACGAACACCACCCCGTCCAGCAACTCCAGCGCCTCCGGATCGAGCCCGAAGTACGTGTGATCAGCCGGAACCCGCCGCTTCACCCGGCCGGCCGTCGCGGCGGCCAGCAGCCCAGGGTCCAGGACCGAACGGGCCTCGGGCAGGGTGGCGAGGTGGCCCTCGAGGGTCTCGGGGGCGGGGTGGTCGTCGGCGGCGCGGTGGCCGAAGGCAGTGGCGACGAAGGCGTAACCCTCACCGAGGCGGGCGGCGAGGAGGGAACCGGCGCTCCAGCTGAGCAGGTGGTGGGTGCCGAGCGGGATGCGGGCGGCCTCGCGCTGGAGGTGGAGGTTGTGGGCGAAGACCAGTGTCGGACCGCGCCGCGCCTCGCGGCGTGTGATCGCTTCGAGGTTGTCGGCCATCATCAGCCCCCGTTGCCGCATCAGCGCGTTGAACCGGTCCGGCCCGGTGTCCGCCATCGCGGCGTGGAATCGCAGCAGCCCGCTCGCGGTCCGCGCGTCCAACTGCGCCCGCCAGTACGTCTCGGGGTCCGCCTCGGCCGCGAACTGCGGCCCGTGCGCTGCGAGCAGCGCCGCCAGATCGTCGGCGATCAGCCGTAGTTGCTCGGCCTCGGCCGTCCGCCCGACGGACCGCTCGGGCTCGAACGCCGCCGCCGGGTCGGTCCACCTCTCGTCCGGCCCGCACAGCCGCCGCAACTCGCCCTCCGACACCACGAGTTCGGCCGGAAGATGCGCGGCCAGGAAGTCGCGCAACCGGACCAGCGAGGGCCCGGGCGCCGCCGCTCCCGTCATCTCCAGCGGCCCGTCCGCGCCGTAGAACCGCAGCCGCTCCTCCCCCTCCCCCAGCCCATCGTTGAACTCCCGCATCCAGCGCACCAGTTCAAGGTTCCCGGCGAACTCGCCGAAACCGTGGCTGAACCCCTCCCGCACCAGGTCCGCAAGCTCGCCCTCCCCGCCGCCGCCCACGTAGGCGTCCACGGCGAGCGCCGCCAGACAGTCGCTCTCCACGGCGATCGACCGGTAACCGTGTTCGGCGACCAGGTGCCGGAAGAGTTCGTTGCGGATGTCGAGGAACGCCTCGACGCCGTGGGTGGGTTCACCCAGCGCCAGCACCCGGGTGCCGGGCGGGATCAGGTCGGTGACGGCGGACGGGGAGAAGGGACGGGAAGCGTCCCGGAGCGAAGACCAGAGAGTCATGACTTCCACCGTATCCCTGAATTCTCGTTGTAAAGTTTTCTGCTCTCAGCCCGCGAATCCAGTAGAAAAGTTTCAAATCATGGCGCTGCGGCCGATCGATCTGGCCCGGGAGCACGGCCTGTCCACCCAGGCGGTGCGCAACTACGAGGAGGCGGGCATCCTGCCGCCCGCCGAGCGGTCCCCGTACGGGTACCGGCAGTACGGGGAGCGGCACGCCGTCGCGCTCCGCGCGTTCCTGGCCCTGCTGCCGGGGCACGGCCACCGCGCGGCCGGCGCCATCCTGTGCGCCGTCAACACCGGGGAGCCGGAGGAGGCGCTGCGGCTGATCGACGAGAGCCACGCCCTCCTCGCCGAGGACCGCCGCACCCTGGACGCGGTGCGCACCGCACTCGATCACCTGCCCCCGCGCCAACCGGCCGCCACCGAACCGGCCCAACCGGCCGTCGCCCAACCAACCGTCGCCCAACCGGCCGCCACCGAACCGGCCCGACCGGCCCAACCGGCCGTCGCCGAGAGCGAATTCACCCACATCGGCCCGCTCGCCCACCGCCTCGGCCTGCGCCCGGCCACGCTGCGCGAGTGGGAACGCGCGGGGCTGGTCACCCCGTCCCGCGACGCCCGCACGGGCTACCGGACGTACACGCCGGACCAGGTCCGCGAGCTGCTGATCGCCGAGCAACTCCGGCGCGGCGGCCACGGGTTGGCCCGGACGGCCGAGATCCTGCACCGCCTGCGCTCGGCGGGCCACCCGGATGCCGTCCGCCCCACCCTGGCCGCCTGGCAGGACCGTCTCACCGCCCGCGGCCGCGCCCTGCTCTCGGGCGCGGCCGCCCTGCACACCTACCTCAACCACCCACAAGAGCCTCAGATCTGACGGTTCGTCACCACACCACCGGACATGGTCAGCGGCACGGCAGTACCGGCGAACTCATCGGCCGGCGCGGTCAGCGGGTCGAGTGCGAAGGCGGTGAGGTCGGCGCGCAGCCCGGGCACGATGCGGCCGGTGCGGTCGAACTCGCCTGCGGCGCGGGCCGCGTGGGTGGTGTAGCCCTCCAGCGCCATCAGCCGGGTGAGCGCCTGGCAGGGGGCGACGGGCGCGGTGTCGGTGCCGGCGTGGCGGCGCAGCTGCGCGTAGGCGAGGACGCCGCGCGGGTCGTGGTGGGCGATGGGCCAGTCGGAGCCGAGGGCGAGGGTCGCGCCGCTGTCGCGCAGGGTGCGGCAGATCCAGGCGCGTTCGGCGCGTTCGACGCCGAGGCGGGTGGACCAGGTGTCGGTGTGGTCGGCCCGGGTGTACGCGGAGTGGGTGGGCTGCATGGACGCGGGGACGCCCAACTCGGCGAAGCGCAGCGCCTGTTCGTCGCTGAGCGTCTCGATGTGCTCGATGCGGTGCCGGCCCCGGGCGGTGTACGGCAGTGCGGCGATGGTGTCGAGGACGTGTCGCACACCCGCGTCGCCGATCGCGTGAGTCGCGGTGCGCACCCCGTAGGCGTCCAACTGCCGGACCACGTCGGTGTATTCGGCGGGGTCGAGCCAGAGCGCGGCGGTGCCCTCGCCGTGGCAGTCGGGGCGTTCCAGCCAGGCGGAGCCGCCTTCGACGGTGCCGTCCATGAACAGCTTCACCCCGCAGACCAGCCAGTTGCGGCCGGACTCGCCCTGCAGGTCGGCGAGTTGGCGCAGGTCGGCGGCGCTCGCGCCGGGCATGCACCAGGGGGCGATGCGCAGCCGCAGCGGCAGGGGGCGGTCGGACTCGATGGCGCGGACCAGTTCGAGGATGTCGCCGCCGGCCCGTCCCGCGCCGACACCGCCTTCGAACTGGCCCTCGCCGCCCTCCTCACCCGGGCCCGCACCCTGCTCCCCTGCTCCCCTGAACCCCTGAACCCCTGAGCCCCTGAGCCCCTGAGCCCTCGGACTCTTCCCGGCGAACCGTCGACTCAATCTGTCCGGTCCCTCCAAATTCGCCGGACGCGAATCAGTCCCGTCCAGTACCCCAACTCCCCATCCCCCCTTGGCAGAGTGGCCATCACCGAACGACCCGGCCGACCGCCGGGGCGGAACTTGTTGTGCCCTCACTACAAAGGGAGCTGCACCGTGCGCATGGAATCCGACAGCGTCACCGACCCCGTTCTGGTTACCGGCCTGGGCGCCACCACCCCGCTCGGCGGCACCGCCCCCGCCACCTGGCAGGCCATGCTGGAGGGCCGCAACGGCATCCGGGCCATCGAGCGGGAGTGGACGGCCGAGATGCCGATCCGGATCGCCGGGCAGCTCGCCGTCGAACCGTCCGAGGTGCTCGACCGCATCGAGGCTCGACGCCTCGACCGCAGCGAGCAGTTGGCGCTGATCGCGGCCCGCGAGGCCTGGGCGGACGCGGGCCGGCCCGAAGTGGACGGGGAACGTCTGGCGGTGGTGATCGGCACCGGCACCGGCGGCGCGGTCACCATGCTGGAGCAGGACGACGTGCTGGAGCGCTCCGGTGTCCGCAAGGTCTCGCCGCACACCGTGCCGATGCTGATGGCCAACGGTCCGGCCGCCTGGGTGTCGATCGACCTCGGCGCCAAGGCCGGCGCCCACACCCCCGTCAGCGCCTGCGCGTCCGGCGCGGAGGCCGTCGCACTCGGCCTGGACCTGATCCGCCTCGGCCGCGCCGACGTGGTGATCGCCGGCGGCACCGAGGCCTGCCTTCACCCCCTCCCGCTGGCCGGCTTCGCCCAGGCCCGCGCACACTCCCTGCGCAACGACGACCCGGCCCACGCCTCCCGCCCCTTCGACCTCGACCGGGACGGCTTCGTCATCGGCGAGGGCGCGGCCGTCCTGATCCTGGAACGCGCCTCACTCCGCCCCGGCCGACGCGCCTACGCCACCCTCGCCGGCGCCGCCGTCACCTCCGACGCCCACCACATCACCGCCGGCCACCCCGACGGCCAGAGCCGCGCCATCCGCCGCGCCCTCGCCGAGGCCCGCATCGCCCCGGATCAGATCGGCATGGTGCACGCCCACGCCACCTCCACCCCCAAGGGCGACCTCACCGAAGCCGAAACCCTGGCCCGCGTCTTCGGCCCCCACCGCCCCGCCGTCACCGCCACCAAGTCCATGACCGGCCACCTCTTCGGCGCGGCCGGCGCCCTCGCCGCCCTCGCCACCGCCCGCTCCCTCCACACCCAACTCGTCCCGCCCATCCGGAACTTGACCACCCCCGACCCCGCCGCCGACCTCGACCTGGTCACCACCGCCCGCCCCGTCACCACCACCGCCGCCCTCACCAACGCCTTCGGCTTCGGCGGCCACAACGCGAGCCTGATCTTCACCACGGCCTGACGCCCGGCCCGGCCCTCGCCGGAAACGGCCCGGCCCGACCCGCCCCGAAAGCCGCCCGCCCGCGCCGGAACCCGCCCGGCTATCCGGCCCGCAGGGCGCGGCGGCGCAGCCGCTTGTAGGCGGTGCCCCGGCCGAGGCTGGTGAGGGAGCGGAGGTAGGCCCAGGGATGTTCGCTGGCGTAGCCGTTGAGCGCCCTGAAGTGCGGTGCGGCCAGGGCGTGTTCCTCGGCGAGTCCGAAGACGGCCGCGAAGAGGCCGTGGGCCTCGATCGCCGAGTAGCCGCCGCGGAACTCGGGGTGGAGGACGGATGCCCGTGCGGCGTCGACGAGTTCGGCGACGACCTCGGGCCGGCGTAGGTGGGCCGGGTCCTTGTCGCCGCCGACGTTGAGCCAGCGTTCGAGGTGCGCCTGCGCCACCAGGACCGGGTCGAGGCCGCCGGGATCCGCGACGCCGCGGCACTCCCGGGCGAAGGCGAACGCGGCATCCCAGGATCCGCCCCACTTGGGCAGCAGCTGCTGGAGCAGCTGGGACTGGCCGGCGTAGTCGTGCGGCTGGTGCGCGGCGAGCCGCTCGTAGCGGGTCCTGGCCCGGGCGATGCCGAGTTCGAGGCCGCGGGCCGTGGTGAGCCGGAGCCGCCACGCGTCGGCGTTGCCCGGTTCCTCCGCGACGACCTCGGCGAGCAGCTTGTCGGCGATCTTCAGGCGGCGGTGGAAGAGCCCGAAGGACTCGGCATCGACGTTCTTCGCCCGGGCCGCACCGCGCGCCTCCCAGGCCTGGTGGACGTAGTAGCAGCCGTGCAGCACCCGTGGCAGTGTGCTCCCGGGGTGCTCGGCCGTCATCCGTTGCAGGAACGCGCCCGCGTCCGGCGTCTCGGCGACGACGTACGCGGCGGTGGCGCGGTCGGCCGGGTCGGTCAGCCCGCCCAGGAAGGCCGCCACCTGCTCCCAGCGCTGCTGCTGGACGGATTCGCGCAGCGCCGCGAGTTCGGGGAAGGCCTTGAGCCGGTCGAACTCCGGGGACCGGGCGGGCGGTGCGGCTGGTATGGACGGCGGCGGGGTCGATGACATGCGGGGGATCTTAACGATCATCCTCGCCCTCGCGATCGCCCCGTCCACCGCCGTTACTGCCCCGACCGCCCCTCCCCCGCCGCCGCATGCTGCCGTCCCCTCCCCCGCCGTCACCGTCCGGTGACCCTCGCCCCCTCCGATAGCCTGGGGGCACGATGAACAACTCTTTCACCACCGCCTGGGGCACCTTCGAGCTGGCCCGATTCCCGGAGAACCCGCGCGAGCAGCTGCGCGCCTGGGACGCCGCCGACGAGTACCTGCTGCGGTACCTGAAGGAGGGGCCGGAGAACGGCGGCCCGGTGCCGCTGGACGGCGCGGTGGTGGTGCTCGGCGACCGCTGGGGCGGCGTCTCCACGGCACTCGCCGCGACGGCCGGAACGCTGACGGCGATCACCGACTCGTACCTGTCCGGCCGGGCGATCACCGCGAACCTGACCCGCAACGGCCTGGACCCGGCGCTGGTGGACGTCCGCACCACCCAGGACGCACCCCCGTCCCGCATCGACGTCCTGCTCGTCCGGGTGCCCAAGAGCCTGGCGCTGCTGGAGGACCAGCTGCACCGCCTGGCACCCGCCCTGCACGAGGGCACCGTAGTGGTCGGCACCGGAATGGTGACCGAGATCCACACCTCCACCCTCCAGCTGTTCGAACGGATCCTCGGCCCGACCCGCACCTCGCTGGCGGTCCGCAAGGCCCGCCTGATCCACACCACCCCGCAGCCGGAGCTTGCTCGCCCGGCCAACCCGTGGCCGCTGCGCTACAACCTGCCGGACGGCATCGGCGTGCTCTCGGGCCGCCAAGTCGCCAACCAGGCAGGCGTGTTCTGCGCGGACCGCCTCGACATCGGCACCCGGTTCTTCCTCCAGCACCTGCCCGACCTGCAGGACGCCCGCCGGGTCGTCGACCTCGGCTGCGGCAACGGCATCGTCGGCACCGCGGCCGCACTGACCGCCCCGCACGCCGAACTCCTCTTCGTGGACGAGTCGTTCCAGGCGGTGGCCTCCGCCGAGGAGACCTTCCGCACCGCCCTCGGCCCGGACGCCCGCGCCGAATTCCTGGTCGGCGACGCCCTCGCGGACATCCCGGACGCCTCGGTGGACGTCGTCCTGCTGAACCCGCCGTTCCACTCCCATCAGGCCACCACGGACGCCATCGCCTGGCGGATGTTCACCGGCGCCCGCCGGGTGCTGCGCCCGGGCGGCGAGCTGCGCGTGGTCGGCAACCGGCACCTGGGCTACCACGTCAAGCTCCGCAAGCTGTTCGGCAACTGCCGTACGGTGGCGGGCAGTCCGAAGTTCACCATCCTCAGCGCAACCCGCCGCTAGGACCCGAAACGCCCCCGCCCGAACACCCTCGCCCGCGCCCGCCCCCGCCCCCGCCGGGAGCCCGGGCAGGGCTGACCTCCCACCCGTTCGGGCCGTGCTCTAGGGTGAGCGCCGATTCGCCGTGGATCATCGCCGTGGACGCCCCGCGGCCGAGCACCACCGCCCAGGGGAGGCCCGTTCATGGACGCCGCAGAACCCGCCCCGGGAGCCCCCGCTCCCGAGGCGCCGTCACCGACCTGCTTCCGGCACGCCGACCGCGAGTCGCACGTCCGCTGCACCCGCTGCGACCGCCACGTCTGCCCGGACTGCCGACGCGACGCCGCAGTCGGCTACCAGTGCGTGGAATGCGTCAAGTCCGGCCACCAGAGCGTCCGCCAGGCCCGCACCGCGTTCGGCGGCCGGATCACCTCCCGGCCCTACGCCACCATCGTGTTGATCGCGCTCAACCTCGCCGCGTACGTCCTCGAACTGGTCCGCCCGGAGACCATCCAGCGGTTCGGCATGCTCGGCTCGGCGCTGATGCTGCGCAACCCGGGCGAGGACCCCACCGACATATCGGCGTTCTACCAGGCCGGCGTGGCCCACGGCGAGTGGTACCGGCTCCTCACCGGCGCCTTCCTGCACCTCTCCCCGACCGCGGACTCCTCCTTCGGCCCGTTCGCGATCGCCCACATCGTCTTCAACATGTACTGGCTCTGGTCACTCGGCTCGGTCATCGAGGACCGCCTCGGCGCCCTCCGCTTCACCGCCCTGTACCTGCTCTCCGCCCTCGGCGGCGACGTCCTGGTCTACCTGATCGCCCCCAACAGCCTCGCCATCGGCGCCTCCGGCGCGATCTTCGGCCTGGCCGGCGGCTACTGGATCCTCAGCCGCCGCCAGGGCTACGACCCCCTCGGCGGCAACCAGATGCTGATCACCATGGTGATCTGGATGGCCGTCTCCGCGAGCTTCACCTCCTGGCAGGGCCACCTCGGCGGCCTCCTCACCGGCCTCGCCTCCGGCGCCGCCATCGCCTACGCCCCCCGCCACCAGCGCGGCGTGGTCCAACTCGTCCTGCTGACCGTCGTCCTGCTCGTCCTCGTCTTCGCCGCCGTCGCCAACACCTACCAGCTGCTCACGACCTGACGCTCCGTCAGCTTTGCCGCCGCCGAGGTACAACCCGGCGGCGGCACCCCGTCAACCCACCTCCCGCGCCGCCTCCCCGAGCAGCGCCGCCGCCTCCCACAGCCGCTGCTCCGCAACTCCCGCATACCCCAACGCAATTGCCGGCCGCCCTGGCCCCAGCCGCCCCGGCGCGACCGTCGCCACCCGCACCCCGCGCCGCAGCGCGGCACCCGCCACCGCACCCTCCTCCACGCCGTCCGGCAGATCCGCGTACAGGTGCAACCCGGCCGCGACGCCCCGCAGTTCGGCCTGCGGAAGGTGCTGCCTCAGCGCGGCCGCCAAGGCATCGCGGCGGGCCCGGTAGCGGGGGCGGACGGAGCGCAGGTGACGGTCGTAGCCGCCGCTCTCCAGCAGGGCGGCGAAAGCGAGTTGGTCGATCGCACCGGTCCCGAGATCCGCGTACCGCTTGGCGTCCGCGAACTCCCCCACCAGGTACTCCGGCAGCACCGCCCAACCGAGCCGCAGTCCGGGCGCCAAGGTCTTGCTGAGCGAACCCAGATACACCGTCCGCTCCGGCGCCAACCCCTGGACGGCGCCCAGCGGTTCACGGTCGTAGCGGAACTCCGCGTCGTAGTCGTCCTCGATCACCAGCCCGCCGGCCCGCGCCCACGCGGCGAGTTCACTCCGCCGACGCGCCGACAGCACCACCCCGGTCGGGTACTGGTGCGCCGGGGTGACCAGCACCGCGTCCGCACCACTGGACGCCAACTCCCGCACCACCAAACCCTCTTGGTCCACCCGCACGCCCACCGGCCGCGCCCCGTGCGCCCGCAGCAACTCCAGCGTGCCGGGCGAACCGGGATCCTCCACCGCGATCCGCCGCCGCCCGCCGGCGGCCAGCACCTGCAACAGCAGCGCCAGCCCCTGCCCCACCCCGCTCACCACCGCCACCCGCTCCGGCCGCGCCACCACCGCCCGCACCCGGGCCAGGTACGCCGCCAACTCCCCACGCAGCTGCGGAAGTCCGGCCGGATCGGAGTACCCCAGCTCGCTGTTCGCCGCCCCCAGCAACGCCCGCCGCACCGCCGCCGCCCACGCCGCCCGCGGAAACACCCCGAGATCGGGCGTCCCGGGCTTCAGGTCGTACCGCACCTCGGCCGGCGCCGCCCGCTCCACCCACCCCGGCCCGGCCGCCGCCACCCCCGCCGCGACCCGCGTCCCCGACCCGCGCCGCCCCACCAGGTAACCCTCCGCCGCGAGTTGCTCGTAAGCCTCCACCACCACCCCCCGCGACACCCCCAACTCCGCCGCCAGCACCCGACTCGCCGGCAACCGCTCCCCCGCCGCCAACCGCCCGTCCCGCACCGCCGCCCGCAACCCCCGCGTCAACCGCCCCGCCAGATCCCCCGCCCCCTCCCCCCACTCGACCAACAACTCCCGCACCCCACCGGAAGACGCCCCCGACCCCACCAGATAACCCATACCCGCCATCATGCGGCAGGCCCCAAGTCTGCTGGCGATCAACGGAGCGCGAAAAGGCCCCGAAGTTTCTGGTCCCCATCTCCGACCCGCGCCAAAGTGGTCCTCTCCACCAGCCCACAGGTGGCCCTGGGAACCAGACCACCCCGCCCCTAGCGTCACAACCATGCCCACCACCACCGCCCCAGCCGCAACACCCCCGCACACCGCGCACACCGCAAGCTCGCGACTGCCGGGTTCCCTCCAAGCCGCCGCCGCCATGACCCTCCTCGGCTGCTCCACCGGCGTCACCGCCGCCCTCTCCTCGTACCCGCTCGCCGCCGGCCAGGCCCTCCGCTACGCCCTCGCCGCCGCCGTCCTCCTCCCTCTCGCCCGCCGCCAGGGCCGCCTCACCAGACGGCTGACGGCACGCGAACTGGCGCTCCTCCTCGCTCTCGCCGCCACCGGCCTCTTCGCCTTCAACCTCCTGATGGTCACCGCGTTGCGCCACACCGACCCGGCAGTGGTCGGCAGCATCGTCGGCTGCACCCCGCTGCTGCTGGGCGTCCTCGGACCGCTCCTCGCCCGCCGCCGCCCCGCCGCCCGGCTGCTCGCGGCGGCCGCCCTGGTGGTGGTCGGTGCGGCTCTCACCCAGGGTTTCGGCTCCGGCGACACCGTCGGGTTGCTCTGCGCCACCGGCACCTTGCTCTGCGAGGCCGCGTTCTCCCTCCTCGCCGTTCCGCTCCTGCCCCGTCTCGGACCGGTACGCGTCTCGGCGTACACCGTCGCCCTCGCAGTCCCGCTGTTCGCCGCGACGGCCGCCCTCTCCCCCACCTCCCCGCGTCTGCCGACCGGGACCGAGCTGCTCGCCTTCCTCTACCTGTCGCTGCTGATGACGTGCGTCGCCTTCCTGCTCTGGTACTCGGCCCTGACCCGGCTCACCCCGGAGCACGCCGGCCTGTTCGGCGGCCTGATCCCGCTCACGGCCACCCTCTCGGGCGCCGTCCTCACCGCCACCGCCCCCACCTCGCTCCAACTGCTCGGCGCCACCCTGGTCACCGCCGCGCTCCTCCTCGGCCCACCCCGCCCCACAAAGCACTCGCCCACCACAAAGCACTCGCCCACCACCGAGCACCCGGCCCCCGAGCACCCAACTCCCTGACCCGCCACCCGAAACCGAAACCCCACTCGTCCGGACGGCAGCCGCTGTCACACCCCGAGGGCTCTGCGTAGGGTGGGCCGCGATGACACTCGACCGCCGCAGTGTTCTGCGTTCCTCCGCCCGGCTGGCTGCTCTCACCGCCACCGTCGGCCTCACCGCCACGTGCAGCGCCGGCACCGACGGAAACCGCAACGGAGCCGCCTCCGTCGCGGCCCGCCCGCAGCCCTCCCACCTCGCGGAGGACCCGAGCCCGAGCCCGAGCCCGTCCCCGTCCGCCGACCCCGAGACCGAAGAGGCCCCCACCCTCCCCCCGCTGGCTCCGGACACCCCGCAGGAAGTGGTCACGGGGCCGCACAGCCGCCCGCAGCTCGCCCTGACGTTCCACGGGCAGGGAGACCCGGCGGTCGCGACGGCGCTGCTGACGGCGGCCGAGCAGCGCGGGGCGCGGCTGACCGTCCTGGTGGTGGGCAGTTGGCTGGACGAGCAGCCGCAGATGGCGCAGCGGATCCTCGACGGCGGCCACGAACTGGGCAACCACACCCAGAACCACCTGGACATATCCGCGATGCGCCCGGACCAGGCCCGCGACGAGATAGCCCAGTGCGCCGAGCGCCTGCAGCGCCTGACGGGGTCGATAGGCCGCTGGTTCCGGCCGTCCGCGGCGCAGTACGCGACGCAGATGGTGAAGGACCAGGCGCAGCAGGTCGGCTACCAGCACATACTGTCCTTCGACATCGACCCGCTGGACTACACCGACCCGGGCTCGGACATCGTCACCCAGCGCGTTCTGAAGTCGGCGGCGGCCGGTTCGGTGGTCGCCCTGCACATGGGCCACCAGGGCACCGTGACGGCTCTGCCCGCCATCCTCGACGGACTCGACGCCAAGGGCCTGCACGCGGTGACAGCCTCCGAACTCTGCTCGTAGCAGACGCCCCCAAAAGCACCGGGCCTCAACTCCCGCTCCCCGCCCGTGCGATGCTCACCCCATGCGCTATCTCTTCCTCGGCGCCGGCGCGGTCGGCGGCACCATCGGCGGACGTCTGCACCAGAGCGGCCACGACGTGGTCCTGGTCGCCCGCGGCCCGCACCTCACCGCCCTGCGCAAGGACGGCCTGCGCCTGACCACCCCGGACGGCACGCACCACCTGCCCGTCCCGGCGATCGGCGGGCCGGACGAGATCGACCTGATGCCGGACGACGTACTGGTGCTGGCGGTGAAGACCCAGCATTCGACGGAGCTGCTCGACCAGTGGGCGCCCCGCCCGGTCGCCGGCGGCGGCACGGCGGGCGAGCGCCTGCCGCTGGTGTGCGCGCAGAACGGGGTGGAGAACGAACGGATCGCGCTGCGCCGCTTCGCCCGGGTGTACGGGATGTGCGTGTGGCTGCCGTCCACGCACCTGGAGCCGGGCCGGGTCTCGGCGGCGGGCTCGCCGCGCTCGGGCATGCTGCACCTGGGCCGCTACCCGCAGGGAACCGACGGCCTCGCCGACCGGATCGCCGCCGATCTCACCGCCTCGTTCTTCGACGCGCCGGTGACCGACCGGGTGATGGAGTGGAAGTACGCGAAGCTGCTGGGCAATCTCGGCAACGCACTGGAGGCGGTGGCCGGACCGATCGACGGCGACCTGCGCGAGCAGGTGTGGCAGCGCGTCCAGGCGGAGGGCCGGGCGGTGCTGGCGGCCGCCGGGATCACCCACCCGTCCTCGGACGAACAGCGGGCCACCCGCGCCGACCGCGTGACGCTGGTGCCGCTCAACGGCGAGCAGCGCGGCGGCGGCTCCTCCTGGCAGAGCCTGATGCGCGGCACCGGCGACATCGAGGCGGACTGGCTGAACGGCGAGATCGTCCTGCTCGGCCGCCTGCACAACATCCCGACCCCGGTCAACGCGGCCCTCCAGCGGCTCGCCGGCGCCTTCGCCCGAGAGGGCCGCCCGGCCGGCTCACTCCCGGACGCCGACCTGGCCGCACTCCTCCTCTAAAACGTCCTCCTCTGAAACGCTCAGCACACCGTCACGCCATCGGATCATCGGGCCCGTACGGCCGCAGCCGCAGCGTCCGCGCGTCCGCCTCCCGCATCGCCTCGGCGGACGCGACCAGCGTCTCCAGGTTGTCCCGCCCGGCGTGCAGGAAGCGTCCGTGCAGCGCGTCGAAGCGCCCGCGGGCGGCGTCCACCGTGACGGCCACCATGTAGGGAATGGAGCCCCACTCGCTCCGGTCCCGGAACATCGGCATGTCAGCGGTCATGTCCGTCCGGACGGCGCCGGGGCTGATGTCCAGCACCACGATGCCGTGCTGCCCGACCGAGTCGGCGATGTTGTCGGACAGTTGCAGCAGCGCGCCCTTGGAGGTGGCGTAGGCGGTGTAGTTGCCGTCGGGGCGCAGCGCGAATCCGCTGTTGAGGTTGACGACCCGGCCGCGGCCGCGTTCCACCATGCCGGGCAGGACGTGGCGCAGCAGGTTGTAGGGGCCGCGCAGGTTGGTCTCGACGACCTGCCACCACTGCGCGGGGTCGGTCTCCCAGATCGGCACTTCGGCGCCGTCGACCTGCCCGGCGTTGTTGACCAGCAGGTCGACGGGGCCGAGGTCGTGTTCGACGGCGCGGACGGCTTCGCGGACGGCGCCGGGGTGGCTGACATCGGCGACGACGGCGACGCCGCGCGATCCGTGCCGGACGCACTCCTTGAGCGTGGCGATCAGCGTCTCCTGGGTGCGGCCGATCAGGCCGACGGCCATGCCCTCGGCGGCGAGGCCGATGGCGATCTCCCGTCCGATGCCGCGCCCGGCACCGGTGACCAGCCCGACCTGCCCGGCAAGTGATCCGGTTCCCATCTTCCTGCTCCCTCCTACGGCTGAACGTTCGCATTCTGGTGCCCGGCCGCGAAGCGCGAACGGGCGCACCGCCGATGCTCACCCGTTCGGAAGAGCGAAGCCGGGCACAGGTCCGGGGTGAACGAGCGTTAAGCCAGGTAGTACCGTCGTCCGGGCGGACTCGCCGGGCCCCGACCGGGGCGCGGTGGCCGTGACACCACCGGCTGGGTGACCCCCAGCTCCACGTGAAGGGCATCTGAGTGAGTGACATCGCGCGTGTCGGAGTAGTCGGCTGCGGCCTCATGGGGTCGGGCATCGCCGAGGTCTTCGCCCGTTCGGGCCTGGACGTGCTGGTCTCGGAGGCCAGTGGCGAGGCGCTGGAGCTGGGCCGGACCCGGCTGACCAACTCCCTGGAGACCGCGGTTCGGCGCGGCAAGCTGACCGAGGAGCAGCGCGACGAGGCGCTGTCGCGGCTGGCGTTCACCACCGAGCTGGCGGACTTCCACGACCGGGACCTGGTGGTCGAGGCGGTCGCGGAGCGCGAGGACATCAAGATCAAGATCTTCCAGACGCTGGACCAGGTGGTGAGCCGCCGGGACGCGATCCTGGCTTCGAACACCTCCTCGATCCCGATCGTGAAGCTTGCTGCGGCGACCAGCCGCCCCGAGCAGGTGATCGGCCTGCACTTCTTCAACCCGGCGCCGGTGCAGAAGCTGGTCGAGGTCATCCCGACGCTGACCACCTCGGCGGAGACCACCACCCGGGCCGAGCAGTTCGCCGTCGAGGCGCTCGGCAAGGAGCCGATCCGCGCCCGCGACCGGGCCGGTTTCGTGGTCAACGCGCTGCTGGTGCCGTACCTGCTGTCCGCGGTGCGGATGTTCGAGTCCGGCGTGGCCACGGCGGCGGACATCGACAAGGGCATGGAGGCCGGCTGCGCCCACCCGATGGGCCCGCTGCGCCTGTGCGACCTGATCGGCCTGGACACCATCGTCTCGATCGCCGAGTCGATGTACGACGAATACAAGGAGCCGCTGTACGCGGCCCCGCCGCTGCTGTCGCGGATGGTGGACGCGGGCCTGCTGGGCCGCAAGTCCGGCCGCGGCTTCTACGACTACACCGCATAACTCCGACCGCCCCCTTCGGCCGCCCCTTCTGCGAACCGGCAGGGGCGGCCGAAGGCGTTTCAGTGCGCGGCTCTCAGGGCGTGGCGTAGCGGGCGATGTCCACGACCCGGCAGCTGACCGGGCCTTTCGGGTCCGCGGTTCCCTGGGCCTGCTCGACGGCGTCCTGCGCGGGGGCGAGGGAGCTGGCGGCGGCGACGCCCTCGGTGATCTGGCGGCCGGCGTTGTCCAGGAAGGCGATCTGCACCACGTAGTTGCTGATGGTGGCGGTGTGATTGGTGATCCGGACGGTGGCGGCGGGCCAGTGCAGTTCGTCGTCGACGGCGCAGGCGGTCAGCTCGACGTCGCCGGTGCCCCGGTCGATCTCGTAAGCGAGTCCGGGCCCGCCACGGGCCGGTGCGCAGCCGCTCGCCGCGAGAACGACGGCCAGGCAGGTGGCGGTGACGGTCGCTCGGATGCGCATGGCTCCCCCTCGGAAACGGGCGCGGGTCGAGGCCGACGCTACCGACCGACCGGGGCACGGCGTCCCAGTTGTGTCCGAGTTGTAATAACAGTGCGCATTACGTGTGTTGACGAACCATCGACAACACCGTCGACAGCACCCGACGGCCCGGCCCCCGCAGCACCGCACGGAAGCCGGGCCGTCAACAGCCGCCCCTACGACCCGATCAGCTGTTGATCTGGTACGAGTCGCCGTACACCTTCCACTTCAGCGGCGGGTTGAGGTCGAAGTTCTTGGCGTTCAGGAACACCCGCTGCTCGGTGTCGACCCGGCTGGTGTCGGCGTGCGCCTCCTCCTGCTTCATGATCACCTTGCGGACGTCCAGGAAGGCGTTCAGGTAGGTCGCCTCGTCGCCGCCCTGGGCGGGCGTCTTGGCCTTCTTCATGGCTGCGGCGCGGATCCCGCCGAAGGAGTCGGAGCTGCTACCGGGGCCGTGCATCACGATGGCGTCGTAGTAGATGAACTGGCCGAGCGCCCGCAGCCCGTCGGACTTGGCCTGCTTCACCGAGGGGTTGAAGTACACCCGGTCGCGCTCGTCGTTCTGCGCGGTCTGGAAGACGGTGTCCTTGGCGGCGGTCTTCCAGTCGTTGACGAAGGCGGTGCCGAGGCCGGAGTGCGAGGAGCTGCCGTTGACCTTCTTCAGCGCGGGCAGGTACTTCGCCAGCACGTTGCCGGCCTTCAGGTCGGTGTAGTGCTGCACCAGTTCCAGCATGTCGCCGGTGCCGGAGCAGAAGCCGATGATCCCGGCGGTGTAGCCGCGGCCGTCGCCGATGTCCTCGATGTACTGGTACTGGGCCTTCCAGTCCAGCGAGGAGTTCTCCGCCGAGGAGACCAGCTGCATGGCGATCTCCTTCTTGTGCGCGTCGTCCAGCCCCACGGACGCCGCGGCGGCGGTGCCCGCCCCCGCGGTGGCCAGGGTGAGCGGGATGGCGGCGAACAGGACCGCGAGGGCGGCGCGGGTGGTGCGGTGCTTGGTCTGCATCTGACGCATCTGACACTCCGTCGGCCGGCTGCGGGCATGGGAGGACCCACAGGAGAGGGTTAGGAAAGTTTCCTAACAGGGATTGAAGCGTCCACCTCGCGGCCCCGCAAGACGTCCGGCAGCATCTGACGGGTACTCGCCAAAGAATGCGGCGGAAAACCGCTCGCCACCGTCGGCAAGCACCGCCATGCTGGCCCGAATGATGATCCGCGACGCCAACTCCGAGGACTGGCCG
Organism: Kitasatospora sp. NPDC004615; assembly: GCF_042873545.1. Lineage (NCBI taxonomy): Bacteria > Bacillati > Actinomycetota > Actinomycetes > Kitasatosporales > Streptomycetaceae > Kitasatospora > Kitasatospora sp. NPDC004615. The sequence goes on from NZ_JBIALQ010000005.1 coordinate 660,593, forward strand.
GCCATCTGGCCGTTCTTCCACCGCATCGTCCGCGCCGGCGAGACGTTCACCTACCCGGTCGACCTCACCGCCGACACCGCCCGCGACTGGTGGATGCTGACCGCGCCGAACCGCACCGTCGTCGCCGTCGACGACGACGGCACGGTCCTCGGCACCGCCAAGATGAACAACAACCAGTGGGGCAACGGCGCGCACATCGCCAGCGCCAGCTTCATGGTCGACCCCGACCACGCCGGCCGCGGCACCGGCCGCGCCCTGTGCGAGCACACCCTCGACTGGGCCCGCCAACAGGGCTACCGCGCCATGCAGTTCAACGCCGTCGTCGCCAGCAACGCCCCCGCCGTGCACCTGTACGAGTCACTCGGGTTCACCGTCCTCGGCACCGTCCCCGAGGGCTTCCGCCACCCCACCCTCGGCCTCGTCGGCCTGCACATCATGCACCGCCCGCTCTGACCCCACCCGCCGCCTCCCGCCGCACCGCCCGGCGGGAGGCCACCGTCACCACCAGCGAGAGCGCGGCCAGCAGCCCGATCGCCCACCCTGGCTCCACCACCTGCGCGAGCGCGCCCCCGACGGCCGCGCCGATGCCCTGCCAGGTGATCCGCCCGGCCGACTCCACGCCCTGCACCTGCCCGCGCTCCGCGTCCGGCGTCAACGCCAGCAGCCGTTCCTGCAACGGCAGCGTCGCCGCGAACCCCACCCCGGCCACACCCACCGCGAGCACCGCCACCGCCACCGGCGGGCGCGGCGCCAGCAGCAGGAACGGCCCCGCCAGCAGCAGCCGCAGCGGATACGCCCACCGCGCCCGCCCGGCCTCGTCCAGCAGCCGGCCCACCACCAGGTCGCCCAGCAGCATCCCGGTCGAACCCGCCGCCAGCAGCAGGCCGGCCGAGGCGGGCGCGTACGGCAGGAACAGCGCCTCGCAGCCCACCACCAGCCCGTTCGGCACCCACAGGTTCAGCAGCAGCGCCCGCCGCCCCGGCCGTCCCAGCAGCGCCACGTTGCCCTGCCAGGTCTCCCGCAGGCCCGGCCGGCGCGCCGTCCGCACCGAACGCTCCCGCACCGTCGCCGCCACCACTGCGGTCGCCAGCGCCGCCAACACCCCGGCCAGCACGAACACTTGGGACGGGCTCAGCACCGCCAGCAGCGCCCCGCCGAGCGCGAACCCGAGCACCGCCGCGCCGCCCGCCGTGATGTTCATCAGCGACCGGGCCGGCGCGTAACCGGAGGCCGGCACGATCTCCGCCAGCAGCCCCATCCGCGCGCCCGTGCCCAGCGACTGGAAGAACCCCACCACCAGCAGCAGCCCGAACCGCGCCACTAGCGGCAGCCCGGGCACGGCCTGCGCCGCCACCGCCACCAGCGACAGGCCGTGCAGCGCCACCAGCGTCCGCCGCGGCCGCCCGCCGTCCGCGACCGACATCAGCGTCAACGCGCCCGCCACCGCCGCGAACGACGACCCGAACATGCTCAGCGCCGTCAGCAACGGCGACCCGGTCCGCGCCTGAACCAGCGAGCCCAGCGCGAAACCCGACAGCGTCCCCGACGCCGCCGTCAGCGAGAAACTCGCGTACAGCCCGGCGAACTCGCGCTGCCGCAGCAGCGCCAAGTACCCCACCGGGCCGGACGATTCAGCGGCACTCCCCGCACCCCACACCGTGTCAGAAGTCATGAAAAAAGCCTCCGACGCTGCCGCGGGGGCGCGTTCGAAGGCTGTCAGGGGGAACATACCAGCCCGGCCGGCCGGTTCGTCAACCGTGTTGTCCCGCACACCTTTTCGGTACCGGCCGCGCCCCGCGCCGCTGTTCTGGCACAGTGTCCCCCATGCGATCCGTCATCACCCGAACCGCCCTTGGCTGCCTGGCCCTCGGCGTCGCCCTCACCCTCACCTCGTGCGACTTCCCGGGCTCCAAGAGCAGCGACAAGAAGCCCGCCGCCGCCGCGTCCCCCTCGGACGACAACTGGGACCAGGCCGTCGACGCCGAGATCAACATGCTCAACGGGCTGAAGGATCTCGACCCGGACCTGATCAAGGACCAGCAGACGGCGATCGACGCCGCCGGCGAGGTCTGCAAGGAGATCAAGAAGTCCAAGGGCAACGACGCCGGCCTCGGCCAGGTCGCCGCCACCAAGTTCGCCGAGGCGAAGAGCGGCCTCACCGCCGCCGAGGGCGACAAGATCGTCACCGTGCTGAAGGACACCACCTGCAAGTAGCGCACACACGACGGAGCCCCGCCGCGCCGAGACCCGAAGGTCCCGGCCCGGCGGGGCTCCCGTCCGTAGCGGTAGCCGTCAGGCCCCGCGCAGCACCGCGCCGGTGCGCTCCGCGGCCACCGCGACGGCCGACTCGCGGGCCGCCGACGCCTCGTCCGCGGTCAGCGTCCGGTCCGCGGCACGGAACCGCAGCGTGTACGCCAGCGACTTCTTGCCCGCACCGGCCTGCTCGCCCGTGAACACGTCGAACAGCCGCAGCGACTCCAGCAGTTCGCCAGCGCCCTCGCGCAGCGCCAACTCCACGTCCGCCGCGTGCACGCCCGCGTCCACGATCAGCGCCACGTCCTGCGTCGCCACCGGGTACGCCGAGACCGGCGGGCCGGACACCCGGCGGCCGTCCTCGAACACCAGGTCCAGGTCGATCTCCATCGCGCTGGTGCGCTCCGGCAGGTGCAGCGCCTTGATGACCCGCGGGTGCAGCTCACCGGCGTGGCCGACGACCTCGTCACCGACCAGCAGCTCGGCGCAGCGGCCCGGGTGCCACGGCGCGTACTGCGCCTGGCGGACCGTCAGCTCCACACCGGCCGCCGCGGCGACCGTGCGGGCCGCCTCGATGGCGTCCGCCCAGCCGGACGGCGCGCCCTTGCCCCACCAGCCCGACGGCAGCCGCTCACCGGTCAGCGCGACGGCGACCCTGCGCGGCTGGTCCGGCAGCGCCGCGTTCAGCTCGGCGAGCTGCTCCTCGGTCGGACGGCGGTCCACCGGCAGCCGCGGCGCGACCTTCGGCTCGGCCTTCGGCAGGAACACCGTGCCGGTCTCGAACAGCGCCAGGTCGGTGTTGCCGCGGCCCACGTTGCGGCGCAGCGCGCCCAGCAGACCCGGCAGCAGCGTGGTGCGCAGCGCCGGCTCGGCGTCGTTCAGCGGGTTGACCAGCTTGACGGTGCGACGGCGGGCGTCGTCCTTGTCCAGGCCGAGGCCGTCGAACGCGGCCTCGCCGACGAACGGGTACGCGTTGATCTCCACGTAGCCGGCGCCGGCCAGCGCCACGCCGACCCGGCGGTGGAAGCGCTGCGCCTCGCTCAGGCCGCGGCCCGGCGGGACGACCGGCATCCGGGCGGGGACGTTGTCGTAGCCCTCGAGCCGGACGACCTCCTCGACCAGGTCGTACGGGTCGGTCAGGTCGGGCCGCCAGGACGGCGGGGTGACCTCCAGGACGTCCGCTCCGGCGACGCCGCAGCCGACCTCCTGCAGGCGGCGGGTGACGGTCTCGCGGCCGTACTCGGCGCCGGCCACCCGGTCGGGCAGGTCGGCGTCGATGGTGATGGTGCGCACCGGGCGCGGGGCGGCGATGTCGGTGACACCGGCCTCGGCGGTGCCGCCGGCGATCAGCACCAGCAGGTCCACGGCGCGCTGCGCGGCGGCCCGGGTGGCCTCGGGGTCGACGCCGCGCTCGAAGCGCTTGGACGCCTCGGAGGGCAGCTTGTGGCGCTTGGCGGCGCGGGCGATCGCGACCGGCTCGAAGTGCGCGGCCTCGATGATGATCTCGGTGGTGCCGGTGACGGCGCCGGTCTCCGGGTCGGTGACCGGCTCGAGGATCTCGGTGGCCGCCCCGCCCATCACACCGGCCAGGCCGATCGGGCCGGAGTTGTCGCAGATCAGCACGTCCTCGGCGGACAGCTTGCGCTTGACGCCGTCCAGCGTGGTCAGCGTCTCGCCCTCGGTGGCGCGGCGGACCAGGATCGGCCCGTCCACCCGCTCGCGGTCGTACGCGTGCAGCGGCTGGCCGACCTCCAGCATCACGTAGTTGGTGATGTCCACGGCCAGCGAGATCGGGCGGATCCCGGACTTCTGCAGGCGGCGCTGCAGCCAGATCGGCGACTTCGCGGCCGGGTCGACGCCGGTGACGGTGCGCGCCACGAAGCGGTCGCAGCCGATCGGGTCGGCGACCTTCACCAGGTAGCCGTAGGAGTTGGCCGGCGGCACGTCCAGCAGCGCCGGGTCGGCCAGCGGCAGGCCGTACGCGGCGGCGGCCTCACGGGCCACGCCGCGCATCGACAGGCAGTAGCCGCGGTCCGGGGTGACGGCGATGTCGAGGACCTCGTCGGCGAGCTGGAGCAGCTCGATCGCGTCGGTGCCGGCCTCGTACTCGGGCGGCAGCACGATGATGCCGTCGTGGTCGTCGCCCATGCCGAGCTCGCGGGCGGAGCAGATCATGCCGGCCGAGGTGTGGCCGTAGGTCTGCCGGGCGGAGATCGGGAACGGCCCGGGCAGCACGCCGCCGGGCAGGATCACCACGACCTTGTCGCCGACCTGGAAGTTGGTCGCGCCGCAGACGATCTCCTGCGGCTCGCCGGTGCCGTTGGCGCTGCCGACGTTGACGAAGCAGTGCCGGATCGGCTTCTTGAAGCCCGACAGCTGCTCGATCGACAGCACCTCGCCGACCACCAGCGGGCCCTTGATGTCGGTGCCGAGCTGCTCGACCGTCTCGACCTCGAGACCCGCGCGGACCAGTCGGGCCGCGACGTCGCGTCCGGTCTCACCCGCCGGCAGGTCGACGTACTCACGCAGCCAGGAAAGCGGGACGCGCATCAGATCTCCATCCCGAACGGGAGGGTGAAGCGGACGTCACCCTCGACCATGTCGCGCATGTCGGCGACGTTGTGACGGTTCATCAGGATCCGCTCCAGGCCCAGGCCGAACGCGAATCCGCTGTAGCGGTTCGGGTCGATGCCCGCGGCGACCAGCACCCGGGGGTTGACCACGCCGCAGCCGCCCAGCTCGATCCAGCCCTCCGAGGAGCAGGTCCGGCACGGGCGGTCGGGGTTGCCCACCGAGGCGCCGCGGCACACGAAGCACTGCAGGTCGATCTCGGCGCTCGGCTCGGTGAACGGGAAGTACGAGGGCCGCCAGCGCAGCTCCAGGCCGCCGCCGATCAGCTTCTCCACCAGCACCTCGATGGTGCCCTTCAGGTGGCCGAAGGTCAGGCCCTCGTCCACCGCAATCGCCTCGACCTGGCGGAACACCGGGGTGTGCGTGGCGTCCAGCTCGTCGGTCCGGTACACCCGGCCCGGGCTGACCGCGTACAGCGGCGGCTCGCCGGCCAGCATCGCCCGGATCTGCACCGGCGAGGTCTGGGTGCGCAGCACCATGCCGGAGTCGGCGGTGCCGTCGGGGGCCTCGACGAAGAAGGTGTCCTGCATCGAGCGGGCCGGGTGGTCGGCGTGCAGGTTGAGGGCGTCGAAGTTCAGCCACTCCGCCTCGACCTCGGGGCCGGACGCCACCTGGTAGCCCATCGCGACGAAGGTGTCCTCGATGCGCTCGGCGAGCGTGGTCAGCGGGTGCCGGGCACCGCGCGGGACGCGGCCGTAGGGCAGCGTGACGTCCACTGCCTCCTCGACCAGCACCCGGGCGTCGCGCTCCGCCTCCAGCTCGACCTGCCGCTTGGCGAGGGCCTGGTTGACCGCTCCGCGGGCCTGGCCGATCAGCTTGCCCGCCGCGGCCTTGGCCTGCGGGGGCAGCGCGCCGATCTCACGGTTGGCGAGCGAGAGCGGGGAACGGTCGCCGGTGTGCGCGACCTTCGCCTGCTTGAGCTCGTCGAGGTCGGCGGCGGCGGCGAAGGCGGCGATCGCCTCGTCCCGGGCCTGTTCCACCACCTCGGGCTTGAGGGCCTCGACCTCGACCGGGTCGTACGACTTGTTGGGTGCCGACATCTCTATGCTTCCCGTGCTCCTGCTCGTGATCAGGTCTGCTGCCTCGCCGGGCGTCCTCGAGAACGCCAAGGGTCGAGTGTAGTCGCAGGCCGCGACCGCCCACGGCGGCCGACCACGCAGCGGAACGGCTCAGAGCATGAAGTCGGGAATGCCCGCAGGCAGCACGAACCGGAAGCGGGCGCCGCCGCCCTCCGCCCGGCTGATCCGGATCACCCCGCCGTGCGCCTCCACGATGCCCTTCACGATGTACAGCCCGAGGCCCGTCCCGCCCCGCTTGGAGCCCCGCCAGAACCGGGTGAACACCCGCGGCATCGCCTCCTCCGCGATGCCCGCGCCCTGGTCGCTGACGGTGACGGCGGTGCCCTCGATCATCCGGGGCGGCGAACCGGCCGCCTCCACCACGTCGTTGGCCGGTCCCAGCTCGATCGTCACGGTGCCCTCGCCGTGCCGCACCGCGTTCTCCAGCAGGTTCGCCAGCACCTGGTCGATCTTGTCGGGGTCGCCCCACTGCTCGCCCAGCGGCGCCGCCACCCGGATGTCGAACCGCTCCTCGGGGATGCCCGCCGCGACCTTCCCCTCCACGTGCCGACGCACCGCCGCCGCCAGGTCCAGGCGCTGGCGGCGGATCTCGAGCCGGCCGGCGTCGATCCGCGAGATGTCCAGCAGCTCCGCGATCAACCGGGTCACCCGGTCCGCGTCCGCGTCGACGGTCTCCAGCATCACCCGCTTCTGGCCGTCGTTGAAGCGCTCCCACTTCGCCAGCAGCGTCGCCGTGAACCCCTTCACGCTGGTCAGCGGCGACCGCAGCTCGTGCGCGACGGTCGCGATCAGCTCGGCGTGACTGCGTTCGGTGCGCCGCCGCGCCTCGGTGCCGCGCAGCGTCACCACCACCCGCCGCACCGGCCCGCCCGGCCGCTCCCGCAGGTAGCGGGCGCACACCAGCACCTCGCGGCCCCCGGGCAGCAGCAGGTTGCGCTCCGGCTGCCCGCTGCGCACCGCCAGGCCCCCGTACGGGTCGGTCAGCTGCCACCAGCGCCGGCCGTCCAGGTCCTCCAGCGGCAGCGCCTGTTCCAGCGCCACGCCGATCGCGCAGTGCGCGGAGCGGCCGGTGATCCGTTCGGCGGCCCGGTTGAAGACCACCACCCGGCCCTGTGCGTCCGCGACCACCAACCCGTCCGGCAGGTCGTCCGGTTCCAGGGTCGCCAAGCCGTCGTCGCCGCCCATGGGTGTCCTCCCCCGCCCCGTACCGGCTATGGGGATCGACCCTAGCGCGCTCAGGCCGTGCCGCGACACCCGCCGGGGGAGCGCTGGGCGCGCGCGGAGGCGTACAGGCACACGGCGGCGGCCGTGGCGAGATTCAAGCTCTCCGCGTGCCCGTGGATCGGGACGCGCACCACCTCGTCCGCCAGCGCCCGGGTCTCCTCCGGCAGCCCCCACGCCTCGTTGCCGAACACCCAGGCGCACGGCCCCTCGAGGGTGCCCTCGTCCAGCTCCTGGTCAAGGTCGCGCTGCCCGGCCCCGTCCGCGGCCAGCACCCGCACCCCGGCCTCCCGCAGCCGCGCCACCGCCTCCTCCACCGGCACCCCGGTCGCGAACGGCAGGTGGAACAGGCTGCCCACGGACGCCCGCACCGCCTTCGGGTTGTACGGGTCCACCGACGCGTCGGTCAGCACCACCGCGTCCGCACCCGCCGCGTCGGCGGTGCGCAGCACGGTGCCCGCGTTCCCGGGGTCGCGCACGTGCGCGAGCACGGCGACCAGCTTCGGCCGGGACGCCAGCACCTGCTCGAACGGGGTGTCGATGAACCGGCACAGCGCGACGATGCCCTGCGGGGTGACGGTGTCGCAGATCTCCGCGATCACTTCCTCGGTGGCGGTCAGCACCGGCAGGCCCTCGGCGTGCGCGGAGGCCACGATCTCGGCGTGCCGCTCGGCGGCCTCCCGGGTCACGTACACCTCCACCACGGCGTGCTCCCCGCCGGGCAGCCGCCCGAACGCCACGGCCTCCCGCACGGCCTGCGGGCCCTCGGCCAGGAAACGCCGGTCCTTGCTCCGCTGGTTGCGCTTGGCCAGCCGGCGGGCGGCGACGACGCGCGGGGAGCGCAGGGAGGTCAGCAGGGGGGTCTCGGTGCTCATGCTCACGTTCTTCGTCACGGAGGGGCGGGCGGACAAGGGCCTGTCCGGAGGCACAACGCACGGACCCGCAGGCCGGGCGGCCTGCGGGTCCGGGAAAGCATCAGGGCACGGCCTGGATCAGGCGGCGACCTTGGGGGCGTTGACGTCCTCCGGCAGCGCCTTCTGGGCAACCTCGACCAGCGCGCGGAACGCGACGGTGTCGTTGACCGCGAGCTCGGCGAGCATCTTGCGGTCGATCTCGACGCCGGCGGCCTTCAGGCCCTGCACGAAGCGGTTGTAGGTCATGCCGTTGTTGCGGGCAGCGGCGTTGATGCGCTGGATCCACAGCTGACGGAAGTCGCCCTTGCGCTTCTTGCGGTCGTTGAAGTTGTAAACGAGCGAGTGGGTGACCTGCTCCTTGGCCTTGCGGTAAAGGCGCGAGCGCTGGCCACGGTAGCCGGAGGCGCGCTCCAGGATGACCCGGCGCTTCTTGTGGGCGTTCACTGCCCGCTTGACGCGTGCCACTTCATTACTCCTTGGTTCCGGACCCCCGGTTCGTGCCGCCGGTCCGTTATTCGATTCGGTCGGAAAGGATCAGCTGTGCCCGCAGCCTGGCCGCGGGCGGGCGATCACTTGCCGAGAAGCTTCTTGATCTTCTTGGCGTCGCCGGGGGCCATCTCGGCGTTGCCGGCCAGCTTGCGGGTCAGCGTCGAGGGCTTGTGCTCAAGCAGGTGGCGACGGCCGGCACGCTCGCGCAGCACCTTCCCGGAACCAGTGATCTTGAAGCGCTTGCTGGCGCCGCTGTGCGTCTTCTGCTTCGGCATGTCGCCGTATCTCCTCGTCGGTCCGTTCGCGGCCCGCACCCCGGGGGTGCGGGCCGGAACTGGATGGATCTCGTCTCCGGGACGGACGCCCCGGAACCGGTGCCGATCCCGCCCGGAATCTGAACCCGAAGGCTCAGGCGTCCTGGGCGGTCTCGGCGGGCTGCTCGACCTCGGCGGTCTCGGCAGCGGGCTCGACCTCGGCGGTCTCGGTCTCCTCGACCTGCTCCACCTCGTCGACCTCGTCGTCCGCCTGCTCCGCGGCCGGGCCGCGACCGAGCCGCTCCGCCTTGCGGGCGTCAGCGGCGGCGCGGGCCTCGGCCATCGCCTCGGTCTTCTTCTTGTGCGGGCCGAGAACCATGATCATGTTTCGGCCGTCCTGCTTGGCCGCGGACTCCACGAAGCCGAGCTCCTGGACGTCCTCCGCGAGCCGCTGCAGCAGTCGGAAGCCCAGCTCGGGGCGGGACTGCTCACGACCGCGGAACATGATCGTGATCTTGACCTTGTCGCCCTGCTTGAGGAACCGGACGACGTGACCCTTCTTGGTGTCATAGTCGTGCGGGTCGATCTTCGGCCGGAGCTTCATCTCCTTGATGACCGTGTGCGCCTGGTTCTTGCGCGCCTCACGGGCCTTCATGGCCGACTCGTACTTGAACTTGCCGTAGTCCATGAGCTTGCACACCGGCGGACGCGCCGTGGCGGCGACCTCGACCAGGTCCAGGTCGTACTCCTGGGCAAGCTCCAGCGCCTTCGCGAGCGGGACGATGCCGACCTGCTCGCCGCTGGGACCGACGAGTCGCACCTCGGGGACGCGAATCCGGTCGTTGATGCGGGGCTCGGTGCTGATGGGGCCTCCTCGGTTGCACCTTCTTCGATGCGGCCGTCGGACGGCGGTCGCACGTAGTGGCTTTCGACCACTGGGCGGGGCTTCATTCATGCTTCGCTGCCCCTCTGCCGTCTGGCAGAAGCACCGAACGCACGAAAAAAGCCCCGCACGGTACAGGCGGGGCTCCACACGTTCCGGGATGCCCTGTCGGACACCACTGGCAGCAAGCATTCCTTGCGGCGCTCGCCACGGACCGGACCCGTCGGCCCTTCGGCCGCTCGGGTGGGAGACTGTCGCGGTTGCCCTCTCGGGCCTCCTGAAGTGGAGCCTCCACTTGCTGGCCTGGCTCCCGAATCGGGTTCCTGGCCGGTCAGTCTCGAAGCATACCAGCGTTCCGGGGCCGACCGGTATTCCGGTCCGCCTCCGCCCGCCTTGTACCCTCCCTTTGTACTGCGCTTTCGCACCAGCATCCCGGAGTGACACCGTGACCACCCAGCCCGACCACTCGCCCGAGTCCGACGAGGCCCTCGGCTTCGACGACCTGACCCGCGACATCGCCGAGGTCCCCGCCGTCGAGGTGATCACCACCGTCGCCGTCCACCTGATGAGCGCCGCCGCCGTCAAGTGCGGCCTGGCCGAGGGCGGCGAGGCCGACAAGGACCTCGACGAGGCCCGCAAGCTGATCACCGCCCTGGCCGGCCTGGTCACCGCCGGAGCCCCCGAAATCTCCAACTTCCACGCCGCCCCCCTCCGCGACGGCCTCCGCTCCCTCCAGCTCGCCTTCCGCGAAGCCTCCCTCATCCCCGACGCCCCCGGCTCCGGCCCCGGCGAAAAGTTCACCGGCCCGGTCTACTCCTGACCCCAGGCCCACCCGAAGGCGCCTCCCGCCCCCTGCCCCGCAGGGCCCCGCCGGAGGCGCCTTCGCCTTTCCCCCTCGCCCCGCCCTTCCCGCACCCCTCGCTTCTCCCGCGCCCCGTCAGGGGCGCGAGGCTGCGCGAAGCGGAAGACCCCAACGCCAAAGCCGCCCGCCGGCAGAACTCCGCCCACGGGCGGCTTTCGCTACCCGTCCCCGCCCCGCCGAAGGCACCCTCTCCTCCCTCCCACCCTCCCTCTTCCCCGCCCCGCCAGGGGCGCGAGGAACTGCGCGCAGCGGAAGGCCCCAAGGCCAAAGCCGCCCACCAAGGGAACTCCCCCCGACGAGCGGCCTTCGCTATACGCCCCCCGCCGAAGGCACCCTCTCCTCCCTCCCGCCCTCCCTCTCCCCCGCCCCGCCAGGGGCGCGGGGAACTGCGCGCAGCGGAAGGCCCCAAGGCCAAAGCCGCCCACCAAGGGAACTCCCCCCACGGGCGGCTTTCGCTATGCCTTCCGGCCCCTGCCGCAGGCGCCCACGCAAAAGCCGCCCGCCAGGGGAACTCCCCCGACGGGCGGCTTCGCCGTGCAACTGCAAACTACGCGTCGTACTCGTCCAGCGGCGGGCACGAGCACACCAGGTTCCGGTCCCCGTACGCCCCGTCGATGCGTCGCACCGCCGGCCAGTACTTGTCCGCCGGGTTGACGCCCGCCGGGAAGACCGCCTCTTCGCGGGTGTAGGGGTGCGCCCACTCCCCGGCCATCATCGCCGCGGTGTGCGGCGCGTTGCGCAGCGGGTTGTCGTCCGCCGCCCACTCGCCCGCGCCGACCTTCTCGATCTCCCCGCGGATAGCGATCATCGCCTCGCAGAAGCGGTCGATCTCGTGCAGGTCCTCGGACTCCGTCGGCTCGATCATCAGCGTGCCGGCGACCGGGAACGACATGGTCGGCGCGTGGAAGCCGTAGTCGATGAGTCGCTTGGCGATGTCGTCGACGCTGACGCCCGTCTCCTTGCTGAGCGGACGCAGGTCGATGATGCACTCGTGCGCGACCAGCCCGCCGGGGCCGGTGTAGAGCACGGGGAAGTGCGGGGAGAGCCGCTTGGCGATGTAGTTGGCGTTCAGCACGGCCACCTGGGTGGCGCGCTTGAGGCCCTCGCCGCCCATCAGGCGGACGTACGACCAGGAGATCGGCAGGATCGCGGCGGAGCCCCACGGCGCGGCCGAGATCGGTCCGACGCCGGTCGCGGGGCCGGCCTCGGCCTGCAGCGGGTGGTTGGGCAGGTAGGGCGCGAGGTGCTCGCGCACCGCGACCGGGCCGACGCCGGGGCCGCCGCCGCCGTGCGGGATGCAGAAGGTCTTGTGCAGGTTCAGGTGCGAGACGTCCGCGCCGAACTTGCCGGGCTTGGCGAGGCCGACCAGCGCGTTCAGGTTGGCGCCGTCGACGTACACCTGGCCGCCGGCCTCGTGGACGAGGGCGCAGATGTCGGTGATCTGGGTCTCGAACACGCCGTGGGTGGACGGGTAGGTGACCATCAGCACGGCCAGCTGCTCGCGGTGCTGCTCGATCTTGGCCTTGAGGTCTTCGACGTCCACGTCACCGTCGGCCAGGGTCTTCACGACCACGACCCGCATGCCGGCCATCGCCGCCGAGGCCGCGTTGGTGCCGTGCGCCGAGGACGGGATCAGACACACGTCGCGCTGGGTGTCGCCGTTCGCCCGGTGGTACGCCCGGACGGCCAGCAGACCGGCCAGCTCGCCCTGCGAGCCCGCGTTCGGCTGGATCGACACGGCGTCGTAGCCGGTGACCTCGACCAGCTGCTGCTCCAGCCCGCGGATCAGCGTCAGGAAGCCCTCGGCCTGGTCGACCGGCGCGAACGGGTGCAGCTGGCCGAACTCGGGCCAGGTGATCGGCTCCATCTCGGTGGTCGCGTTGAGCTTCATGGTGCAGGAGCCCAGCGGGATCATGCCGCGGTCGAGCGCGTAGTCGCGGTCCGACAGGCGGCGCAGGTAGCGCAGCATGGCGGTCTCGGAGCGGTGGCTGTGGAAGACCGGGTGGGTGAGGTACTCGTCCTCACGCAGCAGCCCGGCGGGCAGCGCGTCCGCGTCCTCGACCACCTCTGCCGTCACACCGAACGCGGCGAACACGGCCGCCAGGTGCTCACGGGTCGTCGTCTCGTCACAAGAGACCGAGACCTGGTCCGCGTCCACCCGGAACACGTTCACGCCACCGGCCAGCGCCGCGGCGACAACCTCGTCCGCACGCCCCGGAACAACAGCGGTCACAGTGTCGAAGAACGCCTCGTGGGCGAGCTCGACGCCGCCCGCGCGCAGGCCGGCGGCGAGCGCGGCGGCGTAGCGGTGGGTGCGGCGGGCGATGTCGGCGAGGCCGGCGGGGCCGTGGTAGACGGCGTACATGGAGGCCATCACGGCGAGCAGCACCTGGGCGGTGCAGATGTTGGAGGTGGCCTTCTCGCGGCGGATGTGCTGCTCGCGGGTCTGCAGGGCCAGCCGGTACGCGCGGTTGCCGTCGGCGTCGACGGAGACGCCGACCAGGCGGCCGGGCAGGTTGCGGGCGTACTCGGCGCGCACGGCGAGGTAGCCGGCGTGCGGGCCGCCGAAGCCCATCGGGACGCCGAAGCGCTGCGAGGTGCCGCAAGCGATGTCGGCGCCGAGCTCGCCGGGCGAGCGCAGCAGGGTGAGGGCGAGCAGGTCGGCGGCGACGGCGACGACCGCGCCGAGCTGGTGGGCCTGCTCGATGACGGGCTTGATGTCCCGCACCGCGCCGGACGCGCCGGGGTACTGGATCAGCATGCCGAAGACGCCGCGTTCGGCGATCTCGGCGGGGATGCCGTTCGACAGGTCCGCGGTGACGACCTCGACGCCGGTCGGTTCGGCGCGGGTCTCGATCACGGCGAGGGTCTGCGGCAGGGTGTCGGCGTCGACCAGGAAGACGCCGCCCTTGACCTTGGTGACGCGCCGCGTCAGGGCCATCGCCTCAGCGGCGGCGGTGCCCTCGTCGAGCAGCGAGGAGCCGGAGGTGGCCAGGCCGGTCAGGTCGGCGACCATGGTCTGGAAGTTGAGCAGGGCCTCCAGGCGGCCCTGGGAGATCTCCGGCTGGTACGGGGTGTACGCGGTGTACCAGGCGGGGTTCTCGAGGACGTTGCGCAGGATGACCGGCGGCGTGAAGGTGCCGTAGTAGCCGAGGCCGATCATCGAGGTGAGGACCTGGTTGCGGCCGGCGAGCTCGCGCAGTTCGGCGAGCACCTGGGCCTCGCTGCGGCCGGCGGGCAGGCCGAGCGCGGTGAGGCTGCGGATGGCGTCGGGGACGGCCGCGTCGGACAGTTCGTCCAGCGAGGTGTAGCCGACCTGGGCCAGCATCTTCTGCTGGGCGTCGCTGTCGGGGCCGATGTGGCGGTGCTCGAAGGGGCTGGCCTGCTCAAGCTCGGTGAGCGTCGGCTGGGCGTTCATGGGGGTCAAGCCTCCTGGTCGCGGACCGGCGGTGGGACGCACGCCGGCCGGCCGCTGTGGAAGCGTCCGGGCGTACGAACCCGTCAGCCTCCCCCTCTGTCATCGGTACCTGAGAGCTTCGCGCGCCCGGGGTGGTTCCCGGTCGGCTTGCACCGTCGGCGAGGACAGCGTCCGGCGGCTTCGGTGCCGACGTTCCTGCCCTGCTTTCCAGAGTGACCTGATCCCGTTCGGTACGGATGCCTGAGAGATTCCGGGGAGGGGTTGCTCCTTCGGCGTCCCGCATCCCCGCTTTCCAACGGGTCCGGGACTCTCCCGAGCGGGCTCGGCGGTCGCCGCCCAGGGTACCAGCGCCGACCTGGACGATCACCGCTGCGGCCGCACGATCCGCCCCGGACGGAGGCACCCGGAGTGACACCGTCCGGAACGTGCCTTTTGGTGTGAAACAGCGGCCCGGCACGCTCCTCCGACCGCTCCCCCGATGTTCCCTCAGGAGCAGCAGCTGGAGGACAGCGTGCAGACCGATATCGATCCGCGCGACCTGATCGGACACAAGGCGGTCGACCGGAACGGTGACAAGATCGGCACGGTCGACGAGGTGTACCTGGACGACACCACCGGCGTACCCGAGTGGGCGGCCGTCCGAACCGGAATCTTCGGCCGGGACGCCTTCGTCCCGCTGACCACCAGCGAATTCTCCGGCGACGAGCTGCACGTCCCGTACGACAAGTCGCTGATCAAGGAGTCCCCGGACTTCGGGGTGGGCCAGCACCTCTCCCCCGAACAGGAACTCGAGCTCTACCGCTACTACGGCCTCGACACGGCGAGCCCCGACGAACCCGTCCGTTTCGACCCGGCCCCGGCCCCGGCCCCGGCCGCCGCCGCCTCCCCCGGCCCCGTCCACGGCCCGGACCCCGCGCCGCCCGGCTTCACCGCCCCGCAGGCCGCACCCGAACCGCCGCCCCGCCCCGCCGAGCCGCCGACCGCCCGGGCGGACCGAGCGGAGCGGGCAGAGCGGGCGGACCGGGCGGAGCGGGCGGACCGGGCGGAGCGGCAGAAGCCGGTGGAGATCACCTGCCGCGAGGAGCGCCTGGACATCACCACCCAGTGGCACAACATCGGCACCACCCGGCTGCGCAAGTACGTGACCACCGAGGCGGTCGTGCGACGGGTGTCAGTGGTGCGCGAGCGCGTGCGGGTGGAGCGGATCCCGGTGTCGGAGGCGGAGCGGGCGGCGCTGAGCGACCTGGAGATCGCCGAGGCGGTGGAGGAGGTCACGCTGCGCGAGGAGCGCCCGGTGGTCCGCAAGTACCTGGTACCGGTGGAGCGGGTGCGGCTGGTGGTGGAGCAGTACACCGAGGAGCAGGTGGTCCGCGAGGAGCTGCGCCGCGAGCAGGTGGAGGTGCACGGCGCGACCACCGGCGCGGACGGCGAGGCCTCGCAGCGGCAGCCGTGGGACTCTCATCCGCAGTCCCCGGCCACCTCTCCGGTCTGACGATCCGACAACTCCCGGCCCCGGTCCGCCTCCGCGGACCGGGGCTTCGACTTTGCCAAAGTTTCACCTTTCGATATTTGACATAGTGAAGCATCTCCCGACATCGTTGCTTCAGTTCCTGCACTATCGCCCCGCCTGAAGCAACCCGGAGGATTCCCGTGAGTGAGGCACCACAGCCCACCGCCGCGGCCGCCAAGCCCACAAGCGCCAGGGTTCTGCCCGCGCTGATCCTCGCCATGCTGGCCTACAGCGTGGTGCAGACCGCGGTCGTCCCGATCCTTCCGAGCCTGGCCGCCGAGTTGAAGGTGTCGGGCTCCGACATCACCTGGCTGATGACCGCCAACCTGCTCTCCGCAGCGGTCCTCACCCCGCTGCTGGGCCGCTTCGGCGACCTGCGCGGCCGCAAGCCCGTGCTGCTGATCTCGCTGGCCGGCCTGGTGCTCGGCTCCGGCCTCGCGGTGTGCACCCACTCCTTCGGCCTGCTGGTCGTCGCCCGGGTGCTCCAGGGCGCGGGCGGCGGCGTGCTGCCGCTGGCGATCGCCATCGTCCGTGACGAACTGCCCAAGCAGAAGGTCACCGCCGGCGTCGCCGCCATCTCCGCCTCGATGGGCGTCGGCTCCGGCCTCGGCCTGGTCGCCACCGGCCTGCTGCTGGAGCACTGGGACTACAAGTCGATCTTCTGGATGGGCCTGATCTTCGGCCTGGCCGCCGTCGCGCTGGTGATCCTGCGAGTGCCCAGCGACCCGGTCGTCGACAAGAACGGCGGCGCCGACCCGCTCGGCGCGCTCACCCTGGCCGGCTGGCTCTCCGCCCTGCTGATCGCCGTCAGCCGCGGCAACGAGTGGGGCTGGGGCTCCACCCGCACCCTCGGCCTGTTCGCCGTCGCCGCGGTCGTCGCCCTGCTCTGGCTGCTGGTCGAGTCCAAGGTCGCCCACCCGCTGGTCGACCTGAAGATGATGGCCCGCCCCGCCGTCGCCTTCACCAACATCTCCGGCCTGCTCATCGGCTTCGGCATGTACGGCTCGTTCATGGTGATCAGCAACTTCGCGCAGACCCCGGAGAAGCTCACCCACTACGGCTTCACCGCCACCGTCCTGCACGCCGGCATCATGCTGCTGCCCTCCGCGATCGGCTCCATGGTCGCCGCCCCCGTCGGCGCCCTGCTCATCGCCCGCCGCGGCCCCCGCCTCCCGCTGGTCCTCGGCGGCCTGCTCGGCGCCGTCGCCATGGCCTACCTGGCGCTGCGTCACGACGCCGAGTTCGACATCTACCTCTCCTCCGCCGTCTTCGGCCTCGGCGTCGGCCTCGCCTACGCCGCCATGCCCGCCTACATCAACGGCGCCGTCCCCGCCGAGCAGTCCGGCATCGCCAACGGCATGAACGCCGTCCTGCGCACCGTCGGCGGCGCCATCGGCACCGCCGTGATGGCCGCGATCCTCACCGGCGACACCCTCAAGCTCCCCATCCCGGTCCACCTCCCCACCCTGAACGCCTACCAGCACGCCTTCTGGGTCGCCGGCGCCATGTGCCTGGTCGCCGCCGTCGTCCCCTTCGCCATCCGCCACACCAAGACCCCCACCACCCCCACCGAGCAGCCCGCCCCCCAGCCGGCCCGCACCAAGACCGACGCCTAACGGCGTCCCCCCTCGCGTACTGGACACACGCGAGTCACTCCGGACACCCCCCCGCCACGGGCATCGGCGGGGGGTGTCCGTCATTTGCCCCAGGCGGGTGCGAAACCAGGCGTGCGAACCCAGACGGTTGCGAAACCAGGCGTGCGAAACCAGGCGGGTGCGAACCCCAAGCGGGTGCGAAACCAGGGGCGCGAGGAACTGCGCGAGGCGGAAGGCATCCACCCCCAAGCTCGCGCCCCTCTCCATCCCCCACCCCACAAGGCGCCCCGTGCGTAAGGGTGCGGAACCACGGGCGCGGGGAACTGCGCGAAACGGAAGGCATCCACCCCCAAGCTCGCGCCCCTCTCCAGCCCCCACCCCACAAGGCGCCCCGCGCGTAAGGGTGCGGAACCAGGGGCGCGGGGAACTGCGCGAAACGGAAGGCATCCACCCCCAAGCTCGCGCCCCTCTCCAGCCCCCACCCCACAAGGCGCCCCGCGCTAAAACGGCACCCAGCCAGGGGCGCGAGGAACTGCGCGCCCAACCACCCCCACCCCCAAACTCGCACCCCGCGCCCAACCCCCACCCCATCCAGCGCGCCCCAGCAGCACGGCCTACCCCTCAACCGCCGGAGGCCTGAGCGGGAGCGCCCCCGAAGCCACCAACTCCTCGTCGTCCACCGAAAACGTCCGCACCCGCCCGGGCCCCGAGTACGGCGTCTCGAACCGCACCGTGACCCGCCCCACCCCGCTGCCCTGCACCCACCCGGGCCCGAACTCCGAGTGCGTCACGTCCTGCCCGGGCCACCACCGCCGAGCCACCGGCTCACCGGCCACCTCAGCCGCCTCAACCACACCCTCCCTCTCCCCCTCCCCAAACTCCCCCTCCTCCGCCTCCCGCTCCTCCGCCTCCCGCTCCTCCGCCTCCCGCTCCGCCTGCGCGAACAGATCCTCCTGCGTGTAGTCGGCCAGCTGAGCAACGCCCACTCCCAGCAACCGCACACCCCCCGTGGTGTCCACCTGCTGCGCCAGCCGCCGCGCCGTCGCCGCGATCACCGCAGGATCGTCCGTCGGCCCACCCAACGTCTCGGACCGGGTCAGCGTCGAAAAGTCGAACCGCCGTACCTTCAGCACCACCGTCCGCCCGGACCGCCCCGCCGCCCGCAACCGCCGCACGCACCGCGCGGCCAACTGGTCGACCTCACGCAGAATGCGCTCCCGATCGGCCAGGTCGACCTCGAACGTGTCCTCCACCGACACCGATTTGGCATCCCGATCCGGCACCACGGGCCGCTCGTCCCACCCCAGCGCCATCTGGAACACGCCCGCGCCGTGCGCCTTCCCGAGCAGCCCGACCAGCTCCTCGAACCCGGCCTCCGCAAGATCCGCAACACTCGTAAGCCCGGCCCGTCGCAGCGCCTGCTCCGTCGCGGGCCCGATGCCGGGCAGCGCCCGCACCGGCATCGGCGCCAGCACGGCCCGCTCCGAGCCTGGTTCGATCAGCACCAACCCGTCCGGTTTGGCCTGCTCGGAGCCGATCTTCGCCATCAACTTCGAAGCCGCGGCACCCACCGACGCGGTCAGCCCGGTGCGTTCCACGATGTCCGCCCGCAGGTCCTCGGCGAGCGCCAGCACCAGCTGCGCTCCTTCGGCGGGCGTCGCGGCGGCCAGCGCCGGCCCGTACGGCCCGGCCTCCAGGTCGACGAACGCCTCGTCCAGGCTGAGCGGTTCGACCAGTGGGGAGCGTTCCCGCAGCAGGCCCATGACGATCTCGCTGTTGGCCCGGTACGCCTCGAACCGGCCGGTCAGGAACGCCGCGTTCGGGCACAGCCGGCGCGCCTGCGCCATCGGCATCGCCGAGTGCACACCGAACTTCCGCGCCTCGTAGGACGCGGTGGAGACCACCCCACGCCCGCCGAGCCCGCCGACGATGACGGGCTTTCCGCGCAAGCTCGGCTTCGACGCCTGCTCCACCGCCGCGAAGAAGGCGTCCATGTCGAGGTGAATGATGCTCGGCACCGATCGCACGCCCCATCTTCCCGCGCACCACCGACAAACCCCACTCCCCCTACCGGGGGGGACCCGCAAACAGCCCTCACCCCCACTCCCCCTACCGGGGACCCGCAGACAGCCCTCACCCCCACCCCCGCGCCCCCAGGGGGCCTCGCGGCAGCCCTCACCCCCGCGCCGCGTCGGCCAGCGCCCGCTCCACCCCGTCCTCGTGCCGGCCGAGCAGCGTCGGGTCGGGCCGCACCAGCACGTTCAGGAACGCCTTCGCCGCGCTGCCGATCTCCCGCACCTCGCCGTAGTGCCAGGTGGTGTCGTGCCACTCCTCCACGCCGACCCCGGACGACTCGATCCCGGCGGCCCGGCACAGCGCCAGCGCCCGCCGCACATGGAAGGTCTGGCTGATCAACACCGCCTTGTCGACGCCGAAGATCCGGTGCGCGCGGGTGCAGGAGTCCCAGGTGTCGAAGCCCGCGTAGTCGCCGACCACCCGGATCTCCGGCACGCCGCGCTCGATCAAGTAGGTACGCATCGCGTCGGTCTCGTCGTACTCGACGGTGCCGTTGTCGCCGGTCACCAGGATCGCCTGCACCTTGTTCGCCCGGTACAGCTCCAGCGCGGCGTCCAGCCGGTGCGCGAGGTACGGGGAGGGCTTGCCGTTCATCAGACCGGCTCCGAACACGATGGCGACCGGCGCGGCCGGCACGCTCTGCACGGTGCCGATCTTGTGGGACTGCGTCACGAACAGCCAGGCGTTCGGGGTCAGCGCCAGCACCGAGCACGCCAACAGCGCCTGGAACCAGCGCCGCTGCCCACGCCGACTGCCCCACCCGGGCGGCCGCCGCTTCAGCAGCCACCGCCCGCGCCGCCCGAGCCCCTGCATGATCATTCGCACACGGGAGTGGACGAAACGCCCGCCCGGCCGGTTCCCGCGGGGAGATCGTCAGACGGCCCGGTTGCGGCGCTGCGCCAGCTCGTCCCCCGGGTCGTGGCCGACCAGCGTCTCGCCGGTGTCGGTGCGCTCGCCGTGCAGCCGGCCGAGGGTGGCCTCCAGCTCCTGCCACACCGCGCCGACCGCGATGCCGAACACGCCCTGGCCGCCGTTCAGCAGATCGACGACCTGCTGCGGGGAGGTGCACTCGTAGACCGTCGCGCCGTCGCACATCAGGGTCAGCCCGGTCAGGCCGGCCTGATCGGCGGACTGCAGGTGCGTGACGGCGACCCGGATGTTCTGCAGCGAGACTCCGGCGTCCAGCAGCCGCTTGACGATCTTCAGAAGCAGGATGTCCCGGAAGCTGTACAGCCGCTGCGCACCGGCCGGATAAGTGGAGCGCACCGAGGGCTCCAGCAGCCCGGTGCGGGCCCAGTAGTCGAGCTGGCGGTAGGTGATGCCGGCGGCGGCGCAGGCCGTGGGGCCGCGGTAGCCAACCAGGGCCGAGGTGGGGGTGAGCCGTTCGATCGCGGGCTGCCCGGGCTGGACAGCCGGGAACCGGCCGAGTCGGGGCAGCTCCTCACCGTCCGGTTCGGGCCGCCAGGGCCGCCCGATCGGACCGCGGCCGGCGCGCGGCACGTGCACCGCGCACAGGGCTCCGGAACGCGTCTCGTCGCCGGTGCCGCTCATCGCCAACCTCCGTCCATTCCGCCTCAAGGCCCCCGTGGCCCCGCACGGACCCGACGGGCCCAGGCTGCGGGCGGCCCGTCCGGCGGGCCATCACCTGACGGTAGGCAGTCGCCCAAGCACCGTCAACGATCGCCACGCCGGGGCCTCGCACAAACTTCACCCCATCGAGTGGTTATTCGTGCCCCATGCGCGGGTAGCGAAATGGATTTCTACCACAGCCGAGTTGCGGCCCACGGCCCGCCCCGCTAGCAGAGCGTCCGCCCCAGGTGACCGACCGCCACCGAAGAACGCCATCAACCGCCGCGATTACGGCCTACTGCGGACCACCGCCGAAGTCCTCCGGCGAGACCTGGTCCAGGAACTCCCGGAACTTCTCGACCTCGTCCTCCTGCTCGTCCGGGATCGAGATACCGGCCTCGGCCAGCACCTCCTCGGTCCCGAAGATCGGCGTGCCGGTACGCAGCGCCAGCGCTATCGCGTCGGAGGGGCGCGCACTCACCTCGGCGCCCCCGGAGAACACCAGGTCGGCGTAGAACACCCCGTCCCGCAGGTCGTTGATCCGCACCTCGGTCAGCTGCTGGCCGAGCGCCTCCAGCACGTCCTTGAACAGGTCGTGCGTCAACGGCCGCACCGGAGTCATGCCCTGCTGGGCGAAAGCGATCGCGGTGGCTTCCCCCGGCCCGATCCAGATCGGCAGGTAGCGGTCCCCGCCGACCTCCCGCAGCAGCACGATCGGCTGGTTGGAGGGCATCTCCACCCGGACACCCACGACGTCGAGCTCATTCACACCAGCAACCCTATGGCGCGAGCCCCCGATAGGAAAGCGCAGCAGGCAGCGACCACCGTGATCCGGACGCCGCCCACCGCCCACCCGCTCAGGACCGGGCCCGCAGCCCGGCCTGAACCATCGCCGCGTGCAACCGCACCGACAGCGTCGCCAACTCCCGGGCCGTCGCCTCCGCGTGCGCCCGGGTCTGCGGATTGCGGTGCCGCCTCAGCGGCGCCACCACCTGCTCCACCAGCGAAACCTCGCGGTCCGCCGCCGCCTTCATCGCCCGCAGGTGCCGAGGCTCCAGGCCGAACCGGCCCAGCTCCGCCACCAGCCGCGCGATCTGCAGCGCCTCCCCGTCGTACCCGCCGTCCGGCCCCGCCTGCACCAGGCCGTACGACTCCCACTCGACGAGCTCCCGCTCCTGGGCCTCCGCCGCCGCGATCAGCTCGGCCCGGCCCAGCCGCACCCCGCCCACCGCCGACGACCCCGCCAGCTCCCGGTCCGCCTCCTCCAGCGGCCCCGGACGGGCCTCCGCCGCCGGAAGCGCCGGCGGCTGCTCGCCGCGCTCGATCGCGTCCAGGTGCTCGCGGATCACCCGCAACGGCAGGTAGTGGTCGCGCTGCATCCGCAGCACGTACGCCAGCCGCTCCACGTCCGCCGCCGAGAACTTCCGGTAGCCGGACGGAGTGCGCTGCGGCTCGACCAGGCCCTCCGCCTCCAGGAAGCGGATCTTCGAGATCGTCACCTCCGGGAAGTCGTCCCGCAGGAAGGCCAGCACCGCGCCGATGGACAGCAGTTCGTCACCCCGCCGGCGCGCCTCGCCCGCGCGGCGCGAAGCCGGCACGGGCGAGGACCCGAGGGACGGGGTCGGAGTCTGTGGGGTCACTCGGGCTCCAAACGGAGAAGTGGTCAGTACCCCCGGTGGTGACTGGCGAAGAACACCAGCCGGTACTTACCGATCTGCACCTCGTCGCCGTTGTTCAGCAGCACCTCGTCGATCCGCTCCCGGTTCACGTAGGTGCCGTTCAGGCTGCCCACGTCCGCGACCGAGAAGCCACCGTCGGGCTGCCGGCGGAACTCCACGTGCCGACGCGACACCGTCACGTCGTCCAGGAAGATGTCCCCCTGCGGGTGGCGACCCGCCGTGGTCACGTCCGAGTCCAGCAGGAACCGGCTCCCCGAGTTCGGGCCGCGCTGCACGATCAGCAGTGCCGAGCCCGGCGGCAGCGCGTCGATCGCCGCCATCACCTCGGCCGACAGCGCCGGAGTGGCGCCCGTCGACGTCGCGGTCGGGTCGTACGACTCGATGCCGGAGATCGAAATGGTCGACGTGGTCTCCACCGCGCCCTCCGGGAAACCGCCGCCACGCAGCTGAGTACCGCAGTTCGAGCAGAACCGGGCCTGCGCCGGGTTCTGGTTCCCGCACCGCGGGCACGGGCTGGTGCCAGCCATGTTCACAGCCTCCTGGCGCGGCACACCCGACTGGGGGTGCCCGGCGTAGGTGTCCGGGGCAAACCCTCCACCGGAGGTTGAGGGTCCTGCCGGGAAACCTATGCGCGGCCCGCCCGACGAATCAACCGACGCGCCGTAGCCCGCGTCAATCTGCCCGGTCGGCACGCCGGCCCCCTGGGTCACGTCCTCCCGGTACAGCGGACGCTGCCCGTCCGGCGCCGGACGGGCCGACGGCACCCCGCCGTCCTCCTGCCGGTACCGGGCGGTCGGTGCCTCCGCCGCCGCCTGCTTGTTACGGCCGAAAAGCTTCGAGAAAAAACTCACGGGCGAATCCCCTTGCGTGTGACAGAACCGCCCGCGGGGCAGGGTTCAGGGCTCGGTGTGGCGGTAAGCCCGGCATCCGGCCGGAAACTGACGATCGACAAAACCAAGTGTCGCCGACCCCCTGCGGGCACCCACCACCGGGGGCGACCCGCAGCTGACGAACCGTACGGAGCGCGCCCCGTCACTTCGCCGCCGGCTTGCCGTACTGCAACGGCCGCGGGGTGGCCAACACGTCCACCACCACCTTCGGCTGCGGGACGATGGTCGCCCGCGCCTGCTGCTTCTCCAAGCTGCGCACCACACCGCCGGGAATGTTCAGTGCCGGAGTCAGATCCTGCGGGTTTCCCACCACGGTGAAACGAAACGGCTGCGACACGTTCTTCCCGTCGATCCGCACACCGCCGCCCGACGCGTTGTCGGTGAAATACGTCCCGGCCACCACGCGCACGTCGTTGATCTGAATCGCCTCCGCCCCCGCCGCTCGGAGTTCCTGCAGGGTGTCCAGCAGCATATCCGCCTTCACCTGCCCTTGGGGATCATCGATCGTCAGCACGATCCCCGGGCCGGTCGCCTTCTCCGTCCCCGCCAGCACGCCCAGCTCGCCGGCCTTCTTCCTGGTCTGCTCCTGCGCCTCCTTGGCCTGGTTGGACGAGTTCTCCAACTGCGCCAAGGACTGCTCCAGCTGCGTCTTCTCGAACTGAAGACGCTGCTGGCGGCCGTCCAGTTCGTCCAGGATCCGCACCAGGTCCTCCTGTCGCGCCCCGCGCAGCTGGCTGTGGTCGTTCGTCGACCGCACCTGGATCGCCAGCGCCAGCCCCAGCGCGAACAGCAGCAGCGCCACCACGAACTGGCCGCGCGACACCCGCGGCGGCCACAGCGCCGCCTTCAACCGGGTCCGCCCGTCCGACGGCAACGCCACCGGCACCGGCGCGGCCTGCCGCGCCACCACCGGCTCCTCCGCCACCGGCTCGGCCTCGACCTCGGGCTCCGCCGCCGGGGCCTCCTCGACCTCCGACTCCGGCTTCTCGACCGGCTCCTCCGGCTTCTTCGGCTCCGCCTTCGGCTCCTCCGCCGCGGCCGGCTGCTCCGGGCCCTTCGGCTCCTTCTCCTCGCTCACAACCGCTCCCCTAGGCCCTGAACACGTGCCGACGGATCGCCGCCGCGTTCGAGAAGATCCGGATGCCCAGCACCACCACCACGCCGGTGGACAGCTGCGAGCCCACGCCCAGCTGGTCGCCCAGGAACACGATCAGCGCCGCCACCACCACGTTCGACAGGAACGACACCACGAAGACCTTGTCGTCGAAGATCCCGTCCAGCATCGCCCGCACGCCGCCGAACACCGCGTCCAGCGCCGCCACCACCGCGATCGGCAGATACGGCACCACCGCGTTCGGCACCTCCGGCTGCACGAACACGCCGACGACCACGCCGATCACGAGTCCCAGTACGGCAATCACGGTGTAGCTGCTCCTGTTCCGGAGGGAGTGGACTTCACGGTCGAACCCGCCGACCTGGACGGCCCCGACGAGGACGGCGACTTCGGCTTCGCGGTCGGCGACGACGGCGGCTGCGACGACGAATGCGATGCGGACGACTGCGACGGCGCGGGCGACGGCGTCGGCGACTCCGTCCCGGCCACCCGCAGCGTCACGCCCAGCGCGGCCGGCAGCGTCAACGACTTCTGCGCGGACACCGTCGAACGGATCCCGTAGCTGTCCTGGATGACCTTCAGGTAGTGGCCGCCCTCGTTGTCCTGGAACGCCTGCGCCAGCCGCGGCCCGTCCCCGATCGCCAGCAGCGTGTACGGCGGCACCAGCGGCCGGTTGTCCACCAGGATCGCGTCACCGGCGGCCCGGATCGCCGACAGCGCGGTCAGCCGCTGCCCGTTCACGGACACCGCCTCCGCGCCCGCCAGCCACAGGCCGTTCACCGCGTACTGCAGGTCGTGGTCCTGGACCCGGCCCTTGTTACCGAAGCCCTCCGCGTTCCGCGGATCGCTCACATTGCCGCCGCCACCGCTGCCGGACGCTTCCTCGATCACCAGCTTCACGCCCGGACCGCTGATCTCCCCGGTCCCGGCCTGCGCCGCCAGCCGGGCCAGCCCGCCGTCGTCCCCGGACTGCAGCGCCTGCGCCTGGGCGTCCTCGACCCTGTCGCGGTCCTGCTCGACCTGCCGCTGCAACGCGTCCGCCGCCTTGTTGGCGTCGTTCACCCGGCTCACCAGGGCGTCCCGCTCCTTCGCCAGGACCGGCGCCGCCTCCTGCGTGTTCACCGCCCCGACCGTCACCACCGTCGCCGCCAGCGCCAGCCCCAGGGCCAGCACCAGCCGACCCTTCGCCGTCGCCGGCAGCCGCGACCGGCCCTCCGCCCCGCGCGCCCGGGCCGCCTCCGCGTACCCGTCGTCCAGCGAGTGGTCCATCACCGTGGTCAGCAGGGACATCGATGCGTCCGGACGGCGGAATCGCCCGTCCGGGTCATTCGGCGTCGACGTTGCTGGCATGCGCCACATCGTTTCACGACCATGACGCGGCCCACGACCAGCCCCCGGGCCTGCAGGACGGTATCGGCACAGGATCGTGACAAACGTCCGGAGGGGACGGACCCGAAGGCCCGCCCCCACCAGAACATCTCCGCATTACCTCCCGGCACCGTCCACGACTGCGGCCCATTCGTCCAACAACCGCTCCGTCGCCTCGTCGTCCGGGCCCTCCGCCCACAGGTGCGTCACGGCCTCCGCCGGGTCCGGCAGCACCAGCGTCCACCGGCCGTCCGCCTCGACCACCCGCACCCCGTCCGTGGTATCCAGCTTGCGGTTGCCCGCCGCCTCCACCACCGAGCGCATCACCATGCCCTTCGCGGCCCACGGCGTCGCGATGTCCCGCTTCTGGATGTGCGCCTGCGGGATCCGCGCATCGATCTGGCTCAGCGTCAGCTGCGTCCGTGCCACCAGACCCACCAGCCGCACGAACGCCGCCGCGCCGTCCAGCACCCCGGAGAACTCGGGCACCACGAAACCGCCGCGCCCGTCACCACCGAAGATCGTGCCGTCCGCCGCCGCGGCCTTCGCCAGGTCGTCCGGCGTGGTCGTGGTCCAGATCACCTGGGTGCCGTGGTACGCCGCCACCTGCTCGGCGATCCGGGTCGTCGTCACCGGCAGCGCCACCTGCCCAGCCCGGCGCTCCGCCGCGACCAGGTCCAGCAGCACCAGCAGCGCCCGGTCGTCCTCGATCACCCGGCCCTGCTCGTCCACGAAGGACACCCGCTCGCCGACCGGGTCGAACCGCACCCCGAACGCGGCCCGCGAGGACGCCACCAGCTCACCCAGCCTGGCCAGCGCCGCCCGCCGCTCGTCCGCGCCCTCGGTCGGCCGCGCCTCGTCCAGGCCGCCGGCCACCGTCAGCGTCTCCACCCCGAGCCGGCCCAGGATGCTCGGCAGCACCAGCCCCGCACTGCCGTGCGCGGCATCCACCACCACCTTCAGCCCCGCCTCCCGCACCCCGCTGGTGTCGACCGCCCGCAGCAGGTTCGTCGCGTACGAGTCGAAGACGCTCGCCGGGTGCAGCAGGTCGCCGATCTCGCCCGGGAACGCCCGCCGGAACTCCTGCCGGGCGTACACCCGGTCCAGCTTCCGCTGCCCGGCCTGCGACAGGTCCGCGCCGCGCTCGTCGAAGAACAGGATGTCCAGCGAGTCCGGCACTCCCGGCGTGGTCCGCAGGAAGATCCCGCCCGCACTCCCCCGCGCCGTCGCCTGCCGGGCCACCGGCATCGGCACGTTCTCCAAGTCCCGGACGTCGATCGCACTGGTCTGCAACGCCGAGATCATCGCCCGCTTCAACGCCCGCGCACCCCGCGAGTGGTCACGCGCGATAGTGACGGTGGCTCCCTTCTTCAGCGTCGTCGCGTACGCCCCCGCCAGCCGCACCGCCAGCTCCGGCGTGATCTCCACGTTCAGGATCCCCGACACGCCCCGCACCCCGAACAGGTGCTCCTGGCCGCGGGACTCCCAGATCACCGAGGTGTTGACGAACGCGCCGGCCTCGATCGTCTTGAACGGATAGACCCGGACGTTGCCCGCGATGATCGACTCCTCGCCGATCAGACACTCGTCACCGATCACCGCCCCCTCGTCGATCCGCGCCGCCTGCATCACGTCGGTGTTCTTCCCGACCACGCACCCGCGCAGATTCGACTGCGGCCCCACGTACACGTTGTCGTGCACCACCGCCTTGTGCAGGAACGCACCGCGCTTCACGACCACGTTCGAGCCCAGCACGGTGTGCTCACGCAGTTCCACGCCGGCCTCGACCTTGGCGTAGTCACCGATGTACAGCGGCCCCCGCAGCACTGCCTCCGGGTCCACCTCCGCACCTTCGGCCACCCACACGCCCGGCGAGATCTCGAACCCGTCCAGCTCGACCTGGACCTTCCCCTCCAGCACGTCCGCCTGTGCCTTCAGGTAGCTCTCGTGAGTACCCACGTCCTCCCAGTAGCCCTCGGCAACATAGCCGAACACCGGCTTGCCCTCCTTGAGCAACCGCGGGAACACATCGCTCGACCAGTCGACCGACTCCCCCGCCGCCACGTAGTCGAAGACTTCCGGCTCCATCACGTAGATGCCGGTGTTCACGGTGTCCGAGAACACCTGTCCCCAGGTCGGCTTCTCCAGGAAGCGCTCGACCCTGCCCTCGTCGTCCGTGATGGTGATACCGAATTCCAACGGGTTCGGCACCCGGGTCAGGCACACCGTCACCAGTGCGCCCTTCTCCCGGTGAAAAGCAATCAGCTCGGAAAGATCAAAATCCGTCAGCGCGTCACCGGAGATCACCAGAAACGAATCGTCCCGCAACGCGTCCTCGGCGTTCTTGACGCTGCCGGCCGTCCCCAGCGGTGTTTCCTCGTTGGCATAGGTGAGGTGCATCCCCAGTTCCTCACCGTCGCCGAAGTAGTTCTTCACCAGTGACGCCAGGAACTGCACGGTCACCACGGTGTCATTGAGCCCGTGCCGCTTCAGCAACCGCAGCACGTGCTCCATGATCGGCCGATTGGCGACCGGCAACAGTGGCTTGGGCATGCTGGAAGTCATCGGGCGGAGTCGAGTGCCCTCCCCGCCCGCCATCACAACGGCTTTCATTACGGGTGCGTCCTCCTTCGCGGTGGTGAACCCCTGCGGGTCCATCAAACCGGTCCGACGCATGTCTACCCGGAAGAAATGATCCGACTCACCGTGGAGGCCGTGTGAAACGTCTCAGGCTGATCTCAAACAGCAGCCGGACGCTCCGCCTGCAGGATCTGCCGGGCCTGCACGGCATACATCGCGCCGGCCCACCAGTACAGCGTCGTCCCCCACCAGATGAACGCCCAACTCACCGCTTCCGCAACCTGGTGCACCCACCCGTCACCGACACCCAGCAGCAGAAGCGGAAACGCGTACATCAGATTGAACGTGGCAGCCTTCCCCAGAAAACTCACGTTCAACGGCCCGTAGCCCGCCCGGTTGAGCCGCAACAGCACCACCCCGACGAACGCCTCCCGGGCCACCAGCAACGCCGTCAGCCACCACGGCAGAATCTCCCGCCACGTCAGCCCCACCAGCGTCGACACGATGTACAGCCGGTCCGCCGCCGGATCCAGCAACTGCCCCAGCCGGCTGATCTGCCCCCACCGCCGAGCCAGCTTCCCGTCCAGATAATCGCTGACCCCACTCAGCATCAGAATGACGATCGCCCACCCGTCATTCTTCGGCCCCCCGAAGACCGGCCACAACACCAACCAGAGGAAGATCGGTACGCCCACCAGCCGAGCCATGCTCAGCAGATTGGGGATCGTAAAGATCCGGTCGGTCTGGACGCGCGTCTCCTGAACCTCCACTGTGCGGAGCCTCCTGTGGTACCAACGACAAGTGTGCGGAATTGACCCTACAACAGAAAAGCCCCCTGACATCCCGTCAGGGGGCTTCTCCAGAATGATTGTTCGGCGGCGTCCTACTCTCCCACAGGGTCCCCCCTGCAGTACCATCGGCGCTGTGAGGCTTAGCTTCCGGGTTCGGAATGTAACCGGGCGTTTCCCTCACGCTATGACCACCGAAACACTATGAAACTGTGCACCACCCACCCGTATCGGCGGGGGTCGTTGTTTCAGAACAACACAGTGGACGCGAGCAACTGAGGACAAGCCCTCGGCCTATTAGTACCGGTCAACTCCACCCCTCACAGGGCTTCCATATCCGGCCTATCAACCCAGTCGTCTACTGGGAGCC